>DAIQBK010000022.1:9293-111248 GCA_036781205.1 Myxococcaceae bacterium
GTAGGCGTCACTGGAATCGCATTGACGAAGCTGGACGGCACTGCCAAGGGGGGCGTGATCATTGGAATTTGCGATGAGCTCAAACTTCCGGTCACCTGGATCGGCATCGGCGAGAAGGTCACCGATCTTCGCCCGTTCCAACCGCACGAATTCATCACCGCTCTGTTTGAATAGGCATCCGAAAACTTTTGCCGTTGGACTCGTGGTATGCGCGCTGCTGTCCGGTTGTCCGAGACCCCGCTCCCCCACGCGGTCACCGCCTTCGCCGAGCGCGGAAGTTCGGGTCCCGCCAGGCTGCTTGAGCAACTTGTCCGGAGAATACGTCCATGGTGGAAACGCCGGGTACCGCTATCTGGCGGCGGACGATGGGACGACGCTTTCGATCTCGGTCGAGAAGGCATCTGGCGATGTGGGGCGTTCGGCAACCGATGGCGGAACCCCGATTCAAATCCGTTTGTCGCGGACGGCGAAGGGCTTCCTCGGCCACACCCATGCGACGGGGACGCTGTCTTCGGGGCAAACTTGCCCGGCCGATTTTCTCACCGAGATCTTCAGCTGCGACCGTGACGAGATTGGGCTCCGTTCGGTGGGAGAAATTTTTCTGGACGAGGCATGTCGCTCTCCCCAGGGAGGAACCCCTTCCTCGATGCGCGAGCAGCGACTCGTTCGGATGAGTCCCGCTGGTTCTCGCGGATCCCCGGATGCTGGGTGATCCGGACGACTAAGCGACGGGTTGGGCCTGGCCTGGTCGGGCGGTGAGGTGGAGCGGTAGCTTGGTGCCGCTGCCACGGTGACCGTGGACCAGGCTCATCAGCCCGACGTAGAGAAAGCCGACTTGAAACAGGACGAGGAATGGAATGGACGTATAGATGCCGGCGTCGATCGCGAACCAAAGCGCACCCGTGAAGTACAGGCCGAAGAGGAGCTCGATCGCGGGTAAAAGGTTTTTTCGTCCCCGGTAGCTCTTCTTGACCTGAACTTTTAGCCCTTTGCCTTCAACCCCCGTTTTGGGCGTGCGCGTGAACCCAGACTGTTGGTTGAGCAAGGCTTCGGCGACCGCTTTTGCATTGTTGATTGCCAACCCAATCCCAATGCTCATCAGAAACGGCAAGTACTTAAGCCGCGTCCACCAGGTCAGCCCCTGTTCACGCTGGCACGCGACGTAGAAAAAACAGACCGAAGCCGTCGCGGTCATGCAAAAGGGTAGGTCCAAGAAAAGCGTCTCGTACAAACCGTGCTGAAACCGCACCACCATCGAGATCGGCATCAGCACCGACAACAGCACCATCAGCAGATAAGCCATGTTGTTGGTGAGGTGGAAGAAAGCTTCGCGCTTGACCGCAAATGGCAGATTGCTGCGCAGGATGATGGGGAGCAGCTTCTTGGCCGTTTGAATCGACCCCTTGGCCCAGCGGTGTTGCTGGCTCTTGAACGCATTCATGTCCACCGGCACTTCGGCAGGTGAAATGACTTCGGGAAGAAAGATGAAGTTCCAGCCCCGCAACTGCGCTCGGTAGGAGAGATCAAGGTCCTCGGTCAGGGTGTCGTGCTGCCAGCCTCCCGCGTCGAGGATCGTGGCGCGGCGCCATATCCCCGCAGTGCCATTGAAATTGAAGAAGCAGCCCGAACGGTTGCGAGCCGTATGCTCGATGATGAAGTGACCATCGAGGAAGATGGACTGGGCTTGGGTGAGGATCGAAAACTCGCGGTTCAGGTGACCCCAGCGGACTTGCACCATTCCGGTCTTCTCATCTGCGAAAAAGGGCACCGTCCGCCGAAGGAAGTCGGTGCTGGGAACAAAATCCGCGTCGAACACCCCAATGAGCTCTCCCTCAGCAAATTGAAGCCCGTATGCCAGCGCGCCGGCCTTGAAGCCCTCTCGACCCTCGCGGTGCAGGTACACGACCTGGTGTCCTTGCTGCCGGTTCCGCTCCACGCAAGCTCGCGCAATCGCGCTGGTTTCATCGGTCGAATCGTCCAAGACCTGTATCTGGAGCAGCTCCCGCGGGTAATCGATGTGGCAAACCGAGTCGATCAGCCGCTCGACCACATACATCTCGTTGTAGATCGGCAGCTGGATCGTCACCTTGGGGAGCTCCTTCAGGACCCCCGAGGGCGTCGGCAGCTTGAACTTGTGCCGGTAATAAAGAAAAGCCATCCGGTACCTATGTGATCCGTAGACCGCAAGGATGCACAGGACCGCGAAGTAGATCCCAAGAAAAACGATTTCGACGGTGGTCATCTGGAAATACTGGCCCCTCCCAGCCGCGCAGGTTTTTCCACTGTCTCTAACCGGTGCAGCAGTCCTACACCTCCTAAGCGAGCGTGCAAGGAACCGGCTCTACTGTGCTCCTCACTTATCGATCGTCCCTAGGCCCCCAAAATTTCGAGGATTTTGGTCGAGCAGAGACCTTTGGCGCGCGGCACAATAGGTATCCGCTTACCACGTGTCAAACGATTACAGAGGCTTAGCTACCGAATCTAAGTCGTCGCTCGGTAGCCGCCATGGCCTGTCGTACGGGGCAGCCGTTCGCGATTTAGCTCGCAGCGAGAACGCGGGGACGGTCGGGCGAAAGGACATCCGGCAGTTCCGCCGCGCTGTCCAACCGCGCCAGGCCCAAAATGCGCTCTACCAGTTGCGGAAAGGAAAGCCCCGCCTTCGCCGCAATCTTCGGGAACAAGCTGGTGTGGGTGAGCCCCGGGAGGCTGTTGACCTCCAGGATGTGATCGTTCTCCCGCTCGCCGCCAATGAAGTCGATCCGCGCGTAACCTCGACACCCGAGGGCGCGATACGCGACTGCGGCCATCGCCTCGATGTTTCCCAATCGCTGCTGGGAAAGGCGAGGAGGAAGAAAGTACTGCGTCCCGCCCGTGTATTTGCGCTTGAAATCGAAGATCGACGCGCGGTGGACCATCTCGCAGCTACCCACGACGGCGCCGTCCAACACCGCAACCGTCACTTCCTTGCCGCGAATGTGCCTCTCGACGAGCGCTTCTCCGCCGTAGCGACAGGCCAAGCCTACTGCGGGAGCCAACTCCTTCGCCTCGCACACCCGGCTGGCGCCGACGGACGAGCCTCCGGATGAAGGCTTAACCACGCAAGGGAAACCCAAATCTCCGTGCCTCTCGACAAGGCTGGGGAGGTCGTTGGGTTGAACTGTATAGCCGGGCGGAGTCTGCAGGTTATGAAGCCGAAACAGCTTCTTCGCGAATGGCTTGTTCATTGCCAGAGCCGAGGCCAAGACTCCTGAACCCGTGTACGGGACACCCAAGACTTCCAGCAAACCTTGAACTCGCCCGTCCTCGCCCATTCTTCCGTGGAGCGCCACGAATGCGACCTCCACCCGGTTGCGAGCAAGCTCTTCCGGCAATGTCGGGCTGGCTTCGACGCGTACCGCGGGATGGCCGAGTTCCTCAAGCGCTGACAGTACCGCCGACCCGGTCTTGAAGGAGATTTCGCGCTCCTCCCCCCAACCGCCCACAAGCACACCGATACGCTGACGCATAAGAATCACCTCGAGCGAGTGCGAGGCGACTCAAAGCAGTTGCGATGCCAGGTTGCAGGACTGAAAAAAGCCCTGGAAATCTAGTCACGCCCGCGCAGTGATGGACGCTACGACGTGGGTTGCCAGCCGCGATGCGGCTCTTTGCACGCGTCCAGACTCAGTGCCTGGCTTCAACTGCCCGCGTTTGGGAAACAGTCTTGAATTCACGAGGCGCGCTGGAGTTCAGGTAGTTCAACGCTATTTTCAGCTGGTAGTCCGCAATCTTGGCGGTCGCATCCCACTCCTTGAGATGCGGTGGGAGATTGGTGGTCAGAGGGGGGGCGGACGGGTCGGGAGATTGATCATCGCTTTTGAAGTGCTGCCGCAAATCCCTTTCGCGAGGTTGTTCCTTGCCCGCGAACAGCGTGCCCGGTTGCTCCCCCACGACGAAGTCCGGAATGATTCCCTTCTCCTGAATCGATCGTCCCTTGGGCGTGTAATAGCGAGCGATCGTCAGTTTCAGGCCCGAGCCATCTTCGAGCTCGATGATCGTTTGCACCGACCCTTTCCCAAAAGTCGGCGTTCCCATGATCACCGCGCGGCCGTGATCCTGAAGGGCTCCGGCCACAATCTCCGCGGCCGACGCACTACCGGAATTCACCAGAACCACCATCGGATAGGGGCTTTCGGTGTCCCAGTCGCGACTCTTCTCCTCGGAGGTATTGTGGCCATCGCGACCACGGGTGCTGACGATCACCAGGTTTCCAGGCAAAAAGCGATCGCTGACCGCCACCGCTTGATCGAGCAGACCGCCGGGATTGTTTCGGAGGTCCAACACCAAACCTCTGAGCTCCTTTCCGCCGTTGAGCGACCGCAGGCGATCGAGCTCCTTGCGGAGAGAAGTGTCCGTGCGCTCCTGAAAATTCTTGATTTTCACGTGCCCAATTCCACCGTACAAAAACCCTTCAACGGCGACGATCCGGATCCGATCCCGGATCAGCGTCAGGTCTCTCGGCATCGTGAATCCCTCACGCATGATCGTGAGGACCACCTTTCGGCCCGCCGGGCCCCGCATTCGTTGAATGGCCAAGGTGACGTCCATCTCGGCGGTGCTCTCGCCATCAATCTTGAGGATTTGATCTCCCGTCCGGATTCCCGCCCGAGCCGCGGGCGTCTCGTCGATCGGAGACACCACGGTCATCACCTGGTCCTTCTTCGCAATCTCGATTCCCACTCCGCCAAACTCTCCGGAGGTGTCGATCTTCATTTCCCGGAAGGCCTCGGGAGGCATGAAAACCGTGTGGGGATCCAAGGTGTCCAGCAACCCTTTGATCGCGCCGTAAATCAGTTGCCGGTCGTTGACCGGTTCCACGTAGTTGTTCTGGACGTAGGAAAGGACTCGCGCGAACAGCTCGAGCTGCCGATACGTTTCTTCGCTCCGAATCGCCGGGCCAGACCAGGCAGGAGCGGAAAAAGTGAGGGCAATGAAGAGGATCAGGGATGGAGCAGAGCGGCGACAATCCAAAGTAGAGACCTCAGGACAAAGGGTAGTCGATTCTACGAGACTGAAGGCGTTTCGCCCACCCCACCCCACCGATCCTCGTCTTTGAGGAATTGCGGATTGTTCCTCCTGGGCCGCTCCGAAGTCTCATCGTTCCATTTCACGCAGCCAAACTGCCGGATCCAGGGCCTCGCCCGCCTTGCGAATCTCAAAATACAGGTAAGGCCCCTTAACTGAGCCGCTATCGCCGACCTTCCCGAGCTCGTCCCCCCGATGGACGACTTCGCCGACAGTACGGCTAAACGAGTCCAGGTGTGCCATCAGGCTGTGATAACGGTCACCGTGGTCAACAATCAGCAAATTTCCATAGCCCCGCAACCACGCCGCATGCACGACCCTCCCGTCCGCAACGGCCCGGACTGTGGCGCCCTTCGCAGCGTGAATGTCCACGCCCTTTTGAACAGTGACAGTGTTGAATTTCGGGTTCACCACCCGACCAAAACCCACTTCGATGATTCCGTCGGTTGGATAGGGCAGGCGGCCCTTGAGTCCTTCGAACCCGGAGGCCCCGCCGGGACCGGAAAGCTGCCGGATGAGCTTGGCCAGCTGCAGCTCAGCCTGCTCTAGCTCCAGGACGAATCGGCTCGACCGTCGCTCGTTGGCCTCGAGCGACGCCAACCATTGCGACCAGGAAGCGCGCCGAAGTGCCGCTTCATTGCTCTCGCGTGCGGCAATCTCCCGCGCCCATTCGAAGACGTCGCCGAGGGCGACCCGATGGCTGGCGTTGACTCGCTGGTAAGCTACGGCCCTGCGCACGTCGGCCAGAAGTGCCAGGTCGCGGTCGACGATCGCGGCAACGTGTCGGGACCTCCACAGAACCGAATTCGAATCTCGAACCGAAGTCACCAACTCCACCGGGCGATGGCGCAAAAGCCGATAGAGAAGAACTAGCTTGGGCTCGAGTTGGGTGAGTTGTGCATCCACCGCATCGCGCGCCTTCTGCTCCTCGGCTTTCCCGAGCTGGATCCGCCCTTGTAACGAATTGAGCGCCCGCGCCAAGCGCTCCGCTTGCGAAGTCGATTGGACCGCTCGCTCCTCAAGGAAGTCGAGCGCCTCGAGGGCCCCGACCTTCTGCTCTCGAAGCGCCTCGAGCAACATTTTCTCCGCTGCAAGGCGCTGCTGAACGTCCCCGAAGCGCCGCTGGGCAGACTCCTTCAATTGATTGGAGCCGGCGCTTGCGCCGAGCAGCAAAAGGGCAATGCCTCCGAGCGTTGCCGCTGGGCAAATCGGGTTCATGACCGCGAGAATCGATGCACTGCCGCCAAGCTGCCCAGCACGCCCAACAGACCTCCTGCGATGGTCAGCTCCAAGAGCAGGGCCAGGGGTCGCGGTGTACTCACCGGCACGCGGTCCGCGACGAAAGAAATCAATGGGTTCAATCTGGGTCCAAGCAGCCGCGCAATCGCCGCCAACCCGGCGGCGGCCGCGAGCGCACCCGCCAGCCCCTGAATCAAACCTTCGATCAGAAAGGGAGCGCGCACGAAGGCATTGGTCGCGCCTACCAGCTTCTGAATTTCGATTTCTTCTCTGCGCGCATAGATGGTCAGTTGAAGCGTCGCCGCGACGATCAACACGGTTGCGAGCGCGGCGATCGCGAAGACCGCCGCTGCGCCAAATCGCAGCGCTCTGGCAACTCCGACCAGCTGCGCGGTGGCCTGACCGCCATCATCCACGTCGGCAATGCCCGGAATCGCCTTTGCACGAGCGAGCAACGGTGAAAGCTGAGCTGAGGCCCGCATCGATGCGGGCAGATCCAACTCGATGGTGACCGGAAGAGGGTTCCGCGGCAAGTCGTCCAACACCTTTCCGAGATCTCCTAGCTCGAGGCGCAGACGACGCAGAGCGGCTTCGGCGGAAATGACTCGCGCGGGCGCCCCGAGCTCAGCGAGTTGCTCGGCGATTCGGCCCGCTTGCTGCTCACTCACGGTGGGCTCTAGATAGATCGTGAGCTCCAATTGATTTCTGCTCGCGATCAGCAGGGAGTCCAGCCACCGGGTTGCCAGTCGCGACATCCCGCCCAGTAGCAGCGCAAAGGCGATCGCAGTCACCGAGAGCAGATGGAGCAACGGGGCTCGCCGAAGACCGTCCAGCGCGGAGCGGCAAAAGTAAGCGCCGTTCGCAATCATCGTCACGCTTGGGCCGCCCGCCGATTCGCCGACGTCCCTTCGCTGTCCAGGACCAGACACCCCCGGTCGAGTTGAAGCGTGCGCTTGCGATAGCGGCCCAGCAGAGCAGGATCATGCGTCGCCACCAGGACCGTCACCCCACGCGCATTAGCCGCGCACAGCAGATCCATGATCTGGATCGTCAACACCGGATCCAGATTCCCGGTCGGCTCGTCGCCGAGCAGGACGAGCGGGTCATGGATCAGCGCGCGGGCGATCACCGCCCGCTGCTGTTCGCCGCCCGACAGTTGCGGAGGCAAGGCCGACGCCCGATGCTCCAAGCCGACCTGCGCGAGCATCCGCCGGACGCGCCGATCGCGCTCCTGCCCTTTGATTCCGACCACCTGAAGCGTGAGCGCGACGTTCTCCGCCACCGTAGACCGTGGCAACAGCTTAAAGTCCTGGAAAACGACCCCGATTTTCCGACGCAGGGCCGGCACTGCAGAACGTCGCAACTGAGCGACGTTGCACCCGTCCACCAGAATTTGGCCGTGGGTCGGTTGGTCCTCGCAAAAGATGAGGTTGAGCAGGGTGGTTTTACCCGCGCCGGACGGTCCGGTCAGGAAGACGAATTCCCCCCGTTTTACCGCGAGGCTCACGTCCGAAAGGGCGGCGTAATCGCCAGGGAACACTCTGGAAACATGGAACAGCTGAATCATCCCGAAGGCTCGTTTTTAGCAGATTTTGGACCCCGCGCCGCTTTGCCCTCCGGACCAACCGGGCGGGTTTGCTGAGGTCTGAGCCCAAACGCGATATGTAGGGGGCGTTGCTACGGTCCGCTGGAGTTGGCCCAGCGGGGGAGAAAGGTCGGGTCGATGCCAGAGACAATGGCTGAGGGGATTCGAGAACGCGAAAACAGCGATGCCCTCGCAAGCCGGATTTGGGGGCGACGGGTGCTGATTGTCGACGACGATCATGCGCAGGTTCTCACGGTTGAGCGCGGTCTGGCGCACCACGGCTATGAATTCGCCGAAGCCGGCGATGGCCACGCGGCCCTGGTGGCGGTGCGCGAGCAGCACCCAGATCTGATTCTGATGGACGTGGAGATGCCCGGATTGAGCGGCGTGGAAGTCTGCCGGATCATCAAAGCGAATCAGGCCCAAGGATTCGGCTTCATTCCGGTGATCCTGATGACCGCTCGGCAGCAGACGGCAAAGATCAAAGGGTTGGAGCTGGGGGCGGATGATTTTCTGGTGAAGCCTTTCGACATGCTGGAGCTGTCCGCCCGGGTCAAATCCATGCTCCGGCTGAAAGTGCTGCAGGACGCCCTGCTGGAAAAGAATCGCGAGCTCGATCGAGCCAACAAGGAGCTTGACAAGAAGCGCGAAGAGCTTCTCGCGCTTTCGCGCACGGATGCACTCACCGGCCTTTTCAACCGGCGCTACTTCGAAGAGCGCTTGAGCCGCGAGTTTGCCCGCTCATCGCGCTATCGCACGCCGCTTTCCTGCATGATGGTGGACATCGACTTCTTCAAGCGCCTTAACGACCAATACGGGCATGCGTTCGGCGACCTTGTGCTGCGGAAGGTGGCGTGGGTGGCCCGGGAAAGCTTGAGGGACGTGGACCTGATCGCCCGCTACGGCGGGGAGGAGTTCATTGCCCTGCTTCCTGAGACAGGTCCCCAGCAGGCGCTGTTGGTCAGCGAGCGCGTTCGCGATGGGATCGCGTCGCTGCAGTTCGAGCAATCAATGCCCAACGGCACCAGCGCTTTGGTGGCCTGCACCGTCTCGGTGGGTGTAGCGACCTACCCGGACGCGAGGCTCGATTCAGCGGAGGCATTGCTTCGGGCCGCGGATCAATGCCTCTACGCCGCCAAGGCGGCCGGGAAAAATTCGGTGCGTCAGCACCATGCCTAAACCCGAGGGGAATCTGGTTTTCGCTTGGCTCGCGGGGTTTTGTCTGGCTGGCGCAACGGATTGTAGGCCAAGCCAAGAAGAGAGTCCGGTGACTGCGTACAACTCGTTTGCCGAGGGGCTCAGGAAGGGCGACCTCAAAACCGCTTATGGATACCTGTCGGCCGAAACGCGGCAAGCGATAGAGCAACGCACGCAGGCAGTCTCTGCTGCGTCCGGCGGAGTGGTGAAGGGCGATCCCGCGACCTGGGTGTTCGGCGGCGTGGGCAAGGCGCCGCCTCTGACCGAGGTGAAGCTCCTGAGCCAGGATGGAGGGACGGCGACCGTGCGCGCTGCCGCCGGAAGCTTCGCTCGGAACATCACGATGGTTCGGGAACGGACGGGCTGGAAGGTCGACCTGACGGAGTGGCTTGATCGACAGGCGCAGTGAGCCGGCGCTTCCGCCTAGGATGGGGACCAATTCAGCCGGTCGGGAAGCTCCATCTGGAGGCTCTCGGGCGCAGGAAAACGAAGGCCACTCGAGCGCACCGCACCTTTGATGTCGTTGATGAAATCCTGCATCACCTCGCCCGAGTCCCGCTTCTTGAGGCCCACCGAGATTGCGTACCGATTGCCTTCATTCTGAGGGCGTCCGAATGACAGCAGGCCAAGGCGTAACCAGCGCTCGAACAAAGGCTGCTTGAGCTCCTCGTAGCGCCCGCTTTGGCACAGCTCGACGACGATCCGTTCACCCAAGCCCTGATGGCCGCGCTCCTCGGAAATGATCTTGCCGATCACCTCGCGATAGGGAGGGAAGGCGCACTCTTCGTACTCCTGCAACTGCCAAAAGCCGCCTCGGTCGTACAGAAACTGAGCCATTGCCAATTCGAACCACGAGCCCGCGAACGGGACTGGCTTGTCGCGCAGGCGCTGGTGCACCCAAGAATCGACGGGATCGCCAGTGAATTTCTCGTACATCCGAGCCACCGCCAAGAAGTGCTCGGTCTCCTCTCCGATGTGCCAAACCATGAATTTGAGCCACTTGGCTTCCTCAACGAATTGCAACCCATGGCCGAACATCCGGGCTGCGGCCAGCTCGCGGTAAGCCTGGCTCTTCATCATCTGCTCGAGCGTATCCCGAAAGCGCTCCGGCATCTGTGAGCGATCGGTGTACACGGTGATGGAAGGAGCCAGCGCCATCGCGAGGCGCCCTACCCTACTGCCATTGAGCCAATTCTTTCCACCCCCTGCGCCTCAGGGCCGGGACGATTAGCATTATCGGTGCCTCAGGGATCAATGCGATAAGAGAGCTGCAATGATGTCGTCGGCGCAGGTCCGTGAAGAATTCTTGTCCTTCTTTGAGAAGCGAGGCCATCGTCGGGTTCCCTCGTCGTCGCTGGTCCCTCAGAACGACCCAACCTTGCTCTTTACCAACGCCGGGATGGTCCAATTCAAGGACGTCTTCACCGGTCGCGAAAAACGGGACTATCGGCGTGCCACCAGCGCGCAGAAATGCGTCCGGGCGGGGGGAAAACACAATGACCTGGACAACGTCGGCTTCACCGCTCGGCATCACACGTTTTTCGAAATGCTCGGCAATTTTTCTTTCGGCGACTATTTCAAGCGTGAGGCGATTGCCTATGCCTGGGAGTTCGTGACCAAGACCTTGGGTCTCGCTCCGGATCGGCTGGCCACCACCGTCTTCAACGGCGAACGGGGCATTCCCTGGGACGAAGAGGCCTACCAACTGTGGCTCGCTCAGGGCGTTCCGTCGGGGCGCATTTACAAGCTCGGTTACGACGACAACTTCTGGGCAATGGGAGACACCGGGCCCTGCGGCCCGTGCTCGGAGATCCATTTCCACCAGGGCGACGATCTTCCCTGCCTCGAGGAAGCCGCCAGCCGTCCATGCCGGGGCGTCGCCTGCGAGTGCGATCGGTGGCTCGAGATCTGGAATCTCGTCTTCATGCAGTTTGAGCGGAAGGAACGGGACGCACCGCTCGTTCCGCTGCCGAAACCCTCGATCGACACCGGCGCCGGCCTGGAACGAATGGCGGCCGTGGCTCAAGGCAAGCGCTCCAACTACGACACGGACCTATTCCGACCAATTCTCGACCAGGTGGTCGAGCTCAGCGGAAGAAAATACGGCGCAAGCGAAGCCGACGATGCGTCGATGCGGGTGATCGCCGATCACTCACGGGCTACGGCCTTCCTGATTTCGGACGGAGTTCAACCCTCCAACGAGGGACGCGGATATGTGCTTCGGCGAATCATGCGGCGAGCGATCCGGCACGGCTCGAAACTGAACCTGAATCAGATCTTCTTGCCCAGAACCGTCGGGACGGTGATCCAGCTGATGGGCGACGCTTACCCGGAGCTTCGCGAGAATCGAAGCTTTGTCCTGGAAGTTACTCGCTTCGAGGAGGAGTCGTTCCGGCGTACGCTCGACCGTGGGCTGCGACTGATTGACGAGGAGATGGATCGTCTTCAGCGCTCAGGCCAAAAGGTACTCAGCGGAGACCTGGTTTTCTTCCTCCACGACACGCACGGCTTTCCGTGGGACCTTACCCAGGTGATTGCCCGCGAGCGGGGTTACGACATCGACCAGGCCGGCTACGAGGAACGGATGAGGGAACAGCGCGCCCGAAGTGAGTTTGCCGGCTCGGGCGAGAAAGCGATCAGCAACATCTATCATCAGCTGGCGGAGCGGCTGGGCGAGACTGAATTTCTGGGCTACGAGGGACAAGGGCACGAGGGCGAAGGGACGCTGCGCGCGATCGTCATCGACGGCACCTCGGAGGCGCTCGAAGCAGGCCCGGGTCAGACGGTTGAATTGATCTTCGATCGGACTCCGTTCTACGGAGAATCGGGCGGCCAGGTGGGAGATACCGGCCAGGCCACCGGTTCGGGGGGCAAAACGGTCGCCGAGATCCTCGACACTCAACGGCCCGTCCCGACTCTGATTAGCCACAAAGCAAAAGTGAAGCGGGGCAGCCTCAAAGTGGGGGACGTCTTCCAACTCGCGGTGGATGGGCAGCGCCGTGAAGCGATTCGCGCCAACCATTCGGCGACCCATTTGCTGCACAAGGCGCTGAAGCTGGTGCTGGGGGACCACGTCAAGCAGGCGGGATCGGTGGTCGCTCCAGACTACCTTCGCTTTGACTACTCGCACTTCGCCGCGCCGACGTCGGAGGAATTGGAACGGGTGGAGGATTTGGTCAATCAATGGATCCGCGAGAACGCCGAAGCCAAAACCGAATTGATGGCGTTGGCCGACGCGAAGCGCTCGGGCGCGGTCGCTCTCTTTGGAGAGAAATATGGAGAGCAGGTCCGCGTGGTGAGCGTACATCCCGATTCGGTGGAGCTGTGCGGAGGTACCCACGTTCGTCGTACCGGGGATATTGGACTGTTCAAGATCGTCTCGGACTCGTCGATCGCCTCCGGGGTGCGCCGAATCGTGGCCCTTACCGGCTCGGGCGCGCTTGCCTACGTTCGAGACCTCGAACACGAAGTCCACAAAGCTTCCGAGCTCCTCAAAAGCTCCCCCAAGGAGCTCGTCAAGCGCATCGATGCCATCCAGAAGCGAATCAGGGACTTGGAGCGGAAACTAGAGCAAGCCGCGGCCCAATCTACATCCGTTTCGTCAAAGGACCTTCTCGACCAAGCGAGGGAGATCAACGGCATTCGGGTGTTGGCCACCCGCGTCGATCCAGCGGATCCCAAGGTCTACCGAAGCCTGGCCGACCAAATCCGCGATCGGCTTCGGTCCGGCATTGTGGCAATCGGCGGCGGCAACGATGGAAAAGCCCTGCTGCTGGTCGCTGCCACGCCCGATTTGGTGGCGCGCGGAATCAACGCGGCGGCGCTGGTCCGGGAGATGGCGAAGGAAATCGGCGGTTCAGGCGGAGGGCGAGCGGATATGGCACAAGCTGGGGGCACCGATCCGTCCCGTATCCCGGCAGCGCTGGAGAAGCTCTTCGAGCTGGTTAAGGCCTAAGCCCTTCTACAGCTCGAATGGAACCAACAGCTCGGGCCCACTGCCCACGCGCCTCCAGGTTTCGAGCACGCGTTCGGCGGGAGATCGCCCCTCGGCCGCAACCGCCGCGAGAGGCTGGAGCAAAGGAGAGTCTGACGCGTCCAGCCGCTTGAGTCCGCGTTCAGCAATGCCAACCAGTTCCTGGCAGAGCTTGGCCAACTCCTGGTTCTTGAATCTTCCACGGAGCCCATTGCGGCCCGCCTCCCGATGCAGCTCGAGGTGCTCAGCGTACGAAAGACGTGGCAGCAGTCGCTCGGCCTCGCTGAGTGCGGACGGTTGATAAAGAATTCCCCGGAAGAGCGCGGCCAGGGCGCCGGTGAGCTCTGACGAGACACAATCCGCCCCTCGAATCTCCAGTACCCTCTTGATTCGCACTTCGGGAAACAAGGTCGAAAGGTGATCGACCCAATCCGAATACAACGCCGGCTCTCCCTGGAATCCTTCCTTGAGGAGGCGACGGAAAGTCAGCTCCGGTCGCAGGTACTGGCCGGCTCGGCGCAAAAACAGCAGCGGCGCATCGAGCGCCCATTCCACGTAGGCGCGGTAGGAGAAGGAGCCATCGATCATTGAAGGCAAACACCCGCAGCGCGCCGGATCGACTTGGGTCCAGACGTGGCTGCGGTAGGACATCAACCCCGAATCTTGCCCTCGTACAATCGGGCTGTTGGCATAGAGCGCCACAACCAGAGGTGAAAGTCGCGCGGCGGCGGTCACCTTTCGGCTGCAATCGGCTTCATCGGCCCAGTCAAAAGAGACCTGCCCGGTGGCGGTCATCAGCATCATGTCCAGCGCGAGCGGCCCGCGCTTGGAAAGCGTCTCCCGCATTGCCTGGTATCGGGTTTTGGGCATCCACGGCATTTGAGACACCGTGCCGAACGGTCGATAACCGAGCGCTACCAGGCGCAGACCGAGCTCGCGGCAAACCGTCTTTACCTCCTTGAGATGCGAGACATTTTCCTGGTGCACTGCACGAGCGGTAGGGGCGGGTGCGCCGGAAAGCTCAAACTGGCCACCCGGCTCGAGGGAAATGGTCGATTTGCCGCGAGTCAGCGCGATCACCGGGCCACTGGGGCTTTCACGGAACGGCTGAAACCGAAACGCCTGCAGCCCCTTGAGCACCGCCGAAATGCCGCGCTCTCCTTCGTACGGAACTGGCTCGGTAGAACCGTTCGGGTAGATGAATTTCTCGTGCTCGAGACCAACCCAGTGACGGGCGATCGGCCGCTCCGCCGCCCTGAAAAAACCGACCAGCTCGTCGACCGAGCTCAGGGGCTGCGCATCCGGCTGCGCGCGATCCAGCGACATGGGAGCCAACTAGTATAACGTGCGTTGACCAGGGTGCCGGGATTTGCAACCGTCATGGCAGATGGCTGACCGAGAGCCAGTTCCCCAATTACTCCTCGAGTCGAATTGGGCCGATTTCTTCCACGGCTTTTCTCTCCCCTTTTGGTCGGTCGGAGTGATTTTCCGCTCCAAAAAGCTGTTTTGGCTCTCGATCTTCGCTGCCTTGCTCTCATGCGTCGCGTTCGGCGCCATCGCGCTGTTTCTGCTTCGTCACACCGGCGACTTTGTCCATCTGTTCATGGGTAGGCCCAGGGGATGGTATGGGCGGGTCGGATACTACCTGGTCGCGTCTTTGACCTTCGTGGTTCTCTTGGCGGTCGGCGCCAACACCGTTCCGCTGCTTCTGGTCACACCCCTGCAGGACCCGATTTCCGAAGCGGCTGAAGAAGCGTGCGGGGACTTCGACGCCCCGGCTTTCTCGGCGATCGGGTTTGTCCGCAACTCAGCGGTGGCCTTCGTCCACACGCTGGCCCGAATCACATTTCTGTTGGCTGGACAGCTGGTCTTGCTGAGCTTTCACCTGCTTCCGGTGATCGGCAGTGTGCTTTGGACGCTGGTTGCGAATGCCTGGACCGCCGGATGGCTGGCGGGGGCCTACCTCGATGCGCCGATGGCCCGGCATCTTTATCCGTTTCGCGATGTTCAAGGAGTGATTGCGGATCGCTTTCGGCTGTGTCTTGGATTTGGTGCTGCGGTGTTTGTTATCCTCTGGATTCCGGTGGTGAACTTGTTTCTCATTCCGCTCGCAAGTGTAGGAGGCACCCTGCTCTACCGGGGACTTCGAGCGAGCGGTAACCTTGCGCCCCCGCCCCGCCTGCGAATGAGTAGCCGGGTTTGAGCGCGCTTCCAACCAGGCGTTTGGGGCAAAATGTGCTGATCTCAAGCGGGCTTAACTCGTCCGATCGCCTTGAACAGAAGGTGTGCGATGATTAAGGTTGGCCGGCAAAAGTGCTACCCACGTCAAGATTCCTTCTCACAGCGGGCGACCCCCAGTTGACCTGCAGGTAAATTCATGTCGCGATTCCTTCGCCGCCTCTCTCTTCTTCTCTTGCTCCTCGGCGCTTGGGCGATTGCGGGAAGCGATCGAGCCCCTCTGCCGCTGACCTCGAGCGAGGCAATCGCGCGCTCTTCCAGCCGCCCCGAAAATTACACCGATGATTCGCGCGGTGGAGATCGACCTTCGCACGATCTCACCAGCTTGCGGATTTTCACCAAGGTCATCCTCTACGTGAAGGACAACTACGTCGATCCCCGGCGCGTCAAGCCGAAGGAAATGATGCTCGCGGCTTTGGAATACGTCGAAAAGAGCGTCCCCGATGTGATCGTCGATGGCAACGCCGAAAGCGGCAGGTTGAAAATCCAGGTGAATGGGAAGTCGAGGGACTTCGACATCAGTCACGTCGATTCACTGTGGAAGATGTCTTTCACGATCAAAGACGTTTTCGAGTTCATCAGCAAAAACATGCGTCCCTTGGATGACACCCGCGACATTGAATACGCGGCGGTAAACGGGATGCTCTCCACGCTCGATCCCCACTCGGTCCTGCTGCGCCCCGAGATGTACCGGGAAATGAAGCTCACCACCAAGGGGGAGTTCGGCGGCTTGGGTTTCGTGATTCAGATGAAGGAGAGCAACCTCACGGTGGTGAAGGTGCTGCCTAAAACTCCTGCCGCCCGCGCGGGGATCAAGAAGGACGACCAGATCAAGAAAATCGGTGAAGAGTCCACCGTCAACATGGACCTCAACGAGGCGGTTTCGAAGCTGCGCGGGCCGAATGACTCCAAAGTGACGATCACCGTCGAGCGCAAGGGCTGGGACCGACCTCAAGTGATGACGCTGACCCGAGCGATCATCAGCATCGAGTCGATCCAATCCAAGCTTCTTTCCCAGAACGTCGGATACATTCGCCTCAAGAATTTCCAGGGCAATACCACCCACGACTTGCAGGTGTCCCTCACCCAGTTGGCGAAGGAGGCGGAGAAAACCGGCGGGATGAAGGGGCTGGTACTGGATCTTCGCGGCAACCCTGGGGGTTTGCTCGAGCAGGCGATCCAGGTCTCCGATTTGTTCCTTTCGCAAGGGACGATCGTCACCACCGTCGGGTACTCGGACAAGCTGCGGGAGGAAAAGCGCGCTCATCCTGACGAAGGGGACAACACCTATCCTCTGGTCGTCCTCGTCAACGCGGGGTCGGCATCCGCCTCGGAGATCGTCGCCGGCGCTCTGAAGAACCTCAATCGGGCGGTGATCGTCGGCCGGCAGACCTTCGGCAAGGGCTCGGTGCAGGTCCTCTATGAGATGGACGAGACCGCCCTCAAGCTGACGATCGCCAAATACCTGACGCCGGGTGAAGTATCGATCCAGGAAGTCGGAGTGGTTCCCGACATCGCCCTGATCCCCACCCGAGTCACCAGCGACCGATTGGACGTCTTTGCTCCGCGCCGCTCGATTGGCGAAGCCGATCTCGAGCACCACTTCGGAAACCCGACCTCCGAGGCGGTCGCCAAAAAGCGCGAGGAAGTGCTCAATCGGGAAAAGCCGGCCGAGGTTTTGAAATACCTGAAGGAAGACGCGAAACAGAAGGACGCATCCGCGCGGCAACAGCTGGTCGAGGAAGGAAAGGCACCCAAGCTCTCCAAGTCGGATAAGCCCAACAAGCCGAAGGACAAAAACCCGCTGCTGGATATCGAGGCTCCGGGTTTGGATCACGAGCTGGATGACCAACTGGACGCGGAGTCTCAGGATGAAATCAAGGAGGACTTCGAAGTCCAGTTCGCTCGCGATTTTGTGATCAAGGCCCCGTTCGTCCAGCGGGACAAGATGCTCAAGGCGGCTCGCGTCTTCGTAGCGGAAAAGCGCGAGCAAGAGGAAGGGCGGATCAGCGCCGCGCTTGAGGCACTCGGAGTGGACTGGACCCAAGGTGCATCTCCCAAGAATCCTCACCTGGCAATGACCCTTTCGCCAGGACCGGAGCGAAAGCTGGTGGCTGGCGAACCGGTGGATCTGGAGCTCACGGTAGAGAACCGCGGGACGGAACCGATCAAACGCCTGCGCGCTTGGACCGAATCGGACAACCTGTTTCTGGACCGCCGCGAGTTTGCGTTCGGCTCGCTGAAGCCCGGTGAGAAGAAGGCCTGGACCACCCAGGTTAAGTTGCCCAAGGAAGTGATCGCGCGCCGGGACGAGGTGACAGTGAAGTTTTACGATGACCAGGGTCAGCTTCCCGACTCGTTGGTCTCCGAGCTGAACTTCGTCGAGCTGCCCCGCCCCTCTTTCGCTTTCGATTGGCAGATCATGGACGACTGCGCTCAGTGCAACGGAGACGGTCTGGTTCAGCGCGGCGAACGGGTTTCCCTGTTGCTCGATGTGAAGAACGTGGGAACGGGCAAGGCGCTTGATTCAATTGCGGCGATCAAGAATGTGGCCGATCCGAACATCTTCATCGAGAAGGGTCGCTTCAAACTGGGCGAAATCGCCCCCGGCGAGACCAAGACCGCGAAGTTCCAGCTGGAAGTGAAGAAGGCCTACAAGGGGGATAGCTTCCCGCTAAAGATGGAGATCATCGATGGGATGCTCGAGGAGTTTTCGACTGAGAAACTTCACATCGCGGTGACTGAGCCCGGTCTTTCGGTAGAGAGCAAGCGGATGACCCTCCGCGCCGCGGAGAAAGCGGAAATCTTCGATAGCCCGATTCCGAATGCACAGCCCTTCGCTCGGCTTCCGAAGGGCGGTTCGGTGAGTGCCCTCGGCAAAGTAGGTGGGTACTACAAAATTGAGCTGGAAAAAGACCGCTTTGCCTTCATCAAGCAGAGCGATGCACGAGAGGCCCGGGCGGCCCGGCTAATCTCGGTCAAGGACGTGGAATACCTGCCGTTCCGCGACCCCCCGCAGATCTCGGTCAACGCCGATCCTCAGCAGGGCGGAATTGTCGTGAACGGCGATCGCTTTACCCTCTCCGGCACGGTCTCAAACGCCAAGACTCTGCTCGACATGTACGTGCTGGTGAACGACAAAAAAGTATTCTTCAAGAGCGCCTCTCCTACCGAGGCCAGCCAAGCGAGGCTGAAGTTCTCCACCGAGTTCCCGTTGAAGGAAGGCAATAATTACGTGCTGGTGGTAGCTCGCGAGGGACCGGACTTCGCGGGCCGCAAGGCGCTGGTGATTCGCCGCCGCCCGCCCGCGGTGGCGGAGAAGATGGCGCGTCCCTAAACGGTTCGCCCGCGCTCGCGGATCAGCGCTGGGCGATTGGTGATGCAGTAGCGAACCCCCATCTGCTGCAACGCAAGACTGGTTTGCGGGTCATCCACCGTCCAAGCGGCCACCTCAATTCCGCGGTTTCTCCATCGGGCGACCCGTTCCGGGGTGCACGATTGATAGAAAAAGTGCACCGAATGCGACGACACCAAGGGAGCCAGCACGTTTGCCTGAACGAAGTAGGGGCGGTCCGGATCGACGAGAAAGCCCCGCCGAAGCGTCGGATCCGCCTGCCCCACCCGCCACAGGCAGAGCGCATTGAAGCTCGAGATCAGTACCCGATCTCGCGCTCCAGCAGCCTGGACAAGCTCGACCACCCGACGAGAAAGACCGTGGTCGTCAAAGTTCGAGCACTTGAGCTCGATATTGACCAGAAAGTGTGGGGGCACCGCGCCGAGCACTTCCACCAGCGTGGGAATTCGAGCCGGCTCGAAGCCAAGGTGCGATCCGACGTCCGCTTGCTGCAGCTTCCAGAGCGGCGTGTCGCGAACCAGCCAGGGTAGCCCAGCCAATCGATCCAGCCGCTCGTCGTGGCAGACCACCACCTCTCCGCTGCCGCACAACATTGCGTCAAGCTCGATGCCATCAGCGCCCTGACGTTGGGCCTCCGCAAAGGCGGCCAGGGTGTTTTCGGGCGCATCGGCGCTGGCGCCGCGGTGACCAAGGACGAGCACGACCGATGTCTTAGTCCGCTTGCGCCGCCTTTCAACATGCTGCATGGTGTATCGATGCTCCGCGTTGGCGAAGTGATTGTTCTTCTCTTTGTCCTGATCGTGGTCTTTTCTGCGTCGCGGATGGGAGCGCTCGGAAATGCGCTCGGCAAGTTCATCTATTCGTTTCGCAGAGCGGCTCGAGGCCAGGACTTGGTGGACGCCAACAAGCGTTCATTTCAGCCCGGCGGTAACAAGAACCCGAGGGAAGAAGACGCCCAGCTGGTGGAAGATCCGAAGCGCCGCTGAACCGGCGGAAGCCCTCAGGGCAGTGCCGCAACGCCGGGCAGAAGCCCGGTAGTCGTCACCTTGAGGCGATACGCCCACAAGTCGGGCGGGTAATCGTAGAAGACCAAGAAAAATGGCACCCTTCCACCGGGCTCCACCTTTGCCTTCCCAGAGGCTGCTTGCAGGTTGAGCGACTCCGCGTCCGCGGCGGCCTCGATCCGGTACAGATCTTCGGGCGTGTAGTTGGCGCCAGCAAATGCGTCGACCGATCGGATTGTTTGCGTGCCATCGAGAATCTCCGCGCGAACTTTCACCTTTCGCGCCTCGCTGCCACGGTTCTCGACTGCTCCTCGCAGGTAGAACACCGGCTTGCCCGCGCGCGTGTCATAAAGGCCGCTCGAGAGATCCACCGCGACGATCTCTCCCGGTGAATGGACGAAAGCCTGAAATCCTTGCCAGGAGAACGCTGAGAGCTCGAAGTGTCCATCGTTGAGGTAGGCTCCCAAGCTGGCAACCAGCAGAAGCGCCAGGAACACTGCGAACAACAGCTGCGCAAGTCTGGCCACCGCGCCGATGATCAGTCCCGGCCGATCCAGCCCCTCCTCGGCCTTGGCTCGAGCCTGTCGGGCGAGGAAGGCGCTTCGGGCCTCGGTGGGAAGCGCGACAGAACCGGCTTTTGGCACGGCAGCAGTCTGGGCCTGCATCGAGAGTTCGAACATCGCTTCGTGCAGCAGCCCGCCGGGGCTCTCCGCCGAGCCTCCCGGATCCGGCAGATTGAGATCGCCGAACAGCTCCGTGGCCAGGGAACCCGAGGGCACAGGGGAGAGGTCGACCGCGCTTTGCACTGTCGGCGGGGCAAATGCCGCCGCCGGCTGCTCAGCTTTATCTCGCTCGACGTATTCGAACGAGAACTTCGGCCGGATGACCTGGGTGACCTCCTCCAATTTGCTGACCGGCTGATGGCACTGAGGGCAGTGGATCCCCGCCGCCGCTAACAGCGGATCGTCCGGTACCGTAAACCGGGAGCGGCAGTTGGCGCACTCGGTGATCATTTCACTCCTGGTGCCCCGAATTATAGACGTGCCGCGGGGGGCCGGGAGCCGCCCCGGCTTGCTCCGGCAAGCTTCCCTCTGCTATTGGGTCCTCGCGCGCCGCGTCATCATAGAGACAGCGAGGGACGAGCGTACAGGCATACATGGGAGAGCTCGAGCATCCTACATTGCCCGCACCCGGGGTCGCCGAACCCAAGGTGATCAAGCGCTACACCAATCGCAAACTCTACGACACGGTGGAGAGTCGCTACGTCACCCTGGATGAGATCGCCGAGATGATCAAACAGGGGTTGGAGGTCAGGATCATCGACAATCGCACCAAGGAGGATCTCACCTCCGTCACCTTGGCGCAGATCATCTTCGAGGAAGAAAAAAAGAAGAATCGAATGCCGCTGTCCTTGCTGCGGGAGATCATCCGCCGGCCGGGCGAATCGATCAGCGGCTTCATTCAAAAGGAAGTGACGCCGCGAGTCACTTCAATCCGCGAGGGCGCGGAATCGCGCCTCGACCGGCTGTTTCGTCGCGACGAAGGGTCCAGCCCGGACGCGGACGGTGGTCAACCGGATCTGATCCGCGCGTCCCAAAAAGCGCTGGAGGACTGGCAACGCAAGATCGACGATCGCATTCGCCAAGTGATCGAGAACGTGAGCGGGAGCTTTCCAGCGCTCGGCCGCGACATGCAGGCCCTTCAACAGAAACTTGCGGAACTGGAGAAGAAGATCGACGAGCTCGAGCGCCGGCTCTGAGCCGTGGCCAGTCGCCCCACCTAGGCCGCCGGTGGAGTCGGCGGTGCCGCGCTGGGTTGATCCCAGCGTGCCTCGGCGGACCAAAGCTCTTCTCCAATCGTCCGCAGCATGGCCGCTCCTCGGCTGGACGGCGCATATTCCCAGATCGTTTCACCGTGACTTTGCGCCTCATCGATCTTCACGTTGAAGGCGAGCGGCGTCGCCGAAAGCGCGCCTGGAAAGTAGTGCTTCAACCGGCTGAGAATCTCGTCCGCCAACGAGGTGTTCCGATAGAAGGTCGGCACCACCAGCGAAATCCTCGGCGGCGCTCGGCCGGCCGCCGCCGCAACCTCGCGGACGCTCTCCATCAGCTCCGCGCACCCATCGAGGGCCAGGTAGGTAAGGGCGACGGGAATCACCAATTCCGTCGCGGCCCGTAACACGTTGCTGGTAGCAAGGCCCATCGATGGCGGGGTGTCGAACAGAACCACGTCATAGTCGACTGCAGCCTCCCCGGTGATCCGCCTCTCAAGCAACCCCGCCTGAGCCGGCTCGCCCGCGACCGCGGTGGGAAAGCCCGCCATTTGCTTGTAGGCCGGGACCACGCAGAGATTGGGAATCCGGGTGCGCTGCGTCACCTCCTCCAGCTGGACCGCCGGGTCGGTGAGGAGGTGAAACACGTTGATCGGCAGCGTTCGGACATCTACCCCGAGACACTTGGCGGCGTGCCCCTGGCTATCGAGATCGATCAGCAGGACTCGCTGTCCTTTCTGCCGGGCCAGGTAGGCGGCGGTGTTCACCGCGAGGGTAGTTTTGCCGGTCCCGCCCTTTTCATTGATGAAGGCAATCCTGCGCATGCTCAGCTCTTCGGCCCCGGGGAGAGCGAATCAATCTTCGCTTCTAGGGAGCTGATCATTCGCTCCAAGTCGTCGACCTTGGTCCGAACATTTTCGAGATCTGCGGCGGAGGGGAGGTTCATCGCAGAGAGCGCCGCCCGAATGCTCTTGTCGAGAGTCCCCTTGGCAGCGAGCGAACGGGAGACAATCGTCTGCACGGTGGCGACAAATTTTTCATTCGAGAGAAGCTGCTGGACCACTCTGCCCATCCGCTCTTCTCCGGTCTCAACCAACCTCTTCATCATTGGGTTGTTCTTGAGCATGGCTCTCCGTCGAAAACAGGCATGCTGATCGTCAGCGGACGAGGTGTCAAGCCTTGTCAGAGCGAGGCGATCGCGAGTCGCGTTGACAGCGCACAGGGTGGTCTTTACGGTCAGCGTCGATGGATCGTCTGCTCGACAAGCGGCTCTGGGTCGTCTCCGGCAAAGGCGGTGTCGGCAAAAGTACGGTGAGCGCTGCTCTCGCGTTGCTCTTTTCTTCTCGCGGCGAGCGCACCTTGCTCTGTGAGGTCAACGCCAAGGATCGGTTTGGCACTCTGCTCGAGAGCGGGCCGGTGGGTCCGCAAATCGTTCCGCTGGCTGGGCAATTGTGGGCGGTGAACCTGCAGCCCCAATCCGCGCTGCGAGAGTACGCGCTGATGGTCCTCAAATTCGAAAGCATCTACAAGGCGGTATTCGAGAATCGGCTGGTCAGCTACTTTCTGCGATTCATTCCCTCGCTGCAGGAGCTGGTGATGTTGGGAAAGATCCTCTTCCATGTCGAGGAGCGCCTCCCGACGGGGGAGCCGAAATACCAGCGGGTGGTCGTGGATGCCCCAGCGACCGGTCACGCGATCTCGTTCTTCAACATCCCACGAGTCTTGATCAACACCGTTCCCCCGGGCCGACTGGCTAAGGAAGCAAAGCGAATGAGGGACGTATTGGAGAATCCGGCGATTACCACCGCGATTTTGGTGTCGCTTCCGGAGGAAATGCCGGTGAACGAAACGATCGAGCTTCGCGCCGCGTTGGCGGAGAGTGCGCGGATTCAAACCGACCTGATCGTCCTCAACGAGTACGTGGCGGAGCGCTTCAGCGAGCGGGAGATCGAGGCGCTCTCCGCCATCCGCTCGCTGCAGCGAGCGGCCATCCAGCATCGCGAGCAAGCGCTGTCCTCCTCCCGGTTTCGGCACCGACTTTTGGAAGCCCTCGGCCTGCCGGTCGCCACAGTTCCGCGGCTGTTCACCTACCCGATCGGGCGCCAGGCGGTCGAGTCGGTGGCCCGAACGCTCGAACCAGCGCTAGAAGCACCGGGATGAGCGACCGCGAGGCCAATTCTCAGCCCGATTCGTCCCCCCTCGCTCAAGCGCTGGCACAGCGCCGGGTGCTGGTCTGCGTCGGAGCCGGCGGTGTGGGGAAGACGACGGTCGCTGCCAGCCTGGCTCTGTGCAAAGCAGTCCAAGGGCAAGGCGCGTTGGTCTGCACGATCGACCCGGCGCGACGGCTGGCCAACTCGCTGGGTCTCAAAGAGTTGGGCAATGCCGAAACCCGGATCGCCCCTGAGCAGCTCGCCTCGGCCGGTCTACCGCCCTCTTCTCCACTGTTTGCGATGATGCTCGACATGAAGCGGACCTGGGACGAGTTCATCGAGCGGCACGCCCCTCCCAGCCGAAAGGAACGAATCCTCAACAATCGCTTCTATCGCTCTCTCTCGTCGGTCCTCGCTGGCTCTCAAGAGTACATCGCACTGGAAGAGCTATGGCAGCTGCGAATGCATCGGGACTATCGGCTGATTGTGCTCGATACGCCCCCGGCGGCCCATGCCAAGGATTTTCTCGATGCGCCCAACCGGATTTTGGATTTTCTCGACAATGATGCCGCCAAGTGGCTCCTCGGTCCGGCGCTCACCGCCGGCAAGTTCGGCCTCCATCTTTTCGGTTCCGGGAGCGGTTACGTCGCCAAGACGCTCGCCAAGCTCACCGGCGCGGAAACGCTGGAGGACCTGGCAGACTTCATGCTGGCGATGAGCAGCATGAATGAGAGCTTTCGTCAGCGTGCGCGCCAAGTTCGCGCCCTGTTGGCATCGGACGAAACGGCTTTCGTGTTGGTGACGACGCCCCAGCTGGAGCGACTGGAGGAGGCGGTGGACTTTCACACCGAGCTTCAACAGAACCACATGGCGGTCGCCGCGGTGATCGTCAATCGGGTGACGGCTGCACCCTCTCGCGCGGACTGGAAGAGCGCTTCAAAGCTGGAAGGACCGTTGCGCCAGAAGATCGAGCAAACGTTGCGCGAAAACGAAGCGATGGCCGCCGAGGACGCTCAGTCGATCGCAAGGCTCAAGGCGGACTGCCACCCTACACCGCTGGTGTCGGTTCCCAAGCTGGTGAAGGACATTCATGATCTCAACGGCTTGTGGAGCTTGGCACAATTGCTGGTCCCGGCGGGTGAGGCCCCTGGCCGCACGCTGGAATCGGTTTAAACTACTCGCCTGCGATTTCGAACCACAGCGGCGCGGCTTGTTTGCTTCGGCGCGATTGCCGCGAGTTGCGCGACCCCCCGCCCTCGACAAGCGTTGCAGTTCGACCCGCTGGTGATTATCGGCGACGTGGAGCTCGAGAAACTCAACGACGAAGAGCTGTTTGCGCACGGCTCTTCGGCCTATGCCGCGAAGGACTTTCGGCAAGCGAGCCGCTTCTTGGATCGACTCGCGGAGTCGTATCCATCCAGTCCACACTGGCGCGAAGCGATCTACAAGTCAGGGCTCGCCTACGAGAGGGAGAAAAAATGGGAACCGGCGTCGTCCCGTTTCGGTCAATTGGCCGACCCCGAGCGCGGCACTGGCGAGGCGCTGGAGGCCGCCTTCCGATTGGCGGAAGCCTTCTACTATCTGGAGCGCTATTCGGATGCGGCTCAGGTTTTGGGCACGATCGCCGCCCGATCCGATTTGCCGGCTAGCACGCTGATCGAGGCGAAGGTGCAAAGAGGCGTGTGCGAGGTGGAGCTGGGCACGGCTGAGATTGCGGAGCGCACGCTCCGAGAGGCGCTAGAGCTCTACCAGGCCCAATCGGATAAGCGAGAGATCGACGAGGCGTATCCCGCACAGGGGGAATTCTTTCTGGGCGAGATCTACCGAATCCGATCCGAAGCGGTCTCCCTTCAACCGGATCACAACGCCGAAGAGCTCGCCCAGGATTTGGAATACAAGGCGGAACTCTTGCTTTCCGCGCAAGGGCACTACTTGCGGGCAATTCGGATCGGAGACCGGTACTGGTCGACCGCTTCGGGCGCACAGATCGGGATGCTCTACCAGACTCTTTACTCACATCTGATCGACTCGCCGGTCCCCAAGCAGCTGAACCCGGAGGAGGCGGAGGTCTACCGGCAGGAGGTGCGGAAGAGAGTCCGCGTGCTGGTGAGCAAGGCGATCAACATTTACGAGCGCACGCTCGAAGCCGCGGAGCGGATTGGGTCCGCCAGCAATTTCGTCGACCGGACCCGGGAAAGCCTGCGCAAGCTCAAGGAGCTCCTGATTGCAGAGGGCCAGCTCGAAGACGACGACAAAAAAGCCGTCGGCAGGTAGGCCCGCATTCCTCCTCTGCCACCCACCTCCCCGCCGACGGCTCGCCCAGGGCTGTCTCACCCTCGGCGAACTGCCGGGAAAGTTTGCAGCGATTGTGCCACGCTCGCCGACCCCACGGGTGAGCATCTTCGGGCGCTTTGGGGCACCCTCTGGCCACCAGGCATACAAACCGTCGGATAGCCTGTCCCAGCTTGCGGATCGACGATTAGAGTAGATGCCGATGCGAACCATGGGCCTCGACCTCGGCACCCGCACCATCGGGGTCGCCGTCTCGGATGAGTTGGGGCTGACCGCCCAGCCGGTTACGACCCTCCGCCGGCGCTCGCTCTCAGCCGATCTTTCGGAACTCAATAGCCTCGCCCATGCCCACCAGGTGGGACGATGGGTGGTGGGGCTTCCCTTGAACATGAATGGCACCGAAGGCGCCCAGGCCGCTCAAGCTCGTGAATTCGGCGCGGTTCTGGAGAAGGATTCTGGACGGCCGGTGGAGTTTTGGGACGAGCGGCTCTCCACCCGCGCCGCCGAGCGAGTGCTGCTAGAAGCCGACGTCTCTCGAAGCAAGCGGCGAAAGGTGATCGATCGGGTCGCGGCGGCGATCATCCTCCAGGGTTGGCTGGACTCCGGCGGAGGGTTGCGATGAGGAAACTGGCGATCTTCGCAACCGCGATGATGGTCGTCGCGCTCGGAATCGGCGGCTACTTTCTTTGGCGGGACCTCGAGCTGAACCGGTTCGCCACCGAGTCGTTTGGGTCGAATCAACCGAAGGTGATCGAGATTCAGCCGGGGACTGGGCCGAAGTCGGTTTCCGAGATGCTGGCTCAGGCGGGGGTGGTCAGCAGCGCGAGCAACTTTTACGCGTTCCTGCGCCGGGAACGAACCGCACCGCGCCTCAAAGCGGGCGAGTACGAGTTTGTCGGACCCTTGACCCCCTCTAAAGTGATGCAGAAACTGGTCAGCGGTCAGGTCAAGCTCCATCACTTCACCGTCCCGGAGGGCCTGCGACTCGAAGAGATCCTGCCGATCTTGGTCCAATCCGATCTGAAGTTGGATTTGGCCAAGCTCCAGAAGTTAAGCAGCGATCCCGCTTTCGCTCGCCGCGTTGGCGTACCCGCGGACTCGCTCGAGGGCTTCCTCTTCCCGGACACCTACTCATTTACCCGCGGAGCGACGGAGGAGTCCGTCCTTGCGAAAATGGTTTCCCGCTTGCTCGAAGAATATCGGAAGGCGGATTCGCACCGAAAGCCCGGCGTTACCCTCGACCTACTGCAAGCCGTCACCCTCGGATCGATCATCGAAAAGGAAACCGGCGCGCCGGAGGAGCGGCCCAGGATCTCCTGTGTCTTTCACAACCGACTGCGCCTGCATATGAGGTTGGCGACCGACCCCACCGTTCTGTACGCGATGCGTCTGATCCGGGGCGCTTACATCAACAACATCACCTCCCAGGATTTGCGAACCGAGCATCCCTACAACACGTACACCACCTATGGCCTGCCTCCCGGGCCGATCGCCTCGCCCGGCGCAGCGGCGCTCCAGGCTGCCTTGGCTCCGATCGAGTGCAATGATCTGTATTTTGTCTCGCGCAACAATGGGACCCACGTCTTCTGCCCCGACGTCCGCTGCCACGAGGCCGCGGTGGAGTATTGGCAGCGCGAATTTTTCCGGCAGCGGAATCGAGGAGGCTGATTACCGGGGCTCGAGCGGTCGATACACGTGAAACGGCGGCTTGAATCCAGGCAGCTCCTCGAACCATCGATCGCCGAGCCGGGCGCGATTGCCGATCAGCTGAAAGTCCAGATTTTCAATCAGCTGCCCGCCGTCAATCCGAATCAGGTATGCGGGCTGAGCGGTCAGGAGACGCTTTTGAAAAGTGTCCCAGCGGTAACGCGCCATCTTCTCCTCCGGTAGCCCGCTGAAGAACGCAATCTGCATGTCCCAGTGGTGAGGGTCCGTGTCGAGAATGATTCCAGCGCCGTCGGCCCGCGCGCGCTCCTTGATGAACCGCGCCAGGTCGATCACTGCCGCGGGGTTTTTGGAGACCGGACCGATTGGCGCCAAAGACCGGGCGATGCCGTCATCGTCCCGGGAGGTCAGGACGCCTAGAAATGTCGGAGTGCCAATCGCACTCGCGACGCTCAGCACGGCGACGATCCTCCGCCAAAGGCTTGGTCCACGGCCGAAAAACGACTGGAAGCCATAGGAAACGTAGGGCAGCAGCAGCACCAGCTGATTGGCCGTAAAGCGCCCGAGCGGTTGGAAGTTCAAAAGAATGGCGCTGCGAAAGGTGAAGTAAGCGGTGGGGATCAGCGCGGTCCAGATCAACCAGCGGTGCAGCGGTTGTTGCTTCCAGGCGCTCCACATTCCCGCGAAGCCGAACAGCGCCACCAACGGGCTCAACGTGACCAGAGCGACTCCCGGCCAGAAGAAAAGGTTTCGCAGGCGGTAGAGGAAGGGGCCCCAAAGCGCGAGCTCTTCGCCGACCCAGGCTCGGTGAAAATCCTCGATGTGATGGATCGGCGCAAAGGGACTGCCCAGCGCGACCTCGTTTCCTTGCATCCAGATCAGTGGAAAGGGCAGGCAGAGCAGTCCGAAAAAAACCGCTCGAGTGACCGCCGCGATCCGATCGCTATCCCCGAACAGCAATAGCCCCGAAAGTAGCGGAATCAGCAACCACGCGTCATAGCGGGTGGCGCACGCCAGGTTGAGCATCAGCGCGGAGTACGCGGTCGGGGCAAAGCGGCCTCCCTCGACACCGGCAGCGAACAACCAGAGGGTGCAAAGCACCAGAAAAAGCGCAAGCGATTCACTCGCGGCGGTAGTGGAGAATTGGATGTGCATTCCCCACGCGCTCAACCCGAGGCAGGCCACCACCGCCGCTTTCCAGTCGAACAGTCGCCTGGTCAATAAGTAAAGCGGCACCACCGTGGCGATGCCGAAGACCAGGCTCATGACTCTGCCCGCCAATTCCGGTGCGGGCCAGAGCTTCAAGGCAAGTCCCAGCAGGTAGAGGTGCAGAGGCCCGAACTGAAAGGCGCCGTCCGCGAAGCTGGAGATCCAGTGCGGATTGGCCAGCCAGCGTCCCGCCAGCTCCGTCCGAATCACCGCGTCCCCGTACAGGTTTTGATTGGACGGGAGCAACGCCAACCGGGGCGCCAGCGCCACCAGCATCAGCAAACCACAGGCGACCACCGGCCGAGGTTCGATCGGCCGAGGCAAGGCGCTGAGATCCGCTGAGGGCCGCTGCTTCGGCGTGCGGAGCGCCGGCCGAAGTGGGCTGGCCGGCGCGGTGGAGGCGTTCTTCATCGGCCGCGGGAGATTACGATGGGTCATTTGCTGTCCCAAGCACCGATTCCGTTGTGTGATAGGTATTCGATGGCGGCGCTTCCAGAGGTTGAGGTTCTTGGGATCAGCAAGTCCTATCCGCCGCCTCTGTGGAGGCTGGGCAGCCAGCGCGCTCCTCGAGTGGCGCTCGACGATGTCAGCTTCACCGTGCGATCCGGAGAGCTGGTCGCCCTGATTGGACCGAACGGAGCCGGCAAAAGCACGCTCCTACGCATTTTGGCAGGGCTGTTGCTCCCGTCGCGGGGCTCCGCGCGGGTGGCCCAACTCGATGTCGTGCGGGACCGGCCGAAGTCGAGGCGGGTGATTGGCGCGGCACTTTCGGAAGACCGGGGTTTGTCTCCTCGCTTGACCGTCAAACAAAATCTGGAATTCTACGCCGCGCTTTACGGTCTCACCCGCCCCCAAGCGCTGCAGGGGATCGCCGAGCTCGCTGAGCGCTTCGAAGCGACCGCCTTGCTTCGCCGCGAAGTGCGCACCCTTTCAACCGGCGAAAGGGCCCGCGCGGTGCTGATCCGAGTCCTGTTGCACCGGCCTCGCGTTGTGCTTTTGGATGAAATCACCCGCTCGCTGGACCCGGGTGCTGCCGCTCGGCTTCGGCGTCAAATCCTGGCGGAAGTGGCTGGCCGGGGCGCGGCCGTTCTCTTCGCCAGCCACGATCTTGCCGAGGTCCAGGCAATCGCCTCGGGCGTTCTTTTGCTCGATCAGGGGCACGCCGCGCGCTTCGGCAGCTTTGCTCAGGTCAGGCCGGACGCGGAAAGGATCTTCGCCTCCCCAACCAGCGAGACCGTCCGGTGAGGTTGGCCTGGGCGTTTGTGCGAAGGGACCTCTTGATCGCGGCCTCCTACCGCGCCAATTTCGTCTTTGCGCTTGCGGGTGGGGTGGTCACCGTCACCGCCTTCTACTTCCTCGCAAAGCTGGTCGGGCCGGCGCCGGTCCTGAGAAGGTACGGAGCCGACTACTTTTCCTTCGCCTTGCTCGGACTGGCGATCGCGTCATGCCTACGCACCTTGCAAGCCACCTTTGCACAGCGAGTGCGTGAGTTCCAAATCGATGGATCGCTCGAGGTGCTGCTCGCCGCCCCGCTATCCACATTTCGAATCATCGGCTACCTCGCGATCTACCCGGTCCTGGCGGCGATCCTCAAAGCGGTCGGGCTGGTGGTCCTGGGGGCCATGGCGTTCGGTGCCCACCTGAAAATCAACCCGCTGGGCTTCAGTGCCACCCTGGTTTTCGCCTTGCTGCCCTTCGCCGCGCTCGGGCTGCTCTCCGCGGCGGTGGTGTTGATCTTCAAACGTTCCGACCCGATAACCTACCTTCTCGACACCGCCAATTACATTCTGTGCGGCGTCATCTACCCGGTGGAGGTGCTTCCCGCCCCGCTCCAATCGCTGGCCAAGCTCTTGCCTGCCACCCACGCGTTGACCGCGCTACGGGCCGCCGGTCTCTCCGATGCCGGAATTCCAAGCTTGCTTCCCGCTTGGGGAATATTGGCGGCATTCGCCGCGTTCCTCTGGCCCACTGCCGCCGTAGCGTTGGCTGCTGCACGGCGCCATCTCGAGCGGACGGGTACACTTCCCCACGGGTGACGCACCAGCGACAGGCAGTGGACCGAATTGGGCGCCGGCAGCTGCGTGAGTATAATGTTACCCTCGACCCGGGAGTGTGGATGCCGGAGCGCATCCATCGATGTTCTCCTTAGCGCGGTCCCATCCCGCGGCGGTTCCGCAAAGAGGTGGCGCTTCTGCCAAAAGGAGAGCGCACGAATAGGGAGACGAAATGAAGGAAACTGCAGAAAGGACATCTTGGGTCTCGAAAATCGCAACACTCCAGGATTCGAAGAGCTACGCCGAGCTGAATTGGGAGGGCTCCTTCGAAGATTACCTTCAGATCGTCAGACAAAATCCAAAAATCACCCGCAGCGCATTCCAGAGGATCTACGAGATGATCCTCAGCTACGGAAAGACCGAGTACATCGACAATAAGAAGCGGTTGATCCGCTATCACTTCTTTTCCGACGAGCGGTTCGGCGGTCGCGACGCGATTTTCGGTCTGGACGTCCCGTTGATGAAGCTGGTGAACGTTTTCAAGGCCGCGGCTCAGAATTACGGCACCGAGCGAAGGGTCATCCTTTTGCATGGGCCGGTCGGCTCTTCGAAGTCCACCATCGCTCGCCTACTCAAAAAGGGAATCGAAGAGTACTCGAGGATCCCAGATGGGGCGGCTTATACCTTCAGTTGGCTACTGGATAAGAAGCAGCTGGATGGTTCAGTGGTAAAGGAAAAGATGAAGTGCCCAATGAATGAGGAGCCGCTGAATCTCATTCCCAAGGACTGGCGTCCACGAGTATTTGCCGAGCTGTGCCCACCAAGCTCCGGCTACACCATTCCCGAAGGCAGCGAGCTCTGCCCCGCCTGCCGCTTCGTCTTCCGCGAGCTGATGACCTCCTGTCAGGGGAACTTCGCGAAGGTGATGGAACAGGTGAGAGTGAACCGGCTGATCCTTTCGGAAAAGGACCGGGTCGGAATCGGCACCTTCCAGCCCAAGGATGAGAAGAACCAGGACTCCACTGAGCTAACCGGCGACATCAACTACCGAAAGATTGCCGAGTACGGCTCCGATTCCGATCCTCGCGCCTTCAATTTCGATGGGGAATTCAACATCGCAAACCGCGGAATCATCGAATTCGTGGAAGTCCTCAAGCTGGATGTCGCCTTCTTGTACGATCTGCTGGGCGCTTCCCAGGAGCACAAGATCAAGCCCAAGAAATTCCCTCAAACCGACATCGACGAGGTGATCATCGGCCATACCAACGAGCCCGAGTACAAGAAGCTCGAAAACAATGAATTCATGGAAGCGCTTCGGGATCGCACGGTGAAGATCGACATTCCCTACATCACCAAGTTGGCCGAAGAACAGAAGATTTACGAGAAGGATTTCAATCCCCAGGCGATCAAGGGCAAGCACATTGCGCCCCACACCCTCGAAATGGCGGCGATGTGGGCAGTGCTCACTCGACTGGAAGAGCCGAAAAAGCACAACCTTTCCGTGCTCCAGAAGTTGAAGCTCTACAACGGCAAGACCCTCCCCAACTTCACCGAGGACAACATCAAAGAGTTGCGCAAGGAAGCCCCGCGCGAGGGTCTGGACGGAATCTCGCCCCGCTACATTCAGGACAAGATCTCCAACGCGCTGGTCTCGGACAAGGGCGAAGGTTGCATCAATCCGTTCATGGTGCTCAACGAGCTGGAGTCTGGTCTGCGCACGCACTCCTTGATTCCCACTGAGGAAGTGCGCAAGCGCTACCGCGAGCTGCTTACCACCGTGAAACAGGAATACGAGGACATCGTGAAGAACGAGGTCCAGCGAGCGATCAGCGCGGACGAGGACGCAATCGGCAAGCTTTGCGGAAATTACATCGACAACATCAAGGCCTATACCCAGAAGGAAAAGGTGCGAAACAAGTATACCGGGCTGTACGAAGAACCGGACGAGCGTCTGATGCGTTCGATCGAGGAGAAAATCGACATCCCGGAAAGCCGCAAGGACGACTTCCGCCGAGAGATCATGAATTACATCGGGGCGCTGGCGGTCGAGGGCAAAACGTTCAATTACCGGACCAACGAGCGGCTGCACAAGGCTCTGGAGCTGAAGCTCTTCGAGGACCAGAAGGACTCGATCAAGCTCAAGAATCTGGTGTCATCGGTGGTCGACAAGGAAACCCAGGAGAAGATTGACCTGGTAAAGGACCGGATGATGAAGAATTACGGCTACTGCGAGATCTGCTCCACCGACGTACTCAACTTTGTCGCCAGCATCTTCGCGCGAGGTGACGCGAAGGAGTAGGGGTTTTCTTTGAAGATCCACCAAGATCACTCTCGCTTCAAGGAAATCGTCCGCGGGAAGATCAAGGCGAATCTCCGCAAGTACGTGCAGAAGGGGGAGATGATCGGCAAGCGCGGAAAGGACGTGATCTCCATTCCGATTCCGTTCATCGACATCCCCCATTTCAAGTACGGCCATAAAGAGCAGGGCGGAGTGGGCCAGGGCGACGGAGAGGTCGGCCAGCAGCTCGCCCCCGGCGCGGTCCAGCCGGGCGCCGGGCACCAAGCCGGAAGCGCTGAAGGGGATCACGCCCTGGAAGTCGACGTGTCGCTCGATGAGCTGGCGCAGATCTTGGGAGAGGAGCTGCAGCTTCCCAACATCGAACGGCGAGGCAAGGAAAAGATCATCGCGCAAAAGGTGAAGTACACCGGGATCAACACCACCGGCCCGGAATCGCTCAGGCATTTCAAGCGCACCTACAAGCAGGCGTTGCGGCGGCAAATCGCGCTCGGCGCTTACGATCCGAAGGTCCCGGTGATCATTCCGACCCGGGAGGACCGCCGCTACCGCTCCTACAAGCTGCAAAATCTCCCAGAGACCAACGCCGTCATCCTCTACATGATGGACGTCTCCGGCTCGATGGGAGATGAGCAGAAGGAGATTGTCCGGATCGAGAGCTTCTGGCTCGATACCTGGCTGCGCCACCAATACAAGGGGTTGGAGTGCCGGTACATCATTCACGACGCGGTGGCGCGAGAGGTGGACCGGGAGACTTTCTTCCACACCCGCGAGTCGGGTGGAACGATGATTTCCTCCGCCTACAAGCTGTGCAAGGAGATCATCAAGGCGGACTATCCCTCCTCGTCTTGGAACATCTACCCCTTTCATTTTTCCGATGGGGATAACTGGAGCGCGGATGACACGCGGTTCTGCATTGAAATGTTGCGAAACGACGTCCTGCCGGCGGTGAATCAGTTCGCCTATGGGCAGGTGGAGAGCCCGTATGGCAGCGGGCAGTTCATCAAGGACTTGCGCGAGGCGATCGGGGAGTCAGAGAACGTGGCGCTGTCGGAGATCGCCGACAAGGACGCCATCTATCAGTCGATCAAGGACTTTTTGGGGCGCGGCAAGTAAGCATGAGTCCCAAGAGCCTATCTCCCCGCCTTCAAGACTTGAAAAATGAGATTGAGGGCTACGCCAAGCGCCTCGGTCTCGACTTTTTCCAGACGGTCTTCGAGGTGCTCTCGTACGACGAGCTGAACATGGTGGCGGCCTATGGCGGCTTCCCCAACCGCTATCCTCATTGGCGGTGGGGAATGGAGTACGAGCAACTTTCGAAGGGATACGAGTACGGCCTGTCGAAGATCTACGAGCTGGTGATCAACAACGAGCCCTGTTACGCGTACCTGCTCGAGTCCAACGCCGAGGTCGATCAGAAGTTGGTGATGGCCCACGTCTACGGCCACTGCGACTTCTTCAAGAACAACTTCTGCTTCGCCCATACCAACCGCCGGATGGTCGACGAGATGGCGAACCATGCCACCCGGGTGCGTCGCTGGATCGACCGGATTGGCCTCGAGAAGGTCGAGGAATTCGTCGACCGGGGGCTCTCGGTCGAGAACTTGATCGACTACCATGCTCCTTACATCCGGCGAAATCCAGATCCCAAACGCACCGAAGAGGAATCCAAGTCCAACGAGCGGGTGGAAGGGTTCAAGGTCGATCGCGAGTACATGCGGGGTTTCGTCAACCCCCGGGAGTTCATTGAGGCGCAGCGCCGCAAGGTCGAGCAGCAAAAGATCAAGTCAAAGAAGTTTCCCGAGCGGCCACAGCGCGACATCCTCCTCTTTCTGCTGGATCACGCTCCCCTCGAGCCTTGGGAATTCGATGTCCTGTCGATCATCCGGGAAGAGGCCTACTACCTCGCTCCGCAGGGGCAAACCAAGATCATGAACGAGGGCTGGGCGAGTTACTGGCATTCGACGATCATGACCACCCACGCCTTGAAGGATTACGAGATCATCGACTACGCGGACCATCATTCCGGCACGATGGGCACCCGCCCCGGTTCTCTCAACCCGTACAAGCTCGGAATCGAGCTGTTCCGCGACATTGAAGACCGCTGGAACAAAGGCCGATTCGGCAAGGAGTGGGACGAGTGCGACGACCTGCGAGCGCGGCGAGCCTGGGACAAGAAGCTGGGCCAGGGGCGGGAGAAAATCTTCGAAGTGCGCAAGCACTACAACGACGTCACCTTCATCGATACGTTCCTCACCCCGGAGTTTGCGATCGATCAAAAACTGTTCGTCTACGGCTACAATGAGAAGCGCAACGTCTGGGAAATCGTCGACCGCGAGTTCCGGAAGGTGAAGAACAAGCTCTTGCACCAGCTCACCAACTTCGGACAACCGATCATCGAGGTGGCGGACGGGAACTACGACAACCGTGGTGAATTGCTTTTGACCCACAAGCACGATGGTCAAGACCTCAAGGCCGACTATGCCCGTGAGACCCTGAAGAACTTACAGTCCCTTTGGCGCCGACCCGCCAACCTGATCACCAGGTATGAAGGCAAAGGCGTGATGCTCCGGTACGACGGTCAGAACCACTCCGAAAAGAAAGTTGACCTCTAGACCGCCTCTGAAGAGGCTCGGCTCCTCGATGAACCCTCCCCGTTGGCTTGCGCTTGGACTGTCCCTGTTTGCCTTTTCGTCGGCCGCGAGGAGCGAGCAGATCGTGCTCAACCGGAGGATCGAGCGCAACCAGACCGTGGCTCGGGCACTTCACGACGCGGGCATCGCGACCGCGCAAGTGGAGGCGATCATCCAAGCATTGACTGGGGTGCTTGACTTTCGGCACTGCCGCAGCGCCGATCAGCTTCGGCTGGTGATTCAGAACGGAGCCTTGGAGCGAATGGATTATCGCCAGAGCGCGTTCGACGAGTGGCAGGTTCGCCGCGACGGGGATCGCTGGGTGGGCAGCAAGCGAGAGGTGGAGATCGAGAAAAAGATCGTGACCGTAGATCTGGCGATCGACAGCTCGGTCTATCAAGCGACTTTGTCGGCGCAGGAGGATCCCAGCCTGGCGTTAGCGCTGGCCGACGTCTTCGCCTGGGACATCGACTTCTACCAGGACGTGCGGAAGGACGACCGAGCCCGGATCGTGATTGAAAAGCTATTGGTGAAAGGGCGCACCCTTCGCTACGGGGAGCTGCTGGCTGCCTCGTACCGCGGGGCCTTGGTGGGCGAAAAACGGGTGTTTCGCTATCAACTCCCCTCCGGGGAAACCTCGTATTTCCAGCAAGATGGCAGCTCGGCGCGCAAAGCGTTTCTCAAAAGCCCGCTCAAGTACGCCAACGTGACTTCGCGCTTCGGCAGTCGCTTTCATCCGATTCTCCAGTACGTGAAGGCGCACAACGGCGTCGATTACGCGGCCGCAGTCGGCACGCCGGTCTGGTCGGTCGCCGATGGAACGGTGGTAAGAATCGGAACGGAAAATGGCTCGGGCCGGATGATTTGCATCCGACACCCGAACGGCTTGGAGACCTGCTACCTGCACCTTTCTTCCTTTGCTCCGCGACTGCACGTCGGCGCGCGGGTGCAGCAGAAGCAAGTGATCGCGTACAGCGGCAACACCGGGCTCAGCACCGGTCCGCATCTGCACTTCGCGATGAGACGGGGAGGACGCTTCATCAATCCACTCAACCAGAGGTTCCCTCGCGCGGCCCCGCTCCCGAAGGAGCTTTGGGATGATTTCGGCCGGAGGATCTCGAGCTGGGTCGCGAGCCTCGAGGTCCAATCCGTCGCCGAGGCTTCGAGAGCGGCGACGGTTCAGTGAAGGCGATGGCGGTTTCGATTTCCCAGAATGGACCTGAAGTCCTTCCCCCGAACGCGCAACGAACGGGAGAGGACCCTGAATCGCTGCATCGAGATTTCCTCAACCACATCCGCTATTCCCGCGGAAAGAGCGCCAAGACGGCCACGCTCTATGATCAGTTCGTGGCGCTGGCTCTCGCGGTGCGCGACCGATTGGCCAATCGGTGGGTCTCGACCCAGCGCACCCATTACGAAAAGGACGTCAAGCGGGCGTACTATTTGTCCGCGGAGTATCTGCCCGGACGCGCCCTGGGGAACAATCTGATCGCGCTCGGACTTTTGGAAACTGCCCGCAACGTATTCAAGGAAGCAGGGGCGGATCTGGATGCGCTGCTGGACATGGAGCCCGATCCCGGTCTGGGTAATGGAGGCCTCGGGCGGTTGGCCGCGTGCTTCTTGGATTCAATGGCCACCTTGAGCCTGCCGGGTTTTGGCTACGGCATCCGCTATGAATTTGGGATCTTCAAGCAGGACGTCGTCAGCGGCTATCAGATTGAACGGGCGGACGAGTGGCTGAAATTCGGGAGCCCTTGGGAAATCATCCGACCGGAGCGAGCGGTGGAAGTTCGCTTCTACGGACACGTGGAGCAGCATCAGAATTCCGCCGGGCACCAGGTCAGCCGGTGGGTGGACGGCAAGAGGGTGCTCGGGGTCCCCTATGACGTGCCCGTCGCTGGGTACGGCACCAACACCGTCAATACCTTGCGGCTGTGGGAGGCGCGCGCCAGCGCGGAATTCGACGTCCGGGTCTTCAACGATGGCGACTACGAACGCTCGGTCGTCGAGAAGAACGATTCTGAAGTGATTTCAAAGGTGCTCTACCCGAACGACAATTTTCTCGCTGGCAAGGAGCTCCGCCTGCGGCAACAGTATTTCTTCGTCGCCTGCTCGATCGCCGACATCATCCGCCGCTACCTCAAGGTTCACCACGACTTTTCGAAGTTCGCCAGCCGAGTCGCGATCCAGCTCAACGATACCCACCCGGCGATCGCGATTGCCGAGCTGATGCGGGCGCTGGTGGATGAGCAGCGGCTCGCGTGGGATGAGGCGTGGAACATCACCGTCCAGACCTTTGGCTATACCAATCACACCCTTCTCTCAGAGGCCCTCGAGCGCTGGCCGGTGTCTCTGTTCGAGCGACTGCTGCCCCGACACCTGGAGATCATCTACGAAATCAATCACCGCTTCCTCCGCCAGGTCCAGATTCGCAACCCCTTCGATGAGGCCAAGCTCTCGCGGCTGTCGCTCGTCGAAGAGGGCCCGGAGAAGCACATCCGGATGACCCACCTCGCGGTGGTGGGCTCGCATAGCGTGAATGGGGTGGCTCAACTTCACACCGAGCTTCTCAAGCGGGATGTTCTACCGGACTTGGCGTCCCTCTTTCCGGAGCGCTTCAACAGCAAGACCAACGGGGTATCGCCTCGCCGCTGGCTGGTGCTGTGCAATCCCGGCCTCTGCCGCCTGATCACCTCGCGGATCGGCGATGGGTGGATAAAAGATCTGGACCGATTGCGCGAGCTGGAATCCTTGGTCGAGGACGGCGAGTTTCTGGCCGAGCTTCGGAAAGTAAAGCAGGCGAACAAAGAAACCTTGAGCCGGCACATCCGCGACCAGCTGTGGATCAACGTCGATTCGCGGGCGATCTTCGACGTGCAGATCAAGCGGCTGCATGAATACAAGCGGCAATTGCTGAACGCCCTCGAGATCGTCTCCCTCTGGATCCGGGTGCGCCGATCCGCCGAGGCCCTGATCCATCCGCGCGTCTTCATTTTCGGTGGAAAAGCCGCCCCGGGATATCACCGAGCGAAATTGATCATCCGCCTGATCAACGGGATCGCGGAGGTGGTCAACGGCGAAGCTACCCACACCGGAATTCAGGTGATCTTTCTTCCAAACTACCGCGTTTCAGAGGCCGAGCGGATCATCCCCGCCAGCGACATCTCCGAGCAGATCTCCACCGCGGGCAAAGAAGCTTCCGGGACCGGCAACATGAAGCTCGCGCTCAATGGGGCGCTGACCCTTGGCACCCTCGACGGCGCAAACATCGAAATTCGCAGCGCTGTCGGGGAAGAAAATTTCTTTCTGTTTGGCCTCACCGCCGATCAAGTCGCCGCGCTCAAACACCAGGGCTATCGGCCCCGGGACCACTACGAACGGAACCAGGATCTTCGAGAAGCCATCGATCTGATCGGTTCGGGCTTCTTCTCACCCGAGGACCGGCACCTCTTCTCTCCTCTGGTCGATTCGCTTTTGGACGAGGACCCCTACCTGTGCCTTGCGGACTTCCCGTCCTATGCACGCGCCCGCGAGGAGGTGACCCGCGCCTACCCGGATCAGGCGAGCTGGGCGAAGAAAGCGCTGCTTAACATCGCTCGGGTGGGCAGATTCTCGTCGGATCGCACGATTTCGGAATACGCAAGCGAGATCTGGAAGATCAATCCAGTCCTGACCGATTCCTGAACGGTTCAGGCCAGCTCCGCCACCTTGCTGCCAAAAAGGCGATCCATCGCGGCGAGAAGATCGTCGCTCACCCCCACTCTGTGCTGGATCGATCCGATCGTCGCCTCTGCCTCGCCTGGAATCAGGATCGAAAGGACCAGGGGGGTGGAGCCCGCGTTGCTTTTCGCCAATTCGGCGAGCAACCGCAAGCGCTCCTCGGTGATTGATTCCACCGGGACTCGCAGCTCCAGCCGGCGGACCCGCTTGTCCCGCACCTCGCGCAACGACAAAACTTCTTCAGCGATGATCTCCGCGGTCGGCTGTTCCTCGTCGCGAGTCGTCATCTGAACCGTCCCCCGAATCAAGATCGGCTCATCGGATTTGAGGAGCGGCTCCCAGCCCTCGTAACCCGCCTTCCCGTTTCGGCCCGGAAAGCAAACCACGTCCACCGAGCCGCTGAGGTCTTCCAGGGTAATCCAGGCCATCCGCTTGCCGGTCTTGGTGGGCCGCTCGCGCAGGGCGGCGACGATCCCGGCTACCGTGGCTCGCTCTTCCCGGCGCGCGCGCTGAACCGAAGCGGCCGGGCGCGCATAGCGCCGAAGCTCCTTTTCATACTGGTGGAGAGGATGGCCGGAGACATAGAAGCCAATCGCCTCCTTCTCGTAGGACAACCGCTCCTTCTCGCTCCACTCCTCGCAGGGCACGTATTCGTTTCGCATCGCCGCCGAAAGTTGAGCGCCAGGGGCCGCTGGATCATCGCCGAAGAGCGATTTCTGCCCAACCGCCCGGTCTCGCTGCGCGGTGGACCCCCGCTCGAGCGCTTGGTCGATCGTTTCGAACAGCTGCCGCCTGGGGCGCTTTTCGAAATCAAAGGCCCCGGCCTTGACCAGCGCTTCGATCACCTTCCGATTGACCCTGCGCAAATCGACCCGTTCACAAAAGTCAAACAGATTCCGGAAAGGAACCCGGCCCCGGGACTCGGCGATCGCCTCGATCGCCGATTCACCGACTCCTTTGATCGCGCCCAAGCCGAACCGGATTCGACCCTCGCTGACGCTAAACTCCAGATCCGAGAGGTTGACGTCCGGAGGCAGCACCTGGTGGCCGTTCGCCCGGGCCTCGGCGATATGAGCGACGACCTTGTCGGTCTCGTCCTTTTCCGAGGTAAGCAGCGCGGCCATGAACTCCACTGGGTGATGGGCTTTCAACCACGCGGTCTGAACCGTGATCAGCCCATAAGCGGCGGAGTGCGATTTGTTGAAGCCGTATTCCGCGAACTTCTCCATCAGATCGAAGATCTCACCGGCGGTCTTGGCCTCGACCCCGTTCTTGCTGCAGCCCTCCAAGAAACCGGCCCGCTCCTTCTGCATCACCTCGGCCTTTTTCTTGCCCATCGCCCGGCGCAAGAGGTCGGCTCGACCCAGCGAATACCCGCCCAGCACCTGGGAAATCTGCATCACCTGTTCCTGATAGACGATCACCCCGTAGGTGTCCTTGAGGATTGGCTCCAGGGCCGGATCTGGATAGGTGACCTTCTCACGGCCGTGCCGGCGGTTGATGAAGACATCCACCATTCCCGCGTCCAGCGGCCCGGGACGATACAACGCGCCCGCGGCGATGATGTCCTCGAAGCGCGATGGCCGCAGCTTGGTGACCATCTCGGTGAAGCCGGAGGACTCCATCTGGAAGATTCCGGCGGTGTTGCCGCTGGAAATCAGTTCGTACGTCGCTCGGTCGTCGACCGGAATCTGATGCGACTGCAGCTTTTGATTCGGCGGGCGATCGCGATTGATCAGATCCAGGGCGTGTTGGATGACGGTCAGCGTCTTCAGGCCGAGAAAATCGAACTTCACCAGACCCGCCGCCTCGACTTCGTCCTTGGCGAACTGGGTGATCAATACTTTCTCGCCCGGCGGCTGGTAGAGCGGAACGTATTCCCAGAGGGGCTTATCGGCGATCACCACACCGGCAGCGTGCATTCCCGCTTGTCGGTGAAGCCCCTCCAGCGCCAGGCCAATTTCCAACACGTCCTTGGAGGTGACCTCTCGGCCTCCTTCGACCGAGCCCAGGAGAGTCGGCTTGCTCATCATCTCCTTCAGCCTGGGCTCCATCTCGATCGCGTCCTTGAGGGAGATGTTCAGCACCTCCGGAACCAGTTTCGCGATCCGATCGCCCTCGGAGTAGGGAAGCCCGAAGACTCGGCACACATCCCGCAGGACGCTCTTGGCCTTGAGCGATCCGAAGGTGATGATCTGCCCGACGTTATTCTCCCCATACTTTTGGGAAACGTACTTGATCACTTCATCTCGCCGAGACTGACAAAAATCGATGTCGAAGTCCGGCATCGACACCCGCTCCGGATTGAGAAACCGCTCGAACAGCAGGTTGTAAGGAATCGGATCGAGATCGGTGATTCGCAGCGCGTAGGCCACCAGCGAGCCGGCCCCAGAGCCCCGTCCCGGTCCGACTGGGATGCCCTGCCGCTTGGCCCAATTGATGAAGTCCTGGACGATCAAGAAGTAGCCCGAAAAACCCATTGCCGAAATGACCGAAAGCTCGAGCTGCAACCGGCGGTCATAGGCATCGCGGTCTACCGGTTGGGGAAACTCTTGAAATCGCCGTTCCAGGCCACTGCGAGCAAGCTGCGCCATGTATGAATCCGGCGTATGGTCGTCAGGGACCTTGAAGCTGGGAAGCATCGGCTTTCCCAAGCTCAACTCGAGCGTCACCATCTCGGCGATTCGCTGCGTGTTGTAAACGGCCTCGGGAACGTCCTTGAAATACTCGAGCATCTCCTCCGGGCTGGTGACGTAGAGGCGATCGGTGGAATGCCGCATTCGCTTGCTGTCCGCCAGCGTCTTGCCGGAGGCGATGCACATCAAGAGCTCATGGGCCTTGGCGTCCTCGCGTTTGATGTAGTGGGCATCGGCGGTAGCCACCAAGGGGATCTCGCAGTCTTTCGCCAGTTGCTTCAGATTGGTGTTGGCCCGCTCCTGCTCGGGCAGCCCGTTGGACTGGATCTCCAGAAAAAAATGGTCCGGCTCGAAAATCTGCTTGAACTCCAGGGCCGCGCGCCGCGCATGATCCATGTCACCGCGGAAGCAGGCGGAGGTCACCTCCCCGCCTAGACAGGCGGTCAGCCCAATCAAACCCTTGGCGTGATCCTTGAGGACCTGCTTGTCGATCCGAGGATGGTAGTAAAAACCGTCGAGATACCCGGTCGATGCCAGGTATCTGAGGTTGGAATAGCCCTCTTCGTTCTTCGCGAGAAGAATCAAATGGTGGGAAACCTTCTCGGTGCGATCGGTTCGGCCCTTGGCCCCGGCGACATAAGTCTCGCTCCCCAGAATCGGCTTGAGGCCCGCTTCCTTCGCCCGCCGGTAGAAGTCGATCGCGCCGAACATGTTGCCGTGGTCGGTCACCGCGACCGACGACATCCCCTTCTCCCGGACGGTCTTGACCAAATCTTTGATTCGGATCGCGCCGTCGAGCAGCGAGTAGAGGGTATGCAAATGCAGATGAGTGAAGGACATGAGCTATGGCGAGCTGGCGGGCTGAACGATCCACCCACTATAGAAAGAGCTCTGACTCCGATGCGACCTGGACGCAATCAAAATCAGATGTAGCCAAAGCGCCGGCGGAGCATCCACTCGGTCCCTAGCAACGCGACCAGCGCCAACAGATAGTACCAACGGTCCCACAAGGGCCGATCCCGGCTGCGGCCGACCTCCACCAACGGAGGATCGTTCAATGGAATCTCGGGCAGAGATGACATCGGCAGGCGGAAGGCCCGGCCGCCAGTAGCCTTGGCGATCTGTTCCATCAGATCCGGACGTACCGACGCATCCGCCAACTCCGGGCCGACGGCACGAACCGCCACCACGTCCTCCGCTTGTCCGAGATCTCGTTCCCCGGCTTTGGCCGACCCGAGAAGCTTGTAGGCCCCGGGTTCGGGCGGCGCGAACTCGAGCCGAGCGGTTCCATCCGGTCCAGTGGTCCCGATTTGGCTTGCGACGACTTTTTGCGCCTCGACCGAAAACAGGTCGACCCGGACCTGCGCGCGGATCGCCGGTTGGTAATCCGGCGTCCTCGCCGTTACCACCGCTCCAACCGCTCGCCCCGGTTCCACCGAGGGCGGGTCCGCGGCGAGGCTCAGCGTCGTGAGGTCTGGGTCGCGGACCAACCAGCGTAAAGCATTGCCCCAAAAACGCTCGTACAGGCGCGAAGGTTGGCCGCCCGAATGTGAGGTGAAAGCCCAATACCAGGTGGAGTCCACGGTCAGAGCCATCGAGCGACCACGCCCGTATTCCCAGAGAGCCAAGATCGGAGCGCCGTGGCCGTCGATCGACTGGAATGGGTGAGCCATCAAAACCGTGGCGCCATTTTTGGGACGCGTGATGTTCGCCCCCGGCAAGGAGGGCAGTTGATTCCAGGCGCCCTCGATCGATCCGGTGCCCGGAAACGCGGTGACCGGGTGCCGAAGCCCTTCCGGGGTCAGCTTCGGTCTGAACATGTCGAGGCTGACTGGACGCCCGACCGGTTCTACTGGAAGCGCTTGGGTGAGAATTGGAAAATTGGCGCGGCCCTCGCCGAACGCATGATCTCCGCCGATCACGACGAGCGCTCCCCCCTTGTACACGTATCGCTCGAGGTTCCTCTCGTATTGCGAGACCGAAAGCCCCGGTTCCGAGTACCCGAAGTTCTGAAAGATCACCACGTCGAAGGTGTCCAGCTTGGCGTCGAAGATCTCCTCCATCGGAAATGGAATCAAAGACAGCTCGCGATCGCTGTGAACCATCGGATCGTCGGACATCGTCCGCAGAATGTAAAAGCTGACCAGGTCGATGTTTGCGTCTTGCTTGAGCAGGCCACGCAAAAACCTCTCGTCCCAGGATGGGCGGCCCGCCACGAACAGCACCCGGATTCGGTCGCGAATCACCTTGAGCACGAACGATCGGCTGTTGTTGTCCACCACCACTTCGTCTGGAAAGATCGGCACCGAGACGGTATAGACGAACCTTCCGGTGCGATCTGGCGAGAAGTGGAAGGCCACCGTTTGAAGGTCATCGTCGGTCTTGAGCACCAAGGTCTTGCTGGCGACGGTTTGGCCCTCGCGTCGGAGCACGACTGGAACCGATTGCCCCTTGAAGCCATGACCTCGAATGTCCACCTCCACCGCAATCGAATTGCGCACGAACGCGAAGTCGTCGACTTTGACTTGTTCTACCGCCAAGTCTTTGAGCCCACCTTCGCCCGCGAGGAAGGTGGAAACCGGAACGCCCAGATCGGCCAACGCCGACTTTGTCTTCGCGCCGATCCCCTGCGCGAGCGAGACGTTGTCCGCGCCATCCGAGAACAACAAGACGCCAGACAGTTTCTTCGAAGACGATCCCTGCTCTCCCGCCTTGGCCGCCCGCATGGCCGCCAACAAATCAGTCCTTCCGCCTCGCGGTGGATAGAGTTTGATCAGATCGGCAGAGGTTGCCGATAGCTCAGAATCGAAGCCGTAGATTTCCAGGCTAAAGCGATCCTGCAGCGCGGACCATTGGGGCTCCACCGCCTTGAGGTACTCGGCGACCAACTCGGTTCGGGTCTTGCCTCCCGGCGTAGCGGGAAACGACATCGATCCAGAACGATCGATCAAGACCGCTACCCGATTTTTCATCCGCGCAACCTGAAGGTTCCGAATTCCCGGCTCGAGCAGGAAGAAAAAAGCCGCGATCCCGGCGCCCAGCCGCAGAGCCCACAGGGCGGCACGACGGCGCAGGGCCGGCTCGTGCGAAAGCCCGACGGCGGCCAGGAGAACGCCCGCCAGCACCAGCACCCCAAGAGCAACCAACGCCCAAACTGGAAGCGGCGACAGGCTCACCAGCTTCCAGGCATTGAACGGGGAGCGTGTCATTCGGGTCTTCGGCTACTCAGCGTCGTTTGCTCATGATCAGAGGCATGTGGACCGCGTCATCCTTGTAGTCCAGGCACAGGGCATACATACAGAGGTTGATTCCGAGGCGAAATGCCAACTCGCGCTGCGGTTCGCCGCCCGGGGAAACCTCGAACTCGTAGTCGCCCGATTCGTTTCGGTTCCAGGCCCCTGCGAGGTCATTTTGCGAGTACACCACTGCCGCCCGCTTTCCCAGCTGGCAAGCCTCGAGCAGGGGTTTGCTGAGCAGTCTCCCCGGCGAGGAGTCCAACATGAAAAAAGTCTTGTAGACCACGTGATTGGACGAAAGCGGTCGGAGCGGCGCCTGGGGCAACACCCGCGCCAGTTCGCGACGGAAGGCTCGGTCGAATCCGGTTCCGTCGGACCCGTCATTCGCATCCGCCAGTACAAACCCGCCGAAGGTCAAGTACCGCCGCAAGTTCTCCAGCTCATCGGGATCGAGCGGCGGGAAATCCCCTTCACCGCCCCAGTACAAAAACGGGTACTCGAACAGCCTGGGGCTGCTCAGCGCGAACGCCCGCGCATCCGGAACCACTTCCACCGAGGTCCGGCGCTGCAACTCCCAAGTCAATCGCCTGAGCCCCGATAATCGCGCGTTCCACCGAGGGCCGTGTTGGGCCACCGCCGGAATAAAGCGAGCGCTGTCGCCCAGCGCATACGCCCAGCGTCGAAACAGCGGCAACAGCGCCAAAGACGCCACCAAGCTGCGTCGAGAAATGAGACGACTCGGCATCAGGTTGTATATACCGTCGAGCGGAAGTCTCATTCCCACATCGATCGTGCCATGCCTAAGGCCTCTACTCCACCGAAGGTCGCGATTTCACCTCAGATGAAGCACGCTTGGAGACGGTACGAGTCGGGCGATGTGGTTGTCGCCCGGCGCGAGGCCAAGAAGGTTTTGGAGGCGCCCTCCGCTCCAGGGGATCCCGCGCAGGCTCAGGATCTCCTCGAACGTACCGGGGTGTCCAAAAGCGCCCTCTACGATGCCCTTCTGGCCGCCACCCTCATCCTGATCCTGATTCTGCTCGCCGTGGTTCGAAGCTGAGCCTTTCCTGTTTTCGCCTATAGTTCTCGATATGCCGCCGATGGCACAACCGAAACGAAAAGAAATGCCCACACCCACGCTGGCGCCACCGTTGGCGGAAAGCGCGGAATGGCAAAAGCCCGCCGGCATCGGCAAACGCGGCTGGGCCGTCTTGGGCCTGGTGGTTGTCGCGATCAACCTGCCACTGATTCACTATTTGCTCCGAGGGTCCCCGGAGGTCTCCGTTACCCTGCCATACCAGGACACGTTCGAGAACCCCGCGACGCTAAAGCAGAATTACTTCACTACCGGAGGCTTCTGGCGACTGCAAGGCGGGGCGCTGTTCTCTCCGGGAGTGCGCAACAATCCTCTTTGGCTCAAGGCCAAGCTCCCCCAGAACGTTCGGGTGGAGTTCGACGTCCGCTCGATGTCTTCGGAGGGAGACATTCGGGCGATCATCTTTGGAGACGGCGTCAACTACCAGTTCTCTGGGTACCATCTGATCCAGGGCGGGTGGAACAACACGCTTTCGGTCCTGGCGCGGTTGGACGAGAACGCACCCAGCATCGCGCGCTATCAAGCGTGGGCCGGCGATCTCGCCCGGCGCCGCGGGACGAGCAACGTCAATTGGGTTGAAGCCGGGTTGTTCGGCCCGGACACCAAGGTTCGGGTGGAGTCGAACAACCGCGTGGTGCCGGGCCAGACGTACCACTGGTTGATCGAGCGACGAGGTTCGGTGATTCGCTGGAGCATCGACGGCGAGCCTTTTTTGGAGCTCGACGATCCGTGGCCGTTGATCGGAAAGGGACACGATCGGTTCGGATTCGTCAGCGTCGAGTCTGATCTCTACTTCGACAACCTGCGAATCGAAGCGCTTGACGACAAGCTAACCTCCTTTCCTGCTCGGCCCGCCGTCACACCTTCGATGCCGAAAGCCGGTCCGTTTTCCGATCCGTTCGACCGAGCCGAGCTTGGCGGAAACTGGGTGGCCACCGATCCGGGCGTGGTCAGGCTCGAGCAAGGGACGGTGGTGATCGAAAAGGCGCACAACCACCCGGTTTGGCTCGCCCAACCGATTCCCCGCGATGCGTCGATCGAGTTTGATTGCTGGTCGGACAGTCCCGACGGAGACATCAAAGTCGAGGCGTGGGGTGATGGCCGCTCGTTCCACGCTGGAGATCCCCAGGGCAGCTACGCATCCTCCGGATACGTCTTCGTCTTCGGCGGATGGAGAAATACGGTTTCGGCGATCGCCAAACAACACGAGCACGCCACAGACCGGGTTGCGCGGGCCGACCTTCGGGTCCAGCCCGGCAAGCGCTACCACTGGCAAATTCGTCGAACCGGCGGAGAGATCTCCTGGCTGATCGACGGCAAGGAGTTCCTCAAGCTTTCTGACTCAGTGCCGCTGGAGGGACCCGGGCACCAGTACTTCGGTTTTTCGGGCTGGGAATCGCGCGTCCATTTCGCGAATCTGCAGATTAAGCCGCTCTGAGCAAGCTCAATTCTTCGGCACCGCCACCAGGTCGAAGTCGGGAATCTGTTCTCGCAAATAGGCGCCGATGCGCTGAACCAACCCGGCTTCGATCTGGCGCGCTCGTTCTCGGCTGACTCCGTAATGGTCGCCGATCTCCTGCAGAGTCAGCGGTTCGTCAGAAATCAGCCGGCGTTCGAAGATGAATCGCTCCTTCCCCTCCAAAGTCTTCGAAAACTCGGCGAGCTTCTCGCGGAAAATCCGCTTCAGCTCCTCGTTGCCCAGCCGCTCGTCGGTCGGCATCGCCATCGATGGCAAGCTGCGATCCGCTCGGGTCTCCTTGCCGTCCTCCCCGATCGGCGCATCGAGCGACACCTCGTCGTGGCCTAGCCGCTGGTCCATCTCCACCACGTCCTGCTCGCTGACGTTCAGCCGCTCCGCCAAAAGCTTGGGAGTGGCCTCGTAGCCCTGAGAGATCAGCCGCTCTTGCTCCTGGCGCAACTTGAAGAACAGCTTGCGCTGGGCCTCGGTGGTTCCCAGCTTCACCATCTTCCAGTTGTCCATGATGTAACGCAGGATGTAAGCGCGGATCCACCAGGCCGCGTAGCTCGAGAGTTTTACTCCCCGGCTCGGGTCGTACTTCTTTACCGCCTGCATCAGCCCGATATTTCCCTCTTGGATCAGATCCAGGAGCGCGAGCGGATTGCGGTGGTATTCGTGCGCGAGCTTGACCACCAAACGCAAATTCGACGCGACCAGCCGATAGGCCGCATCCAGGTCGCCTGTCTCGCGATAACGGACGGCGAGCTCATACTCCTGTTCGCGAGTCAGCAGCGGATGCCGGGAGACCTCCTGCATGTAGAGTTGCAACGGATCGGCTCGCGCCAATCCCCGGCCTCTGGAGCTGGCCAGCGAGCTGGTTTTCACCTCGGGGCTTCGGCCGTCCTTCAAATCCTCTTCGTTCGGTGGCGCGGGCGGCTGTCGATCCGATCGCGCCTCCTGGGCGGGCAGGTCTTTGGGGGGCTTGGACCGCTTTGCGGTTTTTCCAGACGGCGGATCTCGCCGTTTTCTGCTCGCCATGCTGCGCTTCTCTAACCCTTCTCGCGGTCCAGTTGCCATTGGATCTGGCGAACGCTATGCCACGAGGTTGATGACTGAGCGCTCCGCGGAATCCGAGGAGCCGGCTGCCCCTGGCACCGAGCCAACCCACCCGCAAGAATACATCTCGGACCTGGCATTCGACCAATTCAATCTCTCGCCCTCGATCCGCCGCGCGGTGGCGGAGCGCGGCTATCTTCATCCGACTCCAGTTCAGGCGAAAGTGTTCAAGCCGATCCTCGAAGGTCGAGATCTGATCGTGCGCTCAAAGACGGGCACCGGCAAGACCGCGGCCTTTGGTCTGCCTCTGTTGGAGATGGCCACCCCTGGGGAAAGTCAGGTGGAGGCCCTGGTGCTCTGTCCCACTCGAGAGCTCGCCCTGCAGGTTGCGATGGAAATTTCGGATCTCGGCAAGCACAAAGGCGTTCGGGTCGCCGCCATCTATGGCGGAGCTTCGATGAAGGCCCAGGAAGAGGCGCTTCAGCGCGGCTCAGCGATCGTGGTCGGCACTCCGGGCCGAATCTATGACCACATCCGCCGAAGGAGCTTGAAGCTCGATGCGTGCAAGCACGGGGTATTGGACGAAGCGGACGAGATGCTCAGCCAGGGCTTCTTCGAAGAGGTGACTCGGATTCTCGACTGTCTGCCGGCGGGGCGCCAGATCCTGCTCTTCTCCGCCACCGTGCCCCCCGACATTCAGAACCTGATCACCCGTTACACGCGGGACCCCGAGACGTTCCTCCTCTCCGGCGATGTACTCACCGTCGAGCACATCAAACACATCCGCTACGACGTATCGGACGCTTATCCCAAGCCGCGCAACTTGATCTACATCCTCGAGCTGGAAGAGCCTGAGAACGCGATCGTCTTTTGCAACACCCGCGAAGATACCGGTCTGGTCACCGCGGTGCTCAATCGAAATGGCTTCGATGCGGAGCTGCTCAATGGCGATCTTCCCCAAAAAGAGCGCGAGCGGGTGATGGCCAAAGTCAAACGGGGCGAAGTCGCGTTGATGGTAGCGACGGATATCGCGGCTCGAGGGATCGACATCTCGGACTTGGGCTACGTGATCAATTATTCGCTCCCGGAGGATCCGGCCGTGTACCTCCATCGGGTCGGCAGGACCGGCCGGATTGGCAAGAAGGGGGTGGCGATCAATCTCGTCTCGGGCCGCGAGCTCAACACCCTGAGCGCGCTCGAGAATCGATACGGGATTGTCTTTGAGAAGAGGCCGATGCCTACTCCCGAACAAGCGATCAGCCTTTGGACCGAACGGCACGTGCGCGAAATTCGCGAGGGGGCGAGCGGTACAGTCTATGACGGGCTTCTACCGCTCGCTGGGCAAATCAGGCAGCATCCGGAAGCGGATGACTTGATTGCCTTTTTGCTCAAGTACTTTTTTGCCCATCACCGGATGGATCGAATTCAAGCCGCTCATTTGGGAGAGCCGGTCGCTCCGTCAGGCGGGCGCTCCAAGCAAGCCCGTCCGAGCGCCGGAGCGCGAGGGCGGGAAAAGCCTTCCGGCGAGCGACAGAAGCGAAAAAGGGCCACCGATCCCAGCGCAACCCAGACTCAACCAGCAGGCGAAGGCGCCGAGAGCAAAACCAAGATCCCTCCGGGATCGGTTCGGCTTTGGCTCAACTTGGGCGCCTCTGACGGATTCGACCAGGCCGGGCTCAAGGCTGCTTTGCAAGGCCTCGAGGCGCCGGTCGCGAGCATCGCTCGCGTGGATCTGCGGCCCACCTACTCGTATCTGATCGTGACCGAAGACAGCGCGCCCGCGTTTGAGGCATTGGTCGGAAAGTCGGTGGGAAACAAGAGCCTGAAACTGGAACGCGCGAAACGCCGCTGATTTCAGCCAGGATCGATCTCCAACGCCGCCACCCACCCTTCGACGAACCAACTCGAGAGAGCGGCAAACGCGGCTTGAGCGGGCGAATCTTGGTCGGCAAAGGCGGCGCACACCTGCTCAAGTCGCGCCCCGGACAATGCCCGACGCAAGGCCTCCGCTTCTTCGGCCGCCAGAACGACATGGTAGACCGCGAACTCCTTCCGCCAGATCGCCACCTCGTTGGGTTGTGCAAGCGGCGCGGGCGGCGCCTGTTCGTCGTCGATCGAACGCCAAACCGGTGCGACGTGGTACTCGAAGCGGCGAAGTTGAAGCGCGGGAACCAAGCGAAGTCGAGCTTGGGGAAACGCGGCGCCCAGCTCGGAGATTGCCGATCCATCGATCGGTCGGCGATCCGCTTCGAGGAAAACCTCCGAGCGGGCCTGTTCTAATTCCGCCAGATCCGCAAGATCCTCTCGGCGAGTTGGGTCGCGGTTTTGGCGCAGAAAACTCACCAGATGCCTTCCCACCTGGCCCACGTCGGGATGCTCCGACGGATGTTGACGCAGGTATTGACTCATCAATGCGGAGAAGTCGTCGTCGCCGACCACGGCCGCCAGCTTGGGAAAGTCATTCCGCAGCCCGTCCACCAAGCGCCAAAGATACATGTTGGCATAGATTCGAAGCCGCTCATCGAAGAGTCCCAGCTCCGGTCTGGTCTCGATCTGCTCTGGGTCGGTGACCAGGCTGAAGAAGGCTGCTTGAGTTTCGGCCAGCGTCATGCCACCACCCGTGCGGCTTGCGCTCCGAGCTCTTCGCGTTCCAGCAATGCGGCCTTGCCGCTTTCCGCGAGCAGCTCGTCCAGCTCGGGAATTCGATCATCCCACTCGACCAACGTCGACACCCGCCCAAAGCGCCGCACCGCGCTCCGAAAGAGCTCCCAGACTGCTTCCGGCACCGGTGCGTCATGGGTATCCAGAAGGTGCGTTCCTTTGTCTGAATGACCGGCGAGATGAAACTGGCCAACCCGATCGGCCGGAACGGCCTTTAGATACTCGTAGGGATCGAAGCCGTGATTGTGCGCGCTGACGAAGATGTTGTTGATATCGAGGAGAATTCCGCAGTCGGCTCGCCTGGCCACTTCGCCGAGGAACTCCCACTCAGTCATCGTGGATTCTTTGAACGAAATGTAGCTGGAGACATTCTCGAGAAGAATCTGCCGCCGCAGGATGTCCTGCACCGCTCGGACGCGATCCACCACGTGGTTGAGCGCTTCTACCGTATAAGGAAGCGGCCACAAGTCATGCCCGTACCTGCTGCCATGGCTTCCCCAGCAGAGATGATCGGAAATCCAGGCAGGCTGGAAGCGCGCCGCCAATTGCTTGAGGTCGGCCAGATAGCCCGCGTTCAACGGATCGGTCGATCCAATCGAGAGCGAGACTCCGTGCATCACCACCGGGAGATCGGCTCGAACCTTCTCCAGCACCGCCAAAGGGCGGCCGCCGCGCGCAAAGAAATTCTCGCTGATCACTTCAACCCAGTCCACGGCCGGCTTTTCACTTAACCAGCGCGTGAAATGCTTCTGCCGAAGCCCAACGCCGTGACCCAGGTATGCGCGAGTGAACGACAATCCGTCGATCAACATCGCCGGCACGCATTTTCGCGGTCGGCGATGCTGACCCTCCCAGCAGTTACTTCTTAGCCGTGGCGACAGTTCCACCCTTGTCGGTACATTCTTTTTCGCTCTTGGTCGTGAAGACGTGCCCTTTGCACGAATTCTTGCCCTGGCAGGCATTGTCCTTACCGGCGCAGGCGCCCTGGCCTCCGCAGCCGTTGTCCTGCTTGCACTGCACTTTCGCGGCGCCCGTCTTGGTCGTCTTTTCCTGCGCGGTCGCAGCGCCGGCCATGAACAACGAGGCCACGGCCGAGGCAACCAGTGCGCCCTTCAATGTTTCCTTCAACATCAACTGCTCCTTCGGTTGTGGGGTTGACGAGGCGCCTCCTATAGGCGGCTCGTTTGCTACTCAGCTTTGGCTTGGCTCTTGCCCTCTTTAGCGAAGACGGTCAAGTCAATGGCGCCTTCGTCCGCGACGATGTTGGCGAGGGACTGGACCCTCGACAGCCACCCCTCGGTATATTTCGGGCCAATCCGGTAGCGGTCGCGACTGAATTGGCCGAGGTGCGCTTTGATTTTGATCGTCTTCCTCGAAGTACCCTCGGTTGGAAGCAGTACCGCCGTTCCCTCCACGTGTTCCTTGCCTCCATCCGTCCGCGGGCGGCCACACACGGTGAAGGGAATATCGCCCGAGAATTTTACCGGCTTTTCGGGCTCCAGCTTCTGCAGCGGCAGGGCCGTGAACTGAGCTTCGAGCTTGCAGTCCTTCGGGTGTGTCTTCTTGTTCGTGCTCCACTGCTGAAAGTGTTCCGTCTTGGTATCCTCATTGTCCACCCGGATCGCAGTCAGCGGCACAGAGCAGACTCCTGAAGCGGTTGAGGCTCGTTCGTCGAGGTTCAGGCGGCACGAGACGGAGGAACTGACCGCAGTGATCCGTTCTCCGAGCGCCGCGTCAAACACCGCGCTGAAAGTGTTGTTGCCCGCTTCCGGATCGACGACAAAAGACTCCGCCGCTGCCGGAATACCAGGTACCACCGCCAACAGTCCCCAAAGCACAAGGCGATTCATCGGGCCTCCGGAGGACTCTACGCAACACCGACCGGAGGGTTACACCGATGCGACCGGCGAGCGCCGATCCGATCGGATCACAGTCGGGCTCTCCGCGCCCGATGGTAATGCGAAGCGCACAAGCCCTTCGCCAAAACCGGGCGACTGCATCCCTCCTGATGACAAGTGACGCTGCCAACTCGAGCATGCAGATTGTTCGCCGACGATGTCCTCTCCTCGTCGAACAACGCCTGGCCCACTTTGATCAAGCGATCGACTTGGGCGGACGTGAGCCGGCGGCGGCGCGCAAATTCCAGAAGGCGTAGGTACGCGGGATCTTCGAAAGCGCCATCATTACCACTCCGGAAGAGGTGGCTGAGCGGGATCTCGAGCGCCTGGGAAATCCGGAGCAGCGTTTCGTAACTGGGGCTTCGTTCTCCGCGCTCCAACAGGGATGCGAAGCTAACCGAGATTCCGCATTTGGCGGAGAAGGACTCCTGAGTCAGGCCTTGCCGGCCCCTCCAGGCGCGAATTCGCCTGGCCAGCTCTTTGAGGGCATCCTTCATCTTACCCTGGCCCTCGAGGACAAATTGGGCAGACTCGCCTACTTTCCCGCCGTTTTGTCTGCTCACCATTTTCGCGTCATCCCGCGAATTCATTGGTACGCAATCGATCTGATAGACTTGATCATCGGGAATGAGATTCCAAGCGCGATGGAAGCACTCGAGCCCTTCCAGCGATCGGATCCGGACGGGTGAATGATGTCCGACACGCGGCTGGCGATGCGGGAGTTCCGATTTCTAGACGAGAAGCGCAAGCTCACCACGCTCTCCAGCTCTGAAGAGCAGCGGTGGCGCGAGCTCAAACAAGCGTTGGGGGCGCCCGAGCCAAACGTCCCTGTGCGGTCTCGGGCCGATGGAAACGCGTATCCGATGCCCACTGCCCCGGTACCCGCCGACTATGCGCCGTACACCACGCCTGGATACGGACAGATGCCGGCGGGGCCAGGGTATCCGCCCCCGGCGTCGCTACAACAGCCAGGGAATTCGACTTTACCCGCGGCGGAATTGCTAGGATTTTCCGACAGCTCGCCCCCTCCCCAGCGCACAGTCACCGACACCCATCCCGCCGCGACGGCAAACATCGAACCAAGCTCCCCCTCTCCCAGCGAAGCGCCCGCTGAGGACGTCGTCGAGTTGGATCCGAGCGAAGTGACTCTGCTTGATGCGGGGGTGCCGCAACCGATCGCCCGGGCACCTGAGCCAAAGCAGCAAAGCCCGGCGCCGCTTCCAACGTTTGCACCCCAGGCCGCCGCTCTGCAAGCAAAGGAGAGCCAGCTTCGGCCAGCGACGCCGCCGGCTCCCAAGCAGCCTTCAATCGCGGCTGAGACTCCGGAAGATGGCGAGATGGTCGATCTGTCAACCGCGGAGAGGATCGATACCGGAGAGTTCAACCTTCCCGAAACTCCCGCGCAGCCGCCAGCCCCTGTGCTCCCGGCCAGGCCGACTGCGGGCCCCGAGGTTCCCAGCCCCTCGGCGGCCCCGGTATTCACACAACCTCCGGTCGCGCTCGAACAACAACAACCCGGCGTTGGAAGGACGATTGTCGAGGGAGAGCATCGGGTGATCATTCACACCCACGAAGGACAAGTGAAGCGCGGCGTGATTCGGGACGTGGATATCTGGGCGAACACCATTGCGATCGAGCAGTCGGGCCAGTCCGAAGCGGTACCCACCGAGCGGATCAAGGCCATTTTCTTCATGAAGCCTCCGGGCGGAAGCGAGCCGCCAGCGAGCGGTCAAAAAATTCGGGTGACGCTCGCGGACGGCCGTCAAGTGCTCGGCTTCTCCACCGACTTCCAGAGCGAATCGCCCGGATTCTTCTTGGTGCCCGCGGACGTTCGAACCAACACCAGCCGGATTTACCTGTTCCGGTCAGCGGTCGACGTGATCAACGCGGAATGACCGCCTCAGTGTAGGTAGCGATCGGAATCGTCGCGCGTATTGCGATCCTTGACGATCAGCTTGAGGTGCGTCGACCGGGCTTTGAGTTGGCGCCGAAATCGCCAGGACTGAAACCGCAACAGCCAGGTTCGGGGTGAGCCGAGCCGCAAATACCCCAGGGTCAACGCAATCGCCAAAGCCTCCGGCAAGACATGAAGCCAGCTGGTAAAGGCGGCATTCAGGACCACGAACAGCGCCCCAATGCCCGCGAACAGATTCCCCGAGATCGGAATGCCCCAGAAGTTGATCTGGCTGCGGCCGTGCGCGAGCCCGTAACCGACCCAAATGGTACTGGCCATCACCGTCGCGCCGAAAAAGCCAATCAGTTGAATCCCGGGAATCAGAAGCTTGACCAGCACCACCGTGATCGCACCGGCAATCGCGGGTATGCCCAAGGCGAGTCCGACCATCCGTCGCCTACCCCAGGATGCCTCGAGCGCGGTCCCAATCTGCCAGACAATCAGCGCATCGAAGAGGACGCCCAGGGCATTGTCCGCCACGAACTGGTAGGTGAACAGCTGCCAGACCGCGCCCCTCAAGACACTCGCCGGAAAAAGCAGAAGGAACTCGCGAGCCAGGGCCAGGGTTGCGAGCAGCGAGCAACCGATGATTGCAATCGCCAACTTGACGCCGGTGCCCGCCGTCTTCAACCAAGCTGGCCGTCTGACCCGAGCTGGTGGCATCGGACTTACCTTAAACCACGCTCAGGACTTGTGCCGATAAAAGAGCGTGATCGTGAGGCAATGAAACTCCTTATCAGAGGATTGGGTCACCACCTTATCGACTATCTCGGCGCCCGGATTCTCCCGCAGCCACTTGGTGATGTTTTCCCCCATCACCTCTCGATCTCGCGCCAGCGTGGTCGAGAAGACCTTGATTCCCGTGAAATCCACGCTCCCTGGCATGCCCTACCCCGTCGAACCGGGACAATCCCCGACCAAATCGAGCGGTTTCTTACCCCCAAAACCGCAGGAGCGGCAACCACGCAGTTCGGTTTTTACACCCGGGCGACTCGCGCGGCGGCCCGGCCGGCCCGCACCGGCTTGGCGCGTGCCCGGTGTCGCTTCACCAGCGCCAAGACTTTGTCCTGGGACAGAACCCGAGGGCTGCTCTTCGCGTAGCTTAGAATCTTTCTGCACAGCTCGTCCGTGGCCTCGATCCCTCGCATCGCGAGCCAGAATTTCACGTTGCTCATGCCCGACATGTGACCGATTTCGATCTCCTGTTGCCGGCCGAATTCAGCCGCGGGGACCCCGGAGTACACCCGGTCCGCGAGCCACACATCTCCCATTGCCTGGGCCTTCGCAATCGCCGAAGCGTGCACCCCCGTCGCGGTTCGGAAGGCGTCGACTCCGGACAAGGGGTAGTTGCGGGGAATCGGAAACTTGCAGGCCGCGGAGACTTTCTGGACGTACCGAATCAGGTTCGACAGATCGTAGTCGATCCAACCCATTAGCTTCAGATTAAGCAGCGTCAAATCCATTGAGGTGTTGCCAACTCTCTCGCCGACCCCCAGGCCACAGGCGTGGATCCGGTGGGCGCCGGCCTCGATCGCGGCGAGCGCGTTGGTGACCGCGAGTCCTCGGTCATTATGCCCGTGCCAATCGATCTTCACGTCCATCCCGAGGCCGGAAATCAGCCTGCGAGTCCATTCAACCAGCGCTCGAGTTCCCTCCGGGGTGGCGTGGCCGACCGTGTCGCACAGCACCAAACGGCTCGCGCCGTGATCGATCGCGGCGCGAAACAGCCGATCGAGATTCTGCGGCGGGGTTCGAGTGGTGTCCTCAGTCACATACGCGACTTCGAGCCCTTCCTTCACCGCAAAATCAATCGCCTCGACCGAGCGGTTCAAGATGAAGTCGAGATCCCATCCCTCCACCCACTGGCGAATCGGCGAGGAGCCGATGAAGGTATACAGCTGGATGTTCTGCCCACTTTTTTGCACCGCTTCGACGACCGGCTTGATGTCTGCCAGAACCGTGCGGGCAGCGCAGTTGGGAATCAGTCGGAGTTTTTTCTTGTCGATGTAGCGCGCCTGCGAGACCACGTCGTCGAAGGCCCGCTTTCCCGCTCCGGGCAGTCCGATATCGACGCAGCGAACTCCAATGCTCTGCATCAGCACCAGCAGCTCGAGCTTGTCCTCGAGCGATGGGTTGCTGACTGATGGCGACTGAACCCCGTCGCGGAGGGTCTCGTCGTTCAGCTCGAACGGCTGGCCAGGCAAAGGGACGGGATAAGCGAGGTTCCAGTCATGGATGACCTTTGCTTGTCGGTCCCGGTCGCGCTGACCCTTAGCCGCTCGCATGACGTCTTCGGGCCTGGCAGCCGAGCTCGTCCTTGCAGGCAGGCCCGATTCCATCGGGATGCGGACCGAGCGGAGTTTTGTCCGACTCTTCGGCGCCGCAGAGGACACAGTGACGTTTGCGGAGCCGTCGTTCGGCCCGCCGTTGCTCGGCCAGCTCCTTGGCCCTCTCTCGTCCTGCTTTGCCCGCTGCCTCGTCTGTCATTTCCGCTCCGTCCCCCGAATCAATCTGTCACAACGCTTCCACCAGCACCGCCATCCCTTGGCCTCCACCGATACATGCTGAACCAATACCATAGCGAGCCCCGCGGCGCTTCAGTTCGTACAGCAAGTGTAAGGTAATTCGTGCTCCTGAAGCGCCCAATGGGTGTCCGACCGCGATCGCTCCGCCGTCGACATTGGTCCTTTCCCGCGGCAGCTTCAGCTCCTTCTCGACCGCCAGGTACTGGGGAGCGAATGCCTCGTTCACCTCGATCAGATCCACGTCTTCCAGACTGATCTCGGCCCGTTCGAGGAGCTTGCGGATCGCCGGAGCCGGTCCGATTCCCATGATGCTCGGGTCGACGCCGATCGTCGCCCAATTGACCAGCTTGCCAATCGGCTTGAGATTCTTTCGTTCCGCCCAGGAACGGGTGGCGATCACCGCCGAGCCAGCGCCATCGCAGATCCCCGACGCCGCTCCGGCATGCACCACGCCATCTTTCTTGAAGACCTTTGGCAGCTTCTTGAGCCCCTGCACCGTGGTGTCCGGCCGGTTGTGCTCGTCGCGCTCGAAGACCACGGTTCCCTTTTTGCTCTTCAGCTCGATCGGGGTGATTTCCGCCTTGAAGCGGCCCGCCTCTTGAGCCGCCGCGAAGCGCTTTTGCGAGAGGACGGAATATTCATCCACCTCGTCCTGCGAAATCTTGTACTGGACGGCCAGGTTCTCCGCGGTGATCGCCATCGGCGTACCGCTGTAGGTATCGGTCAGCGCGGTCCAGAGCGAATCCTCCAAGGCTCCCTTGCCGAGAGGGATGCCCCAGCGGGCGCCGCGGATGATGTGCGGCGCCTGGCTCATCGATTCGGTGCCGCCTGCGAGAATCGCCTGGGCTTGTCCGGTCAATATCAGCTCGGCGGCGCTAACCAATGCCTGGAAACCGGAGGCGCACAAGCGGTTCACGCCGAGGGCTGGAACCGGCATCGGCACACCCGCCCGCAAACCGACGTGCCTGGGTAGGTAGATCGCGTCCGGCGAGGTCTGGATGACATTTCCGTAGACGACATGCTGGATGTCTTCAGGCGATACCTTTGCCTGGGCGAGCGCCGCTTTGGCCGACTCGACCGCGAGATCGGTCGCGCTCAGGTCCTTCAGGCTGCCGCCATAAGTTCCAAAAGCGGTGCGCTTGCCTGAAAGGAACCAGATCTCATCGGTTTTCGAAACGCTCTTCATTGTGCTCTCCTTCACCCAGGCCGACTGGGGATCACAAACATCTTAATATCCTCCCAACACCTCGAAAACCCGCGCCCCGTGTTTCTGGATTGCGGGGACCAGTCCGCCCTCTTGCTGCAACGCTTTGACGATTGGGCTGGGTTGCTGTGCTCGGAAGCCCCGCCCACTGGGCAAATGTGTGACCTCCCCGGAGGCGAGGTCGACCGCGAGCGGATCATTCTCCTTGGCCAAGTCAAAGAAGGCTTGATCGCTGACCACCAGGTACGGCAGCGCTTCGTTGACCAGGTTTCGCTTGTGAATGAAGGCGTAGCTCTTGGCGATGACTGCCTGGATACCGGCGCCGATCAACGCCCAAACCGCTTGCTCCCGCGAGCTGCCGGATCCCCAGCCTTCGCCCGCCACGACGATTGTCTGCCCCTCCTTGGCTCGAGGGTAGAACTCCGGCCGAACGTGGTGAAACGCGTGGGCGCCCAGCTCGGAGAGCTGAGTGAGATGACAAAACTCGCCGGGAATGATCGCGTCGGTGTCGACGTGATCTTCGAATCGCTGGACCCGTCCCGAAATGGTCCGGCTGCGGATCTGCGGACCCTCGCGGTGTTGCGCTTGCGAAGGCTCGACGCGAACGGTCGGTTCGGAGACCCGAATCTCGGGAGGCGGGCGCAACAGATGCCGGAACAGTAGGCGCTGGTACCGGTCTTGATCGATCTCCGTGAGATAGCTCCTTGGATCGTGCACCTTCATCTCCGCCGAGGAAGCTGCGACCGTCGCCGCGGAGGCGAGCCACGCCAGCGAGCCCGCGCCCATCCGGTTTGGGTAGTTGCGATTTTGCGAAGAGAGCCAGACCTCGCCGGGCAGCGCCTTTTCCGAGGCGACACCCAGACACATCGAGCAGCCGGGCGGCCCGATCCGAAAGCCCGCCTTCTGATAGATTTCCCACAACCCGCCCTGTCGCATCCGCTCCTGGATCGACAGATCTCCCGGGACCACCAGTTTTTTGGGCGAGGGCTGAGCCGGATCGCGGTCTTTGAATGCTCTCTCCAGCACCAGCGCCGCCAATACCAACTCCTCCTCGGTGGTGGTGCAGGCGCCAATAAAGCAACCGTCGATCGGCATTCCGACCACGTCCGTGACCGGCATCACGTTGTCCGGAGAGAATGGCTTGGCCACCTGCGGGCCAAGACGGAGAAGGTCGATCAGATAACGGGCGACGTATGGCGCGTTGGGGTCGGCGCGAAAATATTGTGCTTCCTGGTTCTCGTCGCGGCGCTGCGCAAGCCACGCAGCCACCGCCTGATCGGCTTCGAAGATGCCGTTCAGACCGCCGAACTCCGCGGTCATGTTCGCAATCGTGAAGCGCATGTCGGTCGAAAAATGGCGCACCGCCTCCCCGCGATACTCGACCGATCGCTCGAGCGCGACGGTGTTGCGCCCCAGTTCTCCGAGCGTCCTCAGAATGACGTCCTTGCCCCCAATCCCAAACTGCGGCTCGCCTTGGTACTCGACCGAGATTGCCTCCGGTACTTCGATCCACGACTGCCCCAAAACCATCGCCGCAGTGACATCGGCCCCGCCTAAGCCGATCGCGAATGCACCGAGCCCGCCATGGGACGAGGTGTGCGAGTCCGCCCCGAGGACCACCTGGCCGGGCTGCACCAGGTCCCGATAGAACTTGGTGTGCAGGATGGTCTGATTGGCGTCGTAGAAATGTCGAATGTCCGACTCCTGGGCGAAGTCCCGTGAGAGTTGCGCGAGCTTCTGCGCGCGGGCGTCCTTCGCAAGGGTGACCGGATCGACGGTGTGATCCACCGCGAGAAAAAAGCGGAGCTTGTCATAAATCCCTGGACGGCCGAGCGCCTGATAGGTCCGGTCCATCCCATTCCAGGCGAGCTCACTGGCAATCGTCCAATCGACGCGGACGAGAAGAATGTCCCCGTGCTCAACCCAGGCTCGAGCCAGTCCCCGCGCGTGGTGAGCGAGAATCTTCTGGGTGAGCGTCATCGGCTTCGATTTGGCGGCCATGGGTGTCACCTCTTGCGGGCGCTCGCAGCTCGAGCGCGCGCGTTTTGGCACTACGAAGACGTCGTGGTGGTCAGCGCGGTTGAGGCTGCTTGCTTCGCCCGCTTTTTTTCGATGAACCACGCAGCGAGGACGCCCAGTTCGTAGCACATCAGCATCGGGACGGTCATCAGCGCGAGATTGACCGCATCTCCGGTGGGGGTGATCACCGCGGCGGCGATCAAGCACACCACGATCGCATGCCGCTGGTATTTGAGCAGAAAGCTCGCCTTCACCAGGCCCACCATCGAAAGCAACGCCATCACCAGCGGAAGCTCGAAGATGACGCCAAAAGCCAGCTCGAGCATCAGCACCAGCGAGAGCTGCTCGCGCATCGTCAACATTGGCCGCGTCCAGGCGGAGGCGTCGTATTCAACCTTGCCGATCGAAAGCCCCTTCTCCAGTTTCCAAAGATCCGAGAGCTGCGCTGCTTGGGCGGGATACGTTCCGGCCAGGCTTCGGGCCGCCTGATCGAGCGAATCGCTGGCCTTGGCCATATCGCCGCTCGCCAACGCATCGACCGCCGCAATCCGCTGCTCGAGGACCTGCCGCACCACCGGTCGGGTGCCGCCGCTGGATTGCTGAATCGCGTCGACCAATCGCCCCAATCCTGCCAGCCGCTCCAACAGTTCGGTGCTGGCCGAGGATGACGGATGCGCGGCGTCCAGATCGACCTGGCCGTCGCCCTTGGAAGACAATTCGTCGAGGCTTTTTCGCGCCAACTCCCCCGCCCGCGCCAGATCTCCGTTCCGCGCAAATCGCAGCACTTCTTGCTCACGCAACCGAGCGCTGTCCAACCTCTGGGAAACCGCCACCGCCCGTTCGTCGTTCAGCAGGTATTGAAAGGCCGTGGGCAGCACCCCGAAGTAACAGAACAGCGCGCCGGTCAGAAATGCCAGCGAGCCGAACAACACGAACGGCGAGGCAAGCTTTCGTTCTTTGGGGTAAAGACCCGGCGAAACAAAGCCCCACAACTGGCTCAAGATCACCGGCGTAGTGAGGAACAGGCCGCAGTAGAGCCCGACCTTCATCAGAACGTTGATCTCCTCGATCCCCGACGTGTAGATCAGCGACCGACCCGACGGCGGCAGCGCGTTGAGCACCGGCCTCATCAGAATTCCGAAGATCCGCTTCGAGTACGCCAGCGACACGATCCCGAGCACCAACACAGCGATCACGCAGCGAAGCAGGCGCTTTCGCAGCTCCCCAAGGTGACCCATTAAGCTCATTCGAAGCTCGCCGTCGTTTTCCGCCATGTTTTGCTCTTAGATGTGCGGCTTGTCTTCGATCGGCGGCTTGTCTTCGGAGGGAGGACCCTCGTAAACGGGCTCGGCGGGTGAGGTCGGATCCGCCCCGGTGCCATCCGGATCGAGCAACGCCTGCGGCGGCGCGGACTCGGCGGGCGGTGGAGAGGTAGACTCAGCAAGGGCGGGAGCTTCGGTGGCGGGTGGCTTGATTGAGGGTACGGTGTTTGGAGCCGCCGGCGTCTCCTTAATCTCTTGATCCATTTGATAAAATTCGCGTTCGACCATCCCGCGGACTTCATCGGTCTGGCGGCGGAACTCCCGCATGAACTTTCCAATTCCGCGCGCCAGCTCGGGGAGCTTGTCGGGGCCCAGCAGCAGCAGGGCCACCACAAAGATGACGGCCAGTTCGGCGGCGCCGATGTTGAACATGGTGCTTTTGCTTTAGCGCGCTAGGGCTAGCGGCTGCAACTCGGACGCCCGCAGGCTTGGGGGGCCACTAGACTCGGAATCGGCGGACCTCGGCCCGGAGCACTTCGGCTTGTCGCCGGAGGGCCTCGATCGCCTCCTCCAGTTGCTGGACCGACTTGGTCTGATGCTCGGCCACCGTTTTGATCGCTTCGACCGCCCGCAACACCTGGTCGCTTCCCTTGGTCTGCTCCTTCTGGGATTGATTGAGGGCGTCGACCATCTCGTTGATTCGCTCGATTGCCTGGGTGATCTGGTTCGAAGCCTGGGCCTGGGCCTGACCGGAGCGTTGAACGTGACTGGTCAGCCCCTTCATCTTCTGAGCGCTCTTCATGATCTGTTCAGAGCCCCTCGCCTGCTCGTTCGAAGCCCGGCTGATCTGCTGAACCGTCTCCGCGATCTTTTGCACCGCGGCGGTCACCTGCTTGGAGCCTCGGGACTGCTCTACCGTGGCGTGCGCGATCGCCTTGACCATCGTGGTGGACTTGTTGGCAGACTCGAAAATCTTCTTCAGCGCACCCTCCGCCTCTCGTCCCAACCGGACCCCCTCCTCGACGTTTCGAACCCCTTGGTTCATCACCGCGACCGCGTTGCGCGACTCGCCCTGCACGCCCTCGATCAGCTCCGAGATCTCCTTGGTTGACGCGCCGGTGCGCTCGGCCAGATCTTTGATCTCTTCCGCCACCACCGCGAATCCTTTCCCGTGCTCCCCCGCTTGCGCCGCGATGATCGCCGCGTTGAGCGCCAGAAGATTGGTCTGGTCCGCGACCTCGTCGATCACGTCCAAGATGTTTCCAATCTCGGAGATCCGCTTCCCCAGGTTTTCGATCACCTCCGCCGCGGTCCGGGATGACTCCTTGATTTTGTCGATTCCCGCCAGCGTTTTCTGAAGCGACTCCACCCCGCGTTCCGCGTCATTGGAAACCTGTTCCGACAGCTTGGCGGTCTCATTGGCGTTGACCTCGACTTGATTAATCGAGATGTCGATCTCGCTGATCGAGCTCGAGGTCTGCTCCATCGAGGCCCGAAGATTTTCGATGTTCTTCGCCACGTCTTTAATCGAGAAAGTCATCTCCTCGATCGCCGCGGTCGTTTCCTCGACCGAGCTGGCCATTGCCTGGATGTTGTCCGCCACCTCGTCATTGGTTTTGGCCATCGCGGCAATCGAAGAGGAGCTGGCGTGGGCATTGTGATTGAGCGCCTCGGCGTTGACGGCGATCCCGCGCAGCGAAGTGAGGGCCGAAGTCATCAAGGCAGAGGTCTCTTCGACCCGAGAAAAAACAGTCGATGCGCCCTCGGAGACAGCGTTTCCGGTCCGGGAAATCTGCTCGATCACCAGGGCAACGCCCTCCGCCACGCCACGTACCCGCCCCAGCGTTCCCCTCAGACCATCGCCAATCCGGTTGAGCGCTTCCGCCAACTGGCCCAGCTCATCCGAGCTTGCGCTCTCGACCCGTCCGGTGAGATCCGCCTCCGACAGTCGCGAGGCGACCTTCATCATTGAAGTCAAAGGGCGCAGGATGAAGACGCGAGAGATGAGCCATACCAGTGCCACAAACAGAACGCATCCGATCAACAGAGCGACGAGAACGGTTTTCCTCAACTCCGAGAGAACCTGATCGACGCTTTCGCGTTCCATCTCGATCAGCAGATAGCCGCTGCCCGGGCCGGAGCTCGCGAACACTTGCGAGCTGACCAACAGGTCCCCGTTCGGTAGCTGCATTCTGAGCGGGTGATTGGCCCGATTGAACTGTTCGATGATCGACTCGACTTCCCGGACATCACCCCCGAAAGTTTTGGCGATCAGTTGTCCCTCCGGCGCGATGAGAAGAATCCGGCGAATGTCCTTCTCCGCCTCTGCGATCTCGGTCATCGTGCGCGACGCGGCCTCGTCGAATTCGGTGCCTCTCAGAGCGATGCGACGCTTGAGCTCACGCGCCACCGCTTCTGCTCGTTGTTCGAGTCGGTGAAGGAGGTAGATTTCCACCTGTTTCGGCACAATGAAATACAGAGCGCCAAGGATGATCAGGAGAGCCAAAGTGAACGAGCTGAAGATCGCCCACTTGAGGCCCAACTTGTGGATTGTTGGGGGCAAGCGAGCGTTCACTGTACGGGAGTTAAAACAGCGCGAGCAAGCATGGGTGCGACAATGACGTCGGTCTTTTTTGACCCGCTTTTTCTGGAACACGAACCCGGATTTCGACATCCCGAAAGCCCCGCGCGGTTGAAAAGAATCATCGAGGTCCTGGACCGGAACCCACTTGCGGGCATTCGGCGCGAAAAACCCCGTCGAGCAACCGAAGAGGAGCTCGGATACGTTCACACCCCGGAGTATCGAGCCCGGCTGAAGGCCCTTTCCGGGCGAGCCGTCGAATTGGACCCGGACACCCAGACCTCGGCGAAGAGCTACGAAGCCGCCGTTTTGGCGGCGGGAGCCGGGATCAGCGCAGTCGAAGGAGTGATGAGCGGCCGTGAGCGCAATGCCTTTGCGCTGGTCAGGCCCCCAGGTCACCATGCCGAGTCTGGCCGGGCGATGGGGTTTTGCTTGTTCAACAACGTGGCGATTGCCGCGGAGGCCGCGCTTCGACTAGGCGCGCAGCGGGTTTTGGTGCTGGACTGGGATGTCCACCACGGCAATGGAACGCAGCATGCTTTCTATGCTCGCCGGGATGTCCTCTATCAGTCAGTACATCAGTACCCCTTTTATCCGGGCACCGGCGCTTCAGAAGAGCTGGGGGAAGGCCCTGGAACCGGCTTTACCGTCAATTGTCCATTCCCGGCCGGCCGGATTGACGCGGACTATGGCGCCGCCTTCCATGACTTGTTCCTTCCAATCGGATTGCTCTTTCGCCCAGATCTGATTCTGGTCTCTGCTGGCTTTGACGCACATCGCGCGGATCCGCTTGCCGGGATGAAGGCCAGCGAGCGCGGCTTCGCGGCGATGTGCAGCACGGTGCTCCAACTCGCGAACGAAACCTGCCAGGGGCGCCTGGTCCTTCTCCTCGAAGGGGGCTACGACTTGGACGCAACCGCGCAATCCGTCCATGCCTGCTTGGAAGTGATGGCCGCCGGGCGCCAAGACGAGTTTCCGCAGGAGGCCTCGATTCCTGGCTACGCCGTTATACGGCGCTGCCGTGAAGCCTTACGACCGTACTGGCCGCAACTCTAGAGGGGCATATGGCGACCGATGGGAAAGGCTACAGAACTGCTTTGGTGACCGGCGCTTCGAGCGGAATTGGCCGAGCTCTCTCCGCCTGGCTGGCCCGACGGGGCGTTCGGGTTTTTGCGGCAGCTCGTCGGCTCGATGAACTGCGCAAGCTCCAGGCTGAGCTTTCATCCGCGCCGGGAAGGCTCGAGCCGGTCGCGATGGACGTTGCCAAAGCTCGCGAAACGATCCAGCAGATTCAGGAGCTTGACGACGCCTCCGGCGGTCTGGACTTGATCGTCGCCAACGCGGGGGTTGGCTTTGAAACACACGCGAAGCGCATCCAATGGGACAAGGTTGAACAGACGATCCAGGTGAACGTGCTCGGAGCCTCAGCGACGCTCTGCGCTGTCCTGCCCAGAATGGTGGAGAGAAACGTGGGGCATCTGGTTGGAATCTCGTCGTTGGCCGCGTTTCGGGGGCTGCATCGGTTCGCCGCCTATTCCGCATCGAAGGCGTTTCTCGCCACGTTTCTCGAGGGATTACGAGTGGATTTGAAGTCCACGGCAGTGAAGGTCACCAGCGTCTATCCCGGGTTCGTGAAGAGCGAGATGACGGCAAAGAACAAGTTCAAGATGCCGTTCCTGATGGAAACTGACGAAGCGGTCAATCAGATCGGCGAAGCCATCATGCGCGGACAAGCGGCCATCGCGTTCCCCTGGCAAATGGCCCTGGCATCGCGAGTGTTGCGCCTGTTGCCCAATGGCGTCTTCGATATCGCGGCAAGAAAGATGTGAAGCGCCGGCCCTGGCTGGGGGTTCCGACCATGGCGTTAGGAGTTAAGCCCTTGCGCGAAACAGATACTTAGGTTTCCCTAGTAACTCCAACTGGTTGACGTCAAACTTGTTAAGCGGAGGGTCTTTACTCCTGTAAACATGCCTTGATGGCCGGGCCCTCTCGACCCGGACATGCTTTCGGTAAAACGCAAGTGCGGCCCGTGACATCTTTCGGAGATCGTGAATCGCCGGAAAGAGGCGATCCCTAGCCTCTGGCGTGACATCTTTCTAGAATCTGGGTTCGCGGATTAGGCGCCCGGGTTAAACCAATTCCGTCGACCGTTCCGTGACATCTTTTTCGATTTGCAGAGTGAAATTTAGTGACATCTTTCCATCCCTCGATGGCGCCGGAACGCCATTTTACCAGCCTATTTCCTCGTATCGCTCCGTGACACTTTCGAACGCACACAGTGTGAATATTCGGTGGGAGCGATTGCCGAGGCTGTGACATCTTTGCATCCCTCGAACCTTCGCGAATCCTACCGGCCCAATTGGCGTCAGTTCGGAAGCTGCATGAACCGATTCGGGTCCACTTGATTCTTTTCGGGTTGCGCGTCGCGCGGCTCCGTTCCGCGCCGAAACCACATGTCCGCCGTCAACCGGGAGCCGGAAGAGGCGAGCTTTCCCGTTTTGAGGTCGACCTTGCGGCGCACCAGGTCCAACTCGGGGGGAGGCTCAAATTCCGGCTGTGGCACTCCGGCCAACGCCTGTTTCATGTAGCCCAGCCAGATCGGAAGAGCGGCGCGGCCGCCGGTTTCGTAACGCCCCAAGGGATGGGGGTTCAAGTCGTACCCCACCCAGGCGACCGTGACGAGGTCCTTGGTGAAGCCGGCGAACCAAGCATCGAAGGAATCGTTGGTCGTACCGGTCTTCCCCGCGGCCGGCTTGCCGAGTCTTTGGGCACCGACACCGGTGCCCTCCTTGACGACGCTTCGCAACAGGTCGGTCAAGATGTACCCGGTTTCGGGGCTGATCACTTGCTCGCTCGGCTCAAATAGCGCGCCGTATCCCGCCGCCACCCGGTCTTCGAACGAAGCCCAAGGATCCTGATAAGCGGTATGGTCCTCTAGGACGCGGCCAAAGCGATCCTCCACTTTCCGAACCAGATAGGTCCGCTTCTTTTCTCCCAGGCGATTGAAGGTGGAGTACAGCCCGGCCAGCTCGTAAGGGTAGACGCACGAGGAACCGAGGGCTGCGGAGAAGTCTGGATTCATCGGCGTGGACAGCCCCAGCCGCTTTGCCCACTGGGCCATCGGACCGACGCCCACCGAGGCAAACGTCTTGACCGCGGGGATGTTCATTGAATGAACCAGCGCGGTCCGCAGCAGTACGTCACCTTGGAATGACTCGCTGTAGTTCTCCGGCTTCCAGCGAAGCTGGGTCTCGGGATCGTCGAACACGACCGGGCTGTCGACAATCATCGTGGCCTCGGTCCATCCCAACAGTTCCATCGCCGCGGAATAGACGACCGGCTTGTACGAGCTACCAGGCTGCCGACACGCCTGAAAAGCGCGGTTGTATTCGTTCGCGTCGAAGTCGTAGCCGCCCACCATCGCCACCATGTACTGCCGGTGCGGATCGATCGACACCAGCGCTGCCTGGAGTTCCGGCTCCTGCTCCAGCCGAAAGAAGGTCGCATTTTCGGGCAGGTTCTTTTCCAGCTTGGGCAGGCGCTGGTCCCGGTCATCGGTCAGATCCTTCGCGCCGACCGCCTTGACCACCACGACATCGCCCACGTGCACAGCCGATTTCACCGACGAAATCAGGGCCGACGGGTAGTAAGCAACCGGATTCACCTTTCGCGCCCACCGCATCCCCAAGAGCGGCAACTTCCCGCGGTGCGGGCCCACCGCGAGTTCAGCTATCTGGCCATCAGGCTCGATCGCGGTGACCAGGCCGACGTAGTACCGGCCCTCCTCGATCTTCGTATCGCCGATTGCCTTTTTGCTTTTGTCCAGGAAGGCGCGTTGTTCGTCGGGACTGGCGAACTGCAGCACCGGACCTCGAAATCCCTGCCGCTTGTCCACCTCGAGCAGCCCCTGCAGCATCGCCTCCTGCGCCGCTCGCTGGCGCTCGGAATCCATCGTGGTGAAGATCCGCAGGCCTTCGTTGAGCAGCGTGACATTGCTGTAGCGCTCCACCACGTCCTTGCGAATTTGTTCGACGAAGTACGGCGCAAATTCGTGGAACACGTCCTCTACCGGATAGACCTTCACCTGGTCCGCGTTTGCCTGATCGTGCTCCCGCTTCGAGATCATCCCCACTTCGAACATTCGTCGCAGGACGTACGCTCTGCGCTTTTTTGCCGCGTCCGGGTTGAGGAACGGGGAGTACCGCGAGGGTGCCTGAGGCAGGCCGGCGATCAACGCCATCTCCGCCAACGAAAGGTCTCGCACGTCCTTGCGGTAGTAGTTTTCCGCGGCGGCTTGGACTCCATACGAGTGGTGACCCAGGTACACGTTGTTCAAGTACAGATAGAGAATCTCCTCCTTGGTGAGCGCCACCTCGAGCCGATGGGCGAGGATGGCCTCTCGTATTTTTCTGACCACGCTCCGCTCGGTGGAAATCTTGTAACCCTCCGCCGATATCAACACGGCCTTCGCCGTCTGCTGGGTGATCGTCGAGCCGCCCTGAATCGAACCGCTTCCGCTCGCCTTTCGCATCAGGGTCTTGAAGGCGGCTCGTGCCGTTCCCAGAAAATCGACCCCTTGGTGATCAAAAAAACCGGCGTCTTCCGAGGCGATGAATGCTTGTACCAAGCGCTTGGGGATGCGCTCATACGGAACGACCTTTCGCCGTTCGTTGTAGAACTCCCCAGCGAGGACCGCGTCATCGGTGTAGATTTCCGTCACAATCGGCGGCCAATACTCCTCGATCCTCGGTATCTCCGGCAGACCGTGTGAGAAGCGGTAGTAGAGCCCCCCCGAAATCACGACCACCGCCGTGAGTCCTACCAAGGCGGCCCAGGCCACGACCATCAAGAGCAGTTTCTTGATCGTGCGCCTGGGGCCAACACCGACCCAGACCAACCTGGAGCCTTCACGCATCGATGTTCAGTCCCGCCCGCTTCATCGCTTCCTGCAGCTCACTCGGCAACTCCGCCGAGACCTGGACCTTGCCGCCATGCTCCGGGTGTGGAAATTCAATTTGCTGTGCGTGTAGAAACAGCCGCCGCAGCCCCCATCGAGCCTTCGCCTCCCGGTTGAAGGAGAAGTCGCCATACTTGCGATCCCCCGCGATCGGGTGACCGACCGCCGACAAGTGTCTCCGAATCTGGTGAGTTCTTCCAGTCTCGATGACGCATTCCAAAAGCGACGCCTCCTTCGTCTGGCTGATCACCCGGTAGCGAGTGAGGGCTTCTTGCATTTTGACGCCGTGCTGTGCCTTGGAGGCCGCGGTCTGCTGGTGTTCCGATAAGGCAATGTCGATAATCCCTCGTAATCTAGGCATCTTTCCTTTCACCAGCGCGAGGTAGTGCTTCTTTACTTGTCCGCGGGTGAAAAGTTCCGTGAAGCGGACCATTGCCGGCCGTCGCTTGGCAATCAGCACCACTCCGGAGGTGTCTCGATCCAAGCGGTGCGCAGGACTGGCGGCAAAGTCGTTTCGAACCGCGTATGTACCCAGATATGCCCGCACCTGGTCCACCAACGTCGCGCCGGAAATCCCACTGCCCGGGTGAACTGCCAACCCGGAAGGCTTGTCGATCGCCATCATCCAAGTGTCTTCGAGCAGAACCCTCAGCTGAGAGACGTCTACGACTGGGCTCCGATTGCGGGAGGGGGCCGGCGCTAAGAGCCGCTCCTCGGTACCCCTCACGGCAATCGCATCGCCGGCCTGAAGCGCTTGGTCCGGATAGGCCCGCCTGGCGTTTACCCGGATCCGTTTTGTTCGGATCATTTTGAACAGATGGGATACTGGTACCCGCTCGAGCTTCTTGCGCAGGAACTTGTCCAGCCGCATCCCCGCTGAATCGGCATCAACCTTAAACTCGATCATTTTTGACTGTTAATGAGACCTAAGCACGCAGATAAACTAGATCCATGGCCAAGACTCCAGCGATAGAAAGCCTTCTCAAAAACGGTTCAGCCGCGTGGAACAAGCTCCGCAAAGAGGGAAAGGTGCCGTTGGAGCATACCGGCGCGACCTTCAAAAACCTCTTCTCTGCGGGTGCGGATCTCTCCGGCCTGAGCCTGATCGGCAGCGAGTGGGAGAACTGCGATCTTTCTAAGGTAAATTTTCGGGAGACGGATCTCTCGAATGCTTACATGCACGGTGGGCAGCTGCAGGAGTGCGACTTTCGCGGCGCCAACCTGGAAGGAGCGACCCTCGAGAGAGTGAAGCTGCTGCGCTGCGACTTTTCCGGCGCGCGTGGTTTGGACGATCTCGAACTGGACGCGGTGCACATGGATCGGGTGGTCGGGCTGGGCGGAGCGGAGACCCCGCCGCCGCCACCGGTTCCCGCACACGGAGTCACCTCGTTCACGCGGGAGCAGCGAAATGCCGCCCTGGCGAGCGCGGCGGCCGACCAGCTTTCGGATCTGCCTCCTTTCCGGCCGCAGGATCCACCCGGCACCCTGCTGGTTCGTGGACTCAAGTCGTACGGTTCAACACCTCTGTGGGTATTGGACGCACCAGGATTGCGCCCACCTCTGCCCTCGATTTCGCCCGCCGGCGCAAGCCTCGAGTCGCTCTACCGGGAAGCGGTGCGCACCCGACTGGAGAACCAAAAGCCGCTGGCAGACGGCGAGGCGGTCAAGCGCGCCCAGAAGTCGCTTCGGCTGGGCGCCAAGGATGCCGCGCATGCGGCGATGTATCTACGCGAGGTGTCGGTAGAGCCCGAGTTCCGTTTCTCCGCCGCCAAAGTCCTGAAGGACGCTTTGCGGGCTGAAATTGAGATCGACGATCTCACTGCGTCGATCGATCCGCGAACTGCGGGAGCGCTATTGGAGCTTCGCCTGCCTCATGAGGTGGCCGAGCACTTTGGAGAAGCGCGGCGTCGGCTGGCCGCGGCCCGACTGTTCACCGCTTTGCTCGAGGCCGGCTTTCATCCCGACAACAACTGGCAGGAAGCGCTCGATGCCTCCGAGGGGGCGATCGAGCTCGCCAACTTGGCGACCAACGGAGAGCGCACGGAGCTCGAAAACGGCTTCCGCACGTTCGCGGCGGTGCCGGAGGAGGGTCGACTGCGGCGGTTGGCGTATTTGGCTGAATCCGCTTCGCATCTGGAAGCAATTACCCGGCTGCCCGCGGGCGTCGAGCCGGCGTGGTTACAGGATCCCGAGGCGCGCGAGTGCCACGACAAGGAAATGCGCTTTTTACAGACCCTGCGCGCGGAGGAAATTCCGCAGAAGGTCGCCGCACTGGCGCAAGCAGAGCTCGGGGTTCCGCCGGGTTCGGTTCCCGAAGACAGCGAAGGCGACTTGCTTATCCACTTCCGCTGCTCGGTGTGCGGCAAAGAGAAGTTATTGGTGCAGTCGCCCTGAAGGCGACGGCTAGAACAGCCGCAGCTGAAGAGGCCTGCCCACGGCGCGCGCGACGCTTCCCCGCTCGCGCAACGACGACGCGAGCTGCTCCGCGAAGCCCCCGTGGGTGATGACTTCCTTCGCCCCGGTCCGACGGGCGTAGTCAACCAAGGAGTCGAAGTCCGCATGATCGGAGAGAGGGAAAGCGGCGTCCGAGCGGTACCAGCGGATGGCTGCGGCATCCGTCGCCCAACCGCTTAGAACGGCGACCGATCGCGGCCAAATCCGGCTGATCGAAGCAGAGCGGGATAAGTGTGGTGGAAACACCAGCACTTCGCCCGAGCGAACGGTCCCGTTGAATCTGCGAAGTGGGCTGAGCGCGACTCCGAACTCAGAGTAGATGCTCGCCAGATCGCAGATCGACGGGTGAGCCGCCACTTCGAAGCCGCGCCTTTCGAGAAACGCGATCACTTCCTGACTCTTGCCGAGCGCGTATCCAAGCAGAACCGGGGTGTGCCCCCGATCGAGTTTCTCTCGCAACCAGGTCTCCAGCTGCGAGAGCACCTGCTCTTTGGGAGGGAAGCGATAGCGAGGGTGACCAAACGTCGCCTCGAGAATCAGGGTATCGCACTCGACCACCTGCGCGGCTTCGGCGGTCAACGAGGGTGCGAGGTTGAGATCTCCCGTATAGGCGATGCGCCGCCCGTCATCGCGGGTGACTCGGATTTGCGCCGAGCCGAGCATGTGCCCGGCAGGAAGCAGCTCAATCTGCAGCGCCCCGAGCGCGAAGGGGCGGTTGTAGGGAACCGGCAGGCCCGCCGGGATTTGACCCAAGCGATGGCTCATCAATCGAAGCGTGGCCGAGGTGGCGATCACCCGCTCGTGGCGAGCGATATGGTCGGAGTGCGCATGAGAGACGAACGACAGCTCGGACTTCTGCGTGGCGTCGAGCCAGAGCGCCGTTCCACTCAGTCGTAGACCGCCTCGCCGTAATTCGACGGCACACATTGCCCGGCAGCTATACACCAATGCCCTCTGGTCGTGGGAGGGCGAGTGGCGGACAGTTGAGCTATTCTCGGCATTCGATGCACAGGCGCGACACGCTTCTGCGAGCTCCGCGCCCTCTCCAACGGGCGCTGTTTGCGGGGTACCTGGCCGGATACCGCGCGCTCCGCCGACTCCTCGAGGTCAGCACGGAGCTGCCGACGGCATTGCACTGTCCCGCCCTCGAACGGATTTCCCTCGACGGCTACTACCGGACCCAACGCCAGTACCAGGATGCCCAGAACCAGCGATCTGGCCTGCTGCGCTTTGAGGAGCGAATGCTGGATCGCTACTTTCCGCGACCTCCGGCTCGGCTGCTACTGCACGGCGCGGGCGGCGGCCGGGAGCTGTTCGCGCTTTTGGAGCGCGGATACGAGCTTGACGCTTTCGAGCCTGTCGCGGAGTTCGCCGCAGCCGCGAATCGCCAACTTTCGCCGGGCGCGACTCCGATCCAATCTGCCTCAATCCAGGATTGGAGCGCCTCACGGCGCGGCGATGCTCCCGCGCGCTACGATGGCGTGATCGTTGGGTGGGCGGCCTGGACGCACGTCATTCGCCAAACGGACAGATTGAATGCGTTGCGGCGGTTCGCCGAATCCTGTCCCAGGGGCCCTCTGCTGCTCAGCTTTTTCAGTGGCCGGAAGTTCTTTGACGAGCTTGAGCGCTCGGAGGAGCTTGCGCCACTCAATCCTCCGCCGCGGGGGCGCCTTCAGGGCTGGACCCGGGTGTGGCTGCGGCAGAGGGTTTTTCAGCTCCCTCCGCTCGAGCGCGGCACCGGATGGGCACGGGGCTTCTATTACCATTTCGTCACCGAGGCCGAGCTGCGCCAAGAGGCCACTCAGACCGGCTGGCGAATCGCCTACTTCGAGCGGGAGGCCTCGCGCTATCCCCACGCGGTGCTGTTGCCGGCGAGATCCAGCCGCGAGCGCGTCAGGATCGTTCGAGCGCGGCCCACTGCCTGAGTACCCCGCGCTTGGCCCACTCGGAGGCCACCTGATCGGCGCGCTGGTCGGTCGATGGCGAAAATCCCAGCTCTTCGAGCAGGGCCACCAGTCTCGGATTTTTGTCCACCACGTTAACGTAGACTGGAGAAACCCCCTGCCGTTGCGCTTCCTGGCAGAGAAGCATCGCCATCCGCCGCTCGAGCCCCAAACCCCGCGCGAACGGAACGACGAACAAAGAACGAAGGCCAAAGCCTTCGAGCGCAAATCCTTCATCCTCGAATGCGCCCAGGTACGCAAATCCACACCATCGGCCGAAGCGATCCACAGCCGCGACAGCTGCGCCCTTGCGATTCCATCGCGTCAACAGTTGTTGCTTCAAGAAGTCAGGCGAATCGACCAGGTACTGCCCAGCGAAAATCCGCAGGTCCTCGACGTCGAGCAGGTTGAGCAGTCGCACCTGGATCGGCCGGAGCAGTCTTCGGCGCACCCTCGCTGGCAACACGCCCAGTTGTACGCGGCGAATAGCGCCGATTGCCAACCGCGTCATCGAATTGACGCGGGCCTGCTCTCGGCCGCGCTGAAGGAGGCGAAGTGCATGGCGCGTTAGCGTGGTGAGCGGGATGGTGACGATCGTTTTGCGAACCTCGGTAACGCGCCCCAAAAGCTCGAGCGGCTGGGGATCCAAGTTCCCCCGCAGCGTGGCGGTCCGGAGCGGCTGCGCTTCCACCACCAGGTGCGCCAAAAAGCGTCGGTCGGCAGTGCGAACGATTGCGATGTCCCCTTCTGCCACCGAGCCTGCTCCACAGCGGCGCACTGCCAGAATGTCCCCGCTTCGGATCAATGGCGTCATGCAATGTCCAATCGCGCGAACCTGCAGGCCCGCGCCGATCGGCAAAGCTTCGAGCTCTTCAACTCGGTGCAGCTCCGGCTCAAGCAGCAAGCAGGCACCTCTTGACGAACTCACCCGCGCCCGGGTGCTTTCGAAATAGCAGTCGATGCAGCCCAGCTGTGCTCGCCAATTGAGCGGTCCGCCCGAGCAGCGCTTCGGGCGCGGCTTCACCCGGCGCGGGGCGGTACGCCTGAGCCAAGAGCATGGCCACCGCTTGCGGCTGTGACAGCGTCTCGATCGACTCCTGCTCGCCCTTTTGCAGCCAAACGATCCGCGTTGCCCGAGCGCTTCGGGGCGCGCCGATCAGATCGTCGTCGGAGAAAAACGGAGTGCCGTAAACGCGTCCATCTGGATAGAGGGCCACCGTTTCGTCGGAGAGGAGCTCTCCTCCCGCTTCGAGGCAAAATCTCGCCAAGGTCGACTTCCCCGCCCCGCTCGGTCCAAGGGCCACGATCGCCGAATGGCCGAAAGAAGCGGACGCGGCATGCAGCAAGACCCCTCCTTGTCGGAGCGTGGCGATTTGAAACAGCGCCCGCACTGCTGCTTCAGCCGCCGGAGCATCGGCCGGAATGCAGACCCGCAGGGAATTGCCCTGAATGCAATACATGCCCGGTTGATCGCCTTCGCCGTCCAGCTGGATCCACCGCTCAGCACTGCCGGGTTGCGTCCAGCGCAGATTCAGGCGCACCGACGCGCCGGGCTGCGCTTCGACACAAAACTGCTCCACGCTGCTGCATTGTGCGGCGAGCTCGAGCAGCCGATCGTCTACTGCCGCCAACCACTGTCCGATTCGAACTATCGCCATTGCGCGCGGAAGATTCAGCACAACAAAGGGCACCGGTCTGGGTCGCAAGCCGTGCACTGAGTCGCATACAGATTCGAAACGAGAATCTTGCTCGATTGAACCTTCGGTGCTCGGTAGGCCTTTTTCTTCGTGTTCTCCATCGCTCAGTACCAGACCGTGACCTTTCCATTGCCGTCCAGGTTGTCGCCGGCCGCCACGTCCGGCCGACCATCGCCGTTGAAGTCACCAACCACCACGCCGATCCCGAGCGCCCTGGGTCCCACCAACCTGGATTGGAAAAACCCAGCGCCCGCGTTCGGATCGAACTCCGTTCCCGGTGTTCCTCGGTTGTAGAAGATCCACGCCTGCTGGTTGAAGCCGGAAGCGTTTTCCCCTACGACGATGTCCGGACGTCCATCCAGGTTGATGTCGCCGTAGGAAAGCGAAGCGCCAAAGTTCCCATTGATGCTGCTGATGATTTCGGGCGGAGTGTTGAATCCGGTCGGCGTTCCATCCGGGAAAATGAGAACCTGGTTGTTGCGAGGAAGAGAAACGACCAAGTCATTGGCGGGTCCAGCGATAAAGTTCGCTTTTCCGACCGCCTCGTATCCGAATCCAAAGAGAGTTCCGGCGTCCGTTACCGCCGCGCGCTGCAAGGTTTGGGTCGCGTCGGTGACCGCCACCGTTCCTCCGTCCCCTCTGCTCTGGACCACCGGACCCGAATAGATGAAGACCTTATTCACGTTGTCCAACGACGCCGGGATGGTGAATGCAACTCCCCCATCGCCGGTGAGATCCCCGAGGTCGGCATAGCCTCGCAACCGTCCGAAGAAGCTGTCCGGTGGCCCGTCGCCGGTGAACACCCGGTCGGCGGAGGAGGTTGGAATGAATGGATTCCCATCCACTTCCAAGCCAGTTCTTGCCGCCATCCACTGCTCCTGGCTGCGACCGTAAAAGAGGAAAACCTTGCCGACGTTGGAGGACTCGCGCTGCGCACTAATCAGAACCTCACCAAGGCCGTCGCCATTGATGTCTGCGATGATCCGAGAGGAGCCTCCAAACCCTCCGGCAGGAGGTGGCAAAGCGGTCCCGCGAAATTCGACGAAGGTGGTCGGATCAATCCCTGCGTCAGGACGACCGAAATACAGAAATGCGCGACCGCGGCCCGAAGACCAGGTGTTCTGACCGATTAAAAGATCCGGAGCAGGCGTGCCGCCATCGGGGTTTCCAACGTCTCCCACCCCAAAATCCAAACCAAAGTTACCTGCCTGGCCATCGTAGGGGACGAGCTGCTGAGGCGCAGTGCCGAACGAGGGGCCGCCGTAATAAACCCAAACAGCGCCGGGTTGAATCAGCGAGGCGCCGACGACCAGATCGTCCGCGCCGTCGACGTTGAAGTCGCCCTTGGCGAGATGGGCGCCAAAGCCGGTTGCAGCGGCTGTCGGATTTACCAGAGCCACCGTGCTGAGGAAGTTGTCAAGGTTTGTCTGTGGCGAGATCCGAGCGTAATTGCCGATCGGGTTCAGCGCCCGAACTTGAATCGAGTAGCTAGCCAGGGGCGGCAATGGCGTGAGCTGATAGGAAAGCGTGGTCGGCGGAAGTGGACCCCCACTCACCTGAACCACTTTCGTCAGATCGAAGTACGTAGGGTCGTCCCGGATGCCGCCATCGACGTAGCCACCATCCACCAACGTTCCGGGCAGCACCGCGTTGGTGCTCCATCGCAGATCGTAACCCACCGGGGTCCCGGCATCGCCGTGCGCTCCGCTCGCGGTCCAGGCAAGGTTGACCGTCGCCACTCGGGCGCCGCCGTCTGGGATCGCCCTGATGGTAAAGCTGGAGGGGGCGGGCGGAATGACGTCCACCGTCATGTTGGCAGTGCTAACCGCCGTATTTCCAGCGATGTCGATCGCTTGAAACTGTACCTGCCCAGAGGTGTTTTGGGTGAACACGGCATTGATGAAACTTACCGTCTGCGGGTCGGCGGTGATCTGTCGCTGAAGCGTCGCCCCGCGATACACGAGCGATGCCACGCCACCAGCCGCATTGGCGACCGTGAACGAGAAGTCCGCTTCACAGTCTCCATCTGGAATCTTGTCCTGGATGTACCCAGGCGTCGGTGGCGAGAGAAAGAGGTGATAGTTGGAATCAGCGACGCAAAACAAATTGCTCTGGGAAGGAATGATGTTGGAAATCACCGGCGGCGTAAGTTTGACGCCGGTCACGTCGACGAAGGCGGAAGTCAACTGCCCCGAATTGGGATCCGTCATTCGAGCGGTCAGCCGAGTTTGCTCGCCATCCAGCAAGGTGATCGGAAACGCGAATGCGCCGGTCGTGGGATCGGTTGTGGTCGTGCCGATAAGCGTCGGGTTGGTCGTGCCCTTTAGCAGTTGCACGCCAACACCCAGACAATCCGTGCTCACGCCGCGGATTGTGTACTGAAGGCCCGGGGTCACCGGATCCTCATCGTCATTACGATTGAAATAGACGGGACTACTGGACGGCCGGGTGATTGCCACGCTGCAGCCGACCGATGCGACCACCACGTTGGATACAGAGCCCGCGCCGGGATTCCCGATCGCATCGACAATGTTTCCGATCACGATGTGGGTCCCGTTGACAAAAACCATTGCTCCGGAGATTTGCCCGTTGCGCACCGTCAACGTGCCAATTTTGGTGGCGGCGCCGATTCCAACCTGGTCATAGATGTCGACCGGTTGGCCCTCCGCCGCTTCGCCCGACACCAGAGCACTGACCGCGATCATCCGGGTGCCGTAGGTACGTGCGATCGGCGAGGTGAACTGGACGGTTGGGGCGTTCACCACTGGAACATTGATGGTGATGGTCTGGGCCGTGGTTCGCTGGGTAGCCGCCTCGCTCACCGTGGCCTGCAGCGTGACAATTCCGCCCGGAAGCGTGGCCTTCGGGAAAGTAATCGAGGTTCCGCTGATCTGGGCGGCTGGGCCTGGACTCCACGTCTGATCGGATGAGAGCTTGATCTGGAGCTGCGCGCTAAGCGCCTGCAGCGTCCGGCCCGTGGTGTCTTGCACTTGGAGTTGAATGTCGGCCTGAAATCCAGCTGTGAGGGGATCGGTCTCATCGCGGAGCGAGAGCAGTTGTCCGTCCACCGGCCGAATGAAGGAAAGTTGCAAGCTCGACCCGGAAGAGGTGGATCCGAGGCGCGAGCATCCCGAGAGCAGGCCGACCAGGACGGTGACCACCGCAAATCCGGAGCAATTCTGGCTTGAGAGCGCTCTCGTCCCCGCACGTCGATTGTCTTGGATCATGTCCCGTCCCAGGTTCAGGCAAAAATCAAAAGCTCGCGCTCCACCAACAGCTTGGCGAAAGCCACGATGTCGGAGACGCAGACTTGCGGATCGACCTCGAACTCGGCACAGAGCGTTTGCGCAATCGTCTCCAGGGTACGCGTTCCATCCGCCAGCTCGATGATCCGCTCGGCAACCAGCGATGGTTCGCCAGCTTCGTCCTCGAAGACGTGCAACAAATCCCCGGGTCCAACCGCGAGGAGTCGGTCCCCGACTCTCTGCACGCCCGCGTTGGCGTGGATTCGTACTCTGCGTTGAAGGCAGGTTTCGTCCACAGCAGGTGATTGTGCTGTGAAAAGAGGTGCTCAAAACAGGTGCGGCTGTAGGTCCCTAGCGCTTGGCGGCGTGGATCGCGGTGCGCAGTTCAGGCAGAACTTTGAACAGGTCGCCGACCAGTCCGTAGTCCGCTACCTGGAAAATCGGAGCCTCGGGATTGTTGTTGATCGCGACAATCGTCTTCGATCCCTTCATCCCTGCAATGTGCTGAATCGCCCCACTGATGCCCACCGCGATGTAGAGCTGGGGGGCCACCACTTTTCCCGTCTGGCCAACCTGAAGATCGTTGGGCACCCAGCCCGCATCGCAGACCGCGCGCGACGCTCCGACTGCGCCGCCCAGCTCGTCGGCCAGTGCCTCGATCTCCTTGAAGTCACCTTTCGTCCCACGACCTCCAGAGACGACCACCTTTGCCTCGGTAAGCTGCGGCCGGGCGCTTTTCACCTCTTTGAACTCGATGAATTGAGTCGGAGTGGATGTGGTCAACTTGGGCTCAAACGCTTTCACCTCGGCCGACCCGCCGCCTGTCGATCGGGCGAATTCTGTAGGGCGAGCGGTGAAAACCTTTACTGGGGTGGTCAACTTCACCTCGGCGATGACGTTGCCAGCCCACATTGGGCGGACGAAGTGGATCTCCGAGCCTGAGCCTTGAAAGCTCATCACATCCGACGCCATGGCCGCCTTCAGCCGAGCGGCCACGCGCGGCATCAGGTCCTTGCCCATGGCGGTGGATGCGGCGCCCACGTACTCGGCTCCCAGCGATCGCGCGAGGTCCGCAATGACCGGTGCAAACACCTCGGCCAAATAGTGCTCGAACGCGCCAGAGCTGGCGGCGTGAATTACCTTCGGGCCGGAGGACTTCAGCTCCTCCGCGAGCTTGGAGGTCTCCTTAGCCAAAACGACGGCATGGAGCTCGGCGCCGCTTTTGTCGGCAAGCTGCTTACCCGCGCTCAATGCGTGCAGCGTCGCCCTCCGCAGATTTCCATCGGGCTGCTGCTCTGCAACGATCAAGACGACGGCCATCAACGCACCCCTACAGAACCTTTGCCTCGTTCTTTAGCTTGTCCACCAAGGTCGCCACGTCGGGAACGATGATCCCCGCCTTCCGCGCCGGCGGAGCAGACATCTTCAGAATCTGCAATCGCGGCGTTACGTCCACTCCGAGGCTGGCAGGAGTCACCTCCTCGAGCGGCTTGCTTTTCGCCTTCATGATTCCAGGGAGTGTAGCGTAGCGCGGATCGTTGAGCCGCAGATCGGTGGTGATCACCGCGGGAAGCTGGCAATCGAGCACCGATAGCCCTCCGTCCACCTCACGCACCACCCGAACTCTCTTGCCATCCGGGCTCACCACCAGAGCAGGGACCTTGTTCTTTTCCTGCTCGGACTCAAACGATTCCACCTTTGAAGCAAAAGTCGCCTGGGCCCATCCAAGCCACTCGGCCAGATACTGGCCAACCTGGTTCTGGTCGTCGTCGATCGACTGCTTACCGACGATGATCAGATCTGGCTTTTCCTTTTCCGCGATCTTCTGCAGCAGTCCAGCCACGCCCATTTGATCCAGCGGCGCGGCGTGGTTCACCCAGATCGCCCGGTGCGCACCCATTGCCAGAGCGTGGCGCAGCTGTTCCTGCACCTCCTTGCCACCGATCGAGACCACCACGACTTCACCCTGGTGCTTGGAGACCAGCCGCAATCCTTCTTCAACGGCAATCGCGTCGAACGGGTTCACCTTGTACTTGAGCCCTTCTTGAACGATGCCGCTACCGTCGGGCTTTACCTTGATCTTCGACTCAGGGTCCTCGACCCGCTTGGCAGTGACCAGAATCTTCACTCGTTGCTCCTTAGTTGATCGAAGCGCAAGCTACTGCCTTGCCACAGGTGAGGCCTGCGCTTCGACTTACGATACTCTTACGCAACGCGGCGAAGAGCGGCAACCTGAAACGTAGGTGCCGCTACTGCTTCTTCGACATCTGCTCGATGAATGCGTTCTGTGCCGCCCTCATCTCTTGTGGTGTCAGGTCCTTGATGTGCTGTGCAAGGGACCATTCGTTGCCCCACTTGTCCTCCACTTTCCCCATCCGATCTCCCCAGAACATGTCCGCCAAGGGCATCGTCACCTTGCATCCAGCACTGGTCGCTCGCTTGAACGCGGCGTCGACCGAGTCCAGGTACAACCACAGGCGCGAGGGACGAGCTGAGATTCCCATCTCGGGCATTTCGTCGTTGAGAAAAACCGTCGAGTCCCCGATTCGCAGAGCCGCGTGCCAGATCTGCTTGCCGGAGGGATCCGGCGCACGGGTCACCTCCTCAGCGCCGAACGCCTTCTTATAAAACTCGATCGCCTCGGCGCAGCCCTTCATGGTGAGAACGGGAATCACGGTCTGCATCCCTGCGGGAACTGCAGATACCTTAGCCATCGCCTTCTCCTTTCAGAAAAACCGCTCCCTATCAGCTGCGTGTTCAACGTGCGTGGTTTCATCCTTTGAACAGCTCGCGCGCGATCACCAGCCGCTGGATTTGAGAGGTTCCCTCGTAGATTTGAATCAGCTTTGCATCTCGCATCAGCTTCTCCACCGGGAATTCCTTGATGTACCCATATCCGCCATAGACCTGGACCGCGTCGGTGGTCACTCGCATCGCCATATCCGCGGCGAAGCATTTTGCGTAGCTGGAAATCAGGGTGTTGCGCTGCCCATCGTCGAGCAGCCAGGCGCTCTGCCAAGAGAGCAACCGCGCGGCCTGAATGTCCTTGGCCATGTCCGCGATCATGAACTGGATTGCCTGAAATTCCCGGATCGGCTTCCCGAACTGCTGCCGTTGGCTGGCGTACTCAATGCAGTGCTCCAGCGCCGCGCGTGCTACTCCTACCGCGAACATCGCGGTCAAAGGCCTGCTGTTGTCCAACGTTTCCATCGCGATCCGAAAACCTTCTCCCTCCGCGCCGATCCGGTTGCTGGCCGGCACCCGTACGTCCTCGAAGGTGAGCGTCACCGTGTTCGACGCCCTCTGACCCATCTTGTTTTCGTGCCGACCGACGGTAAGCCCTTTGGGCCTTCCTTCGACGACCAGACAAAGCATTCCGCGATGTCGTTGGCTGCGGTCGGTGGTGGCAAACAGAGTGTACTGATCGGCATAGCCGCCATTGGTGATGAAACATTTCGACCCGTTGATCACGTAATCCGAGCCATCTCGCCGAGCGGTGGTGGACATTCCGGCGACATCCGAGCCCGCTCCCGGCTCCGTGAGCGCAAAGGACGCGAATCTGAGGGACTGGGTGAACGGAGTAACGAATTTGCGCTTCTGCTCTTCGCTACCGGCAAGCAGGATCGGCAGAATTGCAAGATCGTTGGCGATCATCGAGGTCGCGACTCCGACGCAGCCCCAGGCCAGCTCCTCGGCGACCAGCGCTTGGTCGAGATGCGAGAGCCCAGCGCCTCCAAGATCGGGAGGCACGGTCATGTTCATCAGTCCAAGCTCGTAGCCGGCGGAGATCAAGTCCTTGGGAAATTCCGCCGACTCGTCGTAGTGCGCGGCTTTTGGGCGAACCACCTCTCGGGCGAACTTTCGCGCGGTATCCTGTAATGCCCGCTGAGTATCCGTCAGACCGAAGTCCATACACCCTCCTACTTCTTCGGTACCTTCTCCCAGTCGGCGGCGAACTTCTTGATCCCGATGTCGGTGAGAGGGTGCTGTGCGAGCTGTTGAATCACGTTGAAAGGCAGCGTTGCCACGTCGGCTCCCATTCGAGCGGCGGTGATCACCTGAATCGGGTTACGAACGCTCGCCACCAGCACCTGGGTCGTAAAGCCATAGTTCCGGTAGATCTCGATCACCTGCGACACCATTTCCATTCCGTCCTGCGAAATGTCGTCCAACCTGCCAACGAACGGGGAGACATACGTCGCCCCCGCTTTCGCACACAGAAGCGCCTGGTTGGGTGAAAACACCAGCGTGACATTGGTACGAATGCCCTCCGCGGTGAGCGACTTCACCGCTTTCATTCCCTCGACTCCCATCGGGATTTTCACCACCACTTGCTCGTGGATTTTCGACAATCCGCGGGCCTCCCTGATCAGGTCCTCGGCCTGGACCGAAACGCATTCCGCGCTCACTGGGCCGTCGATGATCGAGACAATCTCCCGGATCGTCTCCTCGAGACCCCGCCCAACTTTGGCGAGCAAAGACGGATTGGTGGTCACGCCATCAGCACAGCCCATCGCGTGAGCGGCGCGAATCTCCTTTACGTCCGCGCTATCGACGAAGAATTTCATAAGGTCCTCATGCGCGCCGTTAGGGCGCCTGCTGAAACGCAGTATTCGAGGCGGCCGATCTCGTCAAGCTAGCAAGATGGCACGCCGCTGAATTGAGGTGTAAAAGCCGAACCTTCACGATGCCACGCACAAAACGAGAAGCCGTCCGAAGGCTGCCCCGCCTGCGAGTCATCAAGGGCGGGTCCAAGCCGAAGCCGCCCAGCTCCCGCTCGATGCGCCTGAGTCCGCGCGACTCGGAAAAACACCTCGAATATGCGCGCAACGTGATGCAGGCCGAAGCCCGAGCCATCCTCCGGGTTGGAGAGCGGCTGGGACAACCGTTCATCGAGGTGCTCAGGCTCGTCTCCCACTGCCCAGGACATGTGGTGGTGACCGGGATTGGCAAGCCCGGATTTATCGCCCAGAAGCTCTCCGCTACCTTGGCATCGACGGGCATTCCCTCTTTCTACTTGCATCCGGCGGAAGCGGTGCACGGTGACCTCGGGCGGATTTCCCGATCAGACCTCGTGCTGGCCCTCTCCAACAGCGGCGCGAGCGACGAAATCGTTCGCCTCTTACCCGCGCTTCGGCGAATCGGCTCGAAGGTGGTGGCGATTACCGGCGATGTCCGATCGATGCTCGCGCGCGGCGCCGACCTGGTGTTGGACATTGGGCAGATTGACGAGGCTTGCCCGATGGGATTGGTCCCGACTGCGTCTTCAGCGGTGCTGCATGCAGTTGGCGACGCTTTGGCAATGACGCTGCTGAAAAACCGGCAATTTACGAGCGAGGAATACGCGCTGATCCACCCCGGCGGAAAGCTCGGCCGCTCGATGATGCGAGTCTACGAGGTGATGCGCTCGGGAGACTCGAATCCGCTGGTTCGCGAGACCGCGCGGCTCTCCGAAGTCACGGTAGTGATGACCAACACTCCGGGCCGGCCAGGAGCGGCGAATGTGGTCGACCGCTCCGGGCGCTTGGTTGGCATCTTCACTGACGGAGACCTCCGCCGACTGGTTGAGCGCCGGCACACCGACTTCAACATCCTGGTAAAGGAAGTGATGGGCAAACGGCCGCGCTTCGTCAGTCCGGAGGACCTGGTGCTCAGCGCCGCCGCGTTGATGCGGGAGGCCAAGGTAGACCAGGTTCCAGTGGTCGACGCGGAGGGAAGGCCGGTGGGGCTTCTGGACGTGCAGGATTTGTTGGCCGCCAGGTTCCTTTAGGTGCTGCTCGAGAGCCTATAGCTCGATGCGAACGCGCCGCTTGCCTCTGTCCTTCTTCACCGCCGGCTTGAAGCCTGCCGCATCGAACATCGCAACCGTGCCGGTATAAGCGAATGCGGCCGGAATCCGCCCGCCGCGTGGAGGCGAGACCGGGTACCCTTCCAAAACCTTGGCGCCGTGTGCGCGCAGCAACTCCACCGCACGATTGAGCAAGGCCATCGCAATTCCTTTTCCACGGTAGCCGCTCTTCACGTAGAAGCACGGCAGCGACCAGACCCTTTGCGCATCATCGCAGGCCAAGCTGCGAGCGCGGTCGAGACGAGAAAACTCGGTGCGCGGTCCCAATGCCAACCAGCCTACTGGCTGATCCCGATCGAACGCGATCAGTCCCTTGGCCTTGCCCGACTTGACGAGCGCTTTCATCCGCCGTTTGGCCCGCGCACCTTTGACAGTGGGCCAGTGTTCACCTTTTTCCAGCCGCCACCAGATGCACCAGCAGCCGGCGCAAGCACCGTTTGGGCCGAACAGCTTCTCGAGCGACGGCCAAAGATCGGGTTTGAGCTCGCGAATTTCCCAGCTCACTGGATCTTCTTGTTCAGGCCAGCCTTCAGCGCGTAGTCGGGCGCGCTGCTGGCGAGTTTCGTCCAAACCGCCTTCGCACCTTGCTTATCGCCCTTGGCGCTGAGCGCCTCACCCAACTTGTCGATTGCCGCCGGGTCCCCCTGGACAGCGACCGACCACACCCGGTCCGCCATCGGTTGCCGATTAAGGCCGACCAGAGCCCAAGCCATTCCCGCTTTTGCACGGCCATTGTCTGGCTGGAAGGGAACCACCCGTTTGTAGGCATCGAGCGCCTCTTGATACCGCGCATGAGCAAGATGCTCCTCCCCGTCCTGCACCAGCCTGGCCAGGCCCTGTTCGAGCTCCGGCGTCCGCTCGGTATTCTTGACGGCGTCGATCATCTCTTGAGTGAGCTGGGGAGGCTGAGCGCCATCTTTGGGCGGCGGCGGTGTTTGTGCGATTGCGACCGGGGTTCTTGACTTTCGCTCCTGAGCACGCTTCTGCGCCAGTTTGGTAATGCCTCCGGCGCTCAGCGCTTGCTCGACGCGCGCAAGCAGCGATTTGGCCTGCTCCGCCTTGGGTGCGTCCCCGTGAAGCCATACGTATTTCTCGAGATCAGACTTCGCCCGGCGCAGCGCCGACAGATCGTCCCCATGCGAATCGACGAGTACCACGGCGTGCCCGAACAGACTGTCAGGACGTTGATCGGAAACCTGGAGAACCCTTTCGTATTGTTCGGCCGCACCGGCGGCATTGCCGGTGAGAAAAAGAGCATTGCCCCTCAGCTCGGTGATTTCGAGGACCGGCTCCAGGGCTTCTCGCAGGCAGCCCAGCGCCGCCGCAGCACGACCAGTTTTCGCCGCTGCCTGAGCGATGGAAGTCTGGTGCTCGAGAGAGTCATTCGCCTCGCTCGGGCAAGCGTCCTTCTGAGATACAGCCTGAGTCCCTGCTTTCTTTCGCTGCTGCAAGAAGAGTTGGCGGGAGGGTTCGGCCTTGTCGAGCGCAATGCCGAAGTACTCAGCTGCCTCTGAGTATCGCGAGCGGGAGTAGTAGAGCCGTCCAATCGAAGCCGCGATCTCAAACGTCTTCACCCGCTGCTTCAGATCCCCTGCTGAGTCGAGCTTGTTCAGTAAGTCGTCGGCGTTGCGCGCCTCCGCCCCGGGCTTAACGGCGGGATGCCCGCTCGGAAGTTCTGCCGGCGGCTTCTGAGGAGAGGCCCCGTCAATCGGCGGATGGCCGGGAGGCAGCTCGGGGCGGTCCGGCCCCTGGGCGAGCGCGGACCCTGTTGCCAAGGCAACTGCTACGAGGAGCCATCGTTTTCTCATCAGCTCATTCCCAAGAAGCGATTCTAACCACATCCTGCGAAAGCAAGGGGCGAAGGAGCGTGAGCATGCTGCTGCCGAGAACCGGATGACGAGTCTCACCCTTCAGCTCGCAAAGCGGCTCCAGCGCGAAGCGGCGGTTGTGCAGGTCAAGATGGGGAATCTGGAGATTGGGATCTGCGACCACCCGTTCCCCCCACAGCAAGATGTCCAAATCGATCGCGCGTGCTTCCCATCTCGGTGCGGGTTTACGGCCCAGCTCGACCTCGATCTGCTTCAAGATGCCAAGCAATTGCTGTGGTGCGAGATCGCACTCGATCTGCACGACCGCATTGAGAAATCGCGGCTGATGCGGCGGACCGATCGGAGCGCTCTCGTACAGCGAAGAGCGTCGGACGACCGCCGCGCCATCAATTCGGCCCAGGGCCTCGACCGCCCCGTTCAGCTGCTGCTCTCGATCCCCCAGATTGGAGCCAAGTCCGATGTAGATTTCTTCGCCCATCTGCGCATCTGAACCAACCTGCTCTACTGCTTGATTCCCCCGCGTGGCCCCAAAACATCCTGCATGTCGTAGAGTCCCGGGGGCTGGTTGACTACCCAGCGGGCGGCTCTCAAGGCACCCTTTCCAAATTGGTCCCGACTGGTGGCGCGGTGGGTCAGCTCGATGCGCTCACCCTCCCCAAGAAAAAACACCGTGTGATCGCCGACCACGTCTCCACCCCGCAACGCCTGGATTCCAATTTCCTTCGATCGCCTTTCACCGACCTGGCCTTCTCGCGCGAGTCGAAACTCCGAAGGCGCGCGGCCCAGCGAGGCGGCCACCTCTTCCGCCAACCGCAGCGCAGTGCCCGACGGCGCGTCCTTCTTCATCCGATGGTGCGCTTCGAGAATCTCAACGTCGAAGCTGTCTCCCAACACCCTCGCCAGCTCGCCGGCAACGCGAATTATCAAATTCACCCCGACCGACATGTTGGGAGCCAAGACGATCGGCACTCTTTTGGCGTATCCGGCCACCTGCGACCGCTCATCCGCAGCGAACCCCGTCGAGCCGATCACCAGCGCGACTTTCCTCGCGGCGCAGATTCGGGCGTGCTCGGTGCTTGCCTTGGACTGAGTAAAATCGATCACCACTTGGGCGTTCGCATCCGCCAAAACCCGGTCGAGGTCCGGCTCAGCCGCGACGCCGAGTGGCGCGATCCCCGCCAGCGTCCCGATGTCCTTTCCGAGCGCGGGCGATGTCTTCTGCTCGGTTCCACCCACCACTCGAAAGTCCTGGTTGGCCGAGGCAAGCCGCACCATCGTGCCGCCCATCCGCCCGGCCACTCCGGTGATGATCGCGCGAATCACGGCTGATCTAGAGAAGCGAGAGTCGCTTCAGCTCATCCTTGAGCTTGGCGGCATTCGCCTCGCTCAGCGGAACCAGGGGAGGGCGGATCTCCGGCCCGAACTTGCCCATCAGGTGCAGCGCCCACTTCACCGGAATGGGATTGGACTCGATGAAGAGAAGGCGGTGAAGGTTGTTCATCCGGACTTGGATCTCTCGAGCTTTGGCCAGATTCCCAGAGCGCGCAGCTTTGACCAAATCCGACATCATTCGCGGCGCCACGTTGGCCGAGACCGAGATGACGCCCGATCCGCCGCAAGCAATGAACGGCAGTACCGTGAAATCGTCGCCGGAAAGGAGCGCGAGGCGGTCTCCGCATTTCTCCACGATGTCGATCGCACGAATCATGCTGGCCGTCGCTTCCTTGACGCCGATCACTTCGGGGATCTCGCACAGCCGCTGGCAAGTCTCAGGGAGCAGATCCACGCCGGTGCGTCCCGGAACGTTGTAAGCGACGATCGGGAAACCCGGATGCGCCTTGGCGATCAAACGAAAATGCTCGAACAATCCACCCTGGGTCGGCTTGTTGTAATAAGGCGTCACCACCAGAGCCGCATCGGCCCCTGCTTCGCGAATGCGCTTTACACCCTCGATCGTTTCGGCGGTGCTGTTTGAACCGGCGCCGGCGACGACCGGCACCTTGCCCTTGGCCATTTCGACCGCAAGCTGTACAGCGCGAAAACGCTCCTGCGCGGTCATCGTCACCGCTTCGCCGGTGGTGCCAATGGGAACCAATCCCTCGCTACCGTTTTCGAGCTGAAAGCGGATAAACCCCCGGTATGCTTCTTCATCCAATTGGCCACCCCGGAAAGGGGTAGCCAGCGCCACGATTGGGCCTTCGAGCTTTCTCATAATGCGGGCAGTATAACGCTGCGCTCGAGGGAGCAAGAGGGGAAACTCGGCAGCCTCTCAGTGTTTGCTAGATTGCACTGGATGCGCGCACTCACCTGTGCGATCGCGATGGCAACGGTCCTGCTTGGGGCGTGCATGCTCCCTGAGGAGGACCGACCTGCCCAACGAGTGCAGCGGCTTGGAAGTCGTTGCGGCGAAGAGCGCTGGTCGGTCAAAACCGGTACCGATCAGGACGCCAGCTCCGTCAGTCTAACTCCGCAGGATGTCCTGATTTCGGACCTGATCGCCCTTCCACGCCCTGCGGTTCTGCCGCACCAGCGGCGGGTCGGTGTTCCCGAGCGGCAAGTGTACCGGCTCACCCGGGTGACGCTCGTCAAGTACAAGCGGGAGAATGACGGCGACTTCCATCTGGTCCTCTCGGACGGGACTCAAACGATGATTGCCGAGATTCCGGCTGTGGACTGCGTCGGAAGTAGTCCGTTCATCGGCTCGATCCGGCGGGTTCGAGATCGGTTCGAATCGCGCTACATCCCGGAAGACCGCTTTCAATACTCACGGCTGCCGATCAGCATCCAGGGAGTGGGCTTCTTCGATTTTCTTCACGACCAGACGGGCGTTGCCCCAAACGGCTTCGAACTGCATCCGGTGCTGGACCTCTGCTTCGGATCCAACTGCCGGCTAAGCTCGAGCGATTCGACGGGACCGGCCGACACGCTAACGCCACCCAATCCGCTGGGGTGCGGATGCGCCAGCTCGGGTGGGCCAACAGTGACTCTGGCGCTTCTATTGTTGCTGGGATGGTTTAGGTACGGTCGAGCTGGGAAATCGTTTCCCGCTCGACGTACTGCTGAATGAACATCTGATCGGACTTGTCGAGCCGCAGAAAACGCACTCCGAAACCCGAAACCATTTTCGCGGCCACGCCAACATTTTCCCAGACCACCCGCGCGCGCGCCTTGATTTCTCGGGGGGAGTTCTCGAACAGAAATCGCACGTCCAAGAGCGTTCCGATTGGCAACTGGTCGCGGGTGGGAAGAAAGACACCCATCGTGTTCAAGTTTACCATGCTGTGATCGGTGAAGATGCCGACGTTGCGAGGGCTCACACGCACCGTGGCCTCGATGAACTCCGGCCCCCGCTTGATCCCCACGAACTCCTCGAGTGCATAGGTGGGCGGCGTCTCCTGCTTTTGCCGTAATTGGGTTTGGGGCGAGGTGCTGGTCTGAGTGCTCTGAGTGGTGCCTCGCGGAATTGACGTTTGTCCCTTGAGCTCCGTCTCCGCCTCGACCATCAAGGTCGAGAGAAATTTGAACATCTCCACCGAGGCGCTGCGAAGGTCCGGATGGGTGTCCTCCGCCAGTTTGTCCGGGTGGAATGGCTTTACCAGGCGAAAGAAGGCGGTGCGGTAGTGATCCAATGCGGCATGGCGAGGAATGCCGAAGATTTCATAGGCCTTCCTGCCGCGCATTGAAGCGAGGCGTGATCGGATCTGCGCCGCTTTGAATTTCTGCGTCCGCTCGCCGCCTTCCGCCAATCCCTCCGCCAGGGCCCGGGCGACTTCGGGAATCTCCTCCACCGACTGCCAGCGACTCCCGTCTTTTGAGACCCTGCTGATTTCCCGCACCCGCCCCGACGCGACCAGCTCGCGCACCGTCCCCACCGCCAACGGGCCGAGAATTCGGTTCTCCGTGTCACAGATCCAGTAGTTCGCCATCGTTACCTCGTCTCAGGCTGCAGCACTTTTTGGACGGCGCCCAACACTTCGAGCGGGTGAAAGGGTTTGGCCACGAACCCTCGCGCGCCAGCGCTCAACGCCTGTTCGATCAGCAGATCGCTGTCCAAGCTGCTGATCACGATGATCTTGCTCTCTGGACTGAGGTTGCGAATCTTCGTCAACGCATCGAGGCCGCTTTGCTTGGGCATCAACAGATCCAACAGCACCACGTCCGGCCTTTCGCTGCTCACCAGGTCGACCGCTTCATCGCCGTTGCATGCCTCGGAGAGAAAATACCCGGTGCCAGCGAGTGCATCTCGGAGGTAAGCACGAACGAAGGCATCATCATCGACGATCAGAACGTTGGGCACGGTCGAATTTTGGATCGGCTCGACCCAGTGGTTGCAACCGCCACTCGGCTCCGCCATCCTCCCACCCCGCGGCACAAGGGTCGGTCGCACGGGAAACCGCCTGCGTCTGCGCTTCTCAGCGTAATTTTCTGTCAGGTCTGTTCAATCCGGATGCGCTGTCCGACTTCCGCTCGCAAAACTTGCGCCGCGGAACCGCCGCGAACTGCGATTTCCACCGTGCCGCCCGATCCCACGTAGGCGAGCAGAGCGCCGGGTTTGACCTCGCCGTAGGTATTCACGGTCGCGATCGGAGCATCGCGCACTTTCACCACGCAGCCGGGAGACAGATGCTGCGGCTGAAGGTTGGTGACCAAATTCCCAAAGTGATCGACATAGACCACTTCTCCAACCCAGCCCTGCCGATCGCGCTCGGGCGTGCGCACTTCGATCCGGACTCCCGGCCGGGTGAGTCGCGTTCCCAATTCCGGCCACCACCCACGATTGGCCAAGGTGGCGGCCGCCGGGCCGAACACGTCGCGGCCGTGAAACGTGGGAGAAGCGTCCTTCGGGATGGGCAGCGTGGTTGCCAGCACCGCGGGCTGAGCGAGAATCGAACTGAATACTCCGTTATCAGGTCCGACGAAGAAGTGATCTTGCATCCCGAGCACCAGCGCAGCTCGTTCGGTACCCACGTCCGGATCGACCACGACCAGATGCACGGTGCCGGGCGGAAAATGTTTCCAGCTTCGTTCGAAGAGATAGGCCGCTGCCCGCACGTTGCCAGCTGGGACGTGATGGGTGATGTCAACCAGCGTGGCAAGGGGAGACTGACTGAGCAGAACGGCTTTCACTTCCCCCACGTAGGAATCCGCACTTCCGAAGTCTGTCAGCAAAGTGACGATTGGCATGGGCCTTGTGCCTCGAGATCACTTGTGGCGGAAAAGCACATGGCCGAGGACGAGTAGCACCAAGGCTCCGATCGTCGCGCCGATGAATCCGCTTGGCTCGATCACCATCGGGTCCCCGCCTCGAAGCAGCGCCACCAAGAGCCCGCCGACAAAAGAGCCGGCGACCCCCAACAGCGTTGTGCGAACGAATCCCATCCTCTGCTCGCCCGGCATGATCGCCCGCGCGAGCAGACCGGCAACGAAGCCGAGGATGATCCAGCCGCACAGGCCCATCTTCCGCTCGTAGCAAATTTGACTGGCCAACGGAAGGCATCCGGGCGAGGGTGGCGTTGGAGAATGCACCGGGAAAACGAAGGCGTGCTTCAGCTTCGCGAGCGGGAGCGCGCAAAGCTCTGGCAGCGCCTGATCGAGAGGCTGGAGCAATATTTTCGTGAGCTCCCCGAGATTCCGGTGGCTCAGCCGCCGAACGTCGCGGCGTTGCGAGCGTTGCTATCCAGTTTTGACTTCGCCCGGCCTGGCGATGCGCTCGAGGCGGTGGAGTTCGTGATCGAAGAGCTTCGACGCACCCAAGTCCACACGCCACATCCGAGGTATTTTGGGCTGTTCAATCCCGCGCCGACCAGTATGGGGATCGCGGCGGATGCGATCGTCGCAGCGCTCAACCCTCAGTTGGCCGCGTGGAGTCACAACCCGCTGGCGTCGGAGATCGAAAGGCATCTGGTCCAAACCTTTGGCCAGCGATTTGGGTGGCAAGCGCCAAATATCGATGGCGTCTTTTGCACCGCCGGAGCCGAAGCCAACCACACCGCAGTGCTCACCAGCCTCTGCCATGCGTTTTCAGAATTTCGGACCTCTGGACTGCGCGGCCTGCCCAGTCAGCCAGTGCTGTACATCTCATGCGAGGGGCATCATTCGATCCTGAAGGCCGCGCGGCTGTGCGGGCTGGGCACCGCAGCGGTGCACGAGGTTGACGTAGACAGCTTGCTGCGGCTGGATGTGCGCTCGCTCGAGGCAAAAATATCAGAAGATCGCGCGCGGGGATTTGCTCCATTCCTGGTGGTGGCGACCGCGGGAACGACCTCTGCGGGAGTCATCGATCCGCTCGATCGGATCGCGGCGGTGGCCAGCCGCGAAGGCTTGTGGCTTCACGCAGATGCGGCATGGGGCGGGGCGGCGGTGATCGTCCCCGAGCTTCGCGACGTGTTGGCGGGCATCGAGCGCGCAGACTCGATCACTTTCGATGCACACAAATGGCTCTCGGTTCCGATGGGAGCGGGCATCTACCTGACGCGGCATCCAGAGATCCTCACCCAAACGTTCTCCACCGCGACTGGGTACATGCCTGGCGGGCACCTTGGCACGGTGGACCCCTACGCCCATTCCATCCAGTGGTCTCGGCGATTCACTGGGCTCAAGGTATTTCTCTCGCTCGCGGTGGCCGGGTGGCCTGGATACGAGGCGGTCCTTCGGCGGCAAGTTCAAATGGGCAAGCTGCTCGGCCAGAAGCTGCAAACCGCGGGTTGGGAAATCATCAATCAGACTCGTCTGCCGCTGCTTTGCTTCGTCGATGGAAGATCCAAAGATGGTCGATCGCTCGAATACCTGCAGGGCATTGCAGATCGGGTGGTTCGCTCCGGAAAGGCGTGGATCTCCGTGTGCCGGCTGGCGGGAGGGTTGAGCGCCTTACGCGCGTGCATCACGAGCTATCGAACCACTGCCGACGATCTGGATGAGCTGGTGGACGCCTTGGAAACCGCGCGGCAGGCCTCTATTGCGTCGTAAAGGCGTACAGCTGGTTATCGGCCGCTACGAAGATTCGGCCGTCCACCGCGATCGGAGTTTGGAAGCGCCGCACCAGCGTCATCTGCTCGCCCGGACCTCCTCCAGAAAACAGGAGATCGCCGGTCTCGCCATCGAACGCGTGAAGTCGATTGCTGGACTCCGAGCCGACGGTCCAGACCACCGGATCGGCGGTGCCGTCCGGGGTGGTGACGATCGGGGAGCCTCGGCCCTGATTGTTGGCGCACCAGGCCACGCTGATGGTCGGTGGCTCGGAGGCGCCGATCTGCAGCGCCACCAGATTGCCAATCAGTCCCGGACAGCCGACTCCTTGACCAATGGTGGTGAAGACCACGTAGGTGCCGGAAGCAGTGGTGTAAGCAGCCGCGGCATTGATGATCGTTCCTGTGGCCACGCGCTCGCTGGCCACCCCTTCGCCATGAGTGCCATCGCCTGTTCCGATCCCGCCGAAGTCGCCGCGGTCGACCAAGTAGGCGACCCCGTTCTTACCAAGCGCCACGATCAGCGCGGAGGGCGTCGCTCCCGGTACATCGATCAAAACCGGGCCCGTTCCGCTGATATCGATATCGCCGAGGTCCAGCGAGAGCCAATTCGATGGTGCGAAGAAGTCCGTCGTATCGCCAGAGAAAACGGGCCCCGGGCTGAATCGGATGATCGCTTCACCGCCCCTCCAAGTCGCCGTGCCGAAAGTGTTTCCCGTCGCCGCATAAATGAACGTGCCGTCGGTCGCGAGCCCACTGGGTGCCCAGATTCCGCCTCCTCGAGCATCTGTCGCCCACGCCATCGGGCTGCTCGGATCCGCCTGGGGAACTCCAACCACCCAGCCATGGTACACGCCGCAGTCTCCGAAGTGACCGCCATAGGACACATACAGGATCTGTCCGCTAAGCAGGAGCGCGCCGCGCTGACTCTGAGGGGTAGAGGTGAAGGTCAGACCGCCGAAGCTGACGGAGGCGGAGACGTCCACGGGCCAGCCCGGCACCGTGGTTCCGTCGTCCAGTAGCAGCGCGTAGATGAGATGTTGCTTCGTGGCCCCGCCGTCGGGAGTGGTCATCGCGGCGACGTAGAGAGTGCGTGAATCGATGTCGATCACCGGGGTGCTGGTGATCCCTACGGGATCGACGTTCCCGCAGGGCAGCGACGAACGCGGCACCGGGGCGCCGAGGTTCGCCTCCCACAGCGTCGTCCCGCTGCTCGCATCCAGCGCCAGCACCTCGTTTTGCTCGGTCGCGGCGATCAGGGCTGCCGTCCCGCCGGGTCCATTACTGACATACAGCGGCTGCGCGTAGGTTGGACCCGGCAAGAAGGCCTCGAAGGTGAAGTCCCGATGGATGTTCATGACCGCATCCCGGGTAAAGAGCGGGTCCACGTACAGCCCATCTCGAGTGGGATTGTTGTGATGTTGAAGGACATCGGCACCTGCGGAGCTGGCGATGATCATCGAACAACCCAACGCCAAAAAGTGACGAGCACGATGCATGGAGATCTCCCCCTTCCTTTCGTCGGCCCCAAGCTTGGGAAGCGCGACAGCGACGCTTAACACCATCCAACCCGGAAACAACGTCACAGTTCAAGAGCGCGTGCTAAAGGCCAGTTTGCCAGGCAGGGAAGCTCGTTTGACTGAGGCGGAAGCGTCAGTTAAACCCGATCGCGATCGGGGAGTGGCTCAGCCTGGTAGAGCACTTGGTTCGGGACCAAGGGGTCGCAGGTTCAAATCCTGTCTCCCCGACTCTTTCAAGGCCGCGGTTTCCCGGGTGATTCTGGAGAGCCGCGGCCTTCGCTTTTGGGCTCTGACCCTCAAATGGTAGCAGCCGGGTAGTAAATGAAGGCGATTTTTGCGGCTCAGTCGAGGCGGGAAGTGCTTCCACGGCCGCGCGCAGATCTTCGACCAGAAGATGCGCATACGTTCCCGTTGTCAGTTTGACGTCGCGGTGCCTGAGGATTCGCTGAACCCGGTGGAGGTCCACGCCCGCGCGAAGTAGCAAAGTCGCCGCCGAATGCCGCAAATCGTGAAAGCGCATTGCGCGTGAAATTGACCGAGGCCACAATTTCATCCCGCAGGTTCGGCATGTCCTCAACGTTGCGTCCGGATGCCGCTCAGCGCAGGGCAGTCGGGCAGCAGCCTTGCAACGCCGGCAAATGTGCTCATAGCCGTCTACCAGCCCCGCGCGCCCCATTGCGTGGCGAAGAACCTTCTGCGGGTCAGCCTCTTCGGTTCTCATTTTTCCGTTGGGCCCCGGAAACACGAATTCGCTCGTCGATCTTTCAAGCGCGTGCTCCAGGTACGGGAGCAGTGCAGACGCGATCGGGAGCACATCTGCGTGCTTCCCCTTCGTCGTGTCGGAATCGTACGAGCGTCGAACCACAATGAGTCGTTCGCGAAGGTCCACATCCTGACGCCTGAGGCCGAACAACTCGCCTTTGCGCATTCCGGTGTAAATGGCTGCGGCGAACAGGTCGCGCCAATCATCGGGTATGTGAAGAAGCAGAAGTGAAATCTCTTCGGCCGCTAAGGTCGCCCGGATTTTTTGCGGATTCTTTCTGCGTTCGACGTCGGAAATAGGGTTCGGGCCCGTCCAGATTCGGGACTTCCGGGCCCGAGAGAACACAGTGTGCAGTGTGCCTCGAAGTCCGTTGACAGTGGCCGGTTGTAATCCTTGCCGCTCCATTCCTCTCAAGAGATCCTCGATCACTCCCGTTGTGATCTGCGGAACCGGCATCCCTCCGATCTTGGAATCGAAAACATGGCGCTTCAGCCGATGACGCTCTCGGCCGGCTCGTCCTACTGAGCAGCGATTGTTCAACCACCACTCGCACAATTCCGCGAACGTCAACTTGCATTCGCTCGGCAAGGGCTCTAGGCCGAGCCTTTGTCGCTCCGCGGAACGTTCCAATTCATACGCGAGCCCCTTCGCTTCAGATCGGGTGCGAGCTCGCGTTCGAAGCTGGCGCCGGCATCCTTGACCATCGAGAAATTTCACGTACCAACTTCCATGCTTTTGATAGACGCTCGCCATCAAAGCCCTCCGTCAACGACAGCCAGGAAGTGTCACGAACGCGCCGGGAGTCTCTCCCTTTACCCAAGCCTTGATGACGGTGGGGTCAAAACGGACCAAAGCGCCGATTCTGACGCACGGCAGCTTTCCCGAAGCGGTCGCCTGATACACCCAAGATTTCGAGACGCCGAGGAATTCCGCGACCCAGGACACGTCTCGCAGGGCATGGATACCGCTTTCAGTCCCGAGCCGAGTTCGTCCGTTCTTATCCATCCGATCCTACCTATCGTTTGCTTTTCTTGAGGTCGAACCCTGGTCCATCGCTGAGGACCCTCTCATAGCGACGAGCCAAAAGGTGCATGACGTATTCGCGCTGCGAGAAGCCGAGCGCCTTACGGTCCTTTTCAAGCGCCTCGACGATCACCATTGGAAGGCCATAGAGAGTGCGCACATCGTCCAGAACTTCTCGGACGACTGCTGTCGTACTTCCAAGGCGCTTGGCACCTTCTTTCAAGAAGGCCGTTTGCTCGGGTGTGAACCGGAACGATTGCGTGAAGTAGTCATCCCTGGCTGGCGTTTTAGGCATCTTGTTTTCCCCTAGACCGACCACTACCACAGTTCGGCTGGATTTGCACCCTCTTTAGTTATACTTTAGATTCAACTGCCAAATAGTCCACCGATGCCAATGAACACTCCGCTTCGAGAAGCGATTCAAAGAGAAATCAGAAGGAGGGAAGAAAAGCGGCTGGCAAGCGCAAGCGAAACTTCGCCGGAAACGCCGCCCGGACCGGGCCTTCACGGGATTCAGCAACAGGGCGCGTCACAGCCTCCTTTCCAGAGCGACTCTCCTTCCGCCCCGCAGCAACAGGATTTTTCCGAGAAAGAACGCGGCGCTCCAGGCACTGTCGAGGCGCCTCCGCAATTTCCCGGCCACCCGCTCCCTACCACCGGATCGGGTGGCCGGGAAATCGCTACGGCTATGGCGGGTGACAAGCGCCGAAGACAAAAAGGAGCGGGGCGAAAGTTGACAGAGAGGGACAAGGAGCTGGTCGGTTTTCTAGGACTCACCAGGTATTTGAGCAGAGACCAAATCGAAAGGTTGATGTTTCCAGGAAGAGTGAAGTCGCGATCTTCGATTCGGCTAGGGCAGTTAACGAAGGAGATCGGAGGACAGCCGGCGATTCTGAAGGAGCTCGGATATGCAACCAACGACGGCTGGAAGAATGTATTCGGGCTGACCGGCTATGGGTACATCGTCGCCCAGGAGCGTCTCGGGAAAGCGCTACTCAAGGTGCCGCGCCACGACGTGAGCCCGCAGTTCTTGAACCATTCGGTTCTGCTGACAGAGTTCCTTTTGGGACTGATACCTCAGGATGGAAAACATCCGGCAAAAATCCCGAAGAGCTTCCGTTGGATTCCAGGCGAATACCTGGACCTGCCCTTTTCGGAATACACGCTCGAGGATCGAAACCAGAGAAGGCGGCTGCAACCGGACGCGGTCCTGGAAATTCCGTCGCAGCGCACACGCTACTTTGTCGAACTCGAGACCGGCTCGGCGACCATCTGGGATCAGGAAAAAGTGACCTCCACTCTTGCAAAACTGAACCGGTATTCTGAATTTCTCAGTGGCTATGCGGGCGATGTCCTCCACGGAGACTCGAGCACGTTCTACTCGCGCGCGTTCCCTGACGCCTGGCCGCCAGAAGTCCTTTTCGTGACTCTCAGCTCCCACCGCCGCGATTCCATCAAGGCCGCTCAGAAGAAGTGGAAGCAGGAGCGTGGGGGAGAAGAGATCAACGTCCGGTCGATGACCCTCGAGGAGGCACGGTTGGTTCTTTACAAAAAGGTCCACGGCTGCAGCCCTGGCGCAGAACCGCTTGATGCTCCGGGCAAGAAACGCCCGACTGGCACCAAGGAGGTCACCGACGACCCCAAGACGGAGCAAGAAGAGCGATTGCGGCCTGGCCGGGTTGCAGTACGGGGGGAGCAGCTGATTCGGCTGGAGGCTCTTCTGCTAGCTGCGCAAGAGGCGATTATGGCCATGAAAGCGCAATTGTCTGCGGCAAAATTGCCCGCGCCACCGGCGCCGGACATCGGCGCACTCGGAGAAGTCTGGAGGGTCTACGCCGCCCGAGTTCGGAAGACCTTCGCTGCGTTCGGGATCGATGAGGCCGTTTAAGTGCGCGATTGGTGGTAGTACTCACACAATGCGACCTCTTCGATATTCGATCAATGTGACGTTCGACGGCTGCTGCGATCATCGGGTGATGATCGCGGACGAGGACCTGCATCGCCACGCCGTCGAGAATCTGGACCGGGCCGATGCCCTGCTCTTTGGCCGGGTGACGTACGAGATGATGGTGGCCGGGTGGCGGGAGGTGCTGCGGACGGGCGCGGGGCGGCCCGCGTGGATGATGCCGTTTTGCCAGGAAGATCGATGGGATGAAGAAGTACGTCGTCTCGGCCACGCTGAAAGCTGTGGACCGGAATTCCGAGCTCTGCTGCAAAAGCCGCAAAAGAGAGCTGGCTCTTCAAAAACGATCGTCCGCCATATACCGAAAGAGAAATCGCACAGACTCTAGAGCAGCTCCACGCAAATGCACGACCGCGTTGCGACTCCCTTTGTGGGATATATTGAGCCCGGCGTACGACGCCCGCCACGAGCCGGCACCGGGGAGGGGAGAAGAATGAAAATCCTGTTTAGAGTCTCGGTCCTTTTTTTCGGCATCACGATCCCCGCGACGAGCCCATCTTTCGCGCAATCCGGCTGGTTCTGGCAGAACCCGCTGCCGCAGGGAAACCATCTCTGGGCTGCTGCGACCCTAGACCCGAGTACCGTCGTGGCGGTGGGCGCCGGCGGAACGATTCTGCGCACGACGAACGGCGGCGCCACCTGGACGCCCCAATCCAGCGGGACGACCCATTGGCTCTTTGGGGTTTCCTTCGTGGACGCCAACACCGGGACCGCGGTGGGCGCAGCGGGAACCATTCTGCTCACGACGGACGGCGGCGCCACCTGGACGCCCCAATCCAGCGGGACGACCAATCCTCTCTTAGGGGTTGCCTTCGTGGACGCCAACACCGGGACCGGGGTCGGCGATTTTGGAACCATTCTGCGCACGACGGACGGCGGCGCCACCTGGACGCCTCAATCCAGCGGGACGACCAATCCTCTCTTAGGGGTTGCCTTCGTGGACGCCAACACCGGAGCCGCAGTGGGCTATTTTGGAACCATTCTGCGCACGACGGACGGCGGCGCCACCTGGACGCCCCAATCCAGCGGGACGACCAGTTGGCTCAATGGAGTCTCCTTCGTGGACGCCAACACCGGGACCGCGGTGGGCACCTTCGGAACGATTCTGCGCACGACGGACGGCGGTGCCACCTGGACGCGGCAATCCAGCGGGACGACCAATATTCTCGTTGGGGTTTCCTTCGTGGACGCCAACACCGGGACCGCGGTGGGCGAGTTTGGAACCATTCTGCGCACGACGGACGGCGGCGCCACCTGGACGCCCCAATCCAGCGGGACGACCAGTTGGCTCAATGGAGTCTCCTTCGTGGACGCCAACACCGGGACCGCGGTGGGCACCTTCGGAACGATTCTGGGCACGACGGACGGCGGTGCCACCTGGACGCCCCAATCCAGCGGGGCGAACATTGGGCTTTCCGGGGTTTCCTTCGTGGACGCCAACACCGGGACCGCGGTGGGCGGGGGTGGAACCATTCTGCGCACGACGGACGGCGGCGCCACCTGGACGCCCCAATCCAGCGGGACGAACATTGGGCTTTCCGGGGTTTCCTTCGTGGACGCCAACACCGGGACCGCAGTCGGCGATCTTGGAACCATTCTGCGCACGACGAACGGCGGCGCCACCTGGGCGCCCCAATCCAGCGGGACGATCAATTTTCTCCTTGGGGTTTCCTTCGTGGACGCCAACACCGGGACCGCGGTGGGCGATTTTGGAACCATTCGGCGCACGACGGACGGCGGCGCCACCTGGACGCGGCAATCCAGCGGGACGAGCAATCCTCTCCTTGGGGTTTCCTTCGTGGACGCCAACACCGGGACCGCAGTCGGCTATTTTGGAACCATTCTGCGCACGACGGACGGCGGCGCCACCTGGACGCCCCAATCCAGCGGGACGACCAGTTGGCTCAATGGAGTCTCCTTCGTGGACGCCAACACCGGGACCGCGGTGGGCGATTTTGGAACCATTCTGCGCACGACGGACGGCGGCGCCACCTGGATGCCCCAATCGAGCGGGACGACCAGTTTGCTCAATGGAGTCTCCTTCGTGGACGCCAACACCGGGACCGCGGTGGGCGGGGGCGAGGTTGGAACAATTCGGCGCACGACGGACGGCGGCGCGACCTGGACGCCCCAATCCAGCGGGACGGCCAATATTCTCGTTGCGGTTTTCTTCGTGGACGCCAACACCGGGACCGCGGTGGGCGGGGGTGGAACCATTCTGCGCACCGTCACTGGGGGCGAATAACCGTTGAATGGCGCTTGCTACGTGGTGGCCAGAATGCCTATCGACCATTCAAAAGGCATCTGAATGCTGCATCATCTCTCGATACGTTGCTGGCGTGCAGGTTTTTCCGCTCGCTCAGCGACATCGTCGTCGAGCGATGAACTCGGCAAGATCGCTTGGCGCGATCCGAATTGCGTTCGAGATCCGGACGTGGAGCAGCTCAGCCGCGGCGCAGATCTTATTGACCGTTTGGCGGAGCAGAGGCGGAGCCGGTGGGCCACCTCGCGCACCGTCAACAGTTGCTCGGCAAACTCCAAGTATCGCGGGACACAGGGGGAACAAATCCTCGCTGGTCGGGCGTAGTATCGATTCCATTTCGATCGATCGGTTGGCTCGGCGCTCCCAATAATCTCGAACGCTTGCGCCGCAATGCCACCCGGTGCCAGCCCAGCCGATCGCCCAGAATCGGATTCGGGTGAAAGTGGTCGCTGGTTCAAATCCGGCGGAGAGATCCGGGTTCAGAGCAAGCCGAACGGTGGCTCCGAGTTCACGGTG
>DAIQBK010000023.1:0-104646 GCA_036781205.1 Myxococcaceae bacterium
TAGGTCCAGGCGGAGTGGTTCACTATGTCTACGCCGCACGCGGGGCCAACGCGGGAGATTTGGGCGACATCCTCTACATTCGCTCCGATGACAACGGCACCACCTGGACGGCTCCCATTGTCCTAAATAGCGACGCGGCGACCGGTGGCAACCGTACGCAGTGGATGCCTTCCTTGTCCGCCACTCCAGAGGGTCTCCTGGTCGCCTCGTGGTACGACCGGCGCAGCACCACTGACAACAGCTACGAGTTTTGGTTGATCCGATCCTCGGACAACGGCCTGAGCTGGGGTGCTGATCAACCCGTCAGCGATGTCATCAGCCCGCAACCGGAGCAGCCAGATCCGACCGTTCAGAGCTGCTACGCCGGCGATTACAACTACCACACCGCGATCAGCAGCAACTCCTGGGTCACCTGGACCGATGGTCGCGTGCAGATCAGTGGCCACAACCAGCAAGATGTGTTTTTCGCCGCCGTGCCCCAGATCCAGACTGGCGGAGCCATTGAAGGAACGGTTACCGACGCGACCACCGGCAATCCGATTGCTCGCGCTCGAGTCCAAGCGATGGGTCCAGTGACTCGGGCCTCGAGTACGCGGCTCGACGGTACCTACCACATCGGAGGGCTTCCCGAGGGCAGCTATGACATGACAGTCACTGCCTTTGGTTACAGCCCCGGCTCTGCTACTGGCGTGGCGGTCATCGATGGTCAGACGACGATTCAGAGCTTCATGCTGACAGCAGGCCCGGCGCATATGGTCTCCGGAACCGTGACGAACAGTGGCACCGGGCTGCCAATCGCGGGTGCAACCGTGACGATCCAGGGGACGCCGATACCTCCCGCGACGACCGATGCGAACGGGATGTACGCTTTCCCGATCGTCCCTGAAGGAACCTACACCATGACAGCCACCAAACCTGGCTTCCTACCAGGCTCGCGGATGGTGACCGTCGACATGGATATCGTGGTCGACTTTGCCCTCGACCCCGCAGCTGCCTGCGATCGCGTCCCGGGCAACCTGGTTGTGAACTGCGGATGGGAGACGGGTGACTACCCTCCGTGGGCTCGATCCGGCAATCCGGGGTTCACGAGCATTGACGGCGCTTCGGCTCACAGCGGCAGTTTCGGACTCGATACCGGTCCAGTCGGCAGCATGGGATTCTTTGAGCAGCCCCTCCCCACCACCCCTGGAGGCAGTTACCAGCTTTGCTATTGGCTGCTGAACCTGGGAGGACCCGCGAACGAATTCCAAGTGACTTGGGACGGAACGATCATCCGGGACAGCATTGACTTACAACCGTTCGGCTATATGCAGACCTGCCATGACGTGACGGCGTCCGGCAGTTCTACCATATTGAAGTTCGGCTTCCGGCAAGACCCCAGTTTCTTCTATTTCGACGACGTATCCGTTGCACCGCAGTAACGACTAGGAACTAACGCATTCATCATCGAGGGAGGACGCGGCGCCAACGCCGTCGCGTCCTCCCTCTTTTTTTGCACCACTCTCGATCATCGTCCTCGGTCACGCTACAACGCTGGCCTTCAGGTGGTGTCACTCAGCCTGAACGCGCAGTCCGCATGCCCGGTCTTTTCCAAACATCAAGAAGACACGCATGAACACCACTAGATTTCTTTGTACCCCGACGCGTATCAAAATCGCCCTGAAGGAATGTCGAAGATCTACACCTTGTATGCCTTTGACTTTGAGGAGGTGTCCCAGCGGGCCAAGAGGTACCGAGAGTTGGCGGTTGCCGCCTATGGAGTCACTCCGCCCAACTCGCGATCGATCAGCGCTTGATTGAGAATCCTGGCCTCCGCCGCCAGGATGGCGAAGCGCTCGCGGCAAGCACCCAGCTCGCCGCCTTCCGCCAGCCTCTGCAGGTCCGCCGCAATCACTGCGGCACTCGCGCCCACTGCCACCATTGCTCCTTTGAGGCGGTGAGCCGCTACCTGGATGCCTTCAGGGTCTTGTAGCTCGACCTCCTTGCCCAACTGGTTCACCAGATCTCTCGATTCATGCAGATAAACGGTGACGATTTCGCGCAGCATTTCCACATCGCCGTCGACACTCGTGAGCAGAAGCTCGCGATCGTAAGGACCCTCGGGGGCGTCGCCTGGAAGCGAATTTTCCTCGCCCTTTGACTCCGGCTCTGGACACCAGCGTGCGATCACTTCAAACAGTCTCTCCTTCTTCAGCGGCTTGGAGATGTGATCGTCCATTCCGCATTCCAGAGACTTCATTTGATCCGCTTTCATCGCGTTCGCGGTGAGAGCGATGATCGGAACGTGTTTGCCCGTCTCCTTCTCTCGTTCGCGGATTGCCCGAGTGGCCTGGTAACCATCCATCTCAGGCATCTGACAATCCATCAGCACCAGATCGAAAGAGGCGCTGCTGAGCGCATCCATTGCTTCACGACCATTGCCAACCGCGTGCGCGGAGTGGCCCATTTTTTTTAACAGCGTCACCGCCAACAGCTGATTGACGGAATTGTCCTCGGCGATCAGGATCCGCTTTTGTCTCCCGGGTGCGATCGGAGGAGGCTCCCATTTCTCGGGAAGTTGCCCCTCCACAATCGCTTGCGCTTTCTGCCCCAAGGCTCCCATCATCGCGTCAAACAATTCGGACTGCCTGACCGGTTTGCGGACGCAAGCCGCAAATGCGGATTGACTCGCGGGTTCCCCGAGTGGCCGATCAAACGCAGTTAAAAGGACCAGGGGAGTCGCGGTCAGCTTGGTATCGGAGCGGATGGTGTCCGCCAACGCAAACCCATCCATCCCAGGCATCCGCTTGTCGATGATCGCCAGATCGAAAGGTCGCCCAGCCGCAGCCTGCCTCCTCATCTCCACCAGGCCTTCTTCTCCGCTCTTTGTGACCGAGGGCTGCATTCTCCACAGTTGCACATAGGTGCTGACGATCTCCGCGGACAATGGGTCATCGTCGACAATCAGAACCCGACGTCGCTTGAAATCCCTGGTCTCCTGGACCGTCGGAGTTAGCTCTTGAGAACGTGCCAGCTTCAACGTCCACCAAAAAGTGGATCCCTTCCCCACTTCGCTCTCGACTCCAATCTCTCCCCCCATCAAATCGACCAGGCGTTTGCAGATTGAAAGCCCAAGTCCACTGCCGCCGAATCGACGCGCGGTCGACTCATCTCCTTGACTAAACGGCTGGAAGAGGCGCTTTCGGGTCGCTTCGTCCATTCCCACCCCGGTATCTTGCACCGAAAACCGAATCGGAGTTGGGTCTACATCGGTCGCTTCGGCAACCGCACGCACCACCACCGATCCGCGTTGCGTGAACTTGATCGCGTTGCTCAGCAGGTTGAGAAGAATTTGACCAATCCTTCCCGGATCGCCTTCGAGCATTTCCGGAATCCTCGGGTCGACAAAGGTCATCAGAGTAAGGCCTTTGCCCTGAGCTCGAGCGGTGAGCAACTCGGCTTGGGCCTCGACCAGCGAAACCAGGTTGAACCCGATAATCTCCAACTCCAGCTTTCCCGCCTCGATCTTCGAGAAATCGAGCACATCGTTGACAATCGCGAGCAGTGCATTGCCCGATTCCTGAACGATTCTGGTGTATTTACGCTGTTGCGGATCGAGCGAAGTCTCCATCAACAAATCGCACATTCCGATGATCCCATTGAGCGGGGTGCGAATTTCATGGCTGATGTTGGCGATAAACTCGCTTTTGGTGCGATTCGCCGCTTCCGCCGCCTCCTTGGCTTTGGCCGTCAGCCGCTCGCGCTCTGCTACAACCTGCTCGGCCTTTTTTCGTGCGGTGACGTCGGAAATGAACGCGGTGAATGCGAATCCTTCGTTGAACGGGATCGAGCTGACCGAGATCTCCGCAGGAAACACCTCTCCACCTCTCCTGCGTAGTTCGAGCTCGAACGCCTCATGCGAGACTTTGCGCTGGGCAACGTCCAGTAAATGATTCGTCGCTTCTCGGTGCCCAGGCTGGCCTTGGTCCGGGATGATCACCTCCACCAGATGCCGGCCGATCGCCTCGGACCTGGACAGACCGAACATCTTCTCAGCCTGTGGGTTCCAATCGGTGATCTCAAACGATAGATTGTACCCAACCACGGCATCCAGCGCCGAATCGAGAACTGCCCTCCATCTTGCTTCGCTCAGTCGAACCGAATCTGCACTTTGTTGTTGAATGAGTAATCGGGTTCGATCCTCCTCCGCCGCAATCCGCTTCTGGTCGGCAATTGCCAGATTCCTGATCCCCAGCCAGACGAAGCCGCTAATCAGAAAGATGGCACCCACCAAATCGAGCACGCTGGCGAATTTTTCGTCGTAGAGGCCAGCTCGTTGTCCGGCATGGGTGAACAGGGCGAGAACCAGAGGGCCGCCTATGCTCACCAACAAGAGTCGGCGGCCCAGTTGCCCGATCGAACTACGCTTGGCAATGACCGACATCAGGCCGCAGTCCGCGCGCCTGAAAATAATTCCCAGCGCCAAAACGTGGAAGCCGATCATCGCGTGAATGGCGTTGAGTTGGGAGCCGACGGCCGCGAAAATGTGTGCGCCGAAGAGTTGCCCGGTGACGGCGAGCAGCGAAATCAGCAGCGAAACCAGGGCCAACCCTTGGGCCACTGCGCGTCCCTCTCTGGAACTTCGACTTGAGAGCCACAGGCCGATGCCGAGTGTCGAGTAATTGATCGCGGTGTTAGGCGCGAAGCGGCCCGGATGACGGCCTCCCGGCGCTTTCACCAACAGCTCGTCAATTCCGAAATTCAGGCCCGTCACATACTCACTCAGCGTGAGCAGGCCAATCAGCGTAACCACCAGCGCGCTCACCTCACGGATGGATCGCTGAAGTTGGCTCGGCTCCTCCTCGCTCAGTAGCCACAGAGACAGACCGCCAAAAAAACACGCGATCGCGCTGTTGATCTTCATCGTGGCGTGTCCAGGCAACAGCGTGGTCAAGACCGCGATGTGGAAGATCCACCCGATGAAAACGTACACGCCGAGAAACATCGCGATCGCTGCCAAAGGCCGGACCAGCGGCAAGAAGACGTTGTCCACGCTGGGTGGCACGCTGGCCGATAATTTCACTTTGCGACTCCCCCGATCTCCTCCCAATGGTAGCGCCAGAGGGCCGGTCGGAGCGCTGTAGCGAATGCAGAGTGCTTGTGCGAGCTGCAGCCCTATCGTATCGTCCGCCGCCTTTTCGCTCTCTGGAGGGTCTATGCCACGTCTCTTCACTGTATTGGTAGGCCTTACGCTCGCTCCGGCACTCGCGCGAAGCGACACGGCCGCTCCCAAGAAGGCCCTCACCGCGGAAGTCCTGTGGCAGCTCACCCGACTGGGCCCGCCCTCGCTTTCACCGGACGGCAAGTGGGCAGTGCTCGCCGCCACCACTTACGACATCAAGACGGACAAGCCGACTTCGGCTCTATGGCGCATCCCCACCGCCGGGGGAGAGGGCCGGCAGCTCACCGCGGGCATTGGTTCCGACTCGAACCCCACCTTCAGCCCGGACGGGAAATCGATCGCCTTCCTCAGCAAACGCGGTGAGGACGAAACCTCGCAGCTCTACGTCATTCCCGTAGATGGAGGAGAGGCAAAGCGGCTCACCAGCGTACCGGGCGGGGCCTATGCTCCAAAGTGGTTCCCCGACTCGAAACGAATCGCCTTCGCCAGTTGGGTCTTTCCGGCTTGGAAGGGTTGGGAGGATCAAGCCAAGCAGACCAAGGAGCGAAAAGATTCGAAGATGACTGCGCGGGTATGGGACAAAGCGCCAGCGCGACACTGGGATCGACTGCTCGATGAGCGACGCGCCTACCTTTTCACAATTTCGGTGACCGGCGGAGAGCCGGTGCCCTTGACGGTGAGCACCGGGCTGGCCTTGCCGTTTGGGCCGGTGACGGCAGATCCGGATCGGGACGACTACGACATCTCGTCTGACGGAAAGGAAATCGCGTTTGCAGCCGATACCGACAAAACCGGTGTGGACCACAACAGCGATGTCTATGTGGTCTCCGCCCAGGGCGGCCAGGTGCGAAATCTTACCGCTACCAACCCAGCAAACGATGGAAGTCCGCACTACTCTCCGGACGGAAAGTTCCTGGCCTACGGGCGGCACGCAATCCCGCGCACCTGGTACGAGCGGGCGCGCCTGGCGCTGTACGACCGGTCACTGGGAAAGAGCCGGATCCTTACCGAGGCCTGGGATCGTTCCGTGTCGCACCTGATCTGGATGCCCGACGGTAAATCCCTGATTGGTTCGATCGACGATGCGGGTACGCGGCGCATCTATCGGATCGATGCGGAGTCTGGGAAGGCCACGCCGGTCACCAAGGACAAGAGCTTTGCGAGTCTTGCGGTTTCCCGCAACGGCCGCACGCTGGTGGCGCTGCGCGAGAGTTTCTCGGAGGCTCCGACGCTGGTTCGCGTGGACCTGGGCACCGGGGAAGCGACGAAGCTCTCGAATTTCAATGACGCATTGCTCGCCAGCACCGATCTTGGCCGACACGAGAGTGTCACCTACACGGGTTCCGACGGAAAGCCGATTCAGATGTGGATCGGATATCCGCCCGGTTTCGACCCAACGAAGAAGTACCCACTCTATTTGCTGCTACATGGCGGCCCCCACTCGGGCGTCACCGATGGCTTCGCCTATCGCTGGAACACCCAGGTGTTCAGCAGCTGGGGCTACGTGGTTGCCTGGCACAACTTTCACGGCTCGTCGGGTTTTGGCGACGCCTTCGCGGCCAGCATCGAGCCGGACTGGGCGACCAAACCCTATCAGGACACGATTGCTGCGGCCGAATGGCTTGCGCGCCAGCCCTGGATCGACAACACCCGGATGGCCGCGGGGGGTGGAAGCTATGGGGGATATCTCGCGAGCCTGCTGCTCGGAAGAGCCCACCCATTCAAGGCGCTGGTGGTGCACGACGGAGTCTCTGATCGCTTCGCCCAGTATGGGGCGGACTATGGAGCCGGAAAGAAGCGTTACGACGAGTTCTGGGAGAACGAAGCGCTCTATCGCAAAATCTCGCCCAACCTCGCGGCCGGCTCGTTCAAAACGCCGACGCTCGTGATCCACGGAGCCCTCGACTACCGCGTCCCCGATACCCAAGGTTTCGAGCTCTTCAACATCCTGCAGAACCGCGGGATCAAGAGCAGGATGATTTACTACTCAAACGAGAACCACTGGGTACTCAAGCCGCAAAACTCTCTGTTCTGGTACGACTCGGTTCATAAGTGGCTGCGCGACTACATCGGCGATGGTCCGGACGCGAAATCCGGCGCGCAAGCAGCCGCGAACTGACCGCGTGCAACTTGAAGAGCCGTCGTGCCGCCGCACTGCTTCTACTTCTCTGTAGTTGCCAGTCACCCAGCCGTTCCTCGAGCACACCCGAAAGCCCGGAACGGCTGCCGGACGTCGGCCATCCATTGATCTACGTCAGCAACGAAGAATCCAACGACATCACGGTAATCGACGGAAGGACCGATACCGTGGTGGCGAATCTCTTCGTCGGCAAGCGGCCGAGAGGGCTCAAGCTGAGTCCTGACGGCAAGAGTCTATTCGTGGCGCTCAGCGGCTCCCCGATGTCGCCTCCGGGCAGCGATGAAAGCAAGCTGCCTCCGCCAGATCGCGCTGCGGACGGAATCGCAATTGTGGACCTCGCTTCCGGCCGAGTGGTGCGCACGCTTTCGACCGGAGATGATCCCGAGTCATTCGACATCACGCAGGACGGTCGCCTGATGTTCGTTTCAAACGAGGATGCTGCGACAGCGACCGCCGTCGCCCTCCCCTCGGGACATGTGGAACGGGTGATTCCGGTAGGAGGCGAGCCGGAGGGGGTCCGGATTCGCCCCGACGGCAAAGTCGTTTACGTGACCAGCGAGGCGGACAATGAAGTGGCGGCGATCGATCTGGCGAGCCAGAAAGTCATTGCTCGAATCGAGACCGGACCGCGACCCCGGGGCATCGCTTTCACCCCCGACGGCTCCCGCGCGTATGTAACTGCGGAGCAGGGAGCTTCGGTAACGGTGATCGACGCAACCCAGCACCGCGCCATCGGGCAGATACCGATCGCGGCAAGCGGGGCGAAGCCGATGGGAATCGCGATCTCCGCAGACGGGCGCACGGCGTACGTGAGCTGTGGCCGGGGCGGGGTGATCGCAGTGATCGACGTCAAGACCAACCGGGTTGTGCGAGTGTTTTCCGGTATCGGCGTCCGACCGTGGGGCATTGGGCTGGCACCGGACCAACGAAAGCTCTACACCGCCAACGGACCGTCGAACGACGTGTCGGTGGTGGATGTTTCTTCCGGCACCGTGCTGAAGAGGATTCCCGCTGGAAAGGGTCCCTGGGGCGTGGCGATAAGCACCCAAGGACTCTAAAACGTGTACTTAATCCGCGGAAAAATCGCGAAACTGGTGATGTTTGGCCCCAGTGCGACTCGCGCCAGCGCATCCAGTCCAATGCTGAAGTGATCCATCTGGGTCGCGTACTCAACCCCGATGCCTCCCCCTACGTTCGCAGCGGAGGTCACGCCCTTGCTGTTCGAAAAAGCTGGTGGCGGATCAAACTTGCTGTATCCGGCCGTCACCCGCGGCGTCAGATAGAACCGCTCCGCGAGGCTCACCAGGTAGGCCGCGCTGAGATTGAAGAAGGCCATGGTGAAGCTGTCGGTTAAGGCGCACGCTCCGTTCTGCGTGCCCGCGAAACAGTTTGCCGCGGAGGTGCCGAGCCCGAAGTAAGCGCCGAGCTCGATTCGGTCGCTCAGATCGTAACCGACGCCTAGCTGCAGGTAGGTCTCTGCATTGGAGTACCTGTTGTTCCCCCCTACCGTGAAAAACACGCCGATGTCGGTCTCGGTAAAAAAGCCACGCCGGACGTGAAGCGCGACTCCCTCGGGGGGAGGCCCGGCCATGCTCGTCGCGCAGGAAAGCAAAGCCGAGGTCAGCAAAAGCCGGCGCACGCACCCTCCTGGACGCGGCAGCTACCCTTGTTCGCTCTTGGCGTCAACACCGGCCGGCTTGAAGAACCATGGGAAGGTAACGTTCACTTCGCCGCCCCCCTCCGGCTCCGGAAAACGCCAGCGCTGGATTCGCGCCAGCATGCACTGCTCGGTGGTGCCGTTGTGAAGGGAGGTGTCCGAAATCTTGTTCTCCGATACCGCTCCGGTCGCATCGATGGTGAACATCACCGCGACCTTTCCCGAGAGGGAAGGATTCTTCTGCAGCTCTACCTCGTAGCAATACTTGATTTCGTGCTGGTGGCTGCGAATCACCCGGGCAATCACGTCCTTGGAAAGACCTCCGATCACAATCGTCTTTCCGGGAATGATTCGCGTGCTTTCCTTGGTTCGGTTGCCCAAGTCGAGCGAGCCGTATCCCCCGCCACCGCCCGTTCCCAATCCCTTGGTACCCAGTCCGCCCATTCCAAGGCCGATCCCGCCGCCCCCAGGACCCGAACCTCGAGAGCCCAGACCCCCCACTCCCTGCGCATTGCCCATTCCAGCGCCGTTGCGAAGCCCGCCCAACGCATTGTTGACACCGGTCCCCAGCCCTCCGGGACCAAAGATGTTTGAAGCAACGGTGTGCCCTTTGAGCGCGCCGAGAAGTCCCGCGCTCATCACCTTGCGTCGGTCCTCCTCGCGCTTGTTCGGATCCAGCACCGGTGCGCCTTTGCGAGAGGGCTCCGCCTGGTCCTTCTTGGCTTCCTGCTTTCCGAACTTGCCTTCCTTATCGCTCGCTTTTGCACCGGGCGAGCCCTTCTTATCGGCCTTGGCGCGTTCCGCGGGCCGCACCAAAAACCTCACGTACTTCTCAGCGTTGCGCCTAGCCTCGTCCAAGGGGCGAAGCTCCGGGGTAGTCAGGACCACGCCCGTGATCAACGCGATGAACGCAAGCAGGCAGAGCGCGGCGATCTTGGCGAAGCGGTAATCGGACTCCTCCAGACCTGCTGGCTTCACCAGGGTGGCAGGTCTCACGAAACGGATCACGAAGGCCACGTTTCCGAACGTGACTTGCGCCGCTTCGTGGAGGCCAAGCTCGAACGAGAGGATCGAATGACTTCCCACGACGGGCACCAGCCTGCCCTCTAAATCGAGCTGGTCCTTGGATTTCTGAGTCCCATTGGCTGAGACGACGAGACCGGCCTCGGGCGGCAATTGAAGCCTGATTTTGGTCCCCACTGCGTAGGCCAAGCGGAAGGTTTCCGCCGTCGAGGGCGAGAAGACCTGAAAGTTGTTGCGCCCCGCGGCGCCGACCGTAGCCGCTTCGCCCTGGCCGAATTGCTGAAGGTTGAGCGCCGTGTCCCCCCACATCTGGGCGACCTGCAAAACACTGAGCGCTTCGGAAGGCCGAAGCTCCGCCGGCAGGCGATCCTCGAGTGGCATCGCCGCGAGCTTGGGGGCGCTCTCCGCCTTGGCTTTGGCGGCGACCCCCCGCTCGGCCGGCAAGGGGAACTGCAATACCGGAGCACTAGGCTGCCACCCTTCGAAATCGATTCGAATCCGCGTGCTCGCGAGGCGCAGCTCGGCGCCGGGAGACAGCTCGGCGGGAGCCTTGAGGAGAATTCCATCAAGCCGGGTTCCTGTCTCGCTACCCAAGTCGATTGCCCGGATACCACCCTCGTGATCGCGCTTGAGAAGAAGATGTAGCGACGACACGCCCGGATCGTTCAAGCGAATCTTCGCTTCCGGGCCAGAGCCGATGATCAGGCTTTCGCCCTCGGGGAAAGATTCGGTCCGCACGCCCCCGGGCCCGTCGATCTGGAGGATGAGACCGCACCGATTGGACTGCATCGCAGTATTTCCCAGGTCCGACATGGCTAGAGGCTGTCCACCGACTTTTGTAGCTCGGGCAGGAAGTTGTCTCGGATTCGAATCAGAGTGCGGAACGAGGTCTGCTTTCGATTGAGAACGTAGGAGCCTTCCGGTTTGCTGAGTTGACCTTCGACCGCGACGTCCGAGAAATCAATCGTCGTCCGTTTCCGGTACACGGTGCGATCCGGCTCCTGTATCACCTTGCTTTGTCCATAAGCAGGAGCAGCGACGATCACCCAAACTCCCATCCCCAACCATCGGAGCTTCATTCGATTCTCCATAATATGCATCTATTTCCCAACGCGGCCATCGCCTCCGCTGCCGCTGTTGGCGGTCGTCAAGTTGGCGATTCTGGCTTCAATTTTCCGGCGGTCCTGAGCCGAGGTGGATTTTTGATTGCGGCACGCCTGAAGAAAGCGCAGCGCCTTGCTCGCGGACTGGGGATCCGCGGCGTATGCCCATCCTGCGCCACAGGTCGCCGGCGCGTCCTGATCTCGCAGTGCGAGTGCCTTCTCGAACTCTAGCCCAGCGATTTGCGCTTTCTTCGCGTCCTTCGCTTTCTGTCCATCTAGAGCGTACGCATAGTAAAGATGGTTCTGGTAGGATCCTGGCTCCAAAGAGATCGCCTTGGCCAGATAGCTCTCGGCCCCAGGGTAGTCCCGATAGGTCAGCGCCAATGCACCCAGGTTCGAGTAGGCGACTGAGAACTTTTCATCGAGCGCCAGCGCCTTACGGAACTCGGTCGCCGCGAGTTGCGGCTCATCCATGCCCAGGTAGACCATTCCCAGATTGTTGTAGATGCCTGGGTCTCGGTCGCTGATCCGCTTGGCGTTTGCCGCAACCAGCTCAGCCAAGCGCATTCGTCCCTGATCGTAATAGACGAGGATGAGCGTCTTATAGGCGTCCAGGTTGTTCGCATCCCGGCCGAGGATCTTCTGGATCGTGGCTTCCGCCGGGGAATACTTCTTCGCCAGGCGGTAGGTGGCCGCGAGGTTGTTCAGGATCGCAAGATCGGGAGCTCCCTCCTCTTCCTGGAGGGCCCGCTCGTAGAGCGCGATTGCCTTGGAATAGTCCTCCTTCGATCGATAGATACGACCGAGATTGAGAACCGACGGACGGTGGTGCGGATCGATCTCCATCGCCGCCTCATAACTGGCCTGGGCAAGCTTGAAGTCCCCCTCCTGCTCGGCGATCAACCCAAGATTGTATTGGGCGTTGACCAGCTTCGGCTCTTTCGCCAAGGCCTTGGAAAACAGCTCGCGCGCTTGCTTGAGATTGCCCGCATCGAACGAGGCAATCGCCTGCGCGAAGAAATTCGCCGCTGATGGCTCAGGCAACGCTACCGGGGCAGCCACCATGCTCGGCGCCGGCCGGGGCGGCGGCGCCGTTTTGCATGCCAGGACCAAGGCGCATCCGCCGAGCGCGGCGGAAAGAAGCTTGTCGCGCCACCTCATCGGGGCACCTCCAGCCGCGCCTGCTTCTGCACGGGCCGGCCCGCGCTGCGGACCTCGGGAAGAGGCGTCGCGTCCTTTTGAAGTGGGGCGGTGGCCGACGATTCGCTTCCGAGGTAGGCCACCTCTGGAACGGCGGCGTCCGGGCCTGGATGAAGCTTGTCAATCTTCTGCTGAGCCAGCAGCGTCCACTTATTGTAGATCGACAGCTCGTGGGCCTTGGCGAGCGCTTTGACGAAGGCTTCCTCGGCCTTCTGTTCCAATGGGCTTGCCAGGTTCTGCAACTCACCGCGGTAAATCTCGAGCTGTTCCGCGTTGAGCCCTCGTGGATCCGGCGAGGAAAGGATATTTTCCGCCATGTCCAGGTAGCCCTGGCCAATTCGGGTCAGCGCCGCGATCCCGTACTCTCCCACTCCGATCTCCAGCACCTTTACGTATTCGCGCTCCAGGTTCTGGAGTCTCTGCTGCTTGACGTTGAGATCGCTCTTTAGGGTCGAGTTTCGATTCAGTCGGATGCTGGTGTAGCCCGTCCAGAGCGGTTCGATCTTGGCGAAGCGAAGGTGGGCGTAAGCGATCTGAACCCGATCTTCGCTGCGCGCCTCGTTCCCAAAGCGCCCATAGCTCGCCAAAAGCTCGTCCTGCAGAGCCTCTTGCTTGCTGCGGCCTAACTGTTGATTGGCGAGCAGCAGTCGATATTTCACCCAGTAGTGTTTGGCCGCGGAGATTCGGCGATCCTTGGCATGGCGCTTTTCGAACGCTTCATAGGCTGCCGCCGCCTCTCGCCAGCGTTCGGCCTTCTCCAGAATCATCGCGATCCGCAGCTCGATCTCAGGCGCGTCCGGGTTGCTCTCGAAACGGGTCAAATATTGGCGGTACGCTGCGCTGGCTTGATCGGTCTGGCCCAGCGCCTCCCACCACAGCGCAGTGTTGTACTGAGCATCGGGAAGCCAGCGCTTGGCCTCCGCGATCAGTACGGACTGCTCCTTGGTTTCGTCATTTTCCGCCGCCTTGGCACCTTTGGTGGACGACTCCCCTAAGCGATCGCAGGCAGCCACGAAGTTCGCATAGGCCTGCGCCGCCTTCGAGAACTGCGCCGTCTTTTCGTAATCGCGAGCCAGGCCGTAAAGGACCTTGAGCGCCAGCGGAGAGTTTCGGTACTCGCGCAACATCCGCTCGCCCATCTCGATCGCTCCGTCCAATTGGCCCGCTTCATTCAAAATCAGCACTCCCGAGGCCAGCGCTCGAGGTGCGTTGGGAGACCTGGGGAAGTCTCGCGCGAATCGGTCGAACTCCCGAGCGGCGTCGAGGCCCTTTTTCTCGCGTCGATAGAGGACTTCGTCGATCCACTTGTACTGAGAGCCCTCCGCCACCCTTTGGACTCGCTGAGCAAACTCGCTCCCTGGCTTGGTGAGTCTCTTGTTTTGTAGAAACTGGCGGGAAAGCTTGCTCAGGGCGCCCCATTCGCCCTGAGCTTCGAGCACGTACATCGATAAGTCCGCCGCCTCCTGCGAGCGCTTTTCTTGCGGCCATTGCTCGATGATTTCACCGAGCCGGCGGGTCGCTTCCACGTACTGCTTGCGGTCGTAATAGATGACTGCCGCCTGGTAGCGGATGTCGATGTCATTGGCATCGTTGGGGAACATCCGGCTGAAGCGATCGCAGGCCGCCACCAACTTCTGCTCATACTGGGTGAGAGGCTGTTGCTTGGCTCCCTTCACCTCGCGCTTGTCGATTTGGTTCGAGCGCGCCAACCCGCCCTTGTTCTCGCTGACTTCGACCAGCTCACCCTCCTTCAAATTCGGAGCGGGCAACAAACCGCGCTCGATTCGCACCAGCTTGTCGTACGCGAGCACCGCGTCGAATGCGGCATGGGCGCGGTACTTCTGATCGGAAATCTCCCGCGCGCTCACGCGATCGGGAATCTTGAAGTCGACCACCGCCTCGTACTGCGCGGCGGCCGCATCCCATTGCTGCAGGGCCCAGAGCAGCTCCGCGTAATAGAACCGCAGGTTGAAAACGTAGTCGGAGATCCATTTCGGATCGGTGCTCGAGCCGAACGCCTCCACGTAGTCGCTGTAGACATCCCGCGCCAGCCGGAAGGTCGCCAAGCTCTTCGTCTTCTGCGCCTCCTGGTGGTACTCGGTCGCAAGGTTGCGCATTGCTTCTTCGGAGACCTCGAACCCGGTCCGCAGTACTTGCGGTTTCGCCTGGTTCGCCTGCCACCACGCACTGCCCGGTCGGTAGCGCTCCGCCAACAATTGGACTTCCTCGCGCACCCGGTCCCTGCGGCGAACGCCCTCGTAGCTTCTCACGATCGCCTTCTGAATCTCCGGCGCGTCCGGTTGGCTGGGAGACGATGCCAGCAGGCGCTTGAACACCTCAATCGCGCTCTGATGGTGTCCCGCATCGTGGAGCTGAATGCCGAGCCTGGTGATCAGCTTTGCTCGACGGTCCGGGGGAGCGTTCTGCTCCAAGTAAGCGATGCCTTGGTCGGCCCGGTCGAGTTGGACGAACAGACCCACGGTATCGGCCAGCGCCTCGTTTTTGAGATCGAGAATTTCGCCGCCGCGCGTATTCGCGTACGACACCACTTCTTTGAGCTTCGCCAGCGCGTCTTGCGGGCGACCGGCGTTGTAGTCGCACCAGGCCAGCTTGTAGAGCGCGTAGGAGTAGATTTTCGGAACCTTGCTGGCGAGAGCCTTCTCGTAATTCTCTCTCCCGTGCTGGAGATCATTGGCGATATCGAAGTAGTGATTGCCGAGCTGCAGATAGGTGTCCGGAATCAGCCGCGAGTTGGGATAGCTTCGAATCAGCTCAAGGTAACGGGCGATTCCTTGTTCGCGGCGGCCCAGATCATAAAGATGGTACCCGAGCGCGAACAGCACCTCGTCTCGGCGATCGTAGGAGGGGTAGTCCTTCAGGATTGTCTCGTAAACTTGCATCGCCTGAGCGCGGTAGCGCTCGCTGTCGGGGTGCTCCTCCTTCGGTTCGCGCATCCTCTGACCGCGCCGCCTCTGCTCCTGGTATTGCCGATACGCCTCCTCGTACTTCGCCACTTCCTTGCGCTCGAAATACTTTGCTTTTTCGAGATTCAATTCGGAGAGCTGATAGAGAAGATCCGCTCGATGCGGCGATCGGACTTCGCTCTTCGCGATAATCCGCTCGAGCTGCTCGATCGCCTCGTCTCGTTTCTGGTTGGTGAGGCGCTCCTGCTCAGCGCTCTCCAGCCGAGGCGGCGTGGCGCTGTCCCAAAAATGGCGCAGGCTGGGCCGCTCCGGCCCGCGCTCCGCGGCCGCCGCGCCGATCGCCAACAGCAACAACGCTCCAACCATCCCCAACCCACCCCACAGCCGAACGAGAGCAAACACGCGCCACGCCCCGGAGGCCAACCCTTGAGAGCTCATCATCCCCAACACCCTAGCTGAAGGCTACCTCCGCAACCTCCGAAACTTAGGCCCGCTGCGCCAAAATGAGAAGCCTCCTCGCTGCCCCCAAACCTGTGAATCAATCGGAAGTTTTTCCCGGACATCCTCGCTTTAGCGTGTACTGATAGTAGCCGATCTCATCGATCCAGAACTCACCCTGAAACTTCCAGTAGTTCCAGTCCTCGCCCGGCATCGCGGGTCGATAGAGTTTTTGCTCGGCCAGCAATTTCTTTTGGTCGATACCGGACTCCGCTAACTCTTTTTCAGCTTTGGTGATCTCGAACCGAATGATTTCCGCCTGATCGGCGAAGCCTTTGATGTTCTCGGCCGCCTCGACCAGCCGGTTTTTTGCAAGCTGACCGCCGACCTGGCGCAAGGTATCGGCGTTCTGGTCCAAGGCAGCAATCAGCTCCGGACCCATCCGTCCGCTCCGCCAGCGAGATTCGCTCCGGAGCGCAGCCTTTTCCTTTTCGATCTGCGCGAGTACCTCAAAAACTGCGATCATTCGCTCGCTGCTGCGGACCCAGAGCAAGATCGGTCGAGGGATGCCCGCGGCAGGGTCAGATACGACCCGGAAGAAATCACGAACGTCCCGCTCGTTCGGCCCTAACAGCGGCCGGAGGGCTTCCGCCATCGGCAAGTAGATCCGGTCAAATTCCTTTAGCGAGCCGCGCGCCTCGTCATAGAGGCAATTGAAGTAATAGATGGTGCTCTTGAGGATCCAGGACTCCGGCTCGAATGCCCCGGCAAATTGCGGTGCATGGAGGGCTTGAAGCGATCCGAGCGCTCCGCCGGGATCGTCGTTTTGAAAGCGCGCGAAGCCATTCTCGAAAAGCGCTTGGTTCCAAAAGCGGGAGAAGCGTGGGATTCGATCGTAGGCCTCCACCGCTTTGCCATATTGGCGTTGCCCGTAATAGAGCCGGCCCACGGCCAGAAGCGCTAGCTGGCGCGTATTCTCCAGGTCGGAGCGGCCCTGAGCAGGCAACGCGAGAACGCTCTCAAAGGCGGAGAGGGCCTCGGCCTCTCTTGGGCCACCGGGGAACTTCGGATCAATCATTACCACGCCCAACAAGTATCGGGACTTCGGATAAACCTCGCTGTCGGGAGGAACCGAAAGCAACAGGCGACGGGCTCGCTCGAGGTTGCCGCGCCGCACTTGAATTGTTGCGACCAGGTAGTTGGCTCGCGCGAAAGCTGCCGGCGGAAGGCTCTTCCAGTCGTCGCTGACGTAGTTGTTGAGTAGGTTGGGAATCAAATCCTGATCGTTGAGGCGATCCTGAAGGTCCACCAGCCCTTCCACCGCCTCGAGGTAGAGCGGATGCGCTTTGCCGGCCGCGACGATGGCCGCGTACTCCACCAGAGCAGATACGTAGAGACCTTTTCGGGCCAGGCTCTGCCCGAGGTAATACTGCGCCCGCGGCCGCAGGTCCGGATCCCGTCCTTCCTCGGTCAGACCGAAGAAGATCTCCGCAGCTATTTCGTAGTCGCCTGCGTTGAATGCGCTCAACCCGCGGTTGTAGGAATCCAGATCGTCCGCTCTGGCCGGAAACCCGATTGCGAATACCGTCGCCGCGCCGGCAAGAGCGACGAAGAGGTAGCGAATCGTGCTTCGGGGGCGGTGCATGCGTTGCGGTCAGAAGAGGACGGATAGCCCGGCGTACAGCCCGAGGTTGTTCAAGACATCTGAAGAGGGGGTGGACACCAGATTCAGCGCCAGCGGAATATCGTTGCTGCGGTTGTAACCATTCTTGAATCCACTAAATGAAGAAACCGAGCAACCCTGGCCGACTTGTGCAGCGGTCACCGGTTGCCCGAGCCGAAGCTGTTCCGCCATCGCGCTCAGGTCCGCTGAATTGCACCCGTTCACCCGATCAACCCGAGCCGTGTAGGCCAGATCTCGCACCTCGACCCGCAGAGCAAAGCGGGCGCCAAACTGAACCCGGAATCCGGCTCCTACGGATCCGACGAACTTCAGGCCGGTGTCCCCAAAGGTCGCCGGCCCGGCCGGATTTTCAGGACGCAGTTGGTGACGGGTCGAGCCCAGGCCCGCTCCGGCACTGATCACCAGCGAGAAATGAGCCAGGCTTCCATCAAGAAAAGCAAACTTGCCGTAGATGGGAGTGACCTCCAGGCCGGCCTGCAGGGCCCAAACCAGGAGTAATGAGGTCGCGGCTTGCGCCTCCTCGCGGACTTTGTCGATCAGCTCCTGATTGAAGCCCGACTCGCGCGAGTACCAGTTGTACTGGCCCATGAGTTGGAGCCCGAAATTTTCATGTAGATGGTAGATGTATGAGAGCGCCGAGCCGAAGTGCTGGGTGAACTTCCCATTCACCTGGATCGCGCCAGGGTAGAGGATAATCTCGTGCTTGCCTCGATCCGCGAATGGCTTTTTCTCGACGATGTGAACGGCGACATTCGGGTTGTACAGAGGTGCTCCGCTGACCAGCGTCTGTGGATCTTTCGCCTGGCCCAGCGCTTTGGGCACGGCCACGAGGAGAGAAAGGAAAAGCAATCTGGCGGTCAAGAGTCCTTGCTCCCTCAGAGAAAGAACGCGTAACCGAGATTGAAGAGAACCAGGTTGATCAACCCTGGAGACTTGGCGGGTACACCGGTTTGCCCGCCCGACGCGGCGACGGTGGTCTCGATTCCGGTGAGGTACGAATCCGCAAACAAATAGTTTCGAACCTCGAGGGTCACGGCGCCCCGCTGCCCAGTGAAGAACCGAAAGCCGATTGCCGCGCTGCCGACCGGCCGCACTTTGTTCTGGGTCAGCCAGTTTCCGCAGCGAACATCGCCTGACATTCCGCTCACCTGCTGGCAATACACGACCGACTGGCGATGGAAGCTGCCGACTCCGCCACCTGCCCAGGCATACGCCTGAAAGTGGATCGGCAACTCGGCCAGCAATGAAATCTTTCCGTAGATCGGCGCCCAGCGAACACCGAGGATGGCGCTTCCCTTCATCTCCCAGAGCGAAGACAGATCGTCGACCAGGCGGATGGTCTCCTTTTGAAGGAAGTGCTGGGCGACCTGGTCGGCGAGGCCGGTGTGCCCCGAAACCGCGTAGCCGGCCCGCAGCTCGAGCGCCCACGCGTCGCTGAAGTGGTACCCCAATCCAACTGTGAAGTTGATGTGGTTGGTCAGCCGATCTGCGAGACTGAATCCGACGGCGGGAGCAATCTCAAATCTGCCCGCCACTTGATACAGCCGGTTGCGCACCACCACCCGCTCGAGTAGTTCCTCCGCGGATGCTTGGGTCGCTCCCAAGAGCAGCGCTGCGATGAGAATCCGGTGCGTGGGTGACGCAGGCATCGTTGTGTGAATCGGCCGCGGCCAATCTGGTATCTGGGTGCCAGGGAGACAAGCGACCGCCTAACACACTGGATTTTCGTGTCAAACCCTAGGTGGTCGCGGCCTGCGGTGCCTTCTGGGGTTTCGTCGTCGGTGAGATGAACACCACCGACTCCGCGTGGCCGGGCACCGCTCCGCGCAAGAGGATCAAGTTCTTCTCGGGATCGAGATCCACTACTTGAAGATTCTGAGTCGTGACGCGTTCAACCCCGTAGTGACCGGGCATCTTCTTGTTCGGAAACACACGCCCGGGCGTCTTCCGTTGTCCGATCGCTCCGGGATGCCGCCGATACTCGTGGGTGCCGTGCGTCTGCCTAAACCCGGCAAAGCTCCAGCGCTTTACCACTCCTTGGAAGCCGCGGCCCTTGGTCGTCCCGGTGACATCCACTCGCTGGCCTTTGGAAAAAAGCTGTACCGAAACCGGATCGCCGACCTTGACCTTCTCGAGCTCCTCGGCTGGAACGCGAAATTCTTTGATGTGGCGGCGCGGAGGGGCGCCGGCCTTCTTGAACGCGCCCAATGCGGGCTTGGTGACGGACTTCTCCTTCACATCGCCAAAGCCCAGGGTGATCGCCGCGTATCGGTCCTTCTGTGGCGTTCTCACTCCAATCACGATGCAGGAGGAGACATCGATCACGGTCACTGGAACGAGCATGCCGTCCTCGGCAAATACCTGCGTCATCCCAATCTTTTTTCCAATTAGACCTTTCACGACCTGTTCCTTTTACCTCCGGAGCGATTCACTCACCGGCACGGAAAATAGCCGGATGAATCGGTACTTAGCCTTCCCGGAAGGTCATGAAATGTATCAGACGACGCTTCAAAAGCAAGCCTTCGTCGAAGAGCGGATCTCGACCGAATTCGCGGAGCCGCTCAGGCCCGCGCGAATCTTTGGCCGCCGCTATATTGCGGCGCCGCCGCGGCGAATGATCGCAAAGATCAAGCTGATCACCGCCAGGACCAGCAGCACGTGGATCCACCAACCCAAGGTGGCCCCACTGACCATGCCCAAGATCCAAAGCACGAATAAAATGACCGTAATCGTCCACAACATTGCGCGCCCTCCTGTCTGACTGACCTCTCGAACCTAGGTACGGGCAAAAGCGATAACAACCGGGCGCTGGCATGAATGCTGCTCCGTTCCCGAACGTGCGGCGGAGGCGGGGATGATCGGTTGGGCGGCGGCGTTGCAGGTGGCGTTGTGTTTTGCGACTGGGGAAATCGTGTCGGCAGGCACGGAGAAGGTGGAGAACTTGCTTGCCGACCTGCGCGACAAGGAACAGGAGATACGAATGCTGCGGCAGCGGCTGCGCGAGCTCGAGTCGCTTGACGACCGAGCTACGTATCAGGAAGCGCAGTCGCTCGGCATCGTTCAGGCGGTTCGCGACTCGGGATTGCCGGGGCATTCTCAGCGCCGGGTGTCGGTCGCCATCGTTCGGCACGCCCACCGGAATGGGCTGGACCCTCTGCTGGTGGTGGCGGTGATTCGGACCGAAAGCTCGTTCGATAATTACGCCAAGTCGTGGGTCGGTGCGATGGGACTGATGCAACTGACGCCTCAGACCGGCCAGTGGGTCGCGTCCAAGCAGCGCTCGAAATTGGGAAGAAAGAGCAATCTTTATGATTCGGAGCTGAATATCGAGTTGGGCACCGCCTACCTCGCTTCCTTGATCACCCGATTTGGCTCGCTCGAGCTCGCGCTCGCCGCATACAACGCCGGCCCCACGGCGCTGAAAAAGATTCTTGCTGATCGGCAGGCGAGGGCCCGTTTTCTGGCAGGCTATCCCGCGCGGGTGGTGCGCCAGTTCCAAAGGCTGCGCCAACTTGCTGCGGCACGCGTCGCCACACGGTGAGCAAAAAACCTACCTTCTGTTGATAAATTTTTTCGCACCGGGGTGCGAGGTCGGCTTCGACCCATGGGACACTCCATCCGCGGGCGCGATCGACGCTCGCAGTTTGGAGTTAGACTCATCGGCCACCTCCCCAAAATGAGTAACCCTGTACGGAACCTGCAGCAGCCGTTTGACCTCAAGGCTGCGCCCGAAGTGCTGGATCGGCTTTGGCAGAGCCTCACCCGGGTCGTGATGGGGAAGGAAAAGCCCACTCGATTGGCGGTGACCTGCTTGATCGCACGCGGACACCTGCTCCTCGAGGACGTCCCCGGGGTCGGCAAAACCACGCTTGCCGAGGCGATGGCCATTTCGTGCAATCTTTCGTTCGCTCGGATCCAGTTCACTGCGGACTTGCTTCCCGCCGACATATTGGGCGCTCAAGTATTCCACCCTGCCAGCGCGACCTTCGAGTTTCGCCCCGGCCCTCTTTTTCATCAGCTGGTTTTGGCGGACGAGTTGAACCGAGCTCCGCCGCGCACTCAGTCGGCTCTGCTCGAAGCAATGGCCCATGGACAGGTCAGCCTCGACGGAACCAGCCATCCGCTACCCCATCCATTTTGTGTCGTTGCCACTCAGAATCCGACCGATCTCTCCGGAACGTATCCGTTGCCCGACTCTCAGCTCGATCGATTTCTGATGCGCTTGTCCCTGGGACACCCTACTCCCGAAGTCGAGTCTGAGATTCTGCGCACCCGTGGGGCTCGGGAGCCGATCCGTTCGCTGCGCCCAGCTTCATCGGCGCCAGAGATTGCCGCGCTTCAGGATCGCGCGGCCGAAGTTCATCTCGATCCGGCCGTGGCCGATTACGCGGTGCGCCTGGTCGGTGCGACCCGCAAGCATCCCGAGCTGGAGCGGGGCGCGTCCACCCGAGCCGCGCTGGCGCTGGTCTCGGCGGCCAAGGCCCACGCACTCTGGGATGCACGAGACTTCGCCACCCCGGGAGACGTCAAGGCGGTCGTGGTTCCGACGCTCGCGCATCGGCTGCTGCTCAAGAACGCAGTGCATGGAACTTTCTCGCGTGAGGAAAGTGCCCTGCTGGTCGAGGAAATCGCGCAGAAGGTGCCGGTTCCACGCTGAGCTCCAGGCTTCGCAGTTGGTTTAAACCACCGCGAACCCTGAAGACCACGCGGGCAGGCCGGGTCTGCCTGCTGGTCACCTTGGGCGTCGGCGTCGGCGCCCTCAATACCGGCAACAACCTGCTGTATCTGGTGCTTGGGCTGCTGCTCAGCGCGATCGTCGTCTCCGGAATCCTCTCCGAGCATTCCTTGAGGAACGTCGAAGTTCGTCGACTGGGAACCGACGCCGCGTTCGCCAAGGAGCCGTTCGCGTTTCGATGGGCCATTTCTCGGCCCAAGGGATGTTCATTCGCGCTGACGCTTTCGGAGGAGGGTGTCGCGCTCGAGGGGGAAGGACACCTTGCCTACCTTCCTCCGGGATCTGAGCAGATCGTTCGAGGACAGCTTCGCGCCGCGCGGCGAGGTCCGCTGACGCTGACGGGGATCCGCATCTCAACTCCCTACCCCTTTGGGCTGTTCATCAAGGGCCGTGTGGTTTCACAGCAGGACACCTTGCTGGTCTACCCGGCTCGAGTTGCCGTGGCGGAGTCGCTCCAGCTGGCCGCGCAGCAACGGCCGCTGGGAGAAGCCAGCAACCCGCGACAAGGCGGGGGCAACGGCGACCTGCTCGACTTGCGCGAACTGAAACCTGGAGAGGACTCGCGCCGGATCCACTGGCTCAAGAGCGCGGGAGCGGGAAAGTTGCTGCGCGCAGTTCGCGAGCGCGAGGAGCGGGACACGTTCACGCTGCGGATCGACAAGGATCTTCCCTCGGAGCGGCTCGATGCGCGCTGTGCGGAAGTGGCCGCGCTCACCCAGCGACTGCTGCAACGGGGATGCGAAGTGGGTCTGGAGGCCGATGGACAGCATCTGCGGCCCGGGCGCGGCGCTATTCACCAGCGCCGGATTCTCGACGCGCTCGCGTGGGCGGGCTTTCTCCCCAAGGCAGCAGAATGACCTGGCTGGCGCAAAAGAGACTTCAGCTGCTCTTTCGAGATCTGGCGGCGGGAGCGGCGTTTGGCGCAATGGCAATTTCAGGAGCGCTCCCCGCGTGGGTGGTAGTGATCTTCGCGGTCGGTCTGGCGGCTGCTCTGTTGGAGTTGCGCTTGCTCGGGGATCGCACCCTGCTCTCAGTTTTTCTGCTCGCCGCCAGTGCCTCGCTCCTCTACGCCTCTGCTGCCGCAGGCAAACTCGACCTGGTGGTCGCGGCCTGCACATTCGCAGCGTTCATTACCCTGTCGCGGATCCACGCTACCGCGTCCCCAAGCACCGACGCGCAAGTTCACCTCACCAGTTTGTTGATGACCGCCGGTGGCGCCGCGCTGTCTGCCGAAATGCTGTTCGCTCTCTTTTTGGGCGCGTTCGGGCTGCTCGCCGCGCTTTCGCTCGGGATTCAAACCGTCGAATCCAAAGGCTCGGCAGACCGCGCCGCTCTCGCGCCGGCCAGTCGACAGCTGCTGCTTGGAGGATTGTTGGCGATCGTGGGCAGCGCTGCTTTTTTCGCCTCGTTCCCCCGACTTTCCTGGAACCTTGCAGCGCGGCGCGGCAATCGCTTCGAGGGCGCCCTGATGGGATTTGCAGAACCGGTCAGGCCTCGTGGCAATGGCCGGATCAAGAACAACCCGCGCCTCGTGGCGCGGATCCGGATCAGCCCGGACCCTGGGATTGGCTCTCTCAACGCCTATTGGATCGGCCGGGCCTTCAGCGAATTCAACGGCCGCGAATGGTCCTCGCCCGCGGAAATTTTCCGAAGCAGCCCGCGCGTCGTGGTCCGCCCTTACGCCCAGCGACTGCTCCATCAGGCGATCGAGCTGCTTCCCGCGTACGGATCTCCCGCCCTGATCGCGATGGAACGCCCGGCAATATTCGGCAACGCCCGCGCTCACCTCGAGAGCGGCCAAACTGTGCAGACCTGGTTGCGCGACTTCGGAGAAGGGCACGTCCGGTTCGTGGAAAGTGGAATGGGCTACTTGTACCAGGCGTACAGCACGCCTCCGCTGAACGGAAGGCCCGATGACGAAGCACTCGACACCAACGTCGACCCGGAGAGCTATCTCCAGATACCCGCGGGGTTGGATTCCCGCGTGCCAGCTCTTGCGGCGCATGTGCTCGGCTCGGAAACGGACCCTCTGCGATCAGCCCACAAGATTGAGGACCATCTCAAGCGCGCGTATCGCTACTCGTTGGATCTCTCGGATGCGCCGGATCCCCTCGCAGACTTTCTTTTCAGCCGCAAGGCTGGGCACTGCGAGGACTTCGCGACTGCGCTGGCGATTCTGCTGCGCACGCAGGGTATCCCGACCCGGGTGGTGATCGGCTTTTTTGGAGGTGAGCGGGTCGGCGACCAATACGTGCTTCGGGCCGGCGACGCGCACTCCTGGACCCAGGTGCTGATCCCCGGCCGTGGCTTCGTTTCCGTGGACGCCACGCCCGAGGCGCACCGCGCGGCCCAACCCTGGCTCGCGCTCGGCTGGCTAACGCCACTCTATGATTTCCTCGACGTGCGGTGGCGAGCCTGGGTCGTCGACTACTCGCTCAAGGACCAGGCAACGATTGCGCGCTCGGTCGTGCAACCGGTGTCGACGTTCCGCCTAAAGGTGCCCAATCTGAATTGGAAGTGGCTGGGCGCTGGCTTGTGCCTGATCGCCCTGATCGTCTCCGGCACCCTTGCACGGCGGCGTCGTCGGAGGGCACCGATCCACTCCGCGTCAATTCTGCTCAAACGCCTCGAACGGGCGCTTCGAACCGCGGGTCTGCAGTTGGATCAGGAGGACCTCGAGGCGACGACGCATCGGCTCTTGGCGCAGCAACATTCGATCGCGAATGAAGTGGCGCCGATCACTCGACGGTACCTGGAAGCAAGATTCGGCGGCCGCGCGTTTCGTGAGGGCGAGGCCAGCCATTTGGCACGCTCCCTAGAGCGCGCCTGTAACAAGTACCGGAGCGCCCATAGGAACGTTTTTCCATAATGCAAGTGCCCTTGAAATCCCTGAAGATCATCCAGGGGCTCGATGGCACGGCCGTTGCTTCTCCGAGGGAGCGTTCATCTCAAGAGAGGCGCTCGTGAACTCCAACACTGCCGGGGAACAGTTTTCGTCCTCTTCTGCCGGATCGCTATCGACTTATCTCTCGGAAATCAGTCGGTACGCCCTCCTTTCCGTCAAGGAGGAACGCAGGCTGGCCCGGCGGTACAAGACCGGCGATTTCGAGGCGGGGCATCACCTCGTCACATCCAACCTCCGATTCGTGGTGAAGGTCGCTTACGAGTACCGTTCCTACGGCATTCGAATGGCCGATTTGATCCAGGAAGGAAACATCGGACTGATGAAGGCCGTGCAAAAGTTCGATCCGAACAAGCAGATCCGGCTGATCTCCTACGCAGTCTGGTGGATTCGCGCCTACATCCAAAACTACATTTTGAAGAGCTGGTCCTTGGTGAAACTCGGGACCACCCAGGCACAGCGGAAGCTATTCTTTTCGCTCGCACGGACCAGGCGGGAGCTGGAGAAACTCAAGGCCGGGGAGGCGCCGCTCGTGCAAGTGGAGGAAATCGCGCGGCGGTTGCGGGTTAAACCGGCCGAGGTGCGAGAGATGGAGCAGCGGATGGGCGGGCGGGATCTCTCCTTGGACGCTCCAGTGGGAGATGATGGGGGCAATGCGCACGTCGATCTGGTTCCGTCACCGTCGGTCAGTCAGGACATCGAGCTTGCCGACAAAGAAGAAGCCGGAATCATCAATTCGCGAGTGCAGGTGGCGCTGTGCCGACTCGACCCGCGAGAGCGATTCATCATCGAACGACGGGTGATGAACGAAAGACCGATGACCCTGAAGAAGCTTGGGCAACACTTCGGATTTTCCCGAGAGCGAGCCCGCCAACTGGAAATCCGCGCCAAAGACAAGTTGAAGGTAGAGCTGTCGGAGCTGGTCGCGCAGGTCCAGCCAAAGTCCGTGGCCGCGTAACCGGTCGGTGGATGTGAGTGGCCAGGTGGCGCGAAAGCTCGCCGGCTGAGGTTCTGCTAAATTTTTGGACCGGTGCTCGCACGGCTGATCGAGCTTCTGTTCCCTGTCAGGCAAGGCGAGCGGCGCCTTACCGCGACTCTGTTGGTCCACGGACTGCTGGTGATCGGCACCTTCGTCGCCGGCCGGACCGCACGCGACACCCTGTTTCTGATTCACAGCGATCAAGACGCGCTGGCTTGGATGTATGTGGTTTCGGCGCTGGCCGTGTCGGTGGTGGGTCTGCTGTATCGCCCGATCGCGATTCGCCTACGTCCCGATCGGGCGGCGATCGCAAGCTCAATCCTGTTCTCCGGCTTGTTTCTGTTGTTCTGGTCGCTCGAGCGCCAAGAGCAGCCGTGGGTCTATTCCGCGCTTTATGTGTACGTCGAGGCGTTGGGCGCGATCTCGATCCTGCAGTTTTGGATGGTGGTCAATGATTTGTTCAATACCCGTGAGGCCCGCCGCCTCTATGGAGTGATCGGAGCGGGTGGAGCGATCTCCAACCTTGTGGTGGGTGGCGCGACGGTAAAAATCGCCAGCTCGCTCGGCACGAGCGCGCTGTTGCAGTTGTGCGCCGTCCTCGCGCTTGCGGCAGCGGCAAGCGCTTACTTCGCGGGCAAATTCGGCAGAATCCGAATTCTGCCGCGAACTGTGACTGACTCCGCCCCAACTCAGGGGCGGCCCGGACCCGCTTGGGCTCTGGAATCAACTCACCTGCGCTGGATCGCCCTGCTTTCGATGGTGACGTTCTTCACCACCACCCTCGTCGACTTTCAGTTCAAGGTGGTTGCCGGCGCCGCGTTCCAAAAGAACGAGCTGGCGATCTTCTTCGGTTATTTCTACTTGGTGATCGGTGTGGTCGGCTTGCTGCTTCAGCTGTTCGGGAGCACCGAGTTGCTCAAGCGCGCCGGGGTGGTAGCCACTCTGGCGATCCTTCCGGTCAGCCTGGTTTTCGGGAATCTGGCTTTGATCCTCATCCCGTCCTTGGCGGCGGCGGCAACCGCGAAGGGGGCGGATGCGTTGCTTCGGTATTCGATCAACGATTCGAGCACTCAGATCCTCTATCTGCCCTTTCCACCGCAGCTACGGGTTTCCGCCAAGGCCTATATCGATGGACTGGTCAAACCGATCTCGATCGCGATCTGCGGACTCGGCCTGGTTGCGTACCGTCAATACCTCGGGGGAGATCCTTTTCACCTCGCCTGGGCGGGACTGGGTATGTCGCTGGGGTGGGTGGCGATCGTTTCCGGCTTGCGTTCCCGCTACGTGCGGTCCCTCGAGAGGAGCTTACGCCAGCGGCGATTCGAGCTCGAGCTGGGTGGGTTGAGCGTCCAGGATGAGACTGCCCGCGACGTGCTGACTCGAGTCCTCAAACACGGCGACCCGAGCGTCGTGCTCGATGCCCTGCACCTTTTGCCGCAACTGGAAAACATCCGCCTCGACCACCAGGTGGAATACCTATTGGAGCATCAGCTTCCGGAGATCCGGATCGCCGCGCTCGAATATTTCAGCCGCCGTCAAACGATGCGGTTTGCGAACTCGATTTTTCGCAGATTCGATGATCAAGATCCGAATGTGCGCGCCGCAGCCGTCACCGCTTTTTGCGCCATCGGTCGGGATAAGGCAGTCAGGAACGTGCACCCGTTCTTGAGCGATCCCGATCCCGCAATTCGCGGTGCCGCGATTGCCGGAATGATCCGATTTGGAGGCCTTGAAGGAGTGCTGGCTGCGGGCGAAGCCCTCAGGCGGTTGTTGGCCGATCGCGATCCGCGAATGCGCAAACACGCTGGCCGAGCGCTGGGCGCCGCGGGAGTCAAGACGTTTTATCAGTCAGTTCTCGAGCTCATGAATGACGCGGATCCCTCGGTTCGTCGTGAGGCAATTCAAGCCGCCGGCCAACTACAGTGTCCGGAGTTCGTGATCCCGCTGATCGCCCGCTGCCCGCATCTTGAGGTCGGGCGCGAAGCGACCGCCGCGCTCGTTCGCTTTGGCCCGGCGGTGATCCCCGATTTGGCAAGAGTGTTGGACAGCCGATTCGAGGACTCCACGATCCGGCGCGGGGCTGCGCGCGTGCTTGGAAGGATCGGCGGGGCGGATGCGGTGGAAGTGATCCTGCGTCACCTCGAGGAGACCGACGAAGAGTTGAGGACTCAGGTTTATCAAGCGCTGGCACGCGCCACCCGGCGAGTCCGCCTGCCAAACGTCGATCGAAAGCGCGTCCGCGACGCCTTGGCAGCAGAAGCGCAACGCATCTACCAGGTATGGTTGAAGGCCGAACTCCTGCAATTGGGGAGGGATCCGTCGCATCCCACCCCCCGCGGCGGCGTTAGCGCCGCCGACGCGCTGCTCACTTCCGCGTTGACCGACAAGATTGCTCAAGCCGAGCGCCGGATTTTCATGCTTCTGGCCGTCCTTCATTCCGACGCCGACATCGAGCGGATTCACGCCAGGATTCGTGACGCGACCGCGACCGAGTCAACGCGGCAAAGAGCGAATGCGATCGAGCTTTTGGAAAACGTTCTCTCGAAGCCGCTGCGTCGAATCGTCCTACCGCTATTCGACGACTTGCCGCGAGCGCAGAAAATCCGAGCCGTTTCGGATCTGTTGACCTTGAGGCCTTCGTCCCGGCTGGAAGCGATCGTGGCGCTGTGCCTCGATGACCTGGCTTGGGTTCGCGCCTGCGCGATCTACTATGTCGCGGAGCACCAGTTGGCTGCGGCAGCAGAGGCAGTCAACGGCGCGATCCGGGATCCAAGCCCAATTGTTCGGGAAAGTGCGCTGGCATGCTGCGCTCGGATCGCGCCGGAACGGGCGAGAGAGATCGCCGAGCCACTGCTTCGAGACGAGGCGCCGATGGTGCGCCGACGGGCGAAGTTGATCGCGCAGCCGAAAAAGACATTGGCCTAGGCTCAGCGGCCCACCGCGCGTGTGATAGGAAATCGCGGCGATGCTCTCAACGGTTGAGAAAGTCCTCTTTCTGAAGTCGATCGACCTCTTTTCCCAGATTCCGGGAGACAGCTTGGCCCAGATCGCCCTGATCGCCACCGAAGAGAGCCGAGAGGTCGGTGAGCAGATCTGTGGCGATGGTGAATTCGGCGATGCGCTCTACCTGGTGGTCGAGGGAAAACTCCGCGTCCACCATCGCGATCGGCAGGCTACCGAGCTCGGCGAGCGGGAATGCTTCGGAGAAACGGCAATCCTCGAATCGCTGCCGGGACCGGGCTCAGTGACCGCGGTGTCCGCGACCCACCTGCTCAAAATTTCGCGCGAGGACTTTCAGGAAATCATGCTCGAAAAGCCGGAGATTGCACTCGGAATCATCAAGGTGCTCTCCCGTCGGCTGCGCGACGTGGTTCGATGAGCGCCTTTCAGCCCTACGTCCCGCCCAGCCGATCGCTCCCAGAGTTGACCGCACGCGGCCTGATCGTCGGCTCGGTCCTTGGGGTTCTGTTCGCTGCGTCTTCCGTTTACCTCTCGGTCAAGGTGGGATTGACGGTCTCGGCGTCAATTCCGATCGCCGTGCTCTCGATCGCGATCTTCCGCGCCGTCGGCCGCTCCAGCATTCTCGAGAACACGATCGTTCAGACGGTCGGATCGGCGGGCGAATCCCTCGCCTTTCCGATCGCGGCTGCGCTCCCCTCGCTACTTCTGCTGGGCTACGACATCGACTTGCTCCATGCATTCTTGATCTCGGTGCTCGGAGGAACACTCGGGGTATTGATGATGATCCCCCTGCGCCACGGTTTGATCGTGGAGGAACACGGCACCCTCACCTACCCAGAGGGCACCGCCTGCGCGGACGTACTGATCGCCGGCGACCAAGGAGGGGCCAACGCGATGACAGTCATTCGCGGGTTCCTGGTCGGGCTGGCCTACAAATTCGCGTACCTTGGCCTTCGGCTCTGGAGGGAGATCGTCGGAGCGGAGCTAAGCTGGTTCTCGGTAGATCCGGTGAAGAAAACCACCCTGCGCCACGGGTTTCTCGGCGGCTCGGTCGCGATGGAGATCAGTCCCGAGCTGTTGGGGGTGGGCTACATCATCGGACCGCGGATCGCCGGGATCACCTTCGCCGGGGGCGTTCTTTCGTTCCTGGTGCTGATCCCGGCGATCAAGTTCTTCGGCGACGGCCTGCAATTTCCACTGATCTCGCCCAGCGGGACATTGATTCGCGACATGGATCCCACCACGGTGCAAAGGCACTACGTGCTCTACATTGGCGCGGGTGCGGTGGCGACCGGCGGACTGATTAGCCTGATCCGGTCGCTCCCGACGATCATTGCGGCGTTTCAGCGGGGGATGCGCAACTTCTCGCCGAAGTCTGCGGGTGCGCAGCCGCGAACCGAACAGGATCTGCCGATGAGCGTGGTGCTGATCGGTTCGGCGGTACTGACGCTCGCAATCTGGTTGGCCCCGCCACTTCACATCAACCTATTGGCTGCCTTGCTGATGGTGATCTTCAGCTTCTTCTTCGTCACCGTGAGCTCGCGCATTACCGGAGAAATCGGCTCCTCTTCGAATCCGATCTCGGGGATGGTGGTGGCGACCCTGCTGATCACCTGCGTTGTTTTTCTGGCGTTGGGCTGGACCTCCGCCCAGGACCGTTTCGTGGCGCTCACGACCGCCGTAATCGTGGGCATGGCCGCCTCCAATGGAGGCACCATCTCACAAGATCTGAAGACCGCATTCTTGGTTGGAGGAACGCCCTGGCGACAACAGGTCGCGCTATTCGCGGGGGTGGTGACCAGCGCACTGTTCATCGGGGGTACGCTTTCCCTGCTCAACCGCGGCGCAACCGCGATCATCCCCGAGCACCACGAGGGAACCAAAATCGATCTCGGGTCCGAGATCGTTCAACAGTGGGAGCTCGATTTTCAGCTGAATCCCTCGGCCTTGGAGGTCAGCAGGTTATCGACCGCTCAGCTTGGACAAGCGCTTTGGGCGGAGGGCTTGGAGCTCGTCAAATCGGAAGGCGTGCCTCTGTTTCGATTGCGAACCTTTTCCGCGCCAACTGAAGATCTGTCCCGCAAAATCCTCCACCCCACCCCCGGTGCGGCGGTTGCGATCGGGGAGGTTGGCCGAATCGTCGATCAGCGGACTCGCTCTTACCGAGTGGGTTATGTCCGCGACGATCCAGTCGTACCAGCGGGCAAGTACCTGGTCGATCAATCCGGTGCAATTCAATACGTCGTGGATCCGGGCATCGGTGGACGGATCTCCGAGTATCAGGGCAAGAAGCTGACCCGTTACGAGGCTCCGAAGGCTCGGCTATTCTCACTGATCATCGACGGCGTCCTGACTCAGCGGCTCCCGCTGGATCTGGTGCTGCTCGGCGTATTCATCGCCCTGATCCTTGAACTGTGCGGGATCTCGTCTCTGCCCTTCGCGGTCGGCGTCTATCTGCCAATCTCCACCAGCGCTCCGATGTTCGTCGGCGGGGTGATTCGATACGCGGTGGACAAGTTGAGGGGCGAGCGCGAAACGCAAGCGGAATTCTCGCCCGGGGTGCTGCTTTCTTCGGGTTACATCGCCGGCGCTGCGATCACCGGAGTGCTGCTGGCGATGATCGCGATTCCTGCCGAGGGTGCCTACCTGCGCGCGATCGATCTTCCCTTCCAGATTGAGCAGCACTTTCCTGGGGCGATTGCCAATTGGCTTGTCAAGGTGCGCGGCGATCAAGCGACCAGCAACGCGTGGTCCAATCTCTGGGGTTTGGCGTTCTTTGCGGGGCTCGCGGCGTATCTGCTGCGAACGGGTATTCGCGGCCGAAGCGCACAGCTCACCCGATCGCCGAACACGCACTAAGGACGGCGCAGAGATTCGATCGCGGTGGCCAGATCCTTCGGAATCGGCGCCTCGAATGCGATCGGCTGGCCGGTTCGTGGATGCTCAAATTGGAGTTTCCAGGCGTGCAGCGCCGGACGGCCGAGCTCCTCCTGAACCTTTCGAACGGCCGGAGTGGTGCGGCGGCCAGCGCCGTAGGTTGAATCGCCCAAGAGCGGATGCCCCGATTCGGAGAGGTGAACCCGGACCTGGTGGGTCCGTCCAGTATGAAGCCGAACCTCGAGCAGGGCTGCATCCGAAAAGTGCTCGCGCACCTGATACTCCGTCACTGCAGACTTCCCCGTCTTCAGTCGAGCAGTAAAGCGCTTGCGATGGACCGGGTGCCGTCCGTAGCCCGTTTCCAGTCGGGCGCGATCCGGTGGCTGCCCGTGTACCAATGCCAGATAAAGCTTGGTCACAGCGCGTGACTTGAACTGCGCCTGAAGGCTGGTCAACGCAAAATCATTCTTGGCCACCACCATGCAGCCGGAGGTTCCCTTGTCCAAGCGGTGCACCAGCCCCGGGCGAAGCTCGCCGCCAATCCCCGCCAAGTCCGAAAGCCGAAACAGCAGAGCATTCACCAGCGTTCCCTGCCAGTTGCCCGCGGCGGGATGGACCACCATCCCGGGTGCCTTATCAATCACCGCGATGTCCCGGTCCTGATACAGAATCTCGAGCGGCAGTTCTTGAGGCTGGGGTGTGGAGGAAACGAGCGGAGGAAGCTCGATTTCGACTCGCTCCCCGCCTTTGAGCCGGTGGGCGGGTTTGGCGCGCTTTCCGTCCACCCGGACCCGTCCTTGTTCAATCAGGTGCTTGATCCGGGCTCGGCTCAGGTCCGCCCAAGCCGTCGACAGATGCTGGTCTAAGCGATCTCCGGCGCCAACCGTGGGAACTCGGTAAGTGCGCAGCGAATCGGCTACCAAATTTTCGACTTAATGTGCGCTTTGGAGCGAAGGATGATGTCCACGATCGCTCGGTCGTAAAAATTGGTGCTGGCATAAAGCTCGGAGCTGACTCGGCCCTTGTAGTGCTCCCTGCCTTCGTCCAGCTCTTCCTTGAGCACGTCGAACAGGTTGTCTTGTTCGATTCCTTTGACGATCTTCTGCTCGTTGTAGATCGAGATGTCGGAGGCGATCGCCCGCGCCCACCGAATTGCCTTGGTCTTCTCTTCCTCGGTCATTCCAACCTCCAGTTTACTTCTGCTTCGCTGGCGCGCCGGCAACCAGTGCCAGATAGCTTCGAGCGACTCGAATTGGATCCAGTTTGAGCTCGCGGGCCAGACTGATCACCATGCCCCGCAAATAAACCGTCGCTGGAAGTGCATCGTAGCGGTCGGCCTCAACGTTCTCCAAATGTCGCACCGAAATTCGGGTACGCTCGCTCACCTGCACCAGGCTAAGCCCTTGGCTTTCGCGAATTTGGCGGAGCAACTCCCCATTGAATTCGGCGTTCTGGGGGATCTCCTTCGGTCGAGCGCGGACCGGGACCGGCGCCACAGCGGCTAGGGGCGCGGGTTCGTCATTTAGCGGTGTGCTCTCCGGTTCGACTGTCCCCGACAAGAGGGGCGCAGGAGCCGAGTACGGCTCCGGCGCACCCGGCTCGCCATTGCTTGACCCCTGCCTCTCGATCGGCGGCGGAGGCCGAGGCGGAGCGGAGCTCGCCCAAAGTATCTCATCCATCGCCAGCTGCTGGGGCGCCGAGTCCGCCTCCGGCAGGCCCAAGGAACGGTCATAATCGGCGCGCAGCGAGCGATCGATGAGGGTGTCTCTGGCTCGAAGCAGCAAATTACGCAGGTCCTCGATTTGCGCCGGGTCGGCCAGCGCGTACATCGCCGCCGACGCGGGATCGTGTAGCTCCATCGCGCGCTTGTAGGCGGAATGAATCTCCGCGGCCGAGGCGGTGGTTGGCAGTTCCAGAAGCTCGTAATAGTTCTGTTGTTGGTAGGGCTTCATCTCACCTGCGCGAGACGGCGATCCAAGGCCAAAACATTATCCGCCACTTTCAACAGTCCGACCGCCGCCTGACAATCGGGCCGCTCGAGCAATAGCGGACGCCGCTTGCGAACCGCTCGCCAAGCGTTGTCGTCGTAGCCAATCGCGCCGACGTAATCCAAGCTCAGTCCAAAGAATTTCTTCCAGGCCGAAGCGACGGCATGGCCCAGGTCCTGGTCGGCTTCGCTGCGTGACTGATTCACGACCAGTCCCGCTCGAAACGAGCTCGCCTCCTGTTGCAACCGCTCCGCCGCGGCCGGGTTCTGACTCCTCGCCCAGGCCACAAACTCGAAGGGCGTCTTCAGCGCGGGCTCATCCTTCGCCATCGCCTCGCTGACCAGGTTCGCCACCCCATCGGCATCCTTGAGGGCTTGCAGGCGCCGGAAGAAAGCCGCGCGGATGAACCGATAGGCATTCTCGATCGAGGTCGGCTCTGGCAACAGCACCACCAGTCCCCGGTCGGCCATCAGGAAGAAGTCCAGCACGTTGAGGCTGGTGCCCGCGGCGAGATCGAGCAGCAGATAATCCACTTCCAGAGCCGCCAGGTTTCGAAGCAACTTGCTTTTCTGTTGATATTTGGGATTGGCCGCGTCGAGCGCGTCCCTGCCGCCCGGGATCAAGGACAGGTTGTCCACCCCGGCTGGGATGATCACTTCCTGCAGTTTCTTCGCCCGTCCGCTGACGTAATCGGAGAGCGTCACTGCGGGTTGGGAGATTCCCAGACAGGTGTGGAGATTGGCGCCACCGAGATCCGCATCCACCAGCACGACCTTGAACCCGCGCTGAGCGAGCGCGATCCCCAGGTTCGCGGTCAACAGGGTTTTGCCGATGCCGCCTTTGCCTCCACCGACGGCGATGATCCGGCGCGCGCGTTTTTTGCGAAGGCCGGGCGGGGCCGCAGGCGCGGCGATCGCCACACCCCCCTCATTCGTCGAGGAGTTCCACATTCCAGTAGGAAGCATCGGCCAGGCTCAAGAAGGGGAGCCACTCGCGATAGGTGATCCGCTTCGCCGGGCTTCGAAAGAAAGGAGTCCAGCGAGGCCGAAGCGGCTTCTTGAGTAACTTCATCTCCGCTTGGCTCGGGGTGCAGCCGCCCTTCTTCAAATTGCAGGGCAAGCACGAGCACACCACGTTTTCCCAGCTGGTCTTCCCGCCCTGAGAACGAGGCAGCACGTGATCCAGATTCAGCTCGGAGCGGGCCAGCTGGCGACCACAATACTGGCAGGTGTCATTGTCGCGAGCGTAGATGTTCAACCGCGAGAAGCGAACCTTGCCTCGCGGCAGGTGCTCATAAGCCAATAGCACCAGTACCCTGGGGATTCGGATTCGAAAGCTCACGGTTCCGATCGAATCGTGGTTGTGGGCGGACAGTTGGGCCCAGTCGGCAAACTCATAGAGGCGATACTGGTTGTCGATTGCCCGAGCCACGCCCTGATACAGCAGAGACAGCGCGCGCTTGACCGAAGTGACGTGAACGGGCTGGTAGAGGCGATTCAGAACCAGAACGTGGCTGTTGAGCATCAATGAATTCCTTACGCTTTCGCGGTGACGATCCTGGCCACCAGCTCCAATTCTCCGTCCTCGAGGCAGCGAACGTCGATCAAGATTCTATCACCCGTAACCCGTGTAATTAGCGGCGGATCGGCGCGTCGAAGTTTCTCTTGAAACTTCAACGGCGAGTGTGGAACGAGCGCACAGGCATAGGAGGTTGGGGTCGCTGAAGGCATCGCTCCCCCTCCGACCTGACCCGAGCTGCGCTCCACGGTGGCCTCCACCCCACCCGCCTGGAGCAGCAGCCGCAATCGTTCTGCTCGCGCGCGCAACTCGGCCGCGCTTTGGCGCAACAGCCGCTGTACCGGAATCTGTTCCAGGCGGCCGTCTCGATAAAGCTCGAGCGTGGCCTCCAGTGCGGCGACCGTCATCTTGTCAACCCGAACCGCGCGGTTGAGCGGATGAGCGGCGATCTTTTTCACCCAAGCGCTTTTGCCGAGAATCACCCCGGCCTGCGGACCACCGAGCAGCTTGTCTCCCGAAAAACTCAGCAGATCCACGCCCGAGGCGACGGCCTGGGAGACAATCGGCTCTCCCTCCAGATCCTCGAATGCCACCAGCGCGCCCGAGCCGAGGTCCTCAAAGACCGGCAAGGATGCTCTTTGGCCCAGCGATGCAAGCTCGGAGGCAGAAACCTCCTCGGTGAAACCGACGATCGCGAAATTGGACTTGTGGACCTTCAAGAGAAGCCGAGTCTGAGGAGAGATGGCCGCTTCATAATCGGAAAGGCGAGTGCGGTTGGTTGTTCCCACTTCCACGATCCGCGCACCAGACTGACGCATCACATCTGGGATCCGGAAACCCCCTCCGATTTCAACCAATTCCCCGCGGGAAACAATCACTTCGCCACCCTCGGCGATCGCGGCCAGGGTCAAGAGAACCGCGGCCGCATTGTTGTTGACGACCACCGCGGCCTCGGCGCCGGTCAGCTCCGCGAGCAGACCGACCAAAGGTGTATATCGGCTGCCGCGCTCCCCCTCTTCCACGTCGTACTCGAGATTGGAATAGCCGCTGGCAATTTCCAGCACCCGGTTCGCAGCCGGTCCGGCGAGCGGAGCGCGACCGAGATTCGTATGCAACACGACTCCGGTGCCGTTGAGGACGCGGCGCAGGCCCGGGGTACTCACTTCCTTGAGAGCTTCGACAACGTCTTCCTCATCGAGGCCGCGCTCCTCCCCTCCGAGCAAACGATGGCGTGCTCTTTCCACCGCGCGGCGCAGGACCGCCACTTTTCGCGGTCGCGGCTGATCCGCCAGCAGATGCTCCAACGAGGGCTGCGTCAAAAGCGAGTCGATCGATGGAAGCGACCGCAAAAGCGCGCCTTTTTTTGCGCCATCACCCAAGGAACCTTCACCGATCGCCGAGTCTAGGCTGCTTCCACTCGGCTGCCTAGCTTCAGGCGAGGAGCTCACGGCGACAACAGGCGCGAAAGCAGTGGCGGTTCGGACCAGGCTTCCCGCCCGTAGAGAAGCCGATAGGTGTTATAGGTCCGTAACACGCGCTTGACGTAGCCGCGCGTTTCGGAAATCGGAATTTCTTCTACCCATTCATCGAGCTCGGCGTCGGGCAGCGCGGCTTTCCAGCGCTTCACCGCCAAGGGACCCGCGTTGTAGGCCGCGAGCGCGTGCGCGACATTGCCTTTGAACTGCCTAAGCAGCGAAGCCAGGTAGTGCGCCCCGAGCTTGATGCTGGGGTCCGGGTGAAGAAGCGATTCCGAGGTGACCCTCGGCATCCTCAGCGATCTGGCCACCACCTGTGCAGTGGGCAGCATCAGCTGGGTCAACCCGAGCGCTCCAGCAGGAGACTGAGCCCTCGGATCGAGCGCGCTTTCCTCCCGCATCAAGGCCTGAAGAAGGTCGGGATCCATTTTCTCCTCGCCGCAGTGCCTCTCGGTGAAGCCTCGAAACGGCAACGGATAAGCTCGTTCCCAGAGGCTCAGATTCTGGGCAGTGATTTGGCCCGACAGCTCGGCGCGCAAAGACGTCCTGGCCACCGAATGTGCCGCACGGACATCGCCGGCCAGGGTGAGCAGATGCACCAACAGCTGCAGCGCTTGCGGCGACTGCCCAGAACGATTGACCGCCAGCAGCTCGGGAATTGCCAGGTCTGGGGAGCCGAGTCGCAACAACTCGACGCCGCTCTGAAAATGTGAGTCCTGCGCCATCGGTCCCGGATAGAAGGGCCAAGGATCTGCCGCGCGGGCGGGCGCTGCGAGACGGGGCGTGAGCTGCGAATAGGCATGGACGTCCAACTTTTCCAGCCGAAGCCGGGCCATCAATCCGTAATAGCCAGTGGGGTGGTTTTCGCTCAGAGTCGATAACAGCTTCACCGCTTGCGCGGGCTGGCCGAGCGACTCGAGCGCCCGCGCGCGCCAGTACTTCGCCCGCTGGACCTCATAGGCATCGGAATTCGCGAATCGAACCTCCAACTCGTTGAGCAGCCGCAGCTGCAAATCCGTCCGCTTCTGCTCACGGTGAATCCAAGCGCTGCGAAATAGCGCTTCGGCGAAGAAGTCGCCCGCGGGGTATTTTTCCGCAAGCTCCTCCAGTCGCTTCAAAGCGACCTCGGACTCGCCCGCCTTGAGATGCAAATCGGCCGCGTAGAAGAGAGCGTCGTCCGCAAACGCGTGATCAGGAAAGTCGCGCGCCATGCTTTCATAGCTTTCGGCCGCACGTTCCGGATCGATCAGCGACAGCGAGGAGCCGAGGACGAAGCGCGCGCGGGCGAGCAGCTCGGGTTCGTTGCAGTGCTCGGCTACCGGGAGCAGCGCCGCCACCGCCTTGCCGTGCTTTCGCAGTTTGCGCCAGGCCTTGCCATAAGCGAGATAAGCGCGACACCCGAGCGGGTCCGGAGGCGAAAGCTTGTGCAGCAACGGTTGCAAAAGATCAATTCCCTGGTGATTGCGGTGAGAATCGATCAGTCGCTCCGCTCGTGTGACACTCGCCTCGAGGGGAAGCTTGCTCCCCAATCGTTTGCCAGCCCCCGACGATAAGGGCGAGAGCGGATGGCTTGACCACAGCCGAATCAATGTTTCGCGCTCTCGCGCCCAGTCCTTCGCCTCGCGCAGCAGATCGGCGGCGGCACGCAACGCCTCCGCCGCCACATCGCGGTGCGGGAGGCTCCCGGCCTTCGCGGCCAGCTCGGTGGCGACCTCGGTGGCGGTCTGCAACCGCCCGCCGCGGTGAAGAACTCGCACCAAGCCCAACCTTGCATCCGGGTAAAGCCTCGAGTCCGGCTCGACCTTTGCGTAGAAGTCAGCGGCAGGCTCCCATTGCCGCAATTGCTCATAAGCGGTCGCCGCGTGCAGCAAACATCGATCTCGCAGCACCAAGTAGTCCTGCGAGAGCGCGGCCATTTCCTGGGCTGCGGTTGAAAACGCCTCCGCGCGTAGCGCGCTCAGCGCGCGCAGATATCGCACCGGAAGGGCTTGGCCTTCTCTGAGCAGGAGCGCTCGAGCCGCCGCAAAGTGTCCCTTGTCGAATTCGAGCTTGGCTTCGCGCGCCCTTCCGGCCGAGAAATAGGGATCCAGATCGGAGGCGCTGAATGGCCGGCCCCGCGACGGCTCAGGAAGTACTGGAATCAGTGGAAACGCCGGATTTTTGATCGCGGTGATTCCCGGCATGTCCGAGAGTGGGGCCGATTCCGGAGGAGGATGCTCGGGTGGCACCTTCTCGATGCTCGGCGCAGGTGTGGCGCGCGGTGGGGCCGGTGGCGCGGCGGGCGGATCCGAGCTCGGGGGCTCCGCGGGAGCCGCACTCAGGAGAATGAGGGCGATCAGGACGGGCGCGGTAACGGGGCGCATACTAGATGGGTTAGATTACAAGACGGCACTGAATGGACATCCGCACCCAAAGCGCGCTTTTGGCGGCGATCGTGGGCCTCGCACTTGGATTTTCCATGCTGCTGCGGGGCGGCCGCGCCCGAGTGCTGACCCTCTACTCCTTCTTTGCGTTGAATGTTGGTGGCTATTACTTCGCGCAGTTCCTTTTTAACCTATTTTGGTCCTCGACCCGATTTCCTTGGGTGGCCCGCGTCGCGCTAGGTGCGACGGTCGTTCTGGCAGCCATGGTCCCCTCCACCGCCCTTGCCTTTTTCCTGGAATTTCTGGGAGTTCGACCGCGCATCTACCGGTACGCCCGCCCTGTCGCCCTGCTGTCGATCATCCTCGGGCTGGCGGTCGGGTTAACGCCGCTCGCTCATCAGCTCTGGGCCCGGGTCGTGGTCTCGGCTTGGGTCTTCGCGGCGCTCTCGGCCTCGGTTTCCCTGTTGATGTATCGGATCCGCCAAAGCGACTCTCGAATCGAGCGGGGCCGGCTCACGTATCTGACGATTGGTGCGGGAGCATCGATCCTCTTTGCTGGGCTCGACTTCCTCTCCGGGCGGGTCATCCCGTTTCCGACGCTGGGGCCGATCGTAACCACTCTCTACCTGTTCTTTCTCGCCCAGACGCTTCTTCGGCTCCGCTTGATGGATTTGCACGAGCTGCTGGGGAAGTTCGCCGCCCAAACGGTGCTGGCGGCGATGCTCGCGGCGGTGTTCGCCACCCTTACCGCCTGGGTGCAAGGAAATGCATCGCTCTTCCTCTTCAACACCGGCGTGGGCGCGTTCGTGATGATCATTCTGCTCGAGCCGCTGCGCGCAAAAGTCGAAGAGCGGGTGGTGGCAATCTTCTTCCGCGAACGTTTTGAGCTGATTCGCAGCCTGACCAACCTGCGCACCCGGATGGCAAACGTAATCGACGTCGGCGAGCTTGCGAACCTGGTCCTGGACGCGATCGATGAGACCCGTCGGGTGACGCACGTCTCGATTTACCTGCTCGCGGAGGATCGCCCCGGCTACCGGCTCCTCGATCATCGCGGCCCGCAGCCGGTTCCTTTCTTGGATGCTGCCGCGGCTCGCGGTTTGCTTCACGCCGCTTCCACCGGCCAAAAGGCCCTTCTCCTGGAAAACCTCGAGCGCCGGATCATCGAGATGCGCAACCAGGTGCCCGAAGGTCGCCGCAGCCGGGAAGAGCTCAAGCGGGTCCATGACACGCGAAGTGCGCTGACGCAGATGAAGGCCGGAATCAGCGTTCCGCTTTTGGGAAACGACCGCGTGATCGGCTTCTTGAATCTGTGGGATGAGCGCGTCCCCGAGGCGTACGCCTCGGACGAGATCGCCCTGATCCTCGACATCGCCGAGCGACTGTCCACCGCGATAGAAAATTCCAAGCTATACGAGAGGATGCGCGAGCGCGACCGGCTCGCCGCGCTCGGCGAAATGGCGGCTGGCCTGGCGCACGAAATTCGCAATCCGCTCGGCGCGATCAAGGGAGCGGCTCAGTGCCTGGATCCCCAACGGATGCCGGGCGAGGAAGGCGAATTCCTCGAAGTGATCGTCGAGGAGGTCAACCGCCTCAACGGGGTGGTGACCGCTTTCTTGGATTACGCGCGGCCGCTCAAACAGAGCTTCGGCCCCACGGACATCAACGAAGTCGTTACCCGGACGCTCAAGCTGATCCAGAACGAGATTCCGGAGAATGTCGAGCTGCAGCTCGAGTTGAGCGAATCGCTGAATAAGGTGGAGGCGGACGCTGAGCAGCTCAAACAGGTGCTGATCAACCTGGTCCAGAATGCGATCCACGCGATCGGGCGCAGCCTCGGAAAGATTATCATCCGCACCCTCCGGCCAGAGCGCTTCAGCGACTTTCGCGGAGCGGACACGGTCGAGCTCCAAGTCACCGACACGGGGCCGGGCATCCCGGTCGATCAACAGCTTCACATCTTTGTTCCGTTCTTCACGACCAAGCAGAAGGGGACGGGACTCGGCCTGGCCATCTGCCAGCGCATCGTGAAGAACCACGGCGGGACGATCACCGTCCAAAGCCGTGTGGGCGAGGGAGCGACTTTCCTGATCCGACTGCCTGCCTTGCCTTCGGAAACACCCAGCGAGACGCCCGTTCCCGAGGCCGCTCCTCGACCTCCGCGACGCCAAGTGCCGGAGCCCCGAGCATCGTCCGAGACTCCGGCCCCGGCGGCGCCCGCGTCGAGTCCCCGGCACAAGCTGAAGAAGAAGCGACGGATGGCTGCGCGCTAGACCCAGACCCCCTCCAACCTCCCCCGGCAACCCTACAACCAGCCGCATTTTTCCACGCCCTGTAACAGGCTAAGTGGCTGAATTTACATGGCTTATGGGGTCGGAACGCAACTTTGTCGTTATCGGTTGAAGATTCACTAGACTCCACATACGAGCTTTACCATCCATGCTCCCTGCTCCCGCCATGTTGTTTCGAGAAAAGCCCACCGGGGATCTCCGTGAACACGGTCTCGGAAGTCTGCCGCCGGACAGCCAGAACCTCCTGCAGGCGCGAATCAAGGATCTCAAGCTCCATCTGAGTGGGACCCCGCTGGAAAAGCACATCCATCAGCTCTACGCGGAGCTGGACAGCAAGGGACTCTCGCTCAGGCCTCAATGCTACTTGTCCGACCAATGGGGGTGCCCTTCAGGGGTACCGGTGATCGGCATTCCGTTCTACCTGGCGGACCCGCAACTGCACACGATCGAGGCTGAGTTGGGCGCGGGCGCGGAGAGCGAACGGGAGATCATGATGTACCTGCGCCACGAGGCGGGGCACTGCTTCAACTATGCCTACAAGCTGTACGAAACCGAGGAATGGCGCAAAATCTTCGGCGACTACACCAAGCCGTACCGGGACGACTACAAGCCGCAGCCCTTTTCCCGCAAGTATGTGGTGCACATTTCCGGCTGGTACGCCCAAAAGCATCCGGATGAGGACTTCGCCGAAACCTTCGCCGTCTGGCTGACCCCCGATTCGGATTGGTCCAAGCGGTACGCCGGATGGGGGGCTTCGAAAAAACTCCATTACGTGGAGGGGACGGCGCTGAAGATTGGCCGCACCATTCCCCTCACCCCGATTGAGTGGAGAGACGTGGACGTCGACCAGATGGAAGAAACCGTTCTGGACCACTACCGGCAGCGGAACCTGGAGGAGAAGGTAGACGTTCAACTTCGGGAGCAACTGGACCAGGACCTCTGCAATCTGTTCGAAGCTCCTGGAGCCGCCCCAGCGAAGGCGGAGACTCTGATCCGAGCGGAGCGGCAGTCGGTGATTCAGGCAGTGACGCAGTATTCGGGCGTAAGTCGGGCGGTGGTGCGCTCGGTGGTGGACCACCTGACGGAGCGCGCTTCGGTGCTCGGCCTCACCGTGCACCTCCACCGCACTGCGGAATATCTCACCCGTTTGACGTCGCTGGTGACGACGCTAGCGATGAACTATCTCTACACCGATCGCTTCTTCGAAGTGGAATAACCGAACTATTCGCTTCTGAAGACCCGGCGCGAGGTGACGCGCCGACCTAGCTGGTTTACTTTGTTGCTATGGCGCATCCACCGTTGAAGATCGCCGTCCTTCATTATCAGCCCAGCAATGAGCCGGTCGACCCAGTGGTCTCCCACATCATCGACTCGTTGAAGGCGCTGGGTCATGAGGCCGTGTCGATCAGCGTTCATGACCGGGTGTTCGACATCCTGACGGCAATCGAACAGGCCAAGTCGGATCTCGTGTTCAACGTCTGCGAGACGTTCGCCGACGACTACCGGATGGAGGTAAACGTCGCGGCGCTGATGGAAATGGCTCGGGTGAAGTACACCGGGTCCGGTACCGCAGGCCTTCTTTTGGCGCAGGACAAGATCATTACCAAACAGCTCCTTCAGTACCACGAGGTGAAGACTCCCAATTTCGCTACCTTCGATGGCGAAACGTTCGAGGCGCATGGGCGGCTCCACTTTCCTTTGATCGTGAAGCCCGCCAAGTCGGATGCGTCTCTGGGCATCGGCCGGCACTCCCTGGTGGGAGGCTGGGACGACTTGACCAAGCGGGTGAGGGAGATCCGCAAGGAGTTTCAGGATGAGGCGCTCGCCGAGGAGTTCATCGAGGGGCGCGAGGTGTACGTCGGTGTGCTGGGCGACGCGACCAAGCCGGACATTCTGCCGATCGTCGAGCTGGACTTCGGGAACTGGGACAAGAACCAGCCGCAAATCTCTGACCGCGAGGTGAAGTTTGGTCCGGAAACGGAGGGTTCTCCCCGCCTGGTGATGGCCAAGGACATCGGAGGCGACCTCCGGTCCCGAATCGAGCGCGCCGCGCTGCTCGCATTTCGCGCGCTCAAGTTGCGTGACTACGCTCGTGTAGACTTCCGGATTTCGGAGCAAACCGGCGAGGCTTACGTATTGGAGGTCAACCCGAACCCTTACCTGGAAAAGCAAAGCGAGCTGGCGATGGCAGCCGCCGATCGCGGGATGAGCTACACCCAGTTGATCGAGCGGATCGTCGAATCGGCAGCCACCCGATACAAGCTCGCACGCAAGGCCACCCCGGAACCTGGCAAGGTTCCGGAGCCCGTTCCTGTTCCAACCACCTGAGCCGATCTGAACATCGCAGGTAGGTGGCTGGGGCCGGCCGTGGTAACTGCAGCTGGTGGCCTCGCTTCTGATCCCTCACCGCCGCTGGTACTTCTCCCACTCCGGCACGCTGCGCAGCATTTACGTGCTGCGCTACTTCCTGTTCGCTGGTGGGGCCGGCGTAGCCGGGGCGCTGCTTCAGCTCCGGGCGACGAAGGTTGAGCGACCGGTGCTCGGACTGCTGGGCGGCCTGGCAGTGGGGTTGGTTCTCTTTTTAGGCCAGATTCGAAACGCCTTCGCACCGCGCTTGGCGCTGTCTCGGGGTGCCCTCTACCTGCTGAAGTATCGTCGCTCATCGAGGTTGCCGTGGGAACATGTGCGCGAAGTGGTCCGGGAAGGCAATCGGGTTGTCCTGCGCCTTTCGGTGCCGACCTCCTGGAATGGAAGGGATCCCGGCAGCGAGATTCAATTGGTCCCGAGGCAGCTTGGCACCGGGGCGGCGGAGCTGTTCGAAAGCCTTCAGGGGTTTGCGCTGGAGCCCTCTTCTCGGCAGATGCTTCCTACCGATGAGGATCTGCGGTCCCGGATTGCGAAGAAGTAGCTCGCGCCCGCTGTGCTAAGCGATCTCGAATTGCCTTCTCGATCGCTTGAACCACTTCGGAGATCGGCATTTGAGTCGAGTCCATCCGAATCGCATCGGGCGCAGCCCTCAGGGGTGCCACCGCGCGGGTCGAATCATCACGATCGCGCTTGGTTTGATCGGAGAGCACGTCGCCAAGGCTGGTATCAACGCCCTTTTGAAACAGCTCTTCGTAACGCCGTCGCGCACGTGCGTCGGGGCTTGCCTCGAGAAAGAACTTGAGGTCCGCATCTGGGAACACCACCGTACCGATGTCGCGGCCTTCGAGGATCGCCCCGCGCTCCGACTCAAGGGCCAGCCTTCGCTGAAGCGCGAGAAGTCCCTTTCGCACGGCCGGACGGCTGGAAACCTTGGACGCCGCCATCGACACTTCCGGCGTCCGGATTGCCGCAGATACGTCCTCCGAGCCCAGCATCACCCGGATCTCCTCCCCGGCAAACTCGAAAGAGATGGTCAGACGATTCAACAAGTCTCCGAGCTTGGCGTCGTCGTCGAGGGCGATGCCCGCGCGCAGTGCGAGCAGCGCCACGCAGCGGTAGATGGCTCCAGTGTCCACCAACGAGAACTGAAGGCGTCGCGCAAGAATCTTCGAAACGGTCGACTTTCCAGCCCCTGCCGGTCCGTCGATCGCAACGATGAACGGTCGCTGGCGCATCAGAGTACTTGCTTGAGCGCGGCAACCAGCCGCTCGTTCTGGGAGCCCAGTCCGACCGAGATCCTCAGTGCGTTCGGGAAACCGTAGCTGGGGAGCGGCCGGGTAATGATCCCCTTGCGCAGAAGCTGCTCGTAAATTGGCTTAGCGGACCGGCCGAATTCCGCAAAGACGAAGTTGGCATGGCTTTTGGGCACTTGCACTCCGAGTGCCGGAAGCTCTTGCTCGAGGTACTGCAAACCACGAATCGCTGTTTCCCGCGCGGTCCGCACATGCTCCAGATCGTCGAGCGCCGCGATTCCTCCCGCCTGAGCCAAGGACGAAAGGTTGAAGGGCATCCGGGTGCGATGCAGGTATCCGGTCAGTTGGGATTGCATGATCCCATAGCCCAGTCGCACTCCGGCCAGCCCATAGATCTTGCTGAAAGTCCGCAGCACCACCAGGTTCGGCATCTTGCGAAAGTAATCCATCCCGTTGGGATACTCCGGCCAGTCGACGTATTCGAAGTAGGCTTCGTCCAAGACCACCAAGCACTGGGGCGGAACCTTCGAGAGAAACCGTTCCAGCTCGGCGCGCCCGAAAGCGGTGCCGGTGGGGTTGTCGGGGTTGGCGAGAAAGACAACCCGGGTCCCCGCGGTGAAGTGCGCGGCCATTGCTTCGAGATCATAGCGGTAGTCCGCCATCGGCACTTCGGTGAAGCGCCGCCCGTGGGACTGCAACGCCAGCTTGTACATCAGGAAGGAGCCTTTGCAGAGCAGCCCCTCGTCGTCGGGAGTGGTGAATGTCTTGACGATCAGCTCGATGATCTCGTTCGACCCGTTGCCGACGAAGACCTCGCTCGGAGCAACTCCCAGAAACGACGCGAGCCGGTGAATGAGGTGGTAGCTGGATCCGTCCGGATAAAGGTGCAGCTGGCGCGCCGCCGCTTCGATTGCCTTCACCGCGAGTGGCGAGGGGCCCAGCGGGTTCTCATTGGAAGCGAGCTTGATCACTCCCTTGAGTCCATACTCGCGCTCGGCTTCCTCAATCGGTTTGCCAGGCGGATAGGGCTTCAGGGTTTCGATATAGGGGGCTACCAAAGGTCGCATCGCGGGCTCAATCATTTGCCCGAAAAGACACCCATTGCGCGAAATTTGCGATATCGATCTTCGATTAGCATCGCACCGCTCATTCCGCGGAGCCCGGCCAGGTGTTTGCGCAAGGCGGATGCGACCTCATCCGCCGCCGCTTGGGGCTCGCGGTGGGCGCCCCCTAAGGGCTCAGGGATGATCTCGTCGATCACCTTGAACGCAAGGAGATCCTTGGCAGTCAGCTTGAGGGACTCCGCGGCTTTCTCGGCCTTGGACGGGTCGCGATACAGGATTGAAGAGCATGCCTCGGGGCTAATCACCGAATAAATGCTGTACTCCATCATCAGAACGCGGTTGCCCACTCCGATCGCCAGCGCTCCACCCGAGCCGCCCTCCCCAATCACGATCGATATGATCGGCGTGGAGAGGCCGGCCATCAACTCCAGATTGGCAGCAATCGCCTCGGCCTGTCCGCGCTCCTCCGCTCCAATTCCCGGGTAAGCGCCCGGAGTGTCCACGAACGTCACGACCGGGCGCGCGAGCCGTTCCGCGAGCCGCATCAGCCGGTGCGCCTTGCGGTATCCCTCGGGTCGAGGCATCCCGAAGTTGCGCATCATGTTCTCCTTGGTGTTGCGCCCCTTCTGGTGACCGATCAGCATCACCGGTTGTCCATCGAACCTTCCGAACCCGCCGACGATCGACGGGTCTTCGGCAAAGTACCGGTCCCCGGCCAGCTCGAAAAAGTCTGTGACCAGCATCCGCACGTAGTCCAGGAAGTACGGACGCGCCGGATGGCGGGATAGCTGGACCACCTGCCACCGAGACAAATCGCTGAAAATCTCCGACTGGAGCTTCTTCGACTTTCTCTCCAGCTTTGCGATTTCATTGGCGAAATCGGATTTCCCGCGCGAAGAAAGCGCCTTGAGCTCCGATATCTTCTTCTCGAGATCGAGGATCGGCCGCTCGAAATCAAGCGCGTAACTGATGCCGTTCGCCATCTGCGGCGACCCCTAGCATCCGCCTGGGGTACGTTTCAACGGCCTACGGAGCGCCCGCGCGATCAAGCCGCTTTGATCTTCGCAGGTGCGCTGAGCGCGTACCAGGAGGTGCGGAATGCCTTCAGCTCCCGCAGTCCAGCCGGATGGCGCCCGAGCGCCGGGGCGACGGTGAGCGGTACCCCGAGCTTCTTTTCGAAGATCTTCGCGGCGGCCAGCTCGTTCCGGCGGCGGTTCTCGCATTTGGCGCAAGTGGATTTCGGAAGCACCCGATTGACCAGCACGCGCTCGACCGCGAGCTTTCGCGACTGAAGATATTGGACCAACCGCTCGGTTTTGGGAATCGCCAGCTCCTCGCCGCGGCTGACCACGATGAAGCGCACCTCGTTGGCCGACAGCAGCGCTTCCTCGAATCGCTTCACCTTCTTGATCAACAGCGATACCTGGTCGGCGAGATCTCCCATCCCTTTGGATCGATACTTCACCAGGACGCCGAGCAGAGCGGAAAGCCAGGGACGGACTGCGTCGGGCAATTGGACCAGGCGGACGACTTCTCCGGCCGGGCTCGGGTCAACCACGATTCGCTTGAACCGCTCTTGGATCAACGCATCGCTGAGCGCCGAAAGCGCGGCGAGGTCCTCGATATCCACGGGCGCAGCATCGAACAGGTTCTTGAGCACCTCGCGATCATAGGCGACCTCGCCCTTGTTGCCCGCGCTCTCGAACACCGCGTCCGTCGTCTCCTTGACGCGCTTGCGCAGGCTGTTGAACCACGCCCGGGAGTCGAGCTCCCGCGCGTAAAGCCCCTTCGTCCCTTTGACCTGACTCTCGGTATCGGTCAGGCGGCTGAGCAGAATTTCCGAAAGCGAGTGCGCCGGATCGGTGGAAATCAGCAGCACCGGCCCCTCCTTCTCGGTGAGCGTCACCGCCGCTGCCGCAGCACAGGAGCTCTTTCCCACGCCCCCTTGCCCGACGAAGAAGATGAGGCGCGTGGGATGAAGCGGTGGTGCTGCAATCGGAGGCATCGAGGGAGCGCGAACCAGCGCGGGCGGCCCCTCTGCCGGAGAAAACTCCAGCGGCTTGGACTCGCGACCGGCGAACCACTCCGTCGCGAGCGCCTTGAGCCCTTCGACGCCTCGGGGCGGTAGCTCCCGGCGGGCGATGAAGTGAACCGGCACATTCTTGTCCATCTGCTGAAGCTTGCGAACGTGCGGCGCCTGTAGCCCGCGCCGCCCCTGGCAAGCCGGACACCCCACCCCGTCCTCTACCTGGTTCACCAGCACCTCGGTGACGGGCATTTCGCGCTCCCGCAGCTCCGAAAAAAGCCATCGGGTTTGACCTTCGGGCGCCGGCTCTGCAAGGGCCACCAGGTGAACAGCAGTGGTGGATGGATTTTTGAGGAGCGCCGCCAAACGATCGATCCTTGCCGTGAGCTCATCGAGAAATCCGTCGGTAAGCGGTGGCTTTTTCGCCTTGCCCGTGGCTTTCTCAGCGGTCCGTGCCACGGTGAGAAATTTCTTTAGACTCTGGGGACGCTCGAGCAGATGCAGGGTTTGGTTGCTGGGCGCAAGATCCACCACGATTCGCTGGAAGGAGCCGCTTTCCAAGTAGCCCATCAGCTCGAAAAGTCCCACCAGCTCTTCGGTGCCCGCGGGAAGATGCGACAACAATGTTCGGAGGTCCTCCTCCGTCAAAAGCTTGCCGCGCCCGACCACCTGATCCAGCGCGGGACGAAATTCCTTGAAGGACTCTAGAGCGGTCCGTGGATCGAACTCGGCTGCGAAAACGCCTCCCTCTCCCTTTGCCGCCAAAAGCTTGGTCGGCCTGCCGCTCAAATTCTTCTTCAGCAGGTCAGAGAGTGCCCGGACGTCATCGGAAGAGATGAGAAGGATTTTTTCTTCAGGAGCTTTCTCCGAGAGGCCGAGTGCGAAAGCGGCGGCAAGCGTCGTTTTCCCGACGCCTCCCTTTCCCGCAAAAAAATGCAAAGTTTGACCGGTCATTGCTCTAACCTTCTGTAACAATCGCCATTGGTTGTCTGGCGATATCCTACCTAGGCAGCTTCCGAGGGTCCAAAGGCCCGGACGAGGTAGGTTGTTTCGTGTGCGATGGGTGAAATGGAGGAAGCGTTGCTACAAGGAGCGCGTTTAAGAATGCCCCTCCGGAGGGTGAAAAGTCAAGGTTTCGCGGGGGCTTCGCCCGGGAGGACGAGTTAACGAGCCCCCGCAACACCCTGCGCGCCACCTTCTGTCCCAGTCTGTACCGGCCCCTGTGCCGCCTGGGCCTCCGCTGCATACCGGTTTAACTTGTTGTAGAGCGTTTTTTCGCTAACCCCGAGTACTTCGGCGGTTCGGGCCTTGTTCCCGTTGTTTCGCTGAAGACTCCCCAGGATGTATTCCTTTTCGACCAGGTCCAACGGCAAGCCATAGGGAAGTCGGAAGGACTGTCTTTCCGGGGTCTTACCCACAAGGTCCGGTGGGAGATGCTCGGCCTGAATCAATTCCCCGTCGCAAAGGATCACCGCCCGTTCGATGGCGTTGCGAAGCTCCCGAATGTTGCCCGGCCACTCATAGTTTTTCAAAACATCCAGAATATCCGGGTGGATACCGGCAACGCGCTTACCGGAATCGGAGTTGAACTTTTCAATGAAGAGCTGGACCAAAATCGGAATGTCATCGCGGCGTTCCCGCAAAGGGGGAAGCGCAATCTGAAAGACGTTCAGTCGGAAGTAGAGATCCTCCCGGAAACGGCCGTTTTTGATCTCCGCCTTGAGGTCCCGATTGGTCGCCGACAAGAGTCGGACATCGACCTCGATCTCCACTTTCCCGCCGACGCGTCGAAGCCTGGATTCCTCCAGCACCCGCAGTAACTTGGCTTGCAGCTCGACCGGGATCTCGCCAACCTCGTCGAGAAACAAGGTGCCGCCGTGGGCCAGCTCGAAGACCCCGGGCCGGCGTTGACTCGCTCCGGTAAACGCGCCGCGCTCATGACCGAGAAACTCCGATTCGATCAAGGTGGGCGGAATCGACGCGCAGTTCACTGCAATGAACGGTTTGTCCTTGCGAGGAGAGAGGTTGTGGATCGCCCGAGCCACCATCTCCTTGCCAGTACCGGACTCACCCGAAATGGTGACCGGGGCTCTGGCCGGGGCCACCCTTTCAATCAGCTCGAATACCCGGCGCATTCCAATCGATTGGCCGATGAAGTCAGAGGGTCCAAGCTGCTTGAGCCTTCGGCGCAGGCCCTGGACCTCGCGCATCGTCTCCTTCTTCTCTAAGGCGCGGTCGATGCACAGCTTGAGCCGCGCCGGATCGAGGGGCTTTTCAATGAAGTCGTAGGCGCCCTCTCGAATTGCTTCGACCGCGGCGTCGATCGTCCCGCGACCGGTGAGAAACACCACTGGACAATCGGGCATGTCTTCCTTCAGCGCGCGCAACAGCCAAAGGCCATCGGTCTGGGGCATCGCCAGGTCGGACAACACCACGTCCGGTCGAAACTCCACTGCCTTCTTCAGCGCATCATTCCCATCGACCGCGGTCTCCACGCGGTGTCCCCACTGGCTGAGCATCTCGGACAATGCATCGCCGGTGGCGCGTTCGTCGTCCACGGCCAGAATTCTCGCGCTGCTCAAGTCCTACCTCCTTGGCCTCAGCTTGGCTGAATGCCCGGAAACGACACTACCCATGCGTCCTCGCGGCGGATCAGCTTGGCGCCGCTTTGAAGGCAGAGGGCCTCCAACGCCGAGCTGTGATAGTCCGCTTCCAATTGCCTGACTCCTGAATTTGAGATTACAACAGCGACCTTTCCGTTCTCCGCCCCAACGCTTACCTCCACCCGCGAACCGCTCGGTGCCCGATCAAGCGAGTTGAGGAGCAACGCCAGCACCAAGGATGAAGCTGCCGAACGCTCGGCGGTTTGCACGGCCAATCCCGCTTCGATCCGTGCCGCAACCTCGACGTTCTTGCGCCGGCGCTCGTAATCCAACAGCTCGAGCGCCAACTCGACGGCGCTGGAGAGGGGAAAGGCGCCATCCCCCCGTTTCTTCGGCAGCATGAACGAGGCAAACTTCTTCAACAGCTCGTCTACCCGCGCTAGCTGAGAGCGCATCGCCTGCAGATTGGAATCGACATTCGCCGAAGCGCCCGACTTTCGGAGTTTCTCGCTGACGATTTCGAGGTGAATGGCAATCGCATTGAGCGGGTTGCGCGTTTCGTGCATCATCGAGTCCACCAGCCGCATCTGACTCAGCTCCGCAGGCATTCCCACACCGGTTTCTGAGGGCTGGGGCTGGGTCTCCGATGTCGACCGTGAACCGAACAAAATCCCTCCGTGCTATCCCCTCTGAAGATCGCGGGCAGCGGCAGCCTGATCAGTCAAAGCGTTAGGGAAGACGCCCGGTAAGTCAACCCGGGCTTCCCGCCTAACCGCTCGCAGTGCTCTGAACCTTGCAATTACTTCAGCCAACCGGCGTCGAGTGTTGCAATGCCAACGGGAAACTTTTACCCGGTCGCTTTGCTGACCCCCTGGGGAGCGACCACCCCGCCATCTTCCGAGAGTTGAACCAGCTCGATGCCGAGCTTTGCCGAAAACTCGAAAATCCGCGGGTCGCGGTAGAACTCACCAAACACGATCCGCACGCATCCGGAGTTGGCGATCAACTTGAAGCACGACCAACAAGGACTCGCGCTGGTGTACATCGTCGCCCCTTCGATCCGGACCCCGTTTTTTGCTGCCTGGATGATCGCGTTGGCCTCGGCATGAACGGTGGCCACGCAGTGCCCGTTTTCCATCATGTGACCGACGTCATCACAGTGGGGCAGTCCGCGAATCGATCCGTTGTACCCGGTGGAGAGGATGGTCCGGTCGCGGACCAACACCGCTCCAACGTGTTTGCGTTCGCAGGTGGCCCGGGTGGCGACCTGCTGCGCGATCTGCATGAAGTATTGATCCCAGGAGCTTCTCTGCCCCATCGTTAACTCCTCCGTGCGGTCCTCAGGACGGATCCGCATCAATCAGGCGGCGTACCGCTTTCGCATCAAAAACAGAATTGCGTCCTTGGCGCAATTCTCGCAATAAGCGTAACGAGACGCCATCGTCTTGAGCGTCGCCTCGACCTGGCTGGCTTCCTTGGCGCTCAGCGACGGCCGATCCTCGGAAAGATACTTGAGCACGTTCTCTTTGTTCTTTCGCAGGATTCGCTTTCGCTCCTCGAAGAAGTGCGCCCGCAAGTGCCGAAACAGGTCGGGGAAAATCCTGGCGTAGTCCATTTCCGCGTCGGGATGATCGAGCTTGTGCGCTCCGATTTGGGAAATCAGTCCTCGCCGAAAATCGCCCTGGTCTTCACCCTTGGGCATCACGATTGCCTCCATTTCGGCCATTCGATTTTCGTCCGGGCGCTCCATCTCACCGGTGATCCGGTTGCGCATCTTCTCGCCCTTGAGCCAATGCGAGACGTGCTGGACGTATCGCTCGAACAGCTCGCGATGCTGGGCTTCCGAGACCAGCCCCATCGAATCCCGGACCTCTTCATCCACCCGGTCCAGGTACTCGTGCTCAGTCATCCGCACGAATTCCGCGTGATCGTGGTACGCGTCCACCACCTCCTGCTGCAGGAATTCGTAAACGCTCTTGTCCTTGCAGAGCGCCTCCAGCTCCTCGAAGACCGCCAGTGCGTGCAGGCATTTGTAATTCGGGTTCTGAGCGGCGTTGAGCAGCGCCGTTTTGATCTCCCGCGCCGAGGCGCCGCTGCGGCCTTCGTAGTTGGGGTATGCGTCCGACTCTTCGTAGAGGGCGGTGAGGATCTTTCGTAGCTCCTTTGCCTGCGCCAGATTCAAGCGATCGGGGGCGGTCCGCCCCTGATAGAGGTGCATCTTTTCGATCGGCTGCAGGTGATCGAGCAGCTGCCGAAGGTCCGAAGGGTATCGGTCTGGAATCGGCTTCTTCAGCCGGGTCAGCACCGCCCAGATCGCGGCCACTTCGGTCGCATGCGGCGCGACGTGCTTGCCCACCGTGGTTCGGGTGATCTGCGCATCGTAGATTTCGCGCTCCGCCTTGTATCGGCGAAGGTAAGGCACCCGGATCAGCTCCAGCCGAGCGCGAAACGAAGTGAAGTCCGGCAGCTCCTTGAACGCCGCCAAGTGCTTCTCGTTTGAAGAGGCGATCAGCACTTCGTCGAGCTGAAGCACGAAAGGCTCGAGGGGAACCTCTCCAGTCTCGCTCGCGCCGAGCAGATACTTGAACGCCTCCAGCGGGCGCTTGAGCAGATCCGAGTATTCAATCAATCCACGATTCGCTGAAACCAAGGCTCCGTAAGGCTCGTAGAGCACCACATTCTGAAGCGCGGCCGGAAGGTTCATCTGCGAGCGATCGGCCGTCATCTGATGGAATCCGGCATCGACGCTCATCTGCGGCTCGACGCTCACGGTGCCCACCTGGTAGCGCCGGGAGATGTAAAAGCGTTCCACCTGAATGTGGCGCAGAACCTGAAGGTAGTCGCCCGAGTAGGCCGCCAACAGGGTGTTGTAGATCCGCCGGCATTTGTGACAGAGCTCCCCCTGAAGCAGATATTCCGAGAGGACAAAGTCTTCCTGGCTCCCTTCGCCGGTGCGCACGCCCTGCTCGATTACTTTTCGCCGCTCCTCGCGCGGAATCAGAAAGAGCGGGTGGTCGCGCAGCTCACATGGCAATCGAACGTCGATGTTTTCGGCATCGAGGTGGGCATAGGTGGCCAACTCGCCGTGGCTGGTGAGCCGTTCCGCAAATCCGATCGAGCCTTTCACCAGCTTCTGAGAGGGGAAGATCCAGTTCAACCGGTAGACGGCGCCCACCGGTTGACGCGAGTAGATCTCCATTCCACGTTTGAGCGCGTGAATGATCGTGGACTTGGCCGATCCATTGGGACCATGGAGGAGAATCAGTCGGTTGATCCGGCCGGCGCGGGTGAAGTTGCCAATCGCTCGATAAATCGCGTTCTGAACCTCTTCCTGACCGGCCACCCGGCAATTTCCGTCATCCGCCAGATCAAAGATTTTGAATCGGCGGATCTTCCCGGTGGGGTGATCCACCATTTCCGTCCCGAAGTGATCGATCACGTCCAGTAGGTACTGCGCCGCATTTCGACTCTGATGCCTTGGATCCTGGACGAACAGGTTCACGTACTCCTCAAACGAGAGGATCGTCCTGTTTTTCACGAAGTCGCTCGAGACTTCCGATCCCACCTGCTGCAGGAATTTTCTAGCTTCCAAGTCAAAGTCCTCCGCGAAAGGCCTACCCGGGGGTCGGCTTCCGCGCGCGCTACGTGTTTGGAGTATTATCGCTCAAAAGATGGCCGAACCGATCATTGGCATCGACCTGGGAACCACCAATTCCTCTGCCGCGATCGTCGAGAGTGACAATCAGGTCAGGCTGATTCCATACCACGGAGGCGACTACACTATTCCGTCGGTCTTCGCGATCGACGACAAGGGAAACGAATTGGTCGGCCGCGAGGCCAAACGCCAGTGGCAACTGAACCCCAAGAATACGGTGTACGGCTTCAAGCGGCTCATGGGCCATTCGTTCGACAATACCCTGGTGGAGACGATGCAGCGAACGGTCGGTTACCGGCTCGAACGCGGCCCCCAAAACCAGGTGTTGGTTCAGCTCGGAGCGAATAAGCTTTCATTGCCGGAGATCAGCGCGAGGATCCTTCGGAGGATCCGCGGGATCGCCTCCGACTACTTGAAGAAGCCGGTGAACAAGGCGGTGGTGACGGTTCCCGCCTACTTCACCGACCGGCAGCGGCAGGCGGTGAAAGAGGCGGGTAAGCTGATCGACCTCGATGTCGTTCGGATCATCAACGAGCCGACCGCCGCGGCGATCGCTTATGGAGCCGCAAGGCAGCTGAAGAAGGCGGTGATCGTTTACGATCTCGGGGGCGGTACCTTCGATGTCTCGATCATCCAGATCCGGGATCGGGTGTTCGAAGTGAAGGCCACCGGGGGGGATATCTTCCTCGGAGGAATCGATTTCGACAACGCGATGACTCGGTACGTGCTGGACAGCTTTAGCGCCCAGCACGGAATCGACCTTTCGGCGGACCCGGTCGCGATGCAACGGATCCGCGACCTGGCCGAGCGCACCAAGTGCGACCTTTCCACCCGTGAGACCGCCTCCTTCAACATCCCGTTCATCACCATGACCCCCGAAGGGCGGCCGCTCAACATCGAGCTCACCTTCACCCGAAAGCTACTCGAAGAGCTCACCGTCAAGCTGGTGGATCGAACGCTCGAGCGGGTGGCTCTGGTGCTCTCGGATTCCAAGCTTTCGCCCGCGCAAATTGACGAGGTGATGCTGGTGGGCGGACAGACCCGGATGCCGATCATCCAGGAGCGGCTCACCCAATTCTTCGGCAAGCTGCCGAGCAAGGGCGTGCATCCCGATGAAGCGGTGGCGGTCGGAGCCGCGCTCTACGCCCACTCCCTCGAAGACAACAGCAACCTGCGACTTCAGCTCTTGGACGTGATTCCGATGGCGATCGGGCTGGAGAGGGCGGGCGGGGCCTTCCATGTGGTTTTTGAACGCAACGCCCCGATTCCCAATGCCAAGCAACTGATCGCCACCACCAGCTTTGACCAACAGACGGAGCTGGCGATGCGGATTTTTCAGGGAGATCGGCGGGCGGCCGCCCAGAACGAGCTCCTGGGCGAATTCGTCTTCTCGGGGATTCGCCCGGACATCCCCGGCAAGGTCCAGGTGGAGGTCACCTTCGACGTGAACGTCGAAGGACTGTTGACGATGCGAGCCAAGGACTACGAGAGCGGCCGAGAGATGAAGACCACCCTCAGGGTGAGTCCAGACTAGGCGGACTTCTTCTCCTTCTCGAGCACCAGCTGGGGAGCCTCGTGCTTGGTCACCACGCTTTCGGTGATTTTGCACTCCTTGATCCCCTCGCGGTAGGGCACGTCGTACATGATGTCGAGCATCGCGTCTTCGAGGATCGCCCGGAGCCCGCGAGCGCCGGAGTTGCGGCGCATCGCTTCGCGCGCAATCGCGCGCAGCGAGTCCTTGGTGAAAGACAGCTTCACCTTCTCCATCTCGAACATCTTCTGGTACTGCTTGATCAGCGCGTTCTTCGGCTGGGTGAGGATGGTGACCAGATCCTCCTCGCGAAGATCGTTGAGGGTCGCCACCACCGGGAGTCGCCCGACGAATTCGGGGATCATCCCGAACTTCATCAAATCTTCCGGCTCGGCGAGCTTGAGCAGTTCTCCTACCGAACGATCGTCCCGGTGGGACAGCTTGGCGCCGAACCCCAGGCCCTTCTCCCCTACCCGCCGCTTGATCAACTGATCGATGCCGTGAAAGGCGCCGCCGCAAATGAAGAGGATGTTGGTGGTGTCGACCTGGATGTATTCCTGCTGATTGTACTTCTTGCCGCCCCGAGGGGTGACGTTGGCGCGGGTACCTTCAATGATCTTGAGCAGCGCCTGTTGCACCCCCTCGCCGCCCACATCGCGAGTCACCGAGGGCGTCTCTCCTTTGCGAGCGATCTTGTCGATCTCGTCCAGGTAGACAATTCCGCGCGCCGCCTTTTCGACGTCGTAATCGGCGTTGTGGAGCAGATTCTGGATGATGTTCTCGACATCCTCTCCGACATATCCGGCTTCAGTAAGGCTGGTGGCATCCGCGATCGTGAAGGGGACGTTGAGAAAGCGCGCCAAGGACTGGGCGAGCAAGGTTTTTCCGGATCCGGTGGGACCGATCAAGAGGATGTTGCTCTTCGACAGCTCGACATCGTCTTGGGTGTGGGGCTTGACCCCTGGTCGAGGACGAGACACCGGCTTTCGCTGGTAGATCCGTTTGTAGTGGTTGTAGACGGCGACCGCCAAAACCTTCTTCGCGTGGTCCTGGCCAATCACGTAGTCGTCGAGGAACGCCTTGATCTCAGCGGGAGTGGGCAGCGAGATCTGCGGCTTGCCTTCCTCGCGATCATTCTCCTCGGCGATGATGTCGTTGCAGAGCTTGATGCACTCATCACAGATGTAGACGGTCGGTCCGGCGATCAGCTTTCGCACTTCGCGCTGCGATTTTCCACAGAAGGAGCAGGACAGATTGATGTGATGTTCCTTCGACTTCACTGCGCTGCCTCCCAGGTGCTGTCCGGGCCCATGTCTTCGAGTCTAGTACATTCTTCGTCGCTCAAAAATTTGCAAACGCTGCCACTCCAAATCCGCCAAAAATATAGGCTTCAGCCATCCGCACATCAACCTAACGCTTCTCGGCCGATCTTGCCCATTCCTCCACGTCTTCCGCAAGGGCAGATGCCCGCTCAACGATTGCGCGCGGAGCTTGTCGGCACGCCGCGAGGCCGTCGGCCAACTTGCGGCTCGCGTAGGCAAGGCGCTGCGGCTGGGGACGCCGCTCGTTAGAAGAAGGAAACCCCGGAAAACGTTCCGAGAACTCGCGCTTGAGCTCGGAGATCGGTTTTTCGGAGCTCCAGATCGAGTCTCGGATCGCCTTGTACTCCTGAGGCGATAGCTTGCCCTGCTCCTCCGCTTCCGCCAAAACCTCCACCACTTCGAAGCGCGGCGCACGACGGCTCATCTCTTGCGAGAGCGCGGCCTTGGGCTCGTGGCGAGACAGAAATGAATAGCTGCGCGTCAACTTGAGCGCAGTCAGCCGCCGAATGTGCAGCTCTTTGCGACAATAATCCTCGAAAGTCGGATATCCCCACTCTTCGTAGCTCGCCTCGTCGCGCGCCCGCACCAGCAGTGCACCAAACTCGAACCAGATCGATTTGAAGCGCTGGGCCGTGAGCAGCAGATTGTGCCGCAAGCTGCCCGCTGGAATTTGATCGCTCCGCGGTTGCCCTGCCGCTTCCAGCCTGCTCATCGCGTCCGTCTTGCCTGCATCGGCGCTTTTCTTCAAGCGCAGAAAGTTGCGGCGGACGGAGCGCTAGCTCCCTCGGCCCACGCGAAATGACAGCCCCACCGTGGCCCGCTCTCCCTCGTAGGCCCTGAAAGGCCATTTTTGAAGCTCCTTCAACAGACAGTCTCCGAGCGCGGTGTCCTTGAACAGCGAATGGTCCACCCACACCTTGCTGACGCGGCCGTCGTTTCCAATCACGAATTCGATTGGAATTTTAGTTGCCAAGCCGGGGTGCTTGCCCGCTTCGTCGGCGACGCATGGGTAGAGCATCTTTTGCCGCGAAGCGACGACGGCGTTGATTGCGGTGCGATCGAACGCCCCGGTTCGCAGTCCATCCGCGTCCGCTTCGCCTGCGCCTGGCTCGGCTCGCGACTGACCGCGCTTTGACCTGTCCTGCAGCCGCGCAAGCGCCCGCCGACGGTTGGGGTCGCCGCTCGAAAGCGGGTAATCGAGCAAGTCTTCGGCCGCCAATCGCGCCTTGGCAAGGCCAATCGTGGGTGGCTCGACCGAAATTTCATCGAGCCGCTCAACCTTGAAAGGCGAGTACACCGCCAAGTACCTCGCTCCCGTTGCAGCGCCGACTGCGGCAATCGCCGCGGCGGTTGCGACGATCGCGACGCGGAGATTCCGTTTTCGCGCGCGCTTGGCCCGATCGGCCTGGACAATCGCGTCGACTCGAAGCTTGGCTTGTGCTTTTGCAAGGTCGACCTTGAAAACATCGAGCTGCGCCAAGGGACGATAGTGGGTTTGCCCGATCGGAGCGATTTCGGTGTTTCCGTCGAGCGTGCCCGAGTACAGCTTCTCGATGATCTGCTCAGTGAGCAGCGGGCCGAGAACGAGGCCACCCTGCCGGAACAGCCACTGTCCCTGCCTTGCCCTGTTCTTCCCAGCCGTCGCAGGGTTCTGGCCCGCAGTCATGAGCGTCGGGATATTCTACTGGCGGTCGAGTCCTCCGCAACGGAGGGTCTGGTGAGCTGCGCTTGAAATCGCCGCCGATCGCTCTGTGGATCTGGTACCGCGGGGATGTGTTCTGGGGGTTCCAGGGTCAGGGCACGCTGCACACCGTGCAAGGAGCGCTTCGGCAAGCACTTTTGAGGATTGGGGTCATTTCTGCTCCAGTCGGCGCGGGTAGGACAGACAAAGGCGTTCACGCGCGGATGCAGGTGGTTCGGATTCGCGAAGCTTCCCTGTCCCCCGTTGATCTGGTTGCGAGACTCACATCCCACCTGCCGTCCGGCCTGGGTGTTTGCGCCGCGCGGGCGGCGTCGCGCTCCTTCCATCCCCAATGGAGCAGCGCCGGCAAGGAATACCGATATCGCTTGTGCCTGGGACAATCGTGCCCCGGCTGGGAGCGATTTAGTTGGAACCCGCAAGAGCATCCCCGCCTTTTGGATCGGACGGTGCGGCCGGAAAAACTGTCGGAGCTTCTTACCCTCGCCGCTGGAACCCGGGACTTCATCGCATTCCACGAAAAGTCGAGCCCGCAGCGACCGCGCACGCTTCGGGACGCGAAGCTGGTCGAGTGCTCTCCTGGGCGTCTGGAGATCCGCCTCGACGGCGACGCGTTCGGCCGCTATCAAGCGCGCTATCTGGTGGGCTCCGCGATTGCGGCCGCGGCCGGGGCAGTTCCGGTCGAGCAATACCTCGCCGGCCTCGAGCAAGGCGTCGCTTTCCCTGGGCTGAAAGCGCCGGCGCACGGCTTGATCCTATGGGAGATTACCTATCCGCCGCAGCTCGATCCGTTCGCCGATCAAGAGCGTCGGGGTGCGCCCAATCTTCCCGCCGAGCCGCCGTTTCAGAGCTGGTGAAAAGTCACTCGAGCAGGTAGCGCGCGTACTTGGCCAACAGATCGGAGATCGCCTCTCGCAGGTATTCGCTTTGGCGAACCCGAGTGCCGCGAGAGAGCGACTTGAGTTGTGCGAGCCTTTCGCGATCCAACCGAAACACCACCGAGCTCAATCGAGATTGCGGCATCCGCTTTCCCTTACGTTGACCCACATGGTCCCACGGCGAGCCGGGACGGCAAGAAAAATCACTCGAGCAAGTACGAACGAAATTGAATTCCGGCGAAAGCTTCCGCCCCGAAGACCAGACCGTTGCCACCTCCCGCGTGCGCCGCGACCGCAGCGAAGAGCCCGAGCGTGGGCAGCACTTCGAACTGCACCCCGAATCCGAGTCGAGGACCGAGCGCGAAAGTGGGCGCGAGATCGGCCCGCGCATCCAAGTCAATGAAGGTTTTGATCTGCTCCTGCCCAAAGTAGCTGCGGTAGCCGCCCGAGACGGCCCAGGCCGATCCGCCGCCGACGATGCGAAATCCTTGCGCCAAAAGCTTCAGCTCATTGCCCTCGGTCCCGATCGCGTAGGTGCCGCCCACCATTCCGGCAACCAGACTCGATTGTTCGATCAGATGCCCGCTGATCACCCGGTCCTTGAAGGCCATCCCGTAACCGACCAAAAGTCCCACCGCGCCCCGATGATCGAAGCGATCGGCGGCGTTCGACAGGTGCGGAGCGCAGAGCGCCACCGCCAGCAGAAGCCGTCGCACTGCAGTGATCCCTGAGCGCTCAATCGCGCGGTGGGGCGCTGGGCTGCGGTGCACGGCCCGCGGCTTCATTCATTCGTCCGGATCGAAAGGGCTCCAAATCCAAGGCAACAAAAGTGAACCCGCGCGCTTTGAGCGCCTGGGCAGTCTGCCGGCGCAGCTCAGGAGATTCGAAGCGCCGGTACTCCTCCTCCCCAACTTCGAGGCGAGCGATGTCTCCATGGTAACGCACCCGGAAGTTGCGAAAGCCCAGTTGGCGCAAGTCGGACTCCGCACCGCCAATCTGCTCCAAGCGATCCTGAGTGACGCCAACCCCGTAGGGAATGCGGGAGGCAAGGCACGCCATCTGCGGCTTGTCCCATGTGGGCAGTCCCAGGTTGAACGACCACGCGCGAATTTCGCTCTTGGTGAATCCCACCTGGGCGAGCGGCGATTTCACCTGGTGCTCCTTGGCGGCCTGGTGCCCCGGCCGATAGTCCTTCAGATCGTCCGCGTTGAAGCCATCGCAGATCACGGAAAGCCCCAACTGAGACCGCTTCTCCTCGCAGATATCGTAGAGCTCCGTCTTGCAGAAGTAGCAGCGATTGCTTGGGTTTCTCGCGTAGTCCGGATTCGCCAGCTCCTCGGAACGCACGGTCACGTGGCGCGCTCCGATCAGCGACGCAAGAGAGGCGGCTTCTTGTTCCTCTTCGGGAGGCAGTGCTGGCGAGAGAGCGGTCAGCCCGACTGCGTTTTGTCCCAAGACGTCCGAAGCGATCTTCAAGACAAAGCTCGAATCCACTCCCCCGGAGTAGGCGACCAACGCCGAGCCATAGGACTTCATCAGGCTACGTACCGCCTCGAGCTTGGACAGAGAGTGAGCGCTGATTGATTGAATCTGCTCTTGGTTGAGCATTGCCGCGACCTGGCCCGATCCTATCGGGCTCTACGCCGCGCCGCCGCCTTCTTCGCAGCCTTAACCACCCGGCCCGCTCGGGCGATTGGCCTGGCTTTGCGGGTACCCTTGGCAGGCGCCTTTGCGGGGCGAGCCTTGGCTTGAGCGGAGGTTAGCTTTCCGCGCTTGCCGGTAATCACCAGAATGTCCTCTGCCGTGACGTAGCCAAGGTCCAGGAGCGCTTGAAAAATCCTCCGGCCGCCTTCCTCGGTGCTCTCCTGGTCGGAATGAATGCTCACTTCAGGACTGGCGGGCGGCTCGTAAGGCTCGGTGATCCCCACGAAGTTTGGAATCTCACCGGACAGGGCCTTCTTGTACTTCCCGGTGTTGTCGCGCTCGATCAGCTTCTCGGTGGGGCAATCGACATAGACCTCGACATATCTGGCGATCAACCGGCGGTTTTCTTCTCGAGACGCTTTGTAGGGGCTGATGGCGGCGACCAAGACTGCCGCTCCACTGCGGGACAACAGGTTGGCGACGTAGCCAAGCCTCTTAACGATGGCCGTTCGACCCTCCTTGGTGTCCTCGACCTCACCCCACAGCTCTTCACCCACCGTGTTTTCATCCAGGACTTCAACGCCGCGGCCTACCTGACGCAGGCGCGCCGCCAGATAGTTGGCAAGCGCGCTTTTTCCGGTACACGCCATCCCGGTGAACCAAATTGTAAACCCCTGGTTTTGGGCCATTTTCACTTGGACCCCCGTTCGCGACACGGTAACGCTACGACACCCAAGAAAACCGGCGACTTAATAAATGAATTTGCCCCAGTTTACAAATCTTGTGCTGCTCCGGGGCGTGCTTTCGTGTTTCACCAAAACGTCCGGTATACCCCTGTTTTCTGACGGTTATTCCGTCAATTGTACTGGACGTTCGGAAAAATCCGCGCCGTCCCAGCAAAACAGCTTCGCGGCCGTTGCCTTCGCCCGATCGACGGCCACAACGAGGTAGAGCATCCCTGGGTACAGCGGCTCTCCATTCGGCGCGGCCATTGCTCGATCTTCCGTGGAGAAATAGGCCCCCGCATCAGTATGAGAATGGAAGACGCACGCCACGCGCTCCCCCGCTGCTTCCGCCGTTTCCCATACGCGTAGCTGCTCTCGGGAATCAAAAACGTAAGCAGTTCGCGAGGTTCTCGGGTAGCCAGCTGGATCGCGGGCGCGGTATTCGTCATAGGCGTTCCGCATGGGGTGAACCCGCCATCGGCCACTGGCTGCGTTCCTCAAAAGCAGGCCGCAACCCTCGTTGGGATAGGCCGCTTCCAAATGGCGAAGAATGGGACTGAGATCTTCAGGTAGCTGGGGTTCGCTTACCATTTGGGAGTCTGCTCCCGATCAAGGGGGCCGAAATAGCGTTCCCCGCGGTCCGGGAACAGCGTCACGACCACTCCCGGCTTGCCCTGTTGCGCAAGGTGCTGCGCAACTTGAAGAGATCCAACCAAAGCCGCACCCGAAGAGTGACCGACCAATAGGCCCTCCTGCTCCAGCAGGTGACCCGTGGCATCCCAGCCGGACTCGGTTGAGATCGAGAGTTTTTCGTCCAACTCTTCCTCGCGATAAATCGGCGGAACGATTGAGGTCGGCATGTGCTTGAGGCCCTCCAGCCCATGGAGCGCCTCGAGGGGTTCAACTCCAATCACCCGAATTTGACGATTGTATTCCTTCAGCCTTCGGCCCGTACCCATGATTGTTCCGCCGGTCCCAAGCCCGCACACGAAGTGGGTAACCCGGCCCTGGGTTTGTTCCCAGATTTCTCGGCCAGTGCCCAGATAATGCGCCCGGGGGTTGGACTCGTTGGAGTACTGGTCCGCGTAGAAGAATCGTTCCGGTTCGCTCTGAACGAGTCGCCGCACATGCCGGATCGCCCCATCGGAACCCTCCATCGGATCCGAATAGATGAGCTGTGCCCCGTATGCGGACGCCACCCGTTTGCGGGCGAGGCTCACATTACCCGGCACCACCAGCGCGACGGGGATGCCCAGCGCGGCTCCGATCCAGGCATAAGCGACGCCGGTGTTTCCGCTCGTGGCATCGATCAGCGTCTTTCCCCGAACCAGCCGGCCGCTCTGTTGCGCGTCGAGGATTATTTGAAGCGCTGGGCGGTCCTTCACGCTTCCGCCCGGATTGAAGTACTCGAGCTTCGCGTACAGCTCGACGTTTGGATACTCCATTCCGGCGTTCCTCAACCGTAAGAGCGGAGTATTTCCCACCAGATTGGTAATCGAAGGAAGCGATTGGACCGGGTAGTGATTCAAGAACAGACTCGAGGATTCAAACGCAGCGAGGGCAGCGCCTTATCTCCATCGGACCCAGCCGCCCCGCCTCATCCACCCACAGCCCTCCGAGCTTCGAACCTAGCGCCAAGCAAAGCCTCTGATAGACAAGCGCGGAGAGAGCCCCAAGAAGAATGGAGCTCGCGCCGCCGGGCGGTTCTCCGAGTACCGCGGCGCTTTCACGGAAGCAGTCCTCGCACCCCTGCTTCGAGCGGTAAAGGATCGCCCCCTGTTTCTTGCTTCCTCCGATCGCGACCCACGGCCCGGGGCCAGAAAAGGCCGACGGGATCGCGGCAAGACAGCCGGTTCCGCGTGGCCCAACGGCGTCAGGGTTGAGATCGCGCAACGCGTCCTGCATCGCCGCGGCCAGCGGGATTCCGATCTCAGAGGTCGAAAGAAGGAACCCTTCTTCTCCGCGCTGGACCGCACCCTCGGCCGAAATCGCGACCCCCGAGGCCGCAAGATAGGCCGCACCCGCCTGCACGGCGGCTCCGCCAGTCGCGACGCTTACCCCTCCGGCCAGAAAGCGAAGCTGCCCGACGCCCCCGACCTCGGTGACCAGGATCTGTCGCGAATAGCGGTGAATCTGCTGGTCGGTTAGCTGCATCCGCGATCAAGCCCCGCCCGCGATGGCCGGAACGATGCTGATTCGGTCGTTCTCCGAGACAGGGGTATCCAAGTCCTTGAGGAAGCGGATGTCCTCGTCGTTGTAGAAGATGTTGACGTACCGGCGCACGCCTCCCTTCTCATCGAGAATTCTCGTTCCAATACCCGGGTAGCTCTTATCGAGATCGCGGAGAATCTCGCCGACCGTTCGACCGGCGGCGCTGACTTCCGGCTGATCCTTGGTGTAGCTCCGAAGCGGAGTGGGAATTCGAACTTTGGCCATGCTCTAACCTTTCGTTTTCTTTCGCAGCAGCAGCCGCCAGGTCCCGCCTGGGTGCGCTTCCAGCGACAGTACCTCATGCCCTTCTTCTTGGGCGCTTCGGGGAACATTTCGCAGCGGTTCCTCTCCACGCATCAGCACTTCCAGCACATCGCCTGGCCCGATCGATTCAAGGCTCAATTTCGTTCGCACGTAAGTCATCGGGCACACTTCCCGGGTGATATCCACCGAGGCGGCGGGCGCTACGCTGGGCACGTGCGGACCTCCGGCCGAAAACTCTTGGGACGACTACACCCACAACCCGGCGCGCGCCGCACGGTGATCTTCCGCTGGCGAAGGCTTCGGCCGTCGAAAATGAGCATTTCTCCTGGCACCAGCTCTCCTCTTAACACCCGCAGCGCGGTGATCGCCTGAAGCGCGCCAATCGCCCCTGCTACCGAGCCCAATACTCCAGCGCCCGAACAGGTTGGGACCTCATCGGCTGCGGGAGGTTGCTCGAAGAGACAACGAAGGCAGGGTCCGCTGGGAAGGATTGCCATCACCTGGCCTTGCATGCGCAAAACTCCGCCATAAACCACTGGCACGTTCGTCACGCCCACCGCGTCGGAGAGCAAAAACTTCGTCTCAATCTCGTCGGTGCCATCGATCGCGATCTGATGTCCGCGGAGGAGCGCTTCCACATTGGATAGGTCGAGTCGTTGAGCTAGGGCTTGGACCTCGAGCTGAGGAAACGCCGCGCGCAAGCGCTCGGCAGCGACCAGCACCTTCGGTTTTCCGATGTCAGAGGTTCGAAACCACGGCTGTCGATGCAGATTGGTGAGCTCCACCACGTCCGGATCCACGAGAGTGAGTCGCTCGACGCGCGCTTTGGCAAGTGCCAGCGAGGCCGGACAGCCGAGTCCGCCTACCCCGACGATCAGGATGTTCGCGCTCTGAGCAGTCACTGGAAAAACCTCTCGAGGCTGAAGTCGCGTTCCCCCGTGTCGCAGCAAATGGAATAAACGCGATGTCCCGGTCCCAGCTCGTTCGCCACCCGAAGAGCAGCGGCGACATTGGCGCCGGTGGAAATGCCACCCAGAATTCCCTCCTCGCGCGCGAGCCGGCCGCGCATTCTCCAGGCTTCGACGTCGTCGATCGTCACGGTGCGGTCGATGACCGAGCGATCCAGCACGGCGCTCTCACGGCCACTACCGAGGCCCTCGATTCGATGCACCTCGGCAGCGGGTTCGACAGCAATCACCTGGACATCAGGGAAGAATGCCTTGAGCGCACGGCCAATGCCCGAGAGCGTCCCGCCAGTCCCGACCCCTGCCACGAAGGCGTCGATTTGCCCTCCATCGGCACGGATCGTTTCGACCAGCTCCTCGCCGGCCCGACGCTGGGCGGCCACATTGTCCGGGTTCTCATATTGGCTGGGCATGAACGCGCCCTGGGTCTGAGCGAGCATTTCCTTGGCGCGCGAGATGGCTCCCGTCATTTGCAATCGGGCCGGGGTGAGCTCCACCCGCGCCCCGTAGGCAGAAAGCAGGGCCCTCCGCTCAGGGCTGATCGATTCGGGTACCGTGACAATGAGCTTAAGCTTTTTGGCGACGCACATCATCGCCAGCGCGATACCCGCGTTGCCACAGGTCGCTTCGATCACCGTGCTGCCCTTGGGCAGGCGACCTTCGGCTTCTGCGCGCTGCAGGATGGCCATCGCAATTCGGTCCTTCGAGGATCCGGTGGCGCTGAATTGTTCCAACTTGATCCGGATCTGCGCCGTTTTCGAGCTGGTAATTCGTTGGAGCCCCACCACTGGCGTTCCACCAATCAGCTCGGTTACTGACTCGAAGACGGCAAACACTGGGCCTGACAATTAGCGTGCCCCCCGGTAATTCGCGAGTCTGATTGGATGGAAAGTTGCATCCGCCAGCTTTCGTGGATGCGCCGTTTCGAGTTGCGATCTGGGGACCCGAGCACTTGGCCGCAAGGCGCTGCCATCAGCTTGGGACCTGTGGGTTTGCCGCGGCCTGGGTCGGCGATGACGCTCGCGTAAGCGTCTCTGGGATGAGCACCGACGTCCTGCTGTTGGACTCACCCACTGGCGGAGCCGCCCTGAAGCCGCTTCGCCGGCTCGATCGGATCGACGCTCATCTTGACGTCGTGCTGCTGATCCAAAGCTATCAGCCTGTGGCGCTCTTTGAGGCTCTGTCGCTGGGCATTTCGGGTTGCGCATTGGGATCGATCGACCCCGGTGCGCTGACCGCACTCCTCAAGGCCGTCAAATCAGGCGCGCTGGTAGTTGAGCCTTGCCTCGCGATGAGACTATTGCACGCCGCGAGGCAGCGACGCCGGCCTTCAGTTCTCGAGTTGTCTGCGAGAGAGGAGGAGGTGTTGTCGCTTGTTTCGCTCGGGCTCACCAACCGGCAAATCGCCAATCAGCTGCAAATTTCCCGGGCTACCGTTCGCACCCACTTGGAGCACGTCTATCAAAAGCTCGAGGCGTCAAATCGGGTCGAGGCGGTTGCCCGGGCCGTGGGGGGAGGCTTGCTCTAAGCCTTGCTTAGAAGAACGTTGAGCCAATCTGGAGCATCCCGCCATAGCTGCCGCCATTGATCGAGTTTACGCCAGCGATGTTCCTCGAGGCGACAGTCCTGGCGAACCCCTGGTTGAAGAGCACGTTGTAGACGAAGCGCAAATCCGCGGTGAAGTAGCCAAAATGAGTTCTCAACCCGGCGCCCAGGGGAATTCGCCCGCTGGTGTCACTGTGGAAGCCGGCGGCGGCGAGCCCGCTGCGCACGCTGTAGTGATGGATTCCGACTCCACCGAGAATGTACGGCTGAATATCCGTCGGAGTGCCGAGGGTAATCACGCCGTTGACGCCGTTGCGAACGATGTCCGGCCCGCTGCCTCCCGGAAACGCGGACCGATTGCGCACATCATTGCGAGCGCCGGTGTACGTAGCTTCGACGCCGAGGACGGTGAGCGGGCGAATTGCGACCGTGACGTCCCAGTTTGGACCCGGGCTGATTTGCGGAGCCAAGGACCCCGTGTAGCCTTCGACGCCTCCTCCAACGAGCAGAGTCAATCCCTTCGTCTTGTTGGTATTGGTGTCGTACTTGTAGAGGGTGTTGTCGGGATCCGGCGTTGAGTTCGTGTAGGCCGGGCGGTTGGTGACGGGATTGACCGTCTCTGGTGGTGGAGGCGTCGTGTCCGGCACACCGGTTTGTCCGAACGCAATCCCAGTCCACATTCCCGCCGCTGCCAGGGCCGATAGCCATCGCTTCTTCATTCTCGTGCCTCCTGTCTCTGCACGAGAAAGGTGGGATCGACCGCCCTCTAGAGCAAGGGCGAGAGCCGGAGTGGATCAGGTAGAGCGACGGCAGAGAGCCCGAATACTTCGTGGGCGAGAGAACGAAGCGAGAATCAGCCGGCTGCCGAGAGGAACCTAGTACGACACACTGGCGCCGGCATAAATGCCCGAGTAGCTTTCTTCGGCAACACCGCCGTTTTGCCAGCTTGCTCCAGCGCCCCTGAAGGTGTCGGAGTACTTGGCGTACTTGAACTTCGCAACGTAACCAAACGGGCCGAAAACATCCCCCGCCAGGCCGAACTCGAACGCTAGACCACTGCTGCTTACGCTGGTGCCATAGTCTGCTAGCTGGTCCTTCCCCGCCTTGGGACCAAAGAAATAACTTCCGAGTGCCTCAACCCGCAGATACGAGGCAATGGGTATCGACACCTCGAGTCCAGCCACTGGGTAGCTGCGGCTTGAACCCAAAAGAGCTGTCCCCGCACTCGAATCCACGGAAAAGTTGCGGACCGAGTATCCGAAGTGAAGACCGCCGTAGCCCGCCTGCGGTCCGGCGATCACCGCGAGCGGAAAGTAGTAGCGATAGGCAAGCAAGGCGGAAAACGCATTCTCGGTTCCACTCACCGATCGCGTGGTGGTGCCCTGAGTAACGTTGGTGTTCGAAAAGCCACGCGCATAGCTTGCTTCGAGCCCCAGGCCCGCCAGCCAACGATTGAAGTCTGCCAAGGGAAACAGCTCGGCGGACAACGCGACACCGGTGTACGGAGACTGTGCCCTGAAGTCCACGGTGTCCCCCGCTGGCCTCTGGGCCGACGGAAGATTGTCATAGTCCTTACAGCTCGAAACCCCGGGCCGAGAGCAGTAGTTACGCCACATCGGGCTGAGCGTCAGCCGAGCAGTGACCAATTTTGGGGCGATTGGGTTGCGAGGTTGCTGCGGCCGCTCGACTCGCTGCACTTCTCCAGCTTCCGCGGCAACGCTCGACTCGGCTTCTTGTCTCCGCTCCGCCCTCTTTCCCGTGTCCGGGGAGAGATCCAGCTCCGGGAGAGTCTGGCCGACCTCTGGCTTGATTTCGGGCGCTTCGACGCTCGCCTCGATCTTGGGAGAAGACTTGGGAGAAGGCGGCGGCGACGACGGTGCAGGTGGAGGCGTCGCGAAGCTCGGCGTGGACCCCAAAGCGCCTGCCAGATCGTTGGCCAGGCTCCCAGCGGCCTGGGCAGGAAGCGTCCCACGCACCAGCCGCACGGACTTGGTAAGCACCTCACGTCCTCTCGCGTCCACGACGGTCGCGAGCAGCACTTGCCTCCTCACCTTTCCCTTTACAACGCCCGATAAGCCCATCGCGCTCGACATCTTGGCCACCGCGGCAGGTCTGCCGGCGCGGGCGCCTCGGACGCGTCGGCGATCCGCCTCTCGTTTGTATTTACGGAGCGGGACCAACGACACGCCCTCTGCGCGAATTGCTTTCTCCATCTGCGCATGAACTTTCCCACGGGCGTCCCCTCCAAAATCGAGGACCACGACTCCTTCGGCATGACTTGTTGCTGCTACCAAGGCCACAGCCAAAGACAAAGGCTTGGCCCATCGGGGCGTGCTCACGTCGAGTTTCCTCCAATGTAAACTGCGGCTACAGCCGCGCTCTCGCGGCTACTTCTTCGGCTTGGCGCTCGGCGCGTTTTTCTCGGCCTGCTTTTTCCGCTCGCGGCGCTTCTTCCAGTGCTGTCGAATCTTCATCCGAACGCGACGATGCTTGCTTTTGCTTCGTGCCATCCAAGTCTCCTCGAGGGCATGGCCAATATCCGGGAGCGCCCGACTTCCCCTTCCGCCGCACACTAGCGATCTGCCCACCGAAGTCGAGGACTCAACAATCCCCTACGAGAGCTTAGTCTCGTTGGGGTCGGGCAGACGAGCCGCGGGCCCCTCCTCGGGAGGAGGTTTGGTGGGATAAGGGATCCCTTCGGCGCCACGCACCTCGGTCGGAAGGGCTTCGCCCACCTTCACGCTTCCTTCCTTGTGAATGTCCGCAGGCTTTTCTTTCGCAGCCGGCGCCGCAGGCACCTGAGGACCCTTCTTCACCGAGGCGAAAATCGGCCTGCAAGCGTCGACGAAGCGGCGGACCTCGTCGAGCGGGAGCGCCGGAACATAGTTGTCGTTGATCCCCTTCATCGGCCTGGCCATGCACATCGAGTTCAAGATCGCCTCTTCGGTCGCCTCCATCACCGCCTCGTAAAGCGGGTCGAGCCGCTGATCGAGAAGGATCTTCATCTTGTAGACCATCTTCTGGGTGCGGCGCGGAATTCGGTTTGCGGTGGAAAAACCCACCACGATTTCTCCCGAACCATGTGCCGCATACGAGCCAACCCGACCGATTCCCAGCGCGACGCGCTTGCACAGTCGATCGATCTGATGAGAGAGCAGCGGCGCGTTGGTCGCCACCACCGCGATGATCGATCCGGCCATCTCGGCCCGCTTCGGCAGATTGCGAAATTTTTCCGCCAGGACCTCGCCCACCGGCAGACCGCCGACTCTCAGGTTATGCATCTTGCCGAAGTTGGACATCACCAACACTCCCAGCGTGAAGCCGCCAAACACCTCGGGCAGCTTTCGCGAGGAGGTACCGATCCCGCTCTTGAAGTCGCAGGTGATCATTCCGGTGCCACCGCCCACGCCCCCCTCCTCCACCTGGCCCCCGCTGGCATTTCGGATCGCCTCGACCACGTGCTCTTCCTTGACGTGCCGACCGGCAATGTCGTTGAGCCAACTGTCATCGCACTCGCCGACGATCGGGATGATCACGTCATGCTCGTCACCAATTCCTGGGTAGCGCTCGATCATGTAGCGGGCGACTCCGTCCGAGACGGCGCCGACCGAAATGGTGTTGGTAAGAAGGATCGGCGTCTCGATCAGGCCCCACTCCATCACCTGGGTGAGGCCGGAAACCTCGCCCGCCCCATTCAAGACGAATCCGCCGCCGGTCATCCGCTCCGAGAAGATGTTACCGGTGTCCGGCATGATTGCGGTCACGCCGGTACGGACCGGGCCCTGTCCCGGTCGAAGAGGCCCTGAGCCACGAATAATCGTGGAGTGGCCGACCAGGACGCCCTCGACGTCGGTGATCGCATTGTACTTGCCGGGCTTGAACCGACCCAGCGGCAAGCCCAGCTCCCGCGCCCGAACCCGCGGCTCGTTGTCGTCGAACCAATCGGACATCGGTCGCGAACTTACCCGTCGAGCTCCCCGTGGGAAAGCTTGCCGCCGCTCAAGCCTTGGCTTCGGCCCTCTGGTCGATGGTTGTGGTCAACCGTTCCTCGACCGGCTTGACCGAGCTGCCGTTTCCTCCCTTGCGCTGCTCCCGCTCCTTGTACCGGCGGATTGCCCCGCTGAGAATTTCACCGATCAAGGTCCGGTAATCGATGCTTTCGGCCTGGGCGATCAACACCAAGTCGCTCCATCCCGGCGTTAGGCCCGGAAGCGGGTTGCATTCGAGAAAGTAGAAGCGCCCGCGCTCGTCCATCCGGAAGTCCATCCGCGCCACGTCCCGGCACCCCAGCGCCATGTATGCGGCGCGGCTGGCGGCCTTGAGCCGCTCGAGTTGTCCCGCGTCGAGCTTCGCCGGAACGTCGTAACGAATCCGGTCGTTCCAGTCGAGCTTGTGCTGAAAGCTGTAGACCGGGTTTTTCTCCGACTTGTCGAGAAAAACGATCTCCATTGGCATCAGCACTTTTGGCCGCTTTTCGCCCAACAGGCCAACCGTGAACTCGCGTCCCGAGATGTACTCCTCCACCAGGGCCGGTTGCTGGTACTTATCAACGATCTCCCTCACCACCTCGCGAAGCTCTGGCTCGTTGCCGCAAACGCTCTTGGAGACCACGCCCTTCGAAGAGCCCTCCGCGACCGGCTTCACCATCAAAGGAAAGCGAGTGAAATCCTTGAGCAACCGTTCCTTCCCGGTCGTCATCAACTGAAAATTCGGGGTGTGAATCCCATGCTGGCGGACGATTTTCTTGGCGAGACCCTTGTCCAGCGCAATCGCCAGCGTCGCTGGATCCGAGCCGGTGTACGGAATGTCGAGAAGCTCGAGCAATGCTGGAACCTGGCTCTCGCGATTGCGCCCCTTGAGCCCTTCCGCGATGTTGAACACCACGTCCAACGGGGTCGACTGCAGCACCGATGGGAGCTCCGGGGTGGCTTCCAGATCCACCACTTCGTGGCCCCACGAGGCGATCGCTTCCCGAACCGCCTGCAAAGTGCTGGGCGAGTCGTACTCCGCTTCCGAGTCGTCGACCGCGTCGGCAGTAGGGATGATCCGCTTGACGTTGTAGGCGAATCCAACCCTCAGCGGTCCGGATTTGCGGGTTGGCTTGCCTTGCCGCCGTGAGCTGTCGCGGATCTTGTAGCGGCGCGCGGCACTCGCGATCACCGAGTTGATCACCGCATCGAAGTGCAGGCCCTCCAATGCCGCGGCGGCATAGATCCCAGCCCCCGGCTCGAGCGAGGGCAGCTCGTTGATTTCGAGGAAGTAAGCCATGCCCTTCTCGTCCAGCCGAAAGTCAATCCGCCCCAGGTCTTTGCAGTCCAGCGCCCGGAAGATCTCCTGCGCCGTCTTGCGCAGCGCGGCGCTGGCTTCGTGCGAAATCGCAGCGGGCGCCCGAACCGACACCGCCGTCTCGTGCTTGGTCTTGAGATCGTAGTCGTAGATTGGATAGCGGCGACCGGAACCGAGCAAGGGATCGATCACGTACTCCACCGGCGCCAAAACCCCCCCGAAGTCGTTCTCGAGGGATTCCAGGAAGGGCACGGTCAGATCGCGGCCGGCGATGTACTCCTCGACGAGAATGCCTGCCGGATAATTTTCGAGCGCCTGAGTCACCCGAACTTTTGCCTCGTCTTCCGTTTCAGCGATCGATTCTTGAGTGATTCCCTTCGAGGATCCTTCGAAGTTGGGTTTGACGATCACCGGAAGCCGAAGCAGTCCCGGGCGAAACTCCGAGGCGTGCTCGATGAACTGCCAGTTCGGCGTTCGGACATTGTGCTCCTTGAGCAGAAGCTTGGTCACCTGTTTGTCCAAGGTGACGGCCAAGGCGTACGCGTCGGATCCGGTGTACGGAAATCCAAGTTCCTCGAAGAGCGCTGGATAGAAAGCCTCGCGGAAGCGGCCGCGGCGACCCTCGGCGGTGTTGAAGATCAAGTCCGGGCTGTAGGCCTCGAGCCTGGAAACGATCCGGGACGCCGGTCCGGAGACCTCAAATCGCTCGAGGCGGTGGCCCAGCCGCTCGATTGCTCCAGCCAGAGCGTTGACGGTGTCTTCGGTGTCGAATTCCGCCTCCTCTTCAGAGTCGGACAGGCGCAGGTTAAAGGTGAGGGCGATGCGCAACGCGATTCCTCCGATTGGAAGGCTGCCCGGAAATGGACATCGTGCTTCCCGGCTCCCGTGCCGGGTCGCCGGCATCCGCCACCTCTGGCGCGCCAGCGACCACCTTACCGTCAATCACCTGGGTCTGGGCCCAAATGTCACCAAGCCGAATGCCCAGCGGATCCCGGAACACCTTCCAAGCTTCAATCCCGGCGATCACCACCGCACCGCTCCAGAACGCCACCCAGCCCAACGGGCGAGGCATCATTCCCAACAAGACGATCAGCCCAAACGGCGCGTTGCGCAGCACGCTCTCGCGAAACCTTGCAGCCGTCCGGCTCGGCAGATACAGCGCCTTGACCCCGAAAATTTTCTTGCCCAGGCTCTGGCCCTGGGAGAGACCGTCGGCCAACAGGATGTAGAGCACAGCCACCACGAAGCCGGCGCGGCCGGCAAGAAGATAAAAGCCCCAGGCGATCGCCACGTCCACCAGGCGCGCCATGCCTCGCAAAATCAGCGACGCCTTCGGATAAGGAGATTTTTCGTCGGCGGAAACTACTCGCAGCCCGCTGTGGGCGGCCGCCGGTTGGGTCGACATCAGGGGTTTTGGGCTCATTCGTCTTTCCTCGGCGAAGGTGCATCCTCCGCCAGCTGCCTGAGCCGCTGGAGCGCCCGGTCGGCGCCGCTGCTCACCAGTGAAACCGGGGGTTGCGACCGTTGGATGGACCTCGCGCTGGGCTTCTGGGGCTCCACCTCACGCATCCGGGTGAAGAGGAGAAAGGCCATTGCCGGTCGCTTGGAGGCTTCGCGCATCGCGAACTGGATTCCATCGAGATTCCAATCCTGACCCACCCAGTCGTTAATCGTCCGCTCCAGCGTGCCCTCATCCACCGTCGAAAGCTCGACGACCTTGTATTGAATTGGCCGCGGACTGGGAGGCTTCTTTTTCTTCTTCTTGCTTGAAGGCATCGGCTCGCTAGAGAAGACGCGCCGCATCGAGCGCGTGGTAAGTCAAAATCAAATCGGCGCCCGCGCGTTTTATCGAGGTGAGAATTTCAAGCATGATCCGCGAGTAGTCAATCCAGCCGTTCTGGGCCGCAGCTTTCACCAGCGAGTACTCTCCCGATACGTTGTAGGCCGCGACCGGCACGTTGACTTGCTGTTTCACCCGCCAAATCACGTCCAGGTAGGACAGGGCGGGCTTGACCATCACCATGTCCGCCCCCTCTTCGATGTCGGTGAGAACCTCCTTGATCGCCTCCCGCGCGTTCGCCGGGTCCATCTGGTACCCGCGCCGATCGCCGACTTTCGGCGAGCTCTGGGCGGCTTCCCGGAATGGACCGTAGAAGCCCGAAGCGTACTTGGCGGCGTAACTCAGGATTGGAACCGAGTCGAAACGCGCTTCGTCCAGGGCCTTACGGATGATGCCAACCCGTCCGTCCATCATGTCCGAAGGGGCGATGATGTCCGCGCCTGCCTTGGCGCAGGTCACCGCCATCTGGGCCAAAAGCGGCAAGGTGGCGTCGTTTTGCACGTCCTGGCCGGAAAGAACTCCGCAATGGCCGTGGTCGGTGTACTCGCACAGGCAGACGTCAGCGATCACCTGCAACGCGGGAATTGACTGCTTGAGCTCGGAGATGGCGCGCTGAACCACCCCGTCCGACGCATAGGCACCGCTTCCCTTGGCATCCTTGCGATCCGGAATGCCGAACAAAATGACGGCCGGCACTCCCAAGCTGTGCGCCTGGCGCGCCTCCTCCACGGCATTCTCGATCGACAAGTTGTAGATGCCCGGCATCGATGTGACTGGGCGCCGCACGCCGCGGCCCTCGGTGACAAACAAGGGATAAATGAAGTCCGAGGGTGACAACTCGGTCTCCCGGACCATCTGGCGGATTGCCTCGGAGCGCCTGAGCCGTCTGCCTCGCTGGATTGGAAAGCTCATACCTTTAGCCTAATCCTACGCCTGTTTGGCTGGCCAGCAATCCTCAGAAAAGCCGTCGGAGCAGGTAGAGCCCCAACGTGAGCAGCAACGAAATAAGAATCATCGAGGTGATGGGGATGAATATCCAGACGTGTTCCCCCTTGTGCGCATAATCCCCGGGTAGCCTTCCAAACCAGGAGAACGCGCCAAGTCGGACCAACACGCCGAGGATGAGAAGCGCCGCACCTGTGGCGATCAATACCATCGCGACCGAGCGCTGGTTCATGCAAACAGACTAAGGAACGGTGCGCGGCTGGCAAGTCAATTGGATGTGGCGGGGGTGGGGGTAGCCCTCAGCTCCACCAGATCGGCGAAAATCACCTCGCCGGTTCGGCTGCGGATTCGGTTCAGCACCTCCTCCGATGGGCGGGAATCCAGTTGAATCTTGCAGCAGGCAGACGCCGCGCCCTCGAAGACCGTGTTCTCGATTTCCTGAGCGTTGATGCCGGCCTCGCGAATGGCATCGAGCACGTTCGCCAACACGCCCACTTTGTCGTGGTGCCGGACAATCAGCTGGTGGCTAGCCGGGGTTTGGCGAGCGATGTTTACGCAATTGGGGGCCACGCCGCCGCTGAGAAAGCTATCCACGATCCGCACCGTCTCCTGGGCAATCGCATCCTGCGCCTGCTCGGTGGAGGCGCCGATGTGATGTGTCCCATAGACGTTTGGCAACTTGGCGAGCTCGCTCGAAAATGCCGCCTCTCCCGTCTTCGGTTCGCCCTCGAAGACATCGGTGGCCACCCAGATTCTCCCGCTCTTCGCCTCCTTCAACAGAGCCTGCTGGTCCACTACATCGGCCCGCGAGGTATTGACGAACAACCCGCCCGAGGGAAGGGAAGCCAGGACCTGCGCGGAAATCAACCCTTTGGTCTCCTTGCTGGCGGGAACATGAACCGTCAGCAGGTCCGCTCCCCGCGCCACGGCGATTGGACTCTCCGCCCGCTCAAAACCCAACGCTCCGGCCCTTCGACCGGTGAAGGATCTGCTGTGGGCGAGCACCCGCATTCCAAAGGCTCGGCCGCGCAGTCCGACAGCTGTTCCGATGCTGCCCACCCCGATGATGCCCAGGGTGCGGCCGTAAAGCCCCCGGGCGGCCGAAAACCTCTTCTTTTGCCACTTCCCTTCGCGCAAGGCGTTTACCGCATCGGGAATTTTCCGGTCCACTGCGAGGATCAAACCCCAAGTCAGCTCCGCCACCGCGATCGCGTTCTGGCCAGGGCAGTTGGCTACGTAAACGCCATGAGCGCTGGCCGCCTTCACATCGATGGTATTCACCCCTGCTCCCGCCCGAATCACCAGGGAGAGCGCCGAGGCCTGAGCAAAAACCTTCTCGGTCACTTCGGTGCCGCGTACGATAAGGATTGAGGCGTCTCGAGCCGCAACCGGAAGGTCCTCGGCTTTGAGCTGCGGTTGGAAATCGACCGTCAGCCCCAGTCCTCGCAGCGCCTCGAGCTGGGCCTTTGGAAATTCATCCGCTACCAAGACTCGCATTCATTTCTCCTTCGAAGCGCCTCGCGGCGCGGAGTATAAGCGCCTCGTGTCGATCGAGACCTTTGAAAATCTCACGCCGCGGGTTCACCCCGCCGCCTTCATCCACACCGGCGCGTTTCTAATCGGAAGCGTCGAGGTTGGCGAGGAGGCCTCGGTTTGGCCGGCGGCGGTGCTGCGCGGTGATCACGCCGCGATCCGGATTGGCGCGCGAAGCAGCATCCAGGACGGGTGCGTCGCCCACGCCACCCAAAATCACAGCGAAACGGTGATCGGCGCCGAATGCACGGTCGGGCACCGTGTGGTGCTCCATGGTTGTCAGGTGGCGGACCACTGCCTGGTCGGCATGGGTTCGATCCTGCTCGATCTCGCCGAGCTCGGCGAATGGTGCTTCCTCGGCGCGGGCGCGCTGGTGACTCCTGGACAGAAGTTTCCCCCGCGGTCGTTCATTTTGGGCTCACCGGCGCGCCGGGTGCGCGAGGTGACGGCCAAGGAGAGGGACTGGATCGTTCACTCGGCCCAAAGCTATACGGATCTTGCTCGCCAGTACCTGCGCGAGCGCCAATTGTCCACTCCCGTCCCTCCGCGCTGACATTTCACATTGCAATTCCGGGAACGGTGTTATTTCGCTCCTCGGCAAGCAAGCCGGTCGCCAGTTGCCTGTTCAACTGAGAAAGAGGGGCGCATCGTGCGGCAAGCTCATTTTCTCTCAAGCGTGGTGCTCGTTGTTATGACCTTGGTTGCTCCTCGGCTCGCAGGTGCCGCTGGAGCACCACCGGATTCCGTTCTGGGAGTACGCTGTGCCGATATCTATTTGCTCGGAATCGACCGGCAGCAGAACCTCCGGGCAGGATTGATTCGGGAGGGGTGCGCGCTCGACTCCTTCGGCTCAGCGATGGGCGAGCTCCGCGACGCGAACCCAGACGGGTTTAGCGTCGAGGACTACGGCGGCGTTGACATCGATGTGAGTGGGCCCGATCCGAACCCCTTCACCGTGCATTCCACGAGCATGGTCTGGAGTACGCCGGATAATCAGACCATCGTCGTCCACTACAACGACTCCAGCACCGGTCCCCAAAACTACTCAGGCGTTTCGGTTTCGTTCGACGGCGGCCAGACTTTTACCCGCCTTCGTCCCGCGCCGTTTGCAACCGGCCACGGAACGAACTTTGGAAGCCCGATTGTCGTCTACAACAGTAGCTTGAATAAGTGGTTCGCGGGGGATTTGGCGACCGGCTGCGGAGGACAAGGCATCGGCCTGTGGACTTCAGTCGACGCGATGAGCTGGACGGTCGGTGCTTGCGCCCACAGCGGCGGCGCCGATGACCGGGAGTCGATGTGGGTCGACAACAATCCCGACAGCCCGTACTTCGGTCGAATGTACATCTCCTGGAACGACTTTGCTGTCAGCGGCTCACCACTCTCCATTACTCACTCCGACAACGGTGTCAGCTGGAGCACGCCAGTTCGGATATTTGCGCCTTTCTTCATCAGAAACGTTCAGCTCAGCGGAAGTCCAACCGATGGAACCGTTGTGATCGCCGGGATGGACGAGCACGGTGGCAGTCCGACACGAACGAACTGGAGCTACGTGTCTACCGACGGCGGTAGCACCTGGCAGGGTGCTCAGATGGGTCCAGATTTCGTGGCCCCAGGTGCTCCAGGCTGCGGCTACTTCTGGCGCGTAACCCCAATCTGGCTTTACATGGGTTGGGGACAACCCGCGGTGGGGCCCAACGGGGTCATCCACTACGCATACGCAGGTCACGGTGTGAATCCCGGCGATCTCGGGGACATCTTCTACGTGCGTTCGGTCGACAACGGCCAAACCTGGTCAGACCCGATCATCTTGAACACCGATCAGCTGTCGGGAGGGACGACCGAGCAGTGGATGCCATCGGTTTCCGTCACAGCCGGGGGCGATGTTTTCGTGTCTTGGTACGATCGCCGCAACACGACAGATGGCGGCGACTATGAGTTTTGGGGCATCGAGTCTCTGGACAACGGGGAAACGTGGCCGGCGGACATGGCGGTGAGCGACGTAATCAGCCCGCAGCCGACCTACCTGGCCTGCACGGGTGAATACAACTATCACACTGCGTCCGGAGCAACCCACTTCGTTACCTGGATGGACGGGCGCGAGATCGTCAAAGGGCAGTCGCAGCAGAACGTGTTTTTTGACCAGGTACCCAAAACCCCGTAGCGGTGCCTTTTTTCGGGAGCGATCGGCGCGGCGCGCGGATGTGACCAACCGAGCATTTCGCGCATTTCGGGCGCGCAACGCCCTGAAAAATCGGGAATTCCAAAAAGTCACTTGACGCCATTTGCTTCGGCCATACACAGTGCCCCCGCTCGGGGCTTGGGGGCGGGGAGGGGGGCCGCAAATCAATCGCTGGGCAATCGACAATGTTGTTCAACAAGGAGAGACGCAATGATTGCTAAACGAGTGGGAAGGGCAATCGCCGGGCTCGCATTTTTACCGGCGATCGCATTTGCAGTTTCAGACAACGTGCCACTTCAGGCAAACCTGCGCACTTACTCGGCACGTTCAGTCACCTCGAGTGTGGCGCGGTTACCCGCTTCGAGCGTCACATATGCGCTCGATCGGGCAATAACCGATAGCCTGAACGTCGTCTTCGCTTCCTATGACAACGCGGGCGAGCCCGGGCACGTCACGACCAACCAGGACGTGACGGTAAATCAATCCACCGGCAGCATCCTGCTCTGCGGAAAAATCGATGTTCAGGGCACGCCGGCAGGCTACATCGTCCAAACGGATTCGTCGGGTACCCCGATTGCGGCAGTCGCATTCACCTACCAGGGCGGGCATGCCCCGGTGTGCTCTGGGATTGCAACCGACGAGACCACCGGTCGCGTCTACGTGGCGGTCACCGATGTTGATGACGCGACCTCGATGACGCGCGGAATCATCGACGCCTACGACCCGGACGGAGCGGGTAGCTTCAACCAGAATCCGAACGGCGCGGCGCTGCTTGGCGATCCGAACCACCCAGGCAACAACGCTGCTGGAGGGGCCGCCGTTGATCAGGCCACCGAAGAATCGTTCTTCACGTTTACGCTACACACCGCCGATCCGGGTCCGCCCCCAGTGCCCGAAGGAGACTACGTCGGAGTCGCCTCTCTGAATGCGGCGTTTGATACCTTAATCTACAATTTCTTTTTCCCGATTCAGGGTACCGACGGCGGCGGGGGCTTGGCGATTGCGGCGAGAACCGATGGAACCAACGTGGTCGCAATCGGCGGATACCTGATTGAAAACGGCACTCGTCAGGTGATGGGCGCAGTCATCGGCCCCGACGGAATCAATGGCTCCGCGTTCTTCAGCGAGGCTCCCGATCCGACCTGCAGTCCTCAGCCGACCTGCGGTCCGGATCAAATTACCAAGCTGCAGTGGAACGCCGACGTTTTGCCCGGACCGTCGGTCGTGACGAAGATTTTGCTTACCGGCCAGAAGTACACCTCCGTCCAGGGGGGTCCGGTTTCGGAGTACGTCACCAACATTCGCCTTGCGTGCACCTGGACCACCAACCCGGCCGAGTGCGTGGCGCCGGATACACAGTGCTGCAGGGAGAACGCATCACCGTTTGATTGGTTCACCGTCTATACGGGTACGGTGCGCACGCCTGGCGATCATCGAGGCGGCGGCGGCGTTGCTTTCCGGATTCCAGGCGCCACCAGTGGCGACTTCTACATGGGTGGCGCGAGCCGGCCCACCGGCGTCACCAGCGGTCCCTACTACAATTTGGTCTCCCGCCTGAACGACGACGGCAGCCGCGCTGAGATCTTCTTGATCCATAGCAGCGGCTCCGGCGACGACATCAACAACTCGCTCTGCTACAACGCAGTGACCGACAGAATTTCAGCCGTTGGCGATACCATGAATCCCGGCTGGTCCACCGATGGCTCTGTGTTCCAGGGTCCGCAGGACGGGTACGACGTAATCCTCGGCCTGTAACGAGTTGGTTCAGCTGAGCCGGTCGTAGTGGCTGACGGCACCCTTTGCGGTATGAAGCCGGATCGGGTGCCGCCTTTTAAGAACACTCAGGCTTGCTCGCATCGATTCGGGCATTCCTTGCCGGTGCTCGTCGGCCTTCTTGCGGTAAGCGCCGCGTGCCGAACCCCTTGGGACATCGAGCGCGACCGCGCCCGGCGATTGACGCCGCCCAAAATCGACAACCAGGCGGATCCAGCACGCGTTTCGGACATTCCGACACCGGCAGACGGGACGAGAGTGAACGCGACGTACCAAGTTCGGATCTACGTGGACCGGGACTACCGAAGGGAATCGGCCAACTGGCAGAAGGAACTGGAAGACCTGGTCGACCAGGCCTCGTCAATCACCGAAGGGCTCTACGGCGCAAAGCTTCACATTGAGTCGATTCGCCGCTGGGAAACATACAATGCGAAGGACACGTTAACCCCAGCGTTGGATTCGCTGGCGCGAATCGATTCCGGCAAGGACGTCCACTGGGTGGTCGGTTTCATTGGTTCCTCCTCGTTGGTTACTGCTTCTCATGATCAGCTCGGCAGGGCTTACATGTTCGCCCGCCATTTCGTGTTGAGAGGCCTTCGCAACGCCGAAGAGATCACCGCGATTGAGGACTCGTTCAAATACCTCTCCAGCCAAGAGCGCGACCAGTTGATCCGCAGCCGCCGCCGGCACCGCCAGACCGCCGTCTTTTTGCACGAGTGGGCGCATACGCTCGGAGCTCCCCATGCCCGCTCGCCGGAATTCATCAACTACGAACAGTACGACTCGAAGCAGGAGCGGTTCGACGAGCACACGACAAAGCTGATCGCGGTGTCCCTTAGGCATTGGCAGCGCGAGGCCCTTCCCGATGCGGAAGTCCAAAGCTGGGGCGCCGAGCTTCAGGCGCTATTGAGCGTCGCTCCTACCGGCTTGTGGGAAGCGACCAGCACCGAGCAATTGCGCAATTACGTGGATCAGATGGCGACCTCCGCAGTGGCCTCGACGAGCGGGGCTCAGTTGTCGAGACAAGATGCCGGTCAGCTCAATCGTGCCGAGCAAGCGGTGAGGAAGGGACGCTACCGCGATGCTCGCGGAGAGATTGCCCCGCTCGTCGCTCGTTATCCGAATGATGCGCACGTGCAGATCCTGGCGTGTCAGGTGGAAGTAGCAATTGGAGCCCTCACGCCCGAAGCTTCGAAACAATGCGAGAAAGCCGCGAGCCTCGAGTCCGATGACGCCGAGAGCCAAATCAGTCTGGCGGAGGTCCACCTGGTACGCAAAGACATCGCCAACGCAGTGAAGTCGCTGGCCAAGATCCACCAGCAACTCACGGTCGAAGCGAGCACCGAGGCGGCGACTGCGACCAGTAAAGATGCGCCTGCTTCGAAACCGATGGCGGACGCACCAGCCGCGAACGCGGCCACTCCGCCCTGGGCGGCCATTCCGAAGGAAACGCCTCCTTCCAAAACGCAGGCCAACCCCGCGCCGGAGAAGACCCCGCAACGGCCGGCTCGGAAATTATCCACAGAACCCCGGGTCTGGGCGTATCTGGCCGACCTATTTCACAGGGCCGGATGTTTGACTTGGGCCGAAGACGCCGCCAAGCGATCGCTGGACCCCGAAAAAGAGCGGGAGATTCATAGGTCGGTGGTGCGGACTCGCCGCTTGCTAGGGACCGGTCCCGCGGGCGCGGTTCCGCCGGATCGAGAAGGCGAATTTGTGGATGCAATGGAGAAGCTCCAAGAGCAAGTCTTCACCGAGTCGCGAAAAAAACTTCAAGAGAAAATTCAAGCGCTGCGCGATTCCTTTCCTCTCGCCCCGGGCCCTCACATCGCGCAGTGCGAGGTCCACTACCGCTCAGGCATTCTCGTCGATGCCAAAAAGTCCTGCGAGCGGGCGCTCGCGCTCGACGACGAAGCCGTGCAGGCCCATTACGTTCTCGGGCTGGCGTACGAGGCGATCCGCCAGATGAGGCCAGCGATTGCGCATCTCGAGCGCGCAATCGAGCTGGAGCCTGGATTCGAAGGCTGCTGGCGGGCGCTGATGAACGCTTATCGCTCCAGCAACAAGAGTCGCGAGCTCAGCGCACTGAAAGCAAGATATCAGCAGCAGTTCTCAAAGTCCGCCCCGTAATTCGCTGCCGACAGTCGGATACTGAGACGTTTGTTTCGTCTCAACGGTAATCGATTTACTCACTTCGAGTTTCTGAACGTGGGCAACTCAGCGGATTTCGAGAAGTCGTCCCACGATGAGGGGCGGGCACTTGTGATGACAGCGATCTTTTGATCTGTAGGTCCGTGTTCGGGGGTGTTGGCGCGTTTGATACCGAAAATTTCAGCGACCCCTGTGAGCGAAGACCGCCAAGGGGACCACTATCAAAAGGATGTATTAGTTATCAGATCAGCACAGACCCTGAACCCCCGTGTGTTGGTCTTTTCAGGTCCCGCTAGCTGTCGGTTGGTGGTACGTGCCTCAGTGCGGGACAGGTGAAAGCCGCCACCCCGCAGCACGTACTCCCCCTCCTTCAAGGAGGACACCGTAAACTCCGTCACGTTTCCGCACATATCCTCAATCCCAAACGGACTTCGCGAATTTGGATGAGCACCCACCTCGTCAGGCCCCAACGTCGCCACCTTTTTCTTGTATGTTTCATCGAAATTCGCATCACTGGCAGACAGAAAATTGCCATGCGGAAATTCTCGTCCATCTACTCCTCGCGCGGCTCGTTCCCATTCCATTTCGGTGCATAGTCTCGGCCGAATCCGATTCCTGGAATTCTGCAACCAGGACAAGTACCTATGTATTTCGACCGGTGACACTCCGACCATTGGTAATAAGCTCCAGTTTTGGTTTCGGCGCACCGTTCTCTGGGGAATCTGAAACGCGTCACCTGTGCGCATGACGTGTCTGTTGGACGCGAGTTGCAACGTTAGCTCCCAGTCCCGTCCGACAGGTCTAAGCAAGAGTGAATCCTTGACCAGACCACCCACGGCGCTTGCTCGCTGCGAACGTTCAGTCGGACTAAGTGCATCCAAATACTCTAACCAGTCGCCAAATGTGCTCTCGTGCTCGGCTATCAAGTATCCTGCCGTCGTAACCTCATGTAGTGGAACAGCATTGAAGAAATCTTTGCGGATACTGCCGTCCTCAGAACTCCCGAACAAGAACGGACCGGGCGGAACGTAGACGAATCCTTTCGGAATCCTCGCTGCGGTTGGAAGCTCCAACGAGAGATTGCGTACTTCGCCGCGTCGCACGAGCAGGGGGAAACGAACGTTCGTTCGCCCCGGGAAGCTGAGCAGCAGGAGGTAGGAGCCTTGGGGCAACTGGAGATCGCGAATCGGGGTGCTTAGGTTCGGGTGCACCGTTTCCAAAGTGGGGTTTTCCATCTCATGCTCACGGTATCTCTGAATTCGCACTTGAACACCCGTTGGTATTGAAAGGATGTCGAATTTGCCGGGAGCAGTCCACTTGGCCCTGTGCGTTCCGTCATCGAATACAGGTAGTCTCTCGAGGATCTCGTCCCTCTTGTCAGTCTTGTATTGCATCTCTGCCAGTTGAGCGCGTTCGTACAAAACATCCGCAACCAAAGCGCGAAGTGACTGATCATCCCGCTTAAGCGAGAACGCAGCCTCTAATGAGCGGCCAGCATTTGAGTAGAGCGCATCAATGTCACGAGCAAGCAGGCCAGCCTTCTCCCACAGCTCCTCGCCTCGATCGGTTTGCTTGTTGTCAAAGAAGAAGAACGATTCTTTTCTTAGAGCCTCTAGGACTTTGTTCTTCTCTCGCGCTTGGTCGAGTGACCTGGAGCCGTCTATCACAAGCGCTTGCACCTGAGCATCGTGATTTCGCCTGATCCTTGCTTGAGCTGCGAAATAGACTGCTGGAACGGCTAAGAGTAGCGCCATAACACTAACGACAATCGCGCGATGCCGTTTCGTCCACCGACGTAAGAGCGTCAATGCAGAATAGCGATGTGCTGATACGAGCTTACCTGTCTGAAAGCGCTTCAGATCTGCCGCGAGCTCTGATGCCGTTTGGTAACGGTCTCTAGCCTCTCGGGCCATTGCCTTTCTAACGATAGTGGTTAATTCGCTGGGAACGCCCGGCTGGAGGTGTTCCAGTGGTTCGGGCGGCACGGAGATCACTTTTCTCAAGACTTCCGTCGACGTGTTCCCGTGATATGGAGGAACTCCTGCCAGTACGTGATAAAGAATCGCGCCGATTGCGTAAACATCGGCAGGTTCCTCGACCTCTTTCCCCACGGCTTGTTCACTTGGCATGTATGCCGCGGTCCCCATCACAGCACCATCGAGCGTCAAGGATGCTGCCGCGATTTGATATGGCCTTGTGATGTCCGGCGACGCTCGAGTCGCCTCCCGAAGGTCTGCCGCAATGCCCCAGTCCACGACTACGGTCTCGCCGAATTCGCCAACCAGGATATTTGATGGCTTGAGATCCCGATGGATGATTCTTTGAGTGTGCGCGTAAGCCATCGCCTCCGCGACCGCGATAACATTTGGTAACAGTGCGAGCCGTTCATCCAGCGAGGACCGCTCTTTAATGAGATCCGCGAGCGAGCGCCCCGAAACCATCTTCATCACGTAGTACGGTTTCCCATCACTCCAACGGCCGAGATCGTGAACCGGTACAATCGACGGATGCTGCAACTGGGCAGTGATAAAGGCCTCGCGAACGAACCGTGCCTCACCGCCTTTTCCCAGGAGCTCTTTGACCGCAACCGGTCGATCCAAGCGGCGGTCAATCGCTTGCATAACTCTGCCTAGCCCTCCGCGCGCATGCTCCGAAACAACCTTGTACCGCTCTGCATCTTCTGCGCACCACGCTGGCAGATTGACAGCTCTGCTCGGTTTGACGGGGGCAATATGGTCAGTCGATCTCTCTTCGCGGGTGACGTTGAGATCGGAGCTATCGTCAGTAGCGGCAGGCTCTTCTCCGTTACCCGGAGGGTCGCTCACATTGGGTTTCTGGCGTCCCATTTGAGGGATAAATCAGGCTCAGCCGCGTAGGACTGCGGTCATCGCGACGTACTCAGCTCGCGCGCAACCTGTACAGGATAGGAAAAGTGGCGCGCATTTTCGAGTCAGGCACGACCAATCGAAGCGCCGACAATCCAAGCAGATCAGGTTTTCCCGCGCGGGGCGCCAGGCGGTCTCCTCTAAGCGACGGCGGCATACCGACCGACTTGGCGAGATTGGCGATCTTCTGCTCAACCCAGGGTGAGCAGTTGAGCAGAAACAGAGCATGTCACGAAGGCGTTACCGACCGATGGTTCGTCCTTTCAGATACTTAACAGTACGCACCGGTGGGCACGATGGTTGCTAGGTGAGCGCTTGTAGCCAACCCGGGCTCACTCTCTCACCCCTCCGAGAGAAAAGGAGCAGTGCCATGAAGAACAATTCAAAGAAGCTGAATCTTGAGAAGGAAACCTTCAAGACTTTGACACCGGATCAACTCACGAACGTCGCTGGGGGTAACCCACCGCAGACGTTGACGATCACTCAGTGACAAACATTACGGGCTGGCTTTGGGAGAATCGGCACATAGTCTCAGTCCGGTCGCTAAGCTTCTAAACGCCCCCGAAACGGGTTGTCGATTAGTGCTGCGAATCTCGTTGCGGCCATCTGTATACCCTCCACCACGCAGAACGTATTCTCCGCCTTGGAGTGACGACTGAGCAAACTCAGCAACGCTCCCGGACATGTCATCGACACCGTAAGGACTGCGCGACTGTGGATGAGCTCCGATCTCATCAGGACCCGCTGTCGCCGTCGCCGTCGCCAGGTTTCTTCCATAAGTTTCTACGTAATTTGCGTCACTAGGCGAAAGCAGATTGCCGTGCGGGTATTCGCGGCCATCTGCGCCTCGCGCGGCCCTTTCCCACTCGAATTCATTGCAAAGTCGTAGTCGAACCAAGTTGTTCGAATTCCGTAGCCAGGCAAGATACTCCTCGATTTCTGCAATCGAAACTCCCACCATCGGCAACAGACTCCAATTTTGCTCTTGGCGTATGCTTCTCTCAGGAACGTGAAAGGCGTCGCCCAGGCGCATCACATACTCACGAGAGTTCAGGCGCAAGGCTAATTCCCAATCCTTCGCAACCGGCCTGAGCGACAACTCGCCTTTCCTTGGCCCGCTCACCTCGGCTGATCGCCTGAATGCTTCAGCAGCGGTCAGAGCACTAAGATACTGCAACCAATCACCGAAGGTGGTTTCGTGCTCTGCTACGAGATACGCGTCTGTTGTCACCTCGTGTAACGGAACCGTGTAGAGGAAATCTTTGCGGATGCTGCGCTCCTGCGAGCTACCGAACAAGAATGGGCCCGGGGGGATGTAGACAAACCCTTTCGGAACACTTGCAGCGGCTGGAAGGTCCAACGAAATCTTCCGGTCCTCGCCTCGTCGCACCAGTAGGGGGAACCGAACATTCGCCCGCTCCGGCGCACTGAACAATAAGAGATAGGAGCCTTGCGGCAGCTGCAGATGCTGAATCGGCGTGGTTAGATTCGGGCGCACCGTTTCGAGAACCGGATTCTCTTTTTCGCGCTCCTTGTATTGCTGAATCGTGACCTCCGCGCCGGCGGGCAGAGAATCGACATCGAGCGTACCTGGAGCGGTCCACTTCGCCTTACGAGTTCCGTCGTCATAGAGGGCAAGGCGCGCAATGAACTCCTCTCTCGCGTCCGTCTTTCCGTCCCGCTCCGCCAAAAGCGCTCGCTCGTACAAGACATCGGCCAGCAAAGACTTCGCGGTCGATGAATTCTTTCCCAGGGCGACAGCCGCTTCGAGAGCGTGATCGGCTTCTCGATACAATTTGTCGGTTTCGGTCGCGCTCTCCCCTGCCTTACTCCAAATGTCTTCTCCTTGCTCAACGTGTTTGCTGTCGAACAACGAGAACGCTACTTGCCGAAATTGCTCGGTCTGCTCGTTCTTCGCTCGCGCACGCGACAGGAACGACGACCCCTGGTCTACGAACGCCCGCACTTGCGCAGTGAGGTCGTGCTGCGCCTTCAGCTTGAAACCCAAGTAGATTCCGCTCACTGCCACCAGCAGCCCAATCGCGAGCGCACCTGTCAGGCGCCGCCGGAAACGAACCGATCGGTACGACGCGTCGAGAAACGCTGCTTCTCGGGGGAGCAGCTCGGGCCGGTCGAGGAGGGTGGCCACTTCAGCCAATTGTCGTGCGCTCCAAAGCCCCTCTCGTTTGCGGCCGAGCCGTTCCCACTCGGCGATCGACGTCGAAAGGCGACCGCGGAGCGCACGGCGCTTCGCATCTTCCTCGAGCCAACGCTGCAGCGTGGGCCAGGAGCTGATCAGCGCTTCGTGAGCGACTTCGTACGCCGGGCCCTCAGGGGATTCGCTGACTATCAGAAGGCGCCCTTGGACCATTGCCGCCAACGCCGCCCGATCGGTCTCGTTCTCGGCTCCAAGATCTCTTTCCGTGTGTCGGGCGCGGGTCCCCTCCAGCGTCACCAGCAATGGCAGCAGGCGCCTCGCCGCAGTGCGCTGATCGGGCGGTAAGCGCGACAGCACCCGGTCGGCGTGCCGCGCCAACGCTCCTGTAACACCGCCAGTCGCTTCGAGCGCCGAGGCAGAGATCAAGTTGCGTGTCGTGTCGCGAGCATCCCAGAGCTCGGCGAGCGTGAACTGCAGCAAAGGCAACGCCCCCTCAGCTTCCGAGGTCGACTTCACCAGCGACTCCACGAGCTCGCTCGACTCAAACTCCACCCCCTTCGCTTGAGCCGGTCCGACGATTGCCTCCCGAATCCCGTCCGGGGTCATCGGCTTGAGCAGATACGCGGCGCGCGTAATTCGGCTGGAGATTCCAGGGAGCCATCCGAAGCGGACCAAGAAATCCGCCCGGAGCGTCGCTAGCAACCGCAGTCCGGGCTCCTCGATCGAGAACGACTCGACAACGGTGGCCATCACTTCGAGGTCCGCTTTCTCGCTCAGAGTGACGAGCTCTTCGAGCTGGTCGATGAAAATGAGCAAGGGTCCCTGAGTCTTCGGACGCTTGCTCAATTCAGAATAGACCTCGTTCCAATCGGTTCGGATCCTGGCGGCCAGCGCATCCTTGTCGACTCCCAGATAGGGTGCGAGCGCCGCGGCGAGCGCGGACACCGGCCGTTTGCCCGGGGTCATCACGACCGTCGTCCAGCGGCGATCGTCCGCCAGTCCGAAGTCGCCGATCCAGGGGAGCACCCCGGCGCGGCAGAGCGAGGACTTGCCCACGCCCGAAGGTCCGAGCACGAAGACGAACGCGTCGTGGCGCAACTGATCCAGCAGCGCGCGAATTTCGGCACGGCGGCCGAAGAATAGGGCCCGGTGGTCGGCTTCGAAGGCCTGGAGACCCCGATATGGGTTGCCCTCGGGAAGGGTAATCGCCCGCTTTTCCGGCGTCGCAGCCTCCAAGGCGTCGCGCAGCTCCGCGGCGGACGCGAAGCGCGCCGCAGGGTCCCGGCTCAAGCAACGATGGATGATCGCGGTCAGCTGCCGATCCATGTCGCTGGCGGTGGGAAGGGGCTTGGGGTCCTTTTCCAGGACCGCCGCCTTCAGCGCATCCATTCCTCTGGCGCGGTGCGGTGGGTGCCCGGCGTAGAGTTGGTACAAAAGCGCGCCCACAGAATACACGTCGGAGCGGAAGGTGGCTGGCTCGCCCCTCCAAATTTCGGGTCCGACGTATGCCGGAGTCCCGATCAACACTCCGTGTTGCGTCAGATCGGTGGTCGCGGTCACCTGCACGGTCGAAGAATCGAGCCGCAGCTCCTGCGTTTTTTCGGGATCGATGTCCCGTCCCCTCTCCGTACCGCGTCGCGAAACCGGGGCGCCGTTCGTCCCGTTGCCCACCTCCATCGCCACCGGCACGCTGGCGGGTTGCTCGAACAGATCCTCGTTCACTTCCCCGACGAATTTGGCCAGGCCGAAATCGAGCAGCTTTGCTTCGCGGCCGTCCGCGAGGATGACATTTCCGGGCTTGATGTCCCGGTGGAGCACGTTGTGCTGGTGCACTGCGGCGAGACCGCGGGCCAACCCGATGCCAATTTGCAGGACACGCTCGCTGAGCAGGGGAAGCGCCAGTTGGTCCAGTGTCTCGCCCCGGACCCATTCGTAGGCGATGTACGGACGGCCATCGACTTCGCCGATCCGATAGATCGCTACAACGTTCGGGTGTTGTAGCCGCGCAATCGCTCTCGCTTCCAGTAAGAAGCGCTCGTAGAGCTCCGGTTCCGACCGGCGAACGGCCTCGACGAATTTGACCGCCACCAGCCGATGGAGGCCGTGCTCGTAAGCTTTGTACACCCGGCCCATCGCACCTTTTCCAATACAGCCCCGCAGCTGGTACCCGTCGAACTCGTTGGGGGGTTCCCAGTCGTCGCCAGTGGCCGAGATGAGCGTGAGATGTCGTTCCGTTACAGGCGGCTTTTCGGAATCCATGGAGCGGTCGCGCGAAGCATTCGGTGTGCAGTCGCTTGAACGGAACGAGAATAACGCAGAGTGGGCGTTGAGTGTTCACGGCAGCCGACCGTCACAGAGTAATGTGACGAGAAAAAATCATCCGTTACGACCGAGGGGTGCGTTGAGACCCATTTTGTTGTCTCAATTCAACGACGGATGAAATGTATTGAAATTGTATACGTCGGCAATCGGCGAATTATTTCAAATGTTGCCGCAGCCGGTGTGTCTCGGGTTTGTTGTACAGCCCGTGGCGGCTTGACCTGAGCTGTCGCGCCGCGAGGGTCCGATTGTTATCCGCCCGCACCAGCGGCATCGCGGTCAATGCTTCTCTTTCGAGCGAGCCTGCGTCGGATCCCTGGGTCCCACGCTTTTCGTTGTGGCGCGCTCGGCGCTGAGGTAGGGTGCCCGGCCGTGGCCTGTATCGTCGTCAGCGGTGCCTCGGGTGAATTCGGGCCCACCCTGGTGAAGTTCTTGATTCGCCGGGGGGATAAGGTTGCGGCATTGGGCTCGCCTCGCTCGGCAGAGCGACTTCGCGGCCTTCAGGTAGAGCTCGGAACGAATTCCCTGGCGATCCCGATGGACGCGACTTCTCTTGCCGAATGGAAATCAGCCCTCGAACGCGTTGAGCAGGTACTCGCCCCTCCGAGCGGCGCCGCTCTGCTCGCAGGCGGATGGGAGGGCGGACACCCTTTCCACGAAAGCGACGACGCGATTTGGCAGCGAATGTTCACCGTAAATCTGGAGACTGCACGCCGCAGCCTGCAAGCCCTTCTGCCAGCAATGATTCGCCGCGGCGCGGGAAGCATCGTGGTGATGGGCTCGCAGGTGGTCGAGCGACCCTGGAAAGGCGCGGGGGCGGCCGCATACACGGCGGCCAAATCCGCAGTGGTGGCTCTGGCGCGCGCGGTTGCGGCTGAGGTTGCCTCGAAGGGCATTCGGGTGAACGCGGTGATGCCGAGCGTCATCGATACGGCCGCAAACCGGGCGGCGATGCCCAAGGCAGACCCGAAGCGATGGGTTTCGGGGGAGTCTTTGGCCGAAACGATCGGGTTTCTGCTCTCCGACGCAGCAAAGGACATCTCAGGCGCCGCGCTTGCAGTCTACGGCCAATCCGGCTGACCCGGTTACGCCGATTTTTGATTGACACCCCAAGAACTGCGCCCGCTGATCGGCTCGGTGCGCAGCCTTTTGATCGCAGTTCTGCTTGGATCCAGCTTCGGGCCGTGCGCCCTTGGCGCCTCATTGCCTGAGGCAACCGATTCGGGCGAATCGCTCCAGACGGTGGTGACGGCGACCCGAACGCCGAGACCACTGCAGGACGTGCCGACCAGCGTGACGGTCCTGCCTCGCGGTGAAATCGTGCAGAGCCCAACGCAAACGCTGGACGAGCTTCTCCGCACCCTCCCCTCCTTCGCGACGTTTCGTCGGACCAACAGCCTGGTTTCGGATCCGACAGCGCAGGGAGTCAATCTGCGTGGGATTGGACCCTCAGGCGTCTCTCGAACGCTGGTGCTGGTGGACGGCTTGCCCGGCAACGATGCGTTTGGCGGCTGGTTCTACTGGCGGCAAATCCCGCGAATCGGAATCGAGCGGATTGAGGTGGCGCCAGGAGGTGGGTCCGCGCTCTACGGAAATTATGCGCTCGGAGGAGTGATCCAGGTCTTCTCCAGGCCAGTAGTGGGCCCCGAGCTGGATGTGGATGGATCCGCCGGCCATCCGAGGCAGTTTGCGCTGGCGGCACGCGCCGCCGATCGCCTTGGGCCGGTGAGCGGTCTTCTCGAAGCGGAGGGCTTTTCCACTTCGGGCTACGCCGTCGTCGCGCCGAACGCACGTGGGCCGGTTGATCAGGACGCTCCGAGCGATCATATCAATGCCGCTTCGAGCTTCGCCTTCGACGCGAGTCAAAATCTGCGGCTCTGGGCCAAGGGCGGCTACTTCTGGGAGCAACAGAACGGCGGCACGCCGCTGAGCAGTGCGTCGGTCCGTTCCGGCAGCTACAGCGCAGGGGCTACGTTCTCGCCCTCCTCGCTCGGGAGCTTGGATCTCGCGTTTTTCGGTCACGTCCAGGATTTCAAGCAGGATCGAAGCCGCATCAACGCGGCTCGTACGATCGAAGTTCCCGCCGCGCGGCAGGACGTTCCGAGCGACGACGAGGGGCTGACACTGATTTGGACCTCAAGAGCGATTCGCTGGGGGGGCACTCATCAGCTCTTGTTCGGCGTCGAGCTGCGGCGCATTCACGGCATTTCCAACGAGGACCTGTTTCCCGCAGCGATGACCTCCAGCTCGCTTCTTCGACGGGAGACCGGAGGAAACCAGGGATTCCTCGGAGTCTTTGTCCAGGACTCGTATCAGATTTCCTCAGCGCTCGAGCTGATTGGCGCGCTGCGCTTCGACGAATGGCGGAATTTTCATGCAAGCCAGGTAACCCAGGATGGATCCCAAACGCGTACTCGTACCGCGTTCGCGAACCGCTCCGACAACCAGCTCAGTCCAAAGCTTGGGGCTCGATATCGGGTGGTGGAGGGGCTTACTTTGCGCGCTGCTGGCTACACGGCTTTTCGAGCGCCGACCCTCAATGAGCTCTATCGCCCCTTTCAGGTGGGGACCATCCTGACGGCGGCCAACGATCAGCTCGGTGCCGAAACCCTTCGCGGCGTCGAGGCGGGAATCGAACTGAATCCGCGGTCGGGTTTGGTCATTCGAGGCAACGGATTCTGGAATGTACTCAATCGACCGATCACGAATGTTACTCTGCCCGCTCCGCTGCCCGACGGCTCCCAGCGCATGAGAGAAAACTTGGGACAGGCCCGAATTCGGGGACTCGAACTGGACGCGGGCTGGCACTTCTTCCAGTCGTGGACCGCGGCGCTTTCCTACACGTTCGTGGATTCGAGGGTGACGAGCGCACCCGGCTTCCCGCCACTGGTCGGCAATCGGCTCGCCCAGGATCCAGTGCACCGCGCCAGCGCTTCGCTGACGTTTGATCGGCCAACGGTACTGACGGCGACCGTACAAGCCCGATTTGTCGGCGCTCAGTTCGAGGACGACCTCAACCAGCTGCCCATGCCGGGCTTCTTGATCGTTGACCTCGCCGCGAGCCGGCGCATTGCTTCATCGGTGGAGGTTTACGCAGCCATCGAGAACTTGTTCAATCGACAGTACCTGGTGGGCCGCGCTGGAATTGACACCATTGGCCAGCCTTTTACGGCGCGATTGGGGCTTCGCCTCCATCTGGGAATCTGAGCCGAGCTTGTCGCTAGTGGTTATGGTACGACCGCAGCAATGCTGGCCCCCGAGGCTTTGAAGGAGCAAAAACGATGGGTTTACTAGACCGGCTTCTCGGACGAAGCGGATCGCCGCAGCCTGGCTCATCACAGAACGAGCCTCAGGCAAAAGAATTGACCGATGAGCAGGCGCTTCAGCGTTATCGGTACCTTCTTCGGACCGCACCACCAGAAGCGATTGAGCAAGCTCACGCGGAAGCCTTCGCGCAGCTTACCCCCGAGCAACGCGCGCAAGTGTTGAAGGAGCTAAGTCAACAAGTCCCGCCGAGCGAGCGACCCGCCGTCCCCACTCAACCCGATCCACAGAGTCTGGCGCGGATGGCAACTCGCGCCGAGCTTCGGCAGCCCGGCATTCTCGAACGGACGCTCGGCGCCCGAGGCATGGGCGGCGGAATGGGAATGGGAGGCATGGGATTCGGTGGCATGCTTGCGGGAAGTCTTCTGGGCAGCATTGCCGGGACGGTGATCGGCTCCGCGATTGCCCATCAGTTCCTCGGGGGGTTTTCGGGCAGTCCGGAAAGCTTTCACCACGACCTGGATACGGCTCAGGCGCAGGCAGATACGGACGCGCAAGGCGATTCCACCGACTCGGACGATTCAGCCAGCGGCTCCGCCGGCGATGACTATGGCAGCGACGACTTCGGCGGAGGCGACTTCGGAGGCGGCGATCTAGGGGACGCCTGACCGGAACGTGCCTCAGAAGGTGTTGCGGTATTGTGCCCCCTGACCCACTGGCACGCATGGGACAGTTGGTTAGAAATTCGCCTTTGTGGTAGCAGTTCAGCGGAGGGGCGGTGCAGGGGCTGGTCGGGCACGACTCGAGGGGAACACACGATGACCGACGACCTGAGTAGCAAGCTCATCACCGTGGTCCTGTGCGCGGGGATGATTGCATGCGGTTCAAAAGGCGTCCGGCATGAACCGCTCCTTGGTGTATCGGCCTCTCTCTACGATGACTTCGCGTCCGGCAGCATCAGCGCGACGAAATGGGGCGAGGGTGAGCGGCAAGCCATCCGGGAGGATCGATCGGCCGTGCTGAGTAGCGCAATCACTAACCTGCGTCCCAACATTGGCTACGGTACGGAGATGGTGGTGATTCCGCCGGAGAGCGGCGTGGTCACGAGCCTCGGGACCGGCATTCAGGTTACGAGCGCCTCACTGAGCGGGGATTCGACGGATCGATCGGGGATTGATCTCTTGTTTCAACCTGCTGCGAATCGGGTTGGGGCCGATCTGACCAACGCGCTCTTCGCTCGGATCATTCTTTCCAGCACCAACGGCGGCCTCGCTCAACGGCAGCTCTTCGAGTGCACGGCACCCGATTGTTCCTCATTTTCCGGGATTGGAACCTCGATGGGAAATTGGCCGCGCGAGGGTCTGCCCATCGTGGACGGTACGACCTACACCATCTCTCTCTCGGTCGATACCGCTACGAAGCATTTCACCTTCTCCATTTCAGGCGGCGATTACTCCGTCCCGAGAAGCGCAACCGTGGATGCGTCGTCAGTGATCTCACCGTTTCCGGTGGATCTGTCGGCCGAGAACTTCGTCAGGGCGCGGTTGTTGTCCCAGGTGAAAGGTGGAGCGGTTGGGGGAGGAAATGGAGAAGTGACCGCCCAGTTCACCAACGTGCTCGTGGGTATGAACAACCAGCCTCCCTCGCTGTTCGACGATTTCAGTACCGGTCCCGATTTCGATCCCAGCAAGTGGACAGTCGGAAGGCAGAGCGTTCAGATCGTGGCGTCCGCATTGGAGTTCGCCTTGAGTAAGGAGGGCTCGGGAACGACCTTGCCGATGGAACTTACGGACCCCAACGTTGCCCTGCTGCAGGCCGATGTGACGATCAGGGAGTGGAGGTTGGCGGGTCAAGGGGTGGTGAATGCCATGATTCAAGGCTCGCTCTACAACGACGGCACGAACGGCTCGGGTCAGTGGCCCGACAACAACCGACGTGGAAGCCAGGTCGGCGATGTGATCGTCACGGTCAGCATGGGGCGATCCCGCGTTCGGTATGAGATTCTTCGATGCGACTCAGCGACCTGCTCCCGGGCAACGGTAATTGAACCTGCCACGACGATCGGAAACGTAACCCTGGGAAGCACCTACACATTGGCGATGGAGTGGGACGCAACTCAGCAGCAAGTCCACTTTCAACTTGATGACCACGAAGTCGTCACTGCCGACCCAGTGGCGGCGGGATATCCTGTCGCGGGCACCCCGAATCGGCCTTTTCGGCGGATCGCAGTGCGCGCGGCGCCAGTGCCCGCCACTGCTCCGTTTAGCGGCTCGATCGTCGCGGATTTCGACAACATCAAAGCCGAGTGAGCGTCGCCAATTCCAAGAGATTCTCGTCGGGATCATAGATGTAGATCGAGCGGATCGGCCCGCTCGCGCCCGTCCTGAGGACGGGTCCCAGGATAATTGGAATCCCGCGATCCGAGAGAATCTTCATCCAGTCCTCCAAAGAACCAGCCACCAGAAAGCAAAGGTCCGCCGATCCAGGCGTGGCGTGCTTGACGTTGGGATCGAGCACCCGATCGGCGGGGTGAAGATTGAGCTTCTGAGAACCGAAATGAAGGGCTTTGCGCCCATCGCCGAAAGTCACTTCGCGCATCCGTAAGACCTGGGAATAGAACTCAATCGTTTTCGGAAGACTTCGCACCGTCAGCACGAGGTGGTCCAACTGAATGATCCCCCGTCGTAGCCTTCGGCGAGATTGAACCGCGAGAGCGACAATCGCCACCGCCAAGAACACACTTGCGCTTGCGACGAGCTCCAGACGGTTAGCCACTGCCGCCGTCCGGCGCCCCGGCGGGCTGATTTTGTGGGTTGACCCGGCAGATGCAACCGCTGTTCGAGTCGTGCATGGTCACAAGCCCAAACATCTCCATGCCCCAGCTGCTACACAAAGTCTTGCAGTCGGTTACCCCGCTAGCAACGTTGAAGTCGCTGGAAGCGGTGTAGTATCGATTGCAGCCGCCCGCCGCGAGCGAGATCACCAAAAGCAGCACCCGCCTCATCTCCATGCCTGTCTTTCTCACCTGACTATCCTCGCTCGGGCGGGCGAAAACGCAAGCTCCGAGATCGCTGGAGCAAGCTGTACACGGGCAAGGCTTTCGCGGATGCTTCCGGCAGAAAGGAGATTCGCAGATGAGCGAGCCGACGAAGAACCCGGTGGCGCTGATCACCGGTGCAGCACGCGGCATCGGCCGACGAACCGCTGAAGTCTTGGCTGAGAGGGGCTACGCCCTCGTCCTAAACGATTTGGACCCAGCCGATGAGACGGAGAAGGTCGCGCGCAAATTCGAGGTCGACGTGATGCAAGCTCTTGGCGACGTGTCAGTCGAGCGCGACAGCGCCGCGATGGCCGACAAGCTGCTGGCGCGTTATGGCCGGCTCGACGTTCTGGTGAACAACGCCGGCGTCAGTCTGATTTCGCCCGCTCTCGAAACCTCTCCCGAGCAGTGGCGGCGGGTCCTGGAGATCAATCTTACCGGTCCCTTCTTGCTGTGCCGCAAGTTCGGACGAGTCATGTTGGGACAACGAAGCGGCTCGATCGTGAACGTTGCCTCGATTGCCGGACTGGTTGGAATCGCAGATCGTGCGGCATACAACGCCAGCAAGCATGGGCTGATCGGGCTGACCAAGACGTTGGCTGTGGAGTGGGGCGGATTCGGAGTGCGCTGCAATGCGGTCTGCCCAGCGTGGGTGAAGACGGAAATGGATGCGGCGGACCAGGCGCGAGGTACTTACTCAGATGCGGACATTTGCTCCCGCGTTCCGATGGGGAGGTTCGCCAAGCCGGATGATGTCGCCCAGGCGATCGCGTTTCTGGCCGATCCGAAACAGAGCGGGTTTCTGAACGGTCACACCCTGGTGGTCGACGGCGGTTGGATCTCGGACGGGAGTTGGGAAAGTCTACGGCTGCAGCACCGGCCGAAGCAGTAATCTCTGCGACGCTGGCAAATGCGCGCCCTAAAATACGGACTATTTATCGCCGCGGGCATTGCTGGGTGGGTGATGCTCAAGCACTTCGCGGTCAAGCAGAGCGTTTCCCCGTGGGTGGACGCGGTGGTGTTCAATGCGATGGAGTTCATTGGCCTCGCTCTCGGAATCGGGTAGCGACGCGCGCAGCTGGGCGGGCTCACGATTGGCGAAGGAGTAAGGACCGGTATTTCGATTGCGGCTGTCTACGCGGTCGCAGGGTGTGTTTTCTTCGCCGTTTTGTACAGCGCCGTTGGACCCGGGCTCCTGCAATACGCACAGGAGCCGGGGACCGGCGAGCGCTCCGCCTCAGCCGTGTTGGCTGGAGCTTGCAGGCTTGTTCATTGGCGCCCTGCTGAGCGGCCTCGTTTTCTCGCTCCTGCTCTCGGTGCTGATGCGCTCGAAGACGCCGAGTCAGTGAATCAGCCGGTAAATCAACAGGGCGGCACGTTTGCTCTGAAGCGGTAACCGTGCCAGGTCCACCGATTCGCCGAACGCGTGCGAGCCGTTGCCATAAGCACCGAGGCCGTCCAACACATTGGTGAAAGGAGCGACAAACGAGGCATCGCCTGCGCCTCGCTGCAAAGGCTCGAGCGCTTCCATGTCCGGCAATCCGAGCGCTCGGTTTGCGTCGTTCAGCTTCGCAAGAAGCGCGAGATTTCCCGGGCTGGGAGCCATCGGTGGCATCTTGTCGCGGAAGCTGATCTCCGACTTGGTGCCGGGCAAGCTAAGCGCGACGATCGATTGCATTTTCTCCTTCACCCGTGCGAGCTGCTCGGCGGAAAGCGCGCGAATATCCCCAACCGCCAGTCCTTCTCCAGGCACGATGTTTTCCTTGCCCGAGACCGATGCTTCTCCGCTCGGTTCCAGCGTGATGTCCGATCCTGCCACCACCATCCCGGCGCTGTAGGTGAGGTTTGGCTCGCGCAAGCTATCGTGAAACAGTTTGAGAATCCGGCTCAGCTCGAACGCGGCACCATCTCCCAGGAAATCGCTGAAGATTCCGCTCGAATGACCGCCCTTCGCCTGCACTCGCAGCTCCCAACGGGTTGAGCTGCGGCGCGCGACCGTCGCATAGTCCTTCCCCCTTTTGGTGACGCCGGACTCGAACGAGAGCACGGCGTCGCTGTTCTTGCCAGCCTTGATCAGCTCGCCTCGCGACGTCTCCCAAGGCTCGGCGACCGATTCCTCATCGCCGGTCAGAAAGACCGTGATCCTCGCGCCATCCAGCACCCCGGCGCTCCTCAGACCCTTGAGTGCCGAGAGGATGACGACAATTCCGCCCTTCATGTCGGACACGCCCGGGCCGATCGCTCGATTGCCCTCGCGCGCAAACTTCTGGAATGTGCTGGATGGTTCGAAGACGGTGTCCATGTGACCGATCAGCAGGACTCGCTCGCCGCGACTTCCTTTCCGTTCAGCCACGAGCTGCGCCGCACGCTTGACTGCATGCATCGGTATCCAACGAGTGGTGAAACCGAGCGCCTGAAGCTCGCCCTCCAAAAGCTTCCCCACTTGCGCTACCCCGGCCGGGTTGAAAGTTCCTGAATTGATGTTCACCAGCCTTTCGAGCAGCGCCACCGCCTGCGGCGCTTCCTCGTCGATCGATTGAACGACCCTCGCTTCCTCGTTGGACAGCTCCTTGGCGAGCAGGAGGGTCGGGGCAGAAAGGACAGCGAGCGACAGTAGAAGGCGGCAATTGCGCAAGAACGTCATTCGAACAGGAAGCTACCACCGGACCGGCGGGAGATCGGTAGCTGAAATTCGCTGGGGGAAACGAACCAAGGAATCTATAGTGACCGCCCCTGAAGGTTCGGGCAATTGCGAGCCAATCGAAAAGCAAGCCTCATCATTGTCGCAACGCTGCTGGCGTGCGTTCCCAACCGTCAGATCGCCTACCCAACCGCAGCGGCGACCGGATGCTCTCCAAACGATATTTTCCTGAGCGATATCGTGAGCCGCTCTTCGGAAGAGGATGGCGTGGAGACCTGGAACGCAGAGTGCTTGAGGAGGCACTTCCGGTGCACACGCTCCAAGGGAGTGACAACCTGCCAAGAGATCAGTGCAGCCATGGTGCAGCACACCCCGACGCCATCGACGACCGAGGAAAGCAAGCCGCCGGTGACCGCCGACCTGACTCAGGCGATTTCGCCGCTCATCCACAGTATTTGGGATGCGTATCGCAAGGGAGACGCCGCCACCCACAGTGCTCTGTTGGCCGACGACTACACCGCCGTTCACCCAGACGGCTCGGTGCATCTGCAAAAGCCAACGGCGCAAGAGATCCGGTCAGCTCCAATTGGAGCTTACATACTTTCGGACCTTCGAGTCGTACCGACGAGCTCGGGTACGGCGCTCGCGAATTATCTTGCAACGGTCGAGATTCCCAACGCGCCTAAGCTAGGCAAGTTCGTGGTTGGCGAGGTCTGGATGAAGCAGGGCGGCCAGTGGAAGTGCCGCTATTACCAAGCGACCCCTCTCAAGTAAGCCCTAAATTCCGAGATAGGCCTTTTGCAGGCTGGAGTTGAAGAGCAAATCCTTGCCTGTTCCCTCGATTACAATTCGCCCGGTCTGAATCACGTATCCACGGTGTGCGATCGCGAGCGCGCGATGAACGTTTTGCTCAACCAGGAGCACGGCGATTCCCGCGGCATTGATCGCCTGAATCGTATCGAGGATTTTCTTCACCAACTTAGGCGCGATGCCCCACGAGGGCTCATCGAGCATCAGCAATTTCGGATTCGCCATCAGGCCACGCCCGATCGCCAGCATTTGCTGCTCGCCGCCGCTCAAGGTGCCGGCCAGTTGCAATCTCCTCCCCTTGAGGACCGGAAAGAGCGCGAATACCCGGTCCAGCGCGAGCTCGATTTGGTGGACATCGCGTCGAGTGTAAGCCCCCAGACGCAAGTTCTTTTCTACGCTGAGCTTGGAAAATAGTCGCCGGCCTTCGGGGACCAAGGTGAGGCCGCTCGTCGCGCGAAGATGTGCCGGTTCGCGCGTGATGTCGCGCGAGTCGAATAGGATCCGCCCCGCGGATACGTCCTTCAGTCCCGCCAGGGTGCGCAGGGTCGACGACTTACCGCTGCCGTTGGCTCCTAGCAGCGCGACGATCTCCCCCGCCTGCACCGTGAGGCTGACGTCGTGGACGGCAGGGACTTGATTGTAGCAAATCGCGAGTTTCTCGACCTGGAGCATCATGCTTCTCCCAGGTAGGCCGCGATCACCGCCGGATCCTGGCGAACCTCGGCGGGAGTGCCCTGGGCGATTTTTCGCCCGTAATCGAGCACCACAATCTGATCCGCGATCGGCATGATTCCCTCCATCACATGCTCGACGATCAAACATGCGATCCCGCGCGATTGGATTCTCCCTACCAGTGCCACGGCCTCCTGCACCTCGGCCGGATTGAGGCCCGCCATCATTTCGTCGAGCAGCAAAAGTTTCGGCTCCAACCCGAGTGCACGCGCCACTTCCAAGCGCCGTTGCTCCGCGACCGTCAGGTTTGCCGCGACCACCGATGCGCGTCGCGAAAGGCCGCAGAACTCGAGAGCCTGCATCGCCCGTTCGCGCGCGATCGACAGTCGCTTATCGTGAAGTAACGTCGCCACGGTGACGTTCTCGAGCGCGCTCATCGTGGAAAAGGTGCGCACGAGTTGGAAGGTGCGGGCGACGCCCAGCATCGCCATCTTGTCCGGCGCGGCACCGGTGACCTCTCTCCCGTCGAAAATTATGTGGCCCTCGCTCGGCGGATAAAAACCGGCGATGCAATTGAAGAGCGTCGTTTTTCCCGCACCGTTCGGACCGATCAGCCCGATGATCTGCGCGGGTGCGATCGCGAAGGTGATGTCCAGGTTCGCGACCAGACCTCCAAAGCGCTTGCCGAGGCCCTGCACCTCCAGCAACGCGCTCATCTTCCGCTCTCGCTTCCCGGCTCGCGTCCGGCCAACCGCTCGCCCCAGGCCTTGATCCCACCCACAATGCCGTTCGGGTAGTAGACCGCAACGACGAGGATGATCAGGCCGTAGAGAATCAGATCCGTGCCACGTCCGCTGCCACCGAAGATTTGGCGGGTGACCTCCTCGATGCTGGTGAGAATCCCAGCCCCGATCACCGGACCGAAGAGGCTCCCTACCCCGCCCAAGATCGAGGCCAGCGCAATTTTGACCGAAAGCGAGGTTGCCATCACCGAAGCAGGATCGATGAACAACTCCTTCTGCGCGTAGAGCGTGCCACCGGCTGCGGTGAGAAAGCTGGAAACCGAGATCGCCACGAGCTTGTAGCGGGTGAGATTCACGCCAACGCTTCGAGCGGCCTCGGGTTCATCCTTGATCGCGCGGAAGTAATGACCGAGAAAACTTTGCTCGATTGTCCGCGCCGCAAGGACCGTTCCGATCAGCAGGCCGAGAGCGATGTAGTAGTACGGCAGCTTGGAAGCATTGAACACGAAGGCCTTCAAGCCCTCCTGCTGCATCGGAAGGGACAGCCCCACCGCGCTACCGACCGACGTCCAGTTGGTGAACACGACTTGAAGAATCTCCGCGACCGCGATCGTGGCAATCGCAAAATAGTGGCCTTTGAGCTTGAAACACGGCCAACCGATCAGCAGGGCGAAGATCATCGCCACCGTCCCACCCGCCACCATTCCTATCCAAGGCGAAACACCGAATTGAATCAGCAGCAGGGTCGACGTGTACGCCCCGATCCCAAAAAAAGCCGCATGGCCGAACGATACCTGGCCGGCATATCCTCCGAGGATGTTCCATGCCACGCCGAGCTGCGCGCTCATCATGACCAGGATCAAAAAATTCTGATGGCTGGGATTGGTCACTACCAAAGGCGCGGCGCAAGCGGCGGCGAATACGACGAGGAATGGATTGATCCGTTTGATCACGCCCGCCCCAACAGGCCTTGAGGGCGCAGCAGGACCACCAGCAAGTATAGAAACAGCACCAAGGCTAATTTGAGCTGGGGTCCAATCAGAAAACCGCCGACCACTTCAACCACCCCGACGATGATGCCCGCGAAGAAAGCGCCCGTGACGCTACCGAATCCGCCCAGCGCCACGACCACAAAGGCGATCAGGACGAAATTGGCACCGACTTCCGGAAACACTGGATAGAAAGTCGAAAGCAAGGCGCCCGCAACGCCGGCGCAAGCGGCTCCGATGCCCCAGGCGAGCGTAAACATGCGCTGAGTGGGAATGCCCATCAGTTGGGCCGCCTCGCGATCGGCCGCCGTGGCCTCCAGCGCAGCGCCCACCCGAGTGCGGTTAAGAAACCACCAGATGAACAATGTCGCCCCAATCGCGCCCGCCCCGGCGACGATCTGCGGTAAACCGAACTGCAGCGCGCCCAGGGTCACCGTGCCGGAAACGAGCGAATTCTCGACCGATCGAAAATCCGGCTTCCAGAGAAACTGCGCCAACCCGCGGAACAGAACCATCAATCCAAAAGTGCTGAAAATCTGCGCGAGCATCGAGGCGTGAATGATCCGGCGAATTACCGTCTGGTAGACCGCCGCGCCGACCGCGAATAGCAGCAGCGCCGTAAACGGCAGCGTGAAGATTGGATCCAGCGCATAGAGGGCGAACAGCCAGAAGCTCGCATACATCCCGAGCATCAGAAACTCGCCGTGAGCGAAGTTGACGATGTCCATCACTCCGAAAATCAGAGTGAGCCCTACCGCAACCAGCGCATAGACGAGGCCGATCAAGACTCCCGAGAGCAGCGTTTGCAGCAAAATTTCGACGCTCATGGTGGTGCGAAACCGGGGGCCGCCACGAGCTCTCAGCGCCTGTTCCAGGCGGGCATCGGCCAGATCACCTCCGCACTCGCCAGCTCGAACGGCCAAACGGTCACATATTTGCCGCCCTGGACTTGCACGATGATCCCGGAGCCAAGGGTGTTTTGGCCGCTCGGGTCGAATGCAATTCCGCCCCAGGGCATGATCAGCTTGTCGGCGGGGAGGTTGGTTTCGGCGAGCGCCTTTCGGATCGCTTCGGGCTGGGTGGCACCGGCGCGATTGATCGCATCCGCCAGAGTGTAAAGGCCGGTGAACGAGCGAGCGGAATTTCCGGTGAAGTCTGTTTTGAATCGCTTGAGATACAGATCATTGACCTGTTTGATCAGCGGATTGCGCGACGTGAGGTCCAGTGCCCAAACCTCCCGCGACAGGACGTAATTGCCGCTTTTCCCCAACGTTCTGAGGAACTCGGTATCGTTGAAGCCCGCGTCGTTCGCCAGGATCGCCTGCGGCGCGAGCCCCAGCTCCTGGTACGTTTTGATCGAAAGGATCGCATCCCCGAGATACGAGGACTGCATCAGTAAGTCCGGATTGGCGGCCTTGAGTCGCTGAACCTCAGATGTGAGCTGGGTGCTTTTCGCTGGATAGATGACCTTCTCGACAATGTCGTAGCCTTGCTCTTTGGCGAGCGCCTCCTCCAGCTTGGTGGTTTCAGTGCCCCACAGCGTATTCTCGTTCATCAAGGCAATGCGTTTTGGCCTGATGCCCTTTCTCTTTTCGAGGGCCTTGAGGAATTCAAAGAAATTACGGACGAAGAGCTCATCATGAGGGGTGGTCCGGAAGAACCATTTGAAGTTTCGTTTGGTGAGCGTCGCCGAGGATGATTCCGGCGTAAGAAAGGGCACCTTGTAGCGCTCTGCCACTTGGCTCGCGGTGGCGGTGACGTTGCTCACGTAACAGCCGATCAGCGCCACCACTTTTTCTTGAGTGATCAAGCGCTCGGCCTCGGTCGCGCCCACCTGAGGATTGTTCTGATGATCGCCGAACACGAGCTTGATTTTCGCGCCCTTGAGATTGGGCAGCCCGGCATGCTCCGCGAGAGGGAGATTCAGCCCCTTGGCGCCGTTGTTGATCATCTCCGCCGCGAGCTCCAGCGCGTTCTTGATCTCCAGCCCGGTCGAAGCGGCAGGGCCGGTCAGCGGGTAGATTGCGCCGATCTTCACTTCCGGCTCCGCCGATCGCGACGTCGTCGCGCCAAGAACGGCAAGAACCACGCTCAACAGTCGTCCCAACCGACACTTCATCGGTCCCTCCGCGGCGGCGCAGCCTCCCTCAGAGCGGTCCCGGCGGCAAGCACCGACGTGAAAATGCCCTTAGGCGAACTGTGGTGAGTTACGTGCCTTGGCTTCAGGGGTTCATCGCAACAGCT
>DAIQBK010000024.1:0-79575 GCA_036781205.1 Myxococcaceae bacterium
GGGTAGTTTGACTGGGGCGGTCGCCTCCCAAAGTGTAACGGAGGCGCGCGATGGTTCCCTCAGCCCGATTGGAAACCGGGCGGCGAGTGCAATGGCATAAGGGAGCTTAACTGCGAGACAGACATGTCGAGCAGGTGCGAAAGCAGGTCATAGTGATCCGGTGGTTCTGAATGGAAGGGCCATCGCTCAACGGATAAAAGGTACTCCGGGGATAACAGGCTTATCTCCCCCAAGAGTTCACATCGACGGGGAGGTTTGGCACCTCGATGTCGGCTCATCGCATCCTGGGGCTGGAGCAGGTCCCAAGGGTTTGGCTGTTCGCCAATTAAAGCGGTACGCGAGCTGGGTTCAAAACGTCGTGAGACAGTTTGGTCCCTATCTGCTGTGGGCGTAGGATACTTGAGAGGATCTGTCCTTAGTACGAGAGGACCGGGATGGAGATACCTCTGGTGTACCAGTTGTCACGCCAGTGGCAGCGCTGGGTAGCCATGTATCGATTGGATAACCGCTGAAAGCATCTAAGCGGGAAACCGACCTCAAGAATTGGTATCCCGGGGGGCAACCCCCCTAAAGACCCGTCGAAGACTACGACGTTGATAGGCCGGGTGTGTAAGCGTGGTAACACGTTGAGCTAACCGGTACTAATTGGTCGTGCGGCTTACTTTACCTTTATCTCTTGCATGCCTGGCGGCGTAAGAGGCTCGAGGTCAAGGTCGAGGCCCAAGCGCAAGACGCGCTATCCGAAAGAGTCACAGCTTCTTGGCAGAAAGCGATTTCAGTTTCGTATTGGGGTGCTTCGTCGTCGGGTAGACGGCGTAGCCCCCTCAACCATTCCGGTGGCTATATCGGAGGGGTTCCACCCGTTCCCATCCCGAACACGGAAGTTAAGCCCTCCAGAGCCGATGGTACTGCGCGGGAAACCGTGCGGGAGAGTAGGTCGCTGCCGGATCTTTTTCCGACCCCGCTTGGGCCTTTCCAGGCGGGGTCTTTTTTGTCGGGCGATCCGAACGAGATGCCGCAACTGCGTGGGTGCCTGCGTTTGGAACCGACATCCGACTGGCCAAGCTCCTCCGGAGTGCCGTAAAATGGCTCGTCCTTTGGGGAGGGGCCGAGAGTTGCAAGGTTCCCCCGCCTGATGCTTCCTGCCCGCACACTCAAGTCCATTCGCCACACGGCCTCGCAGCCCTTCAAATATCCGCTCGAGCGCGAATTCGTGGAGCCGGACTGGACCCGCCTTCCCGGCTATCGCGCCGTCACCCGAGCCGATTGGGAGAGCGCGTTGTGGCAGCGCCGACACACGGTCAAGAATTTACGGGAGCTGAGAGCCGCACTCGGACCGCTTCTTCCGGACGACTTGCTGGCAAGCATCGAACGGGATCAGCGCGAGCGGGCCACGATGTCACTGCTGATCCCGCCTCAGATGATCAACACGATGAGTGAGAACGACTTGTGGGGCGATCCCCTGCGGCGCTACATGCTGCCCGCCTTCGACGATCGCGCGGTCGATTGGCCGAGCCACCCGAGGGCGAGCCGGGACAGCCTTCACGAAACGGACATGTGGGTGGTGGAGGGGCTGACCCACCGGTATCCAACCAAAGTGTTGGCAGAAGTTCTGTCCACCTGCCCCCAGTATTGCGGCCACTGCACCCGAATGGACTTGGTGGGCAACGACGTCCCACAGGTGGAGAAGGCGCGCTTTGGGATTCCACCCGCCGAGCGCTACACCCAAATCCTCGAATACTTGCGCAAGACACCGTCGGTTCGCGACGTGGTCGTCTCCGGTGGAGATATTGCAAACCTGCCAATCCAGCAGCTGGAGATATTCGTCAGCTCGTTGATGGAGATCCCGAACATTCGCGACATCCGGCTTGCCAGCAAGGCACTGATGGGCATTCCGCAGCACTTTCTCCAAGACGAGGTGGTGCTCGCCTTCGAGCGACTCGCGAAAAAAGCGCGGGAGCGCGATGTCGATCTGGCGATGCACACCCACGTCAATCACGCCAATCAGCTCACCCCGTTGGTTTCCAAAGCGACGAAGAGACTCTTGGATTTGGGCTTTCGGGACGTGCGCAATCAGGGGGTGCTGTTGCGCGGCGTGAACAACGATGCGAAGACGCTGCTAGACCTCTGCTTCACACTGCTCGACCACGCGAAAATCCTGCCCTACTACTTTTACATGTGCGACATCATCCCCAATTCTGAGCATTGGCGCCTCGCGGTTCATGAGGCCCAGAAGCTGCAGCACGAGATCATGGGTTATCTGCCAGGCTTTGCGACGCCCCGGATCGTCTGTGATGTTCCGTTTGTCGGCAAGCGTTGGGTTCATCAATGGGACGAGTACGATCGGGAGAAGGGCATCACCTCCTGGACCAAGAACTATCGCACTGCGCTCGATGCCAGTGAGCCAGGAGTGCTGGCCCGCAAATACGAATACTACGATCCGATCTGCACGTTGCCTGAAGCCGGTCAGGCCTGGTGGCAGGCGCAGGGCGTTTCTTAAGCCTTCCTAGCCGTGCGTTCGATTTCTTTTTCAGCCGAGCACCCCCAGTGGCACGACTGGCGGTGGCAAATGCGGAACGCGGTCCGCAGTCTGGCCGAGCTCGAGAAACGAGTTTCGCTCACCGAGGACGAGCGCGCCGGCTGCCAGCAGACCGCGTCTTTGTTCCGGCTTGGGATAACGCCCTATTACCTCTCCCTCATCGATCCGGACCACCCGTTCTGCCCGGTCAGGATGCAGTCGATTCCGGTTCGTGCCGAGGCCCGAGTTCGCCCCGGCGAGCTGAAAGACCCGCTCGGCGAGGACCAGGTGCGGCCAGTTTCGGCGATCGTGCACAAGTACCCCGATCGCGTCCTACTCCTGGCCGTCGATGGGTGCTCGGTCTACTGCCGTCACTGCACTCGCCGGCGCATCACCCGAGGAGGGGAAGCCGAGTTAAGCCGGGCGGAGCTGGCCAAGGCAATCGCCTATGTCAGGCAGCATCCTGCGGTTCGCGACGTCCTGATTTCCGGCGGAGATCCGCTGCTCCTCTCCGACGAGCGCCTGGTCGAGTTGCTCGAGCCGCTGCGAGCCATTCCGCACGTCGAAATCATCCGGATTGGAACGCGCATTCCAGTGTGTCTGCCGATGCGGGTTACCGAGCGGCTTGCGAAACTGATGCGGCGTTACGCCCCGCTGTATGTGGTCACGCACTTCAATCATCCGAAGGAAGTCACCGCCGAGGCGCGAAGCGCGTGTGAGCTTCTGGTGGACCACGGGATTCCGGTCGAGAACCAAATGGTGCTGATGCGGCGGCTCAACTCCAGCGCCCGAATCGTCACCGAGCTGGTTCACGCCTGCCTGAAGATGAGAGTGCGCCCTTATTACCTGCATCAAATGGATCTCGCTCAAGGTCTCGAGCACTTTCGCACCCCGATTGCCAAGGGAATTGAGATCATCGAAGCCCTTCGTGGGCACACCAGCGGGTTGGCGGTACCTCATCTGGCGGTCGATCTGCCCGGGGGCGGCGGCAAGGTGACGCTTCAGCCAGATTATCTGTTGGAACGGCGGCCGACCGAGACAATTTTCCGCAATTACCTGGGCGCCCGGTATGTCTATCCAGAGCCGGAGGAAGCGGATTGCAGCTGTCCTTACGACCAGATCTGGCTGGCGTCTCGGGAGCAAGCTCAACCAGCGATCTCACCGACATCGCAAACACCTCTCGCGCAAGTCGACACACTGCTCTTGTGAGCCGGCGCACGTCTGCTCCAGGTCTCGCCGATCAGCAATTCAATCAACCCCAGTCGAATCGTTTTCTTGAGCATCAGGCAGATATCCCTACACTTCCGTGAGGCCGCGATGTCTCGCAATCCTCTCCTACGCCCGATCTGCGCCAGCCATCTGAGCATTGGCCGCATCGTTTGCCTGATCGCCTCGTGCCTTCTTTCAATACGCGCGCTCGGCGTCGAGACGATGCGGATCGGCATGGGCGGAGCGTCCAATGAGGTCACCGTACGGGGCAAGGGCCTCGCGTTCGGGACTGACTCGGACGAGCCGGTATTGACGCCCATTCCGGCCAACCGCGCGCTGGTGCGGCGGTCCGCGGGTGGCTTGGAGATCGATGGTGCACCCTGGCCGCAGAGCTCGGTTCGCTTTCGGGCCGGATCGAATGCTCCCACTTCGCAAGCGAACGACGAGGAGCTGCGGCTCGCTGGGCATCGAGTTCGCGGCGACGTGGTGATCAGAGTGGCGCGAAGCAGCCTCGAGCTGATCAACGTTCTTCCCCTCGAGGATTACTTGATCGGGGTGCTCGGCAACGAGATGCCACCGGATTTTCCCGATGAGGCTCTCAAGGCGCAGGCGGTCGCGGCCCGGACCTATGCGCTGCGGCGAAAGCTCGGCTCGAATGAACAGCCGTACCACCTCGGCAGCAGCGTACTTCATCAAGTTTATCGAGGCCTGGAGCGGGAGAATGCCCGGGTGCGGTCCGCGGTGGATTCGACCCACGGAGAGATCCTCACCTACGATTTGGAACCGATCGAGGCCTACTTTCACGCCTCCTGCGGCGGCCGCACCGAATCGGGCCTGGACGCGCTCACTCGGAATCTGCCCTATCTTCAACCCGTGGATTGCCCATGCGGTCGCTTGCCGGCGAGTCACTGGGAGCTTTCCCTTCCGACCTCGGAGCTTTCTGCGCTCTTGGGACAGAAGGATGTTTCCCCGCTGTCGATCAGCTCGCGGTCCCGGACCGGGAGGGCCAAGCTCCTCCGGTTAGGCAGCGGCGATCCGATCGACGCTGCGACGTTCCGGCAGCAGCTTGGATACGGCAAGCTCAAGAGCCTCTGGTTCGAGGTGGTCGACTCGGGGCGGGATGGCTCGGTCAAGCTTTCTGGCCGGGGTTATGGACATGGCGCTGGCTTGTGTCAGTGGGGCGCCAAGCTGCTGGCGAATTCGGGGTGGAACTATCGCCAAGTCCTCGAGCACTATTACCCCGGGACTGAGCTGCAGCGAATGTACTAGAAACCTCCGCGGATGGACGCGTAGTTGAAGATTCAGGAATTCGATTTCGACCTTCCACCAGAGCAGATCGCGCAGCGCCCCCTGGAACGACGCGATGCCTCTCGCCTGATGGTGCTCGATCGCCAGTCTGGGCGGATCAACCACCACTTCTTTCGCGAGCTCCCCACACTGCTCAGGGAATCCGACCTGCTGGCAGTGAACGAGACACGGGTCATCGCGGCACGGCTGGTGGGGAATCGGCCTGGATCGGGGGGCAAGGTCGAATTTTTGCTGATCCGACCGATCGGCTCTCAATCGACCTCGGCGGCTTTGCGGACTGAGGCGGTGCAACACGATTGGATTTGTCTTGCCAAGAGTCGCAAGCCCTTGCGACAGGGCGCGCAGGTCGAGCTCAGCGGCTGGGTCGCCGAAGTGTTGAAAGAGCCCGACCAGGGCGCCTACGCCATCCGCTTCACGGCACCGCGGGCGCAACCGTTGGCGAATCTGCTCGAGCAGGTTGGAAGGGTCCCGCTTCCACCCTATATCCGTCGCGAGTCCGATGCTGAAGATCGGAGCCGGTATCAAACTGTCTATGCAACGACTCTAGGATCAGTGGCCGCTCCGACCGCGGGATTACATTTCACCCAGGAGCTGTTCGCTGACCTCGAGCGGCGCGGCATCCAGCGCGTCGCGGTTTCTCTCGATGTTGGGCCCGGCACGTTCCTGCCAATCCGCGCGGAGAACCTTGAGGAGCACCGGATGCACTCGGAGCGTTACTTTGTGTCCGAAGAGTCGGCCACCGCGCTGTGGGAGGCGAAGTCTCGCGGGGGGCGGATCGTCGCCGTGGGCACGACCGTGGTCCGAGCGCTGGAGTCTGCGGTGGACTTGCAGACTGGTAAGCTCAAAGCAGGAGCGAGCGAGACGGAACTCTTCATCCGGCCCGGATTCAGATTTCGAATCGTCGATGCGCTCTTGACCAATTTTCATCTTCCAAAATCGACCTTGATTGTCTTGGTGAGCGCGTTCTGCGGCAAAGAATTGACCCTGCGGGCCTATCGAGAAGCCGTGGCCAGCGGGTATCGATTCTTCTCCTATGGCGACGCGATCCTGATCTCATGAGAACCGGACCCGTGAAATTCGAGCTGTTGCGCCGAGACTCCGGTACCCAGGCTCGGCGTGGGCGGCTTCAAACCGCCCACGGTACGGTCGAGACCCCAGCCTTCATGGCCGTGGGGACTGCAGGGACCGTCAAAGCAATTGGCCCCGACGACCTGAACCGGCTTGGAGTGGAGATCATCCTGGGCAACACCTACCACTTGATGCTCAGACCCGGTGAAGAGCTGATCGCCGAGATGGGCGGCCTTCACCGGTTCATCGGCTGGCAGCGACCGATCCTCACCGATAGCGGGGGATTTCAAGTTTTCAGCTTGTCGAAGAAGCGCTCGATCTCCGAGGAAGGCGTTCAGTTCCAATCCCACTTGGATGGCTCGAGCTGGCTCCTCACTCCAGAGCGGTCGATCGAAATCCAACAGAGAATGGGAACGGATATCGCAATGGCCTTCGACGAGTGCCCGCCGGCGATGGCCGACCGGGCCTATCTCGAGGAATCGCTTTCCCGAACGACGCGATGGCTGCGTCGGTGTGCGGAGGCCTGGAAAGCGGATCGGTGCGCCCTGTTCGGGATCGTCCAGGGCGGACTGGACCGGGAGCTTCGTCGCCGGCACGTGGAGGAAGTCTGCGAGCTCGATTTGCCCGGCTATGCCCTAGGGGGCTACTCGGTCGGGGAGGACGCCACCACGATGAGAGAGGGGGTCGCCTATTCTGCGCCTCTGCTACCAGTCGATCGCCCGCGCTATCTGATGGGCGTGGGCGGCCCGGCGGATCTGGTGGCCTGCATCGCCTCGGGCGTCGACATGTTCGACTGCGTCCTCCCGACTCGGTGCGCTCGGAACGGGCTGCTCTTTACCTCGCTAGGCAAGGTGGTGATCAAGAACGCGTCGCATGCCAAAGACCCGCGTCCGCTGGATCCCAATTGCGCTTGCTACACCTGCGTTCATTTCTCTCGCGCGTATCTGCGCCACCTGTTCATGGCGCGAGAGATCTTGGCGATGCGGCTCAACACTCTACACAATCTGAAGTACTTTCTGGACCTGATGGCCGGGGCGCGCGCGGCGATCGAGCAGAACCGGTACGCGGCCTTCGCCGCCACCACACCGGCGTGGAATAAGGATCACTCCGAGCACGGTTAGTGCCTGCAAGGTCCCGCGCTTGCTCCGCTGTGGCGCTGCTGGTAATAGGACCGACCTTCCGTAGGAACTACCCAAAATCTGGCGATTTTTGGGTCCAGACCTCCCAACATAGCGAGGCGGTTCGTGGGACCAGAATTCTTAATATTGGCTCAAGCTGCGGATGGTGGCGGCAGCATCAAGATGCTGGGGTTCATCGTCCTGATGTTCGCGGTCTTCTACTTCGTGATGATTCGCCCGCAGAGCAAGCAGGTGAAGGAGCACCGGGCGCTCCTGGCCGGACTCAAGAAGGGAGACGACGTGGTCACCCAGAGCGGCCTCTACGGGAAAATCTACTCGATTACTGATAAAACGGTGATGCTCGAGGTCGCCAACAACGTGCGGGTTCGAGTCCTCAAGAGCTCCGTCCAGGGGCTGACCAATCTCTCCGATGAGTCCTCCGCTGCGACCACCAAAGCGGAGGAAAAGAAGGAGGAGAAGTAATGGATCGGGCGTGGTGGTGGAAGCTAGCCATCATCCTGGTAGTGACGTTGGGATCGGTGTGGTTTCTCGTCCCCAGCTACTACTCCTTCTTCCGCCTTCCACGAGAGCAGCGCAACAATCTCAAGTTGCTTCAAGAAAAAATGCCCAAGTGGGCACCTCCCGCCAAATACCGCCTCAACCTGGGCCTGGATCTGCAGGGCGGCATTCACATGGTGATGCGGGTGGACACCAAGACGGCTCTGCAGAAGCGAACCGAGCGACGCGGCCTGCAGATTTCCAACTATGTCAAAGACAAGAAGCTGGGCGAAGTGAACGTCGACGCCGACCCCGAGCGCTTCGAGCTGACGCTTACCGCAGTCGATCCGGCGACGATGGATGCAATCGAGAAAGACGTGCTCGCGACGTTTGACGACTTCACCAAGATTCGCCGGGACGGCAACAAGTTGACGATCGCGCTCAAGGATACGCAGATCAATCGATTCCGAGACGAGTCGGTGGACCAGGCGATGCTGGTCATTCGCAAGCGGATCGACAAATGGGGCGTGGCGGAAGCGGACATTCGCAAGCGGGGGAATGACTCGATCCAGATCTCCCTGCCTGGGTATCAGGACGCCGAAAGAGCCAAGGAGTTGATCGGCACCACTGCCCAGCTCGAGTTCAGAATGGTGGACGATACTTCTCCGTTTTTTCGCACTCTGTACCAGCAGAATCCGCCTCCCAAAGAGAGCGGAATTTCGCTGATTGAACGGGAAGGCTTTCCTCAGCTCGAGGCAAAGGATCGAGAAGTGCTGCTCGCGTACGTCAAGGGCAAAGTCCCTCCCGATCGCAAGGTCCTGTTGGAATGCATCGCCTCGACCGTCAAGAAGGATACCTGCGAATCGTATCGCACCTATCTGGTGGATAAGAACGTCCCTCTGACGGGCGAGAACCTTACTTCGGCCGATGCCTCGACTGATCAGTTCGGAGAGGCGGAGGTCAACATCAGCTTTGACGCGCAGGGCGCTCGAGAGTTCGCAACGCTGACCAAGAAGAACGTCGGTAAGCGCATGGCGATTGTCCTGGACGATGACGTCCACTCCGCTCCGCGGATCAACGAAGAGATTCCAAATGGAAGAGGCCGGATCACCATTGGCCGCAATCCCACCAAGACTCGAGACGAGCAGATCGAAGAGGCCAAGTTACTCGCGTTGGTCTTGAAGGGCGGCGCGCTGCCGGCCCCGGTGACGGTGGGAGAAATCCGACAGGTTGGAGCCTCTCTGGGGCCGGAATTGATCCGCAAAGGCAGCCTCGCGGCGATCGTCGGGTTGGCGCTGGTGGTGGTCTTCATGGCCATCTATTACAGGCGCTCCGGGTTGATCGCCGACGTGGCCCTGATTCTGAACGGCGCGCTAATCCTTTCGTTTCTGGCCATTTTCAACGCGACCCTCACCCTTCCTGGAATCGCCGGATTCGTACTGACTCTAGGGATCGCGGTCGACGCGAACGTGTTGATCAACGAGCGCGTTCGCGAAGAGCTTGCTCACGGCAAAACGGCTCGGGCGGCGGTGGACCAAGGGTACGATCGCGCCTTTTGGACGATCTTCGACGCCCACGTCACGACCTTGATCGCGGGCGCCATTCTCTTTGCAACCGGGACCGGTCCGGTACGTGGTTTCGCGACTGCATTGGTAATTGGGTTGGTGGCCTCGCTTTTCACCTCGATCATTGTCACCCGGGTGATCACCACCTATTTCGTGCACGGCCGCAACGCGCAAACGGTGTCGGTCTAGGAACTCGAGAGATTCAGCGACATGCGGATCATCAAGAAGAAGACGAACATCGATTTCATCGGCAAGCGCCGGCCGGCATTGTTTATCTCCTCGGTCCTCAACCTCGCGATTCTGGTCGGCATCACCATTTTTGGCTTCAACTTTGGCGTCGATTTCGCCGGCGGAACGGTGGTGGAGCTGAAGTTTGATCATCGCGTCACCGCCGAGGACATTCGCAAGCGAGCCCAGAGCGCTGGCCTTCATGACGTTTCGGTTCAGGGGATTGGAAGCGCCTCCGAGAACTCCTTTCTCCTTCGGCTGGGCGGAGTGACTCAACTTACCAAGGAAAACTCGGCACAGGCGGAAGCCGCCATCCGCGCGCTCGGACCGATCAAGTTCTTCAACGCTGATTTGGACAACGGGCTAATCAACTTCCGCTCCGAGAAGAAGCTCGATCCCGAGCCGGTCAAGCAGGCGGTGGAGGGCACCGGCACCGGGATCAAAGAGGTGCGGTCGCTCGGCGAGGCGCAGGGCGGCGGCAACGACTATCAAGTGGTCGTCTCCGGCATGGCGGACCGCGTCTTTACCGCGATGAAGCAAGGATTGGACAAGCCGGATTTCATCGTCCAGCGAGTTGACTACGTGGGGCCGCAGGTCGGAAAGCAGCTTCGCAACAAAGGGATCATGTCCCTGGTCTACGCGATGGTGATGATCCTGATCTACGTTGCGTTCCGGTTCGACTTCAAATTCGGTCCCGGCGCCCTGGTCGCAATGGTGCACGACGTGATCATGGTGAGCGGCTACTTCTTGGTGACCCGGCGCGAGTTCAATCTCACCTCGATCGCCGTGCTGCTCACCGTGATTGGATACTCGATCAACGATACGATTGTGGTTTACGACCGGATCCGCGAGGAGATGGTTCGCTACAAGGGCAAGCCGCTGCCTGAAATCATCAACATCGCGGTGAACGATACGCTCTCGCGCACGATTCTCACTTCGGGCGTGACCGCCCTTTCGCTGGTCGGGTTGCTGATCTTCGGCGTCGGCGAAATTTGGGACTTCGCGATGGCCATGCTTGTCGGGATCATCGTGGGAACCTACTCGTCGGTCTACATTGCCAGTCCGTTGACGATCTGGCTCGATGAGCGCGCCGCCGCGAAGGAACGAGAAGCGAAGACCGGAATGAAACCGAAGGTCGCCTAGCGCGATCTCCCTCGACGACGGTGTGTCACCCTGCGCTGTTAGCTTGCGCCCGCTTTCGCGGAGGTGACGAACGAGTGCGCTGGGTGCTACCCAGGGATTCCGAAACGGATGCGAACGGTTTAGCGGCGGCGCTCAAGCTCCATCCCCTGGCAGCACAGGTCTTGGTCAATCGCGGCCACCGGACTGAAGAGCAGGCCAGCGCGTTCTTGTCCGACAAGCTGTCGGATCTGCCCGATCCTTCTTCGATGAAGGGTATGTCGAAGGCGGTAGAGCGTCTCTGTCGCGCCCTGCGCGAGAGGCAGAAGGTGACGCTCTACGGCGACTACGACGTGGATGGAGTCTGTTCTACCTCGCTGCTCTACCTCTTCCTTCGCTCGCTCGGAGCGGAAGTGGCAACCTACATTCCACGGCGGCTCGGCGAAGGCTACGGGCTCAATGCCAAAGCGATCGAGAAAATCGCGGCCGATGGCTCTTCGCTGGTGGTCACCTTGGACTGCGGTATCACTTCGGTGTCGGAGGTTGCCCGAGCAAATCAATTGGGACTGGACGTGATCATTGTCGATCACCACCAGGTATCTGGGGAGATGCCCCCCGCGTTGGCGATTCTCAATCCGCATCAGCCGGGCTGTGGCTACCCCACCCGCCATCTTTGTGCCGCTGGTGTCGCGTTCAACCTCTGCCTTGGGCTACGGCGCCAATTGCGGAGCGAGAATGGCTTCAACGGCCGCAAAGAGCCGAATTTGAGATCGATGCTGGATCTCGTTGCCTTGGCCACGGTGGCGGATGTGATGCCCCTCACCGGAGCCAACCGAATTCTGGTGAAGCACGGCCTGGAGGTCCTCGCCTGTGCGGAACGGCCAGGAATCCGGGCCCTCAAGGAGGTCTCGGGGCTGGCCGCCAACGCGGAGGTGAGCGCCGGCACGGTGGGTTTTCGCCTGGCGCCTCGAATCAACGCCGCGGGTCGCCTTGACGACGCGTCCGTCGGGCTCCGGTTGCTTTGTTGTGAGAGCGCCTCCGAGGCACGGAGCTTCGCCGAAGCCTTGGACGCAGCGAACGGCGAACGTCGAGAAATTGAGCAGGAAATTCTCCAAGGAGCCCTTCTTCAGGCGGAGAAACGAGGGCCCGGGACGAAGGGATTGGTATTGGCTTCGGATGGCTGGCATCCCGGGGTAATCGGAATCGTCGCCTCGCGCGTGGTCGAGCGATTTCATCGGCCGACGGTAATGGTTGCTTTCACCGATGGACTCGGACGTGGATCGGCCCGAAGCATCGAGGGTTTTCACCTCTTCAAGGCGCTCCAGGAATGCTCCCAACATCTGGCTAAGTTCGGTGGGCATCAGCACGCCGCTGGCCTTGCAGTCGAGAGAGAACGACTTCCAGCGTTCTGCGACGCATTTGAGCAGACCGCGGCCCGGCAGCTCAGCGACGACGATCTGGTCCCGCGCTGCCGGGTGGATGCCTGCATCTCGATTAGTCAACTTGACGAGAGTGCGGTCCGGGGAGTCGAAGTGCTCGGCCCGTTTGGGAATGGTAATCCAGAGCCGGTCTTTGCCACCCGCCAGCTGCGTTGCCGACCTCGGGTATTGGCGGGCCGGAAGCGGGATGACGCACACTTAAAACTGTCGTTCGAAACTGCGCCTCAATTGAGCGCGATCGGCTTCGGGATGGGAAATCAGGTCGAGCTTGCTCAGTCACCCGTGGATCTGGCCTATCAGCTTCGCCTGGAGCAATGGATGGGAACGTCGCGAATCAGCCTGCGCCTGCGCGACATCCGGGTGGCCGATTAGGCGCCCCTGTCCCGCTCAGGCAAGCCCCCAGCTCGCAGGCCCGCGGCTCATCAATCCTCCGGCCCGCACCAGCGCCTCAACTCGTCGAAGCTCGGCGCGGCGAAGAAATTTGGCGAGGCAAGCAGAGGAGCAGAAGAAGGTCCTTCGGCCATCGTGCTCGGTGCAGCAGTTTTCGCCGTCATCCTGCGCCAGCGTTCTTCCGCAAATCGGGTCCACCCGTCCGATCGCTCGCTTTGGCTTGAAGCTCATCCCCTTCACCTCACCGGTTACCTAAACTGCCAGCATTCCTCGTGCCACGGTCGGCGCTCTCGAAGCGGCCGCGAGGGCGGGGCATCTCGTTCCGCCATTCGTAGAATGGGATTTCCCACGATGGAGTGTTATCGCTACACTCGTTTTGCTTTGACGCGGCGAGCAGGGCCTCACTATCGGCCCGCCCTTTCCTTTTTACAGGTTGGCCACTGACATGGCGGTGAAATTCATTTCTGAGGTTAAACGCAGCCACTCCTGCGGAGAGCTCACCCGCGCGGATATCGGCAAGAAGGTCGTGCTTTTCGGCTGGGTGCAGAATCGGCGTGACCATGGCGGGGCGGTGTTCATTGATCTTAGGGACCGCGAAGGCCTGACCCAGATTGTTTTTGAGCCCGACGTCTCCTCCGAGGCGCACCAGCTGGCCGGCTCACTCCGCCCGGAGTTCGTCTTGGGGGTCTATGGGACGGTGGTTTCGCGCGGAGCGAATGTCAATCCCAAGATGAAAACGGGAGAGATCGAGGTAAAGGCGACCGACCTCGAAATCTTCAACCGCTCCGAGCCGCCACCTTTCCTGATCGAAGATCAAATCGACACCGCGGAGGAAAAGCGCCTCGTGCACCGCTACCTCGATCTTCGCCGCCGTCCCTTGCAGCGCATCTTGATCACGCGGTCGAAAATGAACGCGTTGACCCGCGCCCACCTGGTGAACCGCGGTTTTCTCGAGCTGGAAACTCCGTACATGGGCAAATACGCCCCGGGGGGAGCGCGCAACTTCTTGGTCCCCTCGCGACTGAATCCCGGGAAGTTCTATGCGCTGGCCGAGAGCCCGCAGCTCTACAAGCAGCTTTTCATGATCTCCGGATTCGATCGGTACTTTCAGATCGTCAAATGCTTCCGCGACGAGGACCTGCGGGTCGATCGCCAGCCGGAATTTACCCAGATCGATCTCGAAATGAGCTTCGTGGCGCAGGATGAGGTCTTCGGAGTGGTGGAGGAATTGATCCACATCCTCTGGAAGGAAATCCTAGGAATCGAGGTCCCGATTCCGTTTCTTCGAATGGACTACGACCAGTCGATGGCGAAGTACGGAAACGACAAGCCGGACCTTCGCTTTGGCTTGGAGCACGTGGTGTTGACCGACTTGATCAAATCCCATGGCGCGGCCGGTGGCGTTCCCATGATCACCGAGGCTGTCGAGCAACGCGGAATCGTGAAGGCGATGGTGATTCCAGCGGCCAAGGCGCTCTCCCGCGCCGAGACGGACAAACTGGAGGAATTCGCCCAGGGAATGGGCGCCAAGGGACTGGCGCGAGCGAAGGTAGGCGAAAACGGGGAATGGACCCAGTCGCCGTTCGCGAAGACGATCTCACCCGCGCTGCGGGCTGCGATTAACCAGGCCTGCGGGGCAAAGCCGGGTGATCTGATCCTGTTTCAATTCGGCCGCGAGGCGCAGGTCCACACGGTGATGGCCAATCTTCGGGTACACCTCGGCAAGAAGCTGGGCTACATCCCCGAGCACGGATCGGGCGGAGTCTGGAAATTCTTGTGGGTCGTCAACCCGCCGCTTTTCGAGTACAGCGAGGAGCTCAAGCAATGGGTCGCAGCGCATCATGCGTTCACCCGCCCGCGCGACTCGGATATCGGGTTGCTCTTGACCGATCCGGGCAAGGTCAAGTGCTACCGCTACGACGTGGTCCTCAACGGCTTCGAGATCGGCGGCGGGTCGATCCGGATCCATGATCCCACCGTTCAAGCAACGGTGTTCAAGGCAATGGGAATCGATCAGCAGGAAGCTGAAGACAAGTTCGGTTTTTTCCTTGACGCGCTAAAGTTCGGCGCGCCGCCACACGGAGGGATTGCGGTCGGAATGGATCGCCTGGCGATGCTGCTGACTGGCTCCGAGTCACTGCGCGAGGTCATTCCATTTCCGAAGACTCAGAAGGGTATCGATTTGATGACCGGCGCGCCCGGCGAGGTCGATCAGCGGCAGCTGCGCGAGCTCCACCTGAAAGTGACTGGACCGACGTCGCAGTAGCGTGATCGCTTCCCACGGAATGACAACCTCGGCCCAATTCGATCTGATCGTGATCGGCGGTGGCGTGAACGGCACCGGGATTGCCCGCGATGCCGCGATGCGAGGGCTCAAGACCCTGATGCTCGAAAAGAAGGACGTAGCCTGCGGAGCATCCGGGGCCAGCTCGGGAATGATTCATGGCGGAATTCGCTACCTTCGCTACGACCGAAAAGTCAGCGAGCTCGCAAGCATCGATTCCGGCTACATCCAGCGCATCGTTCCTCACCTGCTGTATCGGATCCCTTTCATCATCCCTCTGGTCGCGAAGGACGTTTCTCATCCGAACGCGCGCGAGCGCTATCTGGCGTACGGCACCGAGGTCTACTTTGGAGTCTACGATCTCTACCAGCCGTACAAGCGCGGCAAGCCGTCGGTCCGCATGACCGCCGAGGAAGTCTATTCGCTCGAGCCTTCGCTTCGGCGAACCTTGATCGGTGGAATGTCGATGGATGAATGGGGGATCGACGCGCCTCGGTTGTGCGCGCTCAATGTTCAATCGGCCCAACGCCATGGAGCGACAGTCCTCACTTATACCGAGGTCCATGGTTTCACTCGGGGACTACAAGGTGAGATCGTTGGCGTCCAGGCCTTTGATGCTCGCACGCGCTCCTCCACAACTTACACCGGCAAGCTGGTCGTCAACGTCGCTGGGGCGTGGGCGCCCCAGGTGGCGGCATTGGCCAATGTCGAAGTCCGCATTCGTCCCGGCAAGGGGGTCCACCTCAGCCTCGACCGCCGATTCTCGAATTACGGGATCATCGCCAGCGCGGTGGATGGACGGCAAATCTTCATCATCCCCCACGAGGATACGTCCGTGATTGGCACGACCGATACGGACTACTATGGAGATCCCGATGATCTGCGGGTTACTCAGGATGACGTTGAGTACCTGCTGGAGGGGATTGAAAGCGTCATTCCGACGATCCGGCAAGCTCGGATTATTCGCGCATGGGCCGGCATTCGGACCACGCTTTATGAATACGGAAAGCCCAGCGACGATCTTTCCCGCGAGCACGCGATCTATGACCACGGACCTGCGGGCGCCAAGAATCTGCTCACCTTGATCGGCGGAAAATTGGCCTCGTATCGCGCGCAGAGTCAAGAGCTGACCGATCTCGTCTCTCGTCGCCTCGGCAACAATCACGAGTGCCGCACGCACCTCGAGCCACTGCCTGGCGGCGAGTCGTTCCCGAACACCAGAGATCTCGCTCGCGATTTTCACCTCCCCGAGCCCGTGGTGGGGCGAATGGCGTATCGCCACGGCGCCAACGCGCTGAAAATCTGCGAGCTCGCGCAACAACATCCGGAGCTACGTGCCGAGCTGTGCCCCTGCGAGCAGACCTGCTACGCAGAGGCCGTGTACTGCATCCGGGAGGAGAACGTTGCCCACCTGACCGACCTGCGCCGCCGCTGTCGGCTGGGAATGGGCCCGTGCCAGGGTACCCAATGCGCGGGACCCGCGGCAGCTTTGTTCGCCCGCCAGCGCGGCCTCTCGGCGGCCGAGGCGCACCAGGAGTTGCTCCGATTCCTCGACTCGCGCTTTCAGGTCAAAAAACCGGTTCTCGATGGGGATGAGCTGGCTCAGGAGGAGCTGAACCGAGCCACTTACCTGACTACCGGCAATCTGGACGGAAACGGGATTGATGGCTGAGGTCTTGGTGATCGGTGCGGGGATGGCTGGGGCGATCGCGGCACTATCGGCCGTGCGTGCGGGTGCCAAGGTGATCGTCGCGCGTCGGGCGTTTGGAGCCACCGCGCTCTCCTCGGGCGCGATCGATGTTGCAGTAGATCCGCATGCGCGAGACGGCGTCTCGATTGAGGAAGCAGCGCGCGAGATCGCCCGGATCCGACGTCATCATCCGTACGCGATTTTGGAACAGAAGCTGCCGCGTTTGATGGAGTCGCTGAGATTCGCCGCGTCGGCCCTGCCAGGGCTTCTCTCTCCTCCGGCTGAGACCAACGCAGTGCTCGCCACTTCGTTGGGGACGGTGAAGCCCACCGCGATGGCGCAGCTTTCGCAGATTGGCGCGGACCTCTCCTCCCTGCCGGAGGAAACAGCGATCGTCGAGTTTGCGTTGAACCCACTGTTCGACGCCAGGCTCGTCGCCGGTGGCTTGCAGGCCGCTGCTTCTCGAGCTGGCCGAACCTTGCGGATTCACGTGATCGAGAGCCGATGGCTGAACGAGATCGAAGACGCGTGGAAAAAGCCGGCGGAGATCGCCCAGGCCCTCGATAATCCCAGCGCGCTTGAAAAATTGGCGCTAGAAATTCGGAGCCGGTTGCCGCCTTCGGCGCGAATGGTACTCCTCCCGCCGGTGCTCGGACGGCAAAGCTCCGGAGCGTGGTCCAAACTGTCCTCGCTGCTCAATCTGCCCTGCGCCGAGGTGCTCTCCGCATCATTTTCGGTACCGGGTTTGCGCCTGCAAGCCGCGTTGGATACGGCGATCAAGGCGGCAGGAATCGACTTGATCGAAGGAGAGGTCAAACGCGGAGCGAACGGATTCAACATCGGCGCGGATCGGACCGTTAAGCCCGACGGCGTGGTGGTGGCAACCGGCCGCTTCATCTCGGGAGGAATCGCCAAGCAAGGCGTGCTTCGAGAGACGATCTTCGGTCTCCCCGTGTACGTCGGCTCCGAAAGGGTCGATCACCGGTATTTGGGCGACTGGCTCTCCAGCCGCTTCTCGGAAGAACAGCGTCTTTTTCGAGTCGGAATCCGGATTGACGAGGAGCTTCGTCCGCTCAATTCGGACGGCAATCCGTTCGATACGCGCGTGTACGCCGCTGGGTCGGTGATCGGCGGCTATGATCCAGCGGCCGACAAGACCGGCCTCGGGGTCGCTACCTTTACCGGTTTTCTCGCTGGCGAGAGTGCTGCTAAGACCCGCACGGCATGAAGACGAGACTCCCCAATGGTTGGCACAGCCTGACGCCGCGGATCGCGTGGGTCGCTGGAGTCGCGGCCGGAGCATGATCGACGAGCAGACGGACCAGGCGCATCGCCTCGTGGCAGACATCCTCGCGCACGACTTCCTCGGGGTGAGCGCCGTGGTAGCCTTCGTTGAACAGCAGGTAGAGCGCGCGGTGCACCGCGGACAGCCGTGGAGAGAAGTCGTCGGCGGTCAGCTCGAAGAGGCGCTTCGACTTGGCCAGCACCTTCTTCCCGCGTGTAATCCGCTTCTCCATCGCCGCTTGGGTGACGAGGAACGCGCTCGCAACTTCTGCGACAGAGAAGCCGCCCTGTGGAGGGGCCGCAGCTTGGCCTGGCAGGGCGGTTCCGCAAGGCACGGGGGACAACCCGGTTTACATATTCGCCCCTATCCGACCTAATCTTACGCTTACAATACCGCACCGTTTTTCGCTTGCCCGGGTCAGGAGGTCATCATGACAGACCAGTTCTCTCGTCGCCATTTCGCCAAGCTTGCCATCGGCGCTGCCATTGTTGGTTTCAATCCCGACGCGCGTTCCTGGGTCACTGAGGCAAGCAACACAGCGCGCCCTTTTGATCGCCTGCCGAAGCTCGATGGCGCGCTGCTCCTAGATGAGGAGTCCCGCCGTGCGATTGCCACAGATCAGGGCAACATGTTTCATCGCGTGCCCGCAGCCGTCCTCAGGCCGGGCTCCGTTCAGGACATTGTGGCCATGGTGCGTTACGCCAACCAGCACAAACTGAAGGTCGCCATCCGTGGCGACGGCCATTCACGCTATGGCCAGACGCAAGCCGAAGCCGGTGTGGTCATTGATTCACGTTCACTCAACGCGGTCCGCGTACGCACACCGCACTCTGCCGATGCACAACTTGGCGCGTTCTGGAGCGCCGTTGCCGACGCTACGCTACCAAAGGGCCTGACGCCGCGTGTGTTCCCCGGGACATGCCTCGCGCTACTTACGGTGGGCGGCACGCTGAGTGCGGGGGGCATCGGCAATATGAGTCCTCACTATGGCGCGCTAGTGGACAACGTCACCGACCTCGATGTCGTTACTGGGGATGGCCGTCTCGTCACCCGTTCGCCCGAGCACGAGAGCGAGTTGTTCGACATGGTGCTGGCGGGGCAGGGCCAGTGCGGCGTGATCGTTCGCGCTGGCCTGCCGCTGATGCCAGCGCCGACGCATGTCGTGCTCCATGAACTGACCTACACCGATCTGGATGCTTATCTCACCGACCAGTTGCGGCTGGCCCGCGAGGGTCGCTTCGACGGCCAGCGCGGCACAATGATGCGCGATCAGAGCGGTATGTGGAGCTTCGTCATCGAGATCGGCAAATTCTTCACCTCGCCCAACGAGCCGAACATCCGGGCGCTCGAAGCGGACCTGCGCTTTGCCTCAGCCGCCGAGCCTGTGCGCATGACTTATCACGATTATCTGTTTCGCTTTGAGACTCGCGGCGGCGTTGCGCCTGGCCGTCCTAGCCCCTTCATCACGATGTGGATTCCGGCCTCCGCGACTAGGACATATTTGGACAATATCCTGTCGCTTTCCCCGCAGGAGTCCGCCCTAGTACCCTTCCAAGGCGTCGAACAGTTCGGTTGCTATCCCTTGAATACTCGTCGCTTCACGCGCCCGCTCTTCAAGGTGCCGACCGAGGAGCAGGCGTTCGCTTTCTGGCTTTTCCGCAGCGTGAACCCCGGCGACGAGGCTGCGCTTTCGGCCCTATTGGAAAGCAACCGGGAGCTACTGGCCAAGATGACCGCCGCCGGTGGCAAACGCTACGCTCCCTACTCGATGGCAATCTCCCCTGCTGAATGGCAGGCCCACTACGGTCCTGAGGTATGGCCGCGTCTCGTGGCCGCCAAAGCGAAATACGACCCGAATCGCGTGCTGTCACCGCATCCAGCAATCTTTGGCGAGAAATAGGTGCCCAAGAGCCGGTGCTGACCTGTTCCGGGTAACGCGGCCCGATTCGCCGCTGTGTGGGGACGTTCGGGGGGTGCTGAAGGCGTGTGTCGAGGGTCCTCGGCCAGGGGTGACGCGGTGATCAAATCCTCTCGGGCGAGGTACTAACGCGGAAAGGCCGCTGCGTTTCCGCCATCGACTGGTAAAACGGCGCCCGTCGTCTTGCGTGCCTGGGCCAAAGCCACGAATGCCTGAGCCACATCCTCGGCGAAGACCTCTTCGCCAAGCAGGTTGCCCTTGATGTACTCGTCCAGGCTGAGACCTCGCGCCTTCGCGCGTTTCGCCAGCAAGCCCCCCGCATACAGGCCGGTCTGAACTCGGTCCGCGTTGACCGCATTCACGCGCACCCCGATCTTTCCCACCTCGACGGCATATTGACGCATCAGCGCGATCACGCCGGCTTTCGGTAGCGTGTAAGGACCAAAGCCAGGGCCCGGATTGAAGGCGCTTTTTGAGGCATTAAACAGCAGCACTCCGCCCAATCCCTGGCGTTCGAAGATCCGTACCGCGGCTTGAGCCACGTATTGGTGGGCGAAGAAATTCACTTCGTAGCTTTGACGCAGCATTGGGTCCGGGCAGGAAGCGATGTCATGCATGGGAGCAACTCCGGCGTTGGAAACGACGATGTCCACGCCCCCGAATGTCGCCGAGCAACGCTCGAACGCGGCTTCTACCTGGATGCGTTGAGTGACGTCGCACGCGGCGCTCGCGGCCCGCCGGCCGAGATCCAGGTTCTCAACCGCGGTTTCCAGAGTTGAACCCTCTCGATCAGTGAGAAACAGGTGGGCGCCGTGCCTCGCGAATGCTTTGGCCGTCGCCAGACCAATTCCAGCGGCCGCGCCGGAGATCCACACGACTTTGCCGGCGAAGGGCTTTTCCACCGTCTTTCCGAGCTTTGCTTGCTCCAGTGACCAGTACTCGAGATCGAAGAGGTCGCCGTCCGGGAGCGCTTCGTACTTGGCGATCCGCGACGCGTTAACAATCACGTCGATCGTGTGCTGGTAGATATCCAGCGCGACGTCGGCGGCTTTGACGTCTACGCCCAGACCAAACATCCCGACGCCTGGAACGAGGATCACTCGAGGAATTGGATCCAACGGCGTTCGGACCACCCGTTTGATTCGAGTCTGCCTCTTGAAATAATCGGTGTACGCCTTGACGTAGGAAGCGAGTCGGGCCCGCAGCGCGGCGCTGAACGCGCCTTCGTCATCGACTCGAACCGGTGGCATCAACAAAGGTTTTGCCTTGGTTCGGATGACATGATCCGGCGTTGCAGGTCCCTGCTGGGATAGCCGCGCTGCCTCGCGACTGGTCGCGAACTGCAGAATCGCATCGTCGGCGCGGTGACGAACGATCAGCGATTGTCGCGCGTCCTCCTGCTTTGCGGTCGACCGCGTCAGAAAGCACTGTCCCCGAAGCAGATTCGCGGCGATCGCCACCGAGCGGGGGTCCGATTGCTCGCCGATCCGAAGCGGATGCAATGCGAAGCGCTTGGATTTGGCGATCTGGCGCTCTGCCCGATCCACCCAAGCGATCATCCGCTCGTAGCTCTGTTTCGCCGTTTCTCCGAAGGTGAAAATCCCGTGCTTGATCAGCAACAACCCCTCGACGTCAGGATCCCGCTCGTAGATTTCCGCCGCCAACTTCGCGAGGGCGAATCCGGGCATGATGTAGGGCACCACCCCCAGACGCTTTCCGACCCATCCTCGTGCCCGCTCTTCCGAGTCGGGCTGATTGGTGATCGACAGCACGGCATCGGCATGGGTGTGATCGATGAAGCGATGCGGCAGGAACGCGTGCAGCAGCGTCTCCACTGAAGGAGTAGGACCGGCGCTATCAAGCATGTTCGTTCGGAGAGCGTTCACCATCTCTTCGTCGGACAGTCGGGGCAGGGCCCGCAAGCCTTCCAGGGCGTCCATCTTCACTGCCGGGTGGCCCTGGGGCTCGATGGTTGCCAGATCCCAACCTGACCCCTTGATGCAGATCACCCGCGCCTGCTCGCCGGTCAGTGTCGACTTGACCGTCTTTACCGAGGTGTTTCCGCCGCCATGAAGAACGAGACTGGGGTCCTGGCCGATCAGCCGTGCGCTATACGTACGGAGCGCGAGATCCGCGCCGTCGGCCTTGTAGCGGGCGACAAAGGAGCGCGCTTGGCGGTCATCCCAGCGATTTTTCATTCCCCAGCGCGCTAAATGGTAATTGTCGTTCCATCGAATTTGGTGAATGTAAATCCTTCGAAATGCTCGTTGTAGCAGTGCTTCTGATCTCGAAGAAGGCTGATCGCAACTTCCTCGCCCAGGTACAGCGAGCGCACCTCGTCCGAGCGCCAGTGAACACCTGCGTGATCTCGGCCGAGCGCGATATTCGCGGCCACCTTGTTGAGCTCCCCTTCGACGGTCATCTCGTCCCGATCGGTCCCTTCGTAGGGAATCAGCGAAAGCCCGTCGTGCGAGCTGACGACTGGCCGGGTGTATTCAGTGCCATTGTCTCGCAACAGATCCGCGATTCTGGTTGAGCCGTCGAACATCGCTTTGAGCATCGTGACGCACGCTCCAGCAACGGTGGAGTGGCCAGAGCCGTAAGAAGGATGCAAAGGACAGCCCTCCGGAAAGGCCATTGGCAGCAGATAGCTTCCGTATTGCCGCGCGACTTCCTCGACGACCTGGGAGTCGAGCACGTCACGGTGAATCGGGTAATCCGCATGATCCACTTTGACTCGGTGGACGCGCGCGGCAAACTCCTCCGGACGCAGCCTGCGGTGCACGAACCACTTCTGGAACCAGACTGCCTTCAGCGCTCGAGTGCATCCCTCGACGAGCATCGTCAAAATGAAGGGTGGGCCGAAGGTTCCAAAGCCGACCTGGGTCCGAGAGGAAAGGTACGGACTACCGGGATTGAGAGGGGCATTGAGCTGCGCCAGGATTAACCCCGCCAGCAGGTATGCCTGGAACAGTGCATCGATGTGTACGAAGGCGCTCAGGTCGCGGCCATTTCGGATGTAGCGCGCCGTCGCGTCGAATTGGTTCGGGCCCCTTCGAAAGCCATTCTGGACCGAAAGCCAATCGCTAAAGTCCGTCAGGTAGTCCAGGCCGGGCACCAGGGTCTGCTGTCGAGAGTTGATACTCTCGGAGCCGAACCGGGCGGGCAACAGCAGGAATTGGGACATGCAGGGTCCAACCAGATCGGCAGGGGTCGGTCCTCGGAAGAGGGTGGCGGGAGTAACATTCCCGTTCGGGCCACGCGGTCCGCGAAAGTCCGACATCCTGGACAGCTCCGCGGCCGAAGCCACGGTGATTGGATCGGTGCGATACTCTTCGAACGGAACGTCCCGCGCGAGGGCCATCCAGTAGTTTTCGACGATCTCACCCGCCTCCTCGGCACTGGCGAATTCGGGAGCCGGCGGCAACGTGAGCTGGTGCGAGTCGGTTCCTTCGATATCAAAGGCGAGCCCGGCCTGGGGATTGACGAGCTTCATCCGCTGATCCTCCGGCGCACCCAAGATGATTTGCTCGAAGAGGCCCGGTTCGCCGCTGGAAACCGCGCTCAGCAGTGTTTCATAGGCCTCGAGATCCACCTCGCCGAAGCTGTTGTGAGGCAGCCCCTTTGAATAGCTGGCAATCCGGTTCGGGTACCGGCTCTCGTCGCCGTTACTGCGGTGCTCCGGAACGGGCTGCCGGTACTCCTCAAGGGCAGCGCCTCGACGCAGCTCCAGGCTGCGCCTTCGCCTTGAGCCGCCATGTGCTTCCGAATTCCCCAAATCCGATTCGGCTGACGACGCGAAGATGCTTTGTGGATTGAACGCGGTGAGCACCGCCGCCGCGCCCCCCACACCCTGAAGAAACTTACGCCGATCGACTCCGTTGTTTTCTCCCATGCTGTCCCCTCCGTGTTCACCGGCGTACGGCACGATCGATCAAGATCACCCCCCACGCAATCTGTCGTTATGGAATTCGCCCAGCACCCGGCGCGTGGGACTCCGCTAGGCCAGATGCCACTCCCAGACGAGCCCGACTTCGTCGTCTTTGGCGGTGCCGACGCGCTTGAAGCCGAGTTTGTCAAGGATGCGCGTCGAGGCATTTTCCGCAGGAAGCGTCTGCGCGGTCACAGTGATTCCAGGTATCTGGGCGTGAGCGATATCCACCAGCGCCTCGGCCATTTGAGTTGCGAGCCCCTGGCCCTCGTACGCGGGGAAGGTGAAATACGCGATTTCGACCCGGTTTTCGCGCGGGGCACCTTTAAACGCGCAGGTGCCGACGCAACGTCCTTTGTCGACGACCAGGTACGCGACCCAGGGTGGGTGGAAGCCGCTACGCCGGTACATAGATGCATTCGCCGCCAAGACCTCCCGCGACAATGGGGCGTCCGGAACCGGTTCCGCGGCCAGAGCATCCTGATTGATTTGCACCAGGCGGATCACTGCGACCGGCTGTCTAGCGGAGTCCTTGCGACATCGCCAGCCGGATGCGAGCATCCAATCGATGCAATTTTGGAGAAAGCTCAAGGCGAACTTGTACTGGGGCTATCGAGCGGTCATCGCTCAGCCATTAAGGCGATTGCTGCGACCTAATTCTAGCGATGGGTTGCACAGATTCTTGGCGAACTACGCCGTCGAGGGACTCCTGCCCATGACCGCCGAGGACCATCAGGTTCTACGAGGCGCGTCACGCTGCATTCATTGCGGACTCTGCGACGCTTTTGGACCCAGGTCGGAGGGCTCGTTTCAGGGTGCAAGCTCGCTCCCGGTCGCCTATTCGCGCGCGACTCCACACCTTGTAAACCTAGAGTCGGCGCTGTCCAACCTGAGAGCGGAAGCACTTGAGCGCGCCGAGGCGGTTTGCCCGACGCGGGTTCCTCTTCGAGCTTTGGCAGACTACCTGCAGCGCAAGTTGGCTGAATCCAAGCGAGGCGCCGGTTGAAGCCTTTTTTTATCGTCAACCCACAGAGCGGAAGCGGCCGCACTGGAAAGCGTTGGTTGGAAGTCAACGCGCAGATCGCTCGGAAGCTGTCGCGGCCGGAGTACGCCTTCACCAAAGAGCCCCTCGATGCGGCGAAGATTGCATCGCGCGCGTTGAAGGAGGGGTACGACTGCATCGTCGCGGTCGGGGGCGACGGAACGGTGAATGAGGTGGTGAATGGCTTTTTCGACCGCGGAGCTCCGATCAACCCGCGCGCCGCGCTGGCGGTAGTTCCCCAGGGAACCGGCGGGGACTTTCGAAAAACCTTCGGCTGGGACTTGAGCCCGAGGTCCGCGATCGAACGGCTGACCAGCGGCGGCTCGGTACCCATTGACATTGGGCTGGCTGAGTATGTTTCGAACTCCGGGCAAACCGAACGGCGCTACTTTGCGAACGTTTGCTCATTCGGAGCAAGCGGCGTGGTTGACCGCGAGGTGAAGGCGTCCCCCAAGATGCTTGGCGGAAAGATGAGCTTTGTCTGGGCCAGCTTGAAGGCGTTGATCAAGTACTCCGATCAGAAGGTACGGCTTTCGGTCGACGACAATCCTCCAGAAGAGCTTCAAGTCACCGCCGTTTCCGTCGCCAATGGGAAATACTTCGGCGGAGGAATGTGCGTGGCGCCCAACGCCCAGCCCTCCGATGGGCTGTTCGATGTCACGATCTGGAGTGGATTTGGCCTCGTGGATTTCCTGCTCAAGTCGAAAGCGCTTTACAGCGGCACGCACACTCGCTTGCCCGGAACCCGGTGCTTGCGCTGTCGAACTTTGAAGGGGGAGAGCGATCAGGAAGTGCTGATCGATCTGGACGGCGAGGCAGTCGGTCGGCTGCCCTGCCGAATGACACTTTTGCCCCAGGCGATCCGGCTGAAGGTCGGCTCTGCCCAATTAGATCCAGAAGTAAGCGGCCGCGATCAGACTGCAGGATTGTGACACTTTTGCCTTCTGGCCCAGTTCCGCAATCCATTGATCCTTCTGGCCGTAACGGCTCTCTTCTTCGCGTCGAAGTGCGGCCAGCTTTTGGCGATAGTCGTGCTCCTTTTGGATCGCCTTCGTTCTTTGCCGGTCCCGCTCGCCTGGATCGTCCAGCTTAAGAAGCGACTTGCGCGCCTCTTCCCACTCGGCTTGGAGGTGCGCGACCGCTTGGCGCATTTCGCCGAGGCAGTCCTCGGTATATCGATCCAGCCGTTCCCTGGACTGATCCAGCTCCGCGGCGCTGGCTCTCTCTGCGTTTTTGAAAGCCCGCTCGCGGATCGCGGTCAAGGCGATTTCGTGTGCCGCGGACAACGAGACACCGTCGGGTCGCCGATGCTTCTCCTCCGTCGCGGGTAAACCCAGAAATTGCTCGCCTTCCGAGTCCGAAAGCGGCCGAAAGTGGTTTTGGTCCCTGACCAGAACGAGATGGATCAGCTTGGCCTCGGGAGCGAGCCCGGATGTTTCCAGTCGATACGCGAGCCACCATCCATCGCTACCAACCAGCGGCAGAAGGCCATTGGGTAGATAGGCTGCGTCGATCCGCAGGTAGCACAGCTCCGCGCAGCTCTTGGCTCGAACCTTCTCAATCGCCTGCTGGATTGGAACGCGCCCGGGCTGCGAGTCCTCGCCCAAAACGGACCGCACCAGCGCCCGGCCTTCTTCGCAGTAACGCGCGAGCGCCGTTCGAGTGGCCGCGTCGACCACTCGCAGGCGCCGGCGCACCTCGCCATCGAACCGGTCCAGAAGCAAAGACTGCGCCTCCCTCATCCGTTGCGCGATCAGGTGCTCGAGGTCAGCCCGAAGCGCGTCGAATGCGGCATTGATTTCCTCTGGGGAACGACACGACTGATAAATCTCGAGCACCCTTTTCTCGAAATCGACGCCCTCGCCCAAGGCGCCGAGGATCTCATCCGACGCGCCAAACAGACCGTCGAACAGATGCAGCTTTTGCTCGAGAATCTCGAGCAAGCGCGCATCGGCAGCATTCCGTCGGTTGAGGAAGTTGATCACCAAGACGTCGCGTTGCTGGCCGTACCGGTGACATCGACCGATCCTCTGCTCAATTCGCTGGGGATTCCAGGGAAGATCAAAATTGACCACCAGGTTGCAGAATTGCAGGTTGAGGCCCTCGGCTCCTGCCTCGGTGGAGAGGAGGATCTGGGTTTTCTCTCGAAACGCGTCCACCACGGCACTGCGCTGGGAGGCGCTGCCGCTGTTTCCGGAGAGCAGCGAGATGCGGTCCTGATAGCCATCCTCGCTGAGCAGTCGAAAGAGGTATTCCTGAGTTCGCTTTGACTCGGTAAATATCACCGCCTTCTCGGGCCACTGGTGAGCTCGTGCGACGGTGAAGATTCGATCGAGCGCGTGCTTGAGCGCCTCGCCCTTGGCGTTGACCTTGATTCCTTCGGCCAGCTGCGCATATCGCTCCAGCTCGCGTATTTCCGATTGCAGATCGGGCAGCTTGGCCTGTCCGGTAGGCGCATTCTTCCAATCTTCCGAGTCCATCCAGTGCTGCGGAATCTCCTCTCGCACCAGTCCCCAGTCCTCGGAGCCTTCCTGCCGGGGAGATCGCAGCTGATGCTTGAGCCGTTCCGCCAGCTGCCTCAAAGTCGGAGCAATTGCGTAGCTGGAGGAGGCCAGGAGCTTTCGGTAGACCAGCGTCAGCAGCGTACGTCGCTCGGCCGGAATGCCCGCGGTGTCGGCACGCCGTAGGTAATCCGAGACTCGTTCATAGAGCTCCTGCTCTTCTTCGGACCAGGCGAAGTCCTCCACCAGGCTGCGCCGCTTGGTGAACCGAACGTACTCGCGAACCTGCCGCCGCAGCGTCCGAAACGCGACCTCCGAGATTCGGTCCTTCAACTCGCGAAGTGCATCATCGTCTCCCCCGCCAATCTCATAGCGGGAGCGGAACGCTTGCTCCGGACCGAGCAGTCGCTCATCCAGGAAAGACGCCAGGCCGAAAATCTCGAGCACGCTGTTTTGAAGAGGCGTGGCGGTCAGCAGAATTTTCGGGCAGTGTCGAATGCCCGCTTTGAGCGCCCGAGCCGTCTTGTGCGTGGCGCGATGCGCATTGCGCAGATGATGAGCTTCATCGATCACCACGACGTCCCAGTTGATTCGAGCGAGCCACTCGGCGCGACTCGCCGCGAATTGGAAGGAGCAGATCACCGGGCCCGGGCGATCGAAGGGATTGACGCGATCGAAGGAGCTGGATCCGTCCACGATGCTGGCGTCGAGCTCGAATTTTTCCGCCAGCTCCCGTTGCCATTGGATCCGCAAGGTGGCGGGACAAATGACCAATCCCTTGGGCTTTCCTTCTGCCGCGAGTTGACTCAGGGCCAAACCCGCCTCGATGGTCTTGCCCAAGCCCACCTCGTCCGCGAGGAGACAACCCCCGCGACGCAGCGAGTCCAACGCAAAGGCCGCCGCTTCGACCTGGTGCGGATTGAGATCGAGCTTGGCTCCTGAAAGCGCAGAGGCCAGCCGTTCAGTACCGTTGCGGTAGCCGAGCGCCAGCTTCTCGGCGATCACCTTCTGATGAAACGGCGTGAGGGCCGCGGAGAGCGGGCGCGCCGTGGCGCTATTTGCTCGTGCCTGCCATCCGCTTGCTGGCTCCAGCAGTGTGGCCTCTCCTCCCCAATCGGTCAGGGGCCATTGTGGCGCCTGGATCTGATCTGTAAAGGGGGGCGGCGTTCGAGGTCATTCGAAATCGCCTTCGAGCGATCATCTTCGGAACGTCCGTTTCAAGCGAGTACACGCGTGCGTCGATGCATTCCTCTGCGCAAAGAAGCACGGCGGCGCTTCGGATCAGCTTGAATCTTTTCCTTCCCGCGCTTCCCGGATTCACGAAGAAGACGCCGTCGACGATCTCCAGAGCCGATTGGTGGCTGTGTCCGCTCACCACCACCGTCGGCCGGACTTGCTCGATCAGCTTCTGAGCAGGCTCGCGAGGCCGAATCGGTCTGCCAAGGTCATGAAGGACCAGTACCCGGAACGCGCCAATCTGCTCCACCCTCCAGGACGGCAGCTGTGCTGTCAAAGGATTGACGTCGCAATTGCCATAGATGGCCTGCACCGGAGCAAGGGTCGAAAGCTGCTCCAACACCTCCACGCCGCAAATGTCCCCTGCATGCAGGATCAGACGGGAGCCGCGAAGGAGCAAAGCCAGGTTCGGATCGAAGAACCCGTGGGTATCGGATACAACGCCGACGCGAAAAGCAGAGACGGGCACACCCGGGGAATTGCCGCGGCCTCGCCCGCGCGCACCCGTTTTGATTCTCAGTGTTTTCCAGAAGCCAGTTTTGCCATCCCAGACTCTGGAATCCGGTAACTGATCGGGCGAGGCGCGTTGCGAAGCGGCGGTGAGCCCCATCGCTTGACTTGATCCGCTTCCAGCCCTTCCACCGTTCTGCGGATTTCGGTCCAGTCCGTTTCTGGAATCTGCAGGTAAGCGTCGACGATTTCCGGGTCAAACTGCGAACCTCGGCAGCGTTTGATCTCCTCATTCGCGATGCTTTGAGTTCGTCCCTTCCGGTAAGGGCGATCCGAAGTGATCGCATCCATCGTGTCGGCGATGGCGAACACCCGGGCTCCAACGACGATTTGTTTCGCCTTCAAGCCCTGTGGATAGCCGTGACCGTCGTAACGTTCCTGGTGTTGGAGGACTACCAGTGAGGCGTCGTAGAGGTAAGGCATCCTCGCGAGCATTCGGTACCCGAACTCCGGATGCAGCCTCATTTCAGCCCACTCGTCGGGAGTGAGCGGGCCTGGCTTGAGCAGGATGGAGTCCCGAACGCCGATCTTTCCGATGTCGTGAAGCAATGCGCCCTGCTCAACGACGTCCAGGTCGTTTCCTGCCAATCCAATTTGTTGGCCAATCCTGCGCGAGTAGAGGGAGACCCGCCTCGAATGCCACTGCGTTTCGGTGTCTCGGTAGTCGAGTGCAGAGATCATCCCCTCGAGCAAACCATTGGTTCGTTCCACCACGATGCCTTCGAGGTTTCGGTTGATCCGGGTCAGTTCCTCGTTCTTCCCTGCTAGCTCCTTGGACAGTCGGGCGTTTTCCTCGACCAGGTGATAGTGCTCGATCGCTTGGCGTACGCAGGAGGTCAAGTCGGGTATCGCCCACGGTTTACCCAATAGTCGGTACACCTCGCCGCGATTCACCGCCTCGGATGCAATCTTGAAATCTCCCGCCGCCGTCAGCAGCACCCGCACCGCCTGCGGATTCGATTTTCGGATTGCGCTCAACAGTTCGATGCCGTTCATTCCGGGCATCATGAAGTCGGTAATTACCGCGACGTAATCCTTCTCGTTGATTGCCTCGAGTGGATTGTCGTGCGCGACAACCTCGTAACCTTCCGACTCGAGGATTCGCGACAGGGCCTGGAGAATCAGGACATCGTCATCGACCAGCAGAATCCGATCCATTTTCGGAACCTCCCCAGGCGCAGCGCTGGCGAACCCGAAGCCTGACACATAGTGACTGCCGAGCGGAAGGAACCCCCTTGCCACTCGAGAAGCCGTGTGGTTGCCGCCCTGCACTCCAGCAAAACGTCAAAGGATTTCAAGATATTGGCAGTGAAATGCGCCCGCGACGGCGAAGGATATGCTTGCTTGGTAGTACCATGTCGTCTATTGTCCGCGAGCGGTCAAGTTTCATAACTCCTTGATTTTAGCTGGTGTTTTTTGGAGAACCGCTCGAAATGAGCAAATCCCGAGCAGGGCCGATCCCAGTCGTGGTGATGGGGCTGGGCTTTATTGGCCGGGAAATTGCGAAGGCTGCGCAGGCTTCAAGTGAGTTGAAGCTGATCGGAGCTGTGGACTCGAATCGAGCACTGGTCGGACGCAGCCTTGGCGAGCTGATGGGCGATCCGACGATTGAAATTGAAGTGAGCCGGGATTTGGCCGGGGCGTTCGGGCGCGCGCGAGGCGGCGTGGTGCTCCATGCAACCGGCTCTCGCCTTCCCGAGGTGCTCGAGCAACTGCTTTCGGCAGTCCACGCCGGCGCTTCGGTGGTGTCCACCTGCGAAGAGCTTGCGTTTCCGTACTTGAAGTACCCGAAGCTCGCCACTCAGCTTGACCAGGCCGCGGAAAAATCAGGCGTCTCGGTGCTGGGGACCGGCGTGAATCCGGGATTCGTGCTGGACCGATTGGCGGCGACCGCTGGGCAGGCGTGTGGTCCGGTGCGGCGGATCAGCGCGACGCGGGTGGTGGACGCGCGAAGCCGCCGCGAGGCGCTACAGCGAAAAGTCGGCGCAGGACTCACCGAACAAGAATTCAATGATTTGGTCGAGAAGGATCAGATTGGACACCTTGGCCTCTCGGAATCCGCCGCTCTTTGCGCTCTGGGACTGGGCATCGAGTGCGATCAGTACGAAGAGGAGATTGAGGCGGTGGTCGCCGCGGAAGATATCTCTGGAGGCGCTTTTCCAGTCGCCAAGGGCCGGGTCGCGGGAATTTGGCAAATCGCAGTGGGACTCGATGAGGGTCAGGAGCGGGTGCGGTTGGAGTTGACCATCGCGGTCGGCGCGGATGATCCCGGTGATCGCATTCTGATCGACTCGGATCCGAAAATAGAGCTGGAGATCAAGGGCGGGGTAGCCGGGGATCGGGCCACCGCCAACCTGGTGGTCAACGCCGCGCCACGGGTCGCGTCAGCCGAGCCAGGTCTGCTCACCGTCCTGGAGTTGCCGGCCGGCAGGTGAGAGGTATGCATGCTGGATAGGAACGCGATTGGGCGAGCGTCACCGCCCACGCTGAACGAGGTGGAAAAAGGAGCGATTCGGCGCTTTGCGGAGGCGTTGGGCGACTACAACCCAATCTACTACGACGAGGATTACGCCCGGGCATCTGGTTATCCGACCATCGTCGCGCCCCCGACTTTCCCAGCGTCATTCCATTCGTCGGCTGATTTACGGGAGCTTCTAGGAGTGGGCATCAAGAGCTTGCTGCACGCAGAGCAAGCCTTCGACTACGAGCGCCCGATTCTCGCCGGCGACCGGATTTACGTCTCGTCCAAGGTTGCCGATGTGCACGAGCGCACCGGACCGGCGGGTCGGATGGACGTTGCGGTGATCGAGGATGAAGGCCGCGACGAGGAAGGAAATCTCGTCTTCAAGGCTCGAAGAACGCTGGTGGTTCGGGCGGCGAAGGAGCACGTCTGATGCCCGCCAGAAAGTTGTACTTCGAAGCGATCCACGTGGGCGATGAGCTGCCAGCACTGGCGAAAGCACCCGTCGATCGCGTCCAGCTGGTGCGTTACGCGGGCGCTTCAGGCGACTTCAACCCGGTGCACGTAGACGACGTCTACGCGCGCCAGGTGGGGCTTCCGTCGGTGTATGCGCCGGGGATGCTGGTGATGGGTTTTTTGGCGCAACTGGTTTCCGATTGGGCTCGAGGTGCGCAGCTGCGGCAATACAGCGTCCGCTTCATCAAGATGATTTGGCCCGGAGACACCGTCGTTTGCAAAGGCCGCGTCACCGATCGCTTCGGCGACAACGGTCGCTACTTCGCTGAGATCGAGCTGTGGGCTGAAAACCAGAAGGGCGAGCTGGTCCTGAAGGGCCATTCCCAGGTGCAGGTGTTCTACTCGCTCGAAGATGAAAACCGTCAGCGGGCCGGACAAACGCCGATCATCATGAACGTTCCAAGGCAGAGCCTGATCCATCCGCCGCCTCCGCCGGCGACTGAGGAGCTGCACGCGCACCATCACCCTCATGGGAGCGGTGGCGAGCACGAAGAAGAAGCGGTGAAAAGAGCGCGGGCCTCGCAAAGGGTCAAGCCTGTCGCTAAGAAAAAACATTAGGTTTCAGGACGTTGCAGCATTCGACGCGCGGCGTTAGCTATGGTTGACTCTGAAGTCAACCGGCCACAAACTGGTGGGACAACAGGAGCTTTCCATGGCTGCGCGAATCAACTGGTACAAGGCGAATCTCCGGGAAATGTTTTTCGTGCTGTTCGAGCAGTTTCGCTTTAGCGAGCTGGCCGGTCGCGAGCCGTTCGCCGCCTGGGGCGAGGACGAGGCGAAGGCGGTTCTGCAGGAAACCTATCGGTTCGCGAAGGACGTTTTGGGGCCGCTGAATTCGGTCGGCGATCGGGAAGGCTGCCGACTGGAGAACGGCGAAGTCCACACGCCCTCCGGTTTCAAAGACGCGTGGAGGCAACTCTACGAAGCAGGATTCGAGTCGGTCGCGATCAGTCCTGAGCACGGCGGCCAAGGCGCTCCTCGGATGATTCAAGTGCTGGTCGAGGAGATGCTCTCCGGCGCGAACGCGGCCTTCAACATGTACCCCGGGCTCGCTTCCGGAGCCGCGGCAACGATCGAGCAGTGCGGCACGGCGGACCAGGTGCGCCGCTATGCGAAGAAAATGTTTACCGGGCAGTGGGGTGGAACGATGTGCCTGACCGAGCCTCACGCGGGCTCGGACGTGGGCGCTGCGAAGACCGAGGCGGTGAAAAATCCGGATGGAACGTATCGGATCCGGGGCACCAAGATCTTTATCTCCGGCGGCGATCATGATCTGGCGGAGAACATCATTCACATGGTGCTTGCGCGCATCGTGGGCGCCCCACCTGGCACCAAGGGACTTTCGCTGTTCATCGTACCCAAGCGTCGGATCGGTCCGGAGGGTGTCTCCGGAGAGCTGAACGATGTCCAAGTCGCGTCGATCGAGCACAAGATGGGGATCAATGGCTCTGCCACCTGCGTGCTGAATTTCGGAGACAACGCAGCGTGCGTGGGCGAGCTCGTGGGCGGCGTGGAGAACGTCGGGATGAGCCAGATGTTTCGGATGATGAATGGCGCGCGGATCGCCGTCGGTCTTCAGGGACTCGCCGTGGCCTCTACGGCGTACCTCAATGCGCTCGAGTACGCGCGCGAGCGCAAACAGGGTGCGAACTTCCGCTATTGGAAGGATCCCAACAAGCCTCGCGTGCCAATCATCGAGCATCCGGACGTGCGGCGCATGCTGATGGACTGCAAGGCCAGCGTAGAGGGCATCCGGATGCTGGTGGTGAAACTGGCCAACCATCTAGACCGGGCCACCCAACTCGCCGGAACGGATGATGAGAAGGCCGCCTACCACCGCGGGCAGGTGGAGCTTCTCACCCCGCTGGTCAAGAGCTACGCCTCGGACGAAGCATTCCGGATCTGCGGTCAAGCGATCCAGATTTACGGCGGCGCCGGCTATCTCAAGGACCATCCAGTCGAGCAATACTGCCGCGATTCGAAGATCTTTTCGATTTACGAGGGCACCAACCACATTCAAGCGATGGACCTGGTTGGGCGGAAGATGGCGCAGGCGGGCGGCATCCATTTTCAACAGTTCATGGCGGACGTCAGCGCGTTCGTGGAAGCCCATCGACAAGACCCGGTGTACGCGGCCGAGATCGAGACTTTGGGCAGTGCCCAAGAGGCGCTGCTTCAGATGGCGATGGCGCTTCTGGAGTGGTCGCAATCGGAGCAGACCGCGCTCATCCCGCTCAATGCCAATCGGTTTCTCACGATCATGTCGCAGCTGGCGATCGGTTGGCTCTTGCTCGAGGCGGCGCTCCTCTCCGAGCAGGCCGCCAAGTCCCTTCCGGAAGGCCATCCCGATCGGACCTTCTACCAGGGCAAACGCGCATCCGCGGTCTGGTACGCGCGCAACGTGTTGCCCGGAATTGCCACCGCGACGCGATCGGCTCTGTTCAAGGATACTTCCGCGATCGAGCTGCCGGACGCCGGGTTCGGCACGATCTGATTTACTTGGGTACCTCGCGCACTCCAATCGCGAGCTGCGCCAGACCTGCGCTCTTGGCCATTTCCATTACCTGAACCACTTTGCCGTGGGTGACGCCCTCGTCCGCCTGCACGATCACCATCGTCTGTGGATTTTTCTCTTTGGCCATATCGAGGGCTCGCTTCAATTCATCTTCGTTCACTACTGCGCCGGCGAGGACGATTCGGCCATCGGCCAAAATCGCGACCGACAAATCCGCTTCGGTCGGCCGCACGTCCGAAGCGCCGCCTTTGGGCAGGTTGACCTTGAGGCCGGCTTTCGCCCCGCCGCCCCCGGGGACCTGATTGACGATCACCGAGCTGGTCACCATGAAGATGATCAGCAACACCAGGAAGATGTCGGTAAGCGGGGTGATGTTGATTTCCGAGAAGACGTCATCGATCTCAGCGCCTTCTCCGGTTCCGGGGACTCTGCCAATCGCCATCGCTTAGGTTCCCTTGGCTTGCGCTTCAAGCAGCGGCGCGGCTTGAGTCGAAGCCGGAGGAGGCCTCTCGACCAGGGGCGGGCTGCTGATCGGTGAGCGTCGCTCCCGGAGCAACTCTACGAATTCTTCGGTCAACAGTCGCAGCTCCACTGCGAGCCGCGCGATTCGAGTCTGAAAATAGTTGTAGAGGATCACCGCTTCGACGGCGACGAGGATTCCACCGGCAGTGGTGATCAGCGCCTCCGAAATTCCGGTCATCACCGCGGCCGTATTCCCCGCCCCACCTGACTCCACATCGATCCCCAGATCCTTGAAGGCCCGCATGATGCCAGCCACCGTGCCGAACAGGCCGATGAACGGCGTGGTGGCGCCGATCGTGCCGAGGATCCATAGATTTTTGCGCAGCCGCAAGCCCACCTGGGCGCGCTCTCGTTCGACCGCTGCATCCAGCGAGGGACCCAGGTCCGGACCGCGGTCCAGCCGATCGAAGCCGGCCAAGTAGATGTCCGCGGCGATCGCTCCGGATCGCTCGGCAGCGGATCGCCCAGCTCCGACGTCCCCGCGCAGTAAGTGCTTGGCGATCGCTTGCCCCAAAGCTCGCGCGGCATCGCCGACGTTCCAAAGCGCGATCAGCCGCTCGATCGCCACGCCGACGGCGAGCACCGAGCAGGCGAGGATGACGGCCATCGTGATGCCGCCGAGCCTGAAATAATGAATCAATTCCTCAAAGGTCATATAGGTCCTGTTGTTGATGCTCCTGGGACGATTGCCGCAACTAAATCGCCTCGAACCCGCCCCTGTCTATGGCGAGGGACGATCTTGAACAGGGCGGTCTGGATTCTCTTCCTCGCAGTTGCCTGGCTGGGATGCCCCAAACGCCTTGAAACAAGCCAGGTTGGCGCTTCACTTGACGCTCGGGAACTACTCGACCTCGCGTCGAAAGTCGAGAGCCAGGTGTTCTCGATCCGGGGTGAAGGCAGACTGCGAGTTGCCGCGCCCAGCGCGAGGTCAACAGTGACCGTGTTCATCGCGGCCGCTCGCCCGGCATTCCTGCACTTTGAGGTGATCGGCTTCTTCGGCCAACCGCAGGCGATTCTGGCCTCTGATGGGCAGACCTTCGCGCTTCTGCAGAACGATCAAGGCAACTACTTCCACGGCCCGGCCACCCCAGAGAACGTCTCCAGGTTGCTTCCCGTAGTATTGTCGGGGCCAGAGCTGGTCAGCATTTTGCTTGGAGCGGCCCCCCGCATCCCCGCAGAGCGTCTTTCGGCTCAGGCTCTGGCCGAAGCGCGGGCCTACCTCGTTACGCTTTGGCAAGGAGATCGCAGCCAGAAGATCTGGATTCACCCGGACAATCACCGGGTCCTCAAGAGCGAGCTCCGCGGCGCGGCGGCGTACGATCTCCTTTTCGAAGACTTTCAGGCCACTGGGGCGATCGACCTTCCTCGAAAAATCACCTTGTTCGCCTCGGGCTCAACGACGCTCGAGCTTCGCTACCAGGAGCTGCGGGTCAACCCTGACCTGGAGCCGTCTCTGTTCAAACTCGCTCCGCCGGCAGGTGCGAAAGTGATCGAACTCGACGAGAATGGCCGGCCGCGGGGATCCCTGTGAGGCGGTGTGTGCAGTGCGATTTTGTGTGCGGCGTGCTGGGTTCGTGATAGCGGTGTGGCCGGAAGGAAGTCGTACGGGGGGAGATTTGCGCCGGTTCTCTACCCAGCTTGCCGCACTCCTAGTCATTGGAGCTCTCGGACTTCTTGCCTGTCAGGGTTGTCTTTCGCAATCCAAGTACCCTGAGGTCAGCGCCGCGACCAGCTCCGTCGGTTTCCAGGATCTCGCCGGGCCCGGCCGAGAATGGCTGGAGGGCAGGCTGCCGCCCGAGGTGAACGCTGGCCAACCCGTGCCGGGGGGCAGCTTCACGATTCGGATCGGCTCCGAGCCAACTGGCCTGAACATCCTCGATGATGGCTGCGCGATCGACGCAACCGTTCACTACCTGCTCGGGCCGATGTACGAGACGCTGTTTGAGATCGATCGGGAGCCTCCATACAAGCTGCTGCCGTTGCTCGCGGAGAGCTACGAGGAAAGCGAGGACCGCACCACTCAGGTGGTCCGTCTTCGCAGAGGCGTTCGCTTTCACAATGGCCAGCACTTCACCTCCAAGGACGTGAAGGCGGTCCTGGACGCGGTGTTGGATCCGAACCATCGGACCACGATTCACAAGAGCTACTTCGCGGATCTCGCCAGCTATGAAGCGCCGACCGAGTACACGGTGATGCTGCGGTGGAAGAAACCGAACTACCTGGGCTTTCGAGGTTTCGCTACCGCGGTCGCGATGGTGCCCTGGCGATCGCTCCAGGGCGATTTCAGCAGCCTGGCTCTGAACAAGGAGCCAATCGGCACGGGTCCATTCCGATTTGAGCATTGGGAACCGAACCGGGAAATCAGCCTGGTGAACCATGAGCACTACTGGGGCAAGCACGCCTACCTGAGCAAAGTCATTCTTCGCATCGTCAAGGACCAGACTCTGGCAAATCAGCTTTTCGAGCGCGGCGAGTTCGATCTGATGACGTCGATTCAGCCGGTGGTCTGGCGCGCCCTGGAAAAGCCCGACGCGCAAAACGCGTGGGCAGTGCGCAACTACAACCGAATTTACGTTCTCGCGAACAACTTCAGCTGGATTGGATGGAATCAGCAACGGCCATTCTTTCGGGATCGAAGGGTCCGCACCGCGTTGGCGATGTTGTTTCCCTACGAGCAAGTGCGGCAGAACATCGATCTCGGATTGGAGATCCCAACCACCTGCCCCTTCTACATCGAGTCCGCCTATTGTGATCCGGATGTAATCCGACTCGAGTACAACCCCGAGCGCGCGAGAAGGCTACTGAGCCAGGCGGGATGGGCGGACACCAACGGCGACGGAATTCTCGATAAGGATGGATTGCCTTTCCATTTCACACTGCTGATCAGCGCGCATTCGGTGCGGATGGGAAAGATCGCCGCCGTTCTCCAGGACGAGTACAAAAAACTGGGCATCGAGATGGACGTGGAGAAGGTCGAGTTTCCACGGCTCACCGAGCGGATGCTCAAGCACCAGTTCGACGCGGCGTTTCTGCTTTGGATAAACTCCGACTTCGAACAGGACAATTATGCCGTCTTCCACTCCAGCCAGAGCCAGGCATCGAATTTCGTTTCCTACGCCAATCCCGAGGTAGACCGCTTGCTCGTCGAGACTCGGCAGACCTTCGATGATCGGCGGCGGATCCAAGTGAACCGAGCGCTGCACCGACTGCTTTACCACGATCAGGTCTACAATTTCGTTTCGGTCCGGCCCACGCTTGACGCGGTGAAGAAGAGAGTCCGGGGAATTCGTCCCTCGCCCACCTGGTACGATTTGCGGCGCGTCTGGATCGAACCGGAAGGATCGGCGGAGTCGAGGTAAGCTGATCCGGATCGTGCAACCTCTGCTCGAAATCCGAAACCTGCGGACCGAGTTCATGTTCGAAGACGGACCGGTGGCGGCCGTCGATGACGTCTCGTTCGCGATCGACCCTGGAACGATCCTCGGGGTGGTGGGCGAGTCCGGCTGCGGAAAAAGCGTGACCGCCCTTTCGATCATGCGCTTGGTCCAAGAACCGCCCGGGCGAATCGCGTCGGGACACGCGTTGTTTCATGGCACCGATCTGCTCTCCTTGTCGGAGCGGCAGATGCAGCGAATTCGGGGAAGCAAGATTTCGATGATTTTTCAAGATCCGATGACCGCGCTGAATCCAGTGTTCACCGCGGGCGACCAGGTAGCGGAGGTGATTCGGCTCCATCAGCGCGCCAGCCGACGCGAGGCGCACCAGCGCTCGATCGAGCTGTTTCGCCAGGTGGGAATTCCTGCCCCCGAGGAGCGCGTCGATGCCTACCCCCATCAGATGTCCGGCGGAATGCGGCAGCGCGTGATGATTGCGATCGCCCTCGCATGCAACCCCGAGCTTCTGATCGCGGACGAGCCGACGACTGCCTTGGATGTCACCGTTCAGGCCGGCATCCTCGAGCTGATCCGGCGCCTCCAGGCGGAGCGAAAGATGGCAGTGATGCTGATTACCCACGATCTGGGGGTCGTCGCCGAGACCTGCGACCAGGTGCTCGTGATGTACGCGGGGCGCATCGTTGAAAAAGCGCACGTGGACAAGCTGTTCGCGGCGCCGGCGCACCCCTACACAGAGGGATTGCTCAAATCGATTCCCTCGATCGAAGCGGCTGCGGAGGAGGGGAGCGCGCGGCGCCTGGATGCCATCCCCGGCACCGTCCCCAGCCTTCGCGCTCTGCCCAGCGGCTGTCGATTTCGCGAAAGGTGCCCGCGCGCGATCGAAATTTGCGCCAGTGTCGACCCCCCGCTCGAGCTCAAGCGCCCCGAGCATTGGGCCGCTTGCCACAACCCGGTGCCAGCGCCGTGAGCGAGCCGCTGCTCGAGGTCCGCGATCTCTCGGTTCACTTCCCGGTGAGGGTCGGGATCTGGGGCCGGGTGCGCGGCACGGTGAAGGCCGTGGATCAGGTTGATCTGCAAATCGCGCGTGGCGAGACGTTGGGGCTGGTGGGGGAAAGCGGCTGCGGCAAGAGCACCCTCGGCCGCGCCATTTTGAAACTGATCCAGCCCACGGCGGGGTGGATTCGCTTCGACCGTCAAGATCTGACCGGGCTCTCCCAGCGGCAGCTGCGGCCGATCCGACGCCGGATGCAAATCATCTTTCAGGATCCTTACGCTTCGTTAAACCCCAGGATGACGGTGGGCCAAATCATCGGCGAAGCCCTGACCATTCACCGCCTGGCGTCCGGTGCCGAGCTGCGGCGACGGGTGCTCGCCCTTCTCGACAAGATGGGGCTGCCTCGCGACGCGGAGAAGCGCTATCCGCATGAATTCTCCGGAGGGCAACGCCAGCGGATTGGGATCGCTCGAAGTCTGGCGGTGAACCCGGAGCTGATCGTCGCCGACGAGCCGATCAGCGCGCTCGACGTGTCGATTCAGGCTCAGATCGTGAATCTGCTCGTGGATCTTCAGCGCGAGCTGCACTTGAGCTACCTGTTCATCGCTCACGATTTGAGAATCGTCGAGTATGTGTCCAACCGAGTGGCAGTGATGTATCTGGGCAAGATTGTCGAGCTCGCGGATGCAACCCAGCTCTACCGAGCGCCGAAGCACCCCTATACCCAGGCGCTACTCTCCGCGATTCCCGTTCTCGATCCAGCGCGCCGTCGGCAGCGAATTGTCCTCGGCGGTGAAGTTCCTTCACCGATCGCTCCGCCGTCCGGATGTGCATTCCACCCCCGCTGCCCGTACGCATTCGACCGCTGCCGGAAGGAGACGCCGCCGCTCTACCAGGTCGCGCCCGGCCACACTGCGGCCTGCTTTTTGGTCCCCGAGGCAACCGGGCCCAAACAGGCCAGTTGACCGATTCACGCTGCGGTCAATGCGGCAGACGATCGCCGCATGGCGCGGTCCGATCCGCGAATCAGAGGCGTCGCACTGAGCGAGGTTCTGCAGGGCCAGGTGCAGAAGGCGGTATCGACCCTAATTGATGTGGCCCGCGGTCGAACGCGTAGCTCAGCGGTGGGGAAGCGTACTAATGCATTAGCACGGCAAGCTCTTGGCTTGACTAAGCTTTTTATGATCGATGTGGGTGAAGCAAGGATGGGCTCCTACAGAACGCGCCCGTTGGATAACGTCACCTCGTCTTTTGAAAGCCTTTGCGTCTCGCCACCGATCGCCCCAGTCGGAAGATTGTGCCTTTCACCCCCCGTTGCCCGTACGCGCTCGACCGCTGCCGCCAGGAGACGCCGCCGCTCTACCAGGTCGCGCCCGGCCACATTGCGGCCTGCTTCTTGGTCTCGGAGGCAACCGGGCCCAAGCAGGCCAGTTGACCGATTCACGCTGAAGTCAATGCGGCAGACGATCGCCGCATGGTGCGGTCCGCTCCGCAAATCAGAGGCGTCGCCGCGCTGGAGACCGCGATCGCCCTTCCGGTGTTCATCGCGCTCGCTCTGGGGTTGGTCCAGCTCACGTTGCTGGCACACGCGAAGTTGATGGTGGAGTACGCCGCGTTCTCCGCCGCTCGCGCTGGAATCGTCTGGAATGGAAACAACGAGCGGATGCGGGATGCGGCTTTGCTCGCGCTACTGCCGATGCACGGCCGCACCGATGACTTGGCAAATCTGGTTGCCACCTTGAGTCATCAAAGATTGCAGGAACGGGCGTTTCGGCAACTGCCCTGGGGCAGCACGGTCCGCAACGACGTGAACGGCGCAGCGCTCAAGGGGCTGGTTCGCGTGGACTTGCTCAATCCCACCCATGTCGACTTCGACGCAGTGGCTCGCGAACGCGGCGACTCGGGTGCCTTGGATGAAATCGACTTCGATCAGGCGGAGAGCGCCGCGGTCCGCCGCGCCGGGCTGCTCAAAGTACGGCTCCGATACTGGTACGAGCTCAAAATTCCGTTGGCCAACTGGCTGCTGTTCGCGGCGTGGTATGCGTGCAACGCGGGCGTGCGAGTCACTGGAGAGCTGCATCATTCGCGGATCGGCTCGGGCGGAGAGATTCCGCTACCGGCGGCGGGCATTGCGCATCGCGATGGCTATCCGACAGTTTCTCCATCCGAGATGCGAGTCCTGTGGGACCTCGCGACGGGGCGTCTGCTCCTGCCCGGCAGGGCGAGCCCGCGCGTTTTCCTCCCGGTGAGTGCCACCTATTCGCTCTCGATTCAGTCCAACCTCTATCGCAAATGGCTGATGCGATGATTTCGCGTCGCGCTCAACAGGGCCAGTCGCTCGTCCTCGCCTGCCTTTTGATCTTGGCGCTCTCGCTTTGCGTCTTGACCATTTTGCACGTCGGGCACGGCGTGAATGAAAAAATCCGGCTGCAGAACACCGCGGATGCGGCGGCATACTCGATCGCGGTGATGGAGGCTCGCGCGTTCAACTTCTACGCGCTCGCGAATCGCGCCCAGGCCTCACATTACGTCTCGGCGATGGTTTGGCAGTCCTATCTCTCGTTCATCTATTTCAGCGAGGCCTTCCTCACTGACTTGTATGGGATGTTCAAAAGCCTGGACCACTGCGCCGGCAACCGGAGCGTTTTTTGGAACGTCGCATGTCCAATTCTCGAGCGGGTGCCATACCTTGGCGCGATCCTGACCGTTCTCGATCGGATTCTGGGCGCATACCGGGTCTTTCTCGTCTCTTACCAACGCTTCCTTCGCTCGGTGAATCCGGACTTCGTGATCGGCAGGATGATCATCCCCGCTCATCGCCAATTGAACCAGGCTTTGGCAGGCGCGTCCGAAGCGGTGATGCTCACCGCGCTCGGCCAGGTGGTCGGCAGCGCTGACCGTGTCGTCCAGGAGAATGACCGCAACCTCAGCATGACCGCCGCGCGGACGTTGTCCGCCAGCCTGAGCGCCTGCCTGTTTGATCGCGCTCACTTTCGAGAGGCCGGTGGCAGCCCAGTAGCGCCGATCAACCCGCTGGTCGCGATCGATCCTCGGGCGATCCACGAAGGGAGCAAACAGTCGCGCGCCAAGCGCGTGATGGGCGGGATCGCCAACGCGACGCGCGTAACCTGCAATCCCAGTGCGCAGAGCTGTCCGCACTTTGTCACCTCGAGAAAGTTGGGAGAGCTTTTGCCAGTTCCGGAGTTTCTCGGTGGACTGCGAGGGCTGATCGATCAGATCGCCCCCAAATGGGGGCAGAGCCGCCTGTTGAGCTATTCGTTGGCGAAAGGGTTCGAGGATGCGGAGGGCGGCAATCTGATCCGGCACTGGAGAGATCCGCCGGATGCGCCCGAGGGAATGATGGCCCAGGGAGACAATCTGGGCGCCGACGACATCTATTCGATTGGACTAGGCCCGGCTTCGCTTGGACCTTTCCGCAACCCTTTCGCGTGCAACGCGGATTCCAACTATTGGGAGTGCTGGGGAGACCCGCGGATGGGCAGGGGCAACGATCCCTCGCTCCCTTTTCGACACATGCTCAAGACGAGTGTCTGGGCTCTCAATTCCTTCGAGCATCGGGGCCGATCCGGTGGTGTCCACTGGCGGGTCTCGTACCCGGGATGGCCGCGCGGGCCAGGTCAGGTCGATCCCACCGGAGAGGAGGCGGCAATCGGCCTGCATGAGACCGGAATCTGCGTGGTCCGCGGTATCTGCCTGCCCGGAATGGACATTGCAGTGTTCACCGCCAATGTTCGACCGATCGAAGACGGCAACCATCCCTGGGGGGGAATCGTTCCGTTCTTCCACTTCGAACCGGGGCAATATGCGGACAGGTGTCCGACGCGCGGAACCCCGGCGCTTGGCGATCCAGCCGAACGAAAGCAAGAGTTCAATCAGCCCTCCACCTGGATCGCCCTCAACAAAAGTCCTGCCCAGCTGCGAAACCCGATTCGCGACCAGACCGGCGCCGCAAACATCGGGCCCGCGCTGCTCAATTCGCAAGCTCGGATCCAGCTTCACGCGTTGGGCACCGCGGAGATTTCCCTGGACGGCTCGCACAGTCAATTCCGCCTCCTGGGAGGAGGAAGCGGCCTCAACGTCATTTCACGCGGCCAGGTCTACTACCACCGCCCTGGAAATTGGGCCGAGCAACCCAACTTCTTCAACCCCTATTGGCGGGCGCGATTGGCTCCTCTCTATCAGGGGCGCAGGGATCTGGCGGACGCTGAGGGACTGTTGGACGCCCTGCCGAATTCACTCGCTGCCCGCGCGCAACAATTCATTGCCCACTGAGCGCCGGGCGGGCAGTGACGCGCGATTGCAGCGCGGTGGGGCGGTCGTGGAGCTCGCCATCGTCTTGCCGCTGTTGGTCGTGCTGATTCTGTACGGCCTGTATTTCCTGGAGCTGATTCGCGCCAGACTGCGGCTGCAAGAGATCAATCGCAGCGTGGCTTGGGAGCTGGCCGCGCATCCTCTCTCCGACTACCTGGGCGGTCGGCACGATGCGGCCTTCTCCGAAGCCGCAGCACAGGTGACGACCGCGGTGAAGCTTCGCTACACGAACAGCGAGGGATGGCCTGGGACTTTCGTCGCCACCTACCAGGACCTTCACCTGCGAGCGGTTCAGGAGCAGGTGCCCGGGACACACTCCTTTGCCGGCGGATCCGAGCCGGGCCCATGGGCGAGCTCGATCTCCGGCGCGATGCAGCGGGCAACGGGCCCGATGGTCGAGGCGCTCGGCTTCAATGCCGGAGGACTCGTCCATTCGCATGCATCGCTCGAGTTGAAGAATCATCTTTTGCCCCGGCACTTCCTCCAGCGAAGCGGTGGGGGATGGTTCAAGCTCGATGTCTTTGGAGGCGGCTCCTTGGACCGGGTGCCGCTGAGTTCACGCTACACGCTCATCGCTTCGGACTGGCACATTGGAGAAGGCGAGGACGTAGTGGGAAACATCCGTCGCCCGTTCCGCGGTAGTCCGGAGCTTCCCAGCGCTTTTTTCAAGCAGGTATCACGGATGACCTTCTTCGGAGTCCGGGATCGATTCGGTTCCGTGCCTGGCCTTTCCGAGGTGGAAAGGCTGGTTGGACGTGCACTGGCCGACCCAACCGCCACACACCTGATCTCCCTGAACTACCGGCCTCGCCGCCCGGGAGAGGCGCGGGAGTGCGACTATCTTCAGGCCTATCCCCTCGATGCGCGGGGCGGGCTCAACCATCTTGCTCGTTCCGGCAGCCTTGATCACGAGCGCCCCGCTTGCTTCGACACTGCGCCGTTTCGCGATCAGGCGCGATACGAAGACTCGCTCTATCTGCGCATTTTCGCGGCGCGCGGCGCGTTCTTCATGGGCTGCAAGCGGGCGCAGGCGGACAACCCAGCCTCGGATCGCGATACCTCGAACGGGGATGAGTCGCCCAAAGTGGATTGCGGATGATTGGAGTGTTGTCAGCAGCGCTGTTGTCATCCATGCCCCTCCTGATGCCGGATGAGCTGCCTGCGTATCCGGGAACCGTTCTCACACGAATCGGCGAACGGCTGATCGTCGATGGCGTGCCGCAGCAGTTGGCGTATTTCGTTGCCCGCGATCCGCTCGAAGCCGTTGCCCTGTACTTTCTTCGGGAGTGGGGGAACAAGGGCTACCTCACGACGGCGGATGGCGATTTTCGGCAAGAGATCGTCGTTTCGGCATTCTGCACGAGAGAAGCGATCCAAAGGGCGGTCGTGCTGCGCGCCCAGGGCAGGATGACCATCGGGTTCTCGGTGTTACGCTCGCTGCGAGCCCACTCCGCGCCCTTGAATGTCCAACCGCCCGTAGAGGGTCATCTCTTTGTTCACGACTCACGTGCGGCGAACGACGCTCGCAAGGGCTCACACCGTACGCTTCTGCTGAATGCGGGCCTGGCGCAGGCGCGGCAAAAGGTGATCGAGCAACTAAGAGCGACCGGTTGCCGCGTCGTCGATGAGGCGACGCTCTCGATTGAGTCCAGATGTCCGGTCGGCCGAGTCAGGACTTTGCTGGTTGCCCAGTCGCCAGATCTGACCGCTGTCCTGGAGACGATCGTCGAAGAGACTGGCGATGAGCGCCATCGAGAGCACGGATGGTGAGCGGTTTCGCGATTCCCTTGCTCGGGCTGCTCGCCGCATCGAACCGAATTGGCGAGACAAGGGCACCATTTTTGCCGCTCGCCGTAGAGCGCCTCGAGCAGCCGCTGGACGACGCGCGAGTCGGAGACTGGGTTGCCTATCGGATCGACGCCGGGCCGACCCGGCAGGGGCACTGGCGGGTCGCGGTGGTGGGCGAGGAACAGGATGCCCGTGGCCGTCCCGCTTTCTGGCTGGAGATTGAATTCGGTTCCCACGCGAGCCTGTCCGCCCCGCTGCTTCAGTTTCGGATGTTGGTCGCAAAGGGGACGGGAATCTCTTCGGATGGGGTCAGTCGACTGATTGTCGTTTTCGGCCATGACCGAGCTCAAGAGGTTGATCCATCGGCGATCGGCCGCGTGCTTTTGGGCGCAAGGGCTGCCGAAACAACCCCGGAGGGGCAGAATGGTCATTCTGCCTCCCAAGGCGAGCTGAGCGTTCGGCACGGCAAGGAGCTTCGGCTTCTCACTTCCGCCGGTACGGTGTCGGCGACGCCGGTAGAGCTTTGGTACCAGCGGACCCTGGTGCAACGATTCTGGATCAGCGCGGAGGTGCCGGTGCTTCATTTAGCGCGGATTGAGCTGCCCGCGGCCGCGCACAGCATGGAGGCGAGCGGCTACGGACACGATGCGAAAGCTCGCGTGGGTGAGCCGGGTTCGGCGACTCCGAAAATTCGATTGGAGCGACAGGCTGATGCAGCGGGTGGATTTTAGAAGACGCCGAAGAGGTCAAGCCCTCCTCGAGTACTCCGCCCTGAGCTGGGTTTTGGTGGTCGGCTTGGTGCTGGGATGTACGGTGCGCTTCATTCCGGGGCCGCGCGGGCAGACCAACCTGATTTCACTGTTTCTTACCGCGTTCCAGATCTACCTCGACTCGTTGTTCGCGATTCTGGGGAGCGCGCTGCCATGAAGCTGCCGATCGCGTCAGTTCGAGTGCCGAAAGAAAAGCTCCCCTTGGTTGCTGCTCTCGGACTGGGCCTGCTCGCGGGCGTCACTGCTTACTGGGGACTGAAGAAGAAAGAGGCGGACGTGCGGCAGGGTTGGAACCTGGTCCCGGTGGTGGTTGCCTCCCGAGATCTTCCCGAGGGTAGCGCGGTGACGCTCGAGATGATGATGGAGCGCTCCATCCCCGAGCAATTTGCCACCACCTCGGTGGTGAAGCCGGATTTGATCTCGTTGATCGAGAACCAGAGACTGCTCGTTCCGGTCCAGCGCGGAGATCCTTTTTTGTGGACACAGTTTGAGACCACCCAGGGCAGCGATCGCCTCGCGAGCAAGATTCAGAGGAAGGGCCGAGCCATCACGATCGATGCCTCCAGGCGGGCGGCGGTAGGAGGTTGGGTCCGTCCGAATGACCACGTGGACGTTCTCGCCACGTTTCGCGATCCGCATTCCAACCAACAGATCGTCGTGACCCTGCTGCAGAACGTGATCGTTCTGGCGACCGGAAAAATCAGCGGAACCAGCAACGCCAACCTCGCCTCGGAAGCAAGCCGCGAGTACAGCAATGTTTCGCTGTTGGTCCTTCCCGAGGAAGCTGAAATTCTGGCTCTGGCTTCGGAGCTCGGCTCCCTCACACTTTCGCTGCGCAGCGATGAGGACGTCGATCCGGTCGACAATCGCGGGCACGCCACGATCCAGACGCTGGTTTCCGGAGAGCGGGCCAAGACGCTGCAGGAAAAGAGGCACCAGACGATTCAAATCATCCGCGGGACGGCGGAAAGGACCGCGATTGCCGGGCCGAGAGAGCGATGAAGATTGCAGCCCTTTTTCTAGTCGCTGCGGCCGTATTCTTTTTCAGCCTGGTGGCGTTTCGGGTTCTGTCGAGCGGGTATCAGCAATATCGACAGCGCTACCTCGCGAAGTCGCTGCAAGAGCTGGATGGAATGTTTCTATTCCTCGAGCCCAAGCAGCTCTTGCTGCTCAACCTCTCCGCGATGGTGCTGCTCGGCGTCGCGGCCTTGCTGATTTTCAATCCCTTGGCGACAATTCTCGGAATCGCGCTCGGCTTCTTTTTGCCGCGTCTTCTGGTGCGTCACTCGCGCAAACGCCGAGTACGCAAATTCAATGTTCAACTGGTGGACGCGCTGCAATCGCTGGCAAACGCGTTTCGCGCGGGTCTCACCTTTCCGCAAGCAGTTGACCAGCTCGCGCGCGAGATGCCGGCGCCGTTGTCGCAAGAATTCGGGCTTTTGATCAAGGAGGTAAAGCTCGGCGTGTCGATCGAGGACGCTCTCGTCAATTTGAGCGCGCGGGTGGGATCCGAGGATCTGGATCTGGTGGTCGTAGCCACCAACATCGCCAGGCAACTCGGTGGAAACATGGCTGAGATCTTCGAGACTCTCTCGGCCACCGCGCGCGAGCGGTTTCGTCTCGAAGGAAAGATCGATGCCATTACGTCTCAGGGCCGATTGCAGGGCTGGATGGTTTCGGCGATGCCGCTTCTTCTCGGACTGGTTCTCAATTACATGCGGCCGGATCTGATCCAGCCGATGCTTCAGCACCTCTTTGGCTACGTCCTGGTCGGCATCGTCCTGGTGATGGAGGGGCTGGGCTTTTTGCTCATCCGACGGATCGTCAATGTCGATGTTTAAAGGTGCCGTCCCACTCGGTTTGGCTACGCTGTTGCTCGCGGCGAGCGCGGGCCTGATCGCATGGGTCGCGACCAAAGTCCTGATCCAGCTGGTAGCGCGGCGGGCGAACGAGCCGCGCCCGTTTCACAAGTTGGGAGCGGACTTGCTCGATCGCTTGACCGCATTCAACCGCCGCCTGCTGACGCCTCGTTATGAAGGGCTGCTGCGAAAGCAGCTCACCAAGGCTGGCGAGCCGAGGGATCTCTCACCCGCGGACATCGTGTTGCTGCAACAGGCAGGTGCGCTGGTCGGCATTCTATTGGGTTGGATTCTCTGTCGAAGCCTGCAGTTGAGCCTCGGTTGGACGTTGCTCGCGGCCATCGTCGGCGTCTGGTATCCGGTGCACTGGCTGGGTGATCAGGTGAAGCGGCGCCAGCTGAGGATTACCCGCGCGCTGCCCTATCACCTCGATCTGCTGACCCTGGCGGTTGAAGCGGGACTGGACTTTACCGGCGCACTGGCCAAGGCGGTGGAAAAGGGAAAGCCCGGGCCCCTCAAGGACGAATTCAGCCTCGTGCTCAAGCAGTTGAAGCTTGGCAAGACGCGCGAGGAGTCGCTGAAAGCTTTGATCCAGCGCGTGGACTTGCCGGCGCTCACCACCTTCGTCACCGCGCTCATCCTCGCAGATCGAATGGGTACCAGCCTTGGGAAGGTGCTCCGAATTCAGTCGGCCCAGCTTCGTCTCGAGCGCAGCCAGCGAGCTGAGAAACTGGCCAACCAGGCCCCCGTCAAGATGCTCCTGCCGCTGATCGGCTGCATTTTTCCTACCGTCTTCCTGGTTCTTTTCGGACCGATCGTCTTCGCGTTCGTTTTCGGCGAAGCGGCCGGATAGTCTATAAGCATCGATCGATGAGCAAGGACCAGCCAGCCCCGGTTCAGCACAGCCTTTTTGGCTTTGCCGCCCGCCCTCAGAACACCGCTGCCCAGAATCTACGGCCGGCCTCGGCGCCCGAGCAGCCGCCCAGCCCAGCGGCGCCATCCGTTCCACCGCCGCTGCCTCCCGTTTCGGAGCAACGTCCTGCGGTCGAGAGTCGGAAACCGGCTGCCCGGGTGGTGCTCACCGTGGGCGAGCTGACCCGGCAGATCAAGGATCTGTTGGAGTACGAATATCCGCGAGTCTGGGTTCAGGGCGAAGTGTCGGGTTTTCGAGGCCGAAATCCGAGTGGGCATCTGTACTTCAACCTCAAGGATCAGGACGCCTGCATCGAGACCAAGGTCTGGTCTTCCGTCGCGCAGCGGATGAAGTTCGAATTGCGGGATGGACTCTCGATTCTGGTGGAAGGAAGCATCGACGTCTACGAGCCTCGGGGCCGCTACAGCCTGATCGTCCAGCGCATCGAACCGGCGGGGCAAGGCGCGCTCGCGCTGGCTTTTCAACAGCTCAAGGAGCGGTTGGCGAAGGAAGGGCTGCTGGGCGAGAACCGGAAGCGCCCGCCGCGGCCGATTCCGTTTTTGCCGCGCCGGATCGGCGTGGTGACCAGCGTCAGTGGCGCCGCGCTTCGCGATTTTCTTCGCGTCTTGCATCGCCGTCACCCCCGGCTCTCGGTGTTGGTGTGCGACGCACGGGTCCAGGGCGATGGCTCCGCCGGGGAGGTGGTGCGGGCGATCCGCTGTTTGGCTCGCACCGACGTCGATGTCATTGTCCTCACCCGAGGGGGAGGCTCGGTGGAGGATCTGTGGACCTTCAATGAGGAGGTCGTCGCCCGAGCGATCGCCGCCTGTCCCAAGCCGGTCGTCTCCGCGATTGGGCACGAGGTGGACTTCACGATTGCCGACTTTGTGGCGGATTTTCGCGCTCCCACTCCAAGCGCCGCCGCCGAGAAGCTGGCGCCCGTGCTCGCGGACCTGGAGCTCTCGTTGGGGGCGGCCGAACGGCGACTGAGCAAAGCCCTCGAGCGCCAGATTCTTGCCGGCCGCACCCGATTCCACCGGTTGGCGGTGAGGCTTGCCGATCCGCGCCGAATCCTGGGCCGCCACCAGATGCGGCTGGCCGACGATACCGAGCGGATGTCCCGAGTAATCCGGCGGTCGATCCGCAGCCATCAGGCCCAACTGCAAGCGCTGGAGGAGCGGCTCGACCGGCAGGATCCGAGAAAGCGGTTGGCTCAAACCTGGCAACAGCTCAATAAGCTGGCCGAGCGCCTTCGGGCTCGAGCGCGGCACCGAAGCGCGACCGACCGAAGACATTTCAACAAGCTTGAGACCCAATTGGAGGCCCTAAGCCCGCTGCGAGTTCTGGCGCGAGGCTACTCGGTCACCCTCAAAAAATCCGACGGTTCGGTGGTGCGGCAAGCGGCGGACGTGGGGGTGGGAGAAGAGATAGCAATCAGGGTGGCGGGCGCGGCCTGTGAGCGCCTGACGGAATGTGAGGAGATTGACGCCCGGGTGACCGGCACTCTCCCGAGGTGAGCTCGAACGTGCCACTGGCGATTGCGCGGTTGGTCCCGTACATTTGCGGGGTGCGGAGGGTTTAAGATCGGTGGCAGACGTGTCGAAGTCGGGCGGCTCCCTCCCTGAAAAGTACGGGGACGTGGTTCAGCGGCTAGAGGAAGTGGTTAAGAAGTTGGAGGGCGGTGATCTTCCGTTGGAGGAATCGCTGCGCGCCTTTGAGGAAGGAATCCGCCTCGTACGCCGGGGCGAACAACTGCTGACCGACGCAGAGAAACGGATCGAGCAACTGCTGGTGGAAGGCGGAGAGGAACGGGTCGTCCCGTTGTCGGTAACCCCCTCCCCAAGTCCCCAGAAATCCTCAATCTCCCGGCCATCGGGGCCGGCTGCTGCAAGCGTTCCGGAACCTGAAGACGACGACATTCCTTTCTGACGTGGCGAGCGCGGTGGAGCCAAGAAAGCCAAAAGTCATCATCGTGGACGACGACCGCGAAACGCGCGAGCTTTTGGCGCTCGCGCTTCAGATGGAGAATTTCGAGGTGTCCCAAGCGGCAAATGGGCTGCGGCTGATCTCCACCCTTCACGTCGACCGGCCCGACGTCATCCTGCTCGACGTCAACATGTCCTGGATCGACGGATTCGAGCTTTGCCGGGCAGTTCGAAAGAACGAGGAGTTCAGGCAGATTCCGGTGATTTTCATTTCGGCGCGCAGCTCGGCCACGGACGTCAAGCGAGGCCGCGAAGCCGGCGCGTCCGATTATTTCACCAAGCCGGTGGAGCTGCCGACGCTGATTGCCCGGATCCGCGAACTAATTCCCAACGCCAACACTCCGGAGAACTGAGTTGGCGGCGACGAGCAGCTTCCCCCTGGAGGCATTCCTCACTGAGCAGCAGCAGAGGGTCGAGTCGATTCTCGAGTCGCGCTTGGCAGACCTCACCAGCGCGGTGCCGCCTCGGCTGCTGGAGGCGATGCGCTACTCGTTGTTGGGCGGAGGCAAGCGGCTTCGACCGATTCTCTGTCTCGCCTTTGCCGACGCGTCATCGCGCGGCGGCTCGGGCGAAATCGCGAACGATGCGGCCTGTGCGGTCGAGATGATCCATACCTATTCGCTGATTCATGACGATCTGCCGAGCATGGATGACGACGACCTGCGGCGGGGAAGACCGACGAGTCATAAAATGTTCGGTGAAGCGCTCGCCATTTTGGCCGGCGATGCTCTGCTCACCGAAGCCTTCGGGATGCTCGCCCGAGGGCCGGAAGCGCAGCGAGTCCGATTGGGCCTGGAGCTGGCGCAAGCCGCCGGCGCCGCCGGAATGATCGCCGGGCAGGTTCTGGACATCGCTCAGGATCGCCCGGCGGAAGAGGCCTATCTCTTCCGCTTACATCGGCTGAAGACCGGCGCTCTGATCCGGGCCGCTTGCAGGATGGGCGTGATCGCCGTCGGCTCGAACGACGATTCGCTCGCCGCAGCGGATGCGTACGGGCAAGCGGTAGGACTGGCCTTTCAGATTGCCGACGACATTCTGGATGTGACCGGCGATTCGGCCCGGATGGGGAAGCCGACCGGAGCCGATGCGGCGGCCCACCGGTTCACGTTTCCCGCAGTGGTCGGCCTGGCGAAATCCCGCGCTCTGGCCGATGAGCAGATCCGTCACGCGGTCGACGCGGTCGCGAAGCTGGAGCCGAAACCGGGGCCTTTGCGCGCCCTGGCCCGATACACCCTGGAGCGAACCCTGTGAGCAAGCTGTTGGAGGAGGTGAAAGATCCGCGCGAGCTTCGGGCGCTGCCGGAGGAGAGTTTGCCTTCGCTTTGCGATGAGCTCCGCGAGGAAATCATCGCCATCTGCGGCAAGGTCGGTGGACACCTCGGGGCTTCGCTCGGAGCCGTCGAGCTGATCGTCGCCCTCCATCGCATTTTCAAGTCGCCCCACGACGCGCTGGTGTTCGACGTTGGCCACCAGGCGTACGCGCATAAGATCCTCACTGGCCGGAGAGATCGAATGCCCACCCTGCGCCAGCCGCAGGGGATCGCTCCGTTTCTCGATCCGCTCGAGAACACGCACGACGTTTTCGGAGCGGGGCACGCCTGCACGGCGATCTCCGCCGCCTTGGGGATTCTCGAAGCGCGCCAGCAGCGAAATCAGGAGGGAACCGTGGTGGCGGTGATCGGCGATGGCGCCCTCACCGGTGGGCTCACCTTCGAAGGGCTCAACAATGCGGGCGCCTCGCGCCACCCCTTGGTGGTGGTGCTCAACGACAACGAGATGTCCATCTCGGTGAACGTGGGCGCCGTCTCGAAGGCGTTGCGCGGGCTTGGGGCGCGGATGTTCTTCGAAAGTCTCGGCTTTGCCTACTTGGGTCCGGTGGATGGGCACGACTTGAAGGAGCTGCTGTCGGCTCTGCGCGAGGCGAAGCGGTCCAACAAGCCAATCGTGGTCCATGCCCTGACGCAGAAGGGTAAGGGTTTCGCGGCGGCAGAGGCGGATCCCAAAACGCGCGGCCATGCGATGGGTCCTTACGAGTTGCGCGACGGGAAGCTGGTCCGCTCCCGCGGCGGCAGCATCACCTTTAGCGAAGCCTTCGCCGCGGCGCTGGAGGAGCGGATGGCAGTGGATCCGCGGGTTGTCGCGGTGACGCCGGCGATGCTGGAAGGCTCGGCCCTGACCAAGCTGAAAAGCAGGTTTCCGGAGCGGGTGTTCGACGTCGGAATCGCCGAGCAACACGCGGTGACGTTCAGCGCGGGGTTGGCAATCGGAGGCTTGCGGCCGGTGTGCTGCATCTATTCGACGTTCTTGCAGCGCGCGATGGACCAGGTGATTCACGATGTCTGCCTGCCCAAGCTGCCGGTCATCTTCGCTGTGGATCGCGCCGGGCTGGTGGGCGCGGACGGAGCCACCCACCAGGGCGCCTATGACCTGGCGCTGCTTCGACCGATTCCCAATATCGCGCTGATGGCCCCGGTCGCCGGCGAAGATCTTGCGCCGATGTTGTCCGCGGCGCTGGAGCGCAACGCGCCCTCCGCGATCCGCTTTCCCCGGGGCACCCTGCCGGTCCTTCCGCCGGATCTCGCTCCCGGCAAGGGCTTGATCGTCGGCGCGCGGTGGATGAAGAAAGCAGACAATCCGGAGCTGAGCATCGTGGCCCTCGGACCGTTGGCGCTGTCCGCGCTGAGCGCCGCCGAAGGCAAGCGCTGGAACGTGCTCGACGCCCGCTTCGTAGCGCCGCTGGATCACGCCGCGCTGCGGGAGGCGGCCAAGAACGGCCGAGTGCTGGTGGTCGAGGAAGGCACGGTGCACGGTGGCCTGGGCAGCGCCGTTCTGGAGTTTCTCGCCGAGGAGCGAAGGGCCGCGCGAGTCCGCTGCCTCGGTCTGCCCGATTACTTCGTCCGCCACGGGGAAGCTCGAGCCCAGCGAGCGGAGCTGGGTCTGGACTCCGACGCCATCCGCTTCGCTGCGGAGGCTTTGCTCTAGGGTGCCCGCCAAAAGCGCCAAGCAGCGACTCGACACGCTGATCGTCGAGCGCGGCCTGGCGGAATCTCGCGCGCGGGCTCAAGCGTTGATCCTGGCGGGCAAGATTCTGGTGGACGAGCGCCGCGCCGAAAAGCCCGCAGCGCTGGTCTCGAGTGACGCGGACATCCGGATCAAGGGGGAGCTCCATCCGTTCGTGTCTCGGGGCGGAGTCAAACTGCAAAGGGCCCTGGAGCACTTCCAGCTGTCGGTCGAAGGAAAAGTCTGCGCCGACATCGGGGCCAGCACCGGCGGCTTCACCGATTGCCTTCTGCAGCGCGGGGCCGCAAAGGTGTACGCGGTGGACGTCGGATACGGACAGCTACATCACAAGCTGCGCACCGATCCACACGTGGTGGTGGGCGAGCGGCTCAACGCCCGCTATCTGACCGAACGGGAACTACCGGAGCCGCTGGATGTGCTGACCTTTGACGTCAGCTTCATCTCCCTGCGGCAGGTACTTCCGGCTGCGCTTCGCCGTTTGAAGCCGGGTGGGGTGATCGTCGCGCTGATCAAGCCTCAGTTCGAAGTCGGGCGCGGACAGGTGGGCAAGGGTGGCGTGGTTCGAGATCCGGTGGCGCGCGGCGCAGCGATCCAGGGAATCGGCGAGTTCGCCGCTCAGCAAGGTCTCGAGGTGTTGGGAATCATCGATGCGCCGATTCCCGGACCCGCGGGCAATCTGGAGGCGTTGCTCGCCGCGGTCCGGCCGGCTAATCGAGGATCAGAATCTCCACCCGCCGGTTGATTTCCCGCCCACGCGCGGTGAGGTTCGGAACGACCGGGCGCGCATCACCGTAGCCCGTGGTTTCGATTCGTTTCTTGTCGATCCCGGCTTTCTCGAGGAACTCGGCCACTGACGCGGCCCGGGCGACCGACAGCTTGAGATTTCTCTTCTTCGTGCCCGAATTGTCCGTGTGCCCGACAATCCGGATCCGCTTGATGTCCGACTTCAGGATCAGGTCCGCCACCTGCTGCAAGAGCGCGTAGCTGTCCGGTAGCAGCGTTGCTTTCGCCGTAATGAAGTGAATCCGCCGCACAGTCTCGATCTTCTTGTTTACGATCGTGACCAGCTTCTCCTTGGGCTCGGGAACCAAGTCGAACTTGACCGCAAGCTCGGCGCCCTCGCCGATCTCGATCGAGCGGGTTTGCCCGAGGTAACCGGGGGCGGAGACAGCGAGCGCGTACGCTCCGGGCTTCACTTCCACGTCCAGTGCTTCGCTCGCGCCCTCCACAGTCGCAACCTCTCGAATCGCAGGCCCACGGATGCTGACTCTTGCCGCGACGCCGCGATTGTCCGAGGCCACCGATACCCAAAGATGGGTTCTCCTCACGGCGAGCTTCATTTCCAGCGGAAGCACCAGGGTGCGGCCGGACTCGATTTGGACCTGCTGCTCGAGATCTTCGTACCCCGTCTTCACCACCTTCAATTTGATCGCCCCGCGCGGAAGCTCGTAGCTCAAAAACTTACCCGAACCGGCGTTGGATGCGACCGGTGGGAGATCGGTGGGACCAAACAGAATCAGCGCGCCCGCGATCGGTGCATGGGTCGCGGCGTCGCTGACCGTACCAGCGATTCGGCCCATCGCCTGCGCCGCGGGGACCTCTTTGACGATCGGAACGATTTGGGTGCGCGCTCGCCATGGGTCCACGTTGAGCGATGCGCCGAAGAAAACGTCGAACGGGGCGGGGGTAGGAATCCCGATCGCGACCGAGGAGTGGACGCGCAAGTCGATCGCCGCGATCAGCGTCAGGTCCTGAATCGCCGTCACCTTCAGTCCCATCGTCACGATCTGCGGCAGGGCCGCGGTCAAGGGAATCGAGTTCCCGCTCGGATCCACCAGCCGGTTGCCCGGAACGCCCAACGGATAGGTGATGCTGTACTCTCCGAACGGCGTCAGAATTGGAAGCGGGATCTCCATTCCTGCACTGCCAAAGACCCGGTTGAAATTGTTGGCGTTGTACGCGAACTGCTCGGCCGCTCCGAAGGCGCGAGTCGGTTGCAGCGACCGGGTCGTGTCCCACAGAAATCCCGCATTCAGGTGGAAGCGGAGCGGGACCTGCGGCGCTTGCTCCCGGGCGTCATAGGTCAACAGAAATCGGGGAGAGGCGCCCCATCCGGAGGTTCGGGCAGCCTCCCCGCCGGATCGGGAGAACAACATCGCCCGGCCCTCTACGCCGGAGTAGAGGCCTCGCGCCAAGTGAGCGGAGAATTTGAGCCCCGCGGCGCCATCCCCAATCGACTGAATCCGGACAGGGATGGAGTTGCTATTGATGTTGGAGCTTGCGCTGTAAGCCGCGTAAAGCTCGAAAAAGCTGAAGGGGACGAACGAGGCGGCGAATGTCCCGGCACTGCGCGTTTCCACCGCGGTGGGAACCGGAAAGTTCGTCGCGTGCACGTACTCGCCCACTCCGGAAAAGCGAAGGATGCCGGCGCGGCCGAGGTCCGCGCTCGAGGTGTGCAGCAGCCCGGTAGCCCCCTGCACTCCGCTGGTCAGACGGGTAGTCCTGCGATCCGCGATGTCCAGGTTCCACGTGGCCGGACTTTCAGTGCCGTCCTCGATCGCAATGGCGCGAACGGCTTGCTGCGAGCTCGGGGTCTGTCCCCTGGCTTGCGAGAGAAAACAAAGCGCCGAAACCGAACAGAGGACGGGGAGGGAGGGTCGCATTTTGGACGGGTCTGCCGCGAGTATAGCGGCTGGGCTATAGAGGCAACCATTGGGAATCACGAGGTTTTTGTCCTACCTTCGCCTCCAATGGGTGAGTTCCGACCCCGTGCTGGTCTGGCCTTCAGCCTCCAGGCATAATTCGATGGAATGTCGTACACTCTCTGTGGCCTGTGCACCTACATCCAACGGACGCCGGGCACGGGGGCATGCAGCACGTGAGGCCAACCTCCCCTCTGAGAGGAAGGGTTCTGGTTGTGGGCGAGGCGGCTTCGCCTTCGCAGTGGCTCGAAAAGCTTTCCAGCCGAGGTTTCTACTGCGCGGCGGCCGCCACCGCTGACGCGGTGTTGTCCCTGGCCCCGCAGCTTCAGCCCGAGGCGATCCTGGTGGTGGGCGCCGGAACGCCCGAGCGAGAAGCCTTGAAGGCCATCCGGCAGAGCGCCGGGCTTCGGCAGTTGCCGGTCCTTGCCGATTTGACCGGCGGCAACTCCGAAGCCTTGCGGCGGATGGACTTCGATTTCGACGATCGCATCTATAGCGAGGACGAGCTTACCGTTCGGCTCGAGGCCGCCCTCCGAGCCAAGCGACTTGCGGAACGGGACGTCATCGTCCAGCTGCGAATGGAGGCGCTGCTGGAGATTACCCAGGCGGCGACCAGCTCGCTGGAGCTGGATCAAATCCTCAAGATTGCGCTCGAAAAGCTCTCCCGGGTGATCGTCAATGACCGCTGCTCGGTGGTGCTGGTGGAAGGAGCAAACACCCGGCAGGCGCAGGTCGTGGCCTCGGCCGAGAACCCGACTGTTTCGGCGCTGCAGCTGGATTTGGCTCGCTATCCCGAGCTGCGAAGAGCGCTGGAAACCCGGCAACCCGTCTACATCGAGGACGCGCTGCGAGATCCGCTGATGGCGGAGGTGCGTTCCCACATCACCCCGCTGGGGGTCCGGAGCATTCTGGTCCAGCCGCTGATCTGCCAGGAGGATTTGCTGGGAGCGCTCTTTTTGCGGCTTTCTCGAGCGGAGGGAAGCTTCGGCCGCGAGGAGCAAGAGTTCGCCCGCGCCGCGGCGGCCGCCTTGGCCAACTCGGTCCGCAACGCGCGGCTGCACACCGCGCTCAAGCGCAAGCGAGACGATCTCGAGCTGGCGTACGTGGATCGCTACCGCGAATTGACCGAGGCGAATCGCCGACTCAAGGAGCTCAACCGGATCAAGGATGAAATCATCGCGGTGGTCAGCCACGATCTGCGCGCGCCGCTTCAAGTCCTGCTCGGACACGGGCGGCTGCTGCTCGATGGCGAGCCATCGCCTCACCAGAAGGCCTCGCTCGAGGCGATCGTCCGGCAGGGAAAGAAGATCCTGGATCTCGTCGAATCGCTGCTCGAGCGGGGCAAGGGGGACCAGGCGCGCTTTTCGCTCGAGCCGACCCGGGTGGACGTGGCCGAGCTGTGCACCCAGGCGGCGGAAGAGCTGGAGATCCTCGCGGCGGAACGCGGCATCTCCTTGCGCCCGGAGAGTCCGGAGAGCCTGACGGTGGTCGGCGATGAGGTGAAGCTGCGGCAGGTGCTGCAGAACCTGATCACCAATGCCATTCAGCACGCAAAACAGTCCGGGGCGGTGACCGTCCGCTGTCAGAGACTCAAGCGCCCGGATGGAGATGCGGTCCGGGTGGTGGTCCAAGATGATGGACCCGGGATTCCGGAAAACCAGCTCCAGGTGGTGTTCGATCGTTACCGCCATGGACCCGGGGGAACCGGATTGGGACTGACGATCTGCAAGGAGTTCGTCGAGCTGCATGGAGGGGAGATCTGGGCTGAAAACCTATTAGTCGGCGGCTGCGCGGTGACGTTTACCTTGCCGTTGGCCAGCGGCCCCGAGCTCAAGAGTGCGGGCGCGATGCCGACTCCGGTCGGGGAGCTGCCGCGGGTTCTGGTGGTGGAGGATGAGCCAGAGGTGGCGGCGGTGGTTTCGGAAATCCTGCGCTCCCGTTATCGGGTCGATGTGGCGCGGGACGGAGCGGAAGGGGTCGCCAAGGCGAGAGGCCTGCATCCCGATCTGATCGTGATGGATGTGTTCCTGCCCAAGTTGGACGGGCTGGATGCGGCGGTGGCGCTCAAGTCGTCATCGGATACCGCCGACATCCCGGTGATTCTCCTCTCCGCGCATCAAGGCGTGGCCGACAAGGTGCGCGCGCTCAACCTCGGAGCGGTGGATTACATGAGCAAGCCCTTCCAGGCGCTGGAGCTGTTGGGCCGGGCCGAGCGGGCGATCGAGCTTTGCAACACTCAGAAGGAGCTGCAGCGCAGCACCGCGCTGTTGCGGAAAACCGGAAGCGACCCGGAGACCGGAATGTTCGACCGAAGCGGTCTGCTCAACCGGCTGGGGCATGAGCTGTCGCGAAGCCAACGGTACCGGCGGCCGCTGAGCATGGCGGTGTTGGTTCCCGACGGCGCGGCGGCTCAGGAGCGGATTCGGGAGTGCGCGATGCTGATCCGCGAACGGATCCGCACGCCGGACTTCATCGCCCATTTGGGAGACGGGGTGTTCGCGGTCGTGCTTCCGGAGTCCAACGCCGCCGGCGCGCATGGCATCTGCTCCCGGTTGACGACCGAGCTGCAGGACGCTACCGGTCTCACGTTTCGGACTTCCAGTGCGGATGTTGGACGGGATGGCCCCAAGCCCGAGACGCTCTTACAAGAGTTGTTGGCGGCAGTCCGACCATGAGGATTTTTGACAAACATGTTGTGTGGGATGCAGTGGATCTGGGTTTTGGGGTTGGGCGCAATCCCGAATGCGCTTGGCGCTGAGCGACCTGGGGTAGACGTCGCGGCGATGCAAGAGGCGATGCGGACCTCGAAGGAGGAGGCGCCCGATTACCCGTCGTCCGCAGCCTATGCCCATTACCTCGCCGCGAAGGTGGCGAGTGAAGAAGGGGACCATAAACGAGCGATCCAGGAGCTGAGGTTGGCGCTCGCCTCCGACGATGGGGAGCCGGCGCTGGTGACGGCTCTGGCGGAGGAGTACGCGACCGTTTCCGAGCCGCAGCGAGCGCTTCACGAGCTGTCGGCGCTGTTTCAGCACTCGAATCGCTATGCCCCGGCGCACGTTTTGATGGGCCGGATTCTGCTCGAGGAGAAGAAGTACGCCGCATCGGCCGAGCATCTGGGTCGGGCAATCAAACTGCGTCCCGAAGAGCCGGATCCGTACTTGTTGCTCGCCCAGGTTCACCTCGAGCGCAAGGAGCCCGATCAGGCGATCAAGGTAATTGAGCGGCAGGTCTCTGCGAATCCGGACCGGCCGATCGGGTACAAGCGGCTTGGCCTCGCCCTGGCCGATCGGCGGGATTTCGTCCGCGCGGAGCGGATGCTCAAGAAGGCCGCGCTGGTGGAGAGCGACGACTTCGAAGTGTGGACCGGCCTGGCCCAGATTTATCAGTCCACCTCCCGACTGGCCGACGCTGAAAAGTCGTTCGGAAAAGCGCTGGAGATGGATCCCGACAACCGGGACGTGCTGCTCTCGTTGGGCGCGGTGGCGCTCAAGGCCGGCTCCGGCGCGCGCGCTCGCGCGTATTTCGACCGGGTGCTCTTTCTCTCCGATGAGCCGGAATACACGGTGCGGGTGGCCTTCGCTTATCTGGCGAGCGGCCACCTTGCGGAAGCGGTTGAGGTTTTGGACGGGGCCCGGGAGCAGAGCGCCGCTCAGCCGCGGATCACCTTCTATGCGGCTTTGCTGCATGAGCGGCTACGGCACTATTTGAAGGCGGCGGCGCTATTCGGGGAGCTGCCGGCCAGCGCGGACTTGTTTCAGGAAGCGCGCATCCACCAGGCTACTTGCCTGTCCTTGGCGGGCCAGCACGCCCGGGCGGAGGAGCTGTTCAAGCAGGCATTGCAAGAAAAGCCGGATCTGCTCGAGGCGTATCCGGCCTACGCGATCGCGCTCGAGCGGTCCGGCAGGCTCGAACGGGCGGAGTCCCTGCTGAGCGAAGCGATTCAACGCAACCCCGCTCCGGAGCTACTCGAAGCGCTCTCATCGCTCTACGGCCGCCACGGCCGAACCCAGCAGGCGATCGAGATGCTCTCGGACGCTTTGCGCAAGACGCCCAAGGACGAAACCCTGCGGTTCGCGCTCGGCAGCGCTTACGAGCGGCAAGGAGAATCGGCCAAGGCAATCGCCCAGATGCAGCAGGTCCTCAACCTCAATCCAGAAAACGCCTCGGCAATGAATTTCATCGGCTACACGCTCGCCGAGCAGGGCAAGAATCTGGATCGGGCGGAGAAGCTGATCCGCCGGGCGCTCGAGTTGCAGCCGGAAAGCGGCGCGTTCTTGGATTCGCTGGGCTGGGTCTACTTCCGGCGCGGCCAATACTCGCAAGCGATCGGAACGCTCGAGAGCGCGGTGGAGCACGATCCGGATCCGATGATTCTCGAGCATCTTGGAGATGCCTACCGAAGCTCTTCGAAGAAAGCCCAGGCGGTCGATGTGTATCGGCGCGCGCTGGAGACGCTCAAGTCCGCGCCAGAGCTGCAGGAGATCGAAGGCCAGGCGCAAAATCTGGAGCGCAAGCTGAAGATGCTTTCCCGAGAGACCGCCGATCGCTAAGGTCCTCAGGCCCGATGGCGCAACATCAGGAAGGTTTTTTGGAGGCAAAAGACGGCCTGCGCCTGTTCTGGCAGTCGGACCTGCCGCAAAACCCCAAGGCACGGGTCGCTTTGGTGCATGGCTACGCCGAGCACATCGGTCGTTACCAGCCGGTGATCGATGCGTGGGTTGCGGACGGAATCGCCGTCTTTGGCTTCGACTGTCGAGGACACGGCCGATCCGAAGGCAGGCGAGGCCACTGCAATCGCTTCTCGGACTACCTCGATGACTTCGAGCTGTTCGTCAATCATTGGGGGGTGAGCGATCGCCCGGGCAAGTGGTTTCTCTTGGGCCACAGCCACGGGGGGTTGATTGCGATTCACGATCTCGCTCGTCGCGGACCGCAATGGGCGGGGTTGATTCTCTCCTCGCCGTACTTGCGACTGGCGCTCACCCCGCCGGCGGCGAAGGTTTTCGCCGCGAGGCTGGTGGAGAAGGTGCTCCCCTGGGCGCCATTCAAGAACGAGATCAGCTTCGACCAGCTCACGCGGGATGCGAAGGCGCAAGTCCTGGTCTCCCGTGATCCTCTCTACAATCGGACCGTCACCCCGCGCTGGTTCAGCGAGTCGACTCGAGCGCAAGCCCAGGCGCTCGCGCTGGGCCCTTCGCTGACATTGCCGGTGCTGGTGATTTGTGGCGGAGAGGATCCGATTGCTTCCACCGCCACCACGCGGGCGTTTTTTTCCACCGTCGGCGCGAGAGAGAAAAATTACCAGGAGTACCCAGGAATGCTACATGAGACGCTCAATGAGATCGGAAAGGAAGAGGTTTGGAAGCAAATCTCTTACTGGATCTCCGCGCATTCCTAGCGTACCGTCCTGCACCGTCGCAGATGCGCGGCTGATCACGCTTGGGGGCACTGGCGCAAATGGCTCAAAGCGAGCAGACGGGAATCATCGGTAAGGGGATCACCATTCGTGGAAACCTCACCGGAGGCGGCGATCTGGTGATCGAGGGCCGCGTCGAGGGGCAGATTTCGCTCAAGAATCATCTGACGATCGAGCGCAGTGGCCACGTCGAGGCGGAGATCCGCGCCGAGGAGCTGACGATCAACGGAGAGGCCAGCGGCAACATCGATGCCACTTCGATGGTTTCAATCACCTCGTCGGCGAAAGTGGCCGGCGACATCAAGGCCCCGCGGGTGGTGATTGAGGACGGAGCGGTCTTCAATGGAACCATTGAGATGGATGTGAAGCTTCCGGACAACATTTGAGAGGAAACCAAGCGCTTATGGCGAACACGGTCATTGGTTCGAGCATCGTGATCGACGGGGAGATCTCCGGCGATGAGGACCTCGTGATCCAGGGAACGGTGAAGGGTAAAATTTCCCTCAAGGAAAGCCTCTTCGTCGATAGCTCGGGGGTGGTGGAGGCGGACATTGAAACCCAGAATGTGGAGGTCTCCGGAAAGGTGACCGGCAACATCAATGCCAGCGACAAGGTAGAGCTGAAGAGCGACTGCCGGGTGATCGGAGACATCAAGGCGCCGCGGATTCTGATCGCCGATGGCGCGTCGTTCAAAGGAAACGTCGATATGGACGTGAAGGAACGCTAAACCATGGCCAATCCCAAGGACACTTCCAGTTCGAGCGGCGATAACACGGTGATCGGTCCGTCGATCGTGATCAACGGCAAGCTCAGCGGCGATGAAGACTTGACGGTGCGCGGGCGGCTGGAGGGAGAGCTGTCTTTGACCAAGACCTTGATCGTCGAGCCCTCCGGAGTGGTGAAGGCGAATGTCGACGTCAAGAACGCGGTGATCAGCGGCGCGGTGGTGGGCAATGTCGACGCGGCCGAGAGCGTGGAGCTGACCAAGGAAGGGCGAATGATAGGCGACATCCGATCCCCGAGAGTGATCTTGGTGGACGGCGCGAGCCTTCGCGGTCGAATTGACATGGGCGAAGTAAAGGGAGAACGCTCCGAAAAGGGCGCTCGCCCGGCGCGGGCGGTGCGAGCGGTCCCGGTCCCCGCGCGACCTGCGGTTCGAATCGCCGGAAAATCCAAGCTGGAGGGCAAGCCACCGCCTCCTCCGCCGCCTTCTGGATCCCGCTCAGGCGCGCCCGTCCCGCCGTTGGTTGCAGCCGGTTCCCGCAGGAGGGTGGTAGTAAAGAAGAAGGCGCGGTGAGCGAAAGCTCGAAGCAATGGAAGTTGAAAATCAAAGCACCGTGGGCGCACCCGCGCCGAAGGTTCAGCCATCCTTCGGGCTGGTTCCCCTCGAGCTGATCGACGAGGATCCGACGTTTCAGCTTCGGCCGGAGGGAGACTTGTCCGCACTGGCCACGGACCTCGCTCGATTGGGACAGCTGTTCCCGGTGGACTTGAGAACCACGTCGAACGATCGGTTTCAGGTGGTCTGCGGTTTCCGGCGCGTCTCGGCGCTGCGATTTCTCCAGCGCAAGGAGGTGATGGCGCGGATCCATGCCGATCTGTCCGATGAGGATGGGGTGCTGATGGCATTGGCGGTGGCGATTCACTCCGAGGGCCTTTCGCGCGAACAGCTGGTAGAGGCGAAGAGCCGATTGGACCGCGCCGGCCGACTGAGCGTTGCGGCGAAGGACATGCTCGAGAAGGCGCTGAGTGCCAACGGACAGCTCGCCCCCGAGGTGATCGACGAGGTGGAGGAGGTCGACGCCGACGAGCTGGCGTCCGCGGTGACTCAGCGGCTGGGAGAAATCAATCAGGACCTCTCCATGTTGGCGGACGTGTTTGCGTCACTCGAACCGGATCAGCAAGAGGAGCTTCTGACTCAGCTTCGCTACTCGGCGGATCTGGTCGCCTACCTGGAAGGAACTGATGATCAGTGAGTCTCTGGAAAGGGATCGTCTCCGGCTGCTCGAGCTGCTCAAGGAGCTTTCCTACGAGAAACGAAAGGTGACGCTCACCTCAGGTAAAGAGTCCGACTTCTACATCGACTGCAAGCGAACGGCCCTGACGGCCGAGGGCCACTTTTTGATCGGTCGACTGCTTTTCTCGGAAATCCGCCGGCAAGCGCCCGAGGTTCGCGCGGTGGGCGGCCTCACTTTGGGAGCGGACCCTCTGGTTTCCGCGGTGAGCCTGACCAGCTACTTGGCGGGCCAACCGCTCGCCGCGTTCATCGTGCGCAAAGAGCTCAAGGGCCACGGAACGGAGCAGTGGATTGAGGGTGCCCACACCGTCAAACCTGACGCGGCGGTGGCGATCCTTGAGGATGTGGTCACCAGCGGCGGCTCCACGCTCAAAGCGATCGAGCGCGCCGAGCTGCACGGATTCAAAGTGACTCACGCGTTCGCGCTGGTGGATCGGCTCGAGGGTGGTAGAGCCGCCCTCGAAGGCAAGGGGTATCGGCTCGCCGCGCTCTATACCCGCAAGGACTTTCCCTGATGGCTCGCTTTGCCCTGGGGACGCTCTGGCAAGCGGCGCCGTTGTTGTTCGCGGCGGGGTGCGTGATGCATCCGCCGGTGGTGGGAGAGCGGGGGCCCAAGGCGCGAAGCGATGCAGCCGAAACCGCCTACCAGGTGACGATCTCGAAGTACACGGATCGCGGCGAGGCGTACGATCAACTGGACACCCGGGTCTTCTGCGCGGCGACCTACCAGAGCTGGGTATTCCGGGAGGCCCGGGTGCAGCGGCTCGCGTCGTTCCAGTCGCAGACGGCGGAGCAAGTTCTCAAGACTCTCGACCAGGAGCGATCCACCTTCGACGCCTACTATGAGTTTTGGCTCGGCGTGCACGTCAATGACCTTCGATTCGAGGACTTCGACAGGCCAAACAGCATCTGGCGGCTGGTTCTGGTCACTGACTCGATGGAAGCGCAGCCGTCGCAGATCCGGCGAGTGGGGCGGGCCGACCTCAACATGCGCGCCATCTATCCTTACATGGATGAGTTCTGGGTCGGGTACTGGGTCCGATTTCCGCGGATTGCCTCCAACGGCTCACCCGTGGTGATGCCGGGGACCAACCGGATCAGGCTGCGAGTGGCCTCGACGCTCGGGCGCGTCGAAATGATGTTTCCGCTCGAATAGCCTTTCAGCGCATCGGGTGGCCCGCCGCGACCGCGACCGCGGCCGCCGCGGCGACGAACACGAGGATCGGGGCGAGGTAAGGGAAGGCCCGGGGTCCGGCTCGAAGCGCCAGTCCGCAAGGCAGCCCGAACACCAAACCGCCCAGGTGCCCCGCCCAACTGACGAACGGAAGGAAGCTGATGACTGCGATCTGCACCAACCAGATGAGCAAGCTCTGCCTGGTGGCGCGATTGGCGATCGGCAGCATCGCTCCCGCCCAGCTGATGATCATTCCCGAAGCTCCCACAGTGGGGGTGTCGAAGTTGAACCAGAGGGCGAACGCAGCAGATCCCAAACAGCCGACCAGCGAAATTACCGCGAAGCGCCAGGTCCCCAAGAGGCGCTCGAGCCCAAATCCGAGCGTGTACACCACCGACATGTTCATCACGATGTGCAGCACGCCGCCGTGCTCGACCGCATAGGCGAGCAAACGCCACCACTCTCCGGCCTGAACCGCGGGTCCGTAGAGCGACCAACGCTCGCTGCCGACGAGGGAAGTCGCCAAGAATCGCGCCGCCGAGACGCCGATCACCGCGCCCGAGAACCAGGGAATCGGCCGTCTCCGAGCCATCTGGATCGGAGCGGGCGGCGGATTCGGAAATTCCCTCTGCGGAAGGGCCATCTAAATCTGCCGAGAAATGACGGTGTCCTTCTTCCAGTTGTGATCGTCTCGCTCGGGATAGTCGAGGCTGTAGTGCAGCCCGCGGCTCTCCTTGCGGCGCGTGGCGCATTCGACGATCAGATGGGCCACTTCGGCGATATTGCGCAGCTCAATCACATCGCGTGTCACCTTGAATCGCCAGTAGTAGTCGCGGATTTCCTCGCGCAGCAGATCCAGCCGCCGGCGGGCACGCATCAGGCGCTTGTCGGTCCGGACGATTCCGACGTAGTTCCACATCAAGCGCCGGATCTCGTCCCAGTTGTGGGTGACCACCACGCTCTCGTCGGAGTCGACCGCCGAGCCCGGATCCCATGCCGGGACTTGATCGGTTACACGAGGCACGGTTTCCACGTCCTCGAGCGCGGCTTTGACCGCCCGATGGCCAAAGACCAGGCCCTCGAGCAGAGAATTCGAGGCCAGGCGGTTGGCACCGTGCAGGCCGGTCTGCGCCACTTCTCCGATTGCATACAGCCCTGGAACGTTGGTGCGGCCGAAGAGATCGGTGACCACGCCCCCGCACTGGTAATGCGCCGCGGGTACGACCGGAATCGGTTGAACTGCCATGTCGATCCCGAACGCCTTGCAGGTGGCATAGATATTTGGAAAACGCTCCATCAAGAAGGCTCGGCCCAAGTGGGTCATGTCAAGAAACACGCACTCATCGCCGGTCCGCTTGAGCTCCGAGTCGATCGCCTTGGCCACCACGTCGCGGGGCGCGAGCGCGCCGAGCGAGTGATAGCGTTGCATGAACGATTCGCCGCTTCGAAGTCGCAACCGGCCGCCTTCGCCCCGCAACGCCTCGCTGACCAAGAAGCTTTTCGCCTCGGGGTGATAGAGGCAGGTAGGGTGAAATTGATAGAACTCCAGGTTGGCGATGTCAGCTCCCGCTCGATACGCCATCGCCACCCCATCGCCGGTCGCGACGTCCGGGTTGGTGGTGTAGAGGTAAACCTTTCCTGCGCCGCCCGAGGCCAGGATGATCGTCCGAGCGAGAAACGTTTCGATCTGGCCGGTGGGCAAGAGCGCGTACACGCCGACGCAGCGGCTCTGTCTCCGGTCGGCGCGCCGATCGTGGATCAAGTCGTTGCGCCGATCCTGGATCAAGTCGATCGCCGCGGTATTGGGAAAGAAGGTGATGTTGTTCTTCTCGTCGCAGGCGGCGAGCAACGCCCGCTCCACCTCGCGACCGGTGATGTCCGTGGCATGGACGATTCGCCGCTCCGAGTGACCGCCCTCCCGGGTCAAATCGAACTCGCCACTCGGACGCCGGCTGAATTCAGCGCCGAGCGCGACCAGCTCTCGGACCCGGTCCGGACCTTCGCGGACGGCCACCTCCACCGCTTCGCGCTTACACAGTCCAGCGCCGGCGGCGAGGGTGTCCTCGATGTGCCGCTCGAACGAGTCGGTGGACGAGAGGACCGAGGCAATTCCGCCCTGAGCATACTGGGTACTTCCCTCTTGCCGAGCGCGTTTGGTCAAAATTGCCACGGTTCCGCGGTCCGCGGCCTTGAGCGCAAAGGAAAGCCCAGCGACTCCACCACCGATGATCAGGAAGTCTGCCTGAACGGCCATGTCCTGCCGGAGCCTTAACTGTAGGATGTTCGGGAAGCAAGTTGGGGCACTAGAAACAAGGGGTTAGGGGCGCTAAGCTTTAGGGTTGGACTCTATGCGCGCACTGGCTGGCCCTCTCGGCGTACTAACCGTCTGTCTGTCGACGGGTTCCGCGTTCGCCGGCGGAAACATCTACAGGTACATCGAGAAAGATGGGACGGTCGTCTACACCAACGTGCCTCCCTCGGGGATTCGCGCGAAGCGCATCAAGGGAACATTCCATCGTTCTCCGAGGGCAACCGAACCCGCGGCGCCTCCTCCGACCTCCTCGATCCCCGAGTACCACGAGCTGGTAGAGCAGGCCGCGCGCCGGTACCGAATCCCAGTTGCCCTCGTCCATGCGATCATGCACGCCGAATCGAACTTCGATGCGCATGCCGTTTCTCAGCGCGGTGCATCCGGCCTGATGCAACTGATGCCCGACACCGCTCGAGAGATGTACGTGAAGGATATTTTCAACGTGCGGGACAACATCGAAGGCGGCACTCGGTACTTGCGCTACTTGGCTAACGAGTTTCAGGGTGACATGGTGAAGATGGTGGCCGCTTACAATGCCGGCCCAGACGCAATCAAAAAGTACGGCGGCAACGTTCCGCCGTTCGATGAGACGCAGGCCTACGTTCGCAAGGTCTTGCAGCTCTACTACCAGTACAAGGATCTCACCAAGCTGGCTCAGGCGGATCGACGCTAATGATGGAGAGCCAACGCGGAATAGACGGCAGCGGCGGCTCCGGCAGTGACGAATTCATCCAGGCCCTGTACCGCGGTGGAGAGCTGCTCACTGAGGGCAAGGTGATCGAAGCCAAGGAGTACCTCGAGCGCGCGATCACGCTGCGGCCGGAGAACGAAAGGTGCCAGAACCTGCTCGGGCTGACGTATTTCAAGCTCGGCGTGTTTGAAAAAGCGGCGGAGGTTTACGGCGGGCTGGTGAAGGCCAATCCGGCGGACCCGACCCTGCGGGTCAATCTCGGATTGGTGCATCTGAAAACGAATCTCCTGGCGCGCGCGATCCGCGAGTTCGAGACCGCGATCGATCTCGCGCCGGATCACGGCAAGGCGCACAATTACCTTGGGCTGGCGCTAGCACAGTCCGGCGACTACGCGAGGGCGCGCGAACATTTCTTGGGGGCCGGTTCTCAGCAAATGGCCGAGCGCATGACCCGGGCAATGGCCAGCGGCTACGGAACCGAGATCTCCGAAATGCCGAGCGCGAGTTATTCGCCGGCGGCGGCCAACGGCCCGGGTCCGGAGCAGCCAACGATGATGCAGGATGAGGCGACGCAATCGTTTTACGCCGGGCCGCGTTCGACCGCCGACGCTCAGCCCGCGGCGCCCGCCGGGCAAGAGACCGATTGGAGCTCGCAGTTGGGAGAGATGTCGCAGGAGATGCCGGCGGCTCCGGAGATGATCGCTCCGCATTATCCGGTCGAGCAGATGCAGCCGATCGAACCGAACCCGGTGCAGAATGGCTATCAGTTGAGCGCTCCGGTGGAGACCTTTGCGGCGCCGACGACGATCCTTCGGACCCTGACGCCGACAATTCAGATCCTGCGCGAGCCGCCGAGCGGTTCCTTTCAGGTCGAGTCAAGCGGGGTGACGATGTGGGTCAACGGCCAGCTCTTGACCCGCCTCAACGGATTGGTCGCTTCGTGCGGCAGCTTGGCATTCAGCCCCGAGCGGAAGCGCTTTCGCGATCGCACCACCGATCGCTGGTTTGGGGAGGGCGCTTTTCGGATGGCCCGGGTGCAGGGGCAGGGCGCGCTGTATTTTCGGACGGAGGGGCGTATTTTCTTGCCGCTCGAGCTGGATGGAGAGTCCGCTTACTTTCGCGAGGATCGCGTGTTCGCGCTCGAAAACACCTTGGCGTTCGAGAACGGGCGGCTGCCGGCGCCGTTCACCGCCGACTTCGATCTGGTGCACCTGCGAGGATCGGGGCTGGTGCTGCTCGGGTTGGATGCGGACTTGCATTCTCTGGAAATAAGCGACATGCGGCCGGCGATCATTCCGCTGGAGCGTCTGGTGGGATGGCAAGGGCGTCTGACCCCACGCCTGTCGGCGCTCTTGCCGGATGATCAGGGAAAGGTGCACCAGGTAGGACTCGAGCTGACGGGAGACGGTTTTGGGCTTCTGACCCTTCCGACGGGTTAAATGGCGCTCTCTGTCGAGCAGAGCGAGCCGCGTCCGAGAAGGCGAGCTCGATCCAGGCACCGTGGAATGCGCCCGCCGAGCGTGCTGGTGCAGGAGTTCTGGAATCTGCCCAACATGCTCACGCTTGGGCGGATTCTGCTGATCCCGATCTTCGTCTGGTTCACCTACGACGCGACGCCGCTCTATTCCTTGCTCGCCGCGGTGGTGTTCACGGTCGCTGCGATCACTGATGTGATCGACGGGTATCTGGCGCGTCGATGGAATCTGGTGACGGTCGTGGGCAAGTTCATGGATCCGCTCGCGGACAAGCTGATCGTGATGGCGGCGATGGTGATGATGGTCCGTCTGGGCCGGCTCGCGGCGTGGGTGGTGATTGTGCTTCTGGCGCGCGAGTTCATCGTCAGCGGCCTGAGGACGATCGCCGCGGGGGAGGGAATTGTGATCGCCGCCGGCCAAGAGGGAAAGTGGAAGACCTCGATCCAGCTGTGCGGAATCATCGCGCTCTGCGTGCACTATGTGCATCCGCTCGACTTGATCTGGTGGAAGTTCTATGTCGATTACAACCGGGTCGGCCAGGTGTTGATGTACATCTCGATGGTGCTGTCGCTCTGGTCGGCGGGAGTCTACTTCAAGGCATTCTTGAGTATGCTCGCGCGCCGTTCCACCCCAGCCTAGGCCGCGAGCTTCGATCCCCTCATGGAAGGAGTTAAGACTTTCCGGTAAACGTTTTGCTGAGGTTTATAGGGGCTTCATTAATAGTTTGAGCCATTTGATTAAAGCACTAGTTAACGAGAAACCGTTAACTCCTGTATTCAAGCTCCGAAGGTCCAACCGTTGGGGCGCCCGCGGCCCAAGCGTGGCTACTTCGGCGGGTGTTCCTTGGCCTCCATCTGCTCGACTTCTTTCTTGGCGAGGCCGCGGTGGTTCTTCTTGGGAGCTTCTACTTTCTCCATCTTGCCATCCGGCGCGAAGACCAGTTCCTTCTGCTGCTTGCCCTTTTGAACAAGAATCTCGAAGTGCGTCGTATCTTCTTTCTCGCCAAGGATGATGCGTTCAACCCGCTTCACCGTCCAATCGGCGTACGGGCAATTCTTGAGCCCTTTTTGAACGTGCTCGGGCACAGCGCTGACTTCGACGTTCGTCTCTTCCGAGAAGATTTTCCCGTCGGCATCCACATCGACATCCATTTCCTCTTTCCCGCGCTCGAGGCTCACGTAGTAGATGGGCTTTCCTTTGTTGCGCTCTTTCTCCTGTTTTACAGAGACAATTCGCGCGTCCGGATACTTCTTCTTCACCGCGTCGGTCACCTCGGTTGGGGCGTCGGCGGCAAGTGCGTCACTGGTTAGCCACAACATTGCAACGATAAGAGTTCGCTGGAGCATCGTGGTCCCTCTCCTTTAAAGAAGAGTCCACACCAAGTGCGGCTCGTTGTGAATGTCAAGATTTCACCGCGGCAAAAGGCGACTTGGGAACGCCAATCCACTTCGAAATTGTACAAATGCGACATTTGACCGCACGGGTCATCTGCTTCGTCAATGCTAAGGAAACGCCGCGCCATCGAAAATTCACGGGAGGAGAATTCGATGATTACACGTTCATCATTTGTTCGGTCGTTCGCGGCATTTATTTCACTGACAAACCTTGGTCTGGCTAACGCGCAGTCATTTTATGACGACTTTGAAGCCGATACCTTCGATCCGTTTTGGACAATCAGCGAAGCATTCGGGTCGGTCCAGCTGAGTACGGATCAAGCGGTTTCAGGACTTCAGTCGGCGGCGTTCACGACTGGCGAGGGCGGCTTCCGAGACATCAGTCTGGGGCATCAGTTTGAAAGCGCAGTGCACGGGACTTTTTCGGTGTGGCTGTTCGATTCGGCGCCTGGCGTGATGACCAGTGACGCGAGGCTTTTTCTCACCAATACCAGCAATCCGAGCGCACGCACCTTCATCGGGCCACTCGATTATGATTCGGACCTCTACTACGTGCAGGCACCGGGACTTCCCGAGAGCCCCACGAACGTGCAGCGAACCCTTGGCTGGCACCTCCTCGAGATCAGCACTGACGCCTCGGGCGGCGAGCTCGTGCTCGATGGAGAATCCCTTTACCAGTGGAGTGGCGATTTCCCGATCGACAAAGTGCAACTGCGCGTGAACGGCCCCGCCGCCACCCAGGCTTCAACCTACTATTTCGACGACTTGAGCTTCGAACAAAGGGATTGAGCGCCCGATGACCCACCCCCAAACCCCGGGCCGAGCGGGGGCGGATTAGCTCGTCCGCTCCTGCTCATTCGCCTTGGGGGTCTCCTGCATGCGGCAAAAAGCCACACCCCGCCTGGGCTCGCAAGCCTGCTAAGGAGGCGGACTGAACGAAACCAGCCCCGACTCATCCACCCATGATCCCTGCCATAATCCGAAGCGATCCGCTCGCGTTTTTCATCTCGTTTGCTTTCATTCCTTCGTTCGCCCTCGGTGCCGACGCGGATCTAGCTGCGGATGCGATGTCCGCTTCTTCCGCGGAGACAACTCAAGGTCCCAGGCGGGAAGCCTCCGAGGAGATCGAGGTAGTGGGGGAAAAGAGCGATGTTAAGCAAATTCTCCTTCAGCCGCAGTCCATTGGGGTCGTGACCCGTCAGGAGATGAGGCGAAGCGACGGCCTATTCCTGGAGGAATCGCTCAATCTGGTTCCCGGCGTGCGCATGGAAAGCCGCAGCCTGTCTGGAGGCCAGCGCATCACCATCCGAGGTTACGGCAACGCCACCAACTTCAACGGCACCGGGTACAAGGCCTACCTCAACGGCATTCCCATTACCGACGCCGAGGGAATCACCATCCTGGATGACGTCGACTTCTCCACGCTTGAAAAGGTGGAAGTGATCAAAGGGCCATCCTCCAGCTTGTATGGCGCGGGGATCGGCGGAGTAGTCAAGATGTACACTGTGCGGCCACAACCCAGGACGACGCGCTTCATTCAGGAAGTGGATGGCGGCAGCTTGTCGCTCTTCAGGACCAACACGCGCATCGAGCATGCCACCGACAACGCGGCCGTCGTCGTAAATTACGGCCATCAGCATTCGGACGGTTACCGAGTTCACAATCAATCCAGAAAGGACTACGCCCTTTTGACCGCGGATTACGAAGCCAGCGCCAAGCAGTCGCTTTCCACCTACGCCGCGTTCAATCATTCCTTCGATCAGTTGGCTGGACAACTCACCGAGCAGCAGTTTCTGAACAGGGACCAGGCATTCGAGCAACCCTACATCGACAACAATGCCCACGTAGCCATCGATAGCATTCGCTTCGGGATCGCTCACCGGTATGAATTTCACCCATCGGTCAGCAATGTCACCAGCGTTTACGGCAGTGGGTATCAATTGGATCAGCCATTTGCGTTTGGCCGGACCGACAATATGGCCCTCAATTACGGTGGAAGGACGGAATTCAACCTTAGGTTTGGCGGAGAAAGTCTGGGACTCTCGGGAGTCGTCGGCGCGGAGGTCCAGCAGACCAACGCGTTCAAAAAGAGCTACAACTTCAACGTTGCCACTGGCCCCGGCGCGATACGTGGCGACCTGGAAGTGAGGTCATTTCAATCAAACGTATTCACTCAGTGGGATTTCCACCTGCCGTACGAATTCATGGTCACCGGGGGGGCGAGTGTCAATTTCGTCCATTACAACATCAAAGATCGCCTCACGAACAGCGCGAATCCAACCCATCCGGACCAATCTGGCGTCAAGGACTTCACTCCTGTGGTCACTCCGCGTGTGGCGGTCGAGAAGGCATTCGATCGCATGCTGAGCATCTACGCCCAGGTCAGCCTGGGCTACACTCCCCCGGCTTCCGGAAACGTGGTGATCCCGCAAATCGGGGCCGTCAACACCGGCTTGAAGCCGGAGCGCGCGACGCTCTACGAAGTGGGTACCAAGGGCAACTTGGTCAATGGACGCCTGCTGTACGAGGTCGCTCTCTTCGACCTGTACGTGAAGAATAAATTCACGCCGCAGTCAGTGACCGATAACCGGGGTACGGTTCTCTACACTTTCACCACCAACGCCGGCAGTCAGAACGACCGAGGCATCGAGGTGGCGGCGAAGTACGCGCTGATCCGAGACAACGACAGTCTACTCTCGCTGGTGGAACCATTCGTTACCTATACGTTTTCAAATTTTCGATACGATGATTTCAAGAGCAATAACAACAATGACGCTACGACCGTAAACTTTTCGGGCAAGAAAGTCGTGGGCGTGCCGATCAACGTCCTGAACGTGGGTCTCGATCTGGCGCTGAAATGGGGATTCTACTTGTACGCCACGTACCAATTCGTGGATTCAGTGCCGCTGACTTTCGATAACGCGCACTCCGCGAAGAGCTACTCTTTGCTCAGTGCAAAGCTCGGGTACCGAAGGGACCTTACCGAGCACTTTCACCTGGACCTTTTTGCGGGTGGAAACAACCTGCTTGGCAGCCTCTACTATACCTTCGTCTTTCTCAATGCGTCCTATGGCACTCCCACCAATCCTATCGACCCAAACGTTTACCTGAACGGCCCGTACTCGCCAGTCGTCTACGGCGGCGTCAACTTGAGCTATTCGTTGTAGCTGCATGATGATCACGCGATGGCTGGCCCTGGTGTTCGCGACGCTCCTGTTCGTGGGGTGTCGGTTCAATAACCAGGAGCAAGGTGAGCACCAGCAGCGGATCGTCTCGCTGTCCAAGCAATACAACGAAATCATCTTTGCGCTCGGAGCGGAGAAGGATCTCGTCGCGGTAGATCTCTCGAGCACCTATCCGCCGCAAATCAAATCCCTGCCCACCGTCGGTTACCATCGGGCCTTGAGCACCGAGGGCATCGTCTCGGTAAAGCCCTCGCTGGTGCTGCACGATAACAACGTCGGGCCGGAGCAAGTGATGCGGCAACTCGAGCAGCTAAAAATCCCGCTCAAGGTCTTCGAGGCGAAGGGCCAGGACATCGAGTCCACCAAGTCGCTGGTGAGCGAGATGGGGCGCTTTTTCCATAAGGAAGCAAAAGCGGAGAGCCTGAACCGCAAGCTCGATCAGGACATGGAAAAGGCCTCGCGCAGAGCCAAGTCCTACTCGACCAAACCGAAGGTGGTCCTGATCCACTTCGGCCGGGCGATGAACATCTACCTGACGATCACCCGGACGAGCACTGCGGGAAAAATGATTGAATGGGCGGGCGGGGAAATTCCGATCGGCGGAGATCGAGGAATGGTGCAGCTCTCTCCGGAGATCATCGCCTCGGCGGACCCGGACGTGATTTTGCTGACCGATTTCGGCTATGACCGGCTCGGCTCGCCCGAACAAGTGACGACTCTGCCCGGCGTGGACAGCACCCGTGCAGCCAAGAATCGGAGAATCTTTCGCGTCGAGGAACACGACCTGGTGTATATCGGTCCGCGCACCGGTGAAAACGTGCTGAAGCTCCAAGACCTGATTCATGCCGGCAAAGCCGCTGGGTAGCCCATACGCGGGAATCCTTCCGGTGCTGGCGATTGCGCTCGCCGTAATCGCCGTCTTTTCAGTCCGCTTTGGGGCGGTGGGCGTGTCATTTGCGGACATGATTTCCGCGCTAAGAAAAGGCTGGAGCGCGCCCGATCTGCTCAATCTCACCGAGCGGATTTTTCTTGAAATCCGTTTGCCTCGGGCGCTCGCGTGTCTCTTCGTCGGAGCCAGCCTGGCGATGGGCGGGGTCTTGATGCAAGCCTTGTTTCGCAACCCGATCGTCGAGCCGGGATTGGTGGGCACTTCGAGCGGCGCGGCGTTCGGCGCGTCGTTGTACTTCGTACTCGGTGCGACGCTGAAGTTTCACACCGGGGAGTGGACTCTCCCGCTTGCCGCGTGCCTGGGTGGCGCGGTCGCGACCGCGTGCGTGTTTCTGGTCTCGGAAACAACCCAGGCCAATCGAGAGTCGACGACGGCGCTGTTGCTCACGGGCATCGCAGTCAACGCGCTCTTCTTGAGCGGGGTTGGATTCTTTTCGTACATCGCGCGGGATCCGCAAGCGCGCTCGATCACATTTTGGAATCTGGGCACGCTCTCCGGCGCGAATTGGCGGGCGGTGATCATTCTGGCAGTGGTGACCATCGTCGGACTGGCGATCTCGCTCCGGTACGCGCGGCAGCTCAATTCCTTGATGATGGGAGAGGAGGAAGCGCTGTATTTGGGAGTCGACGTCAAGCGGCTGAAGCTGACGATCACCGCAGTGAACGTGATGCTGGTGGCGGTGGCCACGTCGATCACCGGAATCATCAGTTTCGTCGGGTTGATCGTCCCGCACCTTCTTCGGCTGATGAAGGGCTCCGACAATCGGTTCCTGCTGATCGGCGGAGCCTTGATGGGCGCGATCCTGCTGACCTTGTCGGACATCGCGGCGCGCCTGCTGCTGAGACCCGCGGAGCTGCCGATCGGGATCGTCACCGCCGCGGTCGGCGCTCCAGTCTTCATGGGCCTGCTGCGGAATCGACGTTACCGCTTTTGAGGGCGCCGCCTGTGATAGGGATTCGGGATGGCAACTCCTCGGCGGGTCGAAGGCAAGGTCGCCCTCGTTGTGGGAGCCGCTTCGGGAATCGGGCGTGCAACGGCAATCGTGTTGGCAAAGAACGGAGCAATCGTCTGGTGCTCCGACCGCAACGTCGATGGGCCAGCGGAAACCGCTGCTGCTATCGGTGGGAAGTCTGCCCTGCTTGATGTGACGCGCGAAGCCGACTGGGAAACCGTGATCAGGGCAGTGCTCAAGGAACACGGTCGCCTCGATGTGCTGGTCAACTCGGCGGGGATCAACTTCGCCTGCCCGGTGGCGGAAATGAGCCTCGAGGACTGGCGGCGGGTGATGCAGGTAAATCTCGACGGCATCTTCCTTGGCACCAAGCATGCCGTTCGGGCCATGCGCGCTAGCGGTGGCAGTATCGTGAATGTGTCATCGGCTGCAGGCTTGAAGTCGGCGCCAGGCGCTAGCGCTTACTCGACGAGCAAGGCCGCGGTGTGCATGTTCTCCCGCACGGCCGCGAAAGAGTGCGCCGACGCCGGCCTTGCGATTCGTATCAATACCGTTTGCCCCGGCGGCGTGAAGACACCGCTCTGGCGTCAGGTGGCCTTCTTTCAGGAGCTGATGTCGAAGACCGGCTCGGAAGAGGCGGCGTTCCAGGCGATGCTTGCCGGAAGCCCGCCCGGCTCGCGTTTCGCCGAGCCGGAGGAGATTGCGCACGCGATTTTGTTCTTGGCATCGGATGAGTCCCGGTTTGTCACCGGCAGCGATCTGGTGATCGACGGCGGCTTCCGCGCCTGAGGCCCCGGCATGCTCTCTGCCCGCGACGTCACTTGGGCCGTCGGCTCAAAAATCCTGGTCGATCGCTTCTCCGCGAGCTTCGAACGAGGCCAGTTGAGCCTGATCATCGGTCCGAATGGTGCCGGCAAATCGAGCCTGATCAAGCTTCTGAGCAAGCAACAGCGGGCGAATGCGGGGAACATCGCGTACGACTCGGTGGACCTCGAAGCGATCAACCACCGGGAACTGGCCAAGATCCGCGCCGTGCTGTCTCAAAACATTGAGATCGCGTTTCCCCTCCGCGTCTGGGAAGTGGTGATGATGGGCCGTTATCCCCACTTCGCCGGGAAACCCGCCGCGACCGACGAAAGGGCTTGCCAGGACGTGATGCGGTTTTTTGACGTCGAGGCAATGGCCGATCGCGACTACCTCACCTTGAGCGGTGGCGAGAAGCAGCGGGTCCACTTCGCGCGAGTCCTGGCGCAGATCTGGTTCCCGACGCCCGCGAAGAGTCGTTACCTGTTTCTCGATGAGCCGCTGACCTTTCTCGACATCTATTACCAATTCGAGTTCATGGAAAAGCTGCGGGAGCTTTTGAAACATGGAGACTTGATTGTCGTGGGAGTGGTTCACGACCTGAACCTTGCGGCGCGTTTCGGCGATCAGATCGTGCTTCTCCACCGCGGCAAGGTGTTGGCGCATGGCTCGAGGAGCGAAGTGCTCACTCCGGAAAACATCAAGACGGCCTTCCGGCTGGAACCGAAGCTGCTGCGCGGGGACGACAACTCAATTCATCTGATATTCGGGTAGGGCGCAGAAGCAGCGCCATCAAAGCCGCGACGATCGGGAAGACCCAGACCAGGTAATTATTGTGAAGCAACTTTGCCGTGAAGAGGAATGCGACGTGCGCGCAGAGCAAGTACTTCAGAATGCCAACGGTGGTCTGCCGGCCTGACCAGACGTAGCGCCAGGCAATCACTGCGACACAGATCAATGCCAGGACGCGCAGGAACATTGCGAGCCACTCCGGAAGGAAATAGGGCAACGCGGTGCTGCCCGTTCCGCGGATCACGTTAAACCCGATCATTTGTTGATAGGCCGATGGAAGATCTGCAATCGCGAGCGGAAGGAAGCATGTGCCCAGCACGAGGCAAAACACGCCAATCGCTCGGCGTGGCATTTTCAGCAGCAGTGGCAAATAAAGCACGCCTGGGAGAAGCTTGGCGCCCACGCTGAAGCCGAACAGCGCCGCGGCTAACGCAGGCCGATTGCGGACAAGCGCTACGACGCCGGAAAAGGCAAGCAACGTGGGAAATAGGTCACAGTCCGTGTGGCGCAGGGTCACGCGCCTAAGCAGGAGCGGAATCAGCATCACTGCGATGGCCGCGATCGCTTCAGTGCGAAACCAGGCGATTCCTTCGCTTGAAAGCAACCAGAGGACGCATGCGCAGAGCAGCAACAGCCAGACGAGATGACAGGCATAAATCCCAGGCCGACCCCAGAGGAGAATCCAGGGCGCGTATGAGATGAGAAGGACGGGCCCCCATCGGTAGCCCACGCTCTCAACCCACTGACGAGCCGGCCGGCAGCGCGCGTCCTCCGAGAGAGTAGGGTGGAGCGTGGGGAGAAGGTCTTTCGATGGATGTTCCCAGAAGGTGTCGAGACGCCGACTTGCGTCGTCGCGTGTCCAGTCGGTGCATCCCATCGCGTGGGCAACGCCGATGGCGTGGAGGTAAACCACTGGATCGAGCACCGTACTCCTGCCCCAAGGATTGACGCCTTGAAGGAGCAGCGGAACAGCGCGCAGGTGAATCTCGCCCATCTCTGAGCGGAAATCGCGATTTGCCCAGGTAATTGCGTATCCAGTCGGAATCGCGACGAGGACGAGCAGCAGCGAAGCGGCGACTCGCTTGGGCAAAAACCGCGAGCCCGAAGCTTTTCCGAACCAAGCAGGGAGTAACGTTGTCCCGGCGAGAACGAGCAATAGAGGACCGCGAAGCCAACCGAATCCGATGTCGTAAACAAAAAAAAGATGAAACACCCCTATGATCGCGGCAGCAGAGGCGGACGGAGCCAACCACGCGCCCAGCCTCCTTGTCAGCCGCATAACCGGAAGCTTGTATCGCGCAGCAACTCCCAGAGGCCAATTTCGCACAATCGATCCGCAGCCGAGCTGGAGGCCGGCACGGAGTATCGCCGAGCGCCGAGCGCCGAAACGATTGCCGAGACAAATTTCCGGCGCCGGAAATTTGTCCCGGCGTTTGTTCCGGCTATCGTTCCGGCAGTTGTTCCAGCGGCAAGTCTTTTGGTGTCGTTGCGCGGACTTAGCCTACGTTGCGCCCCGTAACGCGAACCTCTGGGAGGAAACGATGCGCCGATCACTCGTCAAGTTGGTCCTGATGGTCCTTATCGGAGCGGCCGGTTGCCACAGGCACTCCTTCGTTGTGGGAAAGGGTGGAAATCTCAACCTGCAGCCCGCGTACAGCCACTGGCACGCCCACTGGTTATTGGGCCTTATTGGTGAGGACACCGTGAACGTGAAGAGTGTCTGCCCATCGGGGAATGCAACGATCAAGGACCACATGTCCTTCCTGAACGGGCTCGTGGCCGTGCT
>DAIQBK010000024.1:79675-85886 GCA_036781205.1 Myxococcaceae bacterium
GTGCGCGCGCACATTTCTCGCGAAAGCTCGGGAGCGGCAGTAAGCGCCACCTGAATCTCGCTCGAAAGCGGCAGGTATTGCCGCGTGCCCACGGTCACCGACGAGCAGGTGGCGGCGCCGGGTTGCGGATCCACCTGGGCCGGCTCACGACGGAGATTGAATCCCCTTTGCGATCCCGTAGGACTGCGGGGCACGGAGCTCTCGACGTAAAAGACCGACAGGTGTTCCGGAATTCCAAGTACGCGATCGATCGTGCCGACCGCGTCGGTGGGAAGAAGATCCAACGTACCGTTCCCGTTGACATCCTCGTAGATGATCAGCGACCCGGTGGCGTAGTGGAAGGCGCTGCCATCCGCATTCATTCCGACGTTCATTGCATCAGCGGGCGGCAGGGTGCCGATGTCGAGCCGGAACCGAACGGGAAAGTCAGCGCGCACGCCCAATTTCTGAGCGACCCGAAGAATATTTCCCTCTGGATCTTTCTTGCGCCACACCAGCGCGACTCTCACTTCCGAAGGGGTTGGCACCGAGGAGGAGGTGATCACGCCGAAGAGCGTGGCAAACGGGGGATTGAAATGAGGTCCTGCCGCCTGGCCACAACCCGCGCACAGCCCAAGCGCGATCCACGCTGCCCTTTGCATTTCAAAACGCATAACCCAACCCCCCGGTCGCGAAGAGTATCGGGCGAAACACCACGTGGTTTCCACCCAGGGAAGCCTGTTCCCGATGAAAGAGGCCGGCCGCCGAGGCTCCCAACGTTGCAGCGAGGTGATTGCCGAGGGGCAAGGAGAAACGCAGTCCCGCCCGAGGCCCGAGCGAACCAAAAGAACTATTTTGAAATGTCGGGAAGCCTGCTTGTGCGGCTCGTGTGCTGTCCGGCCGCGTCAGGTGCTGCCAGGAGTAACGAAGTTCTAAGCCAACGCCCATCGCCATCGTCCATCGGCCCAAGTAGGTGTGCCAGGCGAGCCCCGGACCTCCGGTTACCGATTGTTCGGTGCCGTTGAAACCGGTGGTGTTGGCATTGCCTCCGACGTAGGCGGCTTCGAGCTCCAGGTCGAAGCTGCCTAAAGCCCAGCTCAACGCGGCTCCCGCGCGTGCCGCCACGGATTGGGCGGATCCCGGCGCGAATTCGACGCCCGCCCGCGGCTCGATTCGCCGAGTCCGAACTTCCAGCCTACCTCCGCGAAGCACCAGCTCCTCCCTCGGAATTGGCTGAAAATCCGAATCCGTCAGTTTTCGTCGTCCGCCCCAGGTGAGATCTGCGGTGGCAACCGCGGTGTTCGCCCCGCTGCGGCGCGCCACCAGAAAGCGACCAGGCGGAACCGCGAGTTGAGAAATCTCACCCCCTAGCATTTCGCCGACCACCGCAGCGCTTGGAATGGAGAAGACCAGGTAGCGGTCGGCGCCCGGCGGAACCTCGAGGGTCGCCGAAGCCCGCGCCGGTCGCGTGAGAATGACCTCGCCGGTTCCAGCCAGCTCGGCGGCGAACGCGGGATGTTGAAGGGCAGGACCGGTGCCGGTTCGCAGCACCGTACGGCGATAGGCGTATGAGTAAAGCTCGGTCAAGGTGACCCGGCCGTCCTGGTCTGCATCCGCGCCACCGCGAAGGCCCGAGATCAGAAAGTGAGTGAACACCGCCCCCGCATACTCTTCGGATTCTTGCGCCGCCTCGCCCGCCGACGAGGCGCGCAGCTCGACCGCGCCGCGCGGCGAGTCGGGAGTGGCGGTCAAGGCGAACGCGGCGCCTCGCTGCACGCCCTTCGCCCGGCCCAAACTGCGGCACGCATCCAGGAACGTAACTCGCAGGTCGGCTGGAATTTGAAGCAATTCCGCCCTCAGTTGGGCAATCGGCAGCGTCCCACGAGGCAAATGCAGGCCGTCATCGTCCCCATGTCCGGAATAGTAGAAGAACAGCAGAACGCGTCGACCTGAGCGCGAGATTTCGGCGGCTCGTCCGCGCACCTCGGTCAAACTGCGAAGAACGTCTTCCGGACTGCCGCCCAGAACCAGCAGCGCGCGGTCGGCGCGGACATCCCCTAACTCCAACAGCAAGTCTCGGAAGCGCCGGGCGTCGCTCTCCGCATACCGGAGCGGTTCGTCCTCGGTCGCGCCCACGTTCGCTCCGACCACGACCGCCAGGCGCTCCTCTTCGGCGCCAAAACCTTGCCCGAGCGGAAAGAGGCAGGCGCTCACCAGAATGACGGCGACATGCCATCTCGCTCTGCAGCTCAGTTTTCGCATCGAAACGACTTGACCAGCGCGCCGGGTGGAGCCCACTCGTCTCCGGGTGCGATTTGCTTCTCGGCCGCATTGCGGGTTGCGTCTGTCAACTGCTCCTCGGCTCTCGTTCCGGTCATCAAGACCAGCCACAGGTCGACGCAAGGGGATTCCACGACCGCGCTCTCGGGAAGGGCATGCTCGCCCGCATCGAGAGAGATTCCCCTGGCCGGGGCAAGGCGATCGACTCGACCGTGCGCGTCGATCGACCAGACTGCGACCGAGGTCGGCTTGGGCAGCGTCACCACCATGCGCAGCGCGTCGCCGGCGCGAATCCCGCTCGCCGATTCCATCACCCGCACTTCGTTTCCTCTCTTTCGATGGACTGCCAATCCGATCCCCTTGAAACGAACGGACGCCGTCGGCCAGGGGCTGACCAGAAAGACGACGAGCGCGGCAACCGCGCTCACCACGCTCAGCTGGGTCCACCGCAGGACGCGGGCGTGCCGTCGACGAGCGTCCGAGACTGCATTCAACACCCGTTGGGGTGGCACCGACCGCAGGCACGAGGAAGCAGCTTCCGTCAGCTCGGTGAGGAAACGCTGGCACTGGGGGCACGCATCGACATGCTTGGAAATGTCCGCGCTTGCGGGGTCCGGCAAGTCGCCCACCGCGAGCCGCTCGAGCGTTACAGACGCGGGATGGATGGTCATCAACTGGCACCTCCGCACAGGCGCATCCGCAGGGCTTGAGCTCGGTCGCGCAGGAAGGCCAGTTTTTTGAACACCGTCTGCCGAGACCAGCCGGTTGCGGCGGCGATCTCTTCCTGGGTCATCTCGTCCAAGTAGTGAAGGACCGCGACCTGCTTTACTCGATCATCGAATCTGTCCAAGAAGCACATCACCACTTCGCGGTCTTCAACCGATTTGTCGTACGAACTCTTCTCGGCCAACGGAGCCGACTGATCGGCGAGGCTGATCTCTGCCCGAGCGCCGCGCCGCGCCAGGCGATCAAAACAACAGCGATCCGCCACCCGATACAGCCACAAAACCTTTGAGTCCGCCTCGCGAAACGCATTCCCATACCGCCAAAGCCGAACAAACACATCCTGCAACGCATCCTCTGCAGCGGCGCGATCGCGAAGGATGCGCTGACAGCGCCGTAACACCAGCGAGCCGTACCGTCGGTACGCTTCCCCCACCTCGGCGTCTGTCATTCGAGATCTCGAAAACCCGTACATGCTGAGACCGGCGTAGCTCAGTCCTCTGTAAACCTCAAAACGGGATCTCAATGACTTTACATTTCAGTCGCCTGCGCCGGTCATTAGTGGGTATGAAAAATCTAGGAATCACCGGCGGGTGCTTGGTCGTCGCGCTCTTTGTGGTTCGGGACGCTCGCGCACAAGCCTGCACTCCCGACTTCACCATCACGCCAACCCCTAACGGCCCTCAAAACAGTCAACTGAAGGCGGTCGCGGGCTTCGATGTCAATGACGTTTGGGCCGTTGGTTTCACCCAGGACACGAGCTACCAGACTCTGGTTGAGCACTGGGACGGTTCGAGCTGGTCGATCGTTCCCAGCCCAAACGAGGGGGTGCGCAGCGAGCTGTTGGGAGTCGGCGGCATCGCATCGGATGATCTCTGGGCAGTCGGAGTTTTCACCGAGGACTTCGGCTTTCATCCGAGCCGGACGCTGACCGAGCATTGGGACGGGGCTCAGTGGAGCGTCGTGCCCAGCGTCAGTCTGCAAAACTTTGATCAGTTGAATGCGGTGAGCGCCGTCGCGACCGACGACGTTTGGGCGGTGGGACAAATCTCGCTTCGGGGCGCGCTCTTCATCCATTGGGATGGAGGAGGATGGAACATTGTCGACCCCCCGCCCGATGCAGGCCCACAGTTTGCGGTAGCCGCACTCGCGTCCGATGATGTCTGGTCGGCGGGAGAGGGCCGTCAGGCGAGCAATACCGGCCTGTTCAATCACTGGGATGGGACTTCCTGGACCACCATTCCCAATCCACCGCTGACTCCGGGCAGTGCGACAATTCGAGGATTGAGCGCGCTCGCCCCCAACGACATCTGGGCGGCAGGATCTGTCTTCTACGAATTCTGCCCCGAAAAGACATGTTATCTCTTCGAGACACCGAGGGTTTTGCACTGGGATGGCGGAAGCTGGACGATCGTCGACCGGCCGCAGGCGTTTGACTTGTCGCGATTGTCCGGAATTGCTGCCGAGTCCGGCTCGAGCGTTTGGGGCGTTGGCAGTGAGAATGGCCACACCATTGCTTCTCACTGGGACGGTAGCCGCTGGACCAACGCAGCCGCTCTTCAGCTGGGCGGCGGAACGGGCTTCGAGGGAGTAACCGTCGTCGGCGGAGACGCGTGGGCGGTTGGATGGTTTGTGGTTCCTGGGCGAGAGCAAACGCTCGCAGTCCGATATCGATGTAATTGATGGGGAGACATGGCCATGGGTCGATCTTGGTTGTGGTCGGGAGCGGTGTTGTCATCAATCGCGGTTGGCTGTGGCGGGAGCGATCCCTTCTCGGGTTTCACCGCCTCGGAAGCCCAGCAGCTCAGGAGCCTGTCTCCGCTCCCGGCTGTGCTTCCTTCGCCAACGAATCAGTATGCTGACAATGCCGCAGCAGCGGCGCTCGGCCAGCGCTTCTTCTTCGAGAAGGCATATTCGGGCCCGCTCGGCGCGAGTGGGGTCAGCGGTGGCCTCGGGAACCTGGGGGAGATGGGCAGGGTATCCTGCGCGAGCTGTCACATGGCTCAAAGCTGGTTCATCGATACGCGTTCTAATCCGAATAATGTTTCATCAGGCGCAAATGGCTTCCAATCACGCAATACGACGTCGCTCGTGAATGACGTCTTCTACAGCTGGTTCAACACGAACGGCGGCAGGGACACGCAATGGATCGCGGGGACCGCTGTGGAGGGCGCCTCGTCCACAAACGGTACGCGCCTGACGCTCGCGCATCGGATCTTCAACGCTTACCGAGCGGAGTACGACGTCATCTTTACGCCGAGGCTCGATCCTGCGCTCGACCCAAACGCGCCTGACGCGGCGCGCTTTCCGCCTTCGGGCAAACCGAAAGCCCGCCCGACCGATCCGGACGGGCCTTGGGAGATGATGACGCCGGCGGATCAGCTAACCGTCAATCGGATTTTGGTGAACTTCGCCAAGGCAACGGAAGCCTACGAGCGTTTGCTGGTCAGCCGCGGCGCGCAGTTCGACCACTTCGTTGCGGGTGATGCGGGAGCGATCAGCGCCGAGGCAAAGCGCGGGGCCAAGCTCTTCGTCGGCAAGGCCGGATGCATCGCCTGCCATTCGGGACCCGCGTTTAGCGATAACCAGTTCCACAATTTGGGCGTGCCCCAGACCGGCCCGAACGTGCCGGCGCTGGATGAAGGTCGCTTCACCGCCATCCCAGGTCTTTCGACGAACCCGTTCCGCAGCTCGGGTCCGTTCAGCGACAGTCCCGCCGACGGCCAGGCCAAGCTCAGTGGGCTGACACAAAATCCGTCGCAGATCGGCGCGTTTCGCACCCCGGATCTGCGCAACATCGCTCAGACGGCGCCGTACATGCACACGGGCGCCCTCGCGACGCTCAACGACGTCGTGGAGTTTTACAACCAGGGTGGGGGGACGAGCGCCCCTGGCGGAACCAAGGATCCGCTGATCTTGCCGCTCGGGCTCAGTGCCTCGGAAAAGTCGGATCTGGTCAGCTTCTTACAGGCGCTGACGGGCCAGCCGATCGCCGAGGCTTTGCGCCGAGACACGTCCGCTCCCTAATCGTCGAGCAGGCGACCCTCTTCTTGCGCCATGTAGGCGATCCAATCACGGTCACCAAAGTGCGAGCTCAGCCAATGCTTCGTCAGAGTTGCCGGTATCGAGCGCTCTAGTATAAAGGTCTTCTTAAGCGGGAATAGCTCAGTGGTAGAGCATCGCCTTGCCAAGGCGAGGGTCGAGGGTTCAAATCCCTTTTCCCGCTCTC
>DAIQBK010000025.1:0-78547 GCA_036781205.1 Myxococcaceae bacterium
CGGGCCCCCGTCAATTCCTTTGAGTTTTAGCCTTGCGGCCGTACTTCCCAGGCGGAGAACTTAATGCGTTAGCTACGGCACCGCGGGGGTCAACACCCACAACACCTAGTTCTCATCGTTTACGGCGTGGACTACCAGGGTATCTAATCCTGTTTGCTACCCACGCTTTCGCGTCTCAGCGTCAGTATCCATCCAGATGGCCGCCTTCGCCACCGGTGTTCCTCCCGATATCTACGAATTTCACCTCTACTTCGGGAATTCCGCCATCCTCTCTGGTACTCAAGCCATGCAGTTTCGGGCGCCCTTCCTCAGTTGAGCTGAGGGCTTTCACACCCGACTTGCAAAGCCGCCTACACGCGCTTTACGCCCAATAATTCCGAACAACGCTTGCACCCTCTGTATTACCGCGGCTGCTGGCACAGAGTTAGCCGGTGCTTCTTCTCCCGGTACCGTCAAGCTGCTGGATGTTAGCCAACAGGTTTTCGTCCCGGTCGAAAGTGCTTTACGATCCGAAGACCTTCATCACACACGCGGCGTTGCTGCGTCAGGCTTTCGCCCATTGCGCAAAATTCCCCACTGCTGCCTCCCGTAGGAGTCTGGACCGTGTCTCAGTTCCAGTGTGGCTGATCGTCCTCTCAGACCAGCTACCCGTCGTAGCCTTGGTGGGCCATTACCCCGCCAACAAGCTGATGGGCCGCGGGCTCATCTGAAAGCGGTAGCTTGTGTACAGAGGCCACCTTTTCTCTCGAGGTCCGAGGACCTCGTGAGCTTATCCGGTATTAGCTTGCCTTTCGGCAGGTTATTCCGGGCTCTCAGGCAGATTACCCACGTGTTACGCACCCGTTCGCCGCTCTACTAGGATTGCTCCATTCGCGCGCGACTTGCATGTGTTAGGCACGCCGCCAGCGTTCGTTCTGAGCCAGGATCAAACTCTCCAATTAAGATTCTGGTTTTGAAACTGGCGTGCACCGCCCCCGTGTGATCGAAGACGGTGCGCGAAGCGTCCGAAGCTGCCCGCTTTGGGCAGACCCGAAGCGCTCCGAAAAAATTGACTGCGGTTTCCGCAATCTTCTTGGATTTGCTATTCGGTTTTCAAAGACCAATCCCCACCGGCAAAACCGGGCAGGTCGCAGGTGACCCGTTCGTTTGGGGGTGCTGCTTATAGTAGCTCTATTACGACCGTGTCAAGTACTTAAGTCCTACGACTTACTTGGCTTTCCGGCGAGCGGGGCAGCTCCGAGTGCCCTGGGACGGCCGAGCGATAAAGCCAAACTTTCGATCACGCGTCAAGGATGGAGAGCCGGAGGACGGCCTGCTTCAGGTTTTCGCCTTCCGGCTCTTTGTCGGCATCCAATCTAGCTGCAACCTACTGAAATCGAAGCGCATTTTTCGCGCTCGCTCAGCCAGGACAATCGCCTGCAACTCGCCGTAGGCCTGAGAAAGGTTCTCATTGATGATGAAGTATTCATAGGAGTCGATCCCCTTCTCGATCTCCGAGCGAGCTCCCAAGAGTCTCGCCTGGATGCTCGCTTCGGGTTCGGTGTTTCGCTCGCGGAGCCGGCGCTCAAGCTCTTTGAGCGATGGAGGCAGAACGAAGATCAGCACGGCCTGGGGATAAGCGGCCTTGATCGCATTTCCTCCTTGCACATCGATGTCGAATATCGCCATCACCCTTCGCGCGAGCGCCTCCTCGACGATCGACCGGGGGCTCCCATAAAAGTGGCCGTGAACCTCGGCCCACTCGACGAACTCACCCCGCTTGATCTTTTCGTGAAAGGTGCCGACGTCGACGAAGTGATAGTCGACGCTGTCCTTCTCGTTTCCACGCGGCGGTCGGGTGGTGTAGCTGACCGAGAAGATGGCATCGCCCGCGTCCTGGACGAGCCGCCTCGCGAGCGTGGTTTTGCCCGCTCCGGACGGTGCAGAGAGGACCAGCAGCAGCCCGGAGGCCAGCGGTGGCGAGGACGGCTTCATTCGACGTTTTGAATCTGTTCGCGCATCCGTTCGAGCTCCGATTTCAGGGCAACGATCCGGGTCGAAATCTCCGGATGCTGGCTCTTCGCGCCGGTGGTGTTCACCTCGCGATGCATCTCCTGAACCACGAAGTCCATTCGTCGCCCGACCGGCTCTTTCGAATCCAGCAGTGAGCGAAACTGCTGCAAATGGGATCGAAGGCGCGCCAGCTCTTCCGCGATGTCCGTCCGTTCGGCCAAGAAGGCGACTTCCTGCGCGAGTCGCTGCGGGTCCACGGGCATGCCAGACGCCAGCTCCTGGACCTTTTGCGCCAAGCGCTGTTGATATTGCTGAACGGCTTGAGGGGCGAGGGCGTCCACTTCCTCCGCGATTTTGCCGATCAGCTCCAGCCTGATGCGCAACTCGGCGGCAATCGCACTGCCTTCGATCTCGCGCATCTTCAACAAGCCGACCAGCGCCTGGTCCAGCGCGAGATCGAGGGCGCGCCCGGCGCTCTCGAGGTCCACGGTCGGCTCACCGAGCCGGACCACTCCCGGTTGGGTGACGATATCCTGAATCGACGGCGTCTCGGCCAGCGCCAATTCTTCCGCAAGCGACGAAAACGCCTGCTGGTATTGCCGGGCCAAGGCGAGATCCACGACTGGGCTCGCCACGGCGGAACCGGCGGCTTGCCGTTTCACCAACACCTCGACGGCTCCGCGGGAAAGGGAATCGCGGACCTTTTTCATGACTTGAGTTTCGAGCAGAGAAATCTCTCTCGGAAGTCGCACCTTCACCTCGCAAAACTTGTGATTGAGGGAGCGCACTTCCACGGAGATCTCTTCGTTTCCGACGGCAGCCCGTCCGGTCCCGAAACCGGTCATGCTCCTTGGCATTCCCGGCTTGCTAGGGGCTTTTTGATGGAAGGTCAAGCCGCGGGCTTTGCTTCCGCCTCGGATCGCAACCCGATACAACGGGGTGAGACAATGCAACCGATCAAGCTGATCGAACGGCTTGCCAAGTACGTTCTGGCGGTGCTCGCGGCGGCTGTTTTGTGGCGGCCGAATCGAGCTCGTCTCGCCCGAAACGCAGTCCACGCTCCGCGCAGAATCCTTCTCGTCCGAATCGACAATCGCATCGGCGAGGCGCTTCTGAGCACACCTCTGCTGACCACCCTCAAGACGTTTCGGCCCCTACCAGAGGTGCATGTCTTGGTGCACCCCGCAGTGGTTCGAGTCCTAAAGGATCATCCGGATCTCGATCAGGTGGTCCCGTTGCATCGAGCGCTCGCAACCCCCGGCACCTTAATCGCTGAGATTCGCTCCTTGCGGCGAGCCGGGTATGACCTGATCTTCGATTGCGGCAACTGGAGCGACCCTTCGATCACCTCAGCGATTGTGGCGCGTCTGGCCGCGGGCCGACGGCCGGTGATTGGCCCTGCAGTCTGGCCAAGCACCTGGCTTCACTCGCTCTCGGTTCGGCCGCAGCCCGGCGTTGCCAGCGAGATCACGCAGCGCCTTCACCTGCTTTCGATCGTTCCCGGTCTACAGCCCAACGAGTCTATTTCGTTCCGAAAACCAATCGTGCGCAGCTCCTTCAAGCCCTTCCTTGAGCGCCTTCAAACCAGGAGATTTGCCGTGATCAACCCCGGCGGACGACTGGGCTGGAGGCGAGTACCAGCCGAGGTGTTTTCTTCGGTTGCCAAGGCGCTGCTTTCGTCAGGCGTCCAGCCCGTGATCACCTTTGGACCCGGAGAAGAGGGCCTTGCGAAAAGGGTAGCGAGCGGAGCCGAGGGTAGTCTGCTCGCGCCTCCGACGGATCTCGACGAGTTGGCGGCGCTGATGGAGTTTGCGCAGATGTCGCTTTGCAACAACAGCGGGCCAATGCACCTCTCCGTGGCGGTCGGCACTCCGACGCTGGGTCTCTTCGTCAAAATGGATCTCAGGAGGTGGGGACACCCAAATCCTCCCCACCGAATGCTGGACTTAACCACCGAGCTCGCGTCGATTCCCCGCGCGTGCGAGCTGGTCGCGGCGCAGGCAAAGGAGTTGCTGAACTCGCTTGGAGAAGGCCGCCTCAGGCGCTCTTAGCCCGTCAGGGAACACGAAGCGGCTGGGCCTCGTCGATCAACATGATCGGGATATCTTCCTCAATCCGGTAGATCAGCCGGCACTGTTGGCAATGAATTTCTTGCTTCTCCTCGTAAATCTCCACTGGTCCCTTGCACTTGGGGCAGACGAGGATTTCTTTGAGCTGGTTGTCAATTGCCATCGTCGCAGCCTTCGATCTTTCGAAGGAGCGCCCTGGTGCTGTGGGTCTTGACGTCTCCCACGATTCTCACCTGGCCTCCCCACCGCTCGACTTCGTCGCGTTCAGGGACATTCTCGGTGGTGTAATCCGTGCCTTTGACGTGAAACTGCGGCCGCAAGGCGCGGATCACCGCTCGAACGTCCGGCCCATCAAAGATGATCACATAGTCAACGCAGGACAGTCCCGCCAGTAGCTCGGCCCTTTCCCGATCCGGAACGATTGGACGGCCAGCACCCCTGAGCGCACGAGCCGATCGATCGCTATTCACCGCGACCACCAGCACGTCGGCCAGCTTGCGGGCGGCCTCCAGGTACCGAAGGTGCCCGACATGAAGAATGTCGAAGATGCCGTTGGCGAGGGCAAGGGTGTGACCCGCAGCCCGAGCCTTCATCTTCTCCGCGAGTTTCTCCAAGGTGATGATTTTTTCCTGGGCATTCACGCGTTCATCTGCCTCAGACCACGCTGGAGCTCGGATTGCGCCACGGTCGCGGTCCCTTGCTTTTGCACCACCAGACCCCCCGCGACATTCGCGATTTGGGCCGCCTGCAAGACGGTTGCACCGGCACCGAGGCCCAGCGCGAGCGCCGCAATCACCGTGTCGCCCGCGCCGGTGACATCCACTGCATCCTCTGGCCCTTGGACCGGGATCAGCTCCGCCTTCCCGGAGCGATCGAACACCGCCATCCCGTGTCGCCCCCTGGTCACCAGCAAAGCTTGACAGTCGAGCAGCTTGATCGCAGCCCTCCCAGCTTTCAGCAAGTCTCGTTCGGATCGGATGCTGATTCGGGTAAGTGACTGCAGCTCGGGCTCGTTCGGCTTGCAAACCGTGAGTCCGACGAACCGATCCATCGCATAGCGAGAATCAACACAGACCGGTAGTCCTTTCAGTGCGAGAGCCCTCAGCACGGTTCGGCATTCATCTCCGACCGTCCCTCCCCCGTAGTCGGACACCACGATCGCATCCGCGTCCTTGGCTGCCTGGCTCAACAAGCGCGCTACTTGGCTCTGGTGTTCTCCTTCGCTTCCGCTGAGGTTACCGCGGTCGAGGCGCAGCATCTGCTGTCGAGTCGTGTTGATCCCGCCGGCGAGGATCCGCGTCTTGGTCTCCGTTTCAAGCTCGCGAGAGATCAGCGCCAGCAGCCGAATCCCGCTGTTTTTGAACTGGCGGCGCAGCGCGCGCCCCATTTCGTCCTGTCCAATGACTCCAACCGCGCTCACCTGACCGCCCAGGCTTCTCACATTGGCCGCAGCGTTTCCGGCACCCCCCAGCTTCACCTCCGAGCTTTCGTACCGAACGATCAGCACCGGAGCCTCGCGGCTGACCCGATCGCTTTGCCCATAGATGTAATGATCGGCGACCAGGTCTCCCACCACCACCACCCTTCGCTTGGGAAACAGCTGCGAAATCTGAAACAGGGTGGGCACAGCTTGAAGCCGGACCGGGTCACTCATTGGCGCTTTGTCCCACAGACGTACCGACGCGACAAGAAGCTACCCCTCGTCGTTAGCGCTGGATTCGATCTCCAGCGCCCGCAGAAGAGTCCGCATCCCATCTACCACCTTCACCTCAACGCGCAGCGCCCACGCCGGAAAATCCTTTGGAAGCCGAACCCGGTCCTTTTCGGTGGTTGTCAGAACGGTGGCACCAGCGGCGCCGGCCTCGGCTCGAATTTGGTCGAGCTCCCGCGGCTGAAAAAAGTGATGGTCCGCGAAAAATCGGGCGCCTTGAATGCTCAGCCCAAGCCGCTTCCAGCTCTGAACGAGCGCTCGAGGACGCGCGACCGCGGCGAAGACAAACGACCTTTCCGCGGCCAAGGCTGAGAGTGGATGAAGCGAGCCGTCAGGTGCGACCGCCGAGCCGACCGCGTGGACGGCGGTGATCCTGGGACTGTTGGTGGCAAGCTCTAGCAAATTGTTCGATTCACCTCGGTTGATCCAGAGAAGATCCGCCCGGCGGAGCGCCGAGACGGGTTCCCGAAGAGGTCCACGGGGAAGCAGGCGCCCATTTCCAAAGCCTGCTGCTTGATCGATGACTGCGATCTCCAAATCGCGTTCGAGTCGACGATGTTGCATTCCATCGTCCAGCAAAATGATTTTTGCTCCTGCTTCGTCGCGAGCGCGCTCGGCCAGCCGTACCCGGTCCGAACCGACAAACACGGTCGCAGCGGGGCACCGCTGGGAAATCAACAGTGGCTCATCACCCACGAGCTCCGCCCCGTAGCTTGTGCCTGGCGACAGCATCACCTCGCGCGTTGCCTGCCGCCCGTACCCTCGGGAAATCACGGCCACTTTTCTTCCATGCCGTAAGCACAGCTCGGCGAGGTAGATCACTACCGGGGTCTTGCCGGCGCCTCCCACATTGAGATTGCCAATCGAAACGATCCGAGTCCCAACGACGGTCCGCACCGGGAGAACGCGGTGGCGGTAGGCGGCGCTGCGGATAGCAATCCCGGCGCGAAAGGCCCACGAGGCCGCAGTCAGGGGACTGAGCGCGATTCGTTCTGGAATTCCCGGTCGAGCCTTGGGGTACCAGATTCGTTCTAGACACTGGCTCATCGCGCCAGAAGCGCCTCCATGTGGCTGACATTTCGCTGGCTCGCTCCCGAAACCTGTCGGACCGCCGCCTCGGCCATCTGACCGAGCGCGGTTACGGCCTCGGGCCGCTCCAAGAGCTCCGCCAGTATTTTGTAGAGGTGTTCCGGGTCGTTCACCTGAATCCCGCCACGCCCGACCAGCACTTGCACGCTGTCGCGAAAGTTTTCCATGTGGGGTCCAAACAAGACCGGCCGACCCTGGGCGGCCGGCTCCAGGATGTTCTGACCTCCCCTTTTGGTGAATGAACCTCCAACGAATACCAGGGTCGCCAGGCCGTAGGTCTGAGAAAGCTCACCAATTGTGTCGAGGACAATGACTTGTGCACCCTCGCGGTTCTCCTGAGAGCGTAAACCGACCGTCAAACGGGAATCGTGCGCCAGCGCCACAATCTTGCCGGCCCGATCGATGTAGCGAGGGGCAATCACCAGTCGCAGGTCCGGATGCTGTTTGAGCAGCCGTTGATAGACTTGGAGGATCTTCTCCTCCTCGCCCTCATGCGTACTTCCGGCAATCAGCACCGGAGCTTGCTCTGGAATGTTCAGGGCCCGGCGCAAATTTTCGGCGCCTCGCGCTCGATCGAACGATGCGAGCGCATCGAACTTCGTGTTGCCGGTAACCCAGACTCTTTCCAGTGGAGCGCCGAGCCCAAGAACCCGCTCGGCTTCTTCATCCTCCCGCATCAGGAAGAGATCGATTTCTTTCAGCGGATTGGCGATCAGGTTGAACAACGCTCGATATTTGCGGATGTGATTGGGAGAGAAACGTCCGTTGACCAGCACCACCCGCGCGCCGCTCTCTTTCACTGCCCGAATCAGGTTGGGCCATATCTCGGTATATTCAAGGACGAACAGATCCGGCCGAATCGCCTTGGCCGCACGGCGCGTCGCGCCCCATAAATCATAGGGGGCGTACAGCACCGCATCCACTTGCGAGGCCAGTCGCTCACTGGCCATCATGTACCCGGTATTGGTCATCGTCGAAATGATGACTTGGCAGCCGGGAAACCGGACGCGCAGCAGGCGAATCATCGGCGAGAGCGCCAGAAGGTCCCCGGCACTTGCTCCATGCAGCCAAATCCGAAGCCCGTTTTTTGGCGGGAGCTTGGCGGGCGGATAGAGCCCGAGGCGCTGCATCAGCCCGCTGCGCGTCTTACGATGCAGCAACAGAACCGGAAGCGCCGCCACGAAAAGGACGTAGCTGGCTAGGATGTAGAGAATCCGCATCTTCTCGTCAGCGCGGTCCTCCTTAGGCCGGACGTACCCAAATCGGACTTGTGACGATCCAGGGTTTCCATTCCGTCCCGAGCAACCTTCCCGGCCCTGGCAACCATACCTCGATTTGTACAGGTCCGGAGCCGGTGAGCAAGACGGAACGGCCGTCCGGCTGCAGTTGACCGGAGCCCCAGATCCGAAGAGCCGAGGCGACAGGCGCTTGCGGCGGCAATATCACCCGGAGCTGAGTGCCCGCTCGTGCCTGGCGGACTCCGGGCTCCAGGCCATCAATCCGAAACCCATTGGGGTCGCTCAGGGCGTTAAATCCGCAATACGCTCGTCCTGCGGCCAAATCCGAGATCACCTTGGCCGCCGCCTGCGCCGGATCCTCAGACCACCCGGTCGACCATTCAGGATGGCTCGGCAGGTACATCGATAGGAGCTGAAACTCGGCCGCGTAGTCTGGCAAGCCGTGCGCATCCAGCGCACAGAGCGCTGCCTTGGGGCCCTCAGACGACAGCTCGAGCAGTCTGTCGCGTGCCTCGGGCTGAGACCTAACCAGAATCATCAAGCCGTGGGTCGGGCGCGTCAGGTACGCGCCAAACGCCGGCAGCAGGCGAGCGAACGGACGGCGAAATGAATCGCGCAGCATCGAGTCCGCCGAGTAGAGCTCCAGCCCATCCGCTCCGCGCGCCGCCTGCCAGTCGGTCCAGGGACGCTTCTTCTGAATTGGATGCGCCACGATCGTAAAGCCCCCAAGCCGATGGACCACCTCGATCGGACGCGACGAGCGCTCCGGCTGGGTCAAACCCCTCGAGCCAAGAGCCACCACATGGCCGGCAGGCGACGAGGCTTCCACTGCAAAGATCAGCAAGACGCCATGCTCGAACCGCGGCGGCGGAATCCTTTCGATGTTGTGATCTGAAAGGACTACGAACTGAATCCCTGCCGTGCGCGCCGCAATCGCAATCTCCTCTGGTGTCCCGCGGCCATCCGATTCGGTCGAGTGCACGTGAAAGGCGCCGTGCATTTGGCCGGGCGCTTGGGCTGATCGCAAGGGGCGCGGATATTCAGCGAATCGTGCCGCGACCGCGAAGACCGCAACATAGGCAACCAGGGCGCTGAAGAGGGACGCTGCGCAGAGCCAAAATAGACCGAAGAGATGCCGGCCAGCTGGTCTCGAAGCCTGATTCACGCAACCCGGCTCCGGTTGTTCTGTGAGTCCTGTTGCAACGTCCACAGACGCGCATAGAGCCCGCCCAGGTTGAGCAGTTCCCGATGATTGCCGCGTTCCGCGACCCGTCCTCGATCAACCACATAAATGCATTCCGCTTCGGTCACCGTCCACAATCGATGGGCGATCACAACCGCAGTTCGCCCCGGCAAGACGCGCGAGAGCGCTTGCTGCACCTCCCGCTCGCTCGAGGGATCCAGGCTGCTGGTCGCTTCGTCGAAGAGTAGGATCGGCGCCTTCGAAAGGATCGCCCGAGCGATGCAGATCCGTTGCCGCTGTCCGCCGCTCAAGGTCACGCCCCGCTCTCCAACCTGGGTGTCGTATCCTTTTGGGAGCGCTCGAATGAATCCATCCGCGTCCGCGATCTGCGCCGCTTCAATGACTTCCTCAATCGAAGCGGCGGGACGGGCAATCCGGATGTTCTCGAGCACGCTTTCCGAGAAGAGCATGGGCTCCTGAGTAACCAGGCCGAACTTTTGTCGAATGCTCTCGGTCGTCAGCTGCTCGATATCGATGCCGTCGACCGTGATCGCGCCTCCGCTTGGGCGGTCGAAACGAAGCAACATCGAAACCACCGTGCTCTTCCCTCCCCCGCTTGGCCCGACCAGCGCGATCGTCTTTCCCCTTGGGATCGTCAAACTCAAGCCGGTTAACGCCGGCCGATCTCCGTAAGAGTAGTCGACCCGATCAAACACGATCGCTTCCCCAAATTGGCTCAACTCGCGGGCGTTTGACCTATCCAAAACGGATTCGACGGTATCCAAGATTGAAAAAATCCTGGCGCCCGAAACCACCGCTTGAACGCCAAACTGACTGACTCGACCGAGGTCTTTGATCGGCTGATAGATCAGCGCAATCGCGGCGATCAGTGAAACCAGATTTTCGGCCGGCAGCGACTGTCGTGATGCCGCGTAGCCAAGCGTGCCAGAGATCGCGAGAGCCGCCAGAACTTCCATCAGGGCCGGCACCGAGCTTCGAGCCCAGGCTGCTCGGACCACCGAAGTCCGATAAAGCGTCTGCTCCCGTTCAAAGTAGTCCAGCGCGGCCTCCTGGCCGTTGAATGATTGAAGTGGCTTGACCGCACCCAGGGCCTCTTTGACTTCGCCCGCGATTTGCCCAAGCCGACTTTGAGCTTCTTGGGTCCGCCGTAGAAATAATTGCGTGATTCGAGACACCGGAGCGGCGGCCAAGGGCACCATCACCAGAACCGCTACCGTGCTTCGCCAGTCCAGAACGAACGCGACTACGATTAGGCTCGCAATCTGAAGACCGTCGCGCACGTAGGAAGCCACCGCGTACGTCGCGGCGAGTTCCACCGCCGCTACATCCGATGAGAATCGGCTGAGCAGATCCCCCGACAGCCTTTTCGACAATTGCACTGGGGAAAGGCGGCACAGCTTGGCAAAGAGCTCCCCGCGTAGATCGGCCGCTACCCGTTGCCCGAATGAACCCATCCCGTAGAACTGCCCGAGGTACGCCAATCCCTTGATCGCTCCGATTGCCACGATCACCAAAGGAAATGACCAAACCGCGTGGCTTCGACCGACGCCCGTGATCGCCGGGAAAAACCGGCCCGCTGGTCCTAAACCATCGCTCGCGCCCGAGATCAGGAAACGAAGCGCCGGACCCATCAGGTACGCATACGCCGCGGTGGTCGCTCCAAGCACCGCCATGCACGCGAAGGACACCGAAAGTAGACCCGCGTGGCGCCACCCATATTCCAACAGTCGGCGCAAGGGCTGCTTTCCACCTCTCGTTGAGGCGTCGTTCCCTGCGTTCGACCTGAGAGCAATCTCTGGCAACCGATTCAGCTTACACCGCGGGGCGTAGCCTTCGGATACGATTCGCCCCCACATGGCCTTGAGGCAGATGATGGTAGTGGCGGGCGAAGCTTCCGGCGATCGGCACGCGGCGTCGCTGGTTATCGAGCTTACGAAGAGACTGCCCGAGACCCGATTCTTTGGGATGGGTGGCCCGCTGCTGGAAGCGGCGGGCTTGGAGCGGATCTATGCGGCCGATGAAGTTTCGGTGATGGGAATCACTGAGGTCGCTCCGAAGCTGCCACGGATCCTCAAGGTGATGAATGGATTGACGCAGACCGCCGCCCGCCGGCTCCCTCAGTGCGCGATCTTGGTTGATATTCCAGACTTCAATCTCCGGCTCGCCGCGCGGCTGAAGCGGCTGGGAATCAAGGTCATCTACTTCGTCAGCCCGATGATCTGGGCCTGGCGCAAGTACCGGATTCATCAGATTGCCAACTGGGTCGATTTGATGCTGTGCATCCTTCCCTTCGAAGAGGCGCTGTACCGCCGCGCCGGCGTGCGCGCGCGCTACGTCGGTAGTCCGGTGTTGGACCAGGTTCCAACAGCCGCCGGCAAGGAAGAGTTCCGAAGCCGACTGGGGCTGGCACTGGATCGACCTACCCTGGCCTTGCTCCCGGGCAGTCGAAGTGCAGAGGTGAAGCGAATATTTCCTTGGATGATCGAGGCCACGAAGCAAATCGCCCTCCGTCGTCCTGACCTCCAGGTGGTCGTCCCCGTCGCTCACTCGATTCGACGTTCGGAGCTGGACGGCGGATTGGCCGATCCGGCGCTCAAACCGATTCTACTGGATGGGCAGGCGCCGGAGGCCGTGGGCGCCAGCGACATCGCAGTGGTCGCATCGGGCACCGCCACCTTGGAAGCGGCGCTGATGAAGCGTCCGCTGATCGCTGTTTATCGGATGGCGCCGATCTCCTACTGGCTAGGGCGGCTGTTGGTCCGCGTGCCTCACGTTTCCTTGGTCAACCTGATTGCGCAGCAAAGGGTCATTCCGGAACTGTTGCAGGGAAAAATGGCACCCAAGAAGCTGGCCGTCGAGATCGAGCAGCTCTGGAGCTCCCCCGCGGATCAAGAGCGAATGATCCGCAGCTTTGATCGAGTTCGCGAACGACTCGGTCCGCGGGGCGCCGCCGCGCGAGCTGCTGAAGAAATTACCTCGATGCTGTAAGGAGCTCCGATGCGCGCGGCGGTCGCCTGCATTCCTACTTACAACGAGCGGGAAAACCTGAAGGCAATCACCGAGGCGGTGCTCGCCTCGGATCCTCGGCTTGAGGTCTTGATCGTCGACGACAGCAGCCCCGACGGAACCGGGGACCTGGCGGACAGGCTGGCAGTGGTCGATAAGCGGGTTCATGTGTTGCATCGCGCCCAAAAGCAGGGGTTAGGTCGCGCTTACCTCGATGCGTTCCGATGGGCGTTGTCCCGCCAGTATCAATACGTGCTCGAAATGGATGCGGACTTCAGCCATCATCCCAAATACTTGCCGCAACTGCTCAACGAGGCCGAGCGGGGAACCGACCTGGTGCTTGGTTCGCGTTATGTACCAGGCGGAGGCACCCTGAACTGGGGACGAATCCGTCGGATGATCAGCCGCGGCGGTTCGCTCTACGCCCGCATCGCGCTCGGGATTCCGATTCGCGATCTGACCGGCGGATTCAAATGCTTCCGGCGTGGCGTCCTCGAGTCAGTCGACTTGGACGCAGTCCGCAGCAACGGTTACGCGTTCCAGATCGAGCTGACCTACCGCGCGCTCCAAAAGGGCTTTCGAGTGAAGGAAGTTCCGATTGTGTTCGAGGATCGCCGGGTCGGCCAATCGAAGATGAGCAGAACCATTTTCTTCGAAGCCCTGATGATGGTCTGGAAGCTTCGCTTTACTGTCTAGGGCACGACCTTGTCCGAATTCCTGACCCACATCGCAGTGGCGCTTCCCGCGGTCTTCTTCGTCGTCGATCCATTCGGCGTGGTGCCAATTTTCTTGGCGATGACCGCCGGCGACCCACAGCCGAAGGTCCGCGAGATGGCGCTGCGGGCCTGCCTGGTCGGGGCAGGAGTGCTGCTGTTTTTCGCCATCTTCGGTGGTTTTGTGTTCAAAGTACTGGGAGTCACGCTCAGCGCATTCAAGGTGGCGGGCGGAATTCTACTTTTGATCACCTCGCTCGACATGCTTCGAGGGCGACCCTCCCAAACCAGGACCTCTGGACCGGAGCAATCAGAGGCCACGTCGAAGGACGACGTGGCAATTGTTCCGTTGGCGATACCTCTACTGGCCGGTCCAGGGTCAATCGCAACCGTCATGGTGCTGGTGTCCAAAGGACCCATGATTGTGTCTGGGGCTTCTGTCTTGATTTCAATCGTGCTGACATTCGCCGGGAGTTACCTGATCCTCCGGGCAGCCGCAGTCGTTCAGCGGGTTCTCAAACATTCCGGAGTTGCAATTCTCGAGCGCCTGTTTGGATTGATCCTGGCCGCGATCGCGGTTCAGTTCATGGCAGAGGGCACGCGGGATCTCCTTCTGCACTGACGCCCTCCCCCATCGTGCCGCTATCGATCGATCTCTGCGAATTGACCACGCCCAAAAGCGTTACGCTCTGCCGCTGGGCCCGCGCGTAAACTTGCTCCCCCTCCAGAATCAGGGTTCTGCCCGCCTCCACCGCCAGCACTTTGGCGCCGCTTTCCTCCATTGCCTCCAGCGTCCCCGGACCGACGGTGGGCAGGTCAAACCTCGGGTCCTGTTGAGGCTTCGAGAACTTCACGACCACCGCTCCGGGCCCGCCCAGTTTACCGGCTCGCCGGATCGTTTCGTTGGTACCTTCGATCGCCTCCATTGCCAGCACATGACCGTTTTTCACCACCACGGTTTGACCCACGTCAGCACGCCCCAAAAGCTGGGCCACTTCGATTCCTAGCGCGATGTCCTTTCGCTGGCCCGCTTCCAGACCTGGGCCTGCGAGGTGCCCTGCCGGCACCAACAGATTGGTCAAAAAGTCGGTCGGTGAGACGATTTGAACGCCAGCCCGTTGAAAGTAGTCCGCAACCGCGCGCAGCAAGCTGTCATCTCGGAAGCTGCGCAGACGGAGTGCAATCCGAACCGCGCCCTTATCGGGGCGTGCCTCGGTGAACGCTCGAATTCGGCTGATTCCACCGGCCATCACCGCTCGCGTCACACCTGCCTCCCGCAAAATTCGAACTATCCGATCGATTTGGGCGAGCCGCACCCAGCTCAACGAGCGAACTCTCGATCCAAGCTGGGGATCGGTCTCGCCCAGATGACCGACTGCCACTACCTCCAGTCCTTGCTGTCGAGCAGCTTCCGCGAATAGATGCGGCAGCCGGCCATTACCGGCGATCAAGCCGATCAGCTTGGAGTCGTCGACCACTCAGCGTGTGATACCGCGCTTCGACTCAATGATGAATTCGAGGAAAACCTCGACCTCCGAATGCCCTCCGTATTCCGCCTTGAGCTTGGAAAGCGCTTCGTTGAGCGCGAGCTTCGATCGGAAGAGCACCTTATAGGCATCTTTGATTCGAGCGATTTGATCTTCGGTGAAACCGTGCCTCGACAGCCCGACCGTGTTGAGGCCCACCAACTCGGCACGGTCACCCTGAGCGGTGCAATACGGGGGAACATCCATCGCCACCATCGCCCCCCCTGCAATGAAGGCCAGATCCCCGATTCGCGTAAATTGATGCACCGCGGACAGACCTCCGAAAGTGACGTCGTTGCCGACCCGAACGTGCCCGGCCAGCGCTGCGCTGTTCGCCAGCACGCAGCCGTTCCCCAAACTGCAGTCGTGGGCCACATGGCTGTAGGCCATGAAGAGATTCCGGTTCCCGACGCGGGTGACTCCTCCGCCGCCTTTGGTGCCGATATGCAGGGTCGCAAACTCGCGGATCTGGTTGTCATCGCCAATCACCAGCTGGGTGTCCTCACCCGCATATTTCAAGTCTTGCGGCACGGCTCCTACCGAAGCGAAGTGGAACACCCGATTTCGTTGGCCGAGCGTGGTCCGCCCGTCGATCACCGCGTGAGCGCCAATCCTGCTTTCTGCGCCGACTCGAACCTTGGGACCGACAATCGCGTAGGGGCCGACCTCGACGGTCTCGTGGAGCTGCGCCTCGGGGTGCACGATCGCGGTGGGATGGACCTTACTCATCGGATCGGACTCCTCGAATCGATCGAAAATCCCGGTCGGCAATGGTCGCCAGAAACTCAGCTTCCGCGACCTTCACCCGCTCGACCGAGGCGGTGCCTTTGTGCTTCCAAATCGCGCCCTTGTGCCGCAGCACCTCCACGTCAAGCTGCAGGCGATCCCCGGGCACGACCGGACGGCGAAACTTCGCCTTGTCGATCGCCATCAGGTAGGTGACCTTCTCGGAGGACGCGACCCCCGAGCTTCGATAGGACAGCAGCGCAGCGGCTTGGGCCAAGGATTCGAGAATTAACACCCCAGGCATCACCGGATGTCCAGGAAAGTGACCGTCGAAGAACGGCTCGTTGATCGTGACGTTCTTGTAGGCGGTAAGGCGCTGGCCAGGGACGATTTCCACCACCCGGTCCACCAACAGAAATGGATAGCGGTGTGGCAGCAGCGCCTGGATCTGTTGTTGATCCATCATCCGTGCTGCCTTCTTAATCGCTCGATCTCTTTCCGCAACTCTCGGACTTCCTTCATCAGCGAGGCCAATTGTGAAAATGCGGCGGAATTCTTGAGCCAATTTCGATGCTCGATCGCTGGGCTCCCGGAAACGATTGCACCATCCTCGAGGTCGTGAGCGACCCCCGCTTGAGCGCCAACCTTGGCCAGGTCTCCGATCCGGATGTGTCCAACGACTCCCACCTGCCCAGCCAGCACCACCCCGGTGCCGATCTCCACCGATCCCGAGACTCCCGCTTGACCGCAAACCAGCGTCATCGGGCCAATTTTCACGTTGTGCGCAATTTGAACCAAGTTGTCGATCTTCGTTCCCCGGCCGATCACTGTCTCGCCAACGGTGGCGCGATCGACACAGCTGCACGCGCCGACCTCAACCTCGTCCTCGATCCGCACAATCCCAAGCTGCGGAACCTTGTAATGCTCGGGAACCTCCGGATCGAACGCAAACCCGAATCCATCATCGCCGATCACGCAGGAGGCATGAAGAATCACCCTCGAGCCAATCACGCAGCGTTCCCGAACGGTGACGTTCGGGTAAACCAGGCTGTCCTCCCCAAGGGTCGACTCTTCGCCAACAAATACTCCGGGGAACAACACCGTACGTGCGCCCACGGTTGCTCCGCGCTCCACCGTCGCACCGCTCATCACCGTCGCCTCGGGGTGAACTTTCGCCTGGGGGTGAACATGGGCTCCGGGACGAACGCCCGGCGTGGAACTGCGCGGGGGCGCAAAAAGCCCGGCGATCTTGGCAAAAGCCAGGTGCGGATTCTTGACCCGAACCCAGCTAATCCCGTCGCGATGCTTGCCGGACGGCTCGGCATCGACCAGTACCGCCGCTGCGCGGGTGTTCGCGAGCCGATTGCGGTACCGGCTGTTGGCGTAGAACGAAACTTCGGTCGGGCCCGCCTCCGCCAGGCCATTGACGCCGGTGATCAGCGAAGAGGAATCGCCTAACACCTCCCCACCGACCAGAATGGCAAGCTCCGACAATGATCGCGACGGTGGGTTAGCCAATCAAGCACCTACTTCTTGGCGCCTTTTTTCGGAGCAGCTGTTTTCGATCCCTGCGACGTCCCGGCTCCGGCCGTATTGTTGACCACCGACTCGCCCGCGCCCGCTTTGCCCCGATTGCGTTCACGGTACAGCCGAATCATTTCGTTGGTGTAATCCAAGCGAGGCTGGCCGTAGACCATAGCCGACGTCTTGTTGAACACCATGGTCAGACCTTCCCGTTCAGCGATCATTTCAATGATTGGATACAGCTTGGTGAAGATCGCTTGCAGCTCGGCTTGTTCCTTGTTGGTCAACTCCGCGGTTCCCTTTTCCCACCTCTGCGCCAGCTCCACGAGCCTTTGCTGCAGATCGTTTTGGCGCTGCAGTCGCACCTCCTCGCTCATCAGCCCGGCCTGCTTGTCCAGCAGCTCCTTCTCCTTGCGGAGCGCGTCTCGCTCTTTGTCGAGCTCTTTCTGCTTGGCTTCCAACAGGCCCTGTAAGCGAGCCTTGGCTGCCTTACCTTCCTCGAGCTCGTCGAGGGCTCGCTGGATGTTCACGTATCCCACTTTGACATCGGCGATCGCCCGCGACGGTAGGCAAATCGCGATCGCAGCGGCCACCCAGGCCATTCGCCAGAGCATTCGTTTGAGCTCCTTACTCGGACCGTTGATCCAGCGTCTCTAATATCAGAAGAAATTGCCAATCGTGAATTCGAAGAGGACAGGCTGGTCAATTCCTGGCCTCCGATAGAGTGGAAACCCCCACTCAAACCGCAGCGGGCCGATCGGGGAAAACCAACGCAAGCCAAAACCTACGGAATGAAACAGACCGAGGAAGAGTGGATATTGGGGATCCCGAAAAAATGGTTGAGTGGCCGCAAAGGCGTTGCCGGCGTCGTAGAAGACGACGCCTTTAATTCCCACTTTTTCGAAAATCGGAAACTCCAGCTCAAAGTTGAAAATCACCTGCTTGTTGCCGCCAATTCCAAAGGTGGTGACCAGGGGAGCGTCCGGTCTCGATGAGGAGCCGACGCTAATCGTCGGGGTGATCGACCTCAGCGAATATCCGCGGACGGTGTTGATTCCGCCGAGAAAGTACAGCTCCGACACCGGAACCGGTGAATTCGCGTCCAGCTGTTGAATGTAGCCAAAGGTGGTGTTGGTCTTGAACACGAAACCCCAGAACAAAGGAAAGTACCACCGCGAGTAGGCGGAGTAGCGAGCAAACAGGTACGAACCCCCGAGAAAGCGCGGAGCAACCTCAACCGAGGCGAACTGAAAAAACCCCCTGGAGGGAAACAGCCGATTGTCCCGCCGGTCCCAAGAACCCGAAAGGCGGAGGGAGCTGGTCGTTCCATTGCGGAATCGATTGGCGAGGGGAATTTGGTCGAAACCACGGCCGGGATCTACTCTCACGTACTCGCGTGTGTAGGTGAGGTTCGCAATCACGTCTTCGAAGATGTGGTAACCGAGACTCACGTCGCCGCCCAGCGCGTCGCGGACGAAGCCCTGGTAGTCGGCCTGCACCCGATACAAATCGATCGAGAAAATAAAATTGGTATCGAGGAAATAGGGGTCGAGAAAGGATAGCTGCGCAAATGAACGCAGCGAAGACAACTGGGCCGAGAGCGCGGCCGTTTGACCCCAGCCGAGAAAGTTATTTTGCGCAATTTGAGCGGTGAAAATGAAGTTCTCGACGTTTGAAAATCCGAGGCCCACCTGAAAGGTTCCGGTCGCCTTTTCCTTGATTTCCACCTGAACCACGACCTTGGAGTCATCGCTGCCGGGCTTATGATTGATGTCTACCGTTTCGAAGAAACCGAGCGCCGTCACCCGCTCTTTGCTCTTACGAAGTCCGGTACCAGAGAAGAGCTCCCCCTCGTAGACCCGAAGCTCGCGCCGGATCACTTTGTCGCGGGTCTTGGTGTTCCCGACAATGTCGACTCGCTCGATGTAAACCTTGCGCCCCTTCTGGAAGTCGAAAGTGAGATCCACGACCCGGGCTTCCGGGTGAACCTGGGTAACTGGGGTGATGTTGGCGTAGGCATATCCCTGATCGAGGTACACGTCGGTGAATGCGTTGATGTCGCGAGCGAGTTTGGACCGATTGAACAACTCATGCTCGTGAGAGGTCATCATTTTTTTCAGCTCGTCCTTGGACACCAGCAGCTCGCCGGAAAAATCGAGCTTGCCAATCGAGTACGCCTCCCCCTCCTCCAGCTTGATCGTGATGTAGATGAAGCGCTTGTCAGGGGAGAGGGAGACCGTCGGCTTCTCCACCTTCACGTTGATGAAGCCCCGGTCATAGTAGACGGCTTGGATGATCGTCAGGTCTCGCTGAAAGATCTCTTCTCGGTAGGTACCTTCGCTGGTGAGGAACGAGAGCCAACCGCCCTCCCGCGTAAACATCACCGCCTTCAGATCGCTGGCCGGAACCCTGGAAGTCCCGAGGAAATTGATCGACTTGACCATCACCTTCGCGTGCTCGCGGATCACGAACACCACGTCGACCTCATCACCCGGCTGGGGGCGGATCACCGGCGCTCCTCGCCGAGCTGGAACGGGAGCTGTCTGACTGACCGGGTCCAGCCGGTAGGTCACCTCGGCAAGAAAGAACCCCTTTTCCACGTACTTGTCCTGGATCTTCTTCGCGTTCCTTCGCACCGCGTCCAGGTCCAGGATCGAATAGGGCTTGAGATCGATTGCTTCCTTGAAGTCGTCCCGGGACAGCTCCTCATTGCCCTCGAGCTTGATCTCGCGAACCGCCGGGCGCTCAATCACTCGGACCACATAGATGACACCGGGACCGGCGGTGCGCTGGATCAGCAATTGAACATCCGAGAAGTAGTTCAGCCCCCACAGCGATCGAAGATCCTCGACCGTCCTCTCTCGATCGAAAATCTCCCCAACCTTCTGCTTCAGCGCGCGCCGGATCGCCTCGGGCTCGACCCGCCGGTTACCCTCGATTCGGATCTCGATGATCTTCTCGTCCCCAGCCGAGGTCTCTCCGGGGGGCGCCAAGCGCACGCCGCCGTCGGTGGTCTCGGCCACCGGCGACGACGGCTCGGGGGTTGTGCCCCCGTCGGTGGCCACCAATTGTAGCCCGCTGGTTCGACTGCGGGCTTGGGCCAAAGCGGGCGTAGATACGGCCATGCTGGCCATCGCGAGGACCAGGAGCCGCCGAAAAACGCAGAAAAACCAGGTAACTTGAAACTCCAAGGAAGCAATCGGCCGATTCAGGGCCGGGGACTCTAGGAGATCCGATCCGCCAGCCACAACGCAAAAAGCGAGGATCGCAGCCACAGCCGTTATAGACGGTCCACGCGCTTTTGCATTTAGGTTGGAAGCACCTGTCCGTCAATCAGGCGCAGCCGCCTAGGCATTGACTGCGCCAAAGCTTCGTTGTGGGTCACCACGATGGCGGTGATTCCCAGCTCTCGGTTGACTTCCCGCAAGAGTTGATGAATGCCCTCCCCGGTAACCGGATCGAGATTCCCGGTGGGTTCGTCCGCAAGCAGCAATGCCGGCTTGAGCACCAGCGCGCGGGCCAGTGCCACCCTTTGCGCCTCGCCCCCTGACAGCTCACCCGGTCGATGATCGATGCGCTTCTCCAGGCCCACCCGCAGCAGCAACTCTCGCGCTCTTCGGAGCGCCGAGCCGCGTTCCCAGCGCTGAATCAGCGCCGGCATCGCCACATTTTCAAGCGCGGTGAACTCGGGCAGCAAATAGTGGCTCTGAAAGACGAACCCGATCGTCCGATTTCTGAAATCCGCCACCGCGGGGTCGCTCATCTCGAACAAGTCTCTTCCCGCGAAGCGGATCTCCCCCGCGGCGGGCGCATCGAGCATCCCGACTACGTGGAGGAAGGTGCTTTTGCCAGAACCTGAGGCACCCACCAGCGACACCAGTTCGCCGGCCTCGACATCCATCCAGACCCCGCGCAAGACGTCGATTCGCTTGCCGTGCAAGAAGTAGCTCTTGAAAAGATTTCGCACCTCCAGCGCCGGCATCGATTTCACTCCGACTTCAGCCCTTCCACTGGTTCAACCTGCGACGCCTTGAGCGCCGGATAAATCGAGGCCAGGTAGGTGACCAGCACGGCGATCAGAACGGGGATGATTGTCTGCAGGGGCTCGATCTTAACCGGAAGCTCGGGAATGTAATAGACCTGCGGGTCGAGCTTGATCCCGATCTTCTCGATCAGCACACACCAGGAGATCCCGGAAAGCAGCCCTAGTAACCCTCCGGCAATCCCAATCTGGAGCCCTTCGGTAAGAAAGATCTTCACGATCCCTCCATCCGGGACTCCCAGCGCCTTGAGCACCGCAATCTCTTTTCTCTTCTCCAAAACCAGCATGATCACGGTAGCCACGATCAGTCCGCCGGCGACGATTACGATGATCGTCAGAATGATTGCCATCACCAACTTCTCCAGGCGCAACGCGGAAAAGAGGTTGCGGTTCATCTCTCCCCAATCCCGGGTTCGGTAGGGCCAGCCGTCCAGCTCTTGACCGATCGCCTTGGCGATCCTGCGGGCATCGTCGACATCAGAGACCCTGACCTCGACGCCACTCGCCCCTTCCATATTGAAGAATTTTTGCGCCGTCTCGAGGAGGATGTACACGAACTTCGCGTCGTACTCGTACATCCCTGAGTAAAAGATACCGGCAACGCGAAACGGCCGGCTCTTGGGAAGCGGCCCTTGCGGCCCCAACTCCCCCCCAAGAGGCGAGATGATGTCCACTCGATCGCCAACACTCACATGCAAGGAGCCGGCGAGCTCCCGCCCCAAGATGATTCCCTGGAGGACCGGTTGGCCTTTGTCGTCCTCCGGCCTTCGAGGCTGCTCAGGCGATCGGGCGACAATCGTTTCCGGGTGCGATAGAGCGTCGAGCGAGCCCCCGGGCAAGATGTTTTTCCGCAAGTCGGTAACGTTTCCAACGGTGGCTGGATCGATACCTTTGATGATCACTCCGGCGATGTTCGGTCCAGAGGAGATCATCACTTCATTCAAAATGAAGGGCGTTTCGCCCATCACTCCCTTCACCTTTCGAATCTTGTCCATCACTTCCCGGTATTCCGAGAAGCTGTCGGCGTACTTGGAAACAACCACCTGGGCGTTGGTGCCGATAATCTTCTGCTGAAGATCGGCCTCGAAGCCGCTCATCACCGAAAGCACAATGATCAAGGCCATTACCCCGACGCCCACCCCCCCGACCGAAAGGGTGGTCATCATCGCAGTGGGGGTCTGCTCTCGCATTTTCCACTGGTGCACCGCCTCAGTGGCTTTCAAGGGGTCGATCAACCCCAGAGCTCGGATCCGGGTTTGCTCGACCGCTGCCTCCGCCGCACGAACGATCGCATAGACGATCAGGGGCGGAATGACGCCGAACATCAGGATTGCGAGCACCGACAGCAGCAGGCTTGGCCGAAATACCGCTACATGCCGCCTGGCGATAAAGAGTTCGAATCCACTTCGAATGTCCACCTTGCCGCTGCCGGTCACCACGAAGCCGGTGGTGATGCCCAAAAACATCATCAGCGCGAGGCCGAGATACACCAACCAGTACCCGAGCTCCGGTCTACCCAACAGCCCGGCCAGGTACGACACCTCTCGCAATCGGTATCCGACCCGAAGCTGGAGGTCGGGATTGGCGGAGATCGCGGTCAGCAGAAGGGGAATTGGCAACCCGAAATAGAGCAGGCCGAGCGTGGCTTCCGGTGTGGCAAGCCTGCGGGCCCGAGCGGCACCAAAAAAACCGCTGGCGAACGCAACCGCGAAGCCAATCAGCAGCGAAATTGCGAACGCAACCGTGGGGGACGCCTGCAACAGTCGCGGCTCGCCACCGGGACTCTTGCCGTAATGCACGCCGGTCACCAGCATGGTGTGAAAGAGAATCAGCGCCAACTCGGATGCCAGAACACCGCCTCCGTAAGCGAGCAGAGTCACCCAATTGAAGTCCCGGTAGCGCGCGAGCCGTTGGTACAGCGGGGCGCCGCGGGCTGGGCTGGGGGCTTCACCCGGGGCAGCGATGTAGTGAATGGACAGACCAATCAGCACCCACCCGACGATCCACAGGCCCCCCGCAGCGAGCCAGAGACGAGTGTCGAGCAAAGGAAGCGGGAAATGGCTGGCGGAAGCTCGCAAGAGGTTCCCGCCAATGCCCTTCAACAGCGCCGCGAGCGGGCCCCAGCCCACCGCCGACCAAGAAAGCTCTCCCAGCAGATCCGCAGTCCGCTTCTCCTGAGCAGCGGCAATGACCGCGACCACCACGCCGCTAAACGCCAGCAATGCGCCGGACCAGAGAGATCCCCAGCGGTAAAGGGTATGGCGGTCAGATGACACTTAGCGCTTCATCTGGCGGGAGGCTTCAGCAATGGAAACAAAATGACATCGCGGATCGACGGCTGATCAGCAAACAGCATCGCCACCCGATCGATTCCGATCCCCTCCCCGGCGGTAGGTGGCATACCGTGCTCGAGCGCGCGAATGTAATCATCGTCGTAGTCCATTGTTTCCAACCGACCGCGTTTTTTTGCCTCCAGCTGCGCGAGGAATCGCTCTTTTTGGTCCAGGGGATCGTTGAGCTCTGAAAACCCATTGGCCAGCTCTCGACCGGCGATAAACAGCTCGAAGCGGTCGGCGATTTCCGGGCGAGCGTCGTTCCTCCGGGCGAGCGGGCTGATCGAGGTCGGAAATTCGGTGATAAAGACCGGGCCGACCAACTCCTCCTCCACGTATTGCTCGAAAAGAGCGGCGAGAAGTTGGCCCTGGTCCATCTGACCCACCGCTGCGCGATCGTGTTCGCTGGCCGCGAAATGCGACACTTCGGCGCGAAGTTTCTCCAAATCCGAGAAATCCCGTTCGGAGAGTCGTGGAATTGCCTGCCGGATCGCGTCGATCATCGGAATTCGCCGCCAGCCCCTCTGCAAATCAATCGCAACCCCTTGGTAGGTGATGCGCGTGGTGCCAAGAATTCGCTCAGCCGCCTCGGCGAAGAACTCCTCGGTAAGCTGCATCAGATCTTCGTGGGTGGCATAGGCTTGGTAAAACTCCAGCATCGTAAACTCAGGGTTGTGCCGGGTACTGATCCCTTCGTTCCGAAAGTTGCGATTGATCTCATAAACCCGGTCCAAACCACCCACCACCAGGCGCTTGAGGTAAAGCTCGGGAGCAATTCGCAGATAGAGATCGATATCCAGTGCGTTGTGATGGGTGATGAAGGGTCTGGCATTCGCGCCCGAGACCAACGGATGCATCATCGGGGTTTCCACCTCGAGGAAGTCGCGGGCGTCGAAGAATTCGCGAGTAAATCGAATCAACTCGATTCTCTTTCGAAAGACCTCCTTGACTTCCGGATTCGATATCAAGTCCAGGTATCGCTGCCGGTACCGCGTCTCCACATCGACCAGCCCGTGCCATTTCTCTGGGAGGGCTCGCAACGACTTGGTCACCGGAAAAAACTTTGCCGCCGCCAGCGTCAGCTCGCCAGTTTTGGATCGAAACGGCGTTCCGATCACCGCGACGAGATCGCCCAGGTCGGTGAGGCGAAACAGCTCGTAGCCGTCACCGAGAACGTCTTTTTTCAGATGCACCTGGATTTCACCCGAACGGTCTCGCAGCTTGAGAAACGCCGCCTTGCCAAAAGAGCGCAGCGCAATGACTCGTCCGGCCACGTGGTAAGCCGGACCGACCGCATCCTCCAACTGCTCCGCGCTTTGCTCCCGATGCGCATCGATCACATCGGCGGCCAGGTGCTCGGGTCGATAGCCATTTCCCCACGGGTTGAAGCCGAGCTCGCGCCACTTGCGCGCCTTCTCGAGCCGGGACTCGTAGATTTCGTGCTCTTTTTTACCTTCGCTGGTTCCAGATTCGGGGTCTGCCATGGGGCTCGAGGGCGCGGCAAACTAACACCGGGGTTGCGAGCTGCTCAAGCTTCCGCCGGGCCCCGGTTCGGGTTTTTGATGCCCATCAGTTGCGCGGTAATGAAATCATCGATCGCACCATCCAGAACAGCGTCGACATTGCCAGTCTCGACACCGGTACGATGGTCCTTGACCAGGCGATAAGGAGCGAGGACGTAGCTTCGGATCTGCGAGCCGAACGCGATGTCCTTCTTCCCCGCCTCCACTTCCTGCCTCGCAGCTTCCCGCTTCTTGACCTCCATCTCGTACAAGCGCGAACGGAGGATCTTCCACGCAACATCACGATTGGCATGCTGGGAGCGCTCGTTCTGCACCGCAACGGTGATGCCGGTCGGCAAATGGGTTAGCCGAACCGCGGAAGAAGTCTTGTTCACTTTCTGGCCTCCTGCGCCGGAGGCCCTGAACACGTCGGTCCGGACATCCTTTTCAGCAATGTCGATCTCGATCTGATCGTCTACTTCCGGGTAGACAAAAACCGAGGCGAACGAGGTCTGACGTCGAGCATTGGCGTCAAACGGACTAATCCTCACCAGTCGGTGGACACCGTTTTCCGCCTTCAAGTAACCATACGCGTATTCACCGCGGACCGAGATCGACACGTTCTTCAGTCCGGCTTCCTCGCCGGCGACGTAATCGGTGATTTCCACCTGCCAGCCTCTTCGCTCGCAGAACCGGGTATACATCCGCAACAGCATTGCCGCCCAGTCCATCGAGTCGGTCCCGCCCGCGCCGGCATTGATCTCGATGAAACAGTTGTTGCGATCCTGTTCGCCCGACAACATCGACGACAGCTCGAGCGAGGCAATCTCGGAGTCGATTTCCTTCAAGGCTTGCTCGCCCTCGGCGGTCGCGGTTTGATCGTTCTCCGAACCCGCAAGCTCCAAAAGTACCTGGGCATCTTCCAAAGCCCGCTCGGTACGTTCGAAGCGCGAAATCAACTGCTCAAGGCTGGCTTTTTCCTTGAGCACCTGCTGCGCCTTGGCATTGTCGTCCCAGAAGTTGGCTTGGCCAGCATCCCGCTCAATCAGGGCTGTCCGTGAGCGCTTGCGGTCGATGTCAAAGAAGCCCCCTGAGGACGGTCAGTCGGTTCTTCAGCTCGCCAATTCGTTGCTCGGGATCCACTGCCACAGATTCTAGCCGCCGTTTCCGACTCGTGCACGGCCCTTCCGCGGAATCGCTGCTTTCTTGGGGGGAGCCGGAACCATTCCTTTACCGCCTAGCAACCTGCGTTCCAAGGATGCCATTTCGACGGCCCGGGCGCGCCGGTGGTGATCATAACCCAACAAGTGGAGCAGCCCGTGGGCGAGATACCGCTCTAGCTCCCGCTCGAGCCCTTCTTTGCTCCGACTCGCCCTGGAGCGGGCGGTATCCAGCGAGACAACGACATCCCCCAGCAGGTTCGCCCTCGAGCTCTGAATCGGGCTCTGACCTGCGGGAAAGCTCAACACATCGGTCGGGGCATTTCGGCGACGCCATTGGCGGTTCAGGCCCTGGACGTAGGGATCGGTTGCCAGGCAAATGGACAATTCGCATCCACGTAATCCGAGCTTTGAAAGCGCCCGCTCTGCGAACCGCACCAACGGCCGGCCGAAGGGTTCTCCATCGGGATGCTGCAGCAGTATCTCGACCCGATTGAAGCGCGACACCTGGTTACGACTGACCGGCGTTTCGCTTGATGTCCGGCCACGATTCCTCTTTGCCGGCCAGGGTCAATCCAGCGCTGCGATGAACTTCTCCCACCGCAGTGGCCGCTCGATTGGGGTCGGCCGCCGTTGGGGGATAGAGCGGACGGGCGTGGTAAATTCCTTCGAGGGTCCGGACGAAGGACTGCGCAATCAAGTTCAGGTCTTTCAGGGTGAGGTCGCACTCCTCCAGTTGCCCTTCGGAGAAGATCACGTTGATCATCTTCTGGACCAGCGCCTGGAACTTCGCGGTGGTTGGCTCAGGCATCGCGCGAGAGGCGGCCTCCACCGCATCCGCGATCATCACCAGCGCCGCCTCGCGAAACTGAGGCTTGGGGCCAGGATAGCGATAGAGGGACTCGTCGAACTGCGGCGCGCCCTCCTTCCCCTCAAATTCCTTGAGCGCCTTTTGGTAGAAGTACGCAACGAGCCGCGTGCCGTGATGCTGGGGGACGGCATCCGCCACCAGCTTCGGCAATTTGTACTGCCTGGCCATTTCCAGCCCGTCGGTGACGTGGCGCTTGACGATCATCGCGCTCATCGCCGGGGCGAGGCTGTCGTGCCGGTTCTCCCCCTTTTGATTTTCGCCGAAGTAGAGCGGATTACGCCCCTTGCCCAGGTCGTGATAGTAGGCGCAGCTACGGGCTAAAAGCGGATTTGCGCCGATTGCTTCCGCTGCGCCTTCGACCAGGCTGCCGACGATGATGGAGTGGTGATAAGTGCCGGGCGCCTGGACGATCAGCTCCTTCAGCGCGGGATGGTTGAGATTGGCCAACTCGAGCAACTTGATGTCCGACGCGTAGCCGAAGCTCGCTTCGATCAACGGGGTGAGTGCGAGTATCAGCACTGGCACTGCCAGTGCATTGCCGATGAAGCTGCAGACCGCGGTCAAAATCCACTCCGGAGGGATTCCCTTCCCCTCCGCCAATCCAAAGGCAATCACCGTCAACAGTCCAACCACCCCGGTGACCGCGCCGGCTTTGAAAATTCCGACTCGGTCACGGGCGCGGGGTATTCGCTGTGCCGCGACCAACGAGGTGAGCAGCGAGTAGACCCCGAAAGATAGAGAGTTGCCGAGCATGATGCCGGAAAGGCAGGCGAGGACTACGGTGAAAAACAACGCAACCTCGGCGCCTAGAATGAAGCGGGCCAGCATCCCGCCTGCGGCGACCGGAACGAGGTAATAGAGCGCCTCCACCGGAATTCGCGGGTACTTGTCATGAAGCGCGTCGGCGATTGCCACCCAGAGCTGGATCAATCCCAGCATCCCCAGCAGCACCATTCCAAGTAGCAGCGCGTCCTTGCGGGTTGGCCGGAACCGGCGAAACGCGCTGCGGTGAAACCCGTATGCTGCAGCAATCAACAGGGCGATCAGGCCAGAGCCTCCGAGATGAGTGCGAAACCGATCCAGTTGGTCGGTTTGCGCTCGCATCGCCTTGAGGATGACCAGGTGGCTGGGGTTGATCAGCTCTCCGTCCCCGATCACCCTCTGGCCTCGCTTGAGCTGGATCACCGCATCCTTGACCCCCGCGGCAGCGTGCAAGCGCCGATTCTCGGTCTCGGCGATGTTGATCGTGAGGTTCGGCCGGATTTGACGCTTCGCCAGGTGAAGGACCGCTCGGCGCACGTTCGGCGGAAAATCAGAGAGAGGGTTTGTCGGAACCGAGGCGAGTCGATCGAGCTCGGCTTTGGCCTCCCCCACATCGTTGATCACCGGAGGTACCACGGCGCTGACCTGCTCGCCTTGGCTACCCAGAATCCGCACCACGATGCCCTGCGCTCCAACCTGTGAGAGCTCGTCGCGGGAGGGCGCTACTGGCGAGTTGTAGGCCTGCTCGATTAAGGCCGCGACCGCTTGTTCCTGGCTACGCCCGAACCGGGTGGACACCAAGGCCTCGAAGTCCTCGTCATCGAGCAAGAAGAGTCGCTGCTCAAACGCCCGGCGCTCCGATCGCAGCCGAACGTTCAAAGCTTCGGCAGGCGCCACCTTCGATTCTGCCGCCCGTCGAGGCTTCCTCGCCGAGGGTGCACCTTCTTGCGCCTGCGAGGCCTCCGCAAGCTTCGCGCCCGACTCCGTTTCAAACTGGGTGACCGCGAAGCGGATCGATTCAAACGCATCGTGAAGGGCCAATTTCAGCTCGCCGACCAGGGCCGGGTTGTAGTCATAAACCGGGCGAACCGAAGCTCGAGCCTCTTGTCGCCGCTGCTCGGTTGCGGTCCGGTCGACGATCTCGTAGTCCCGCGCTGCCTTGAAACCGGAGGCCAGAGTGGTTCGAAACGGCTTGCCCAGGTCATCCGGTCCAAGCTCGGGCAGCTGCTGGCTGTAGAGCGACGGAGAAATCACGAAGGCGGAGGCGGTCGAGATGACGATCAGCAAAATCAGATGGGTGACGCTGCCCCACCATCGCGCTGAAGAACTGAGGCGCTCGCTCCATCCTCCCAAGGCCTGGGAAGGGTTCTGCGGCTTTAGGAGCTGCGCCATCCGGGCACCCTACGGGGGGTCGGGGACGCTTTCAAGCGGCCGGTTCCGGTGGGGGCGCCGCTTCGGGAGAACTGGGCGGCGAATCCGGTGCGGCCTGTGCGATCTCTCGGTCGTAAGCCCGGATCACTTCCTGCACCAGCGGATGCCGAACCACGTCCAGCTCCGAAAAGTCCGAAAAGCCGATGCCCTCGATGTGCTGAAGTAGCTTCCGCGCATGGACCAGCCCTGAGACCTTCCCTGCCGGGAGATCGATCTGCGTCACATCGCCCGTCACCACCGCCTTGCTGTTAAAGCCGAGCCGGGTGAGGAACATTTTCATTTGTTCGATCGTCGTGTTCTGCGCCTCGTCCAAGATCACGAAGGCATCGTTCAGGGTGCGACCGCGCATGAAGGCTAAAGGAGCAACCTCGATCGTCCGTTGCTCGAGCAGCTGACCGCTGCGATCAGCATCCATCAGATCATCGAGAGCGTCGTAGAGAGGTCGAAGATAAGGATCCACCTTTTCCGCCAGATCGCCCGGCAAAAAGCCCAGCTTTTCACCAGCCTCGACCGCCGGTCTGGCCAGGATGATCCGCTTGACCTTGCGCTCTTGAAAGTAGGCCACCGCCATCGCCATCGCTAAGTAAGTCTTGCCGGTACCTGCCGGTCCAATTCCGAAAACAATGTCGTGCGCCCGGATCGCATCGAGGTAGCGCTTCTGGTTGATGCTCTTGGGAGTGATTTGACGATTGCCGACGCGGATCAACAGCGGTTTGGAGACAATTTCCTTGAGCGTTTCCGTTCCGCGCGCAAGGACCTTGATTGCTTGTTCTACGTCCGGGCCGTGCATCGAGTGACCGGCGCGAACCATGCCCTCCAGCTGCTCAACCAGCTTGGCCGCGAATGCCAACGCTTCAGGCGGCCCGGAGAGGTGAAGTTCCGTTCCCCTCTGCCCGATTTTGACCCCAAGCCGCCGCTCGATAACTTTGAGATTGGCATTTTGCTCCCCGCACAGGTTTCGGGCGACGTCGTTGTCTGCCAAATCAACCTTCGCGCTGGGTGCAGACTCGATGGTATGGGGTCTCAAATCGTTTCTTTTCTCCTGCTACGGGTCTCGACGGGCGAAAGATAAGCGCCCTCGGACCAAGAATCTAGCGCAACGGGGGTAAGAGAATAAACTCTTGGTCCGAGATCGGCCGATAATAGTAATTCTCGTGCCAGGGATAATGTAGGTCGACTGATCGCAAGAGGTGCAGATCCACCAACGGCTCCAGTTTATCGGGCAGCCGACCGGTCTCTGACCGGTAGACTTCCAGCGCGCTGGCTATCCGGCTCAGCTGAGCCCGAGCAACAAAGCGCTGAATCGCGCGGTCCGCATCGGCGGAGGTGGCCGAGCTGCGCAAGCGAATCCCGGGAAGACTCAGCTGTGAAGCCACCAGGGCGAGCCCGGCGAACCCAATCGTCGCCAACCCGACCCGCATCCAGGCGCTGCTCAAACGGTCGACCCAGCGACCTTCGGTCCCGAGCCCGGGGAGTCGATGCTCGGGCGCGAGCGCCTGCAGATAGCCGCAATTGAGAAGGTTCGCCAAGGCCTTGCAGGTCTCGAAGTGACCTAGGCAGGAGAGATCGGTCAACTTCTCCACGTCGCGATCCGGTTGGACCAGGGCAAACACAACTCGCTCCGCCTCGCCAATCGGTTCAATCCCCCGATCCGGTCCATCGAAATCGACCAGGGTGTCCTTGTTGCCGTCGGTCGAGTGCGCTCGTTCCGGGACGGGCAATTCCTTGAGCTTGCGAAAGCCCAGCCGTGGGCTTGAAACCCTCTTCCTGATCGTGGGCCATTCGTCCAACTGGCGAAAGCCCTCCATCAGAACTGCCTCGGCCCGCAACGGTCGAATCGCGTCCGCGTTCAGGTCCACTTCCCCCTGCTCGAAGTGGTAGGTCCCGGCTCTTAAGCCGAACAGCTCGTAGAGCACCTCGGTCGCCTGAAGCTGGACCACCTGCTCGAAGCGTTCACGGCTCACCAGCGCGTCCGATACCAGCACGTCTCCGAGCCTCATCAAGGTACGTTTCTGTTTTTCCAGGGCGGCGGCGAGTTGCTCTTGGGTGACCAGCTCGGCTTTCAGCAGCCATCTTCCAATCAGGTCCTTGCTTCGCTTCTTGACGTCCTCTACCTTGACGATCGCACCGTCGCGAAACCCGATTCGCACCTCGCGCTGCTTCGCCCGAAGCAACAGTGTGCCACTGCGTTGCTGCTGGCCGATAAACTGAAGGATATCGGCAATCCCGAAGTCCTTTAGAGTGCCTCTAAGCGCCATCTTCTGCTCCTGCGGCGAACGCTCTCAGATCGATAGCCGCCGGAAAAAGTCGCGCAGCGACATCAGATGCACCGTGATCATCATCGCTACCAATGGAACGACGCCCCACCACGAGCGGTCAGCCAGGTAGGGGACTCTCAGCACCCCTTGATGGAACAGCAGGCCAATGAATGCGAACAGGAAGAGAAACGCGTAGCTTGCTCCGGCGATCGGTACCCCGACGTAAAGGTGACCGGCACCAGAGCACAACAGGCTCAACACGTACGAAGTTCGTTCGAGCCGGAGCTGGTAGCGGGCCACTTCGATCTGTTTTCGGACCTTGTCCGCCGGCGCCACCGTGCCCTGGCGCGCGAACACATTCACGCACTGGTTGCAGAACAAGCTCCCCATCCCAAGCTCCGGGTCGCACTTTCGGCAGATCGGTCGGCCACACTTGTCGCACCCCGAGCACGCTTCGATCAGCTGGTGGGCGAACCCGAGCGCGGCGATCAAGGCCGAAAGAAGCAAGGGGTAGATCCAGGCCATCGGCGGTGGGACGTCGCCCAACAATCGCAATCTCAGCTCGTTTTCAACCTTGAGCTCCTGCTCGTCCGATCTGGCCGCCAGCGCCATCTCGTCGGGCCCGAGAGGCACACCCAGCAATTCGCGGTTGGCGTACAAGCTGCCGGGAGCCTCACGGTTGGTCGGGCCGTCCGGGCTAGCGATCTTTGCCTGCCACGAGTAGAGCTTGGACAGGTTCGATCCGGCGGCCAACAAGCTTGGATCCGATTGAGTGGCGCGCCGATAGCTGTCGGCCGCACCTTCGAGGTCGCCCTTCGCGAACATCGCGTTTCCAAGATTGGTAAGGGCCCGCGGATCGTTGTTGCGATCCAAGAGCGCCGTCCCCAGGTGGCGGATCGCCTCTTCTAGCCTGCCTCGGCGCAGCGCGAGCCTGCCTAACGCGAACAGCTCGGGAAAATTCGACTTGCCCTCCTCGATGCGCTTTCGGACGTGTAACTCGGCAGCGGCCGATTCCGGACCGCCTCGCTCCAGATGGTAGATGTCCTCTGCCGGGGTGCCCGAGAACGAGGTCATTCGGACCAGGAGTCCGGCCACCACCGGAACCCAGCCCAGGGTGGCGACGAGGATTCCGGCGACCACCCGCTCGGTTGGCGAAAGGTACATCGAGGTGACCCCAAGCAGGGCGAGGAAAAATGGCACCCAGCCAAGCCGGAAGGCGAGCGGCAAGAGCAGCAAAAGAGCGGCCAGCAAGGTGGTTTGCCAGGGCGCAAAGCTCCTCGGAAAGAGGTGACGAAAGTCGTGGACGAAGTAGCGCCAGCGCCGCAAGCAGATTGTCGCCAAAACGGTCATCGCGGTCGCCAGCAACGCGATCAGAGCGCCCGTTCCCAAGTCGCCAAACACCGCCCGGCGATAGATCGGATCTCTCCAGCCCGCCTGCAATCCTGCGGCGATCTCCCCCAAGTAGGATCCCGGACTGAGCGGACTCACCAAGAAGTTGATCTTGGCCGTTGCCCAGTGCACTGCCGGCGAATCGGGATCCAGCTGTACAGCGCTCGTGCTCAGGGCCAGCGCGGTGACCGAATCACTTTGTTCCAGGCGAGCTTCCGCCGCTCGGATCAGGGCGATGCCAAAGGCATCGAGGTCCTCGACTCCGAGATCCTGTTTCGCCTGCAGCAGCCTTTGCAGCGCGTGGGTCGTCGCGGAACCATCCGAGCTCTCATTCGCCGCTCGCCAGTTTTTCCAAGCCACCCGAATCGCGTCACCCGGGTCCAGCTTGGTTTCCGCGGCCCCGCCCGAACCAGTCGCCGCCAGCAGCATGCACGCGGCTAAGCGGGCGCGTGACCTGGACACATTGCGTAACCCCATTTCCTGACGAGCATGATAGGCGAGCGCGGCAAGATGGGCCAAAGCTAGAGAGTCGAGGCAGAAGGAGGGTTCGAGGGTTGGAGTCAGACATGCCGAAAGATGCGGGAACGGAGTTTCAAAAACTCCTTGAAGTGATGGCGCGGCTGAGGGGCGATCAGGGATGCCCCTGGGATCGCGAGCAGACCCTGGGTTCCCTCCGTCCCTATGTCATCGAGGAGGCCTACGAAGTACTCGATGAAATGGACCAGGTGGTCAGGGGTGGACCTTGGCGCGGGTTGTGCGAAGAGCTGGGAGATCTACTCTTTCAAGTGGTCTTTCAGTCACAGATCGCCACGGAGCGAGGACAATTCGATATCGCCGAGGTCTGCCGTCAAGTTGGTGAGAAGTTGATCCGGCGCCACCCCCACGTCTTCGGCGGGCTGCAAGTCAAGGATTCGGAGCAAGTCCATCAAAACTGGGTCAAGCTCAAGGCAGCCGAGCGCAGGGAAAAAACGGGGGATGAAGGCTCGGTGCTAGAAGGCGTTCCCTCCGCCGCCCCGGCGCTGATGCGGGCCGAGCGGTTGACCGAGAAAGCTTCACGGATTGGATTTGATTGGCGCAGTATTGGCGAAGTTCGCGAGAAAGTCAGCGAGGAAATCGCCGAGCTCGATCAAGCGATCGCCTCGGGAGATCCAAGCTCGATCGAGCACGAGCTGGGCGATCTGCTGTTCGCCCTCGTCAACCTCGCGCGATTCACGCGCACTCCGGCGGAAGATGCGCTTCGACAGGCAAATGATCGGTTTGTCAACCGTTTTCGCTTCGTCGAGGACGGACTGCGCCGAGAAGGCATCGCTCTCGGCCAGCCACCTTGGAGCAAATGGAGCAGCTTTGGCAGCAGGCGAAGCAGCGCGAGCAACGGACTACGTTCAGCGATCAATCGCCCGCCCAGCGCTCGAAACCTTGAGCGCCCGGTTTGCTCAATTCTCCACAAGATCTGTTACGAATCTGGGGAGAAGTCTGTGGAGATAGCGAAGCGTCAGGCGAACCCGGACCGGTTGGTTCGTCGCTGCTGATGAATTCTGCGAGACTCTTCCGTCCGAAGCTCGCGCAGTTCGCGCTCCAGCCCCAGGAGCTTTTCCACAGACCAACCGAGCACGCTGGTTTCGGCCAACCTTGACGGGCGCCGATCCGGCTGGTACTTAGCCGGACCCTCGTGGCGAATACCAAGTCTGCGCAAAAGAGAAACCGTCAGGCGCAACGTCGTCGAATGCGCAATGCCGCGATCCGTACCGGAGTGAAGAGCGCAATCAAATCCGCCCGAGAGGCGATTGCTACGCGCGACCCGAAAAAAGCAGAGGAGGCGTTGCGACTGGCCGTTCGTACAATCAGCAAAGCAGCCTCCAAAGGTGTGCTCCATCCGCGGAATGCGGCGCGCCGGGTGGCGCGGCTGGCTAAGTCGTTGGTGGCTCCAACCTAGGCAACCCCCAAGCTTCTCAGTTCCGCGGAGAGGGTTGCCCACACGCTTCGCACTCGCTCGGTTTGGGCGGCGCGTTTCGTACCGGTGCCCAGAGCAACCTCGAGGACTTGCCCGCTGCGCAATTGCAGCCTTAGCGCATAGCGTTTTTGCGCGAAGCAGGCGATCAGCGACAGCAGGATCAGACCGCCAAGCAGCAGGCGAATCGCCCACGGGGGGCCAAGCGCGAAGCCCCCGGCAAGCAAGATTCCCACCAAAAGCGCCTCCCACGCCGGTCGCTCGGCCAATGAGACGCAGCGCAGGTCCTCGATTTTGACGATCAGCGGTTCTCCGCCGCGCCCTCCAACCCACTCGAGCCGTCGCTGCGAGAGGCGAATCAAATGGCCCCGCCCCAGGTCGGCCTCAAGGAAGGGTCGGTAGCAATCGAGCAACCGATCGCGGGCGATTCGATCCTGCGAGCTGGCTGCCACGGGCCTCCGGTCAGGAAACAACGAAATTGATCAGCCTTCGAGGAACGAAGACGACTTTGCGCACGTTCTTCCCCGCCAGACTCGAGCGAACTTTTTCGTCGCCCTCGGCCGCGACACGCACCTCGGCTTCTCCGCTTTCGGCGGGGACTCGGATCTCCGCCCTCAGCTTTCCGTTCACCTGAACCGCGTAGGGCAGAATGTCATCGACAACCAGCGCAGGATCGAAACTGGGCCAAGGTTGGGCGGCCACCAAACCGGGATACCCATAGCTGCTCCAGATTTCCTCGGCGAGGTGAGGAGCAAATGGGCTGATGATCAGCAGCAGCATCCGCAGAGCTTCCGCCATTGCCCCTTTTTCGGCCTCGGTCTGAGGCGTTCCCGCTGCATAGAGCGCGTTGGCGAGCTCCATGATCCCCGCGATCGCGGTGTTGAATGATAGCCGCTCGATCGCCTCGCCGACCCGCTTCACGCATTTGTGTGCGGCCCGCCGGATCTCCAGGGCGGTGCCTGCAACCCGACCGCTGGGCAGAGCGACCTTGGCCAGCGACTGGTGCTGAAGAGCCAGCGCCCATACGCGCTTCAAAAAACGATGGGCCCCCTCAACTTGCTCATCCGACCAGTCGAAATCGCGCTCCGGTGGACCTGCAAAGAGCACATACGTCCGGGCGGTGTCTGCCCCATATTTTTCCACGATTGCAGCCGGGGTCACCACATTTCCCCAGCGCTTCGACATTTTTCTCCCGTCGGGCCCGTTGACGATACCCTGGGTAATCAGCCTGATTACCGGCTCGTCGTTGTCGGTCAGACCCATCTCCTTCATCAATCGGCTCCAGAAGCGGAAATAGAGCAGGTGCATCACCGCGTGCTCCGGCCCGCCGACGTAGATGTCTACCGGCAACCAGCGTTTGGCCTGCGAAGGCTCGAACGGAGCGCGGTCGTAGTGCGGCGAAAGATATCTCGCGTAGTACCAAGCCGAATCAACGAAGGTGTCCATCGTTTCCGCTTCGCGCCGAGCAGGGCCTCCGCACCGGGGGCAGCGGGTATTGATGAACGAAGGAACCTTGGCCAGCGGAGGCTCGCCCTTACCGGTCAGCACCGCTTGAACGTCGATCTCCGGCAGTAGCACCGGCAGATCTTCCTCTGGCACGGGAATCCCGCGGCGCTCGGGATCGCACTTTTCGCAGTAGATGATCGGGATCGGGGTACCCCAATATCTCTGTCGCGAAATCCCCCAATCCTTCTGGCGGTAGAGCACCGCCAGTTTGCCGCGTCCCTGGCGCTCCAGTCGCTCAACCAGCTGCCGCCTTGCCTCTTCTGAACGAAGGCCATCAAATCCGTCGGAGTTGATCAGCACTCCATCCTCGACGAACGCCTCTTCCGTCGCCGGCGGCTCGGTTCGATCGGCACTTGCGGGACGGATCACCGTCTTGATCGGCAGGTGGTACTTTCGTGCGAAGGCGAAATCTCGGGCGTCGTGCGCCGGAACCGCCATCACCGCGCCCGTGCCGTACTCGGCGAGCACGAAATTGGCGACCCAGATTGCCAGGTCTTCGCCGGTGAAGGAATGAACCGCATAGGCGCCGGTGAATACGCCCTCTTTTTCGGTGCCCTCCGCCGTCCGTTCCACTTTGCGCATCGCCTGGGTCTTCGCAGCAAACTGGGAAACCGCTTGCCGCTGAGCAGGAGTTGCGATCTGCGCCACCAGCGGATGATCCGGCGCCATCACCATGTAGGTACTGCCGAAAATCGTATCCAGCCGGGTGGTGAAGATGCGGATGCTTTGGTCTGTTCCTTTGATCCTGAAGTCGACCTCCGCTCCTTCCGAGCGTCCGATCCAATTTCTCTGCATCGAAACGATTCGGTCCGGCCATTCCTTGAGACGATCGAGGCCCTCCAAGAGCTGATCCGAATACCGGGTGATGCGAAGGGCCCATTCCGGCAACTCGCGCTCCACCACCGGAGAGTCGCAGCGCTCGCACCGGCCCTCTTTGACCTGCTCGTTGGCGATCACCGTCAGGCAACCGGTGCACCAGTTCACTTTCCCCAAACGGCGGTAGACCAGGTCGCGCTTGAGAAACTGAATGAAAAACCACTGATTCCACCGGTAATACTCGCTGTCGGAGGTCGAGAACTCGCGGCTCCAGTCGTACGAATACCCCAGCGACTTTATCTCCCGCTTGATCGACTCGATATTCTGTTGCGTGCGGATCGCCGGGTGAACTCCATCCTTGATCGCCGCGTTTTCGGCAGGAAGCCCAAATGCGTCCCAACCCATCGGGTGGAGCACGTCGAACCCCTTCATCCAGAAATAGCGCGCGTACACTTCGCCAATCAGGTAATTGCGAACGTGGCCCATGTGGAGGGCCCCGCTCGGATACGGAAGCATCTCGAGGACGTATTTTTTTGGTTTCCCCGGTCGGGAGTCCGCTCGAAACACCCGTTCCTGCTCCCAGCGGGCGTGCCACTTCTTTTCGAACTCCTCTGGTTGGTAACGCTCGCGCATTGGCATCGGCGGCCGTTCTTATCACTTTCTCGGGTGCTTTCTGCGCACCTTCGATGATGTAAAGTGAAGCGCATGTCTTGGCCAATTGTTTCGATTCGCAACATCTCTCAATACGAAAACCAGGAAGTGGAGCTGCAGGGCTGGCTGTACAACAAGCGTTCCTCGGGCAAGCTGCACTTTCTTCAGATTCGAGACGGCTCCGGAATCATCCAAGCCGTGGTCTTCAAGGGCGACGTTTCGCCGGAGGTCTTCGAGAAAGCGGACCACCTGGGGCAAGAGACGTCGTTGCGCGTCCGCGGTCTGGTGCGCGCTGACAAGCGCAGCCCGATAGGTTTCGAGCTGGCGGTAAAAGACCTGGAGGTGATCCAGGAAGCGAAGGACTACCCGATTACGCCCAAGGAACACGGCGTTGCGTACCTGATGGAACACCGCCACCTCTGGCTGCGGTCCGCGCGCCAAAACGTGATTCTTCGTGTTCGCCATACCGTGGCGAAAGCAATCCGCGACTACTTCGATCTGAATGCCTTTACCTTGGTGGACGCTCCGGTCTTCACCCCTGCGGCCTGCGAAGGCACGAGCACGCTGTTCGAGGTTCCCTACTTCGACCTCGGCAAGGCCTACCTCACGCAGTCGGGCCAGCTCTACATGGAAGCGGCGGCGATGGCCTTGGGCAAGGTCTACTGCTTTGGACCTGCCTTCCGGGCCGAAAAAAGCAAGACCCGTCGTCACCTGACTGAGTTTTGGATGGTGGAACCCGAAGTTGCGTTCATGTCCCTCGAGGGCGCGATGGAGTTGGCCGAGGGGCTGATCTGTTATCTGGTCGAGCAGGTTCTTTCGAAGCATCGCTCGGAGATTCAAAGCATGCTCGAACGGAATACCGCTCCCCTGGACAATGTGAAGAAACCCTTTCCGCGAATCACCTACTCTGAAGCAGTCGAGCGACTGCGGGCCGCCGGCCACCCGGTTCAATGGGGAGACGATTTCGGCGGCGATGAGGAGACTGTGCTCGCCAACCAGTTCGACCGCCCGGTCATCGTGCACCGCTATCCGGCCAGCCTGAAGGCCTTCTATTTCAAGCACGATGCGTCGGATCCCAAGTTGGCCCTGGGCATGGATATTCTCGCGCCGGAAGGCTACGGAGAAATCATCGGCGGCGGGCAGCGCGAGGATGATCTTGCAACGCTCGAGCGGCGGATCGAAGAGCACCAGCTTCCTCGCGAAGCCTTCAGTTGGTATCTGGACCTACGCAAGTATGGCACCGTCCCGCATTCCGGCTTCGGGTTAGGGGTGGAACGGACGGTGGCCTGGTTGTGCGGCCTGCACCACGTCAGGGAGACCATCCCGTTCGCTCGGATGATGGAGCGGATTACGCCCTAGCGAGGCCCTGGAATCCCCGCCTTCGTTCGAAGGAGGGACTTGAGATCGAGCAGGAGCGCCGGCCGATCCGGCAGTCCGGCCAGACCTACCAGGTGCGGGTTTTCTCCGGGCGCCACCAACGAGGGCAGCGGTGTGAGCTGGCTTCGACGTACCCGCATCACCTCGCCGACCTCGTCGACCATCACTCCCACGCGCCGCCTGCCCACGCGACAAATCAAACATTTCGGACCGATCGCCGGCGGACTCTTGATCGAAAGCAGCTCTCTGAGATCGATCACCGGCACGATCGAACCGCGCAGACGAAGCACCCCCGCGGTAAATGAAGGAGCGCTGGGAATCGGATTCACCTCGGGCGAGTGGAGAACTTCCTCGACACGCATCAGATCGACCGCGTAGGGTTGCCGACCGACCTTGAAGACGCAGAGCTGCAGCTCCGGGTCTGCGGCGTCCGCCGAGGGATTCCTGGAAAGAAGAATCTGCTCCGTCACTCGAGCACCTGATTGACATTGAGGAGCATCACGCTCCCGTTTTCGAAACGGCCAAGCCCCAGCACGAAGTCGCGCTCCTTGTCGAACCGCGCTGGGGGTGGCTCGATCTCGGAAGGACGGAGACGAATGACTCCAATGACTTTGTCAACCAGGATTCCGCAGTCCGAATTGCGCCCGTGAACAACCAGGATTCTTGCGCCCTTCGGTAGGGTCTTCAAATCTGCGGTTGGACCGGCAATCGGGGGGCTCTGGACCGCGAGGCGAAGTCTGGGCTTTACGTTGTAGACCGGCAAGATATCACCGCGGAGGTTCAGAATTCCGAGCAGGCCGTTGCGCGAGCCGGGCACCTCGGTGAGGGCGGGTACACGAACGATTTCGCGCACCTCATGAATCAGGAGTGCGTAACTCTCGGCCTCGAGACCAAACGCGAGGTAATCGTCGGGAGTTTCCCCCGGCAGCGCCGTCGACAGCGTCTCGGGCCCGAGCGCAGCTCCAAAGTCTTCGTTCGGATCCTCGTCCGGGTGGTAAAGGAATTCTTCGATCAATTCGTTGAAGCGCGACACGGTAACGCCTAGAGAAATTGGCTGCGGCGCTCGGAATTGATCACCGACTCGAGCAGCGCAATCAGGTCCACCACCAGCGCGGTAGTTCGATTGCCAAGATCGGTCGCTCCTGCGACTCCCGGCAGATGCTGAAACCCATCACCCAGGGACTTGATCACGATGTCCTGCTGTCCGAGCAACTCGTCCACCGCAATGCCAAAGTTCTGTTGACCCACTGCGACCAGGATCACGTACTGGCGGTTTTGATTCTCTGCCGAGAATCCAAGCAGCTTGGCCAGCCTCATCAGGGGAACGGCCCTTCCTCGCAGCGTGATCATCTCGCGGCGCTCGACCAACCGGATCTCCGCTACCTCCGATGCCACCACTTCGATCACGCTATCCAATGGGACCGCGTAGGTCCGCTGGGCGGCGCTCACCACCAACGCCCGAACAATCGCCAGCGTCTCTGGCAAGGTGATCGTAAAGGTGGAACCCTTCGAGGGTTCACTGGCAATGTCGATCGTTCCGGCCATTCGGGCGATGTTCGTCTTGACCACGTCCAGACCGACGCCGCGACCGGAAAGCTCTGAAACACGGGGCGCAGTTGAAATGCCGGGCAAGAAAACGAGATTCTGCACTTCGCGCGCGTTCATCTCCCTGATTTGCTCGGGCCGGAACACTCCCCCACGGACAGCCGCTTCGCGAATCCGAGCGTGATCAAGGCCCAGCCCATCATCCGAAACCTCGATCATCACCTGGTTCCCTCGCTGCATCGCGCGCACCGCCACCTTCCCGCGCCGAGGTTTCCGCAGCCGTTGGCGGACCTCCGGCAGCTCGATCCCATGGTCGATCGCGTTGCGAATGATGTGGACCAGCGGATCGGAAAGCTCCTCGACGATCAATTTGTCCAGCTCAACCTCGCCGCCGGAGATCGAAAAATCGATCTCCTTGCCGGATTCTCCCGCAATTCGACGCACCAGCCGGGCCAGCTTGTCGAAGATTTGACTGAGAGGAACCATCCGAGCGTCGAGGATCCCCTTGCGTAGCTCATCCAGCCGGCGCTCGAGCATCCGGCTTTCCCGATAGAGCTCTTGTCCCAGCAGCGCCGCCACCGGACGAGTCCCCCCGTGGCGGGCGGCATCGGCGATCCGCTGGATATTGCTCTTGATCAACAAAAGCTCGCCGACCGAATTCATCAGCGTGTCCAGTCTTCGGATGTCCACCCTCACGGTTTGGGTAAGCGATCGGAGCGATCGGTCGGTGCGACGCGCTGGGGCTTCCGCCGAATCCGCTCGCTCCTCGGGCGCCTCTCGAGTCACCAGCGGCGCCGGCTCTGCCTCGGTCTGGGTTTTCTTGACCTCGGAGGCCGGATCGGGCTTGGCGGTCGGCGGACGTCGTTTCAGCAGGGTGCAGGCTGCGGGCAAGCCGCTCAACGCAGCGCGAACCCGATCCTCGCTCGCCCGGGTGCCGACGATCACTTCGAAAGCGATCTCATCGGAATCGTTGCCCTCCAATGCCGGCAAGGTGCTCACCACCTCGCCGATCTCCCTGAGCGAGGCGTTCAGCTTGCTCAGTCCCTGATCGAAGTCTGAGAGGTTGAAGCTGGCCGCCACCCTCCACAGATTCGATCCTTGGCGAACATTCTCCGCCAAGCGGTGCTCCTCATATTCGGTCAGCGCGCTTCGTATCTGGGGCTCGAGCGCTAGCTGATCGAGAAGCTCGCCATCATCCGGCTTGCCGGAGACATTGAACTGCTGGAGTTTCTGCGCCAACAACTTGGCTCGATCGGAGGTGCTTTGGCTTGGAGCATTGTGAGCCAACTCCTCCAGCAGCACTTGAAACAAGTCGACCGAATCAATCAGGGTGTTGAGCACCGCGCCGGAAAGCTCGAGCCTTCCCATTCGCAGATTGTCCAGCAGATCCTCGCAGCGATGCGCCAGTTGTGCGATCGGGTCCAGGCCAAACATTGCCGCCAGACCCTTCAAAGAATGGGCGGCGCGGAAGATTCCATTCACCAGATGAGGTTGGCCTTGGGAGCCTTTGGCTTTCTCGAGCAGGAGCAGATCGCCGCCCAAGGCGTCGACAATTTCGGTCGCTTCCGCGATGAACTCGTGCAGTCCCTTGGGAGGCACGTCACGCGACTTTCAAATAGCGCCGCAACAGCTCTTCCAGCTCAGGACTCTTGAGCGGCCGAAAGAGGTATTCCGCCGCTCCCATCGCGAGCCCGCGGTCGCGCTCGGTTTCATTTTGCTCGTCTGCAACGATAAACAGCGGCGTTTCTCGATAACTCGGATTCTTTTTTACAAAATTCACCAGCTCCAGCCCGTTCAGGTCGGGCATCTCCATGCTGGCGATCACCAAATCCACGCGGTGTCTGGCGAGCAAGTTGAGCGCTTCAAAGCTGCTGCCGGTGACGAGCACCTCGACGTTCGGAACGGACTTCACCGCCCCCGCGATGCTTTCGCGAGACACTTGCAGCGCATCCACAATCAGGACTTTGAAACCCATTCGCTCCCGGCCACGAGCTTGCCGGGAAGATACCAGAATATCTAGTTTTGGTGGGGCAGTTTGGACCCCACTTCTCGAGTTGGGCGAACGTTGGAAAGCACGCGGATCAAGGGCTTATCCGAGATGACCGCCACTCGATTCCCGCGAAATTGCGGCACAAATTGGTTCAGCAGCGCCGAAGCGCGGGTGGATTCCTCGAGGGAGCGGGCGCCCGGCACTTCCAGGGCGACGCCTTCGATTCTCGCTCGGCTCAAAACCTCCGCAGCCTTCGAAAACAGCTCGCCCAGCAGTTGCGCATCCAACATTCGGGTGGACCCGGTACCGATGGCGAAGATCCGCGGCATCGAGAGCCGCCCTCCCGAGGGCAGCAGCAGACAATCGCACGCGGCACCCTTGAACCACCCCTGCTGGAGCACGCGGGAGAGCGCGCCGCAAAGCCGCCAATCCACAAAACCAGCGGCTCCCTGGAGGGGACGCTCGTCTTCGGGGACAAAAAGGCAAAGCGCATCCAGCCCCTGAAGGGAATCTAGACTTGCAAACCCAAGCTCGTGGGCGCTCAGACTCACGTCTTTTGCAAAGAGCTGGCAATCCGGTCCAGCAGGCCGTTGATAAAAGCAGAGGAATCCTCTGTACCAAATCGTTTTCCGAGCTCCACCGCTTCGTTGATTGATACCTTGCCGGGAATGTCGACCAAATACTTCAATTCGAAAATCCCGAGCCGCAGCACGTTGCGGTCAATCCGCGTCATCCGATCGATCCGCCAGTGGTGGCTGTGAGTTTGAATCATCGCGTCAATTTCGTCCAGATGATCCCGGACGCCTTCGACCAGACTTAATGCAAACTGCTGGGCCTCCGGATCCGGTTGTTCGGAGCCGGCGGCCGACCAGGCCGACTGCAGCGCCTCTCCAGGCTGTCCGTCCGCCATCTCCAGTTGGTAGAGGGCCTGCAGAGCGCGCTCTCTGGCGGTTCTACGAGCGCCCATCTATTTCTTCTTTCCTTCCATTGCTGAAAGGCGACCCTTTGCAGAAGCTGCCGAGAGTTGGGCATGCAGGTTGGCGGTCTCAAGGCACGCTGTCGCCGCTTCGACCCCCTTGTTGCCAGCTTTTCCTCCCGCCCGGTCAAATGCCTGTTCAATGGTATCGCAGGTCAAAACTCCAAAACTGACCGCGCACCGTGCGGAGACCGCCACCGAGCCTAGCGCTCGGGTCACTTCCGAAGCCAGATAGTCGAAGTGAGGCGTGCCCCCTCGGATGATCGCGCCTAGACAAATGATGCCCAGATGTCCACCGGCGTCAGCCAAGCGACCCACCACTCCCAGCAACTCGAAGCTGCCCGGCACTTTGTAGACGTCGATGTCGTCCTCGGGAACTCCGTGCCGAACGAGGGTCTCCACAGCTCCCTTCATCAAGGGCTCGGTGACCAGCCAGTTGAAGCGTGAAACGCAGATTGCGAAACGACCTTGGGGGGCGGCGAGAGTTCCTTCGAAGTGACGAGCCATAAGCGTCCTCTTTTAGTTCTTGGTTTCTCGCCCCATTTTCCGCCCGGCTAATTTACTGCGCGCCGGTCGGCGATGGGTAAGGGGTACCTGTTCAACCACTCGAAGTTGGTAGCTTTCCAAGCCCACAATCTTCTTCGGGTTGTCGGTGAGTAGGCGCAGCCGGCCTAGTCCCAAATCCTGGAGAATTTGCGCCCCCACGCCGAACTCGCGAAGCCGGCCCTGGTCTTTTCCTTCCTGGAATCCCCTAATTTGAGCGGCGTGCGTGCAGAATACCGCCGAGCGCGGGGGCACCTCTTTTTGCAGATAGACGACCACACCCCGTCCCTCTTCCGCAATCTTTCTGAATGCATGCTGAAGCTGGCTGCCGCAGTCGCACACGGTGTTTCCGAGCAGGTCCCCCATCAGGCAAGCGCGGTGAACCCGAGTGAGCACCGGCTGGCCGCCGGAAACATCGCCCTTGACGAACGCGACGTGCACGGACGAATCCACGTCGCTCTGGTAGGCGATCGCCCGGTAGTCGCCCTCCTTGCCGCGCTGGATGGTGCGCTCACCGACGCGCCGCACCAGCCGTTCATGCTGAAGCCGATAGCGAATGATGTCGGCAACCGAGAGCAGCGTGAGCCGATGCTTCTGGGCGAAGCGCACCAGCTCTAGGCGGCGGGCCATGGTGCCGTCCGGGTTCATGATTTCGCAAACCACGCCCGCCGGGCGAAGGCCGGCCAGCCGAGCGAGATCCACCGAGCCTTCCGTCTGGCCCGAGCGCACCAGCACCCCACCCTCGCGCGCGCGCAACGGGAACACGTGGCCCGGCCGCACGAGGTCGCTGGGTTTGGCCCGCGGCGCCACCGCCGCTTGGATGGTGCGTGCTCGGTCCGCGGCGGAAATGCCCGTGGTGATCCCTTTCGACGCCTCAATCGAGATGGTGAAGGCGGTTTGAAACGTGGAGGTATTCTCCTGGACCATCAAGGGCAGCTGTAGATGGCGAATCCTCTCCTCGGTCAGCGAGAGGCAAATCAAACCTCGCCCGTGCGTCGCCATGAAATTCACTGCTTCGGGGGTAACCTTCTCGGCCGCCATCACCAGATCGCCCTCGTTCTCTCGTTCCTCGTCGTCGGTGAGAATGACCATCCGGCCCTTGCGGATCTCGGCAATTGCCACCTCCACTCGGCTGATGCTGGAACTTTGATGGTGGTTACCGCGCATATCCTGTTCTTCTTAACCGTATTCCGGATCGGCTGCCTAAGCGGTAGTGGGGGAGCCGCGCAGCGCATAAAGCCGGGCGACATACTTACCAATCAAATCTGCTTCGAGATTGACCAGTTGACCAACCTGCTTCGTTCCCAGGTAGGTGCGGCGCAGCGTCTCGGGGATCAGCATCACCCAGAAGCTGTCGTCGATCATTTCGTTCACGGTCAGACTGATCCCGTCGATCGCAACCGACCCCTTTTCCACGAAGAAAGCGACGACTTGTTCAGGAAGCGCAAAACGGATAGCCAGTGCCGCGCCCGCGGGCTTTCGCTCCACCACCGTGGTGACGCTGTCCACATGACCGAGTACCCAGTGTCCGCCCAGCTGATCCCCGACCCGGAGCGGTAATTCCAGGTTGACGCTCGAACCAGGCTTGAGGGACCCGAGTGTGGTTCGCCGCAGTGTCTCCGGCGATGCCTGGATTCGAAATCGGTGCGCAGACAGCTCTACCATCGTCAGACAAGCTCCATCGACGGCGATCGAGCCACCGGCAGCGAGGTCCTGATTCGGCAGCGAGGTCGCAATCCATAGGTCGGTGGAATCGCCATGGACGATTTGCTCCACGGTCCCAATATCCTGAATCAAGCCAGTGAACATTTTCGCGTACTCGTTTATAGCCGACTTCGCCGCCGCGCCGAGAGCAGCGCCTGGAGGATCAGGTCTTCCCCACACTTCTCGGCCGTCAATTCCCGGACCTTCGGCGCACGGGCGACAGAGGAAACCCCGAGCTGTCCCACCCAGGAAAGCCCGTCGGATCCGATCAGTTTTGGGGCCAAGAAAAGCACCAGCTCATCCGCCAGGCGCTCTCGCAAGAAGGAAGTGTTCACTTCCGATCCGCCCTCCACCAAGAGGTGGATCAGTCCCTCCTTCGCCAGTCGGCGCAACAGTCCTTCCAGATCCACCTGTCCTTGACGGCCCCCGACGTTCCACACCTCCACGCCCCGAGCGATCAGCCTCCGAGCGGCGGGGCCCACCGGAGACTGCAGGGTGACCACGATCGTTCTCGGTTTCTTGCCCGGGGAGAACAACCGGAGTCCTCGGGGCAACCGGAGATTCGAATCGAGCACAATTCGCGCGGGGTTTTTTCCCGATCGCTTCGGAAGGCGAGCGGTCAGCCGCGGGTTGTCCCTTCTGGCAGTATGGGCGCCGATCAAGACTGCATCCACCTGGTCGCGCAAATGATGGGCCCGACGCCGCGACTGGCCTCCGCTGACCCAGCGGGAGTCACCGGTCAGGGTTGCGATCTTCCCATCGAGCGACGCTGCCGCCTTGAGCGTCACCCAGGGCAATCCGGTGCGGATGGATTTGACTCTCCGAGACGGCAGTCCCTTATCGCTCTTCACTGCTTTGAATCTTCGCGTCCTTGTTCTTTCCCTGCCCGTCGATCAGTTCCTTGAGCTCGTGCATGAACTCGCTGATGTCACGGAAGGAACGGTAGACCGAAGCAAATCGCACATACGCAACCTCATCGAGCTTCTGGAGGCGGCCCATCACCTCTTCTCCGAGGAAACTCGAGGCCACCTCCTTCTCACCCATTCCCTGAAGCTTTCGCTCGATCTCGGTAACCGTGCTCTCCAGTTCGTCCACTGAAACGGGGCGCTTTTCGCACGCCTTCTTCAGCCCGACGAGAATCTTATCCCGATCAAAAGCCTCCCGGCGCCCATCCTTCTTGACGATCAGCGGACTCAGCTCCTCCACTCGCTCATAGGTGGTGAAGCGCCGACGGCAGTCCAGGCACTCTCGCCGCCTGCGGATTACCGCCCCCTCGTGAGACTCCCGGGAGTCGATCACTTTGTTTTCGGAGTTCTGACAGAAGGGGCAGCGCATCGCGATCGAGAAGGATGATCAGCTCCGAAGCCGAGAAGCGTACAGCGGAAACTGCTGAGTCATCTCCCGCACTCTACCGCGGATTCGGGCCAATGCTGCCGGATCGTTTGGATGATCCAAGGCGTCTCCGATCATCCCGCCAATTTCCTGCATTTCCGCTTCACCCATGCCGCGAGTGGTGACCGCCGGAGTTCCGATCCGGATCCCGGAAGTGACGGTGGGCTTCTCGGGGTCGAACGGAATGACGTTCTTGTTCACGGTGATATCCGCTTTTCCGAGCACTTCTTCGGCCACCTTGCCGGTCAACGACTTCGGCCGCAGATCCACCAGCATCAAATGGTTGTCGGTTCCACCGGAGCAAAGCCGCAGCCCACGTCGTCGAAGCGCTTCGGCCAAGGCCTTCGCATTGGCGACGATTTGCCGTTGATACTGGCGGAACGCCGGGGTCAACGCCTCCTGGAGAGCCACCGCTTTGGCCGCAATCACGTGCATCAGGGGCCCCCCCTGAATGCCTGGAAAGATCTGGCTGTTGAGCCCCTTCGCGAAGGCCTCCTTGCACAGCACCATGCCGCCCCGAGGCCCGCGCAGCGTCTTGTGCGTGGTGGTGGTCACGAGCTCGGCCACGGGAATGGGCGAGGGATGGATTCCAGCGGCCACCAACCCGGCAATGTGAGCCATGTCCACCACCAAAACTGCCCCCACCCGGTCGGCGATCTCCCGGAACTTTGCGAAGTCGAACACCCTCGGGTAGGCGGAAGCGCCGACGACGATCGCCTTTGGCTTGTGCTCGAGCGCTAACGATTGCACCTGCGCGAAATCGATCGTCTCGGTCTCACGAGAGAGCCCATAGTGGACGACCCGGTATAACTTTCCGGAAAAATTGAACGGGGCTCCGTGAGTAAGATGTCCGCCGGAATTCAGATCGAGCGACAACATCGTGTCCCCAACCTTCATCACCGCCATGTAGGCGGCCATGTTCGCCTGGCTTCCGGAATGGGCCTGGACGTTGGCGTGATCCGCGCCAAACAGGGCCTTCGCCCGATCGATCGCCAACTGCTCGGCGACATCGACGAACTGGCAGCCGCCATAGTAGCGCTTTCCCGGATATCCTTCGGCGTACTTGTTGGTGAGTGGAGAACCCATCGCTTCGAGTACCGCAGGGCTGACGAAGTTTTCGGAGGCGATCAGCTCGATCCCCTCCTCCTGGCGCCTGGTTTCGTCGCGAATGGCGCGAAAAATTTCCGGATCTACCTCCTCTAGCCGAGCCGTGTTTTCCATCGCTCACCTTCCGCTTTGCCCGCCATCATTCTCGGCGTCTCGAATCTTTTGAACTCGCCGCTCGTGCCGCCCGCTTTCAAACGGCTGATCGAGAAATGTTTCGAGTATTGTTTTCGCGATCCCCGGTCCGACCACCCGTTGGCCCAGACACAGCACGTTCGCGTCATTGTGCCCGCGCGCCATCCGGGCCTCGAATTCGGTGGTGCAAACCGCGGCGCGCACCCCCTTGTATTTGTTTGCGACGATGCTCATCCCAATCCCGGTCCCGCAGATCAGGACCCCGAGCGAACACTCGCCCGTTCCGACCGCTCGCGCAACCTGCCCGGCGAAGTCCGGATAATCCACGGAATCCCCGGTATAAGTTCCGAAGTCCACCACCGACACCTTGCGGGCATGAATCGCCTTGAGCAATTCCTGCTTCAGCTCCAGACCCGCGTGGTCCGATCCGATCGCCAGCTTCATCGAAAAATGAGTCTACTTGAACCGCTTGAACAAGAGCACGGCGTTGGTGCCACCAAATCCGAACGAATTGCTCATCGCTGCGTTGACTCGTATCTCGCGGGCCTGGTTGGGGACGTAATCCAGATCGCAAGCGGGATCGGGGGTGGTATAGTTGATCGTGGGGGGAATCGCGTTGCGGGCAAGTGCCAACACGCTGATCACCGCCTCCGCTCCCCCGGCCGCGCCGAGCATGTGGCCGGTCATCGACTTGGTCGAGCTGACCGCGAGCTTTCGCGCGTGATCTTTGAAAACAGTTTTGATCGCGGTGGTCTCACTCGCATCGTTGATCGGCGTAGAGGTGCCATGAGCGTTGATGTACCCAACCTCTTCAGGTTTCATCTGGGCGCTTCTGAGCGCCAGCTCCATGCACCTCGCGGCGCCCACTCCCTCAGGCGAAGGCGCAGTGACGTGGTATGCGTCGGAATTCGCGCCGTACCCTACCAACTCGGCCAGGATCACCGCGCCGCGGCGCTTGGCATGCTCGAGCTCTTCAAGAATCACCACCCCGGCGCCCTCTCCTTCCACGAAGCCATCCCGATCGAGATCGAACGGCCGACTGGCGAGGGTCGGCTCGTCGTTCCGAGTGGAGAGCGCCTTCATCACCGCGAACCCGCCGATTCCCAGAGGCGTAATCGCCGCTTCCGCCCCTCCGGCAATCACCGCGTCGGTCTCCCCCAACCGGATCGATTTCCATCCTTCACCGATCGCATGCGCGCTGGTGGAACATGCGGAAACCGGCGACCAGTTGGGGCCCCTGGCCCCAAAGCGGATGCTGATCAGTCCGGGCGCCATGTTGATGATCATCTGAATGATGAAAAACGGCGACAAGCGGTCGAAGCCCTTCTCCAGCGCCTTCTTGTGCTGTTCCTCGAGCGAGCCAATCCCGCCGATCCCGGACCCGATGATCACCCCAACCTTCTCGGGATCGTAACCGTTTGGCTTGTCGGTTCCGATCATCATTCCGCTTTCGGTGACCGCCATGTCGGCCGCGGCAATCGCATACTGGGTGAAGAGATCCATTCTTCGGATCTCTCGTTTTTCGATGAATTGCTCGGGATTGAAGTCTTTCACTTCACCGGCGATGCGTGCGTCCAGATCCTCGGCTGGGAACCGGGTGATCGGACCAATCCCTGACTTTCCGGACAGGAGGGCGGCCCAGTTCTTTTCGGTTCCCGTTCCCAGCGGAGTGACCAGCCCGGTTCCGGTAATCACCACTCGACGATTGGACAACACGTTCTCCTCCGAGCCTGGTCGTTCCCCTCCGTCGAAGACGCAGCTTCGCCGCTATTTCTTATGGGTATTGATGTAATTGATTGCATCCCCCACGGTCTTGATGTTCTCCGCTTCTTCGTCCGGAATCTCAACCTCGAACTCCTCCTCCATTGCCATCACCAACTCCACGATATCGAGGCTGTCAGCCCCAAGATCCTCGATGAATGAGGACTCAGGTTTTATCTCGTCTTCGCCCACCCCCAGTTGGTCGGCGATGATCGACTTCACCTTACCCTCGATGTTACTCGTCGGCATTTGCAACCCTCCAAGAGCGACCGCGTCCGGATAGCAAAACCCATTCAAACGGCGGGCGCGGTATATCCCACGCCGCCACCCAATCCAACTTTGGCTTACATGTACATGCCACCATTTACTCTTAACACCTCGCCGGTGATGTATGACGCCGCATCGCTGGCGAGAAATGCCACCGCGTTGGCTACCTCCTCCGCAGTTCCCAGTCGCGCGAGCGGGATCGCCTCCATCAATCGCGCTCTCACCGGCTCGCTCAATTCAGAGGTCATGTCGGTGTCGATCAGACCGGGGGAAACGGCATTCACCCGAATCTTCCGGGAGCCCAATTCCTTGGCGATCGATTTGGTCAGGCCGATCAATCCGGCTTTGGATGCGCTGTAGGCCGCCTGACCGGCGTTTCCTGTTTCTCCCACGACCGAGGCGATATTGATAATCACACCATGGCGCTGTTTCATCATTGGACGGCAAGCCGCGCGGATCAGCGCGAAAGCCCCCCGCAAATTCGCGTTGAGTTGCCGGTCCCACTCCTCGTCCTTGACGCGCGCCGCCAAGCCGTCCAACGCGATCCCGGCGTTATTCACCAGCACGTCCAGCCTTCCGTGCTCGGCCACCACCGACTCCACTGCTTTGGTTGCCGCCGATGTGTCCGCGACATCGAACCGAATCGCCCTTCCCGGCGCGCCGACGGCCGAGATCCGCTTCAATGTTTCGTCGGCTGCCGCCTGATTCGAGGCATAGCCGATCACTACCGCGGCTCCCCGCTGCGCGAATGCCACCGCGCAAGCTCGGCCGATCCCGCGAGATCCCCCGGTGACGAGCGCCACTTTCCCGCTAAATTCGCTCATAGGCTCGCGCTGGATCGAGAAATTGCTCAACCGTCTTGCGGTCCTCAACATTGAGCACCGAAAACGATTTTGAGATCCGCTTCACCAAACCGGATAGCACCTTGCCGGGTCCCACTTCGACGACTGTCTTGATCCCCAGCCGCTCGAGTTCCCGGACGCAATCTGTCCAGCGAACGGGTCGACTCACCTGTTCGATCAGCAGCGGGACCACGCGATCTCGATCGTCGTTCGCGGCCGCCTCCACATTTGAAATCACCGGGAATTTCAGACCCTTGAATTGGATGCCTCGCAGAATCTCGGCGAGCCGGGGCTTCACCGGATCCATCAGAGCGCAGTGGAACGGGGCGGAAACCGCCAACGGCAGCACCCGCTTGGCACCGGCTTGCTTCAGCTTGGGCTCGGCCCGCGCGACCGCTTCTGCGTGTCCGGCAATCACGGTTTGCTCGGGAGAATTGTAATTGGCGGGGGCGAGGACCTGCCCATCTGCCACCTGCTCGCAGATCGACTTCACCACTTCGGGAGCGAGTCCCAATACCGCCGCCATTGCGCCCACGCCCTCGGGAACGGCTTGCTGCATCAGTTGGCCTCGCTCCCGCACTGCGCGAACGGCATCGCGAACCCCCAATGCCCCCGCCGCGACCAGCGCCGAGTACTCTCCCAGTGAGTGGCCGCACGACGCCGCCGGCAGCGGCACCCGCTTGGCGAGCACCGCGAACGCTGCGATCGAAACGGTGAGAATCGCCGGCTGGGTATTCGCGGTCAGCCGCAGACGCTCCTCAGGACCCTCGAAGCACAGGCGCGAGAGGCTTTCGCCGAGCGCATCGTCTGCCGCTTGGAAAACCTCCCGGGCTTCGGGGAAACAGTCCGACAGCTCTTTCCCCATGCCGACGCCCTGACACCCCTGTCCCGGAAAAACAAATGCGACTGTGGACATTGCTACCAGCGCACCACCGCGCTGCCCCAGGCGATCCCGGCTCCGATCGCCATCATCACGATCAGGTCTCCTGGCTTGAGCCGCCCCGCTCGGTTGGCCTCGTCCAGAGTCATCGGGAGAGAAGCCGACGAGGTATTTCCGTACTTGGAAATATTCAGCCAGCATTTCTCGAGCGGAATTCCCAATCGCTGCATCACCGATTCGATGATCCGGAGATTCGCCTGATGCGCGATCACATGGTTGACCTGTGAGGCGGTAATCCCATTGGCCTCCAACGCCTCGACCACGCTCTCATACAGCGCCCGGACGGCAATCTTGTAGACCTCCCGCCCATTCATCGAAACCTTGTGGAGTTTTTGCTTCAGCATCTGCTCGTCGGGAGGATGTTTCGAACCCCCACCCTGAATCCAGAGAATCTCCGCTGCCCTCCCATCGCTGTGCAGATGGGTAGAAAGAATGCCTCGCTGTTTGTCGGTGGTGGGAGCCAGCACCATCGCGCCCGCCGCATCGCCGAAGAGGACGAGGGTATTTCGATCCTCCCAGTCGATAATCCGCGTCAGAAGCTCGACCCCGATCACCAGGGCGCGGCGGATTTTGCCGGTTTGAATGTACTGGTCCGCAATTCCCATCGCATAGAGCGAGCCGGCGCAGGCGGCGGACAAGTCGAACGCGAAGGCGTTGTTCGCTCCCAGCTTGGCCTGAACGAAGGCCGCACAGGACGGCATCGGCATGTCCGGTGAGATCGTCCCGAGCGCGATCATCTCGACCTCCTCGGGGCGGGTCTTCGCCATTTCGAGCGCCCGGATCGCCGCTTTGACCGCCATGTCGGAGGTCAGCTCACCCTCCGCCGCTTGCCGGCGCTCCTTGATTCCGGTGCGCTCGGTGATCCAAGCGTCGGAAGTGTTAACGATTTTTTCGAGGTCGGCGTTGGTGATGATTTTTTCAGGCGCGTATCCGCCGGTCCCGATGATTTGTGTACTCGCCACGTGAATGTTCCTCGTGAACATGCCTCTCTAATCAGAAACCCTTGGTTCTGTCGCCTCTTTTGCCCGTTTCCTGGAATGTGAGGGCAACCAGGCCTGAGCTTGCTCCATCCTCATTAGAATCTCTTCCCGCACCTTTCCCTCGGCGGTTTGCAGCGCCGCGCGGAGCGCATTCTTGATCGCCTTCGGGTTGGAGCGGCCATGAGCGACAATTCCAACTCCGTCGATGCCGAGCAAGGGGGCCCCGCCGTATTCCGCATAATCCACAACTTTTCGCAGACCCGCGAGAGTCGGTTTGAGCAACATCGCCCCCAGCTTCTCGGAGAGTCCGGCGCGCTCGATCGCGGAACGGATCAGGCCGGCCACAGCCATCCCCGTTCCTTCCGAGGTCTTGAGCACGATGTTGCCGGTGAATCCGTCCGTTACCACCACGTCCACGTCCCCCGAGAAGATGTCCTTCCCCTCGACATACCCGATGAAGGCCATCCCGGAATTCTTCAACAAGGAAGCCGCTTCGCGGGTCAGCGCGGTGCCCTTCGTTTCCTCCTCGCCATTGGAAAGCACCGCGACTCGCGGTTGCAAAACGCCCAGGAACTTGCGGACGTAGGCTTCTCCCATCACCGCGAACTGGGCGAGATGAGCCGGCCGGCATTCCACGTTGGCTCCGGCGTCGATGAGCAAGCACCTTCCGCCGCCCTTGAGTGAAGGAAAAAGCGCGGCGATCGCCGGCCTTTCCACTCGGCGAATTCGTCCCAAGACGAGAAGCGCCCCGGCCATCACCGCTCCCGAGTTTCCTGCGGACACCATCGCCCCCGCCTCGCCGCGGCGAATCAGCTCGAAGCAGACCCGCATCGACGAGTCCCTTTTCTTGCGAATCGATTCGCTGGCGTGGTCATCCATCTCCACCACCTCCGAGGCATGGTGGATGGACACGTTGCGCTGCACGGCCTGCCCCGACAAAGCCTCGCGGATTCGGCGCTCGTTTCCGACCAGCACCAGTTGGTGCTGTGGGAATTCCCGCGCGAACAGGAGACCACCTTCTACGACCGAGGCGGGGGCCAGATCGCCGCCCATGGCATCGAGCGCAATCCGCACTTACTCGACCGCAATGACCTCGCGCCCTCGGTAATAACCACAGGCAGCACAGGCGCGGTGGGGCAGTACCGGCTCATTGCATTTGGGGCACAAAATCACCTGCACCGCCTCGCGCAGCTTGCTGTTGGCAGCGCGCCGACGATTGCGCCTCATCTTGGATGTTCGTTTCTTGGGGACACCCACGTCAAAAACCTCTAGTTGAGTTTGATGTATTTGAGCTTCGCCAGCCGAGGATCAACGACCTTCTGCTCGCAGCCACAACTCTTTACGTTCAAATCCTGCCCGCATACCGAACACAGGCCCTTGCATTCCTCGCGACAAACCACGTGCATGGGCAAAGCGAGGAGCAGTTGCTCACGCAAAATCGGATCGAAGTCAATCGTTTTCCCGTTGAACCAATCCTGATCCGCATCTTCGAGACCAAACGACCCAGCGGAGACTAACCCATCGTCCTTTTCCCCGCCTGATTCCTCATCTTGCTCGCGCGATGCGCGATTCATCAAGTTGAGGGTGAAGGGAACTGGAATTTCAGTAACTACATCCACCAGGCAGCGTTTGCAGGGACCGGTCAGGTGGACGGTGAACTGCCCCCGGACCAGCACTCCGTCGCGCATCTTGCGTAGGGTGGCGTTAAGTCTCGAGGGCCGAATCGGGCGAAAGCCGGTGTCGCCGTCTTCGGAAAGCATGCTGGTAAGCAGCTCCAGACCAATCGATTCGTTGAGCTGGAGCCCTTCTTCTGCGATTTGTTCTACTTTGACGACCATCGACAAATACCGAAAAACACAACCGTATGTAGGAAGACATGCGTCTCAAGTCAATCAATGCATATGCTAGGTAGGGCGGGCTAACCAAATGTCCGCGAACAGGTAGAATCGCCCTTTGCCGATGCGAGTAGCGATTCTTGCAGACATCCACGGCAACCTGCCTGCGTGCGAGGCCGTACTGCAAGACATCGCTCGTTACTCCCCGGATTTCATCGTAGCCGCCGGCGATCTTGCTCTGCGAGGAGCTTACCCGAGGGAAACGTTAGAGCTCCTCTTCGAGCGCTGCAGCGTGCAGCTGATGGGCAACACCGATTGCTATCTCTCAGGTAACTACCTGGGTGGCGGCTATCGGGACCGTGTGAACTGGAAGATGGACCTGCTTCTTTGGACGCGCGATCAATTGGGTGAAGCAAACGTCCGCAAACTTGGCCAGCTGCCCTTCTCGGTCCGCTACTCGCCCCGTCGCGGACAAGATCTCTACATTTGCCATGCAAATCCTCGAAATCTGGAGGACGCGCTCGAGCCGACGCTGGATGATGCGGTATTGCGCCACTACTTCCAGAACCTCGAGGCGGCGGCCTGCGCCTTCGGCCATCTGCACTTTCCCTATCGCCGTCATCTGGGCCGGCTGCTGATCGCCGATGTCGCGTCGGTCGGAATTCCAAGGGATGGGGACGTTCGGGCGGCGTACGGCGTTTTCACCTTCACGCCCAAGGGTTGGCGCGTGCAGATCCGGAGGGTGCGCTATCCGATTCGGCGGGCAACTCAGGCGATTGCAGCTCGACACGTTCCCGGCGCCTCGCTCTTGATTCACAAAATGTTGGAGGCCCGCTACCGTCATCACCAAGTGCTGTTGACTGCGGCTCGCAAGCACTCCGGCCTGCCCTTGCCTGCGACGTCGGTTCATCCGCTGATCCCCGCACGGGCTGCAACGGGCGCGCTGCCCTCCCCACCTCTTTCCAACGACGTGCCCTCGGACACCAGCTTGGCCCCCGAGACTTTGGCGGACGCCACGACGCAAGTCCGCAGCACCGATGAGTGACGCAAGGCGCCAATTGTGACGCACAGCGGCAAAATCCCCTGGAGATGACTACTGTGGTCTCGGGCAAGCGGGCGACTCATTTTTGCTTTTGGTACACTCCGGGCTACGTACCCGACGCGAGTGGCCGACCGACCTCACAAGATCCTCGTGGTGGACGACGACGCCGATTGGCGGCAGTTGCTGAGGCTTTGTCTCGATGATCTCGGCTACCATACGCTTGAAGCCTCGAATGGGAAGGAAGCTCTCGAAACCCTCTCCAAGGAACCTTGCTCGGTGATGCTGCTGGACATGCGGATGCCAGAAATGAGCGGCGAAGAAGTATTGCGGCGATTGCCTGACGATCCGCCCCGCGTGGTCTGCCTCACATCCGCTCCGGCGCACGAAGTCGGCAAGGCGCTGCAGAGCGGACCGCACTACTATCTGCCCAAAGGCGCGAGCCGCGAGCAGCTCGCACTGCTGCTGCAATCTCTAGAAGAGTAAGCCTTCCCGAGGCAGCGCGTGCAGGTTGGGTGGCTTCTCGCCGTTCTGGCTTTGGGACTCGCGGCGTTTTGGCTGCGCTGGTGGCTGCTGCGCAAGGGGCTTCCGGTCATAAACGGCACTTTCGCGGTTGCCGGGCTGCGCGGGCCAATCGAAATTCTGCGGGACGAATATGGCGTACCGCACGTGTTTGCCAGCTCCTTGGAAGATTCCGCGTTCGGCCAGGGATTTGTTCATGCTCAGGATCGGCTCTGGCAGATGGAGCTGAATCGCCGTGTCGGGTCGGGGCGGCTCTCGGAAATCTTCGGGCGGCGAGCCTTGGAGGCTGACCGCTTCTTGCGCCGCGTGGGGCTTCGCCGAGCGGCAAGGAGGGAGGCTGAGCAGCTCGGAACCGAGGAACGGGCAGTGCTCGAGGCATACAGCCGCGGCGTCAACGCGGCGATCCAGATGCTACGCAACAAACTCCCGCTCGAAATGCGCTTGTTGCGGATTCGGCCAGAGCCCTGGGAGACGGTCGACAGCCTCTCCTGGGCGAAGGTGATGGCTTTGAGCCTTTCGACCAATTTCGAATCGGAGCTTCTTCGTGCGCGAATCGTCGAGAGAGTCGGTCATCAACGCGCGGCTCAGCTGGAAATGCGCTATCCACAGGGCCACCCGTTCATTGTTCCAAGCGGCAAGCCGGCGCCACCGGCGCAACTCGATCGAGGCGGCGAAACCGAGGCGGCGGTTGTCGCGAAAGCGGTGCGCGAGCTCTCCCTCCTCTACCAGCAGCTGAAAAGCTTCCTGCCGATGGGCGCGGGTGGAGCGAGCAATAGCTGGGTGGTTGCGGGCAACCGGAGCACGAGTGGAATGCCGCTGCTCGCCAATGATCCTCACCTGGTCCTTCAGTTGCCCTCGAATTGGTACGAAGCGCACCTGATCGCCCCAGGCCTGGATGTTTATGGCTGCACTCTGCCTTGCGTCCCTGGAGTGATCCTAGGCCATAACCGCGGCGTCGCCTGGGGTTTCACCAATTCCGGCGTGGACGTACAGGATTTATTCATCGAGCGCTTCAATGAACGTGGCGAATACGAGTTCCGCGAGGAGTGGTTTGTTCCGGAACGGATTCGCGAGGTGATCAAAGTCAAGGGTGAGCCGGACGTCGTGGAGGAAGTGATCTCCACCCGCCATGGCCCGTTGCTCTCGAGCAACCCCCCACTGCCGGGCACTGCGCTCGCCCTGCGATGGGCGGCGCTGGATCCCGCTCACACCACTTCTGCGCTCCTGGTAATGAACCGGGCCGCCGATGCCAGCTCATTCCGCGAAGCGCTGCGTGAATGGCATTCGCCCTCGCAGAACATCGTGTTCGCGGACATTCACGGAAACATCGGGTACGTGATGGCGGGTGCGGTCCCAATCCGAGCCAAGGGTTCCGGCTTCGGCCCGGTTCCAGGCTGGTCTGGGGAGTTCGAGTGGACAGGATGGCTGGCGTTCGAGGACCTTCCACGGCTTTGGAATCCGCCGACTGGACTCATCGTCACCGCCAACAACGCGGTCGTTGACCAAAACTTTCCGTGGCATCTGTCGTGGGATTGGATGAACGGTTTCCGGGCGATGCGAATCGAGCAACTCCTCTCCGAACGCACCATCCTTTCGCCGGAGCACTTCAAAAAGATGCAGATGGATGTTCATTGCATTCCTGGACGACTGTTCGCCGGCTGTTGCACCAATCTCAAGCCAACAGACTCAATCGAAACGGAAGCCCTTCGAATTCTTCTCGCCTGGGACGGCGAGGCAGGCCCCGCGAGCGCCGGCGCAGCGATTTACGAGGCGATGATTCTCGCGACGATTCGACGCGCTCTCGAACCCGAGCTTGGAACAGAGCTGATCTGGGACCTGCTCGGTCGATCCAGCACGCCGATTGCGCCAATGAATCTCATGTTGGGCCGGTACACTGGATTTTTAATCGAGGCGCTGCTTCGCAATGATACGTCAATGCTTCCGGCCGGGAGCCTGGGTTGGCAGGCCATTCTCTCCGATGCCCTGAGCGACGCCGTCAAAGCGCTGAAGGAGAACCTCGGGGGAAGTCCCGCTCGCTGGCAATGGGGACAGCTCCACCGGCTCAAGCTCAAGCACCCGCTCGGCAGCGTCAAGCCGTTGAACCTGATCTTCAATGGGCCGGACGTTCCCGTCGGTGGAGATACCGATACCCCGTTTCAAACCGCGTTTGCAGCCCACGAACCGTTCGCGGCGACGGCTTGGGCCCCATCGTGGCGCCAGATCGTCGATCTTTCATCCATCGACCGCACGGTCTCCGTGTATCCAGGTGGACAGTCGGGACATCCAAGGAGCCGGCACTACCTCGATCTCTTTCGCCGATGGTACCAAGGCGATTATCACTCGCAATGGATTGAACGATCCGAGATCGAAAACCACTTGGAGGGCCGGCTCAAGCTCGAGCCGCCGCCGGAGGACGTGTGACGTTTCCCATTTCATTGCTTTGCTCCGTTCTGTTGGCCGTCACCGTCTCCCCGGGGCAATCCGCAGCTGCGGAGCCGGTCGACGGCGGTGCCTCGCCGCCGGTGGAGACTTGGACCCAGCGCTTTGATCGGCGCTGGTCCCAGCGGGACGAACGAAGCGTTCTTGAGGAGCTCTACAACCTCGCCAAGGACGCTCAGAAGAAGAACGCGAATGACTTCGACGCAAATTTGCGGCTCGCCGCAGTGCTGGTTTGGCAAGCCGATGGCCTGGCCGACGGCACCAATGCAAAGGCGCAATCGGGAAAGCAGGGATGGAACCTGGCGGAGAAGGCGCTCGCAGTCAATCCAGAGGATGTCCGCGCGCAGTATTACGGCGGAACCGGCATTGGTCTGTATTCGGAGGGCGTTGGGATTCTGACCGCGCTCGGTGAGGGTCTCGAGGGAAAATTTCGCAGCCGGGTGGAGGCCGCTTTGAGGCTCGACAAGAATTTCCTCGACGGCGCTCCGCAGGTGCTTTGGGGGCGTTTTTTCTTCAAACTTCCCTGGCCAAAGCGCGATGTCGCCGAGTCAATCAAGGTCTTGCGCACTTGCATTCAGGAGCATCCCCATAACTTGCGCGCCAAGCTCTACTTGGCGGAATCGCTCCTGGATGACGGAAAGAAGCAGGAGGCCAAGCAGCTGATCGAACAGATTGACGTCGCTCCGATTGGCGTCGACCCGCCCGAGGATCGGCGAATCAAAGCGCGAGCCCAACAATGGGCCAAGCAACACCAGGGCGACCTGGGTTGAAGCGCCTCGGCGGCTTACTTCTTTTGCTCTCCCTGCCCCTTCTGAGACACCGATTTTCCGGTACCCTTGCCATCCTGCGCCGGCTTGGCCTGGCCGCCACCCTTCGTATCCTTGTACTGATCGTTGTACATCCGGATTAGCTCGTTGGTCAGATCCAGGTGCGCCGGGGCAAATACCAGTCCAGCGCGCGACTTATCGAAAATCATCGTAAAGCCTTCGCGCTGCGCGATCGTCTGCACCAATGGATCCATTTTGCTGACGATCAGATCGATTTCATTGCGCTGCCGCGTTTCCATGTCGCCTTGAAACTTCTGAACCTTGGAATTGAAATCGAGCATTTTTTTCTCGAACTCGGTGGCCTTCTGGCGGCGAGCGGCCTCGGTCATCGTCGCGGACTGTTTGTCGAATTGGTCCTTTTCCTTTTTCAAGGCATCCTGATCCTTTTCGATCTCCTTTTGCGTGTTCTCGCCGAAGGACCTCAGCCTTGCTTGGGCCGCGCGCCCCTCTTCGACTTCGACCAGCGCGCGCTGCAAGTCCACGAACCCGAGCTTTTGCTGGGCGTTCGCGCCAAAGGCGATGAAACTAGCTAGGACCGCACCCCGGAACGCCATCATTATTTTCGACTCCTGAAGACAGGTGGAAGCTTTAACTTCGGGCGCTCCTTACCATGGCCTCTGCGCATTGTCGCGTGCCCGGCCGCCAATTTGACGTGCAAGGGAGCGACCGCGGGGGTCAGTAGGTTTTCGCCTCGGCTCGGTCCGCAACCCCGTGTGTCGCCGAGACTTGCTCGAGCGTGGTCCCCAGCGGCAAGGCGACCACGAAGGTTGAGCCGGAGTTCGGCACGCTCTGCACGGTTACCGAGCCCCCGCTCGCCTCGACGATTCGGCGGACGATCCGAAGACCCAGCCCGAGCCCGCCGAATTCTCGTTCTGATACGGCGCGCTCGAATCGGTCGAAAATTCTGGTCAAGTTCACCGGGTCAATGCCGATCCCGTAATCCTGCACTCTGAGGATCGCTTTTCCAGAGTCGTGACTCACCTCGATTTCCACCGGTTTGCCGCGTCCGTACTTGAGCGCGTTGGCGAGTAGATTGGTGATCACCTGTTCCATCCGCAGCCGGTCCCACTGTCCTACTACTCTTTCGGCCGCACGGACCTCGACCGGACAACCCATCTTCTGCGCGGTCTCTGGGTACTGCGAAACGACCTCATTCACCAACTGCGTCAAGTCGACTGGCTCAGGATGCAAAATCAGCTTTCCGGCAGTCATTCGAGAAACATCCAGAAGGCCGTTGACCAGTGGTTCCAACGCGTGCAGCTGGTCGTTCGCTCTCGAGAGTCGCTCGATGACTTTGTTCATCCCTCCCGGCTCCAGTCCCTTGGAGATGAAGCGCTGCATGCTTTGCACCAGCAACTGCAGCGAGGCGAGCGGGGTCTTCAGCTCGTGCCCAGCAATCGATAGGAATTCGTCCCGGACCTCGATTGCCCGCTGCAGCTCCGACTCCGCGCGCTTCATCTCCTCGACATCGGTGCTGGTGCCAAACCATTTGAGATTTTTCCATTCGGATCGCGCATCGCCACCGCTCGAGCCAAAAACCAGCGATAAGCGCCGTCCTTGCTCCGGATCCGAAGTTCCTGCTCGTACGACTCGCCGGTTTGCACTGCGTATGCCCAAGTCACTTTGGCGTTCGCCGAGTCTTCCGGATGGACAAAGTCCGTCCAATCCAAGGTGATCGCTCCTTGCATGGTTAGGCCCACGTAATGCGCCAGCACCTAGTTCAGGTAATCCAATCTACCGTCCGGTCGGGCAGTCCAGACGATTTGGGGCATTGATTCCGCGAGGAATCGATATCGCCGCTCGCCGCTTCCTGCCTTCTGGCCCGTTCTTCCTGGTTGAGCTTTTCCTGCAATTGGAGCTTGGCGGCGGTCTGCGCGTAGAACTCGCTCGAAATTCCCACTCCGAGCGCGGCGGCGAGAAATATGTAGATGATTCGAACCGCGGCCTCGTCCCAGTGACCGCTCAGATCGCCAGTCAGCAAAGAAGCGCAAAGTAGCTTCCTGAATAGACCAGGGAAGCGAACAAGGTTTGTCGTGCGGGGTAGCGGAACGCAATCGCCACCATCGAGATGTAGAGCAGAAGATAGAAGGGGGAGGCGATGCTGCCGGTCGCGTACAGCCACACCATGATCAGCGCCGAGTCGCTCAACGAGGTGAAGTAGCTCGAGAGCAGGATCGGATAGCGGCGGTAAGGCTCGGCAAACCAGACGTACAGCCCATAAAGCGCGGCAATGCCGATCACCGCATTGGCCAGCCACGGAATCGTTCCCTGCTTATCCAGGACCAGCCAGTACAGAACGCTGTTCGCCGCAACGACGATGAGTCGGATCAACTGCCAGCTTCCGCTCCGCGGCGAACGCCTTTTCCGAGAGCGCCTGCTGTTCAACCCGCGAAGGGCCGGCGGCCCCGGGTTTTTCAAGACCAGTCAAGGGTTCCAGTCAGCCGAGCAGCGTACCAAGATTGCTCTCGTTCTGGCAGGTCTGGTACTAGAGCGACGAACAAGGGGCTCAAGCGAGGGGAAGATGACCTGCAGCGCGATTGGAGTAGCGATTTCTTTCGTCCTGGGAGTCGGTGTCACGGCATTTGCTCAGGAGAACCCGTTCGACGCGGTTTTCGCGATCATGACGCAAGACCGCGCGCCCGATTCTCCCGGCTGCCGCGGCTGTCACATCGGCGAGCAACCCGCTTTCGGACCTTACTTCGGAAATACTCAAGACGAAGTCGAGAACGGAATCATTACCTACGACAACGGGCGTCTGATCGATGGAGGACGCGACAGCATCCTTGCGAGCTACCTTAGGGAGGGCGTGATGCCGCCGCGCGGAGCTCAGTGGACTGACTGCCAACTCGAGCTACTCTATCTCTGGCTGGACGCAATCGCGTCGCCCTACCCGAACATCGAGGCCGTGAGCTACTCGTCGCCGATGCGCTAGATAAGGGCCGTCAATTACCCGCCACAGACCGGCGCGAAGCTATACATGACGTTCACATCTGTCACGCAGGTGAGGCTGCCACAAGGAACGCCCACGCCGTCCCAGCTGAAATAAACGTATGAAATGTTGTCATCGTGGGTCGCGTCCGTTTCTTCGGGAAGCAAGTCATCGGCTTGCAACAATTGGTCGGGATCCAGCTCGGTGGTGAGCAGGAAGAGTCCCGTGTAGTCACCGAGGAACGCCCACTGCCCCGCCAACCCGCGGAAATACGAGTCCGACCAGCCCATGCTCACGCCATTGCCGCGACCTTGTCCGTAGTAGGGGCTCGTGCATCCGCACGGGAAGCGAACGTCTTCGTGGTCGGCCAGGCAGTGGTTCTGCGGATCGCGCCCGCGGAAGGGATCATCTTGAATACAAATCGTGTTCTTTCGGTTCTGATACGTCTGCACGTACACCCCTTGGTCCGGGTCGAACCAGTAGATGGTGTATTGATGCGTTTGGGGCATCCTGAAATACTGAGGGCTGCTGAAGCACACGGCGTTGCGATCGATCGGCGGACGAATCCAGTCCTGCCCTCCAATGTTTGAGGTGAGGATCTCCCATTCCAACGTCGGCCCGCCCAGTCGGTTCGTCACCACGAAGTTGTTGGGGACCCGCGACGGGTCCGGGAACATCGGGACCAGGTTTGGCAGCGTCGGATCAACTTGTGCCTGTGCGCGGCTGGCTAGGCCATCAACCACGTTGAACAGGATGGATGTTGCGAAAGCGACGAGAACGAGTCGAGTCTTCATGATGCGGTTCCCCCCCAAAGTAGAAGATCGGAGTACGAGTATCTCGGCTAACCTCTTTCCGGAGTCAAGCTCTAAACCCCGGTTGCTTCCAGAATCCGACCGGCACCCCGTTTTCACGGGTTTGGGCTCCACAGGCGAATGGTCACGTCTTCTGAGGACGACACCAATTCGTCACCGAGCGACCAGTCGGTCGCGTAAACATATCCGTCGTGCCCGACCAGCGTCTGGAGAAGCTGCTGCGTCGCGGCATCCCAGATTCTTACGGTGTGATCTCTGCAGGATGACGCCAGCTTGGTGCCATCGACCGACCAGGCAACGGAGAAGATCCAGTCTGGATGCGCTTGAATGGTCTGCAGCAGCTCCCCGCTGGAGGCATCCCAAACCCGCAGCGTTCCATCGAAAGCGCCCGATGCGAGCCTCGTTTGGTCGGGAGATAACCTGATCGAGAGGACTCGATCGGTATGGCCCAAGAGGTCATGCAGCAAGGCACCGGAATTCGGATCCCAAATCTTGATTGTGGTGTCGAGCGAGGCGGAGGCGACTCGGTCTTGCCCCTCTGCTTGCCACCACAGCACCGATTCGACCACCCAAGTGTGGCCTTCGAGGGTCTGCAGGACGGCGCCGTTTTCCAGGTCCCAGATTTTCACCGTCCGGTCGTCGGACCCCGAAACCAGTCGGCGACTGTCCGGCGAAAACGCCACGGCATTGACGCGCGACGAGTGTCCTACCAACTCGCGCAACAGCTCACCGGTATCAGGGTTCCAGATTCGGATCGGCCCATAGAGAAAGGCAGCTGCCAGCATCGGACGATTTTCGGACCACGCTACCCCGTAGGCATAATCCCCCACCGCCTCAAAGATTCGCAGGACGTGCGCGGTCGCGGCATCCCAAACGATGATCGTCCCGTCGAGAGAGGCCGACGCCAATTTCGTAAAGTCGGGTGACCAGCTCACGTCGTAGATCAAGTTCGTGTGCGCTCGGAAGATCGCGGTCTCAGCTTCGGTGCTCGCATCCCATTGGCGAAGGGTCTGGTCCAACGATGCCGATGCGAGTTGGTCAGCGACGATCGGGGACCAGGCTACTGCCCGTGCCCAATCCGTATGACCAGCCAAAGTCGCGACCAACTCGCCGCTGCTTGCGTTCCAGACGTGAATCGAATCTGCGGAAGCGCCCGCGGCAATTCGCTGCGCATCCGAGGCCCAGCCGATCGACCAAACCGCGGCTCCGTTCGAAAGGGTCATTCGAGACGTGCCAGAATCGGGGTCCCAAACCCTGACCGTCCCATCGAAAGATCCCGACCCAATCCCACTGGCTGACCACGCAACCGAGGTAACCCAGGTGGTGTGGCCGACCAGGGTCCTCTCCAGCGCGCCATCGCATTGCCGCCAAATTTTGACGGTGTGGTCCATCGAACCAGACGCCAGGCGATCGCTCGTGGGTGACCAGGAGACGGACATCACCGTCCCGAGGTGGGACTCCAGTACCGAGAGGGAAGTCCCCGTCCCCGCATCCCAAAGTCGTACGGTGGTGTCAGCGGATCCCGAAGCCAAAGTCATCCCGTCCGGTGACCAGCCGACTGCATAAACCTTGTCGGTGTGCCCAGCCAGCGTGTTCAAAAGTTCGCCTGTGGATGCATCCCAAATCTTGACCGTCCCATCATCGGACGCAGTCGCGACCTGTGTTTGAGCCGGAGACCAACTTGCCGAACGCACCGCGCCTTGATGTCCGAGAAACTGGTTTTCCACCGTCCACGACTGCACATCCCACACTTGAGTGCCCGCGATTCCGGACACCGCCAACTTGGTTCCGTCCGGCGAATAGGACAGCGAGTACACAGACCCCAGGCCATAAACGCGACCGGTATGCCAAGAGGGCTGCGCTGCGGACAGGGAACCCAGGAGAATCAGAATCAGTGGTGAAGTCTTCAACGTCGCCCCCAAGCCTCCCGCTTGCTACCTCAGGACGGTTCTGCGAACAACTCGTCGGGACGTACCGCCAAGGAAAAGACCCAATCTCCAGCGTATTAGGTGTTGACAGTGACGATGCTCTTGGATGAGTTCGCTTCCACCGTCGCGGGGGCAGCCGATGACGCCGTCCGAGCAGATGTTGCAGATGATCACCTCGTACTGGTTGAGCCAAGCGCTGGGCGCGGTGGCTCGCTTGGGAATTCCCGATCAGATCGCACGCGAGCCCAAAACGGGTGAGCAAGTGGCGAAGGCGGTGGGAGTGAGCGCCGACGCGGCCCACCGCTTACTCCGGGCGCTGGCCAGTATCGGAGTTTTCCGACTGTTGGAGGATGGACGCTTCGGCCTGACCCCCTTGGGTGAAACCTTGCGAGGGGATGTTCCGGGTTCGGTTCGCGACTTTGCGATTGCAGAAACCGATGCGGCGCACTGGCAACCCTGGGGGAGATTTTCGGACTCGATCAAGTCCGGACGGCCGATCATCAAGGCGGCGCTCGGAATGGAACTATGGGAGTGGTACGCACAGCATCCAGAGGACTCGCGCTCATTCAGCTCGGCGATGGGCAATCTCTCCCGGATGGTAGCGGGGGAACTCGTGCGGCTGGTGGATTTTTCGAATGTCCAAAAGGTGGTCGACGTCGGCGGGGCGAATGGCGTGCTGCTCGCGGCGATTCTTCACGCGCATCCGAAACTGAGCGGAATCTTGTTCGACCTACCGCACGTCATCGAAGCGGCCAAACCAGTCATTGAGGGTGAAGGGCTGATCGATCGCTGCGAGCTGATCCGGGGCGATTTCTTCAAGGAAGTCCCCTCCGGCGCGGACGTCCACGTTCTCAAACACATCATTCACGATTGGGATGATGAACGCGCTATTCGTATTCTGGCCAATTGCCAACGCGCCCTTCGGCCGAACGGGCGGGTGCTTCTGGTGGAGATGGTGATTCCGGCCGACAATGCCCCTGGCCCGGCTCAATTGATCGATCTCAACATGCTGGTGCTTCTGGGTGGCCGCGAGCGCTCTGAAGCCGAGTTTGCCGCACTCCTCAAGAAGGCCGATTTCAAGCCGCCCCGATGGATCCATACCGACACCCCGTTCGTAGTGATCGATGCGCAGCGCGCGTAGTTCGAGTTAATCGGGATGCTGAGCAGCGACGCTGTCGTTCGGCAACGTGCGGCGCACGGTTGCTACCGGCTGAGCAACGCGAGCATAAGCCTCGGGCGCTTGCTGCGAGGTTGTCCCGGTCAGCGCCGAACCCAAAAGTCGCTGGATGAGTCGTTGCCCGGATGTGCTGTTGTATGCCCGCGCCACCCTATCCAGCACGGAGGAATCCACCACCGCGCGGAGCAAGTGGCCGGCGGCGAATCCGGGAGTGAATTGCCGTCGATGCCGCCACAAATAGTTTCGCCAAGCTGAACGCTCGGAACATTCACCGCTGACGACCGAGGCCACCGCTTCGGCGGCAAAGATGCCGCTTTGCATGGCCTGAGAGATCCCCTCTCCCGTCGCGTTATGCGTCACCCTCGCTGCCTCGCCCACCCAGAGGGCGCCCGGCGCCGTGCACTTCGCCACCCAGGTGGTGAACGCGATCGGATGACCTTTGAGTCTTCCCACTTGCCTCGCGTGGCGCAGCGCTTCGCGGTAATGCGCATCCAGGAATTCCCGAAACGCCGACCGAAGGTTTCGCTTCACGGCGTTGCCTTGGCTATCCTGCGCATCGACGCAGATCCCGATGTTCACGCGCGTGGCGGTCTCCGGAAACATCCATCCGTAGAGCGGCGCGAGCCGCCGGTCGAAAATCATGTCCAGTCGTCCCGGAGGCAGGTTGGCGTCTTCCCACCATCCCATCAGCGTGGAGATCTGGCGACGCGGGCGCGGATCTCGCGAAAACACGGAGTGCGCACCGTCTGCAAAAAGTACGAACCGCGCTCGCCGCTCCTGGCCATTGAGACTCTTCACTCCGACGATCCGCGAGCCCTCGCGCAACAACTCGGTCGCATGGAACCCTTCTTCAATCCTCACCTGTAAGCTGCGGGCGCGCTGCACCAAGAGATTGTCGAAGTCCTTCCGCAAGAGAACCACGGCCGCCGCATTGGCCGGCAGCACCATCACTTCGTTCCCCGGCGTCACGAACCTCACCCAGTGAATCGGGTTTGCCCGCGCGCGCACGTCGGCACCAATCCCAAGTCTCTCGGCGAGCTGAAGCGCGGCAGGTGACAGCCCTGACCCGCAGGTCTTGTCGCGAGGAAAATGATCGCGGTCGATCAACAGGACATCCCCCACGCCCAGTTGCGCGAGCGCAACCGCCGCTGAGGCCCCAGCCGGTCCCGCTCCGACAATGAGCACCTGGGAATCCATTGAGTGTTCCTAATCGGGAGAAGGCGAACTGCGCTCATGATTTCGCGACTACCAACTCGCGACTTCTGAACAAGCCATACGATTGCTGCACTCATTCGGTCGATCCCTGAACGCTCGGCTCCTAAGATCAGGCTCGATGAAAAAGGCCAACATTCGTGATGCGTCGAGCTGGTTTGATGTTCTGATTACTTCCGACCGGACACAGGCCGCGGTAATGCGGCTGGATCCGGGCGTCCTCGTCCTCGAAGGAGCTGTGGACGCGGAAGTTGGGGGCGAAAAGGCACGGCTCCGACAAGGCGACTTAGTAATCGTACCGGCCGGAACCCCTCACCGGTTCCGAAGCGCCGGAAACGAGGTCGCGCTGACGTTCAACGTGTACGGGCCGCCGGCGTACTGAAACCTCCGGAAGGAGGCTGCCATTGGCGACCAGCTCGCCTTCATGGTGTCCAAGCAATCAGGCGGTGACATCTTTGCCCAAGTCTGCCACGGCCATCGAGCTGACTTTAGCCTTCATTTCCGTGACATCTTTTCGGATTCGTGGGGGCGTCGATGGCTGCTGCACCGAGGCGCCACCGAGCCACGGTCTGTGACATCTTTTCCAATTTCCAGAGGGAATTTTGGTGACACTTTAGCGAATCTACCCGTTGGTGGCGGGGCCTAAGAGCTATCCGATTCGGCGTCTGTCGCGTGACACTTTCGTCGAATCCGCCAGGCAGCGTCTCCGACGATCACGTTCGCTCGGCTGTGACATCTTTGGCGATGTCATGGCAAATGCTCGCCCTTGAGTGCCTCGCGAATCGCGGCAGCGAAGTCGTTCGGGGCCGCGTATTTTGGCATGCTCCGGTACATCTCCGCGGCGGTACGGATGCGTTCGACATCGAGGTGTAGCCGATCCGCATCTCGATGAGGCAGGCGGCTGAGGGCGAGGCGGCCCGAATCAACTAACCCAGCCTCGATCGCAGCAGGCACGAGCCTTTTGCAGCGGCATGGATGCGACGGGTTGGCGATCCCGCAATGCGAGCGCAGGAATGCTTCCATCTGCTCGCGGGCTCGGGACAGACGCTTGCGGAACCCGGCCGGGCTGATCTCGAGAATGGCGGCCGCGTCCTCGCCCGGTACCTCGAGCACCTCGCCCAGGATGTACGCGAGGCGGTGCGCACGGTCGAGGCAGATCAGCATCCCCGCTGCGCATGCAAGCTTCACCTCGTTGACAGGCGCCTTGTGCGCCGGATCGCTCTGAGTCGGCGGGTTCGGGGCGTTCGCGAGCGCGGTCTCGAGCTGGCCCGCGGCCTCCTCGAAATCAATTTCCGGTCGCCGCAAGTGCGTCCGGTAGTTCAACAGGGCATGCCGCGACCCGGTATACCCAGGTTCGAAAAGCGACTCTCCCCGCGGAAGGAGTCGAGCTTGGTCACCAGTCGAACGAGAATTTCCTGCGAGGCGTCGCTCGTGTCGTCCACATGTCCCAGCATTCGCAGCGCGAGGTCAAAGACGTCATCCTGCACCGCCCGCACGACGCCCTCGAGAGCGATCCGATCGCCCTTTGGCCCTGGCAACCAACAAATGCAGATCATGGTCATCTATGCCAGTTTCCATTGTCAGCCAAAGCGCAGTGGGTCAGCGTTTCCCCCCGGCAAACATCGCAGCGAACGGCCGACCATCGAAGGCGGACTCGACGTGGGAGACCTTTCCGTTTTGGATTTGGTGCCACTCCGCGACGAGCGCAGTAGCAGCAACCGGGGCTTTCGTCTCCAACTCGAAAAAGATCGCGGCGGCGTTGCCTTCGGCAATGATCTTTTTCACGTCCAGCCGCACCGAGACCTGCAATAGCTTCGTCAACGCCGAGAGGTACTCCTCGGCGCTGCGGTATGTCTCGAAAAGGCCCACGAATTCGAGACGCTCATCGAGGTAACGGCGAGCCTCGGTCAGATCTCTCTTGATAACCGCGGCATAAAACTTCCTTAGGATATCTCCGGCGTTCGGCACGATAGCTCCTCCCTATTTGAGTGCGCCAATTTGTGGTTAGACACTTGGCGTAGCAGGCTTGTGACCGGAGTCCGCGACCTCGCCGGCGCAATCCACCCGGGGAGGCCTAATCCAATGGCGCCCAGTCGGCCTGAGCATTCACCCACGCCGCCGCCTTGCTCAAATCGGCGCCCAGCAGCGGTTTGTATCCAGGCGCACGTCCGCACCGCGTGCTGCAAACACGACGCGCTTGAAGCCGATTTGACTAATGACGAACGAGCAGAGGAGGCAAGGCTCGCAGCTGCTATACAAGGTGGCTCCGGCGAGCTTCTGCCACGCACCGTGACGCAGCGCGAATCGCTACGATTTCACCGTGCGCGGTAGGATCTAGATCCGCGCGAACGCTGTTGTGGCCCTCGCCGACTAATTGGCCTCCAGAATCGACGACCGCGGCGCCGGACGGCGTCTGACCGCGGCTTACCGCAATCTCGGCGTTCTTGAGTGCGACTGCCATGAAGTGAGCATCCTGTTGCACTTGGCGGTCGTCGGTCACTGGAAAATCCGCTGAAAGCAGGCGTTACTGGGTCGCCGATCCAGGCGCTAACGGTATCGACAACGGACGCGGAGACTCTTCATTCTTCGGGGCAGCCGCAACGCCGCCGGCGATGAGCAAGTTGTCCCATCCTTGGAGGTTCCCTGGATTTGTGTCCCCACCGACGAAGAAGCGCAGGCCGGTTGGCAGCGGAAGACCGCCCCCTGCCCCACCGGCCAAGTACCAGTTGCTCGGTGCGACCGTGGCCGTATCGCCGGTATCCAGATCGGTAATCGAGACCACAGTAATGCTATTGCTATTGAAGTCGAACGTCGTGCTCTCGCGATACCAGTGATTCAACGCCAGGTTCAGCCACTGCGGGCCGGGAACGAGGGGACCCATTTGTACGCCGCCAGCATCAAACACGATGTAGGCTGCGGCCCATTGCGTCCCCTCGAACCCAGGTACCCACGGGTTGACCGCGATGAAGTAGCGGGCCACGAGCGAGTCCTGTAGCGAGAAGCTGCTAATGTTGTCGACGGCCGGCGGTGTCCCATTAAAACCAGCGGCGAAGTCGTAGGAGACCGTCCAGACAGACAGTGCACTCCAATCGAAGTCCAGTTGGGCGCGCGCGAGATTCGAGCTCATCACTTGGACGCCAAGGAATTGGAGCTCGCCGAACGTGTTGGTCGGCAAGCCCAAGGCATTGCTGTCGTAGGTAAAGACGAATTGATCCGTACTTCCGGGTACGTTGGGCAGGTACCATCCCTGCTGCCCCGTAACCACGACCCCTTGCGCGGAGCCCTGGTAGTCCGGATCTTCGAAGCCCGTCTGAAGTAGCTGCGCTGCCGCCGGTGTGGCAGCCACCCAGCAAAGCCCCAGGACAGCGAGACGAACGAACACAGAATAGAGACCACGACCTTGAATCGGCTTCATGTCTTCCCCCTTCGGTTGAAAATGGATACCCAAAGTCGCGATAGGCCTAGTCGGAATAAGCGTCAATTGAGTCTGACGGGACTTGGTGCAAAACCGAACGAACCAACGCTCGCGCGTAACCCGTCCACTCCCTGCCGTGGCGAGTTACCGGAATAGATTGATTTTGGCCAGATCGATGATTTCGTCGCCGCGCCCGCTGAGAACTGCTTTGAGCATGAACAGGGTGAAGCCCTTCATCTGCTCGAGTGTGATCGTCGGCGGCATCGACAGCTCCTGCCGACTCACGATGACTTCGACCAGAGCAGGCCCGTCGTGCTTGAGAGCTTGCGCAATCATCGGCTCTACTTGATCCGGTGTTTCCGCCGTGAGCCCAAGAAGACCCGCGGCCTCCGCCATCTTTGCGAAATTTGGGTTGTCCAGGTCCGTTGCAAAATCGACGACGCCGGCGGCCTTCATTTCCAATTCGACAAAAGCCAGAGAGTCGTTCTTGAAGACAATCACTTTAACCGGCAACTGCAACTGACGAAGCGAGAGCAGATCACCCATCAGCATCGCGAGACCGCCGTCTCCGGAGAAACAGATCACTTGCCGACCAGGATGACTGACCTGCGCCCCAATCGCCTGCGGGAGCGCATTCGCCATGGAGCCGTGATTGAAGGAGCCGAGTAACCGCCGCTCGCCGTTCATCCTCAGGTAGCGGGCCGCCCAGATCGTTGGAGTACCCACGTCACAGGAAAAAATAGCGTCCTTGGCGGCAAGCTCGTCAACCACCCTGGCGACATATTGCGGATGTATGTTCTTGCTTCCGGGTTTGGCAGTCGCCACATCGTCCAAACCCCGGCGGGCCTTGCGGTAGTGCTCGAGCGACTGACTTAAGTGGGTCTGATCGCTGTTCGGAACGAGCTTGGGGTTGAGCGCGGCGAGCGTGCTCTTCACGTCGCCGATCAGACCCAAATCAACCTTCGTGCGACGGCCAATCTGTTCACCTCGAAGGTCAACCTGAATGACCGTGGCGTGTTCCGGGTAAAACTGCTGATAGGGGAAGTCTGTCCCGAGCATCAAGAGCGTGTCGCAATTCATCATCGCGTGATAGCCGGAGGAAAACCCCAGAAGCCCGGTCATGCCGACATCGAAAGGGTTGTCGTACTCGACAAACTCCTTGCCGCGCATCGCGTGCACGATTGGGGCTTTCAGCTTGTCCGCAAGCTCGATCTCCTGGTGAGCTCCGGCGCAGCCAGCTCCGGCAAGAATCGTCGTTTTCTTCGAGTCATTCAGAATTTTTGCCAACGCGCTGATTTCGTCATCGGAAGGAGACACTCTTGGCTTCGACTCTGGAAAATGCAGACGTGGTCCTTCGACGGCATCTCGCAAGGCCACATCGCCAGGCAGGGCAATCACCGCCACACCGCGCCGGGAGAGCGCGGTTTGGATCGCAATCTCAAGGGTGCGGGGCATCTGCTCGGGTTTAGAAACCAATTCGCAATAGTGGCTGCATTGCGCGAACAGATGATCTGGGTGGGTCTCCTGAAAATATCCGCTCCCGATTTCATTGCTCGGAATATGCGCCGCGATGGCCAGTACGGGAACGCGGCTCCGGTGACAGTCGTAGAGCCCGTTGATTAAATGCAGGTTCCCGGGACCGGCGCTCCCAGCGCAAACCGCCAATCGTCCGGTGAGATGCGCTTCCGCTCCCGCGGCAAAGGCTGCCGTCTCCTCATGTCGCACATGAATCCATTGAAGTTCTTTCTTTGAGCGAATCGAGTCCGTGATGCCGTTGAGCGAGTCGCCGGCAATGCCGTAAATTCGCCGGACTCCTGCTTCAACCAGAACATCTACCAACAAGTCCGCTACTTTTTTCTTGGCCACTTTGCCGTCCTCCCTAAGTCGAACCGCGTTAACGACTGACAGCACGCATGTGTTCCGGGGCGTACCGCTCTCCGGCAGCAGCTCCCCGCGGAACGACGGCTTCCAGACGCTTCAGGTCTTTGGCAGTCAGTTTGATCCCGAGAGCGCCCACGTTTTCCTCAAGATACTTGCGATGCTTGGTGCCCGGAATCGGCACCACGTCCTTGCCGCGCGACAACACCCAGGCGAGCGCAAGCTGCGCAGGCGTGACTTTCTTCTCGCGCGCGATCTCTTCCACCTTGGCTACCAGCTCCAGATTGCGCTGGAAGTTCTCTCCCTGAAAGCGTGGGTTTTGCTTGCGGTAGTCGCCCTCGGAAATATCGTCGGGCGACTTGAACCTGCCGGACAGAAATCCGCGGCCGAGAGGCGAGTAGGCCACAAAGCCGATCCCTAGCTCGCGTACCGTGGGAAGGATTTCCACCTCCGGGTCACGGGTCCAGAGGGAATACTCAGTCTGAAGGGCGGTAATCCGGTGCACCTGGTGGGCCCTGCGAATCGTTTGCGGCGCCGCCTCCGATAGACCGAGGTAACGGACCTTCCCGGCCTTCACCAACTCAGCCATTGCGCCCACCGTCTCCTCGATCGGGACCTCGGGGTCGACGCGATGCTGGTAGTACAGGTCAATATAGTCAACGCCGAGACGCCGCAACGAGCCCTCGCAGGCCTGGCGCACGTACTCGGGCTTGCCGCTGATTCCAAGCCGCTCGCCATTCGGACCACGGACGATCCCGAATTTCGTGGCGATCACCACCTGATCGCGCCGGCCTTTGATCGCGCGACCGACCAGCTCCTCGTTCTTAAACGGACCGTACGCATCGGAGGTGTCGAGGAATGTAATTCCCAGCTCGATCGCGCGTTCGATGGTGGCGATCGATTCGGCTTCGTCGGCCGTCCCATAGAACTCGCTCATGCCCATGCAGCCAAGGCCGAGAGCGGACACTTCCAGGCTTCCCAGTTTTCGTTTTTCCATGCGAACCTCCGCGGAATACAGAGTCATACGCTCAGCAATTGTTTCAGTGCGCGCGCCGCGCGGCGACGGACAAGCCCTCGAGCGCAGAGTTGGCTGCGCACTTACCGTTGCGTTGGATTAGGGTGCGTCAGGACCCCGACCCAAGCGGGACATCATTGTCGCGGGTGTCGCTGTAAGGGGCTGTCCAATTCCCCCCAGAGAATCGCCACTTCGGTCTCGGAGCAAGGATTGCAGACGAGTCGCGGTAATTCAACGAAAGGGAAGATCATGCACAACATTCTGAATGCTCTAAAGACAATCGCCCTTGCGCTGCTTGTGGCAGGGTGCGGATCCAAAGCTACCGTCTCGCTCACCGCTCGCTCAGCGTCGGTCGGGCAGGCGCTCACCATCGCCGGTGGAGTTAACTTGACGCGGGTGCGCATCGTAATCCAGAAGATCGAGCTCGAGCGCACGCTCATCGTGGATGCCGGGAGCCACCGGGATGAGCAGGAATTGGCGGTGGGCCCGTTCCTGATTGATCTGCAGGGCGCACAGCTCGATAGTGGCATCAACAAGGTATTCACGGTCACTACCGACGCCGGCGAATACAAGGAGATCACGTTCAGGATCCACAAGCTGGAGGGCGCCGAGGCGGGTTCGGATCCAGCGTTCGGCGAAATGACGGGGCTTTCCATTCGGATCGAAGGCACGCGCAACGGGACGGCCTTCACCTTCAATTCTTCTCTCGATGAAGAGCAAGAGCGGGAAGGAAACTTCACTCTCCACGGGGGTGCAAACAACATCGCGTTCAATATCAATCCTTCAGGATGGTTCATGAACGGACCGACGCCCCTCGATCCATCAGATCCTTCGGCGCGATCGACGATCGAATCGAACATCAAGGCGTCGATCGACACCTTCAAAGACGACGATAACCTGGGTCACCGCTAACGCGGCTTTATCCAGCGCGCGGGGCTCAGACTCTTGAGCCCCGCGTGCTTCTTTCTGCTTTGAGAACTCGGATTCGCTCTTGAAGAAGTTTGATCGTCGCTTGAAGGATCGCGATCTCGCGCTGAATCCGTTGGCCGGTACGACCCTTCGCCATTCGTTTGCGTCTCGGTTTGATCTTTCGGCGGGCCATGGCGTCTATCTCAACCGCTTCCCTTTGCAGCTGTCGGGCCAGGGAGAACCCCAGGGCAAAACAGTAATTCCAGCACGATCCCGCTCTTCAAGTGCGGGTTCCTATTCCTTGACCTGTTCTCAAGGTCGCGATCGTAAGGCAGGTGGTGCAGTTAATGCGCGGCACCTCCGAGTCGCGCAATTCTTGCGTTCCGATCAGTTCTTCACGAACGGCTTTGTTATTGCGACTCGCCCCGTCGGTGACGTGATCTTCGTTAAGACCGCAGCCTATCCGAAGTAGGTGGCGAATCGACCCGTGTCGATCCCAGGGCACACGCAATCATTTTTCTTACGAAGTGTTTACTTGGAATTCACGTTGCGGCACCGGCTTTGTCGGTAAGTGCTGACGTTCAAAGGGGGGACAACATGCGAAAGCTCGTGCCGATCCTTGGGTGCGTGTTGGCATCGCTGGACTCAGCTGCGCAGACCGACGAACCCTGGCAACCCTTTGTGTTGTCGCGAGTCGCCCCGACGCTTGAACCTGCTCAAGTCGCGGTCGAGGTCGGAGGAGGCTACAACGGTCTACCACAGGGCAAAACCGCCCGACTGGATGACGGCTACCAGGGAAGCTCTAGGCTCAATGGGTCGGTGGGGCTGTTCAAGGGAGTCGAGCTCTCCGGCACTGTGGGAGTATCGCAAGTTCCCGCCCGCGGCTGGGGGCTCGCCGACGGTCGGGCGGAGGTCCGATTCAAGTTGTTCGAGCGCGCTTTCGGCCTTCCGCTGAACATCGGAGTCTCCGCGGGTTATCAGCGCGACTGGCAACAGCAGAACGCGGCCGAGGCAGCGTTGCTGCTGTCGTCCGACGTGGGCCGGCTGCGATTCGTCGCCAACGTTCGAGCTGCTCACTACTTTCATGCAAACCGCGATTCGATCGACGTATTTGCGACCGCAGGCGCCGCGGTCCGATTGTTCAATTGGTTGCAAGGGGGCGTCGAATACCTCGGCGAGGAGCTGGAAGGAGTCGGCGGTACAGAGATCGACGCGGGCCGTGGAGGTCGCCACTTCGTCGGTCCCAGCTCTACGATCGTGCTTCCAGGGAGCAAGTTGAGGCTGAACATGACGGGAGGTCCGCTTTTCACTCCGGTTGGCTCGAGTCTGCTGGTTCGCGGCTCAGGGGGTTACGTGTTCTGAGCGACTGCGACTTACCCTGTTGCGGGGGACGTGGACAGCCACCAGTCGCGTCCGCAGAACCACGCTGTCTCGTCGGGCGTTTCGGGGGAAAGCCGGAGCGAGCGAACTGCATCTTGGCCCCCGGCGGCAAACGCCTCTTTTAGAAGCGCAGAGGTCGCTTCGTCCTCTGCACCGTGGCAAGGAACAAATCGCGCTCGACAAACGAATTCAGCTTGCAGCACCGTCTTCGACGCAAGGCGACGCAGGAGGAAGATCCCACCCTCCTCTGCGCCTGGCGTGATCGGGACGAGCAGCCGGCCGCCCAGCGCCAAGGCATCGACCCAAGCGCGAGGGAGTTGTTGGACCCCAGCACTCACGTAAACGACGTCGGCACTGCCAGGAATGCCGGAGACCCCGGAAGTTGCTTCGACACGAACCTGTTTCCAACGCTTCAGGTTACGCTCGGCTCGCTTGGCGAGTGAATCATCGACCTCGAAGGCAACCACGGAGCCGCTCTTGCCTACCAGCTCTGCGAGGATTGCGCTGAAGTAGCCAGAGCCGGCGCCTACCTGGATGACGTTCTCGCCCGGCTTCAGCTCACAAGCCGCCATACAGCGGGCGTGGAGGCTTGGAAGTCCCGTCGGGATGCCACGTTCGGGGGCGAGGCCCATCCCGACATCCTGGTAGAGGAGAGCAGGATCGTCGCTGATAACAGGCGACCCATGCTCGTTGAAGTGCCAGGGGCTCGCACCGACGAACTCGTGCCGCGGCACTTTGCTGAACGCTCGGAGCAGATGCGGATCCGTCGAACCCGCGCGCGCCATCACAACCCGTGCGAAGACGCTTCGGAAGTCGGCTAGCCGGTCCATCTCATGGACTATGCCATGCTCGAACGAGGCGGCAGATCATCCACACCACTCAGGCGTTCATCATGCGGGCCAAGGGCGGCGTCGCAGGCCCTTGCGTCGCACTACCGCCAACCTCTCTGCCCTTTGGCAACTGGAAGTAGAACGGCGCTGACTCACTCCGACAAAGGTTCCGTATGGTGTCCCCAGATCTTCAGGAACTCGTCCACCTTGCAGTGGCGCGCATAACCTGCTTCTTGTTGTTCAGAATCTGGCACTGCGCGGCGGAGCGTAGTGCCCCTCCCGCCGCGCTCTGCTACGCGGGTCAGCCGGGCGATGAAGAAGATGCACGCGTAGTCCATCACCTAGTTCAAGATGATCGAGGGGCTCAGATGATCGTCGGAAAGACCCTCTTAAACGAAAGTATTAGGGACGGCTGATAGACCAACGCCCGATAAACACCGTTCTCATCTTTGGAATACCTTACGATCACAGGAAGCCGCGCGCGGTCGCCACTTCCCTCCGAACCCGGTTGAGCAGCCCGGCAAAGCACGATAGGAGTGCTCCACCGGCGCGCCGAGAAAGCGTCGCCGTCATCGAAGCCGTAGATCGATTCCGAGCCGCCGAAGGAGGCCACCCATGACGAAAGCGAGCCGCGTTCCCGTGATCGGTGTTCTGTTGATCGGAGTGCTTTGTCCCCCGGCACGTGTGTCGGCGCAGCAGCGCCCGGCCATCGCCGACCAGATTGCCAAGACCTATGGTCTCGACTCGTTTGGTCAAATCGACGCGATCCGCTACACGTTCCACATCGATGCGGGCGCGCTGAAGCTCTCCCGCTCGTGGGTCTGGGAGCCGAAGACGGACCAGATCTCGTACGAGGGGAAGGACAAGGCCGGCAACCCCGTCAAGGTCACGTACTCGCGCTCTCAGCTCGCAAGCCAGAGCGCAGTCGTGAAGGACGAAGTCGATCCCGGTTTCTTCAACGATCAGTACTGGCTTTTGTTCCCGTTCCATCTCGTCTGGGATACCAGCGCTACGGTGCAAGATGCCGGCATGCAGAAACTGCCGCTGGGGAAAGGTTCCGCCAAGAAGGTCGCGGTGAAGTATCCTTCCGACGGCGGCTATACGCCGGGTGACACTTGGGAACTTTACGTCGGCACCGACGGCCGAATCCGGCAACTCGTGTTTCACCACGGGGGACCCGTGAAGCCGAGTGTTGTCATTGCGACCTGGGCTGACTACAAGAAGGCTGGACCGCTGCTCCTTTCACTGGATCACCGTGGAACGGCCGACGGCAAGCCGTTGCGCCTTTTCTTCTCGAATGTGGCCGTCAAACTGGTGGGGTCAAGCACCTGGATGGACGCGCAGTAAGCTGCTCGCGGGGGTAGCGATGGCCGAGAC
>DAIQBK010000026.1:0-2875 GCA_036781205.1 Myxococcaceae bacterium
TGGTCGGGAATTGTCGGAAATGGAGCGAAGATGCGAGCCGCCGGGACGAGCGGGCATTGAAACCCGCGGCGTCGACGGACATCTAAGGTAACGTCGCGCTTCCGGTGTCCGAAGGAATGGGCGAGTAGTTCGCTCAGCTCTGACGCATTCATCGGCCACCTTCTTCCTAGGGAATAACGTGAGTCTTCGCCTGCTTGTGAGCAACACTGCGTTCCCAATTTTGTGCAAGCCTTCCCGCTCGGTCTCCCCTATATCCATCCCGCCCGCCACCCCCTCCCGCTGAGAGGTCATTCGCATGTCCCGTCGTGCACTTGCAGAGGTCGAACAACGCCAAGAGACTCCCGTCGGGGTTGAGTCCGCCCCACCTCCCCAGAGAACACGAAGGCGCATTACCCTAGCCGCTATCGCTGGAGTTTTGCTGATGGTGGTCCTGCTCGCCGGTATCAAGGTGGCGCAGATCGGCACGATGATCAAAGCCGGCAAGTCCTTCGTACCGCCGCCGGAAGCCGTGGCCACCGCCAAAGTCGAAGCGACGAGCTGGCAAGCCGCACGCTCCGCGATCGGCACGGTGGTCGCCATCCACGGTGGGACCCTCGGTTCGGAGGTCACCGGTACCGTCCGGGAGATTGACTTCGACTCCGGGATGTTTGTGAAGAAGGGACAGGTGCTGGTCCGGCTGGACACCTCTTATGAGCAAGCGCAGCTGCAGTCGGCGCGCGCGGATGCTCAGCTTGCGAAGCTGACGCTCAATCGAACCGTCACCCTGGGCAAGAATGGAGCGGTTACCACGGCCGAGCTCGAAGCCGCGGAGGCCCGTTTCAAGCAGACCGAGGCGGCGGTTACCAGCCTAGAGGCCACCATTGCCAAGAAGACCATTCGCGCCCGCTTCGATGGCCGGGTCGCGATCCGACAGGTGGAGCTTGGACAGGTTCTGTCGCCGGGAACGGCGATCGCCTCCGTGCAGTCGGTCAGCCCGATCTACGTCGAATTTTCACTCCCGCAGCAATCGCTGTCTGAGGTCAAGGTGGGGCAGAAAGTCCGGGTGCGCGCGGACATCTTCCCCGGTGCGAGCTGGGAAGGAGAGGTTTCAGTGATCAATCCCGAGGTCGACGTCGCAACTCGTAACGTCCGGATTCGCGGTATCTTCGAAAACACCGACGGGAGGCTGACGCCGGGGATGTTCGTGAATGTCGAGGTGCTTTCGCACGACAAACAATCCGTGACCTTGATCCCGGCGACGGCTGTGATCTTCGCGCCGTACGGAGACTCGGTTTTTGCGGTCGAGGAAAAGAAGGATCCGAGCGGTAAGACCACCCTGGTCGCGCACCAGAAGTTCGTTCGACTCGGCGAGCGACGCGGGGATTTCGTCACGGTCATCTCCGGGGTGTCCCCAGGCGAAACCGTGGTCAGCACCGGCGCGTTCAAACTGCGCAACGGTATGGCGGTGGCGGTGAACAACGAGCTCACTCCCGCTCCCGAGCTGGCTCCCAAGCCGGCGGACAACTGATTCACCGAAAGGCAGCGAAATGAAGTTCACAGACCTTTTCATTCGTCGACCGGTGATCGCGATCGTCGTCAACTTGGTGATCCTGATCGCGGGTATCCAGGCCATGCGCTCGCTCAATGTCCGCCAGTATCCCAAGAGCGAAAACGCGGCGATCACGATTACCACCATCTACGTTGGTGCGAACGCGGAACTGGTGCGCGGGTTCATCACCACTCCCCTCGAGCGGGTAATAGCCGCCGCCGACGGCATTGATTACCTTGAGTCGCAAAGCTCGCAGGGCAATTCACTGATTCGGGCGCGCCTACGGTTGAATTACGACGCGACCAAGGCACTTGCCGAGATCGGCTCCAAGGTAGACCAGGTCCGGGGGGATCTGCCGCCCGAGGCTCAAGTCCCAGTCATCAATATTGAATCGGCAGACAGCCAGTTTGCGTCGGCCTACTTGAGCTTCTCCTCGCATTTCCTCAAGCAAAACGAGATCACCGATTACCTGGTTCGGGTGATTCAGCCTCGTTTGACCGCGGTGGAAGGCGTACAGCGCGCGGACATCCTCGGCGCCCGGACCTTCGCGATGCGGGTTTGGCTCAAGCCGGACCGGATGGCGGCCTTCAACGTCAGCCCCGCTCAAGTCCGGCAGGCCTTGGCGTCCAACAATTACCTTGCCGCGGTGGGGCAGACAAAGGGTTCGTTGATCCAGGTCAATCTCACCACCAACACCGACCTTCACTCGGTTCGGGACTTCCAGCAATTGGTGATCCGCCAAAGCGGCGGCACGGTGGTCCGTCTGGGCGATGTGGCAGAGGTGGGGCTGGGGGCGGAGGACTATGACACCGCGGTGAATTTTAGCGGTGAGACCGCGGTCTTCGTCGGGATCTGGGCATTGCCGAACGCCAACTCCCTAGACGTGATCAAGCGCGCCCGCGTCGAGCTTGCGGCACTGCAAAAAGAGCTTCCCGAACAGATCAAGGCGACCCTTGCCTACGACGCTACGGCCTACATTCAAAACGCGATCGACGAAGTGGTGCAGACCCTGCTCGAGACACTGCTGATCGTGGTGATCGTGATCTTCCTCTTCCTCGGCTCGCTGCGCTCGGTGTTGGTGCCGGTGGTGGCCATCCCGGTGTCTCTGATCGGTGCGGTATTTCTGATGCAGGTTTTTGGGTTCACGCTCAACCTTCTGACGCTGCTGGCAGTGGTGCTCTCCGTCGGGTTGGTGGTGGACGACGCGATCGTGGTGGTCGAGAACGTCGAGCGGCACTTGCGCGCGGGAGCGAAGCCGATCGACGCTGCGCTGCGCGGAGCGCGCGAGTTGGTTGGCCCGATCATCGCAATGACCATCACCCTGGCTGCGGTTTACACCCCGATCGC
>DAIQBK010000026.1:2975-47674 GCA_036781205.1 Myxococcaceae bacterium
TGATGTTTTCGCAAGCGCCCAAGGAGCTCGCGCCGGCGGAGGACCAGGGTGTCATCTTCGGGATCGTCAACACCCCTTCGAATTCAACGCTCGATCAGGTGGTGAACTCCACCCGGGAGATCAACCGGCAGATGTTTACCATCCCGGAGGCGCAATTCACTTTCCAGATCACTCAACCGAGCGGTGGCTTCTGGGGTGTGGGACTCAAGCCGTGGGCGGAGCGCAAACGGACGGCCTTCAAGATTCTCCCCGAGGTGCAAGCGAAGGTCGCGGCCGTCCCCGGGGTCCAGACGTTTGCCGTCCTTCCGCCCTCCCTACCCGGCGGCGGTTCCTTCCCGGTCGAATTTATTCTCGCCTCTACCGCGGAGAGCTCCGAGATTCTGGGCTTTGCGCAGCAGCTTCAGCAGAAGGCGGCCGTCAGCGGAATATTCGCCTTCCCACCGCAGATCGACGTAAAGATCGACCAACCGCAGTCGGAGATTGAAATCAATCGAGACAAGGCGGCCGAGTTGGGCCTCAACCTGCAGACCGTCGGTCAGGACCTGTCGGCGGCGGTGGGCGGCAACTTCGTGAACCGGTTCAGCATCTCTGGCCGCAGCTACAAGGTCATCCCACAGCTGCTGCGCGTCGACCGGCTGAACGCGGAACAGATCAAGGACATTTACGTCACCGGGCCGAATGGTCAGTTGGTTGCTCTGTCTTCGATCGCAACCATCCGCAATTCGGTCACTCCGCGATCGCTCAATCGATTCCAGCAACTCAATGCGGTGAAGCTCAGCGGCGTGGCGGTTCGGCCGCTCGATGAGGCGCTCACGTATCTCGAGAACGAAGCCGCCAAGATCCTGCCCAAGGGCTACACCCTCGACTACACCGGCGAGTCGCGGCAGCTTCGTACCGAAGGCAACAAGTTCCTACCCGCCTTCATGCTCGCGATCATCCTGATCTTCCTGGTGCTCGCCGCGCAATTCAACAGCTTCCGGGACCCGTTCGTGATCCTGGCCGGTTCGGTGCCTCTAGGCATGTTCGGAGCGCTGGTAATGACTTTTCTCAAGATGCCCAACCCGAACCTCCCGTTCTTCACCACCGGGTGGACCACCACCCTCAACGTGTATTCGCAGGTCGGTTTGGTCACGCTGGTGGGTCTGGTTTCGAAGAACGGTATCTTGATCGTGGAATTCGCCAACAAGCTTCAGGAAGCCGGCAAGTCGAAGCTCGAGGCAGTGCACGAAGCCGCGGTCACCCGGCTCCGCCCGATCTTGATGACCAGCGTCGCTACGGTCTGCGGGCACTTTCCCCTCGTGCTGGTCACCGGGCCGGGCGCCGCGGCGCGAAACAGCATCGGCTTGGTGCTGGTCTCGGGCATGGCGATTGGAACACTGTTCACGCTGTTCTTCGTGCCGGCCATCTACTTGCTGATTGCTCGCGATCACCACGCCGAGGACCGCGAGGAACTTGGCGCAGTCCGCGGCTCACCGATCTCGCCGGTGCCCGCTCAGGAACAGCTGTAAGGCCGAGTTCGTACCGGAAACGGCTACGTTCCTTGGTCCCGAGCGCGCAATGATGGGATAACAGGGTCCATACTCCTGCTGGTCCCGTGACACCCGGCTATGTTGCCCCAACGCTGTGGCTTAGCCGCCTTTGGCGGCGCGTTCCGGTAATCGTCCGAGCCGCGCTGCTGGCTGAATTGATCTGCGATGTCGGAGGATATCCGCCGTACATTTTGATGGTCGGCAACCTCAAGCTTTTGCCAGCCGCCCCATTGTTTGTACCGCTGAGCGCAGTGTGGCTTTGCCTATTCTGGCACTACCTGAACGGCCGTGGTTGGCCATCCAGTACCTCGCAGGTCCGCTGCGCCGCATTGCGGGCCCGCCAGCTTCCGAGCGAGGTCTGGCGGTGGTCACTACTCGCTGGGGGTTTAGGGATCATCAGCGTGGTGGGTCTCGCCTTTGTGACGGCCCGCCTCGCCAATCTGCCCCGGGATGCCTTCAAGACCTCGATCGACGTCTCCGCCTATCCGCCCTGGACGGTGGTCGCGATTCTCTTGGTGATCAGCCTCAGCGCTGGTGTAGTCGAAGAAGCGGCGTTTCGTGGGTACGCGCTGTCCCTCATCCAAGAGCGCCACGGATGGGTGTTGGCGACGTTACTCACAGGCGCAATGTTTTTCCTTACGCACTTGGGTCATGCCTACGTCACGCTTGCTTTTCTGCCCTTCTTCCTCGCGGTCAGTACCGTTCATGCCCTTCTCGTTTATTTCACGAAGTCGATTCTGCCTTCGGTTGTATTGCACGCGACCGCTGATTTCGTCGTCATTCCGGTGCAATATGGGCTGATCGGGAGCTTGTCGGTCGCGCCGATATGGAAGACGGGTTTAGACGCCTCGTTCGTTCTCTATGTTTGCATTGCCGTTTTGTTTGGACTGGCGGCGGTGCCACCTTTTCGTCGACTAGCGGCTCTAGGCCATGATGTCCGTCTCAGAGATCCTGACCGAGCGGCTGATCCTCCGCGAGCTGCGAACGAGTGATCTCGAAGTACTCGCGAAGATGAACGCTGACCCTCGGGTGATGGAGTACTTTCCGGGGATCCTCTCGCGGGAAGAGAGCGACGCGTTCGCGGGGCGAGTGCGCGCGCACTGGGCCCAGTACGGCTTCGGGACGTGGGCAGTCGAGCGTCGGGAGGATGGCGTGTTTCTCGGTGTCACCGGCCTTTCGCATCCTCGCTTCGAGGCGCACTTTACGCCCTGCGTCGAGGTCGGGTGGCGCCTCGCGGCGCCCTACTGGGGAAAGGGTTACGCCACCGAAGCAGCAAAGGCCGCGGTGGGCCTCGGGTTCGAAAGGCTCGGCCTGGATCAGATTGTCTCGTTTACGGCTCCTCAAAACCGACGCTCGCGCCGGGTGATGGAAAAGCTAGGGATGTCCCATTCCCAGGCAGACGACTTTGATCACCCGAATATGCCCGAGCGCCACCCCTTGCGTCGTCATGTCCTCTATCGAATCCAGCAGGGGGTCTGGGCTGAATCTTCGAGTCGCGCTGGGCGCTAGCGTTAGCCTTACTGGAGCGGCATTTCGAACTGCACGCAGTAGTTATGCAGGTCGTGGTGGAAGACCAGATCCGCGGTCCCCGACGGTCCTGGCCAAGGCGTCGACAACGTCATCTGCGAATTCGAGTTCTTTCGCTTCACAATCGTTCCGTCGGGTAGCAGGGCCGATTCGACGACGTCTCTGCCGGCCCGGGTGATGAAGGCATTCGGCATCACGCTGGTGATATCCGGAGAGCCGTTCGTCACGTTCGCGGTAATCGTCTCGATGTCGTAACCGACCAGGTCGTCCGAGTCGCGCAGCTGTCCGTGCATCCCGAGGTCGGTCCCACCCTGAATTCCAGTTCCATCTTGAGTGAGCGCATAACGAAGCATCAGATTCGAGCCGGTCGGCTCGGCTTCGAGCGAAATAATGACCGTGTCGTCGCCCACAATTTCAGTGCAGAGGATGGTCAGCTCCCCGGTCGAGTCTTTCACTTCGAACCCTCGGCCATTCCTCCAAGCGGTATGGACCTCTTGATGAGGAGGGTTGATGTTTTCATCCCAGTTCAGCGGCGGATTGGGCACGTCAAAGGTGACGATGATCTGGGTTCCCGAAAGCACGGCGCTGTTCGGCTGAACCGGCTTCCAAAAGACGCCCTGGTTCACCACCTGATCGAACACCTCAGCGTATTTTTCTCCAAGCCGTCGGTAACCCGAGGCCTCCATGTGAAGGTTATCGCCCGCGTACTGGTACTGGTACTTGGGGCCAACGCAGTAAGCCTCGCCCGGATAGTCGACCCCCAACCTCCACACCGCTACCGCTGATCCGCCGCTGGCAGTGGTGATCGTGCTCTGCTGAGAGATCAGCAGGGGGATGTCCTGAGTCTGCCCGGTGATGGCCTTCAGATCTTCGTTGTAATCCAGCCACAACTGATGCAGTCCCGCCTCGTAGCCGGCGTTGCTGGCGTCGCACTCTCCATGGGTCAGGATGATCGCACCGTAGGCAAATGTCTTGCCCGCGTCGTCGGCAAATCGTTTGAAGGTTCTCGCCTCAGAGAGCCCGCCGGGATATGCGCGCGTTTCGGGATTGGACCTATCGATGTCGCGCAGGCAATGGCCAGACCAACCCACCACCGAATGGATGCTCACTAAATCGGTCCCGGTCCGATCGCTCCAGAGCTGGGTCATTTCGTTGGCCATCCCCGCATTAGGACTCTCCCCAGCAATGTTGTTCGGGTACTGACTGTCGGACCAGCCAGGGAGCGGAGGGCGAAAGCGTTCGGTCAACGGCACCAATGAAAGGTCGCCACCGCCATCAAGCGGGTATCTGGGATCCGGACCCTGGTCGAGCAGCTTCAGATTATTGAATGGCTGCGTCGTGCTGATCGGCGTTCCTGCGGCGGCTCCGACCGAGAGACTTTGCCCGGTTCCGATAACGCCCACCCAGTCGGCGAGCGGCTCCGCAGCTAGAACTTGCCGCGAAACTTGAATGTTGCGCGGGTCGCCTTTCGTGCATCCGGCCGCGACGGCCACGATTCCGAAGAACAAAAGAGCGCGGCGATGCCAAAGCTCTTCGACTGTTGTGTTCCTACGCTCCATGAGGGCCCCCCCAAGTTGAGAATCGCTGCATACCCCAAATGGACTTAAGGACAAGTCACAAAGCCAAGATTAAAGGGAGGAGAAGGAGACGTCCCAATGAGCTGGATTGAAACCGATGATCCGGTGAGCACCCGTTGTTCGACTTCGGACATTGAGATCAAGATTGACTCACGGCCGAGAGAGATTCAGCCAGGCTTCTCTGTGGGTCGGGTTCTTCCCGCTGCAGCGCGCCGCCAGGTCGGCCCTTTCGTGTTCTTCGATCAGATGGGGCCGATCGAGCTGGCTCCTGGACGCGGGCTGGACGTAAGGCCTCATCCCCATATCAATCTGGCGACGGTGACTTATCTCTTAGAGGGAGAGATCGCGCATCGCGACAGCCTGGGCTCCTATCAAGTGATTCGTCCAGGCGCGATCAACTGGATGACGGCCGCGCGAGGAATCGTTCATTCCGAACGCACCACCCCCGATGAAAAGGCGCGCGGGCCTCGACTTCACGGCGTGCAGCTGTGGGTCGGGCTGCCGCGGCAAGAAGAGCAAGGCGACCCGGCCTTTCGCCACTACCCTTCGGAAACACTCCCAGAGGTGGAACAGGACGCGGCCCGTCTGCGCGTACTCGCTGGCTCGGCCTTCGGCGTGACCTCGCCGGTGCAAACCCTATCGCCGTTGTTCTTCGTGGACGCGATGCTCGAAACGGGAGCACAGCTTCTTCTTCCAACTGGCTACGCCGAGCGCGCCGCCTACGTTGCCAAAGGTGAGCTTACTTGCGGCCCAGAAAGACTTTTGCCAGGCACACTTGCCGTTTTTGCTCCCGGTTCGCGGCCCGTCCTCCGCGCCAAGATCGCTACCCGATTGCTCCTGATCGGAGGCGATCCGCTCGATGGTCCGCGATACATCTGGTGGAACTTTGTCTCAAGCTCGAAGGAGCGGATCGTCGAGGCGGCTCGTGCCTGGCGGGAAGGTCGTTTTCCGAAAGTGCCGGGCGATGAAGTGGAGTTCGTTCCGCTTCAGCAGGAGCCCAGGTTCCCCACCTGATTGAAGCATCGCTGTCGTTTCGCCGGGAGAGGGATTGTTCGCCGCGATCACCGTTGCCCTTCGTGACAGCCAGCAAGCTCGAGCGCGATTGCGCCTAACAAGTGCCGCCTGAGCAAGAACTGTCCGCAACCAAGCGTATTAGCTACGCTCGATTACCAAGAGAAACCCCGGAGCCGGCAGGAACCTCGAGGTCAATGCCGCGAAGCGCCTCCCGAAACGCTTTCGAAGCGACACGGCTTGAATCGCGGGTGGGTCCATCAGCCGCCTCGATTCAATAGTAAAACTTCACGCTTGGCCAGAACTCCGCGAGCGGCCGATTGATCCCGCGGCAAATCACGATCGGCAATCTACTTTCGAAAGGCCTCACGTACGGATGGGTGAAGGTCGCAGCGAGCGTCGATGAGCGATAGAGGTGATACTTTTCCCCGCAATCTCCGTCGATATCGATGAGAACGTCACCGGTCCTGCCGCGCGTTCCCCAGAGGTAATACTGGTTGTGACCGCTCACCACCGGCGGCAGACTGTAGTCAGTCCCGAAAAATTCGACCGCCGCCGCCTCACCGTAGTTTTGGGCAAAGATCACGGCGTGAGCGCGCTCTTCCGGCGCAAGAGTCGCGTAGGCTTGGGCCACGGTCGCTGTCAATTCAGGCCAACCCTGCATGTCGGCCCAGTCTTGTGGAAGCGGGCCAACCCGGCCGTGCTCGGTTCGTGCCTTTTCCAGATGCAACAGGGGCGCGATCGTCTGGTGGTAAGGGATGAAGGTCTGGATCGGCAACACCGGTAGCACGTACGGCACGAGGACCAGGCCGCTGGCAACCGCGAGCATACCGATCGCTGGCCTCAACGACTTCAATTTCTCGGTCCATTGCTCGATTGCAACGCCGCCCGCTGCAATCAAAATCGGATAGACATTGGCCGGATAATAGTGCTTCGCGTGCAGCGCGATCATCTCCAGCATCAGCGCCAGGAACGTGAACGCCAGGAACCGAACCGAGCGATTCCGCAACAACCAAACAAGTCCCGAAAGCCAAACCAACGCCAGAACTGGGTTGGTAATCAGAACCTCCGCGAAGATGAATTCAGCGGGATTCAGCTCTACGTTTTTGCCGTGTTGCCCGTTCTTCAGGAGCTCGAGCATCGGAAGGTTGAAGTGGAGCTGCCAGAGGATGTTAGGCAACGCGATCGCGATGGCGAGCGCCAGGCCTGCCAAGAACCACCACGAGCGCAACGCTCGGCGCTCCGGCGTGGCGAGGATTCCCAGAAGCAGCGCGGCCGCGAAAAACAGGACGCTGTACTTGGTCTGGAAAGCGAGCCCAAGCGCCGCCCCGGCGACAACCCACCACCGGGGATCGCGACCCTTGGCCACGCGCAGGACGCAGAGGGCGGCGAGCGGCCAAAGAAGAAGGCCAGGCGAATCGGTCGAGACCTTCATCCCAAAGCTCATCAACACCGGCGTAAAGAAGGCGGTAACTGCGGCGAAAAGTTGGGCGAAGACGCCGCCACCTAGCTCGATTGCAATCAGGCAAGTGAGATAGGCCGAGCACGCAGCGAACAGAGCGGCGACGGCCCGCAACAGAAAGAGCGATCGGCCAAAAAGCTGAGAGGCCGCAGCGAGAAGCGGCACCACCGGCGGCTGGTCGACATAACCCCACGCGGGGCGAAACCCACAGACGATGAAGTAAAGCTCGTCGCGAAAAAATCCGTAGTGCGGATTTGCGGCCAGGTGCACGAGAAACACGCAAATGGCGGCGTACAGCGGTATCAGCTTCGCGTGTCGCATCGGCCCGTTTGGTCAGTCCCCCTCGCAAGGGATCCCAGGTTTCGTACGCCCTGGTTGGCGAACCATTGCGCAAAGCCACCCGAGACAACGCGACTACCCTACTCTGTCTTGACTCGAGCTACTGCCAGGTGATCTCGGCGCGATCCCTAAGCGAGGTTGGATACGCGTCCGACGGCTCCAAGTAGCCCTCCGCCGGAACGTCGCGGCCGATGCTGCGCACCAAGACGCGCCCATGGTGAGTAATCGTGACAAGAGTGAAGCCGAAATACGCGTCATCCCCGATCACTCCTGCCTCCAGGAAACTGCCGCCGTTTCCGGCGATGATTTGCCAGCTCCCGGCGGTGGGCTGGTGTTTGTACCAGAGGTGATTGTGGGCGGTGAGCATCGCCTCCCCGTGGTTGGCTTCGAGGCTGGACCAGAACTGATCTCGGTCATCGGGGTACATCGAAAGTCCATCGTCCGGCGCTCCCGGCCAAGGGTAAGCGGGCTTGTGGCCGATTGCGAAGATGTGCCGTGCGCCGCGGGCGCGAGCATCGTCGAGATCGCGGCCGACCCAATGCCAGGGCACACGCCAATCCCGATCCACCGGGTCCGTGCTGAGAATCAAAAAGTGAGTGCCGCGGTAATCGAACGAGTAAGTGAGCCGGCTCTGGTCGGTCGACAAACCGTCCTCTCCGCCTTCGCCAGGGCCATTCGAGCCGACGATGTAAGGCTCCATCACGCGCAGCCAAACTTCTTCCGCCGCGCGATAGGCCCTTCGCGGACTCGATGCTCCTTGTACCTCGTGGTTGCCGGGAATCGCCACCAGCCGGACATCGGCATCGGCGAGAGGAGAAGCCTCGTAGATGTCCCTCCAGGCGCTCAACTCTCGCTCCACCAGGTTGGGGTCGTCGGTGTAGCCCAATATCAGGTCTCCCGCGAAGAACATGAACCTCGGCAGCGGGCGGAGAGCCGCCACTTCTCGGAAGGTCCGATTGAGCTGCTCGCGATTCGCGGTGCTCGGATTATCCGGGGTGACATCCGCGGCATTGATGCGATTGCAGCCCACCACCACAAACGAGAACGCATGATCGCGATCGAATTCGGCATCGACCTGCGCGGTTTCCGCGAGGGAAGCCAGGCGCAGCTCGCTGCTCGGGCCAGATGAACCGCCCGAGCAACCCCAAAGCAATCCCTGTAGAAGGACGACGAAGCCAAGCCAGCGCAATCGATTCATGGGGTCCCCTCCCGCTTAGCCACAGTAGACCTTACGAGCTCAGCTGCTCTGTGAACTTTGGGTCACTTTAAGTGCGCGCCTCGAGGACCGTATCGGATCAATCAAAAAACCCCTGCAGGTAGAATTTCCCGTCGCGTTGGTCGCGAAAAATCCAGACTTGACCTAGCCCCTCGAAGTGCACCCGGTAGTACTCGCGATCGTACGGATTTTCCTCCCACCACTCTCCGCACAGCCGCTCCGGTCCCGCCATCGCTAGCACTTTTCGACGCTTCCCTGAAAGCCGCGCAGCGACCACCCGCCCCTGCGCGCCCAGCTCCATTTGCAGCAAGGCGGGCCGCTCGAAGAACCGGGACGGCCGCTCGAGCTGGTTGGGATCCGGATCGCCGGCACGCTGTTGCTCCGCGGTGCCACGCAGCAACCCCCGATCACTCGGTGGAGGCCGAAAGGGCTTGGGATGATAGGCGCGCTCTGGCCGGTGAAAGGGGTCCAACTCTGCCGCGAACAGGGACTGCGGCCCCAGCGCGCTCGAAATCTTTGAGAGCACAACATCCAAGACCGCGTCGCCTTCGGGCGCATCCCCCAGGACCTGCTGATGCGCACGGTCTTCACAGCACTCCTCCACCTTGATGCCAATGCCCCCGACCGGCGCGGCGAAGGTCAAGTCGGCGATCCGATGCCTGGCCAGATCAAGCAAAAGCGGAGGCCGCGAGGATGGCTGGGCCAAAACCAGCTCCACTTTTTGTTCTCCCGCGGAGCTGAGCCGAAAACAAATCGCAAGCTTCACCACCGCCTTGCGTCGGCTGCAAAGCCGGGCGCCCAGGCGATCTAGAGTGGTTTTGAGCGCGAACAACAGCGGCTCAACCGATTCGGCGGGCCAATCCAGATCGATCTGCTCTTCGAACACCGGAGTGATCGGCGCAGGCACCAAAGGAGCATCGTCCTCACCGCGACAGAGGCGGTGAATTCTCAGGCCTTCCAAACCCATCCGCGCCACCATCGCCCCGGTGGGCAGCGAGGCCACTTCTCCCAGGGTGGAAAGTCCCAGGGACTTGATTGCTTCCACCGCGGCGGGCGAGGAGTCGAGGCACGCCAAGGGGAGCACGGAAAGCGCCTTGGCGCTCTCAGACGTACCGATCACCTGAGATCGCACGGCTCCCTCGCGCGCCAGTGCTCGTGCCGTGAAGAGCTGGGAAGCGACGACGGCCTTTCCGCGGTAGCCAAACGAGTCGGCAATTTCCAGAGCCCGGCGGCAGAGGCCTTCCTCTCCTTGGCACAAGGGCGCGGCGGATGCGTCGAGCCACAGCCCATCGGGTGCTGCGAGTTGAAAAGCGGGCGCGATCCCCAGTAGCCCTTCCCCCAAAGACACCAGCGCTTTTCGCTCAGCGTCGAGCTGAAAAGAAAATTCCCGCAACGAAGGCACCAGCGCGGTCGCAGCGGCAATGGTCATCCCGGGCCGCACGCCGGCCGTCAGTGCAGACGTGGAGGCGAACGCCACTTGCCGATGGCCTCGCGTCTCCTGGCTCAAAGCGATTGGCTTGCCAGCCAACGAGGGCATTTCCGCGACCCGCCGTTGAATCGGGAATCGTGGCAAATGAAGGAAGAGAACTCGCATCTTCCCGCCCCACCTAGATGCCCACCGTGCCTCGCAAGGAAGGAAGCGCCGCGTCTCGTCCAGGGCGGTTTCGATCGATGCCACCGCCATCGCGCTCCCAAACCAGTTTGATCCGCTTTATTTCAGGTGGTTCCTCGGTCCGTTCGGAATGTGTACTGAACAAGGGCCAACCGGCTTCGCCGGGCAAGAGCGCGGCAACCGGAATGAGGATTTGCCGTCCCCTCCCCTGGCTGCTTCGCAGCGCTTCGAGCCGAAGCGTTTGAGGATCACTGGCAGTGACTTCGAGGCGCACTCGAGCGCTGCTCGCCTGCGATCTGGAGGCGGCTAAAAGGAGCGTGCAAGAGCCTCCTTGAAAGGCGGCATCGGACAGCTTTTTGCTTTCCACCAAAGAGAGCTGCAGCCCGGTGTGGGTGAGATCCAGCACGATGCACGCGAAGGCGCCGCTGCGCGCCAACTGGACCGCTGTCCAGACCAATTGGCGAGGCGCCTTGGGCCGAACGATCAGCAGCCGCTCGAGGTCAACGCCCATGCCTGCAGCGACGGGCGGATACAACTCACCAGGACCATCGACGTAGGCGGCCAATCGCTTTTCGCGGGTGGCCGCGGCAATTCCCCGCAAGGCGATCGACGTTCGCCCAGAAGCGGCCTCGCCCGACAGCTCGACCACCTGCCCCATCGGCAGGCCTCCACCGGGCATCCAGGAATCAAATGCTGCAACGCCGGTTTTCAAAACAGCGAGGTACGTTCGCGGCGCAGCTTGCAGCTTGCGAATCTGCTTTCGAAGGCTTTCCAACCTCTGCGCGGCACCTTCCATGACCCACCTTCATGCGGCAAAATGGATACTGTACAAATATTCAGTATGCCGCATCACCTGACAAGAGGGAAGTGCCCACCGTCAAAGGCCTCGACGGGCGCGATCCAGCCTTTGTAAACTCCACTTCGGCGGGCTGCAAAATCTAACTTCGATCGTTAAAGGTCCCACATGCCTGAAGAAAAGAAAAAAGGGGGCCAGTCAGCAACTGCGATGGCTTCCGCCATGGTTCAACCGGGGCTGATCAACAAAGATGACATCCCTCAGGTCCTGCCCATCCTACCCCTCCGCAACTCTGTCTTTTTCCCCGGCGGGGTTCTGCCCCTTGCGGTGGGCAGGCAAAAGACGATTGCCCTGATCAAGGACGCGGTCCGTGACGACCAGGTGATCGGGGTAGTCACCCAAAGGCGAGCGGAGGAAGAAGATCCCGGAGCCGCGGATCTGTACTCAATGGGGACGGTCGCCCGGATCGTCAAACTCCTCAAGATGGGAGAGGACAACTACTCCCTGGTGGTCCAGGGCCTGGCTCGATTCCGGGTGCTGGACCTGGTCCAGGAAGCGCCCTACCTCAAGGCCCGGATCGAGGCCGTCGAAGACAAGACTTCAGCTGAAAACGTGGAAGTCGAAGCGCTGGGAATCAATCTCAAAAAGCTCGCTCGAGAAGTGATCGAGCTGATGCCCGAGTTGCCAGCGGCAGCGACGGAGCTGGTCGAGTCGATCACTCACCCCGGACACTTGGCCGACCTGATCGCCGCCAACGTCGATGTGCCGATCGAAGAGAAACAGGCGGTCCTGGAGACGGTCGATTTGAAGGCGAGGATGAAGCTCGTCCTCGAGCTGCTGAACCGCAAGCGCGAAATCCTCAAGCTCTCCAACAAGATTGACTCCGCGGTGAAGGGCGAGATGTCTAAGACGCAGCGGGAGTACTACCTGCGCCAGCAGCTCAAAGCGATCAAGGAGGAGCTGGGAGAGATCGGTGAAGAGGAAGAGGAGCTGGATGAGCTGCAGGAGCGGCTCAAGAAGGCCGGCCTGCCGCCGGAAGTCGAGAAGGTCGCCACGAAGGAGCTCAACCGGCTCAAGACGATTCCATCCGCTTCCTCCGAATACACGGTGGCCCGCACCTATCTGGACTGGATCGCCGATCTGCCGTGGTCGAAGCAGAGCGAGGACAACCTCGACATCGAAAACGCCAGGCAGATCCTGGACAACGACCACTACGGGATTCAAAAGGTCAAGAAGCGGATCCTCGAGTATCTCGCCGTTCGCAAGCTGAAGAACGACATGAAGGGTCCGATTCTGTGCCTGGTTGGGCCTCCGGGAGTGGGAAAGACGTCGCTTGGCCAATCCATCTCGCGCGCGGTGGGACGCAAATTCGTGCGCCTCTCACTGGGCGGCGTTCGCGACGAAGCGGAAATTCGTGGGCACCGGCGCACCTACGTCGGCGCCCTCCCCGGCCGCTTCATCCAAAACATGAAGAAGGCCGGAACCCGAAACCCAGTGATGATGCTCGACGAGATCGACAAGCTGGGAGCCGATTTCCGCGGCGATCCTTCGTCTGCGCTACTCGAGGTTTTGGATCCGGAGCAGAACAACTCATTCTCGGATCATTACCTGGATGTCGCGTTCGATTTGTCGCGAGTGTTGTTCATCGCGACTGCGAATTTGCTCGAGCCTGTTCCCGGCCCGCTCAAGGACCGCATGGAGATCATCGAGCTGCCCGGCTACACCTTCGACGAGAAGGAGCAAATCGCCCGGCTGCACCTGATCCCCAAACAGCTCAAAGAGCACGGGCTTACCGCGGACCACATCGAAATCGAAGACCGAGCGCTTCATACCCTGATCGTCTTCTACACTCGCGAGGCTGGGGTCCGCGGCTTGGAACGCCGGATCGCGGACGTCTGTCGCGCGGTGGCGGTGGCGGTCGCTTCGGGGAAGAATGAAAGACAGGTGATCACCTCCGACCGCGCGATGGAAATCCTCGGGCCGGAACGCTTCTACTCCGAGGTCGCCGAGCGCACCGAGGTTCCCGGAGTGGCGACTGGGCTGGCTTGGACCGCGGCGGGCGGCGATCTGCTTTTCATCGAGGCCACCAAGATGGCCGGCAAGGGCAATTTGACCCTCACCGGGCAGCTGGGCGACGTGATGAAGGAATCCGCCCAGGCGGCGCTTTCCTACCTGCGTTCGAAGGCCGAGCTTTTGGGAATCAGTTCAAATTTCCTGGAAAAGACGGACCTGCACGTTCACTTTCCGGCGGGGTCAATTCCCAAGGACGGCCCCTCGGCCGGAGTGACCATCCTCACCGCGCTGGTCTCGCTGATGACCGGGATCCGCGTGCGTGGCGACACCGCGATGACGGGCGAAGCCACGCTTCGAGGATTGGTGCTGCCAGTCGGAGGGATCAAGGAGAAGGTGTTGGCTGCACATCGCGCGGGGATCAAGCGAGTCATCCTTCCCGAGCGCTGCCGCAAGGACCTGGTCGACGTGCCGGAGCAGGCTCGCAAGGAAATTGAATTCATCTTTGCCAGCCAGATGGACGAGGTACTCAATGCAGCGTTGGAGAGCCCGCCCATGAAAGGGATTCCCGCGCCCCCGCCTTCCGCGGCCGAGGTGCCGAAGCCTGCGGAGATCCGCGTCTAGAACGCAGAGTGCGCCGAGCCGATGCAGGTCCGGAAGGCCCGGGCCTGTTTTGAGCCGCGGGGCACCTGGTCCGATCCTGGCCCAGTAGCCCATCAATCGTCGGCCGTAAGGAGTTGCGGCGCGGAAGTATTAACAGGCTGAAGATCGTGGCGTTTTTGTCATATAAGGGCGTGGGGCATGACATTCGTGCCTTAGTTGTGGAGCAAGATGCGACTCGGTGTACTGACTGGCGGCGGCGACTGTCCGGGACTCAATGCGCTGATTCGCGCCGTAGTGAGGCGGGGAGTTCTCGAATTTGGCCATGAATTCGTGGGAATCGAGAACGGCTACATCGGCCTGGTCGAGCCGGGCTTGGCGGGTCCGCTTACCGTCGAGAACACTCGCGGAATTCTGCCGAAGGGCGGAACCATTCTGGGGACTTCGAACAAAGCCAATCCCTTCCAGTATGCCGTCTTGGAACAGGGCCGATACGTGGAGAGGGACCTTTCCCACGTCGCCCTCGAGCGCTACCGGGAGCTTGAGCTGGACGGCCTGATCGCCGTCGGCGGGGACGGCACGCTTTCGATTGCGCACCGGCTGGCCGGGCTGGGCATGAAGGTCGTCGGATGCCCTAAAACCATCGATAACGATCTCACCGGGACCGAATTGACGTTTGGCTTCGATACGGCTCGGGCGACCTGCACGGACGCCGTCGATAAGCTGCACAGCACCGCGGAGTCCCATGACCGGGTGATGATCTTGGAAGTGATGGGCCGCCACGCCGGTTTTTTGGCGCTGGAGAGCGGCGTCGCCGGGGGAGCAAACATCATTCTGATCCCCGAAATCCCATATCGCGTCGAGCCGATCGTCAAAAGGATCCAAACGCGACAGGGTCGAAAGCGCAGCTTTTCGATCATCGTCGTCTCCGAAGGTGCATTCAGCGTGGGCGGATCGCCCTCCGTGGTTGCCCAGCCCGAAGAGGTCCCAGGACGCGGAGTCGTTCGCTTGGGCGGTGCCGGCCGGGTGGCGGCGGACAAAATCGCTGCTCACGTCGATGCGGAGATCCGCGTCACCGTGCTCGGCCACCTCCAGCGCGGGGGAACTCCCACCGCCGCCGATCGGCTACTGGCGAGCCGCTACGGCTACCACGTGCTCGATCTGGTCGCGCAGCGCAGATGGGACCACATGGTCGGAATGAATAACGGGCAAATCCATCCCGTCCCTCTCTCAGAAACCACCAAATCCCGGCGCGTCGACCCCAGCGGCGAGCTGGTGGCGGTAGCGAAGAGCCTCGGAATCAACTTCGGAGATTGATCGCCAATGACTGTCGTGGGTCAGAACATTGGCCGCTATCGAATTCTCGAGCAGGTTGGCTCAGGTGGAATGAGCGTCGTTTACCGAGGTCTCGACACCGCCTTGGAGCGGGAGGTCGCGGTCAAGGTGTTGCATCCGCACCTGGCCCGCAAGGAGGATTCGCGCCGACGCCTCACTCGCGAGGCGAAGGCGGTCGCCAAGCTACAGCATCCCAACATCTTGGAGGTGTTCGATTTCGCGGCCGCCGACGAGGAAAACGCGTACATCGTCACCGAGTACATCCACGGCCAAACGCTGGCCGAGTACTGCGCGCGGCGTCCGTTCGATCCCCCGGAGCTTGGAGCGATGGTCATTCACCAGGTGGCCTCCGCGCTCGCTCATGCTCACGAAGCCGGAGTCATCCACCGCGACCTCAAACCCGAAAACGTGATGATTCGGGACGACGGCGTAATCAAGCTCACCGATTTCGGAATTGCGAAAGTGATCGATCGCGACGATCGGATGACGATCACCGGCACCTTGGTCGGCTCTCCGGCTCATATGGCGCCCGAAATCATCGAGGGTCAGGATGCCGGCGCGCAGGCGGATGTGTTTTCGCTCGGCACCATCCTTTACTTCCTCACTGCCCGCCAACTTCCATTCAGCGCGCCGAGCACCACCGCGACCCTCAAGCGGATCCTCGACGGTTCGTATCCGGACCCCCGATCATTGTCGCCCACGGTCTCGGATGAGCTGGCGGGAATCATCGCGATGTGCCTGGCGCGGGATCCCGCTGCCCGATATCCGCACGCGGGCAAGCTGCGAGATGCTCTCGCCGAGTACCTATCGAGCCTCGGAATCGACCACGTCACCGAAGAGCTGACGGACTATTTCGCGGATCCAGACAGTTACGGACCCGAGCTGAGTCGGCGCCTTTGCGACAAGTTGGTGCTGCGCGCGCAAACCCTTTGGAAAGCCACCAGGCCCGCCAAGGCGCTGTCGAGCCTCAATCACGTCCTCGCACTCCAACCCAATCACACAGAGGCGAAGCAGCTGCTCGAGCAAATCGATCGAGCTCGCAGGCGGGCGCGGACCCGCCGCCAGAGGCTTGTCATGGCGGGAGCGATGGCGGGTGCGGCGCTTTTGCTCGTAGGTGCGTACTCGGCATTCAATCGCCGCAAACGGCTTCCGGACTATCAACCGGGCGGAAGCCGCCTGGCAGAAGTCCAACTGCCCTCCAATGCGTATCGTCGGATGGAACCTCTTCCGGCGCCGGTAAACAGTCCGCCCCTGACGGCGCAAGCCCCACTAGCCATGACCCTCTCGCGCCCCCCGGTCGGCACGCCCGCTGCGAAGTCTCCCAAACCTAAACTGGTCAAGTTCACCATCCAGTTTCGGCCCTACGGCTATGCGCGGGTGGATGGCGGACCCGAGGGCGCCGAGCTGCCTCATCACGAGTTCGATTTGACGCCTGGCCGACATCGCCTCGTCTACGGTTGCCGTTTCTGCGAGGAAAAAAGCACGGTCTTCGAAGTCGACGGTCAGAGTCCCCTGCTGAATTTGCTCGTCCAACCCAAGTCGGCCGAACTGCGGTTCAACGTCGACCCGCCCGATGCGCTGGTGACGATTGGAAACGAACAGCGGGTGGCGTCGGAATCCGCACGTCGGCCCTTTCGGGTGCCCTTTCCTCCTGGAATCACCCAACAGCGCGTTTCCGTCCAGATCACCCGCCCTGGATTCAAGGCGCGAACGGACGTGCTCCCACTGCTTCCCAGCGATCTGCGCACGATCAACCGGATCTTGGAACCCGAATGACGCTCCGCTCGCGAGTGGGATGCCTGGTGGTTTCGCTCTTTGCTGTCCGCGCTGTCTGGGGGCAGGTACCGCCGCCTCAAGAGGATCCAGAAGTCGTAAGCCTGCGCACCGAATTCGAGCATGGAAAGTATGATGACGTTCTGCAGCGAGCCAACAGCCGAATCAACCGAGGCAACCTCAGCGAGCAGGAGCTGACCGAGCTGCACAAATTGGCGGGCCTGTCCGCCTTTTATCTCAAGAAGTTGCCGCAAGCGGAAAACCACTTGGTCGCGGTCATTCAACTGGACCCCGATTACAGCCTGGATCCGTTTCTAGTTGCGCCATCGGCGATCCGGTACTTCGAGAAATTGCGGTCCGATCACAGCGGAGAGCTGGAAGCGATCCGCGAACAGAGGCGACTGCGCGCCGAGCGGCTTCGTCGCGAGGCGGAAGATCGCGATCGGACCCGGCGTGAGGTCGAGGAGCAGCGCCGGCGGATCCAGCAACTGTCCAATCGCGTCACGGTGGAGCGGGTCGAGACTCGCAGCTATGTGGTGAACTTCTTGCCGTTTGGGGCGGGTCAGTTTCAACAGGGTCGCACACAGCTCGGCGTCATTTTCGCTGCGACCGAGGGCGTGCTCGCGGTCACTAGCATCATCGCCTACTTCGCTTACTCCGCCGAGATTGCCGATCGGACCACCACGCTCAATGGCTTCGTCGGAAACACCGGAAGCTACTCGTTCACCGAACAAGGCATTCCCGTTGCGCGATGGCGGCATGCCAATGCGTGGCGAATCGCAAAGTACAGCGCCGGAGGAGGATTTTGGCTCACCTATGCGATCGGCGTCGTGGACGCGCTGGTGCATCACAAGGACCAGGTCGTTACCCGCAGGGTCGTTGAACCTCTGGTCGAGCCGACCCCGGCGACTCCGACTCAGGAGCGTCCCAAGGCGAGGCTCATCCCCGCTCCGGGGGGTGTCGGCGCAGGGGTGTCGCTCACGTTCTAGCAACTGGAAACTGTCCATGGCCCACCTCACCCTTGTCAGCCCAGACGGAACCACCCGGACCATCCCCCTGCTCAAGAAGATCACCACGATTGGGAGCGGGCGGGACAACGACTTGAGAATCGATGATGGGCAGATTCCCACCGATGCCATCCACATCGTTTTTGACGGCGTCCGCTATCAGGTCGGCAGCCACGGCACTCCCTTCTTGATCAATGGCAAGCACAAGGACGCTCATATCCTTGAGCCGAATGATCGGATTCGGCTGGGCGAATCCGAGCTGTGCTTCGGGCTGGATCCTCAGTCCGCCGAGAAGAGCGCCGGACCCGCGCAAGCCGAAATACTTCGCGAGCTGAATATGCTGCGCCGACTCACCCAATTCTCCGAGAGACTTTTTGCCACTTACGATCTCAACCAGCTGCTTGAGAAGCTGATGGACGAGGTGATCGAACTTACCCGCGCCGACAAGGGTTTTCTCATCCTGATGGAGAACAATGAGCCCAAGATCAGCGTGGCGCGGAATATCTCACGCGAAAACATCGAAGATGCGATCGAGCGGGTCTCGGACTCGATCGTGGCCAAGGTGGTCCGCTCGCAAAAGCCAGTGATCATCAGCGATGCGCTGGATGATCCCGAATTCAGAGCGTCCGAGTCGGTGGTGAATCTAAAATTGCTTTCCGTGATGTGCGTGCCACTCATGCACAGCGGGACGCTCTTTGGGGTGATCTACGTGGGAAACGACCGGTTGGCCAACCGGTTTGGCCCACACAGCCTGGATACCCTCACCGTCTTCGCAGCCCAAGCCTCGCTGATTTTGCAGAACGCGATGTTGGTGAACGACCTGAAGCTCGACAACACCGAGCTGCGAAAGCAGCTGGAGACCCAACGCTACGGAGAGATCGTCGGCACCTGCCAAACGATGAAGGAGGTGTATCGGCAGATCAGCAAGATCGCGCCCACCGACATCTCGGTGTTGATTTCCGGCGAGACCGGAACCGGCAAAGAATTGATTGCGATGGAAATTCACCGGCGCAGCCAGCGGGCTAAGGGTCCGTTCGTGACAATCAACTGCGGCGCGATTCCCGAAAACCTTCTCGAAAGCGAGTTGTTCGGCCACGTGAAAGGCGCTTTTACCGGCGCGGTCACTACCAAGGTCGGAAAGTTCCAGGCCGCAATCGGCGGAACCTTATTCCTCGACGAGATTGGCGAGCTACCCCACGCGCTGCAGGTCAAGCTGCTTCGGGCGCTGGAAGAGAAGGTCGTCTACAAGGTTGGCGAGAATCGTGGCGATCCCGTCGACATTCGAGTCGTCGCGGCCACCAACAAGGTGCTGCAGGAGGAGGTCGCCAAGGGCGCGTTCCGGGAGGACCTCTACTATCGGCTCAACGTGGTGGCTCTGCAGCTTCCCCCGCTGCGCCAGCGCGGAGACGACATCCCGCTGCTTGCCAAGTACTTTTTGCAAAAGTATGCCGCCGAGTTCAATTCAACTGTGCGCAGCTTCAGCCCGAACGCGATTGCCGCGCTCAAGAGATACGGTTGGCCGGGAAATATTCGTGAGCTCGAAAATCGAATCAAAAAGGCGGCCGTTCTGGCGGAGCGGACGATCGTCGGTCCGAAGGACCTCGATCTCAAACCCGAGTACTTCGATGCCGTCATCCCTCTTGCTCAGGCCAAGGAGGAATTCGAGGCTCGGTACATCATGGAAGTTCTCGAGCGAAACAGCGGGAACAAAACGAAGACCGCCAAAGATCTTGGCGTAGATCCCCGAACCGTTTTCCGACATCTCAAAAAGCAGGGCGTCGAAAACTCGGATTCGCCGACTCCCGAGGACGAGCCGCTGGAAGAAGCCAAGGTAGATGGCCGTCCAAGCAAACCGTGACATAAATGTCGTTGTGCTTCGTTAAAGCCCAGTGAGGACTTGGGATACAGTTTCTAAGTGGGCTAAATCTCGCATGTTTTGCGGCCGCACTCTGGCAAGCCCGTTGCTGCGTAGAATCCCAATGAGAGCGGGGCTCACGGCCTGGTTGCTCACTTCGAGCGCCTGCTTGGTGCCCCAGGAGAGTCGGGTTTTGCAACCAGTGCCGGCAGCACAAAACAGGCCGCCGACGATAGTCGAGCAGCAGGCCTTGCCGGCCCGCGTGGTGCACACCGGCAACGGGGCTGGCTGCAGACTCAACTTTTCGCTCAAGGTGTCGGACCCAGACTTGGGTGACACCCTATTCGTTCGTTGGTGGGCCTACATGACTTTTGATCCCACCCAGCTACCTCAGAACGAGCAGATTATTCAGCCCGACACCCCTGGCAGCGAGATTCGCAACACTTCGGCGGTGTGGAACATCGACCTCAGTGGGCCAGGCAACCCATTCCCTTTAGACGGGGCCTACGCAGTTGAAGCATTGGTGGCCGATGGACCCTTGATCGGCCGGGATCCCCAGCCCCGAACCGTAGATGGCACGCTCGTGACCACTTACGCCGTGAGCTATGTGTGGGTCGTCGTCGTGCAGACGGGACCGTGCCCATGAGGGGCACCTCGCTCTTAGTGCCATTGCTCGCAGTTGCCGCCTTGGGATGTGGCAAGAAAACCACCTCGTTCCACCACTGCGCCAACGACTCCGAGTGTGCCGCCAATCAAGTCTGCTTCCCGGACGGCTGCGGCAATCTTGCGCAGGGCCTGCGTGTGGAAATCATCCCGAATGCGCGGGAAGCTCTTTACGCGCAGGACTTCGTGGTCGGTACCCTAGCCAATAAGCAGGACTTCACATTAGCCGGCGCATCCACAATTCAGGGCGCGCTGCAACAGCTGATCGATGGCCAGGTTGGAACGGCGTATCCTCGGTCAGTCTCAATCCAGGCGCTTGGCGAAAGCACGCTGATTCCTGGCGTCGTCCGCTCGTTCGAGCTCGGCGCTGCTCGCGCTACTTACGTCCTTCCCGTGGCGACCGGAACCTATAGCTTATTGGCGAATGCGACCGAGGAACCCCTTCCGCCGATCCAGCTGGACACCCGAGTGATCGTTTCTATGGGCGAAGCCGCCAGGGCCGATGTCCTCTTTCCTTCGTCCACTTCCTTGTCTCGAATCGACGGACATCTGTTCATCGAAGGCCTGCCCCCCACCGCGGATCGATCGATGTTGGTTCAGGCATTCGACCCGAACACGCAGCGACCGCTGTCCCAGCGCGCTGCCGTGGATCCTTGTGGTGCGGGCTGCCCCCGGTTGGGTCAGTTTCAGCTGCAAGTGGCGCCATCGACGAGTCGCCTGGTGGTCCGTGCGTCTCCCGTTAACTCAGACGCCATCGTTCCTCGGAAGAGTTTCCCGATCAGCCTCCCGACCGGACCTGTGATTCTCGAACTCGGGGCATTTGGCTCCGCGGTGGCAGTGACTGGAACACTTCGCACATCGTCCGGTGACCCTCTTCCGGGCGCGACCGTCTATCTCGAAGAAGAGGTTACGGGCGGGGGCAGCTTCCGCACCCAAACCGGCGTCAGCTCGTCCACGGGCTCATTCAGCCTCACCGCGCTGCTTACCGCTGTCGGTCGCTCCGCGACCCTCTGGGCCTTTCCTCCTCCGGAAAGCGCCTGCGGAATACTCAGCGCGCCTGTCCCAGTCATAGGCCCTGCCGACTTGGGAGCATTTTTCTGCAAGGCGAAGGTCCAGGTGCATGGCCTGGTTCACTTGCCCAGCGGCGCGGACGCCGTGGGAATTCAAGTCACCGCGCAGCCCATTTCCAGCACACCCGGGTACCCGCTTCCGTCCAACCTCGTACGCGGCGTGACCGACAGCGCTGGCATGTACACGCTCTACCTGGATCCGGCAGTTTATCGCCTGGACTTTGTTCCGGGCGGGACTCGACCAAGGTTCAGCCGCTTCGTTACGATCTTGGGCGAGTTGGCGGATTCCGGATTCAAGCCAGTGGAAGTTGAATCCATTTCCCTCTCCAATGGCCGGCGGCTGACTGGGACTTTGTACTTTGCGGCGACCGCCGGCACCAATTCGCCGGTTGCTGCGCTTGCTTCCATTCGTTTTTTCCGCTTGAGCACCGATGCCATTGCGCCAGCGTCAGTGCTTCTGGCGGAGACTGTGTCTGATCAGGCGGGGACGTATTCGGTCATTTTGCCTGCGCGCTAGGCTCGGGGACGGATCCTCCAGCCGGTTCGCTTCCTAGCGGTCTCTTCGCCGCGTCGAGGGCGCTTCGAAACTCGTCCAGCGTCGGGCCAATCTCTCCCGCGAATTGCACCGCGTGGGTCATGTACAGGTCCTGAAGACGCTCGAGCCTCTCGAACGCCAGCCGGAGGGGCTTTCTCGCCCGACTGTCCAGCGCGCAGAGCGATTGCACTTCGCGCAGTCGACCCAACCATCGAACCCGAAAGCGGGACCATTTTTCATCGGTGGTCTTGGCGGGAACTTCCCGGCTCAGTTGTTGCCTTTGCGCGTCCAGGTCCTGCCAGAGCGCACCTGCCTGGTCCATGCACTCCTGCACGGTGAGAACCCGTTGCCCTCCACTCGTCACTCCAGGGCTCATGGCGATCACCGAACGCACCACGCTGACGATCAACATTCCGCAAAAACCGACGACCACTACCAGATACAGGGCATAGGCCGCGATTCGGAACGGGCGATAGCGCGGATCTCTGAGCGATTCTTTGGCGGGCCGAGCCACCTTCTGTGCTTATGACCGCGCTGCCTTCGGTGCAAGTGGCCGGCCGCGGACCTACTGCTGGGGAAGCGACGGGTCGGCGGCGTTGGCGGACTCCGGCGGCTTTGGCGGCTTTGGCGCGGAAGGGGCATCGCCAGCGTTGGCGGCCAACACCCGCTTTACCGCTCCCAGTCGAGAGCGAAACTGCGGGGCGAATTCGCTGTTGGGATAAGAGGCGAGCGCCTGCCGCGCCACGTCCAGCGCTTTCTCAAGCTGTCCCGTCTGTTCGTAAGACTGCGTCAGCAACAACATCGCGTGATCGCGCACTTTGGAGCGCTTTTCTTCGGCGACAAACCGCGCCAAAAGCGGAACGGCCTGCTGGTGTTGGCGGGTCTGGTTGTATGCGGCGCCTAAATAGTACGAGGCTTCGAGCATCTCCGGCTTCGGGGGATTGAGTGCGGTGAAGCGGGTAAGCTCAGCAATCGCACTGCGCATGTCGCGCTTGCGAAAGGCCGCCTTGCCTCGGTCCAGGGTGATCTGCCCTACTTCCGTTCGCACCAGCTCCGCCCGGTCGTTGAGCGCTTGTCTCTCGAGCGGCGACAGGCGGGCCTGATTCACCTTCGTCAGCTGCTCGATCGCTCTGAGGCGGTCCTCGCCGCTCCCGGTGTTCAGTTGGCGGTATGCGTCGGCGGCGACGCGGCTTGCAACCTTCGCCACCTCCGCGTCCGCCTGCAGCTTGTCAAGATGCGCTCTCATTTCGGAGACGCTCTTCTCAAGATGCTCTCGTTCGCGACGGGCAGCGCCGGAACGTGAGACCAAGAGCATGATCGTGGCGGCCACCAGCAAAGTGGTGAAGACCAGGTAGGATACTCCCGAAGATACCCAAAGATGCTTCTGCAGATCGTCCTGCTTCTTGCCGAACATCTTCAGCTCGACGTGCAGGCTCTTCAACAGATTGTCGGTCTTGATTACCAGGTTGCGAGACTCGATCACCTCGCGCCGAATATCGCTAAGCTCCTTTTCGACCTCGGATTTGGTTTCAAAAGTCATGGAACCCCATCCTAGTGCTTGGCGGCCTTCGCGGCTATCGACACGATCAGCGGCCGCGGCGCTCGAGCTCCAGGAACGGGATCTGAAGGAGCACCAACGCCGGGTGAGCGCAGGAGGCGTTCAGATCGGCTCCTTCGAGGCGCTGCAGCACCCGGTGAACTTCCTCGCTCGAAAGCTGCCATTTGTGAGACGCCGCAGCACGACACGCGAGCACCTGCATCGCCCGACCTTCACCCGCAGCGTCCGACATCCGCGCCGGTTTAGAAAGCTCGGCCGCGAGCGATTCCAGGAGAGGCTTGACCTCCACCCCGATTAGCGAGGAGGGCAGCGACTTAAGCGCCAACCCAACGCGGCCAAATGGCTCCAGTTCAAGCCCGAGCCGCTCGAGGAGCCCCTGATGGCGGATCAGGACCGCGCTTTGCTCGTGGCCCAGGTCGACCGTCGCTGCGAACAGAGAGCGTTGAAGCGGCTCGGCTCGATCCAATTGCAAGGCGCGCTTCATTCGATTGAGCTCCAGCCGTTCGATGGCCGAGTGAGGATCCAGCACTACCAGGGTGGCTCCAGCCCCCTCGCATGTCCAATACCGCCCGCCGAGAGTGCCCAGATAGCGAAGCGCGCTGAAATACCCGGGCGGTGGGGCTTGGTTGATATCGGGGCGCGCTTCTCCAAATGCCAAACCTCGCGCTAGACCGTCGCGGGCCGGCTCCGCGGCGGATGACAATGGGAGCGCGCCGCCCCACCCGGCCTGCTGTGCACGGCTGAGAAAACTCTCCACCGCGAGTGCATGGTGGGAGCCGAGCACGGATTCCGTGCCGACCTCTCCTTCGGCCTGGGCGGGCGAAGCCGTCCTCCGCAAGGCGTTGCGCAAGCCGGCGAAAAGGACGTCGTACACCATCCGCGGGTTTACAAAGCGGACCTCCAGCTTTTGAGGATGCACATTGACGTCCACGGCGTGAGGCTCGAGCTGGATGAAACCGATCACCAGCGGATGCCGGCCGCCTGGAAGGAGATCCTGGAAGGCTCGTTGAATGGCGTGATTCAGGCCGCGATCGCGCACGTAGCGTCGATTGACGTAGGTGTATAGCTCGCGGGAAGTGGGAAAGCTGAGATCCGGAGAACCCACGTAGCCGCTCACCCACAGGCCAAGCTGCTCTTCATCGATCTCGATCAGATGGTGATACACCTCCGCGCCCAGCGCGAGCCCAATCCGCTCCTGGAGATCGCCGTCGGCTGCTGGCGCGGACAAGAGCGTCTTCCCCTCATGCTCGAGCGAAAAGCCAATCTCTGGATGGGCGAGCGCCAGACGGACGATTGCCTCCTGCACGTGAGATAGCTCCGTGCTCGGTCTCTTCATGAACTTGCGACGCGCGGGTGTATTGAAGAACAGGTCTCGGACCTCGACCCGGGTGCCGGGAGATGGCGGCGCGGCACCTACCTGCAGCCGACCCCCTTGCTCCACGGTAACTTCGGTCCCACAAGCCGCTCCAGCCTCCGAAGTGGTGAGCCTAAGCCGAGAAACTGCTGCGATCGCGGAGAGGGCTTCTCCGCGAAAACCCTTGGTCCGGATCGACGACAGTCCCTCCACGCTCTTGAGCTTGCTGGTGGCATGCCGCATCAACGAAAGCGCGGCATCCTCGCGCGACATCCCCATTCCGTCGTCGCGAACATCGATCTTCGATAGGCCGCCTTCGTCAACGGCTACATCGATCGATCGAGCTCCAGCGTCGATCGAATTTTCCACCAATTCTTTCACCACCGACGCGGGACGCTCGACCACCTCGCCGGCCGCAATCTGATTGACCAGCTCTTCGCTCAAAAGCGCGATCCGCCCCACGGCGAGCAACTTAGGGGGCAGCCCCGCGGGCTGACAAGAGATGTCGTTTGGGATATCAGCTGATCGGTGGCTCGAGATCCTGCGATGAGGAAGAGCGTGCTTGGCAATGACCCCTTTCAACGCGGAGCAGCGCCGCTTCCGTCTCCGGTCGCTGCCGCCCCCGAACCCGCCGCAACCAAGCGGGCAAAGACCCCGGCCCGCCAGCGCAAGGCCGACCCGGCTCGGGAGCCCGCGGCCGAGACCGCCGCCTTGCCGCTGCCCGCGCCATCGACGCCCGAGCGGCCTGAGTCGCAGCCAAGTCCCCCGCGGGGTTTGCAATCGGGGTCGGTGGTGGCGTCGGTCTTCAACTTTCTGTTTGAGCAGTACTGGCGGGTTCGCGTTGAAGGCGCGGAGCAGGTTCCCAGGGGACCCGCGATTGTGATTGCCAACCACGTCGGTGCTCTGCCGGTGGATGGACCGATCGTCACGATGGCCCTACGCCGTGCCCGGCCGGATCTTCTGGAACCGCGCTGGCTCGCGGAAGATCAGCTTCTCAATTTTCCGATCCTCGGGGGCAGTTTGTTTGAGCTAGGAGCGGTGCCTGCCTCGTTTCAAAATGGCCTACGCCTCTTGAAAGAGGGTCGGCCGGTGCTGGTTTTTCCAGAAGGCACCCAGGGCTTGAGCAAACCCATATTCGATCGGTATCAGCTGAAGCGCTTTGGCCGGGGAGGATTTCTTAAACTGGCGCACGAGGCTAGCGCTCCGATCGTTCCGGTTGGGGTGATCGGAGGGGAGGAGGCGATGCCCACCCTGGCCAGGCTCCCCGGCCTTTTGGGTCTGCCTTACGTTCCGCTCACCCTCCCGCCGCTGCCGACCCGCTGGACGATTCGCTTCGGAGCCCCGCTGAAACTGGATCTGAACGGAAACGAGTTGGAGGGAGAAGCTCTGCAGGGCCAGATTGAGGTTGCCCGGCAGTCGGTGGAAGGCCTGGTGAAGAGCCTGCGGGCAGCGCGCCACTCCCTTTTCTGGTGAGGAATTCACCTCCGGGAGCACACCCTCCAGATTGGGCTCCAGACTCCTTGGCATCCTCGCGGCTTTTTGGCGATGATGCGCCATGACCAGGCGAGAGCCGACGCAGGTGGGCAAGCTGTTGCCGGGTGTATTGGCTCAACTCGCCCGCTCGAGTGGCAATGCCACCCACCTGAAGACCGCTTGGGAGAAGGTGGCCGGTCCGGGAATTGCCAAGCATAGCGCTCCGCTTCGGATCGAGGGGGATACGTTGGTGCTCTCGGTGGCCGATCGGAATTGGGCCAATGAGCTACGTAAGCACGAGGCACAGCTCAGGGCTCGATTGAATGCCGCGAGCCCTGGACTTCGAATCTCGCGGCTCGAATTCAGGGAGCCTGCGTGTCCGCGCTGATCGCCGGCGTGTTTAGCTTGGCGATTTCGGCCTCGGCCTCGGACCTTGAAGAGAAAGCCGGCAAGTACGTCACCGAGCAATTCGGGCGCGTCGGGCGAACGCCGCCACAGGTCGATCCGAAGCTTTCCGCGGCGGCGAGAAGTCTCGCCAAGAAGGCGCTCGAGCGCGGCGCGGCGGAAGCCGTGAAGATGTCTTCCGTCAGCGAGGCTGTTTCCAAAGCGGAGGGATCCGATCCGAGCCCGCGCGCCTTCGTGGTTCGCGCGTCGCCGCCCGAGCACGCGCTAGAGTCTTTCTTCAAGCGTACCGACCTGAACCGGGACGCGGCCTCGCGGATGGGGATCGGAGCGGCGCTCGCCAATGGCAGCGGAGCGATCGTCGCGCTGCTTTCGGTTCAAAAAGCGGAGTTGAAGCCCTTCCCGCGCTTTTTCGCCAAACCGCGCAGCGCCGATTTGTGCGGCAAGCTGTTGAGCCCTTTGACAACCCCCAAGGTGTTCGTCACTCAGCCCAATGGAGAAGTGGAGCGGGTTTTGCCGTTCAAAGACTCGGCGGATGGGTTTTGCGCGCGAATTCGATTCTCCAGGCGGGGCCATTATTCGGTTGAGGTGGTTGGACAGAGCGATCGAGGGCCCGAGGTGACAAGCCTTTTCAGAGTGGCGGTTGGCTCCTCGGAGCAGTTCGAAGAGTCGGCTCGTTTTTCTGAGCCCAGGAGTCCGGCCGAGGCAAGGACTGCGATCCTGGCGCGAATCAATGGAATGCGCGCCGCCGACAGTTTGCCCCCGTTGGACGCGGACCCCGAGCTGGACCGGGTGGCGCAAAGCTATAGCGAAAGAATGGCCGCCGAAAATTTCTTTTCTCACGTGACTCCCGACGGCCTGGACCTTAAAACCCGCTTGCAGAAAGCCGGCTATGCGTACCAGAGGGCGGGAGAGAATCTCGGGCTCGCCGCCGGAGCGATTGCCGCGCAGTGGAGCATTGAGCAAAGCCCCGGCCATCGCCGCAACCTGCTGGATCGAAACTTCAGTCGAGTCGGGATCGGGATTGCATTCGCCAAAGGCGAGCATCCGCAAGCCCTGGTGACCGAAATTTTGGCCAAGCCCCCCGCCCAGAGCCGGGACCCGGTCGAAGAGGCCTATCGGTCGTTGGCGCAGAAGCGGGCCGATCTGCACCTTCCGGCGCTCAAGCGAAACGAAGTGCTAGAGCACCTTGCGCTGGACCATGTCCAGCGCGCCTTGGAGCTGGGTCAGCCCAAGACCGAGCTTCCGGGCGATTCGCTCCAGGAACGGATCTTCTCCTCATTGCTAGACGTCTCGAGGACGTCGGTTGAGTTCTTCGTTTCCGACAGCCCGGCGCAGGTGGCGACTTCGAAAAGCCTGGCCGATCGAAGGAATGATCTCGTCGGGATCGGAGCGATCCGGAACGATGCCTCGAGCCACGGTCGAGGCAAATACTGGGTACTGGTCATCTACGCCGCGGGACGAGAGTCGGCCAGCCAGCACCGCGACGTGCGCTAGGACGCCTATCTCAGATCGCCCGCCGCTGAGTGGCGTAGGCTTCGATTCCCATCTGAGGGGGCGCGGTGATCTGACACAGCGGACACTTCAGACAAGTGAAGCTCGCCCAACCACGGCGGACAGCCTCATCTAGACAGTGGTCGTAGTACTGACAATGGAGATTCCGATGGGTCTCTACGCCCGCCCGCTTCGGTCCCGCCTCAGGGTTGATCGTTTGCGGCAAATTGGTTGGACACGGCTTCATGTCGGCAAGGCCCTCCGTTGGTGCAACGTTCAACGCCCCCTTGACCTGATTACACGGTTCCGTCTTTCCACATCTCCTCGTACTGCAACAAAGTCGCAGCGACAGCTAACATGCAACCATTCGATGCCCTCAGTCCCCAGAGCCAGCTCGAAATCCCGCGGGTTTAAGACGCGAGCGCCGGGATGTCAAACGGGTCTTGATTTGTTGTTGCGAATCAAGTCCGGGTTTGCTCCTTTGCTGGTGATTTTTGCCCTTTCCGCTCTGGCTCAGTCCCCCAGCACTTTGGAAGCAATCCGGGGTGCTCGGGAGGACGCGCTCGAGCGCGCCGAGGCTGATCTGGCGGCCTGTCTCGCTGTTTCATGTCTCGGTGTAAATCGAGTTTCACTGCTGGTCGGATACTTGCGATTGTCGCGTGGTGATCCAAGCGGCGCGCTCCAGCAATTTTTGTCGCGCCCGCCGCCCCCGGAGCTCGAATCGATTCACGCCTACTACTCCGGCGAGGCGCGATTTTATCTGCGGGACTATCGCGGCGCGGCAAACGCGTTTGGACGTGCTACCCTTGGCGCTCCGGGTTGGCTCGTTAGCCGCGCGCAGCATCGGAAGGGTGAGGCCCTTTTGGCTGCCGGCGACTTCGTCGCCGCCCGTCCGTTGCTTGAAGCGGGGGCCTCAGCCGCGCCGTCGGGGGAGCTGTATTACGAACGCTCGCTGGTCCGCCGCGCGCAAGACGATCTAAACGGCGAACGGGAAGACTTGCTGCGCATCATTACCGGCTATCCACTGCATCCCTATGTTGCGCCGGCATTGGCCCGACTGACTCAAATCGATCAGCGGCCGATTCAATTCACGCTCCAGCAACGGCTCGCCCGCGCGAGACTTTTTAGCGAGAGCGGAGACTTCGAGGCTGCAATTCGAGAGCTAAGCGAAGCGAATCGCGAGCAGCTTGCCGTCAGTAAAGAAGACCGGGCGGAGCTGGCCCGCCAGTTGGCCGCCGCGCTCTTGGCGCTAAACCGGGTTGAACTCGCCGACGCGCAAATTGAGGTTGCACGCACTGGCCCTCCTTCGGTGGCATCGGAGGCGGCGCTGCTTCGTGCTCGGTGGGCCCTGCGCAAGGAGGAACATTCGAGAACCCGAAGCCTGATGGTGCAGATCCTCCGCCGCTATCCGAATCAGCCGGCGGCGGAAGAGGCTGGCTTTTTCGTAGGATGGCTGGATTTTCAGGATGGTCGGCTCGATGCCGCGATTTCCGCCTTTGCGCGACTGGAGAAGCGATCCGGACATTCCCACCGGCTGGGAGACACTCTCTGGTTGCATGGCTTGGCGTTGCTCCTCAAACGCAACTACGCCGCGGCGGAACAAGCGTTCGAGAAGTTAATTCATGCCCTCCCCAACTCCGACTTCGTACCTCAGGCTCGCTACTGGTCGATCCGCTGCCAACAGCTACGTGGATCGCCTCGAGACGATGTGCCGAGCCAGTATCTCCAACTCGTGCAGCTGTTTCCCGGGACCCTCTATGCATTCCTCGCCCAGGAGCGACTGCGCGAGTCGGGGGGAGATCCGCCGCTTGCCTTCACCGATCCGCCCCGGGTGGGTGACGAGCCAGTGCCGACCAACCTTCGGCTCACCGCGGAGTTGGTCGCGGCAGGACTGTTGAGCGACGCGGACCGCGAAATCGAGGCGCAAGTCCGCGGGGTGCGTACCGAAGACCAGGCCCGACATCTTGGCTATGTTCTTCAACGCCTGGAGGCGTACGGACCCGCGTACGCCTTGGGAGCGCGTTGGCTGTGGAAGAGCGCCTATGTCGACCGGAATGGCGGCGCGTTGTCTCTGCTCTATCCACAAGCCTATCGGGACACGGTGGACAGAGATGCCGAAGCGGAGGGAATTGACCCGTTCTTGGTCTGGGCGGTGATGCGGCGCGAAAGCAAGTTTCGAGCGGATGCACACAGCACCGCGAATGCGCGCGGGCTGATGCAAGTCATCCCCTCCACCGGGGTGTCAATTGCCAAGGAACTGGCGCTGCGCCGTCCCGCTCCCAACGAGCTGTTCATCCCCGAGCTCAACCTTCGCCTTGGGGTCTGGTACCTCACCCGACTGGTGAAGCGGTTTGGGCACCCGGCACTGATCGCCGCCGCCTATAACGCCGGCCCGCTGGTGGTGGCCCAGTGGCTGGAGAAGTACGGGGACGCGCCTTTGGATCTCTTTATCGAGCAGATCCCTTACAAAGAAACGCGCAACTACGTTCGGCAAGTGGTCGCCGACTACTTCATCTACCACCAGCTCTACGGAGATCCCGCGAAAGCACCGCGGTTGTCGCTCGAGATTCCGCAGCCCTCAAGCGCGGGCGTGAATTTCTGACGCGAGGGGCGTTAGACCGGGCGCTCTGCCGTCAGCAGGCGGCTCATCTCGTCTTCCTCGAGCGTCTTGCCGTCTCGGCCCAAAGCGATCGCATTAATTTGGTCTTCCTCTACTTCGACGGTGGCGCTCTTTCGCCACTCTGTGGTGTGGGTTCCACCATCAACCAACTTGCCGACCAGCACGTGATCGTTCCAAGTGAGAATCTCAAACCAGAGATCCTCCTCCGTGGTTCCTGCGGTTGGGTGGATGTCGAACGACGCTCGGGCCAGGAACGTCATTGGCTCCATCAGGCCTTTGCGATGAAACCTCGCCTTGAACGCCGGCAAAAGCTCCTGCGCTTGTTTGCGTAGAGCATCAGCCTCTTCGGGGGACTCCTGATCGAAACGGTCGCGATAGGGGCGCAACAGCTCGGTGACCGTGTGACGGCCGTCCGCCGAGACAATCGTGTAATACACCCCCTCGTGTCCTTCGAAGCTGTCCAACGATACTCCCATCAACTTGGTGCGGGCTTCCTCGGAAGGGACCAGCATGAAGCTCAGCCCGGCACTGGTATCGACCGAGGTGCGAACCCCTGGTCCGTGGCCGAACGCCAGATCGGTGCAAAGCTCATGGAAAAAGATCTCTGCCGATCGGAGATCGTCTTCCCCCAGATGAAATGCTTCCAAGTCACGCGCGCCGAACTTTTCCATCCCATGGGAATGCACCCAGAGTGGAGTTTGAGCGTCAGTGAGCTCTACGGCGTGAAGATTTAGGTGATCGCGGATGTCGAACTCCAACTCGGTGATCTCGGCGACATCCTCGGGTTGATGGATCTTTTGCGCGCTCACGTCGATCAGCACGCCCGGCAGGTGCTCCATCAAGGTTCGGGCGCACCACAGAGCCTCGAAAACCGCCACCGACGGCTGCGGCTTCGGGGGCTCGAACGCAATCCGGTAGAAACCACGAGCCCGCTGCACCGCTTCCCGGCTTTCCTCGCTGCCAATCAGGACCTTGGGATCGAACTCCAAGGAGCGGCGCCGCGGCTCGAAGCTGACGATCAGCTCCAGTTCGCCGCTCGTGACTTTGAACTTCTGCGAGCCCTTGAGCGTACTGAGCTTCACTTCGTCCGAATGGAAGGCGGAGGAAAGGGTATCGAGGGCGAGCGCCTCCGCTTGTGTGGTGGCTAGAAGGTAAAGCCCTTTCACGGGGAATTCTCGGTCTGCCGGAAGGGAGCCACTCGATCGTCGGTCGACAGCACCAGCAAGGCACACCTATCGTAGATCATCATTACCCCGATTTCGAACCGCCAGCGAAACTTGAAGGTCAAGGCGGCGTTTCGCTAGCCAAGTGCCGTGGTACAACACCGGTCGATGTCGTTTCGTCGCACCTTCTTCATTCTGGTTCTGGTAGCCGGCTGCTCCGAGCCGGGGCAGACCGAGATTGCGCGCGGGAATGTGCTTGCTTCTCAAAAGAAGTATGCCGATGCCTTGGCGGCCTACCAAGCAGCCGCGGCGGCTCAGCCACGCAGGGCGCATCCCCAGGAACTGGCCGGCCATTTGCTGTTCGACCTTGGCCGAAGCGCCGAGGCCCGGATTGCCTATCAGGAAGCGGTGAAGCGAGAGCCGCAGGACGCGCTCGAGGCGAAAATCGGCCTCGCCCGGCTCGATGCGGAGGACCAGCGATTCGACGATGCGCTGCAGCGCTTGAACGGCATCCTCGAAAAAAATCCACAGAACCTCTATGCCCTGCTCTCCCGGGCCACCGTCGCCCTTCGCCGCGGCAAGCCCGGCGATGTGGAAGTGGCCTTGGTGGACACCGCGAAGGCCATGGCAATCGATTCCAATGGCGCCGCGGTGCTTTACACTCGGGGATCCGCGTTCATCGCCGCCAAGGACTACGACCAGGCGCAAAGCGCCTTTGGGCTTTTGGAACATGCCCATCCGCGGTCTCCATTGGCGTTCTACGGTTATGCGCGTTTGGCCAGTGCCAAAGGTGACCGAGCCGCAGCGATCGACAACTTGCGGCAGGCGCGCAGCAGAGCCCAGGATTTGCCCGGCGGCTGGAACCCGCGCGAAGTGCGCTCCGATCCAGCGTTCAGCAAACTCAAGAACGATCCGGAGTTCGCGCAGATCGTGGACTCATACGTCTCGCGGTGAGTCTTCCGTCTCGCCATGCTCAGAAATCTGCTTTGCATTTTCGTCGCAGTCAGCTCCCTGTTGGTGCTGTTCCCACTCGCCTGCGTCGCGATGCTGGTTCGGCTGGATCCGGCGGTCTCCCTCTGGATAGCGCGCACTTGGTGGGCCCCACTGCTGCTTTGGGCGGGTGGAGCGCGATTGGTGGTGGAAGGTGAGGAAAACGTCGACCCGCGACGGCCCACGATCTACGCATCCAATCATCAATCCACGATCGACATCCCGGTGCTCTTCCAGGCGCTTCCGATCAACCTGCGCTTCATCGCCAAAAGCCAGCTGCGGTGGGTTCCGATCGTCGGCTGGTATCTGTGGCTGGCTGGGCACATCTTCGTGGATCGAGCCAACACCCGGCGGGCGATTACCTCTTTGGAGCGAGCTGCACGCCGGGTCCAATCCGGAATCAGCATTATCGTCTTCCCCGAGGGAACGCGCTCTCCGGACCGCCGGGTTCGCCCGTTCAAAAAGGGGCCGTTCGCCCTGGCCTTGAAGGCCGGCGCTCCGGTCTGCCCAATCACAATCGAGGGTTCGGGAAAACTGATGCCCAAGAATTCCTGGAACATTTCGCCCGGGACGATCCGGGTAAAGATTGGCCGGCCGATCGCCTCCACGGCCTTTCACCCGGAGGATCGTGAGGGCTTGGCCCGGGCGGTCCGTAACGTGATCATCACCCAGAGCCTGGAAATGGGAGGTCTAGGTGGGAATCGGGAGGAGGCTGTGGCCCCTCGTGGTTTGGAAGGGGTCGCGCGGTAGCCAGCCGGGCACCCAAAATCATAGACTTGGCCTTGATGAAAGCCGATCGCCAGCGAGGCGGAACGAGCGCTGCCCAGAAAGCGGCGCCCAGGGTATCGCCCGCTCGGGTAATGAGCGCCGCCCGGAAGGACAAGATTTCCGAGCTACCCTCGGGCCCGTGGGGAACGCGGCTCAAGTCCGAAGCCGAGAATACTGCCCTCAATCTCGTCGCCCGAGCGAAAGAGGGAATCGAAGCCTTCAAGCATTCTGATCATTTCTTCAAGTACAAGGTGGCAATCGTCGGGGCGTGGCTCGTGGTTTCAGTTGCCACCTTGGTCTGGGCTCCTCCCCGTTCGAGTGAAGCGGCTAATCGGCTCGGGGCGAGCCTGGTCGTGACGACGGTGCTCGACCACCCGGTGTACATGGTGAAGAACGAAGGTTCCCGCACTTGGCGCGAGGTGGTGGTGGTGGTGAATCGGACCTATCGCGCGGCGGCCTCGGAAGTCCAGCCCGGTCAGAATCTGACCCTCGGCCCCAAGCAGCTTCTGGGTGAGAATGGATCGTTCGCTCCGATCAACCTCGAGCTCCAGGATTTCGAGCTTCGAACCGCCCAGGGGAATACCTGGCTGATGGAGGCGGGGCGCCCTCGATAGCCGCTACTGCAGGCGCTAGCCTTTCTTCGGTTGCGCCTTGCCGCCCTCTGCTTCCTTCGCCTTGCCCTTGGGCTTCGTTGCGGCTTTCTTCTCCTCTTGCGGCCGGTCGAGCAGCTCCAACAGCGCCATTGGCGCGGCATCGCCCCATCGGTGACCCAGGTGGACGATCCGGGTGTAGCCGCCAGCCCGCTCAGCATAACGGTCGCTCAGGTCATCGAAGACTTTGGTCAGCAGCTTCTTGTTTGGCAAGGTTCTCGCCGCGAGTCGGACGTTCGCCAGCCCTCCGCGCTTTCCCAAAGTGATGATTCGCTCGGCGATCCGTCGAGCTTCCTTGGCTTTGGGCAGCGTCGTGTGAATCGCCTCGTGCTCAATCAGCGATGCCACCATATTGCCGAGCATCGCCAATCGATGACTGGTGGTGCGGTTGAGCTTTCTGCTTCCGATCCGATGCCGCATGGGTGGACTGCCTCAGGCTTTCGGTTGAATGCTGGGCGGCGGCTGGGTTGCTGCTTTCGGCGGCCAATTTTCGAGCTTCATGCCCAGAGAGAGTCCCATTTCGGCGAGGATTTCCTTGATCTCCTTCAACGACTTGCGGCCGAAATTCTTCGTCTTGAGCATTTCCGCTTCGGTCCGCTGAACCAGATCTCCAATCGTTCGGATGTTCGCCTGTTGCAGGCAGTTTGCGGAGCGCACTGAAAGCTCCAGCTCGTCGACGGATCGGAACAGATTCTCGTTGAGCTTGGCCTCTTCCTTCGGCGTTTCCACCGGAGCGGGCTCCTCGGTCTCGTCGAAATTGATGAAGACCGTGAGCTGCTCCTTGATGATTTTTGCCGCGTAGGCGACCGCGTCCTGGGGCGAGACCGATCCGTCCGTCCAGACCTCCAGCGAGAGTCGATCGTAGTCGGTGACCTGACCGACGCGCGCGTTGGTCACCTGGTAATTGACCTTTCGCACCGGTGAAAAGAGCGAATCCACCGGGATCGTCCCGATCGGCGCGCCCGCCACCTTGTTGGCCGCTGCCGGCACGTAACCGCGGCCGCGGCGGCAAGTCATCTCCATGCGAAGCTTGCCGCCCTCGGACACGGTGCAGAGGTGATGACCGGGATTGAGAATCTCCACTTGGTCATCAGCGATGATGTCGCCAGCCTTAACCTCCTTGGGGCCCTCCACCTCGATCCGAAGCGTCTTTTGATCGTTGGTGTGCATCCGCAGGAGCACTTCCTTGAGGTTCAGCACGATGTCGGTGACGTCCTCCACCACCTCGGGAACGGTGCTGAACTCGTGGTCCACGCCGTCGATCTTCAACGCGGTAATCGCCGCTCCCTGCAGCGATGAGAGCAACACCCGCCTCAGCGAGTTGCCCAACGTCGTTCCGAAACCGCGCTCCAGCGGTTCCGCCACGAACTTACCGTAAGTGGGCCGCAGGCTGTCTTGATCCACTTCCAGCTTGCGGGGTTTGATGAGGTCTCGCCAGTTCTTCGCCAAAAACGTATCTGCCATGATTCCGCACTTTCTTCAGTCGCCACCGACATACCCGCCGAGCCGGCAGGAGGACGATTCGATAAAGACTTCCAAGTTCACTTCGAATACAGTTCGACGATCAGCTGCTCCTGGATCGGCATCGTCAGGTCCTCTCGGTTCGGTGCTCCCTTCACCTTCCCCTTGAGCGCTTTCTTGTCGACTTCTAGCCACTGGGGGATCCCGCGCCGGTCCACGGTTTCCATCGCTTCAGCGATCCGGAGCATTTTCCGGCTCTTGGGGACCACTTCCACCTCGCTGCCAGGTTTCACCGAGAAGGACGGAATGTTCACCCGTTTGCCGCCCACCTGAAAATGGCCGTGCCGCACCAGTTGCCGGGCCTCGGAACGCGTGTCTGCAAATCCCATCCGAAACACTACGTTGTCCAGCCTCAACTCGAGCTGCTGCAGCAGGTTTTCACCGGTCTTTCCCTTGGCTGCCAGCGCGCGGCGGTAATAGCCGCGGAACTGACTCTCCAACAGCCCGTACATCCGCTTCACCTTCTGCTTTTCGCGCAGCTGAACGCCGTAGCCGGAAAACTTCACCCGGCCCTGGCCGTGCTGACCGGGCGGATACGGCCGCCGCTCAATCGCGCACTTGTCCGTGTAGCAGCGGTCCCCCTTGAGGTACATCTTCAAGTTCTCGCGCCGGCAGATTCGGCAAACGCTGTCGGTATATCGAGCCAAAATCACTCTCCCTTACGGCAAAAAAGGCTTTTCACACTCGCCGCCTCTTTGGCTGGCGACATCCGTTGTGAGGAATCGGGGTCACGTCCCGGATCAGCGAGATCTTCAACCCCGCGGCGGCAATCGCTCGGAGCGCGGACTCGCGGCCCGCCCCCGGGCCCTTGACCAGCACGGTAACGTTTTTGAGGCCATGCTCCATCGCCTTGGCCGCGGCATCGCCGGCGGCAACCTGGGCCGCGAAGGGTGTGGATTTGCGGCTGCCCTTGAAACCGCGGGCGCCCGCCGACGACCAAGCAATCACGTTCCCGGACACGTCCGAGATGGTGACGATGGTGTTGTTGAAGGTGGATTGAATGTGGACCACGCCGTTGAGGATGCTCTTTTTGGCCTTGCGCTTTGCGCGTTTGGCGGCAACCTCGGCTTCCGGGGCCGTCGGCGCCGGTGCTGCTGCTACGTCGCTCTTCGTTTCTTCAGCCATTAACGGGGTTGCTCCCTCTTCTTAATCGCTTCGCCCGCTTCATGTCGGGCGAGCGGGGGTTGGCGCCACGGCCTTGACGCGGACGATGCCCCGCTTGGGCCCCTTGCGGGTCCGGGCGTTGGTATGCGTACGCTGCCCGCGGACCGGCAGCCCCTTGCGGTGCCGTAGCCCTCGGTAGCAGCCCAGGTCCATCAGGCGCTTGATGTTCATCGTGACTTCGCGGCGAAGGTCGCCCTCCACCTTGCGAGTGCTCTCGATCACCTCGCGAATTTTCTTGATCTGATCCTCGTGCAGATCCTTGGTCCGGATGTTCGGATCGATCCCAGCCGCGGCCACGATATCCCGCGCCGACTTTCGTCCGATTCCGTAAATGTACGTGAGCGCGATCTCCACCCGTTTTTGGGGAGGCAAATCGACGCCAGTAATGCGAGCCATCTTGTCCTGTTCCTCTCAGGGTTGCCGCGGGTGGGCGCCGGCTATCCTTGACGCTGTTTATGACGGGGGTTCGCCGCGCAAATCACTCTCACCACGCCCTTGCGCCGGATCACCTTGCATTTGTCACAGATTTTTTTGACCGACGCGCGAACCTTCATGAATTCGTCTTCTTCCTTACTTTACTTTGCTCGATAGGTGATCCGACCCCGGCTCAAGTCGTAAGGCGACAGCTCGACCTTCACCTTGTCCCCCGGAAGAATTCGGATGAAGTGCATCCGCATCTTCCCCGAAATATGAGCCAAAACTTTGTGACCGTTGTCGAGCTCGACGCGAAACATAGCGTTGGGCAGTGGTTCCATCACTGTCCCCTCGACTTCGATGGCATCAGCTTTCGGCAATCAAAAATCCCCATTTCCCAGACATTTACCCTGCGCAAAGCGCGCCCGGATAACACTTTGCCAGAGGGCGTGCAAGCGCTCCACTTTTGAGGCCGCCCATGCTCGACAACCTTTTGAAATTCCAGGTGCTTGTGGAATGGCGCCAGCCTGGGCGGCGCCCGCAGTGGGAAGCAATAACGGCTGTTCGGGCGCATTGCCACAAAAATCAAGCATTTGCGAGGCACGGCGCTAGGCCGGAGGTCGAGTCAGCACTTCCGGGCCGTTGTTGGTGACGACGACCGTGTGCTCGAAGTGCGCGGAGAGGCGACGGTCGAGCGTCACCGCTGTCCACTCGTCGTCCAGCATCTCGACCTGGAAAGTACCTGCATTCACCATCGGCTCGATCGCCAGAACCATGCCCTCGCGCAGCTTCATCCCGGTACCGGGCTCTCCAAAGTTAGGGATCTGAGGTTGCTCGTGCAGCTTCTTGCCGATCCCATGGCCTACGAAGTCTCGCACCACCGAAAAACCCCGTGGTTCGACGACGCTTTGAACGGCATGCCCGATGTCGCCGATCCGGTTGCCGCCAACCACCGCACTGATGCCCTTTTCCAAGGACTCGCGTGTCGCTTCGATCAGAGCCTTGGCTTCGTCGCTGACCGTTCCGACCGGAATGCTCCGGGCGGAGTCGCCGTAGTACCCCTTAAAGACCACCCCGAAATCCAACTTGATCAGATCGCCCTGCTCCAGCTTTCGCTTCTTGGAGGGGATGCCGTGGACCACTTCGTAGTTGACGGAGGCGCAAAGGCAGCAAGGAAAGCCCAGATAGCCCTTGAACGCGGGCTTGGCGCCCTTCTTGTAAATCAGGGATTCGGCAAGCCGATCCAGCTCCCACGTCGAGATGCCGGGCGCGACCGATTTTTGTAGCTCGTCCAGAATCTCGCAGACAATTCGCCCCGCATCGCGCATCAGGGCAATCTCGTCCTGATTTTTGATCTCCACTTGACTCATCTTCGTACACTCTTGCCAGACGCAGGATCGACCGCCCGTCGGATTTCGACGTAGATTCCATCGGGTGAGCCGACGCCGTTGATTTCGGTGAGGAGGCCCTTCTTTCGGTAAAAAGCCTTCAGGGGCTCGGTCGACGCCGCGTACACCCTCAAGCGCTCCCGAACCTTGTCCTCCTTGTCATCATCCCTTTGAACTAATCCTGTGCCGCACTGATCGCAAAAGCCGGCGCGAACCGGCGGGTTCTGCAGCACATGGTAGACCCGCCCATCCGTTGGGCAGATCCGTCGGCTCGAGAGGCGCTCGACCAACACCTCCTCCGGAACCTCGAGCGAGATGACTCGGTCCAGCTGGCAATTGTTTTTTCGCAGAACCTTCTCCAGCGCCTCGGCTTGCGGAATCGTCCGAGGAAATCCGTCCAACACGAAACCCTTCGAGCAGTCGGTTTTTTTAAGCCGCTCCTCGATGATGCCGATCATGACGTCGTCGGGCACCAACTTTCCAGCGCTCATCAGGGGCTGGGCTTTTCGACCGAGCTCGGTTCCGTGCTGGACCGCGGCCCGCAGAATGTCTCCGGTAGAGATATGGGGCATCCCAAATTCAGCAAACAGTTTCTTCGCCTGCGTCCCCTTTCCAGCTCCGGGCGGGCCGAGCAAAGCGATGTTCATACCGTTTCCCGCTCAGCACGCGTTAGGCCGCGACGCGCAGACGTCCGCGGATTCTGGGGCCTCTCGGGCCGGCGAATCCCTCGTAGTTGCGGCTGATCAGGTGGCCTTCGATCTGTTGAACCGTGTCGAGCGCGACACCCACCACGATCAGCACGGCCGTTCCACCGAACGGGAAGTGGACGCCGATCACGTTGGTTAGCACCGAAGGAATGACGCAGATCGTCGCCAGGTACACGCCTCCGCCAAAGGTAATCCGGTCTAGCACCCGCTTGATGAAATCAGCGGTTTGCCGACCTGGCCGAATCCCGGGGATGTAGCCGCCCTGCTTCTTGATGTTGTCGGCGACGTCGTCGGGCTTGAAAGTCAGAGCGGTGTAGAAGTACGCGAAGAAGATGATCAGCAGCACGAACGCGCCGTTGTAAATCCAGACGTTGCTCCCGAGGGCGCGATCGATCCGCCCGAGAAAGGGAATCCAGTTGGCCACGGTGGTGGGAAAGGAAAGCAGCGCTCCGGCGAAGATCGGGGGAATCACGCCGGCCCCATTCACCTTCATCGGGAAATAGGTGGCTTGCCCGGCGAACATTCCGCGGCCGGCGACCCGCTTGGCGTATTGAACTGGTATTCGTCTCATTCCCCGTTCGATGTAGACCACCACTGCAATCACGAGGAGAATGAAGGCGCAAAGCCCAAGCACCTCGCCGATGTTGATCACCTCGGTCGCGGTGAGCTCGTAAAGCTGCCGCACCGCGGACGGAACTCGGGCGATGATGCCGGCGAAGATGATCAACGAGATGCCGTTTCCGATTCCGCGCTCGGTAATCCGTTCGCCCAGCCACATGATGAACGCGGTTCCGGCGGTCAGGCTGATCACCGTCATGAAGGTGAACCAGAGGCTGTCCTCAGGCACGACGATCTGATCGAGGCCGGTCTTGTGCTGGCTGGCGGTACGGCCGATCGAGGCCAGATAACGGGCGATGCCAATGCCCTGGATAATCGAGAGCCCGATCGTGCCGTAGCGGGTGTACTGATTCAGCTTCTGGCGGCCGCCGGCGCCCTCTTTCTGGAGCCGCTCGAGGGTGGGCACCACCACCGCGAGGAGCTGCATGATGATCGACGCCGACACGTACGGCATGATTCCGAGGCCGAAAATCGACATCTGCTCGAGCGCGCCGCCGGAGAACAGATTGAACAGACTCACCAGTCCGCCCGCCTTCTTCTGGTCCTCCATGAAGGCGCCCATCGCGGCGCGATCCACGCCGGGTGTGGTGATGAAAATCCCGACCCGATACACCGCCAGCATGACCAGGGTGTAGACGAGCCGGGTGCGGAGCTCCTTGACCCGAAAAACATTGGCCACCGCGTTCAGTGCCACTTGGATTCCACCTCGTGATCAACTGCTGAAAAAAACAATGCGCCGCCATTCGCGGCGCGACTCACCGGCAGAGTACACAAACAGGCACGTTTTCACCATCCCATGGCGGGTCGCAGAGGACCAATTTTCGCGCCGGGCGCTCAAGAGGCCGCGGGGCCGGCCGGACGCGCGCCCTTGCCGCTATGCGCCTTCGCCGCCGCTTCCGGCCGATGCGAAACCAGCGCGATTTCTTCGATCGTCCCCCCAGCTGCCTCGATCGCCTGCCGAGCCTTCGCTGAAAATTTGTTGGCTCGCACAGTCAGTTTCTTTGAAAGCGCTCCATCGCCCAACACTTTCAGTCCGTCCCTCGAGCCCTTCACCAGGCCGCGCTCGCGCAACAGCGCTTCGTCCACCACTGCGCCCGCGTCGAACCGATTGAGATCCTGCAGGTTCACGATCGCGTACTCGATTCGATTGGGCGAGGTGAATCCAAACTTCGGAAGCCGCCGCTGCAGCGGCATTTGTCCACCCTCGAACCCTTCGAAGTGCATGTTGCCGGTGCGCGCTTTTTGTCCCTTCCCACCACGCCCGGCGGTCTTGCCGCGTCCCGAACCCTGTCCGCGACCCACTCTCTTCTTGCGGTGCTTCGAGCGCGCCGGAGCGCTCAGTTGATGGAGATTCATCCTCGAAACCTCATTTCGGCGCAGGGCCTTCGGACGCCTGCTTTTGACGAGCCTGATCCCGCAGCCGGATCTTCCGGGGCTTGCGACGCTCCCGGACCGCCGGTTCCTCGGGTACGACCTCTTGCTTCACCAGATGGCGGACCTTGAACACCATTCCCCGAATCGCCGGGGTGTCTTGAAGAATTCGCTCTTGGCCGAGCTTACGCAGACCCAACCCGGTGATCGTCCGCAGCTGGGTATCCGGCGCCCCCGAGAAGCTTTTGACCAGTTTGACCTTGAGGCCCATCGCTAGCTCCTCGGCTCGCTATGGCGCTTGTCCAAAGTGAGCTCGCGGCCGCGCAACCTGGAAACCTGTTCCGCCGATCGGAGTTGCCCTAGCCCATTGACGGTGGCCTTGAGAACGTTATGCGGATTTCGAGATCCCTGGGTCTTGGTGAGGATGTTGCGAACCCCCGCCGCCTCCAACACCGCTCGCACCGGCCCGCCAGCGATCACTCCGGTTCCTTCCATCGCCGGCTTCAGCAGCACCACACCCGCGCCGTAATGGCCAATCACCTCGTGGGGAATGGTGTGGCCCAAGAGTGGAACGGTAAACAGGTTCTTCTTGGCGTTCTCACCGCCCTTTCGAATCGCTTCCGGCACTTCGTTCGCCTTTCCCAGGCCAACTCCGACGTGCCCATTGCCGTCGCCGACCACTACCAGGGCCGAAAAGGAGAATCGGCGACCTCCCTTGACGACCTTCGCCACGCGGTTGATGTTCACCACTCGATCGGTGAGGTCGAGGTCGTTGGGATTGATAGGTATTGCCACAAATCGTCCTTTCGATATCCGTTAAAACTTGAGTCCGGCTTGGCGCGCGGCTTCCGCCACCGCCGCGATCCGGCCTTGGTAGGGATTCCCATTGCGATCGAAGACCACCGACTCCACGTTGGCGCTCTTGCATTTCTCGGCGATCAGCTTGCCCACGCGCTTGGCATCGGCCTTTTTGTCGCCCTCGTTCTGGTCTTTGAGCTCCTTGGAAAGCGACGACGCAAAAGCCAGCGTTTTACCAGTCGCGTCATCCACCACCTGCGCGTAGATGTGTTTGAGGCTTTTGTACACCGATAGCCTCGGGCGTGATCCGGTACCCGCAATCTTGCGGCGAATCCTCGCCTTTCTTTTCAACCGCGGATCGCTCTTGGACATGGGTCAGCTCCTATTAAGTTGCTCCGGTCTTTCCTTCCTTCCGCCGCACGCGTTCGGTGGCGTATTTGATTCCCTTGCCCTTGTAGGGCTCCGGCGGGCGAAGTGCACGAATCTTCACTGCGGTCGCGCCCAGCACTTCGCGATCGGCGGATCGAAGCGTGAGCCCGAGCGTCGGTAGTCCATCCTCGCTGCGCGGCGCCTTATCCATTTCCGCAGTGACGCCCTCGGGTAGACTAAAGATGACCGGATGCGAGTAGCCGAGCGCAAAGTGGATTTGACGCCCTCTCACCTCCGCCCGGAATCCTACCCCGCGGATATCCAGCTTCCGCTCCCAGCCATTCGCCACGCCTTTGGCCGCATTCGAAAGGATCGACCGAGTCAGGCCGTGCAGGCTTCTGGCTCGGCGCGAGTCGTCGGGGCGAGTCACCAGCACCTGTCCGTCCTTCACCTGAACTTTGATTTGCGGGTTCGGCACTCGGATACTAAGCTTGCCTTTGGGCCCCTCGAACTTGACCTCTTCGCCCGCGACCGACGCCTTGACTTTGTCGGCTAGCTTGATCGGCAACTTTCCAATTCGACTCATACGTTCCTCAGCGCTGGCCTAGTAGACGGTGCAGATCAGCTCGCCTCCTACGTTCTGCTTGCGCGCCTCGTGGTCCACCATCACTCCCTTGGAGGTCGAAAGGATCGATATCCCCAAGCCGCCGAGCACCCGGGGAATGTCCCGAACCGCCACGTAGCGGCGAATCCCCGGCTTGGAGACCCGCTTGATTCCGGCGAGGACCGGGGTTCGGTCCGGGCCATACTTGAGCATCACCGTGATTTCGCCCTGGGGCTTGCGGTCGTGGACGACGAAATCCGCGATGAAGCCCTCGTCCTTGAGCACACGGAGGACTTCGGTTTTCAGCCTGGATACAGGCATCACCACGCGCTCGTGATGCGCCCGGGAGGCGTTCCTCATCCGCGTCAGCATGTCGCCTACGGGATCGTTAACCGGCATTTTATTTCGACCTCGGTCGGAGCGTTTGGCTCCGATGCTACTGGGTGCTGCGCCTGCCGGGCCAATCCCGGTGGTTCGCAGGCCGTCGTTCTTACCACGAAGACTTGATCAACCCGGTGATTTCACCTGCCAGCGCTCGATTTCGCAGGCAAATCCGGCACATCTGAAACTTCCGCAAAAATGCTCTCGGCCGTCCGCACAGCGGGCATCGGTTGTACTTGCGCACCGGAAATTTCGGCTTGCGTTTGGCTTGAGCAATTTTTGAAAGCTTCGCCACAAATTCTCCTTACTGTCTAAACGGCATCCCAAAGTGGCGCAGCAGCGCTCGCCCCTGCTCGTCGTTCCGGGCATTGGTGACGATGCTCACGTTCAGCCCTTTGACCTTTTCCACCATGTCGTAATTGATTTCCGGAAAAATCACCTGCTCGCGGATACCCAAGGTGTAGTTGCCGTGGCCGTCGAAGGCCTTTGGCGAGACCCCCTTGAAGTCGCGAACCCTGGGCAAAGCAACATTGATGAGCCGGTCCAAGAATTCGTACATCCGATCCTCGCGCAGCGTCACCGAAGCACCGATCGCCTGCCCTTGCCGTAGTTTGAAGTTGGCGATCGACTTGCGCGCCCGCGTCACCACCGGCCGCTGACCGGTGATCGCCGCCAGCTGGTCGACTGCGGACTCCATGATCTTGTTGTTGGCCAGGGCTTCTCCCAATCCCATGTTGAGGACGATCTTCTCGAGCCGCGGAGCTTGATTCGGATTGTTGAAGCCAAATTCCTTGATCAGCGCCGGGACGACCTCGCTGCGGTAGCGCAGCTTGAGCCGGGCAGGCTTGACCGCCAAGCCTGCCTCGATATTCGGAGCGTAGCCGACCCGTTTGGCTTCGTCCTTTTTGCCCTTGCCAGCCTTCTTCAGCTTCGCAGGCGCGGCCGCTTCCTTGGCCTGCTTTGGCTCCTTGGCCT
>DAIQBK010000026.1:47774-53288 GCA_036781205.1 Myxococcaceae bacterium
TTCTTCAGCTTCGCAGGCGCGGCCGCTTCCTTGGCCTGCTTTGGCTCCTTGGCCTCTTTAGGCTCCTTGCCCTCTTTAGGTTCCTTGGCCTGCTTGGGCTCCTTAACCTCCTTGGCTTCCTTGCCGGGGGGGCCCTTTTGCGGTTTGTCGCCTTCAGCCATCGGTTCTTCTCGAGTTCTCCGAAAGGGGCGGATACATGCCCCAGGGCTCCTGCCTAGTCAATTACCGCCTGGCACTTCTTGCAGAAGCGCGCGTTCTTTCCATCGTCCTGCTTAACCCCCACCCGGGTCGGCTCTTGGCACTTGGGACAAACCACGGCAACCGACGCCACCGCAATCGTTCCAGGGCGCTCAAGGATGCCACCTTCGGGATTGGCGCGCTCACGGCCCTTTTTGAGGTGCCGTTTCACCAGCCGCAGCCCTTCCACCTTCAAGCGCCTGGCCTGCCAGTCAATGCTCACCACCTTGCCGCGTTTGCTGGCCTTGTTCTTCTCGGTGCGTTCGGCTCCCGCCGTCACTTGCACCGTGTCTCCAACCTTGAGCTTCTGCATCAGAGGACTTCCGGAGCGAGGGAAATGATTTTCATGAACTTTCGCGCCCGCAGCTCCCGCGCCACCGGTCCGAAGATTCGGGTGCCGACGGGCTCCAGGTCCTTGGTAATCAACACCGCCGAGTTTCCGTCGAACTTGATGAAGCTTCCATCGGGTCTGCCCACCTCGCGCTTGGTGCGGACGATCACCGCCTTGGCCACATCCCCCTTTTTGACTTTCGAGTTCGGCAGCGCCTCGCGGATCGACACCACGATGATGTCTCCGATCGAGGCGTAGCGCCGGTTCGAGCCGCCCAACACCTTGATGCAAAACACCTTCTTCGCGCCGGAATTGTCCGCGACGTCAAGCACGCTGGTCATCTGAATCATCGCAAACTCCTCCTGGGTTCGGCCGCTGGCCTAGACCCGCGTCCCTCGTTCGAGGACTTCCACTACCCGCCATCGCTTGTCTCGGGATGCCGGTGGGGTCTCGGCGATCCGCACCTTGTCGCCCTCCTGAATGGTGACCTTGGCGGGGTAATTGTGATCTTCGACATGCGCCTTGAACTTCTCGCGGCGGTTGACGATTTTCCCGTACTTCGAGTGGGCGGTCCTTCGCTGGACGGTGACCACCACCGTTTTCTGCATCTTGTTGGAAGTGACGATCCCGATCCGCGTCTTCGGTCGACCGCGGGTCTTGGAGGGAGCGCTCTGCTGATTCGGTTCGCTCATGAAAATCAGTCTCCTACGCCTTCTCGGGGGCGGGTTGGGCCTTTTGTTCGGCCATCTTCTGGGTCAGGATCGTCAAGACCCGCGCCAGATCGCGCCGGTGCTGAGTCCGCTCACCCGGGTTGTCGAGGGTGCCGGTTCTCATCTTGAGCAGATCCTGGAAAAGGGATTGGCGAAGCTCGTCCGCCCGCCTCTTCAAGTCGTCGACCGTCAATTGTCGAAGTTCCTCTGCAGTTGCCATTTCAGTCCTCGGCCTGGCTAGATGGTCAGGTCGCTCCGGTGAATGATCCGGGTGAGCACCGGAAGCTTCGCTTGGGCCAGTTTGAGCGCCTCGTGGGCCACCTGTTGGGTCGTCCCGTCCATTTCGTAGAGCATCCGGCCCGGTTTAACGACCGCGACGTAGTACTCCACCGAACCCTTGCCAGTTCCCATTCGGGTTTCCGCCGGCTTCTTGGTGATCGGCTTATCGGGAAACACGCGAATCCAGATCTTCCCGCCCCGCTTCACGTGCCGGGTCATCGCGACTCGGCCGGCCTCAATCTGCCGAGAGGTCAGCCATCCCGGCTGAAGCGCCATCAGGCCGAACTCGCCATAGTTGAGCGAGCTTCCGCGATACGCTTTTCCGGGCATCCGGCCCTTTTGCATCTTTCGATATTTGGTACGCGCCGGTTGAAGCATGGGCAGCTCTCCTCAAGCAATCAGGAACGGGTCGGCAACAGCGCGGGCTGGCCCGCCTTGCCCGGCAACACCTCGCCGCGGCAGATCCACACTTTGCAACCGATCGTTCCATAGGTGGTTTTCGCCACCGCAAAGCCATAGTCAATGTCGGCGCGAAGGGTGTGGAGGGGCACCCGCCCTTCGCGGTACCACTCGTAGCGCGCCATTTCCGCACCGCCGAGGCGGCCCGAACAGGCCACGCGAATCCCCTTCGCCCCAAACTTCATCGCGGTTTGAATCGCCTTTTTCATCGCGCGGCGAAACGCGATCCGCCGTTCGAGCTGGGTCGCGATGTTCTCCGAGACCAGCTGGGCGTCGGTTTCCGCCTTGCGTACCTCGATGATGTTGAGAAACACCTCGTTCTTGGTGAAGCGCTGTAGGTCCTTCTTGATCGTTTCAATTCCGGCGCCCCGTTTTCCGATCACGATTCCCGGCCGAGCGGTGTGGACGTTGATCTTCACTTTGTTCGCGGCTCGCTCGATCTCCACCTTGGAGACCCCCGCGTGACCCAGGCTCTTCTTCACGAACTCGCGGATCTTGATGTCCTCGTAGAGCCACTGGGCATAATTCTTCTCCTCGTACCACTTGGAGTCCCAGGTCTTGATGATTCCGAGCCGAAAACCAATTGGATGAACTTTTTGGCCCAACGCGTACTCTCCTTCGGCAAAACGCCGTCGCGGATCAGTTACTTCTTTTTTGCATCCGCCAACACCACGTGAATATGGCTTGACTTCTTGTGAATCGGGGTCGCGCGGCCCATCGCGCGCGCCAGCCAGCGGCGAGCGGTGGGCCCTTGATCCACCGAAATATGCTTGATGTATAGCGTATCTACGTCGACTTCGCCTTTCGAGCGGTCGGTCGCGTTCGCGACCGCGCTCTCGATCAGCTTGGCCATCGGCTTGGCGGCGGCGCGCCGGGTAAACTTCAGGATGTTGAGCGCGGCGCCGACCGGCTTGCCGCGAACCAAGGATGCGACCAGCGCGACTTTTCGCGGGGCCATTCGAAGCATTCTGAGGTGGGCTTGCGTCTCCATCAGGCTTCTCCTACTTGGGTGGCGGCGCAGCAGGTTTGGCCACCTTCTTCTCCGCCGAGTGGCCGTGGAAGGTGCGGGTTGGGCTGAATTCGCCGAGCTTGTGCCCCACCATGTTTTCCGTCACGAATACCGGAATGAACTTGCGGCCGTTGTGGACGGCGAAGGTGTGGCCGACGAACTCCGGCAGGATGGTCGAACGCCGGGACCAGGTTTTGACCACCTTCTTCTGATTGGTCCGCAGCATGTCCTCCACCTTGCGGATCAGATGCCGGTCGACGAACGGTCCTTTTTTGACTGAGCGAGCCATTGCGAGTTCCCTATTGGCTGCGAACGCCTTGACGGCGCCCGCTGATGATGAATTTGTCGGTCCGCTTGTTCCTGCGGGTGGTCAGTCCCTTCGTCTTCTGTCCCCACGGAGAGACCGGATGGGGGTTTCCCTGCCCCGATTTTCCCTCGCCGCCGCCGTGGGGATGGTCCACCGGGTTCATTGCAAGTCCTCGAACCGTCGGACGAATACCCAGCCAGCGGCTCTTGCCCGCCTTGCCGACTCGGATGATCTCATGGTCGATATTTCCCAGCTGTCCGACGGTCGCGCGGCACTCGACCAGAATCTTTCGCACCGCTCCCGACGGCAGACGCACCTGCGCATAGGCCCCCTCCTTTGCCATCAGCTGGCCCCAGGAGCCGGCGGAGCGAATCAGCTGCCCACCGCGACCTGGTTTGAGCTCGATGTTGTGAATCACGGTGCCGACCGGGATGTTCTGAAGTGGAAGGCTGTTGCCGGGCCGGATGTCGGCGGTCGAGCCGCTGAAGAGGGTGTCGCCTACGGAAAGCCCGCTGGGAGAGAGGATGTAGCGCTTCTCCCCATCCGCGTAGTGCAACAGCGCGATATTGACCGTGCGGTTGGGATCGTACTCGATTGCCGCCACCTTGGCCGGAACTCCGTCTTTGTCGCGCCGCTTGAAGTCGATGATTCGATAGCGGCGCTTGTGACCGCCTCCCTGGTGCCTTCGGGTGATGTGGCCATGGACGTTGCGACCGCCCGATCGCTTCATCGGCGCGGTGAGGTTCTTTTCCGGCCGGTCCTTCGTGATCTCGGCAAAGTCGGAGACGGTCATCAACCGGCGCGCCGCGGAAGTTGGCTTGTATTTTTTGATTCCCATGATTCTCCGCCTCGCGGTTAGGTCGCCCCGCCCTCGAACAGGTCGATCTTGTCCCCTTCCTTAAGGGTGACAATCGCCTTTTTGAAATTCGGCCGTTTCCCGATCGAACGACCTACTCGCTTCACCTTGCCGCGCAAGATCAGCGTCTGCACTCCCTCTACCCGTACCTTGAACAAAGCCTCAACCGCCCTTGCGACTTGCGGCTTGGTGGCCGCGCGGTCCACCACGAACGAGTACTGACGAAGCTTTTCGCGGGCCTTGTCCAGCTTCTCGGTGACCAGAGGCCCTTTGATCACGTCGGTCTTGATCATGACAGGGCGCCCTCCAGTGCCTTTGCCGCAGCGGAAGTCAAAACCAATTTCTTGTGCCGGAGCATCGAGTCGAGGTTGATGCCCTCGGGAGGGAGCACGTCGAATTGCGCGAGATTTCGAACCGAACGATGAAGGTTCTGATTGGTTTTTTCATCAACCACCAGCGCGTCCTCCAGCTTCAGCCTTCGGGTCAGCACCTCTTGAGCGCTCTTGGTCTTCGCGGACTCGAGCTTGAAGCTGTCCACGATGATCAGCGCCTTTTCCTTCGCTCGCATCGCAAGCGCTGCGCAGATCGCGCCGCGGCGGACCTTTCGCGGCGGGCGATAAAAATAATCGCGGGGTTTGGGACCCATCGCCTTCCCTCCGCCCACCCACTGCGAGGCCCGGATGGAACCCTGGCGCGCGCGTCCGGTTCCTTTCTGCTTCCACGGCTTCTTGCCGCCGCCGGACACCAGCGAGGTATTCTTCACCGCCACCGTGCCCCGTCGCCGGTTGATCTGCTGCATCTTGGCGACTTCGTAGATCAGGTACTCGTTCGGTTCGGCCGCAAACACGTCATCCGAGAGCTCGATCTCCGAGACCTTCTTCAAATCCAAATCGACGACATCGAACTTGGCCATGGCGTTCCTCGGAGCTTGCGCTCAGGATTTGATCTCCACGTCCACGCCGGCGGAGAGGTCCAACTTCATCAGCGCGTCCAGGGTTTGCTGCGTAGGCTCGAGAATGTCGAGCAGTCGCTTGTGGGTTCGGATCTCGAACTGCTCCCGGCTCTTCTTGTCAACGTGAGGGCTCCTCAGAACGGTGAACTTGTTGATCCGGGTAGGCAAGGGGATAGGGCCGGCAACCTTCGCGCCGGTGCGCCGAGCCGTCTCGACGATTTCCCCCGCGCTCTGGTCCAGAAGCTTGGAGTCGTATGCCTTGAGTCGAATGCGAATTTTCTGAGTCGCCATAGATTGGTCCTGCTCCCGTTAAGCAATCACCTCGGCCACCACGCCCGCGCCCACCGTCCGGCCACCTTCCCGCACCGCAAACC
>DAIQBK010000027.1:0-43384 GCA_036781205.1 Myxococcaceae bacterium
TGTCCAGGCCAAACTCGTAGAAGTTGTTGTAACCGGTGACCTCTTTGTAAGGCGTAAGTGGCTCATCGGTGCTGTAGGGACCGCGAGCCAGCGATCCGTCGCTCGCCTCCGGTTTAGCTGGCGGTGGAGCCGCACCCAGATTGCCTTGCGGTGCCGATGGCGGCTCGGGCGGGTCCGAGTGACCGCCACTCATCACCCAGAGCAGACCACCGCCCACCGCGGCCGTGGTGCCGGTAAATAACAACGCATTCTTGATGAATTCGCGGCGGCGAAGGTAGTGCGCTTCGGGGGTAACTTCGGAGCTCGGCTCATTGGGCAGCTTCGCCATCGCGCTAGTATTTACGCAGAAGGCGAGCTTCCGTTACAGGGGGTGCGTGAGCAAGTGCCTCTAGCGTGCTTGCGACGGACTTTGCCACTCCTTGCCAGTGCGACAACTATGTTGACACCCACCACGTCCGTTTGTCGGAGGCAGCTATCTGAAAATTGTTCATGACATCACGTGCGGTTTAACTGAGACAAGCGGCGAATAACGACTGCGCTAGGGACAAGCAAAATACACGCGAACGCGACATTTAGGATCAACCATGGCATGGGCACTCTCATAATCGACATGATACCCAGCCAAAGGCCGGTACCGCCAAGAATGACTGCAAACAGTACCGCTGCCCATTTGCGCTGTAACAGTAGACCGATCCCAGTCAAAACGCTTAGCAGAGCCACGGGAGTTAACGGCAGGAGATTGTGACCTCCGGGAGAGCTTGTTGCTTGGTTGGCGACTACCGTGACGAGCAGCAATATTCCAAACGCAACGGCAAGACCTCCGAATAACCTGAAAGGCGTCATCGTAAAACTCACCTAGCGACAGACAGCAGCGTCTCCGCGGTCTTAAACTTTGGCTCGATATCCACCGGCACGTGGGATAGGCGATCCAGCACCTTCTGCACCGGAGGGCGGACCACCGAGAGCGAAGACAGCAGCTGCATTGCCCGGGACCGATTGCCCTGCGCCTGAAGGGTCATCAGCTCACGAGTGAGTGCGGCGACGCCCGCCTTTATCTTCGAGGCGTTTACGAAGAAGGTTCCATCCGGCGAAGTACCAAAGGCACCCGCGTCCAGTAGGTAGTTGAGCTGAAGCGCAATCCCTTTTGCGTGCGCCTCGGTGATCCCAAACCGCAGGGAGCGAAAGCAAGAAGCAAGAAAGGTGGTGTAGATGGTGCTCTCCATCGACTTCGCGAGCACACCCTTGTCGATCAAATATTGCAGGGCAAACAGGCCAGAAATGTCGGCCTTCGCTTCCTCGATCGCGCTGTAGGAATCCTTGAGCTCCTGCCTGACTGTGCTCGCTCGACTGCCTACGGTGATCACGTGTGGCCCCAAGCCGTGCATCAGCTCGTGCATCAGAATGTGGGTAAAGAATGCTTCAAAGGTCACGCGATTCTGCTCCGCCGGCGCAAGAGCCACTTGGGCGGTCGGTACGAGCACCACCTTGAACTTCGCCTCCTGGACGTTCTTGAGCATTACGCGCTTGGCGCCCTTCTCCTTCGTGATTCGCTCGTCGTTGGGCAGGTTGTATGCGGCGGTCTGCACGCCGTGGTTGCCGTCGCCCGAGCTGAAGATCAGGTTCACCACCCGAATCGGCGCCATCGCCCCCAACTTCGGGTTGCGTAGTTGGGCATCGATCGGCAGATGGTCTTCGATCTCCTGAAGTTCCGAGCCAAATTTCGAAAGCTTCGCGGTTTCTGCCTCGTCTCGCACGGCGATGAACGCTTCGAAGGCAGCTTTGGCATTGAACCATTCGTCCTGGTACACCTCGTAGGGACCAATGGTCGGCTCGACGGCCGACGTCAGCTCCATCCACGCCAAGTCGCTGTCGTAGTAGTCGTTCGAGCTGAAGGCCGCCGCACGCTTGATCAAGAACGCCCGAAGCGTCGGATCGGTGGTGAGCGCTGCCGTCTCCTTCAGCAGTGACGCGATGTCTGCCAGTTCCGGCTGATACTCCTGGCTATACGGCACGACCTGAAACTTTCCCACTCCAGCCGGGCTCCAGCGAAGCACGGTGAAGAAGCCGATCGCTAATTTTCGCTGAGGCTCATCGAGCGACTGAATCCATTTCTCGACCGCCTCTTTGCTCGCTCCGGGCGGATAAAAGTTCGCGGGTGGGGGCTTGGGAGGAACACCAGGAATGAACTGCGCATTGCCGTCCAGGGTGGACCAGGGTCCCTTGTTGATCAAAAAATTCTGCAGCCGCGCCCGTCCAAGCGCGGAGGTGTCTTTGCTCAAATCCAAGAGAACCGATTCGTTCCCGCTCCAAACCTGTCGCAGGAACAAAGCGTCGATCAGCTTCGCTGCCTGGATTAGCTTGGCAAGTGCGGAGCGCTCCGATTCCGGCAAGCGCGAGAGGTCAGCGCCAATTTCGGTAGGCGCGAAGCGAGCTGCCATCCTGTGGAGGTCCACTTGCGAGGCCCCCAGGGAGGTGGCTCCCAGAGCCGCGAGCCATTTCCAGTTCATCCCCCTGTACTAGCCTGGGGCGGATCGAGCGTCACGCCCGTTCGTCAATCCCGGGGCCGGAAACAGCTTGTTGACCATCCGGAGCAGCTGTGCGGTATCGAATGGCTTTTTGATGAACCCGGTAATCCCCGGGACCACGAGGATTCCGGCGGTGACCACCACCACGGGGATGTCGGCAAACTCGGGATTGGCTCGAAATACTTCCAGAAACTGATACCCGTCCATCACCGGCATCATCAAGTCCAACAACACCAGTCCCGGCTTTGGAACGCGATCCAATACCTCGAGCGCTTCGGCTCCGTTTGCCGCCGCGAACGCTTGGTACCCCTCGTCTTCCAGGATTTCTTGCAACGCATCGCGAATGTCGAGGTCATCCTCGACAATCAGGATCGGCTTGGTCGCATCGCCGTTCACCGCTTCCCCCACAACCAGCAGGCAAACTTCCATCACCGATGATCTGTCGAGATGCGCGTAGAAGGAAACCGCCGCGAACGCTTCAAGTCAATCTCTCGGAGGTCAATCTTTGTGTGAAGGTAGGTTCTTTGCTTACGCCCGCTCGCCGCGCATCAAGTCCTGGTAGCTCTCGCGTCGGCGTATCACCCGAAACTTATCCCGCTCCACCAGAACCTCTGCGGGACGTGGTCGGGAGTTGTAGTTGGAAGCCATGCTCATGCCATACGCACCCGCACTCATCACTGCGAACAGGTCTCCTCGCTTGGGCCTACCGACGTCGACGGCACGCGCCAAGACGTCAGCCGATTCACACACCGGGCCGACCACGTCCATTTTCCGGGTCGGACCGCGCCGGAGGAGCACCGGTCGAACTTCATGGAACGCCTGGTACAGAGCCGGTCGAATCAGATCGTTCATCCCAGCGTCCACGACTAGAAAGTCTCGCTTCGCCGCCGGCTTTCGATAGAGGACCCGCGTCAGAAGAAGCCCAGCATTTCCCACCAACACGCGGCCGGGCTCGAAGATCAACGTCGCGCCGCTGTCCTTCGCGGCATCCAACACCAACCGTACGTATTCGGCGGGCGAGGGTGGCGTTTCCCGGAGATAGGTAATCCCCAGTCCACCGCCAACGTCCAGAAAGTCGAGCTGCAGCCCTTCGGCCTTGAGCTGACGATAAAGGTGGACCACTTTTTTGAGCGCGGCCCGAATCGGAGCCGGATCGACCAGCTGTGACCCAATGTGGCAGTCCAGGCCCCGCGCAATCAGCCCCTTCATCCGCCGGGCGCGCCGATACAGAGCCACGGCCTCGGAGAATCGAACGCCAAACTTGGACGTCTTGAGACCGGTGGCGATGTACGGATGCGTCTTTGCATCCACCTCCGGATTGACGCGAATCGCGAACGGCGCTCGAGTCCCGATCTGGCGGGAGATCTGATCCAGGGCGTCCAGCTCCTCCGCGCTTTCGACGTTGAAGAGCAAAATTCGCTTTCGCAGAGCCTTCGCAATCTCCGCGGAAGTTTTTCCGACGCCGGCGAAGACCACCGTTTTGGGGTCCGCTGAAGCGCGAAGAACCCGAGCCAGCTCGCCGCCCGAGACGATGTCGAATCCGGCCCCGAGTCGCACGAAGAGTCGCAGGAGCGCAAGGTTGGAGCTGGCCTTGACCGAATAGCAGATCAGGTGCGGGTGGCTGCCGAAAGCCTGGTCGATGGCGCGAAATTGATCGGTCAGCGCGGCTTCGGAATAGACATAGGTCGGAGTGCCGACTGATTCTGCAATCCGCGCCAGCGGAACACTCTCCACGAAGAGCGCACCCCGACGATAGCGGAAGTAATTCATCGGCGAGGCTCACCGCAGCAGCCCGCATCCGTAGCGGGTGGCGCGGCGGTCACTGCTGGCGGCGGAGCGCTTTTCGGCGGATGCGGAGGGCCTTTGATTCCGCAAGCCGCGCACCATGCAATCGCGGCTGGAATCAGAATCCCCAAGCGCCTCATCCTCAGAAACGCACTCCCATCAGACCGCGAAGGGCCTGCGCAGTCTCCAGGCCCGGAGCGTTCGGCGTAGCCGGGTTGAATCCCAGTCCGCCGAGCGGAAACAGCACTCCCCAGGCAGCCTGGGCAAAGAAGCCATCCTCGGTCTCGTACCGGATCCCAAGGTTCAACTCGACGCCCAGATTAGGATTGGTCGTCGAGGGCGTCTCCCGGGCATACACGGCGCGCGAGTAGATGACCGCGCCAAAAACCTTGAAGCCCTCGGTGATGTCGTAGGCAATGTTCGGCTTCGCGTAGATCGCGCCGGTCACATTTCCGAGGATCTCCCGCCAAAGGATCATGTCGATCCGGTAGTCCGCATTGAAGCGGAAACTTCTGATCGTCCCTTTGGTGCACGGACTTCCGTCTGGGTTGATCGCGCTGAGGCAATACTTGGGTCCATCGATTGCACCCGGAGGGGCGATGCTGACCACGCCCCCGTGCGCCACGTCTCGGACCCGAGCTGGGTGATTGCCGAATCCTGGAGAGTTGTCCCCCGAGGCGTAACCCATCTCCAGACCAATGTGCAGCGAGCCATCGAAGAACCGATACTCCCCCTGAGCGACGGCGCCGAATTGGGTCAAGCTCAGAGAGTCATTGCTTGGGTTTGGAACACCGGCGACGGGGACGCCGCCGATCGTAAAGCCGAGGGCAGTCGGCGTGACGCGATGCTCGAAGCTGCCCAACAGCGCAGCCGCTTCAAGCTCGATCCGGAATCGCTTCCGTTCGAACTTTACCCAGATGTCGGGCAAGTAATAGGAGCCCCGCCTCGGGATGTAGAGATTCGACTGCAAGTTCTGAGCGAAGGGGTTTCCAATGAGGTTCGTAGTGGCGAAAGGTGAATCCTGGAAGAACTGCGCAGGATCGTTCTTCTGGGTCCGGTACATCAAGTGGATGCCATAGTTGAGAACCGTCTGGTTGTTCAGCAACTTGGTCTTTGCCTGCTGCTCTGTATCCCGCTTGGCAATCGCAATGCTGAAGCTCAAGGTCTGATCCGAGTTGGTAAATGGAAAGGGCTGGCCGACTTCGCCGGAGCGCGCGGAGGTCGGCCCAATTCCGTTCCAGTCGATCATCGGGCTGATGTAGAAGTCGGTCAGTGGCTGAGCGACGAACATGATTCGATCGACGGTATCTCCGTGGTCACAATCCAGGCAGTTCCCATCGTTGTGCACCATTCCCAGCCCCCAGTGGAATCCCATTCGGCCAAACCGGAGCATGCCGACCGGCGTGGTGACCTCCGCATAAACGCGCTTGACGTTGACTGAGTTGACGAACGAATTGAGCCCGGCCTGCGGCGCAACCTGACTGTTGCTGAAGATGCTGAAGATCTGCGTATCAGACCGGGAAAATGCGTAGTCCGGGGTGGATCCGAATAGGATGTTATCCAACGCATCGATTTGGGCCTTGATCCGGACCTCCTCCGAGACATTGATCGTCGGCTCGAATCGAAACCTCATATTGATGCCCGCAGTCGTGCGTTCGGCTTGAGAAACGAGAGAGCGGGGAAACAGGTTGTAGCCCATCGCATCCACGCCGCGGCCGAGATCGAACTTGTTGAAGAGGTCCGGACGAATCCGGTAGTAGCCATTGGGGACGAAGAACTCGAGCTTTCGCTTTTCCTCAGGCCAATACTCTTGAGACGGTCCCTGGGCTTGAGCGGCCATCTGAGCGCGCAGCTCCTCGCGGATTTCCTTCTTGGCCGCTTCCAACTTCGCCTCCATCTCCCGACGGATTTCGTCCACGTCCGCCTTCGAATCTGCGGGAGCCGCTTTGGGTTGCTGCACGGAGGAGCTGGAGGCACCCCGATTTGGGGTTCCGGCGGGCTGAGCGGCAGCTACCGTGGGTGCAAGAAGCAGCACCGCCAGCAAGACTTTGATCATAAAAACACTCTCCGAATCACGTGGCCCAAGGAGCGCGGCAGTTAAACCGTCGCCCTAGAGAGTGTCAACGCAAACCAGAGCCCTTGGGCCCTTGACGTAGCTCAAGCAGGACGCCGTGAACTCCCTTTGGATGGACGAAAGCGACCCGCGCGCCACCCGCGCCAGGCTTGGGCGAGGAGTCGATCAGAGGCGCTGCGTGTACCTTCAGCGCTTCGAGTGCGGCTTCAATGTCTTCGACTTCGATGCAGATGTGGTGAAGGGCTTCTCCTCTCTTCTCGAGAAAACGCGCCACTCCGCTGCTCTTCACGGTCGGACTGATCAGCTCGATCCGCCCCATCCCATGACCGAAAATCGCGGTTCGAACCTGCTGTTCTGGGACTTCCTCCACTTCGACAAGCTCGAGCCCCAACACGTCCCGATAGATGCGGATCGCCGCATCGAGGTCCTCGACTACGATCGCGACATGGTCAAGACCGAGCGCCTTGACGCTCATCGTGGCCTCCTTCTCGGCTGGTCTCGAGGGCAAAAATACGTGGTGCGCCCGCCGAGCACAAAGGACTCGATCGGTGTCCCACATCGGGGGCAGGGCTCACCACCCCGTCCATAAACGTAGAAGGGATTTTCCGAGCCGGGCTCTTCGACGTATTCGATCTCGTCGCCGTCCTCTCGATCCAGCGCAAACTTAATTGCTTCGTGAATCGACTTGGCAAGGCGGCTCCATTCAGCAGGCTGCAAGCTGCTCGGTTTTCGAGCAGGGTGAATCCTGGCGCGAAAGAGTGCTTCCGCCGCATGGATGTTGCCTAGACCCGCGACTCGATGCTGGTCCATCAACGCCACCTTGATCGCTTGCTTCGACGAACCAATCGCCTCTTTGAGCTGAGGTCCGGTGAGGCCATCGGCCAGCGGATCCCGTCCCAAATCTTGGATCACTTGCAGGCCATCGAGCCGGTCCGCTTTAGCCGGCTCGATCCTGCCGAACATCCGCGGATCTCGAAAATGAATCACCTGTCCATCGTCGAGCAGCAGCCGGGCGCGGCTGTAAGGCTCGTTTTGTCCGCGGGGCCGGTGAACGAATTTGCCGGTCATGCCCAGATGAGCGAGGAATCCGCGGTTCTTTTCGAAACGCAGCAAGAGATACTTCCCTCGCCGTCGGGTGCCCAGCAACTGGCCGCGAATCTCCCCGAACTGCTTGCGATTGGCTCCTCGAAAGATCCGCGTCTTTTCGGCTTCGGCGGCTACCACCTGGCGGTCGCGAAGCCACTTCTCCAGGTTGCGCCGTTCGATTTCAACTTCCGGCAACTCGGGCACGCCAAGTCTTTCGCACTCCACCTGCTCTGGCGCAAGCGTTTCTAGGTGCTCAGGGCCGGAAGGCGCTGCTTGAGCTTGAGGACGGGCTCAAACAGATCGCCGCGCCGTTCCGCTCGTTCGAGCGCCTGTTGGGAATCGAAAGCGAGAGCCTTTCCTTTCTTTGGACGGATTCCTTGTTTGACTTCATCCCAATCGACGGGAGTTGAAACCATCGGTCGTTCCTTGGCGCGCAGCGAGTAAACGCAAACCGTGGTCTTGTGCTGGTCGTTCTGGCTCCAGTCGACGAACACCTTTCCCTGTCGAAGGCTCTTCTTCATGTTCGAGACCACCCCTTTGGGGTTGGCGCGCTCCAGAACCTGGGCGATCGCGTGCGAAAAAGCCTTGGTCTCATCGTAGGTGACCGGCGTATTGAGCGGCACGTACACCTGTAGCCCCTTCGAGCCCGAGGTCTTGGCAAAGCTTTTCAGACGCAGCTGCTCGAGCACCGCTCTGAGCTGAACCGCCACCGCACAGCAATCGCGGATGTCGGCCGGATCGCCTGGGTCCAAATCGAACGCCATCGTCGTCGGTTGTTCGATCGGTTTGGCAAGCGAAAGAGAGGTGTGAAGCTCCAGATCCGCCAAATTGGCGGCCCAGATCAACGTCGCCAAATCGTTGGCCAGACAAAATTGAATGTGATCCCCCTTGTCATCGCTCCAGACCGGCGCGGTTTGAACCCACTTCGGCCGATGCTCCGGGCATCGCTTCTCATAGAAGAAAGGGCCTTCCACTCCGTCCGGGTAGCGCTTCAGGGTTAGCGGACGATCCTTCAGATGCGGAAGCAGAACCTTCGAAATCCGAGCGTAATAGTCGATCACCTGTCCCTTGGTGAATCCGACCGCCGGATAGAACACCTTGTCCAGGTTGACCAGCTTGAGGCGCTTACCGTCGATCGCCACCTCGGATGAAGCTGTCAAAGGTATTCTCGCCTGAAGCTACGCGCTTTTTGAGCGTCCGCCCTGGACACTTTTCCTACCGCGAGCTCGTCGCCGTAGCTGCGTGGGGAAAGAGGCCTTCGGGGGACGGCGGGTTTGTTCGAGACTGGCCTTCAAGGCATCGAGGAGGTTCACAACCTTTGCGGGCTCCCGCGGTGCGCGAGGAAGGGAGATGCGCTCGCCTTTGGCTTTGCGCTTGATCAAATCGAGCACCTTCTCTCGATAGTCGTCGTGGTATTTCTCCGGCTCGAAGCGAGTCGAAAGCGATTCGACCAGCTGCTCGGCCATCTTCAGCTCTTGTTCCTTCGGGGCGGGCAACTTTTCCGGAATTCCCTCCAGCCTGGACCGCGGCACGATCTCGTCCGCATACAGCATGGTCGAGATCATCAGCACGTTGCCAACCGGACGAACCGCGGCGAGGTACTGCTTGGCGCGCAGAACAAAGCGGGCAATGCCCACTCGCTGGGAATCCTTCATCGCGCTGACGAGCAAGGCATAAGCCTTGGTCGCCTGACGATCCGGCACCAGGTAATAACTGGACTCGTAGAAGAGGGGATCGATCTCGGCGAGATTTACGAAAGCTTCAATATCGATCGATCGGGTGGCCTTCGGATCCAGCCGTTCCAGTTCTTCGGGATCAATCACTACAACTTGACCTGGGGAAACCTCGTAGCCCTTCGCGATGTGCTCCCACGGCACTTCCTTGCCGTCTGCGGAGCAGACGCGCTTCTGCTTGATCCGCGCGCCGTCCGCGTCATGAACCATGTGAAACCGAACTTCCTTGTGGGAAACCGCGCTGAACAGCTTCACCGGAATGTTCACCATCCCAAAGCTGATCGATCCGGTCCAAATTGGTCTGGCCATCGTTTGCCTGCGCCTCCATCGATCAAAAATGGGTACTGCTGGGCAGAAGTACACACCCAGGCTGGATTCGAGCCGAGCGTTCACATAGCTTCGGATGGGCAGCCGGGCAACCGCATTCCGGGGCAGTCGCTTACCGGGGGAAAGCCGGGCTGCAGCGCAACGGGCCAATGCGTAGCTCTTCAGACGTGATGGTGATTGGAAAACCACAGTGGCTGTGCCTGGCAATGGGGACTTTGGCGCTCGTTGGCTGCTCTGCGCAGCAGCGGATTCAGGCCGAGACGCTTGCCGCCAAGACGCTGATTTCCGACTCGGACGAAGAACAGCTCGGCCAGCAGGTCAAACAGGAGCTCGAGCAGAACCAGCACGTCCGCTACATTCAGGATCCGGCGATTACCGGATACGTTCAGAATGTCGGCAACCGCGTCTTTCAATTCGCTTCGAAAGAACGACCGAATCTGCACTGGCAATTGCAGGTAATTGACGACCCCAAGACGGTCAATGCGTTCGCGACCCCGGGGGCGTACGTGTACGTGTACTCCGGCCTGCTTCTCGCGGCGGACAACGAGGCGGAGCTTGCCGGGGTTCTGGCCCACGAATCCGGACACGTTGTCGCGCACCATACCGCGCGAAATTTGATCGACGCCTATGGACTTCAGGCGATTACCGCGCTTGCCCTCGGGAAGAATCCTTCACTGCTCGCGCAAATTGCCGCCTCGATTGCCGCGAATGGAACGCTTTTGGCGCACAGCCGAAGCGACGAAAACGAGGCGGACGAGTACGGAGCGCGCTACTCGTCGATGGCTGGATACGACCCGCGCGGATTGGTGACCTTCTTCCAGAAGCTGCAAGCCAAAGAAGGAAAGACTTCCCAGGTGATGGCTTGGCTTTCCGACCATCCCGCCACTCCAGATCGAATTGCCCACATCACGCGATTCATTGCCGAGCACAACCTCAGCGGCAGCGACCTCGGTGCGGAGCGACTGGCCCCAATCAAGCAGCGTTTGGCGAGCTCGCATTAAGCATTATGTTTCGAGTGCTGAGCGGAGCTTGGGCTCTTGACCGCGCCGGGAGGAGCCACGCTGGGACGCAGCGGCGCCGGTTCGGGAACGCGGGCCGGACTTCTGGCGCCGGCCAATTTTCCCCCCGGCGAGGCCTGTTCGAGGATCGCGTTGATTTCTCCGCCGGTGATGAACAGCAATCCCGAGATGTAGAAATAGGTGAGCAGGATGATCACCCCGCCGACCGCGCCATACGTCACGTTGTAGTGGCCAAAATGCTCGACGAACTGGGTGAAACCCCAGGTGGCCGCCAACCACGCAAGGGTGCTCACCACCGAGCCTAGAGTGATGAATCTGAATCGCTGCTTCACGTCCGGCAACAGGTAATAGGTGAGTGCGAGGCTCAACATCAGCAGAGCGGCGGTGATCGGCCAGCGGAGCCAAAACCAAAGTTTCAGGTATTCGCTGCCGAAGTTGAGTTTGTGGGTGAGCCAATAACCCCTTCTGCCGCCGAGAACGATCGCGCTGAATCCGAGAACGAGCAGAACCGCTCCCGAACCGGTGATCAGCAGCGCCAACCCCTGCGTTTTCCAGAATGGGCGGCTCTCCTTGACGTCATGGGCGAGATTGAGCGCGGCGCGGAGCGCGTTGACGCCTCGCGACGCGCTCCACCAAGCCACCAGAAAGCCGAGCGTCAAGATCCGGGGATGCGTTTTCTGCGTCAGGGCGTTCAGCTGATCCTCCAGCATCGCGACCGTCGATTCCGGCATCACGTACGAGGCACGCTCGATCAGGTTCGAAACCACGTTCCCGATCGGAAGGTAGGCGGCCAAGGTCATCATGAAGGCCAGCATCGGAAAGAGCGCAAAGACGAAGTAGTAGGCGAGCTGAGCCGCACGGTCGGGAATCGTGTGATCCACCCAAAGACGGACCAGCCGTTTCACCAACGCGAACAACGAGATGCCGCGAAAACCAGGACCGGGCACAAGCATCTTCAGAGATAATCATGCACCGAAAAATTCTCCCAGGTGAGCCTTTCACCCTGAAAGACCTACGCGCCGATGCGATTAGCGCGGGTTGCTTTGAATCCGGTCAACCGCCCAGCGCGCTGCGTCCCGTACCAGCTCGCTGGGGTCGGCGCATAGTTTTTCGAGCACTGGCAGCGAGCTGGAAGCACCCGCGGCTCCCAGCGCGTAAATCGCGTTCCTTCGAAGTCCATCGTACTTTGCTCTCGCCAAAGCCGTGCCGGGGACCAGCTCTCGATAGCGCTCGGGCGTCAACGAGGCGATTTCCAGAACGCCGAGATCTGCGACCGCTCGCGGCGCAAACCGGACATCCGCCTGCACCGGAGAAAGATTGAGCGGGCAAACGTCCTGGCAAATGTCACAGCCAAACGCCATGTCCTCGAGGGCAGCCCGTAACGGTTCTGGGCACTGGCCTCGATTTTCAATCGTCTGGTACGAGAGGCAACGGCGCGCGTCCACCGTTGCATCAGCGACGATCGCCTCGGTCGGGCAGGAGTTGACGCATAGGTTGCACGTGCCGCAGCGATCGATCGCCGGCCCCGAGGCGTAGCGATCGACCTCGGCATTGAGGATCATCGTCGCGAGCAGAACGTACGACCCAAACTCTTCCGTGATGAAACAGCCGTTGCGTCCCACGTAACCCAGTCCGGCGCGACTGGCCCAAACCTTCTCCATGATCGGCCCGGTATCCACCGAGGCATAGATGCGCAGATCGGGATATCGCTCATCGATTCGGCGCCGCATCGCGCGCAGTCGATCGCGGAGCGTCGCGTGGTAGTCGCGGCCGCGCGCGTAGCGAGCGATCGGCGACGAGGATCCTGGTGCGCTGAAGTAATAATTGCAGACCAGCGAGACGACTGTCTTCGCGCCCGGCAGCAGTCGCTCAACGTCCAGCCGCTCGAGAGCACGAGCCCCCATCCAGTCCATGGTTGCTGCCAGTCCGGCCTCCAACCATTGCAGCAGGGTATCCGGTGGAATCGGCTCCGCTCTGGCGAAACCACAGAGGTCGAACCCCGACTCTCTCGCCAGCTGAGCAAGCAAACCACTGGGAAGGGGCTCGGTAACTATACGGTTCGACTCCACGGTACTAACCTGCCTTCCGATGCCGATTTGGGCAATGTGGGGAGCAGCCCTGGGTTTCTTGGTGGTGCGAGCCTTGCTCGCAGCCGCCGAGTCCGCGCTTTACAGCACTTCGGATGCTCTGGTGAAGGAGCTGGCCGCCCTTTATCCCCGCGCCGCGCGACGGGTGCTCCACCTCCATGCAGAGCGGGAAGCAACCGCTGCGGTGCTGAGGACCGGGATGACCCTGGCCGGCTTTATCGCCGCCGCGCTGGTCACGTTGGCTCCGCCAATCTTCGACTTTGCGTCGGGTTCTGATCCTTTCTGGTTATCGCTGCTTCGAGTCGCGAGCAGCGTGCTGTTGCTCGCCCTGATCGCCGCGCTGTTGGACCTCACCGCCCGGGCGGTGGCCACCGCCAACCCTGAACGCTGGGCATTGAGGTTATCCGCGCTGGTTCGACCGCTGCTGGCCACGCTGTATCCGCTGTTGCGTTTTCTGGTGGCAATCTTGAACGTGGCTTTGCGGCCAGTCGGTGGCAGGGTCCGGTTCGAATCGCCTCCGCCTCCCCTGGAGGAGCTGGAAAAACTGCTCACCGCACAAGCCGCCAATCGGCTGATCGACAAGGGAGCACCACAACTGATCCGCTCGATTTTCGAGCTTTCGGACAAGCGTTCCCGCGACGTGATGGTCCCACGCACCGAAGTCATTGCGCTGGAGATCAGTACTCCGCCAGAGGACATCCTCAAAATCCTGGCGGAAGAAAACCACTCGCGGATTCCAGTCTACCGCGACAACATCGACCACATCGTCGGCGTGCTGCACGCGCGAGACTTGATTCCGCTGCTGCAGCATCCGGAACTGATCGTGCTGGCGGACACCCTGCGTCCTGCCCATTTTGTGCCATGGGTCAAGCCGATCGGAGATCTGCTTCGCGAGATGCAGAAGAAGAAAATCCACATGGCCATGGTGGTGGACGAATACGGCGGGTTCATGGGCGTGGTCACCCTGGAAGACATCTTGCGCGAGATCGTCGGCGACATCGGGGACGAGTTCGAAGTTGAGAAGAAGATGATCGAGAAGCAACCCGATGGTTCCTTCCTGGTCGATGCCTCTCTGGACGTGGCGAAGTTCGTCAAGGCGTTCGGCTTCGGGCTGCCCGAAGGGGAATACGACACCTTGGGAGGGTTTCTCAGCTCACTCGCCGGAAGCATTCCCGAGGTCGGCGATCATTTCGCCTTCAATGGCTGGCAATTCATCGTCCACACCAAGGATGGACCGAGAATCGAGCGAATCCGCCTGATCAAGCCCAAGGGGTCCACGAGCACGGCCAGGGAAAGGGAGCTTCGGCCCACCGGGTAACGCAGCCTCGCTAGTCAATTACCGCGTTTTCGATCACCGGAGCGTTCGCTGCCTGGATGGTTGAGGTACCGGAGAATGCCAGTTGGTCCTCCGAGCCCCCGAAGCGCGCGGTCAAGTTTCCTCGAACGAAAAGCTTGAGCGAAACCGGTCCGCTAGAGGTCGGTAAACGTCCGAAGGCTACCGGCAGCGTTACCTGGACCAGGCCGCCGCTGGGAGGGACGTCTTCGTCGAGGATCCCGGTTCCGGACGCAAACCACTGGTTGTTCAGCCACAGCTCCCAGTCGATTCCGGTGAGCTTTCCGGGACTGCGCTTTGGATTTGGTACCTCCAGATCGAGCCGAAACTCCCCGCGCCCCTCGGCCGGAAATGTCGCGGCGGCAGCTTTCAGCTTGACGGGATCCGGTGGCGGTGGGCGCCGAAAGACGCCGGCACACGACCATCCGAGAAGACCCATCAGGCAAAATCGTACGAGTGGCTCACCCACGGCAGAGCTATTTCAAAGCCCGCTGGACCAGCGACCGGTAGAGGGACTCATATTGCTGTGCAGATGACTTCCAGGAGAAGTCCCGTTTCATTCCACGAATTCGCACCTCGTTGAGTTTCTCTGGCTCGGCGTAGAGGGCGAGAGCGCGGCGGACCGCGGCCACCAGGGCATCAGCGGAATATTCTCGAAACTTGATTCCGGTACCCTGTGGTAGGGCGATGTCTTCAACCGTGTCCTCCAAACCTCCGGTCGCGCGAACGACCGGAATCGTGCCGTAGCGCAGAGAATAGAGCTGACTCAGCCCGCAAGGCTCGAACCGCGAAGGCATCAGAAAAAAATCGCTGCCGCCCTCGACTCGATGCGAGAGCATTGGATCGAATTCAATCCGAACCGCCAGATTGCGGGGGAAGCGCTCTCTCAACCGTCGCAGTCCGCGTTCGAAGGTGGCATCTCCGCTACCGAGAATCACCAGCTTGAGCGGCTCTTGCATCAAAAGCGGGATCGCGGAAAGCAGGATATCGATTCCCTTCTGAAGCGCGAGCCGAGTGACGATCCCGAACAGCGGAAGCGCGAGCTCCCCGGGAGACTCCGCCAGCCCCTGTTCGCGAAGCAGCGCCTCCTTGCATTGAGATTTGCCAGTCAGATCACGCCACGAATACCGGGCCGCCAGCGCCGGATCGCTCTCGGGGTTCCATTCTTGATCATCGATGCCGTTGAGAATGCCGGTGAGCCTCGGGCTAAGACGCCTCAACAGACCATCCAGTCCGCAGCCGAGCTCCGGCGTTTGGATCTCTTGCGCGTAGCGGGGAGACACGGTGGTCAGCGCATCGGCAAAGACCAGCCCGGCTTTGATGAAGCTCAGCTGCCCATAGAATTCCAGTTGATCCGGAGTGAGGAGGGCAGCGGGCAGACCAAGCTCGGCCGCTGCCGACATCGGAAACAGTCCCTGGTAGGCAAGATTGTGAATGGTGAAAACGACCTTGGCGTCCTTCAGCTCCGTGTTCCGATAGCCTCCCTTGAGCGCAACCGCAGCCAGACCAGTCTGCCAATCGTTAAGATGGACGATGTCGGGAGCAAACCCAATCATCTGCGCGCCCGCGAGTGCTCCGATCGAAAAAAAAGCAAAACGCCGATGGTTGTCGTCGTAGTCCGCGCCTTGCGGTGGCTGATAGAGGCCTGGACGATCGAAAAAGCCCGCATGGCCGATGAAAAGCACCTCAAGGTTTTTCGCCAGGGAAGCCCCATGCAGCTCTCCCGACTGCTCGCCGAACGGAAAGCGCAGCGAGAAACGCTTTCCCAGCGACCGCACTCGACCGTCGCGCACCGACCCGTAAAGGGGTGTCACCACCGTGACCGGATGGCCCATCGACGCCAAGGTGGCTGGAAGAGCCTTTGCCACGTCCGCCAAGCCCCCGGTTCGGGAAAAGGGGGCGACTTCGGAGCTCAGAAAGAGAATCCGCATCTTGCTATGGTGACAACCCATGAATCCAGATCCGTTTCAAGCTTTCGCCGAGCTTTACGAGCTCGCCAAGGACGCCTACCCGGAGGAGCCGAACGCAGCAGTGCTTGCCACGGTCGGAGAGGATGGTCGTCCGTCGGCTCGGGTCGTGCTGCTCAAGGGATTTAGCCCGGAGGGATTCGTCTTCTACACCAATCTGGAAAGCCGCAAAGGCCGAGAGCTGCGCGCCCACCCCGTCGCCGCGCTCTGCTTTTACTGGCCTCGCCTTCACCGGCAAGTACGAGTGGAAGGGACCATCGAGCAGGTGTCGGATGCCCAGGCCGATGCCTACTTCGCTACGCGGGACCGCGGCAGCCAAATTGGCGCGTGGGCTTCCGCTCAGAGCCGCCCGCTCTCCACGCGCCAGGAATTGGAGAGCCGGGTCGAAGAGCTAAACAAGCGCTATGCCGGGAAGTCGATTCCCCGACCTCCCTTTTGGTCCGGCTTTCGGTTGATCCCGGATCGGATCGAATTCTGGAATAGTCGTCCCAACCGCCTGCATGATCGCGTCCTGTACCAACGGCAGGCTGGGACGTGGTCCGCCGGACTGCTCTTTCCCTAGCACCGATGGCAGCAGTCACGGCAATTGTTGGCGGCGGCATTTCCGGCCTGGTCTTGGCCTACGCCCTGAAAAAGCGCGGGGAGGAAGCGATGCTGTTCGAGTCCACGGACCGGGTAGGGGGAACGATCCGGACGCTCGATCGCGATGGATTCTGGACCGAAACCGGACCGAATGCATTCCTGGATCGCGAGCCTGCGATGGGCAATCTGCTTTCCGCGCTGGGTTTGCTTTCCAAGGTGCGGCTGGCCAGCCCGGCCTCGAAGGAACGTTTCCTCTTGGTGGGAGGGGAGCTGCTGGCCTTGCCAAGCTCTCCGCTCAGTTTCTTCACCTCGCGACTGCTTCCATTGGGCGGTCGGCTTCGGGTCTTGGGTGAGGTTTTCAGCCGCCGCTCGGATGCGGCGGACGAGTCGCTCGCGGAATTCGGCCGACGCCATTTCGGCAAAGCCGCGACATCGGTTTTGCTCGATGCAATTCAACTCGGCATCTTCGCCGGAGATCTCAATCACCTGAGCGCAGTGTCCGCCTTTCCCCAACTCAAACGGATGGAGCGCGAGCACCGAAGCCTGACTCTGGCGATGATCCGAACCGCAAAAAAAAGACCAAAAGATGCCACACCTGGCACGGGCATCGGCGGACAGATGGTTTCGCTCGAAGGCGGTCTACAGCAGTTGATCTCGGCCCTCGAGGGCGCATTGGAAGGGTCCATCCAGCGCTCCGCCCCGGTGGAGAGCATCCAGCGCGACGGGCGGCAGTGGGTCCTTAAGTTCCGGGGCGGCACCCCGGAGAGCTTCGCGGCTGAGCGGCTGATCCTGGCGGTTCCATCTTTTGTCGCAGCCGAGCTGTTGCGTCCTTTGGATCCCCGACTCGCAGAGGAGCTCTCCGCGATTTCCTATGCCCCGGTGGCGGTGGTGCACCTGGGATACGACGAGAAGGATCTCGCGGTCCGCCCCGAGGGGTTGGGTTTTCTGGTGCCTTCGCGAGAGGCCCGGCCCAGCCTGGGTGTGCTCTTCATTTCCAGCACTTTTCCGTGGCGTGCGCCCCCAGGTCGGGTTCTGCTCACCTGCCTGATGGGAGGAGCCCGAAAGCCGGGAATCGTCAAATTCGACGATGAACGGCTGGAGCAACTGGCCCGCGCGGAGCTCAGAGTGGCGCTGTCGATTGAGGCCGCGCCCTGCTTCCGCGAGATTCTGCGCTGGCCTCGCGGCATCCCTCAGTACAATGTAGGGCATCAGGCGCGCCTGGCTCGGATCGATGCGTCCGTGCGCCGACTACCCGGGTTGTATTTGACTGGAAATGCGTATCGGGGCGTGGGGATCAACGACTGCGTTCGAAATGCATTCGAGTTGGCGGAAGCGCTGCGCACGCCTTGAACGGCTCGTCAAGCCGCCACGCGCCAACTGTCGCTCAACTGGGGAAGCACTTACCCTCGGGCCGAAGAAGGTTCGTTGACAATTCGCAATCCCTCGGCATCAATGCACGCACAGATGCTCTCGGTCCACGAACATTCGACGCTGGAAGACGCAAGCAGAGAGCTTTTGCGCTTCATTCTGAGCCCGGCGAACTGGGTTGCGCTGGAGCGCCTTCGCGACGAGCCGCACTCCCGGCCGGGCCAAAATGCCGATTACCAGCGGCGGGTGGGAAAGCTGCGGATCTGCGCCTCGGTCGACGTCACGCCGTCACTGGACGTCTTTCTTCGAATCGCGTTTCAGGGACCGGGCTTGAGTCCACTGCGCGCGGCGGACATTCTCGAGCGGTTCTTGAAGGGACGACTGTCCCTCACCCCGAACAGCGAGTGGCGAGTCGAAGTGGATGAACGTCGCTGGATCCACTTCATCCGACGGTACACGACTCCGCCGCTTCTAGCCTGAGCCGGCCGCTTCCAGGGTCTTCACGATGGCGGTGATGGTATTCCAGTTCCGGGTGGTGACCGGCACGCCGAAGAGTCTATCCATCGTGCCGAGGTGCCGTATGGTCTGCATCTGGCGACGGTAGAGCCCGAAGATAAACCTGCTTTCTTTTGCGAGGATTCTCAGAAGCCATCTTCCGTCCGGGGGAAGGTCGAAGGGAGTGCGGAGTGGCCGGCGAGGCCGTCGGGACAACACGCTCACGAAACGAACGACATCGGAGCGAATCGGCGCATCCCCAAACCGATGAACGGAAGCCGCGCGGAGAAGCTCGCCACCTCGGCAGATGATGACTTCGGCCTGGAACGGCAATCTGCGCTCGAATTCCATCCGAAGCTGGCTCTGGCTAATCGGCCGGCGAACTACGAAGGTTCCCGCCGCACCAATGTTGACTACGTCGTAGCGTTTCAGTTGCTGGGCGAGCATGGTTGGCCGGACGGTCTTGTGTCCGCCGACGTTGATGCCTCTCAGGAAAACAACGAGTGCCATCTTGGCGACTCCCTCTAGTCATTGACGCGCCTGGGTACCTGCTGCACGCCGCCAACGATCTGGCCGTTCTCCACCCGGATCAACCAGTAACCCTCACGACCTTTTTGGGTCGAGGACCCAGCGCAAAAAATATGAGGCCTCCGGTCAGTGGCAGGATGGTGGTAGCGCGAGTGGATGTGGCCGTGCAGGAGCGCGAACCGCGGGCCGGGAATTTCTCGGAACAAGGCCTCGCCGTCGATCAACCGGTGGGACAACTTGTCCTTGTGGCCCGAGCGGGTCAGCGGGGCATGATGGACGACCACCAACACCGCCCGGCCTCGAATCCGCGGATCCTGCACGATTTCACGCAACGCCAGCCTTTGGCGGCGACCGACGACACCGTACGACAAGCCCGGCAATGGGGGTACGCGCGCGGATCCCAGCCCTACCACCGCTGCTTCGTCGCCCAGAAGCCGTACAAAGGGAAACCCATCTTCACGCCGGTATTCCGGCAAGTCGCTCTCGAGCAGCGGGCCAAAATATTTCTCGAACAACCGCTCCGCGACCACTGCGGGCGTGTAGCGATCGTGGTTGCCGGGAATCACCGTGCAGCGGCGCTTGTCCGAACCGATCGCACCCAGAGCCTCTCGCGCGCCGCTGAACTCCCGCTCCAACGCGTAGGCGGTGAGGTCGCCGGAAAGAACCAGGTGACTGGCACCTTTTTCCTCCGCTTCATGGACGATCTGAGCCAACACCTCGCGAGCTTGGAGGTACTGCTTGCCGCGACCGCCGATCTTCAGCTCCAGCATCGCGATCCACCGCCGCCATCCGAGCTGCAACCACGGCACCTTTGAGTAGTCTTCGGTGATGTGGACGTCGGAGCAGTGCAGAATCAGCATAAGCCCGGTTTCGGCTGGCCGGCCGCAGATATCCCGTTCCGGCAGCCGAGGCAAATTCGGATCGGAAATGGTTAATAGGTGAGCATGCGTGGAAGATTCGCGCCGAGCCCTTCCGGGCAGCTGCACCTCGGTAACGCGTACACCGCTTTGTTGAGCTGGCTTCAGGTTCGCGCCGCGGGTGGACAGTTCTTGCTGCGAATCGAAGATCTCGATGCCGCCAGGTGCCGTCCCGAGTACCTCGATTCCCTGCTGCGCGATCTCGAGTACCTCGGCTTATCCTGGGACGAAGAGCCCCTATTCCAGAGCCGGCGGGTGGACGCGTATCGGCAAGCGCTGCTCGAATTGCAGCTGCGCGGAATGAGTTATCCCTGCTTCTGCTCGCGGGCGGAGATTTCCCGTGCCGCCTCCGCGCCCCACGGCGAGGCTGACGACGGACCTCGATACCCTGGGACCTGCGCCGCGCTCGGCGCAGATCAAGCGCGCGAGCGAGCTTCGAAACGAAAGCCGGCCATCCGCTTCCGCGCAGATTCAGCTCCGGTGAATTTCGACGACGATCTTCAGGGGCCGTATGCGGAGGATGTGCGCTCGCGGGTGGGCGACTTCGTGATCTGCCGAAACGACGGCGTCGCAAGCTATCAGTTGGCGGTGGTGGTCGACGATGCGCAAAGCCGGATCTCCCATGTGTTGCGCGGAGCCGATCTTCTGTCCTCCACCGCCCGCCAGCTTCAGCTCTACCGTGCCCTGCATCTGCCCGCGCCGCGTTTTGCGCACGTACCGCTTCTGATCGACCCTGACGGAACGCGCCTGGCCAAGCGGGAAGGAGCGTTCTCGGTGTCCCAACTGCGAGCGATCGGCGTTGAAGCCGCGCGGGTGGTTGGGTTGTTGTCCCAATGGGCTGGGTTGCACGACGGAACCCCTGCCTTGGCCGCCGACCTGATTTCCAGCTTCTCGCTCGAGCGACTTCCTCGCGCCCCGGTTCAGGTTCGCGAGCAGCAGGTACGCGAATGGCTCAAATTGGAGCAGATGTGAGAGGGTGGCGTCCTGGGAGATCAGCTACAATTCGCGGCACTGCATGGCTAGGGTCGAGCAGCTTGGCGCAGCCGATGAAAGCGCTCTGTCGTCTCTGCTTGCTTGCGATCCGATCCGCAACCTGCACTTGCTTGGCTTGCTGAAGCAATTGCGCTCGAAAGGCTCGAGTGAAGACAAGCTCGAGGTGCACGCCTGCCGATCCGGCGACAAGCTCACCGCCGCGGTCTGGGTAGATCGGAACCGAGGCCGCATTCTTCCCACCGCTGGTGGCAAGGCGGAGGACTTCTCTGCGATTGCCGAGCATCTGACTCCGACCATTAAGCTGGCCTCCAGCGTCGGAGACAAAAGCGCAGTCGAGCCACTGGAGCGCGCGCTGGCGAACGGTCGAGCTCGGCTGCGCTACCTCCATCGCCTTTTCTGGGTGGTTCCCGACCAGCTGGGCCCGTACCTGCAATCGCGACTGCGCAGCGCCAACGAAGATGACTTGCCGCGGGTGTTGCCGATGGCGGTAAATGCCTTTTGCGAAGCACTCGGGGTCGAGCCCGACGCAAACGGTCTGGAGTTGCTCAAGCAGCGCGTCGAGCAGAACGTTCGCGCCGGTCAAACGTACGTGCACGAGCTGGATGGGACGCTGGTGTTCAAGGCGGACGTGGCCTGGAAATCCTCGGACGGGGCGGAGATCACCGGGGTCTACACCGCACCGAACTATCGGCGCCGGGGCCTTGCGACGCTCGCGCTCGGCCAATTGTCGCGCCAGCTTTTGGCATCACTTCCGCGCGTCACGCTAAGAGCGGACGAGACTCTCGCCAAGGTGGCGCGGCGCGTCGGTTACCAGTGTGGACCCGTCGTCCAGCTCCTGGTAACTGACGGAGGATGAGGGACAGCCACGTCGCTACGCGCTTGGCCGCGGTGCCGCTTCGGTGCGCGACGTCTGATCAATGGTTGCCGCTTGCAATCCTGCGCTTCGATGAGGTGCTGGTTGACCACGCTCATTGTGAGAAAAAGGCGGCAGTCCAGGCCCTTTCTTTGCTCCAGGCCTACCCAGAGGTGCCGACGCTACCCGGCCAGATGGCACGACTTGCGCGCGAAGAGAGCTCGCATCTGGCCCAGGTCCTCAAACTGCTCGAAGAACGGGGCCTGAGCCTCGGTCCGGACCGTGGTGATCCGTATGCCCAGGGTCTGATGCAACGGCTTCGCAACGGCCAGTCTCAGCGCTGCCTCGACCGGCTGCTGGTCGCGGCGATCATCGAAGCGCGAAGCTGCGAAAGGTTGGGGATATTGGCGAAGGGCTTGCCGGATCCCAAGCTTCGCCACGTCTACCAGCACTTTCAGCAAGCCGAGTCAGGGCACCAGACCCTGTTTCTGCGTCTCGCCGCGCGGGCGGCAGGAGAAGGTGAAGCGCTTTCTCGCCTTTCCGCGCTGCTCGATGCGGAGGCCGCAATTTTGGAGCAGGTTGGCATCCGGCCAGCTATCCATTAATGCGTATGTGCGCGTCTTTACAGCAGGTACGCAATTGGCGTCCAAGCACCACTTGAGGCACACTGCGAACGCGTTTATCCGAGGGACTGTTGAGTAGGGAACCCGCCTGTCGCGGGAACGATGTTCAGCAGGCGACGAGGCAAGCGAGAGTCGCAACTGATCAATAGGATGGGCCTTCGTGCCGGGTTTCTTGCAGAAAATCGCGGATCGATTCCATACCAAAGGCATCCTCGTGCCAAGGCAGGGGGGGGCAAAGGGTGTGGCGAAGATTGCCGTCCAGCAGCTGGGACACCGCTACGGCAACAACGTCGAGGCGCTGCAGAACGTCAATCTGGACATCCACGCGGGAGAATTTGTGTGCCTGCTTGGACCGTCCGGGTGCGGTAAATCCACACTGCTGTATGCCTTGGCTGGACACGTCTCTCCCAGCGGCGGCCACGTCTCGATCGACGGACATCCCGTTGAAGGCCCCAGCCCCCAGCGGTTGCTGATGTACCAGGAGGCCGCGCTTTTTCCCTGGCTTACCGTGAAGCAGAACCTCAAGTTCGCGCTGCGCGCGAAGGGCCTGTCCATGGCGCAATGCGAGCTGAAAGCGCGTGACTTCATCGGGCTCGTCCATCTCAATGGTTTTGAGAACGCGCTCTCCCATGAGCTGTCCGGGGGAATGAAGATGAGGGTGAGCTTGGCGCGGGCGCTAGCCATGGACCCGTCCGTGCTGCTGATGGACGAGCCCTTTGCGCCGTTGGATGCGCAAACGCGCGGGCGAATGCACCAGCTTCTGCAAGCCATCTGGCTCCGAACCCGGAAAACCGTGGTTTTCGTGACGCACGACGTTAGGGAAGCGCTGGTTTTGGGCGATCGCGTGGTGGTGATGGCCAGCCGTCCAGGCCGAATCCTCCAGGACCTCGAAGTCCGCTTACCCAGACCGCGAGATCCGGATGACGACACGATCGTTCGTCTGTCGCGGCACATCCGCGAAGCGCTGCGCCGCGAGGAAGCCAGCCGCGAAACGCCTCTCCCCGCCTCGCGCCCCGCACCGGTCGCGGACGATAAAAAAGAATTGTCGAATGGCGCAGAAATAGGCGCATAGGCCATCGTCCCCAGACCCGACGATTTCCGACGCACCGCATCGTTTGTGTTTTCTACCAACCTCAGGGCGTTTGCTTGATGGATCCGATTAGCCGCCGAGCTAAAACACGGCGGGCGGGCTTCCGCCCGCTAGCCTGAAGGTGGCAAACGAAGACCACCACCGCAACTTAGTCCTCTAGGAATAAATATGCGCGCAATGGAGATCGCCAAAGTCAGAGATATTTCCCCAACCAAAAATGTTCACCTCCAGAACTGGGTTTCGGAAATAGCCCGATTGACCAAGCCCGATCGTGTCGTCTGGTGCGACGGGTCGGACTCCGAAAACCATCGGCTGACCGAGGAGGCGCTCTCGGCGGGGGTCTTGATCGGGCTGAATCAGCAGAAGCTGCCAGGATGCTACCTCCATCGATCACATCCCAACGACGTGGCTCGGGTGGAACATCTGACCTTTATCTGCAGCCGCCGCAAGGAGGATGCAGGGCCCACCAACAACTGGATGGCTCCGCAAGAAGCGTATTCGAAACTGGGAAAGCTCTTCGACGGCGCGATGCGGGGCCGGACGATGTACGTCATCCCGTACGTGATGGGCGCACCGGGCTCGCCCAATGCGAAAGTCGGAATCGAAATCACCGACAGCATCTACGTGGTTCTCAACATGCGGATCATGACCCGGATGGGCAAAGTGGCGCTCGACCAGCTCGGAACGCGCGATGACTTCAACCGGGGTCTGCACAGCGTCGGCGATCTCAACCCCGAGCGGCGCTACATCTGCCATTTCCCCGAGGACAACACCATCTGGTCGTTTGGCTCTGGTTACGGCGGCAATGCCCTCTTGGGGAAGAAGTGCCTGTCGCTACGGATCGGCTCCTACTTGGGACGGACGGAAGGCTGGCTGGCCGAGCACATGCTGATCCTGGGGGTGGAAAGTCCCGAGGGTCAAATGACGTACGTCGCCGCTGCCTTTCCCAGCGCCTGCGGCAAGACCAACTTCGCGATGATGGTTCCCACCAAGCGATTCGAGAACTGGAAGATTCGCACGATCGGAGACGACATCGCTTGGATGCACGTTGGGCCGGACGGGCGCCTCTGGGCCATCAACCCCGAGGCCGGCTACTTCGGCGTGGTTCCGGGGACGAATTTCCATTCCAACCCAAACGCGATGAAGACCATCAGCCACGACACGATCTTTACCAATGTCGCGCTGCTGCCCGATGGAGATGTGTGGTGGGAAGGCAAAGATGGGGAGCCGCCTAAAGAATGCATCGATTGGCGGGGCCAGAAGTGGACCCCGGCCTCTTCCGAGAAGGCGGCGCATCCCAATTCGCGTTTCACCTCGCCGATGACGAACAACCCGGCCCTCTCCAAGCACGTCAAGGATCCGGAGGGGGTACCCATTTCAGCAATCATTTTTGGCGGTCGTCGCAGCACCACCGTCCCGCTCGTGCTTCAATCATTCAACTGGACGCACGGGGTGTTTCTCGGAGCCACGATGGGCTCCGAAACCACCGCCGCGGCGACCGGAAAAGTCGGCGTCGTTCGCCGTGACCCGATGGCGATGATTCCCTTCTGCGGATACAACATGGGCGATTACTTCCAGCACTGGCTGGATATGCAGCAGAAGATCCAGAACCCGCCGAAAATCTTCCAGGTCAACTGGTTCCGGAAAGGCAAGAACGGCAGGTTCTTGTGGCCGGGATACGGCGAAAACATGCGGGTGCTCAAGTGGATCATCGATCGGGCGCAGGGTCGAGTCGGCGGCCAGGAGACGGTACTGGGTTGGGTTCCGAAAGCGGGAGATCTGGATCTGTCTAGCCTCGACGTTCCTGCAGAGGACGTCAACGAAGCGACGTCAATTAATCTCGATGAATGGAAAGCTGAGCTAGAGTCGCAAGGAGAATTCTTTGCGCAATTCGGCGACAGAATGCCGGAAGCCCTGCTGCTGCAACACAAGCTGCTGCTGTCGCGATTGGAGTAATCCGAGTTTGTCAGGCATGACAATTCGTTTGACCTCGTTGGTGGTCGCCGTCTCGGCTGCGCTCGCCTGCAACAGCGGCGGCGTAGGTGGTTCAGCTGTTGGAAGCGCCACCATCAATGGGAATATCAACGGTCACGCCTTTCAGGCGGCGGACGCAATCGCAGCGAACGTGATGGTGCCCATCCAAGGAACGACCACTACCGCGAGCTCGGGCCTGGTGGCGATTGCGAGCAACAGCGGCTTGTGCGCAGACGTCAACGCCAACAGAGAACCGAAGAGCACCCAATACCTGCTTCTGGCGTTTACGGACGTAAATCCCGCGACTGGGCAGACCAGCACGCCCACGGCACCCGGAGTCTACGTCGTCTCTTCCGGAAGCACGCCGCCGCCAAGGTGGGCAATCGCGTTCTACTATCAAACGGATGCAAGCTGCCTTGCCGTGGCTGGAGCCTCCGAGACGGCGGTCTCCGGCACAATAACCCTGAGCTCGGTGAACAACGGCAGTTACTCGGGCAGTTTCGATCTGACGATGGTCAGCGGCGCTAGCGCGGCAGCCGACCACGTAACCGGCTCATTCAATGCCCCGAACTGTCCGGCCGTGGCGGTCTTCTTGAGTCAAAACCGAACCTCCACCTGCTTCTAGCCAGCGCAGCCGAGTTAGAACCGGTACCCGCCGGTCGCCAGAAGCGAAAGGTCATTGACTCCGCTCGCGGCTGGCAGCCAGGTAAGGTGGACGTCCGCTCCCACGAAAGGACCGGTGGAGAGAGGACCGTTGAAGCTGTAGGTGACTACCCCTCCCGGCATGAGAGCAAAATAGGCGGTCGAGCCCGAAAGAGCGCCTACGGTCGCGGTGGCGTTTCCAAGTCCAATGCCGAGGAAAGGGCGAACTTCTACGGGCCCGACCACCAGCTCGTAGCCAGCCTCCGCCGCGATCGTAAATACGCGCATAGTTACGTTATTCCTTGGGGAGGTTCCGATGTAATAGATGAACGAAGGCCCGACGTAGAGTTGGAACGGAAACGTGTAGCCACCCCTCGCTCCAAACCCGAATCCGTACTCGTTGGTGCTGTCGAAGCCGATTCCGTACCCTATCAGGCCGGCAGCGCTGAACTTGCCATCGGTCCATGAGGAGCGTCTAGGCGCTGCAGCCGCGACTTGTGGAACTGACGACGACAAAAACACTGCAATCAATAGGTATCTGGTCATGCGCGCGCCCTTCAACATGGGTGAAGATCAAAAGCAAGCGACATCGGCGCGCCACCGGGCCATGTCACCTGGACATGAAATGCCCCGACCTGCCCGAGCGTGGCGATCCTGAATCAAAGCAGACTGGCTGCTTCTAATCGGCGCAGCCGAGTTAGAAGCGGTATCCGCCTGTGGCGAGGAGCGAAAGGTCAGTAGCAATGAAGGCATCTGTTGAGGGTAGCCAGGTGATGTGGATATCGACTCCTACAAAAGGACCCGTGGAAAGGGGCCCGTTGAAACTGTAGGTAGCCACCGCTCCGGGAGTCAGGCCGAAGTACGCAGTCGAAGAGCTGAATGCGCCAACCCCGCCGCCGAAAACTCCAATCCCCAGTCCGAGAAACGGACGAATTTCCACCGGCCCAACAGCGAGGTCTTGCCCAAACTCAGCCATCAGCGTCCAGATGCGGACCCTGCTGCTTCCAATAAACGGAACGCTCTGCGAATTGCCGTTGTAATAGAGGAATGAAAGACCTGTGTAGACCTGAACGGGAAATGTGTAATCGGGAAATGTGTAACCGCCCCGAACACCGAATCCGAGGCCGTATGCATTGGGGCTGTCGAATCCGATTCCGTAGCCGATCAGGCCGGCAGCGCTGAGCTTGCCATCCGTCCACTCATGGCTTGGAGCCGTTGTCGCAAGCAACCCCATCAGTAGCCATCTGGTCATTGGCGATCCACGCCATGCTATTCATCCCGTATGGCCGATACAGTGAAATTCGAATCGAAGGACGCAGTCGCAGTCATTACGCTCAACCGCTGGGATGAAGCGCGCAACGCCGTGGATGCCGCGACCGCTCGAGCCCTGGCCGACGCGCTACGGCGCTTCGATGCCGACGAGTCGCTTTCAGTAGCGGTCGTGACCGGCGCGGGCGGCACCTTCTGTGCCGGCGCGGACCTGAAGGCGCTGACGGACCCCAGTCGGATGCTGCGCCTAGAGGATCATGGCGACGGGCCGATGGGCTTCAGCCGTCTGCTGCTGTCCAAGCCGGTGATTGCAGCGGTAGAGGGTCATGCGGTGGCCGGAGGATTGGAACTGGCAATCTGGTGCGACCTGCGGGTGGCGTCGCGCGACGCGGTATTTGGGGTGTTCTGCCGGCGCTGGGGAGTGCCGCTGATGGATGGCGGTACCATTCGGCTTGCGCGCTTGATTGGACACAGCCGCGCGTTGGACATGATCCTCACCGGTCGGCCGGTGCCCGGTGAAGAGGCGTTCGCGATGGGGCTTGCCAATCGGCTCGTCGAAAAAGGTCAAGCGCTGCCGACGGCGATCGAATTGGCAAAGAGCATCGCCGCATTTCCCCAGCAATGTCTGCGCTCCGACCGACGCTCAACCTATGAGCAGTGGTCGCTGTCACTCCCCGATGCGCTCCGAAACGAGTTTCACCATGGGATGAAGGTGCTTGCCGGGGGCGAGACGCTGGAAGGCGCAGCTCGCTTCGCCGCAGGAGCAGGCCGCCACGGTTCTTTCGGTGAGGGCTGACCTACTTCTTTCCCAGAATGTCGAGGGTCACGAATGTCAGTGCGGTCACGCCGGTGCGCAGCGTCCGCTCGCGGTCTGGATAAAACCCCGATGAGTGCAAAGAAGGTAGGGTGACGCCCTCTGCCTTCGCTTTCTTGTATTTCTCCGGCTCCACCGCGCCGATGAAGAACTGCACCGAGGGAACGCCGGCTCTGGTATAGGCGCCGAAGTCCTCGGCCCCCATCACTGGAGCCCGCTCCACAACGTTCGAGGCGCCCATTGCCTTGGAGAGGATGCTCGCCACACGCTTGGTCAGCGCCGGATCATTGTAGGTAGCGCCGAGCGACTCGGAGACAGCCACTGTCGGCTCCTTGGGGGCATTGGCCGCGGCAGCTTCGGACTTCGCGATTCGCTCGATTGCCGAGAGCACTTTCTTTCGAACCTCCTCTTTGTACGAGCGCACCGTGAGCTGCAGCTTCACCTCGTCGGGAATGACGTTGTGTTTCGATCCGCCGTGGATCGAACCGACGGTTACGACTGCGGGGTCGAGCGGACTGTTCTCGCGAGCGACAATCGTTTGGAGCGCCAAGATGGTCCGAGCCGCGATCACAATCGGATCGATCGTCGTATGCGGATAGGCTCCGTGGCCACCTCGGCCGAAGATGACAATGTCCACCGAGTCGACGGCGGCAAGTGCGTATCCCGGCGTGTAACCGATTTGGCCGGACGGGAGGTCCGCCTCATCGTGAAGGGAAACTGCGAAATTGGGCTTCGGAAATTTGGTGAAGAGCCCATCCTTGAGCATGGCTAGCGCTCCGGTCCCCGTTTCTTCGGCGGGTTGGCCGATCAACATCAGGGTGCCGCTCCAGCGATCCTTCATTTGCGAGAGCAGCGCCGCGGCGCCGAGTAGGGAGGTCATATGCACATCGTGCCCACAAGCGTGCATCACCGGAACGGTGCTGCCTTCAGGCAGCTTCGCCACCACCTTGCTCGCGTAAGGCAGCCCGGTGCTTTCCTGCACCGGAAGCGCATCCATATCCGTTCTCAGCATCAAGGTGGGGCCAGCGCCGTTTCGCAGCAGTGCGACCACGCCATAACCGCCGACCCCCGTTGTCACCTGATACCCGAGCCGCCGCAAACGTTCGGCAAGCTTTGCGGACGTCTTTTCTTCTTGCCCGGAAAGCTCCGGAGTTTGATGAAGGTCCTGATAGAAGGCATCGAGCTCTGGATAGAGGGCATCGAGCCCGGGAACCGATGCCCATCCAGCAAGGATGGGCGCCAACAAAAGCAAACTCTTCATGGGCGCAAGCTAGCTCATCTTCTCGGAGTTCCGACTAGAATTCCGCTGATTGACCAGCGCCCATTCGTAGCGCCTTGGCGTAGAGAAAGTCCGCGGCGGCCACGTCTTCCACTGCAAGTCCCAGCGACTTGAAAAGCGTGATCTCATCCGGGGACTGCCTTCCTGGCACCGCGCGGATCAGCACCTCACCCAGCTCACCGCGAATATGATCCGGTCCGACCGACCCATCCTTGACTGCCAAGACCAGGTCACCTGCCTCGGCCAAAGCTGACTCGCGGCGATCCACGAAGAGCGATGAGGCTCGCACCGTCGCCGAATCCAATTCGCGGTTCGTCACCAAACTCGCGCCCACTGCGTTGAGATGAACGCCAGGGGAAATCCATTCGTATTTGAGCACCGGCTCTGCGGAGGTGGTCGCGGTTACAATGATTTCGGCACCGCGCACTGCTTCTTCGACGGTCGCCTTGGGCACAATCGGGAATCGGTAACGGGCCGACATCTCCTCGGCGAACTGCTTTGACTTGTCGAGCCGGCGGCATACCACGCGCACACTCTTGATCGGTCGCACGCACGCCATCGCGGCTAAGTGCGAGCGCGCCTGGACTCCGGCGCCTACCAGGGCAAGCACCGATGCGTCTTCGCGCGCGAGCTCCCGGGTCGCCACGCCTGATACGGCCGCGGTTCGGATCGCGGTGATCGCCGACGCATTCATCAGCGCGCGTAGCTCACCGGTCTCGTTGTCATAAAGAAGCACGCTGCCTTGATGGGCATCCTTTCCAATCGCTGGGTTGGAGGGAAAAAGGGACAGCGCCTTTAGTCCGTACGCAGGACGCGGTCCCGCCAGATGCGCTGGCATCAGGGCCAAAAGTCCTTTCGCTTGCGGGGGCCGGACAATCATCCGAAGGGGCTGATGGACCTGTCCTCGGGCGAGAGCCGAGAGCGCATCGGCCATCAGGCCGACGCACTCATCCATCGGCAGGAGCCGTTCCACGTCAGCATGAGATAGGACGAGGATGCGCATTCTCTGTCCAAACAGTGTAGCGTTTTTTTCGTGCGCCTGATGCTGGTTTCGCTGGTCCTCTGCGCCGGGCTGCTGATCTCGCCCTGGCGAGGACATGTCGATGACACGGACGCTCAGCTTTACCAAGTGGTAGCGAGGAATATGGCGCGAGACGGTCGGTGGCTGGATCCGAGCTACCTTCCATCCGTCTACCCTCACTTCCGGGAGCACCTGCCGTTTGGTTTCTGGCCCATGGCCTTGGCGATCCGCCTCTTCGGCGAAGGAGCGTTGCCCGTGCTCGGGTTGTTGTGGAGCCTGGCTACGTTCGCGCTGGTGGGTTGGCTTGGGTGGCGGCTGCTGGATCCTTGGAGCGCCGTCTGCGCGGTCTTGGTCTTGGGGCTAACCGAAACATTTTTCATCTATGGAGCACGACCGCGGCTGGACCCGCCTTTGTTGTTTTTCTCGACCGCAGCCGCGGCCTTGGTGCTGAATAGGCCCGGTCAAATCCGAAGCTGGCTGCTCGCTGCGGCGCTCGGCGCGGTGTCCTGTTTGATCAAGGGCCCGTTCGGATTGCTCCCCCTCGCGGCTGCGGCAGCGGCCTGCGCGATTGTCGAGCGCTCGACAAAGCCTTTGTTACTCGGTGTGTTCGCGACGTTGCTCGCGGCGTTTCCCACTGCGCTGTTTGTGTGGATCGATCACATCGCCGGCAGCGGCAGTTGGTGGGAGGGTTATGGCCGCAGCCAGTTGCTGGCCTCGGCGCTCGGCAGCCGAACGGATGGTTCCACCAGCCCGTTTTATCCGCTGCTGAGCATCGCCGGCCGGTTTTGGCCTGGGCTTCCGTTCGTAGCGCTGGGTTTCTTTCGCGCGGCACGTCCAGCGGCATCGGATTCCAAAGAACGAATTGTTGCGACGCGCTTGATAGCCCTGTTCAACATCCTTCTCGTGCTCGAGTTGGTCCTTCTCCCAGGGCGAAAGTGGTGGAACCACGCTCTGATTGCGTACCCGGCTTTGGCGCTGTTGGCGGGCGCCGGCGCTGGAGCGTTCCTCCGACAATTGAGTCGCGCGCGGGCAGTGGTCGCGCCGGCGCTCGTCGCCCTTGCAGCGATTGCGTGGGGAATGTCGCTTGCGGGTTTCGGCGCCAAGTTCTTGCCCAAGCCGTGTGTTGTTTCCACAGAGTTTGCCGGTCCGCTGAGCGAGGCAGCCACCCACGAGCCGATTCTGCTGGTCTCGTCGCCAACGAACTGGCGAATGATTGCTTTACTTGCCGCCGAACGCGACCTTTTCCCGGAGCCTGCCGAGTCCTTCGGTCCGACGGAGCAAAACGGTTCGCGAGGACGGTTTGCTCTGCTTCAGGAGAAGCTACTCGTGCCCAGTAGTCCGTCGTGGCAGGAGGTAGCGCGGGCGCGCGGCTGGGTGCTCCTTCGAAGGCCCTAGAGTCCCGTCTGAAGCATCGCCTCCACCACGCGGCGAATCAGCTCGCGTCGAATTTCGCGACGGCAGTGATCGATTGCCGACCTGGGCGGGCGTGGCAGGTGGGTCGCACGCGAACGCGCAGCCGTACGCACAACCAGGTCCACCTTCGACTGCTCAATCTGAAAGAGGCGGTGCCCATCCTTTTTCAGGAAGTAAGAGACACCGCGGGTGTCGAGAAGTTTTCGAAAGTGCTGCTTGGCGTGGTTGATTAAGCTGAGATCGATGATGTCAGCCATGTGCACGAGTTCTCGCCTGGATCTTTCGTCCCGTCCAATTTCGTAACCGTCGAATCAAACCCTGCGCAAGTGTGATGATCGCTCCTGTAGCAAAGGCTTCAGCGCGCTTCGAAAAGCGTTGCGCCGAGCCTTGGGTTCTACTCGGAACGGGACAGGACCGAGCACCCGCACGCCAGTCCGGCTCTGGATCCATCGGGCGTTGTCGCGCTCCGATGGATCATGCGTCGCGCTGGTGCAGGTGAGGAGCACCGCGCGCACAGGAATTCGACGGGCCGTGAGCGCTTGAAGAGAGAGTGCCGTGTGGTTCAGGGTTCCCAGTCCGGCTCGCGCCACGAGCAACGCCGGTAGCCCGAATAGCTCGATCAAATCAATCACGTCGCGGTGCCGGTCGATTGGAACGAAAAGCCCTCCGGCGCCCTCGGCGACCAACGGTCGGCCTGAAAACGATCGGTAGGCGGCCAGGGTCTTCCGAAGCGCTGGGGTTGAACCGCTCCGAACGGCGGCAACCCCAGGCGCAATTGGCGGTCGAAAGCGATGCGGACAGATCAGCTCCAGAGCATCCTCGCTCTGTGCGGCATCGCGGAGCGCGCATGCGTCCGCGGGTGCCTTCAGATTTTGGCATCCACTCTCGTACGGCTTGAATGGCGCGGGGCGAAGTCCCTGATCCGCGAGCATTGAAAGCAGCGCGCACGAAGCCTCCGTTTTTCCGACGCCGGTATCGGTAGCGGTGACGAAGAGGCGAAACGGCTCGCTCAATGCGAAGTGACCTCGTCAATGGACTCCTTCACCACATCGCCCAGCCACCCGGCCTCAGCCGAGGTGAGCGAAAGGGGCGGCATCAGGACCACGACGTTTCCCAAAGGCCGAAGGAGCACGCCGCGTTTTCGAGCTGCCAGACACACCCGGTGTCCAACACGTTCCGCGTAGGGATACTCCGTCTTGGTCGACCGATCCCGCACCAACTCAATGCCGATCATCATTCCCCGCTGACGCACTTCCCCGACGTGTTCCAACTCCCCAATCGACGCGAGCTTCTCCGCGAGTGTCGCGATCACTGGCTTGATCCGTTCCAAGATGTTCTCCGACTCGAAAAGGTCGAGACTCGCCAGCGCCGCCGCGCAGGCCAACGGATTTCCGGTGTAGCTGTGGCCATGAAAGAAGGTTCGCTTGTCCTGGACTGCTCCGAGAAATCCTTCGTACACGCGGTCGGTGGCGAGCGTGGCTGCCAGCGGCAAGTAGCCTCCGGTCAATCCCTTCGCCAGACAGAGCAGATCGGGCGCCACTCGTTCCTGCTCCACCGCGAACATCGTTCCGGTGCGTCCAAAGCCAGTCGCCACTTCGTCGCATATGAGCAGAACGTCATGGCGGCGGCAAAGCGCAGCCAACTCCCTCAAGAAGCCGACCGGTTGCGTGATCATCCCGGCAGCTCCTTGCACCAAAGGCTCGATGATCAACGCAGCAAGCTCTTTGCCCCTTTGTTCGAAAAGTGCTTCCGCGGCGTCGAGGCATGCCGTCGCGCAGTCGCCTGGCCCGGGCCAACGATAGCGGTAAGGCGTTGGAATGCGCGTCACCGAAAACAACAACTCTTGAAAGATTTCGTGAAACAGGTCGATTCCACCGGCTGAAACCGCTCCGACGGTGTCTCCGTGGTATGCCTCTTTGAGGGCGACGAAAACCCGCTTCTCCGGACGCCCCTTCTGGCGCCAGTACTGGAACGCCATCTTGATCGCCACTTCGACCGCCGTTGATCCGGAGTCGGAGTAAAAAACGCGGTTCAGTCCAGGCGGAGCCAGTTTGACCAATCTCGCCGCGAGCTCGATTGACGGCGCCGACGCGAGGCCTAGCAGCGTGGTGTGAGCCACTTGCCGAAGTTGAGCGATCACCGCCTCGTCGATCTCCGCCTTTCGGTGCCCGTGGATATTCACCCACAACGACGAGACCCCGTCGAGGTAGCGGCTGCCGCGTGCATCGATCAGGTAGTTGCCTTCGCCGCCGACGATCACCAGAGGCTGGTCGTCAGGCCAGACCTGCATCTGGGTAAATGGGTGCCATACATGGCGTAGATCCAGATCCAGCAAGCGCTGGTGCTCCGACTGGATCACAGCGAGAGCACCTCTCGGAGCGCTGACAAAGCGAGGTCCACCTGCTCGTCGCTGTGCGCAGACGAAAGCGAGAAACGAAGTCGACTGGTGTCTTGCGGCACGGTGGGAGGCCGGATGGGTTTGACCAGCAAACCCCGCTCGCGAAGCCGTTGAGCTGCAGAAAGCGCTCGCTGCGCGTCGCCAACCACCACCGGAAAGATCGCCGAATCCGCTCGGGACCGAATTCCCAACCCGCGCAGGCCTTCAGAAAACCGGCGAATGTTCCGCCACAATCTGGCCCTGAGCTGTGGGCTACCTTCGACGCGGGAAATGGCAGCTTCCGCCGACGCGCAGAGAGCCGGTGGAAGTGCGGTCGAGAATACGAGCGAGCGGGCGCGGTTGAACAGCAGCTCCGAAACAGCACGCGAGCTGAGCGCAAACGCGCCGAATACTCCCAACGCCTTGCCCAGCGTGCCAACTCGAACGTCTACGGAATCGGTCAGGCCTAGCTCTTCGCAGAGACCTGCGCCGGTCGGGCCGATCACTCCGATCGCGTGCGCCTCATCGATCAGGAGGGCCGCACGATGTCTTTGACTGACGTCAGCCAACTCAGCGACCGGCGCTCGATCTCCGTCCATTGAAAAGACCGACTCGGTGCAGACCAGCTTTCGGCGTGCGCTGATCGCTCGGAGCAGCCGTTCAAGAGCTTTCACGTCCCGGTGCGGGTACACCGCGACTTTCGCCCGGGAGAGACGGCAACCATCGATCAGCGAAGCGTGATTGCGCTCATCGGAAAAAATGGCGTCTTCCGGTCCGCACAGAGCCGATAGGATTCCGACGTTCGCGGCGTATCCGCTGTTAAAGAGCACCGTGGCTTCCGCGCGTCCAAACTCCGCGAGCCGCTGCTCGAGTCGCTGATGCGCGATGCTACTTCCTACCAACAGCCTCGAGGCTCCGGAGCCGACTCCGAATCGGTGCACTGCGCTGCTGGCTGCGTCAATCACCGCTGGATCGTTCGCCAGACCCAGATAGTCGTTGGACGAAAAGTTGATCAGCTCAATTCCGGCGAGCTTAACGACAGCACCCTGGGGAGATTCGAGCGGCTCGAGATGGCGGCGAAGCCGTTGCCGTTCTAGCGCCCGCAGCTCGTCTTCGGCCCAGTCGGCGGCCGGGCCAACGCCGGATCTCGCTTGCAGACCCAGTTCCATCAAATGCCCCGAGCCTCCGGTTGGAGCGGTACCACTCCGGCTTGGCGAAGAAGCTCCATGTCATCCTGGTAGGAAGGGTTCCCTGTCGTGAGGAGCTTTTCTCCGAAGAAGATCGAGTTGGCGCCAGCTAGCATGCACAGAAGTTGCGCCTCCGAGCTCATCTGGAGCCTGCCCGCGGAAAGCCGTACCATCGCCAGCGGCATCAAGAGTCGCGCGGTCGCGATCATCCGCACCAGCTCGATTGGCTCGACGGGAGTCCGGTCCGCCAGCGGCGTACCTTCGACGGCCACGAGCGCATTAATCGGCACCGATTCCGGTTGCGGCTCCTGGTTGGCGAGCGTCATCAGGAGCTTGCATCGGTCCTCGATGGACTCGCCCATCCCGATGATGCCTCCGGAGCATACCGAGATGCCGGAAGCGCGAACCCGCTCGAGCGTCTGCAGACGATCTTCGAAAGTTCGGGTGGTGATGATTTCCCCGTAGAAGTCTGCGGACGTGTCGAGGTTGTGGTTGTACGCGGTGAGCCCCGCCTCTTTGAGACGCTCCGCCTGAGACTGGCTCAGCATTCCCAGAGTGCAGCATGCCTCCATTCCCAAGCCACGAACGCCGCGGACCATCTCCAGGATTTCGTCAAACTGTGGCCCGTCTTTGACTTCGCGCCAGGCCGCGCCCATGCAAAAGCGCGTGGCACCGGCGTCGCGCGCCCGGCGCGCCGCTTCTAAGACCTGGTCCACGGACATCAGCTTTTCGGCGTTAACGCCGGTTTGGTAGCGCGCAGCCTGTGGGCAGTAGGCGCAATCTTCAGGACACCCGCCGGTTTTCACCGAAAGCAGTGAGCACAGCTGCACCTTGTTGTCCGCGAAGACGGCGCGGTGAATCGTTTGCGCTCGGTAGACCAGATCGAGCAAGGGCAGGTCGTGGAGTCCAATGACCTCAGGCAAGGTCCAATCGCTTCGAATACGAACCGTCTGCACCGACGACCTCCGTAGGGACGCGAACGGCGTCAGAAGGCCACGCGACGGATGCCTTGTCAACCAACTAGTCTGGCGCAGGTTTACCACCAGCGTCGGCATCTGCGGCTGTGACATCTTTTGAGGTTCCCTCGCCGCCAGCGATGCCTGGCCCGCCAAAACCCAGGTTCGTCCTGTGACATCTTTTGCAAATCTGGAATCGCCGGGGCAAAGCTATTCCGGGCCTTTTCCGTGACATCTTTTTCGAATTTGGGGTTACGGATTGACGCCCGGGCTAAACGAGTTCCTGAGACCGTTCCGTGACATCTTTTTCGATTTGCAGAGTGAAATTTAGTGACATCTTTCCATCCTTCGATGCCGCAGGATGCCCATTTTGCTTGGCCCTCCTTGCTCGTTCGTCCATGACACTTTTGTGCATGCCGGATGCGAAGATTCGATGGGAACGGACGGCCAGGCCGTGACATCTTTTGCGGGCTTCAGCTTCCCGCGCGAGGCGCCAAACCCGGGCCCTGCCGTGACATCTTTTCATCGAGGCACCCGATCACCAGCGAGCGGACCTCGGCAAAAGAGACGCCAAGAAAAAGCCTTAGGCAGTTGGAAGCGAGTTTCGGGCTCGGTCGCGCACGCGGCATGAAAGCCCCTTGGCTTCACAGGGGCCACTCCGGATTTCTTTGTAATATTAGGTAGTTAAGCGGCGAATTCTGATCTTGTGTCCAGCAGACTGTACATTCGCCACGCAATTTTGGCAGCTTAGCGACGCACTATTGAAAGAGCCGGATCAAATAACCATCAAATAAGTACTGCCACGGAATCCTTAGGTTTTTTGTCTGCACCTTAGGAGTAAAGGGTACTGCGATCAAATAAGCACCGGTGCGTTATTGTCTCTGCCCCGCTGCCCACCAGGGGATGTAGCGCATGAATTTCTTCGCTGCGTCCTTGTCTTCGGGCACGATCGCTTCACTCTCCACCGCTTCTTTGATGAGTCGCGAGGCCGCAGCGCTGTTTTTTTCGCTGATACCAAAGCGCTCTCGTACGGACGTGTTCGTCATAAATTCACGGTTCACAAACTTAAGGCAGGCGTGCAGGTAACAAGCGCGCACTCGATCTTCTCGATCCATCTTCGAGAGTGGACGATGGGCGAAGAGAACAGCGCGCGTGGACGCTCCAGTGACCTCGAAGAGCGGTGCAGGAAGCTGGTGGTACTCTGTCTCGAACACAACCTTATCGACTCCGCTTCCGCGCTCTTCGCAGATACCCATTCGGCGCATGAGTGACGCGAGCGTTTCGTTGCGCGACTTAGGCGGAGTATCTAGGAAGCGCTGGGCGTCGACGATGGGATCACCGGGATTCGTGAGTTCCATCCGATCCTCGAAGAGCTCTACCGTTGGACCGGCGCCAGTGACGGAAAAATCTTGATGGATGAGCGCATTCACTACGAGCTCGCGCACGGCAAGCCCTGGGTACATGGGCACGGACTTTCGCAGCGCCTGTTTAATGACTTCGTTCGAGGGGACAAGAGTCTTGATGTACCCCATCAGGCCATCGAAACCACTAGCGTAACCCTTGGTCCCCACTTGCTCCTTGAGCGTATCAATGCGGTTATTGCCGCGGTAAGCGACGACGCGCATCGCTTTGCGGCGAAGGCCCGGGAAGTCTTCCAGCCGTTTCGCGAACAGCACGGCGCCTAGATTTGTGATGTTCCATCCACCCGCATCGCAACGGTGAATCAGGGCATCGCTTTCGAGCGCAGAAAGTATGCCCCGCTTCGCATCGGGTAGTGGTCGACCGATAAGGTCAAAATAGCTTGGGTAGTCAAGGAGTTTTAGAACTTCATCGTCGGTGACACGCTCTGCCGCGATTGCCGCTTCGAAAGGTGTTCGATCGAAGGTGCGCCAAAGAGCGGCTTCCTTCTGCGGAAAGTCTTTGAGCTTTTTCTTGTAGCTAGCGATCCGAATGAACTCCGTACCCTTGAATTGGACAGGTTGATGCACGGCGCGCGGAATCTCGGTAAGCACTACGCGCTTGCCGTCAGAGAGAAGATCGTCAAAGCGAAAGTGGATTTTGGGCGTAAGCAACTTCAGTAACCAGCTTTCAAGCTGTTCGTTGCCGACCTTTGTAGTTTTCGGATTGAATTGAGTACCGATGATTTCGTGGGACGAGTTGTCCACGCCCCAAACCAGATAGCCGAAGGCTTTCCCAATCAAAGCTGCCGCGTTGGAGAGCGCCGATATGTATTCCCCGATCCCATCTGGCTCGGCATAATTGACTTTGAACTCGACCCACTCGGTCTCGCGCGGGAGTTTGCAGATCTCGCGAAGAAGACCAAGCAGGTAGTCGGTCGACCGGATCACACTCACAGCGCCAACCTAACGCGCGTCCAGCCTCGAACTCCAGAACCCGCAGCGCAAGATGATGTTCCGACGCACGCCCGCGCTGGCACAACAACGCCGCCCGATTGCATGTCCAGTAAGAGCGTGGCGAGGTCTTTGGGAGTGAACAGCTCGGGGCGGAGATGCGCATAGCGCTCAATCACCACCACGTATTTATCGGACCATCTTGGCGCCAGCGCGGGGTGCCCGTTGGGACTTGAACGACACGGATGACCGGGCGGCTCTCTCTCCATCGGAGTAAGCCGCTTCGTTCATGGCAGCGCGTTCCAGTCTTCGACGGGTTTCCCATTTACCTTCCATATGGGCTCGAGTTCGTCGAGGTTCCCGACCATGAAATTGATATTGCCGTCGGGCTCAAACACGAGGTTGATTGCCTCGATCCCAGACCTGCGCCTCGTATACGTCGCTCGAGAACCGTTGGAAAAGTGAACGTGGAACCCGAATACGCCTTCCTCTTCGGAGCTCAGCAGTTCAAGCACTTCATAACTCGGCCATTTGTGGAAACGCTTGCCGCGCCCAAGCTCCTGCAGCCATCTACGGTGCAGCCCGAGGAACGCGCCGTAAAATGCGAAGCACTCGGTGATCAGCACGTGGACGATGCCAAGGTCCAACTGTTGCGGAAGCCCTCCCTCGGTGAACCGGAAGTACTTGTCCGTAAGAATGTAGTCGGAATGCGAGAAGGCATTCCGGACGCGCTCATCGAAGAACTTGTCGAGGGCATCGGAGACATCTGCTCTCCCCGCTGCAGTGGCGAGTTCTTTGATACGTCTGACCTTCTGCTTGGCACTCGGCGGCACTCGCGACAACGGGTCGCCTTTCTTTGCAGCGCGGCCAAGGCCTTCGAACGGAAGTAACGTGTAGTGTTGCCCGCCAATGATCCGGAGCAGGTTTGCCAAGATCTCGTATGGCGCCGTCATCTCGACGGCCTGACAGTACATCAGCAGCGATATGCGTCTGGCGGCGACGTCGCTGCGCTGCGCTGCCGCAGTTTCTAGCATCCAGTTGTAGTCATCGAACGCTGCGCGAGACTCCTCGAGCGGATCCCAATTCGCGTCCTCCATACCTCCAACGCGGAGAACCGTGCAGAGCGCATCAAACCCTTTCGAGGTGAACGCAGCTGAGAAGAGGGACTTGAAAAGATGCGCGTAATCGTCGCGCCGGTCAGAACCGTGGGAGATTTCTGGCACGAGACTTCCCCTATTACCTCGCTTCGCCTAGGCGAGCCATGTAGAGGCAGCAACAACCGACCCCGCAGGCGCCGGAGGCAGCTTGCGCGCCGCCCGCAACGCTCCAAAGCAGTCGAGGATCATTTATTCTTCCTCCGGCCGACGAAGGTTTTGAGAACCGTCGTTGCCCCTAAGTCTTTAGCTCCGCCCATGCGAGCTGTAGTGGCGTGGCGGGAGCCGAAACGATCCCAATACGGAACCCCACGGGCGTGCGATCTGGCTGCTATCCATTCCCGCATACGTCGGAGTGGGTGGGCCGACCATCAACTCGCTCAGGCCCCAGATCAGCGTTTCGGCGCGATCACCTAAGACCTCGCCCACGTAACCTTGCGCCGGTGAAGCAGCAGAGCTGATCCTCGAACTCGGGGAAAACTCCGGCATTGCACAACCGAAGTTATGCCGCGGAACGGGCCTTCCCAAATTTGCCACCCAGCCGGGTATTGATGATCGCGTCCTCTGTTACGAGGCCGAGCAGTGCCATGGTTAAAGCATGGGTCGAACGCAGGTCCTTGTCGATCTCATTGGAGGGAAGGAATGACCGCATGTACTCGGAGTGCGCGACCTTTGCGACGGCGACCTCGCCGTAGACGCGTAAGACCTCGGCTTCGATCTGTTCAGCAAGATGGTCTGGGTAGAGGGACTGGTAGTGCTGGATCTGTTGAATCAGCACCGGATGCTCGATGTTCAGCAGAACGACGCCGGTCGGGTACTGTGGATCATGGGCCTGCCAGGCAGCCAACAGCCCCGGATGATCGAAGTCCTCCGCCTTGGCCTTTCGATAGTATGGCAGTCCGCCGCCGACTCGCGCCGTCCGGGCTGGGGTAGGCCCAGGAGTTGAACCCATTGACGGCGTGCCTTTGCGGCGACCTTCCGCAGTTGCTCCTCCTTGCCTTCCTCGCACGGCGCCTGTCGCCGTGGTCGGCTGCGCACCCGACTGCACGGATTTGACGGAGGCTAATCCAGTTTGCTGTGCGACAAGCTTGGTCATCTTCCAACGCGAGCCGAAGCGCTCGATGAGGCGCTCCCTCCACGCTTCATCCTCAATCGCTCGGGCATCACCGCTGCGGGCTTCGGCAAGAGCTGCGCGGATAGCCTCGGGCATCTTCTCGGCGAACTCATTCGCCCACTCGTTGATGGGTAGGTCGTCGCCGGCGTTCGGGCCACCCCGAAGTTTGAGGGCGTTGCGGTCGGTTGTCGGGAAGACGCCGCGACGCCCGCTGGCGTCCAACTCCAACGGTCGAAAGATCACCCACAGCCGTTGACGCACAGGCGTCAAGCTGACGCCCAGCGAGCGGTAAACGGAGTGGTGAATTTGGAAGTTGTACAGCTCGTTTTTGTAGAGGGCCGAGATGTAGCCGAACTCCGAAGCGTAGCCGTGAACCTGTGGCCGCTCGCCTACCCACAGAAACCAGTCAGCGTCCGTTCCGTCGGCAAGCTGAATCGTTCCCTTACTCCTGAGTTGTCCCCCCTTGTGCCCCTCGGGGTATTCGATCCAGTGGCGAGCCCCAGGAATGCTTCGTCGAATGTTTGCACGCGGGCCGTCGGTCCTGGCTTCCTGCTCACTGCGCGGCCACCTGTTCTTGCTGTCGGACTGGAAGACCTCAACGGCGACCTGGTACTCCGTTGGTATCTCCCAAATCCGCTGATTGAGGTACTTCGCAATGCCGTGGACCCCCCCTTCTTCCCGATTCGGGTCGCCAAGCACCGTGTCTTCGTTTCGGCCGTTCCCGAGAAGCACCAGCACAGTGCCGTGCTCTTCAATCCACGATGGCTTAACAGCAGACCAGTCGCAGCCGTGCTCCTCATCGACGAAAGGACGAACAACGATCTCTTGAGTCACATCAGTAGTGCCTTCGTCGGCCGCCTCGAAATACCTCAAGCCATACTCGCCAGTGTGCGGATCGCGCCGAAGCCAGATCATTGATGCTTCGCCGGAAACCCATGACACGACGACCACGCCGTATGCGTTCCACGGGAGAAGGGCAGTCTTTGCCCCCACGCCGAAGTTCTCGGCGGCCCCTCCGATTGGTTTGCCTCCGCCACCGAACGTGTTGAAGAACTCGACCAACTCGTCCGGCGTCATCCCCTTGCCGTTGTCGACAATCAGGCGACGGTAGACACCTTTGTTGTCGACTGCCTGCCACTCGACGCCATATTCAATGTGCGTCGCCTCGGCCTCAATCGCGTTGATGTATGTTTCGCGAACCCATTGGAAAACTCCGCCCTCTCGATAGGTTCGCTCGATGATGTTCTGCGTCCCCGCGACTTTCATCGCGTAGACGGTACTCACCTGCTTTTTCTGGTTCTTGGTAGCCAATTGCTGTTCCTTTCCAAGGCAGACTTGCCTTGAAGATGGGCTTGGGAACCCAAGCGCGTGCGGGAGATCAGCACGTGCACCTTTTCCGATCAACGACTTTTAGGGCAGGCCGCGACGTGGACTTCTGGTCATCGGAGGGAACCAGCTTTCTCGGATAAATCACGGCACCAGCGCAAGCCGAGAGCGACTGCTGGTGGGTACAGCAGGTCATCGCGCCCGTTGATGAACAGGCTCCGCAATGAGCCTCATCCTTTTCCTCTTCCGGAAGAATCATGGCCGCTGAAGCCCGTGCGGCATCCTGCTTCCTCAGCTCATCAATCTCTTCGCCGGGAGAATCACGACTCTGCTTGGCTGCACGCCGAGACCTATGCCGATCTCTTGGCGCGGCCTTCCTTCGTTTGCTCTTGCCTGTTTTTTGCCTGTTAGCAGGCAAAGTCATTCCTCCCCGTATCTGAGCGCCTTCTTGCTCAGAGCTTGATTCAGCAGTGCTCTTCACCTCCGCTTTCCTTTCGGAACCAACTCTGGACGAGCCAGTTAGTCGACGTCCGGCGTTGGTTCGCCCTCACGCGTTGAGAGGCCGTCCAGGCGTCGCCGATGCTCGCGCTCGTAGGAGTCCGTGGCCCGCGCTGCATCTGTCTGTCGCAGGTCGGCTTCGGTTCCTGGTGATCCCCATGCGCGTTCCAGAATCGTCGAGATCGCGCGCAGCGGCCACCGCCGGGTCGTCCGCCTCCACCAGGTCGGTTAGCCAATCGACGGGCCCGCGGGGAGGTTCGCGGCGGGCAGCGCGCACCTCCAGCGTCTTTTGGCGTCAACCTCGGCCGGCCGCCAGGGTTGCCGCAGCCCGGCTGATCCTCATTCCGGGTCTTCCGCTTCGACGTCCAGAGGGGCTTCGGCTTACAGGGGCCACTCCGGGCTTTTACGCACGGAATTCACTGCCAGTCACATAAATCGCGAGCCGTTGCAACTACTAGCGCGCCCTCTCCTATCGCCGCAGGGCAATGGAGCGTTGTGGGTGGCCAGCAAGTGTGCGAATTCTCAGGGGCAGGAGGACCGCAATGGGAACGGCCCATCGGCAGAAGCCACCCGCCCCGAAAGGAGCAGAAAAAGAGCTTCGGGACTTCGCGCTTCAATATCCGG
>DAIQBK010000028.1:0-41427 GCA_036781205.1 Myxococcaceae bacterium
TTTGCGCGTCCTTACGAGGCGAGCGACTTCACTTGCTGACAGGCGCCAGAGTTCACTCATCGGCGTTGCTCCTCTACAAAGCTATCTGACACTTGTCCCGATAGCGGTTCGGTTTTCGGATTCGAATGCCTGTTGGGTCCAGTTGATTGCACGCAGCGGGCCAACATCGAACATTCTGCTTTAGGCGCTTTCGACCGGGTTTAATCGGAAGGATCCCGGCGAGCGCATGTCGAAACGATGGCGAAGGGAAGTCTCCGCGTCGCTCGTGTCGCTATAGCGACACCACGAAATTGGACTGAGCCCCAGGATTTGTGCCGCGAAACCCACCACTTCGGTGGACTGCGCTGCTGATCCTCTCGATGATTCTGTCCGAGCTGGCGGGTCGCCCGGATCTAGCCATGGGATCATCGGTTGTCTCGTGGCTCGATCCTTGACCCCACTGCCGCAGTAGGCTCGTCAGCCCCTTTCATTCCCCTTGCCGAAAGTTTGGCGATCGCGAGCGCCCCCGCAGCACTTGGACGATTTCTTAAGATTCCTGCGGGTGCACTGCTGCTAGCGATGGCCGCCGGGTCGGGCCTGGCGATCCCGTTGGATGGACGACTGCTTTAGATCTCATTGCGCAGTGATGGCTGAACAACAGGGGCCCTTGTTCCATCTTCATGGGTTCATTCATGCCAGTGCGACTTATTGTTTCGTTCACCGGGATGGCAACGAACAGATCGAGTTCGCAGAATGCGGGGTTCGCCTCCATGTACTGGCACCTTTTCTGGACCAAGACGACAGGGGGTTTGCGCACAAACACTTCCGAGGCTCTTTGCGCTGGATTGGGAGTGGAATCGCCACCAAGGGCGGCCACTGATTGCGTTGCCACCGAGGGCCTTGGCCACGTGAAGAGAAACATGGCTCCCGCGCCAACAGCCCGCCGCTAGCACAACTTGCCACGAGGCAACCACAGTGCGCATGAGCCTTCCCTCGTGCGGCCCGTTCCTTGCTCAACCTCGTTGAGGCCACAAAGCTCCGCGGGTCGCGGTCATCCGATCGATTCGCACCCAGGTTCGTCCGTACGGTCGCGGCGTGCCTCGGACGGCAGCAACCATCCAGATACGCCTCGCGCGCTCACTTCGCGAGGAGCGCGAGCGACGAGGGTGGAGCCAAGAGTGTGCCGCAGAGGCAGCGAAGATGAATCCGCGCCACTACCAAAAGCTAGAAGAGTGCCCAGGGGCGGGACTCGAACCCGATGCAAGGCGAAAAAAATTCTAAGCAGGATGCGCCCACCGGCTCTGCAGTGGGGGTTCACGCGCAAAGCGTTTGGGCAAACGATGCTGCTCAAGCGCCTCATGTGACACCAAAGCATCACAACCCCAACGGAACAGCTACCGAGACTGGTGTCCTGCCCGAACCTCACCGCCTGCAGCCGTGGATCGTCCTCGAACGGCGTTTGCGGCCGTACGGATGACGTCGATCACGAGGCTGGGGTTGGAGAGCATGGGGACGTGGCTGCTGTCGACCTCATAGGTGGTGGCGCCCATACGCCTCGCCACGAAGCGTTGCAGCTCGGGTTGGACGGTGCGGTCGTTGTTGGCCACGATGTACCAGCTCGGCCTCAACCTCCAAGCGGTACCATCAAGCTTCTGGCCGAATAGGTCCGCGGCCGGCGCGGCGTGGGTCGCCCAGACGACCTTCTGCTCCTGCTCGGACAGGTCTCCCGCGAAGCACCCGACGCCTTCCGGGAGCATCCAGACGCGCCCGTCGGCGATTTCGATGTGAGAGAAAATGTCTGTGGTGGGGAACTTGTCCTGCTGACTCTGCGACGTCTCGTCGGCGTCCGGGGCGAGTGCGGCGATGTAGACCAGCCCCGCGACGCGGTCATCGGTTCCCGCGGCTGTGATGACGGTTCCGCCGTAGGAGTGGCCGACGAGGATGGCCGGGCCGCTGACCCGCCCCAGCGTGCGTTTTACTGTGGCGACGTCGCCTTTGAGTGTGTCGAGGCTGTGCTGGGCGGACGCCACCTCGTGCCCCTCCGCCTGAAGCGTGGGGATCACCTTGCTAAAGCACGAGCCGTCGGCCCAGATCCCGTGGACGAACACGATGCTCGGTTTGGTCAGCATAGAAACCTCCTTAGCCACAGATTGGCTGACTCTATATCTCCATCAAAGGGTACGCCCTTGGGTTCAATCTTCGTCCGGATTTCGTACCCACCCCCTACGCATGGTGGAGAACGCACGAGAGGTTGATCTCGCTCTCAAGCAGGCGATCGCGCGCCACCTGCGGGAGGCAGTGTACACGAACCGCCTGCGCGTCCGGGACCGATTTCTCAGAGGGCTGGCTCATCCGCGGTTTGACCAACTCCTATTGGTTACGACGAACTGGGACCCTGAGGCTCGAGAAGCGCTGCCCCAATTTCAACGACTCGAACCTGCGCCATCTCCACGGTGATGTTCGCAACCCCAGGCCGTAACGAAGCCTTCAGAGGCAAAAACGAAGGGCGCCCAAGTTGCCCTGGACGCCCGTCACAGCTCGAGCCTGGGCTGCTCAGCTCACCCGCCGCAGCGGCTCCGCGGGCTTCGGGTCGTCGACGTGGACCAGGTTCAGCGGAATGATGGCCCAGGGCTCAATCGCGTTCTGGGTGCTTGCGCTTGCGCCAAGCATGATCCCCTGAATTTGTAAGCTGCGCGGCCTAGAAGAGCCGGGCCGATCACCTTTCCACCGACCCCGGCGTCCGATAAGGGCCCTTATGTCCCCTATCGACGGACTAACCCCAGTCGCCTTCATGCGCGACGGTGGTCGCATGTCTTGCACGGATATTGTCATCGGGACATGAGGACCGGAAGACTCGCCTCGTACAGGACCGTCCTTGTGACCCCACCAAAGATCCACTCGCGCAGTTTGGATTGACCGTAGGCGCCCATGACAAAGAGATCGGCGCGAAAGGCTGCTGCCTGTGACAGCAAAAGGTGGCCCACGTCTTGTCCTTCGGAAGACAGACGTTGTAGTTCGACGTGCGCGCCGAGATCCGTCAAGCGGCGTACAATGCCCTCCCCCGGCTGCTGACCATGACGCTCTCGCTGGCGTTCATAGTCAACGATCAAGACTTCAACAGCTTTTGCGCGTGCAAGCAGGGGTACGGCATCCGCTACGGCCCGGATGGCCTCGCGCGTGGCGCTCCAACCTACGAGCACGCGCCGGACCAGAGATGCCGTGCCGCCGGGCGGAAAGAGGATGACCGGTCGGCCGGAACTCAATACGAGGGATTCCGCGAGGCCCGGAGGATCGGACCCTTGCCCGCGCTCCGGGCGGCTAATAACCACGAGGTCTGCGGAGTAAGCTTCGATGGCCACTTCGCTGTTCCACTGAGACAATGACTTCCATTTTGGATCTCGGATTCCGTGACGACGCACAACGTCCTCGAATCGAGTCCGGTGACTCCCCTCGATGCTCTCAAGTTGTGACTGGTGCTTTTCAATAACTTTTCCAATGCCCCTGCCGCGCGCGAAGGTCTGCTGCGGGGTGTCCACTGGAGAAGGTTGTATGAATATGCTGATCAGCCGCGCGCCATGTTCTTCGGCCAGTTGACCGGCGAACTCCAAAATGCTCGAGGCTTCTCTCCGGTTGTCGGTGAACACCACAATTTCGCCCAGTGTGGCAGCGCCCTCGCTAGTGCTCCGGGGGACGGGTTCAGTTACCAGAGGCGATGTTGGCTGATTGCTGGCCATAGTTACGGCTCCTGAGTTGCGGTTGGTTGAACGCACTGGTTAAGCATCGCTTGTCCATGAGCCTTCCAATGGGCGCTAATTCTTCTTCCAAGGTCTTCCTTCAGCTGAATTCGTTACCTTGACTGGAAGCAATCTGCGAGAACGGCGGCAATTCGATCGCACTTTGGATGATCGTTTGTGGTTTTGAGCGGGGTGGCGCCGCTCGCTCGGGCGATGGAAACAGCGCTGGGCGATTCGGCCTCACCCGGATCGCCTGGTCAATAATCTGCCAAAGCAACCAACCAGCGGGCAATCACGCCAACCCCAGCGATCCTGATGATCGCATTTGCGCCCTTTCAGGTGATCGGTTCCAGATTAACCCGATCACCTTTCCACCGACCACGGCGTCATCTCGAGCATGTGCTTTTCGATCGCCCGAAGCGACTCGGCCCGTTTTCGATCCTCAATATCGGCCGCGGTCCCGTACCACCTGGCGACTCGGCCGATTCCGTTGTGGAACGGCGGGACCCTGAATAGGAACCACCGATAAGCCCCGTCGGAGCGACGCAACCGCGTCGATCTCGCCTGGCTCTCCACTCTTGAGGAGGCTCTCCCAGGTCGCCAACAATCGCCCGAGGTCATCGGGATGAATCGCGACCTGCCATCCCCAGCCATGACCATCCTCAACCGACAGGCCGGTATACTCGTGCCATCGCCGATTCAAGAACTCAGTGCGGCAAATGAGATACAATCCTAGTTCCCTCCGGGCGGGACACGGATCCGCAGTTCGCCGAGGCAGCGGAGTGGGCCTCCATTTGTGAGGCAGACGTAATGACCGGCCCGATCGGCGAGAAGTAGGCGAAACACAAACGCAACGTCCAACAGCCTGGACGACCTACAGCAAAACCGCCTTTGGAAATTCAGCCGCCAGGTGATCAATGAAGGCGCGGACGCATGGCAAAAGACCCTGCCGATAAGGAATCAACGCCGTCAGCAAGGAATCGCCGGCAAGCCACGTGGGCAGGACGCGCTGCAGCGCACCTGATCGCACTTCATCGCGGCACACATACGCTGGCAACGCGACGATGCCGAGACCGGCAATCGCCGCCTGCTTCAGCCCGACCATGTCATCGCTCAGGAGCCGAGGCGTCAGATGCACGACGACTTCAGGCGTAGGGTCGCGGGAATGGCGAAGTCGCCAGGCAGGTGCGACGCCGGTGCGCATCATGAAAAGTGAGGGATGTTTCGCGAGGTCCTGGGGTGTCTCCGGCGAGCCATGCGCATCGACATAGGCTGAACCTGCAAACAGGAACCACGGCACCGGCGCAAGCGGTCTCTGCACCAGCGTCGAGTCTGGCAGCGGGAGTGAATGCGCGCGAATGGCGACATCGAAGTTTTCGCCGACGACATCTACAGGCTGGTCCGTCGCATGTCCGACGACATTGACCTTTGGATAACGGATGAGGAAATCCGCAACCATCTCGCGCATTGCGAACTGCGCCGTAGCGACGGCTGCGGTAAACCGCACCGTGCCCACCGGTTCCGCCAGGCGCTGGCGCATCGCGGTCTCAGCTTGTTCGGCCTGCTGCAACATCGAGACAGCGTGCCGATAGAAATCGCTGCCCGCTTCGGTCATCCCGAAGTGACGTGACGTCCGATTGAGGAGCCGGACCCCGAGACTCGCCTCCAGCTCCTGCATGCGATGGCTCAACGTCGATTTGGAAATGCGCAGCTTGCGACTTGCGGCGCTGAAACCACGGCGGTCTACGACCTGCACGAAATAAAAGAAGTCGTTCAAATCGAGCATGCACGCTCCCTTCGTCCAATCTGCCGGACGCTGAGTCCCATTTTTTAGACTTCTGAGCGCGCGGTCCACGGCTAGATAGTGTGCGTCGCTGCCGAACGGCAGCGACTTGCGGCCGTGCCATGATGGCCTGCCGGAACCGTACTTACCAATCAAAGGAGAATCTCATGCCCAATTCAGTCCGCACCTACCAGCCGCTCACGCCCGAGAACGCGGCGCTCGTCCTGATTGACCATCAGGTCGGCCTCATGACCGGAGTCCGCGACTACTCGACAGGGGAGCTGAAACACAACGTCGTCTCCCTGGCTAAGGCAGCGAGGGCATTGAATCTGCCCATCATCGTCACCACCACTGCACGCGACAGCATGTGGGGCCCGACGTTCCCGGAGCTCGTGGAAGCGCTTCCAGGTGTGAAAATCATCGACCGTTCGACCGTGAACGCGTTCGACGACCCGACCGTCTCGAAAGCCATTGAGCGGACGGAGCGCCAGAAGCTGATCTTCGCCGGGATATCGCTTGAAGTTTGCGCGGCGTTCCCTGCGATCGCGGCAGCGGGCAAGGGGTACGACGCGTATGTCGCAGTCGATGCGTCGGGGACTTTCAGCGAGACCAAGCGCCAGGCAGGGCTTCTGCGCATGCTGCTGGCCGGTGTGATCGTCTCGGATTACGCGTCGCTGATGATCGAGATTCTGAGGGACAATGCGTCGCCGCAGGCGGGCGCTGTCTATGCCGCCCTCGATATGCCGTGGGCCAAGCTCGTCGGGCAGATCGCCCACGCCTACGGAAAGTAGTCAGTGTGCCCGTCGGGTCAATACCTTCACCCCATCATCGCCACTCCTCCAAGATCGGACCTCTCGTCGCCCCTGATAGCGTCCGCGGCGTCGGTCTCGACCGGGCCACGTCCTGCTCAAGATCAGCCGCCAGCCCAATAGTTTCAGCGTCTATCGGCATTGATCGGTCGATTTTCGACATCCGCCGCAACGAACCACTATCCGCTTGGCGCCGGAAAATACCGTCAGTGCCAATGACGCGACCTGACTGCGGATCGCCCCCTCAAGAACGGTCGCGTAGATGAAGGCGGATTTGGGATGCGTGTGGCCAGGCGAGTAACCGTCCGGGCCATATTCGACGAGCACACCCTTGATGCTCTTGCCGGGGACGTTCGGCAGCTCGTGCTGGTAGACGAGGGTCACCTTGGCGTTCTTCTCCTTCGGCGCATCCGCAAGGACGCTGCCGAACGGCAGGGTGGCGACAAGCAGCGAACAGAGGATGCGTTTCATGGAGCCCTCTCCTTCGGTTGGCGGATGCAGGATCAGGCTCTTGCCTGTGAGCGGCGGAGCCATTCGTCGAAACCGATGCGGCCGAGGCGCGCTTCGCCCAACGGCACGAGCGAGCGCTCCTCGACCCGGCCGCCGAAGTATCGGGCCTCAGGGTCGCTCACGACCTCACGCGGGTCGCCGACCGCCTTCAGATAGCGGGCGACGATTTCGTTGAACGGCGCTCGTTCCGGGCCGGCGATCTCGACGATGCCGCTTCGCGGCGCCGCGAGCGCCACATCGGCAACGATGGCAGCAACGTCGTCCGCCGCGATGGGTTGGAACAGGCCGGGCGAGAGCCTGACCAGGTTTCCATCCGCACTTGAAGCGGCGATGGCGCCGAGGAATTCCAGGAACTGGGTCGAGCGGATGATGGTGTAGGGGATGCCGGAGGCCTCGATCAGTTTCTCTTGGGCGACCTTGGCGCGGAAATAGCCATTGTCGGGCGTCCGGTCGGTTCCGACGATGGAGAGCGCGACATGGTGCCGGACGCCCGCTGCGGCCTCCGCCGTGAGAAGGTTGCGGCCGGAGGTCTCGAAGAATTCCAGCACTGCCTTGTCTTCAAATGAGGGCGAATTGGCGAGGTCGATCACCACCGTCGCGCCGGCCATGGCCGCTTTGAGCCCCTCGCCTGTGATGCTGTTGATGCCGCTTTTGGGCGAGGCGGCGACGACCTCGTGGCCGCCCTGGCGCAGAATGGCGACGGTCTTCGAGCCGATCAGGCCGGTGCCGCCGATCACGACGATCTTCATGGTTGACCCTCCTTTGTCGATGACTGGAGATCCTTAGATGACTGGAGATCCTTAAATGGCTTCGAAAAATGGGTTCGAATGCTAGCCAGAAAAAATATGCGGGCCTCAACGCGCGTGCACGATTTCCTAGGCCATGCCGCCGAGCTGCTGCGCCATCGCCTGCTCGCCGTAGCAGATGCCGAGGATCGGCACGCCCGCCGCATAGATGGCGGGCGGAGCGGCGCGTCCCGGTCGAGCACCGAGGCCGGTCCGCCGGAGAGGATCACGCCCTTCGGCCGCATAGCCCTGAAGGCCTCGTCCGCCTTCTGGAACGGCACGATCTCTCCAAGCACGAACGGGGCCAATATCGAAAGCTTTACTTGGCGATGCCCGCGTCGCACCACGTCTAATCGGGTAGGCTGTGTTGAGCTCGCGCCCCATCGCGTGGCGGGCAGACGTCTCCGTGTTGCTATCGCGACACCGACGATTGAGCCCAAGGCCGCAACTGATCTCCCGTTCCGAGATTGCCGCAGCGAATAGGCTGCGAAAACTCGTAAACACTCTTTCGTGCTGGACATCGCGTCAACAGAAACCGTGAAGGTTCGGAAGGCGCAGTTCAGAGGAATGGTGGCACGTGAAGTGCTTTCCGCCTTGGCAGGCCATTTCGGCCCGAATCAATCTCAACGGAGATAGAAACTGTGAATGATCAGCGCACCGTTGCCATCGATGCTGGTCGTTCCAGCCGCGTACTTGCTACTGCGTCGTCCCCGTGGCTCACGTGAAGATCACCGCCCCGATGCTGCGCAGTGAGAACGCGCGACTGTCGGGCTGGCTGTACGTGGATCTTCGCGGCCCGCGATCTGCAGTCCGCCCTGAACTGCATGGAGGCGCCGACCTCAGTGCTAGGACGCAGCACCTTTGAAAGTGTTTTGAATGCCAACCCACCCCTGAAGAGCTTCCATCATGAGACACCCCATTCCCCAGCACGGCGAGCCCAAGACCCCTGCGACCCACGATCCCATGGCGCATGACATGGGCATGGGGCATGGCGCGGAAATGGACCCGCATGCGATGTCGCACGACATGCGCAACCGCTTCTGGATAGCGCTCCTCTTCACTCTGCCGGTGCTTCTGCTCTCGCCGATGGCGGGTCTGAGCCCGCTCGTTACGCTCCCGCCGTCGGTGAATACTGATGTCGTGCTGTTCGTGCTCGCGAGCGGCGCGATCCTGTACCCCGTGTGGCCGTTTGCCCTGAGCGCCATGCATGCGTTGCGCCATGGCGCTGCGAACATGGCCGTGCTCGTCATGTTGAGCGTCGTCACGGGGTACGTCTTCAGTGTGGGCTCCACGTTCTTCTACGGTGGCCCCCAGTTCTACGAGGCGGCCTCGATGCTGCTGGTGTTCGTTCTGCTGGGTCACTGGCTCGAGATGCGCGCCCGGGTTGGCGCGACGGATGCCATTCGGGGACTGCTTGATCTCGCACCGCCCAAGGCGACCGTCCTGCGCAACGGCCAGGAGCTCGAGATCCAGACGGCAGAGGTTCGGGTGAACGACCTCATCATCGTGCGTCCGGGGGGCAAGATCCCGGTCGACGGCGAGATCGTAGAGGGCGCCTCCGAAGTTGACGAATCCACACTCACCGGCGAATCGGTGCCGGTGAAGAAAGGCCCCGGGGATCCCGTCATCGGTGCGACGCTCAATAAGAGCGGCGGCTTTCGCTATCGCGCAACGAAGGTTGGTACGGACACCGCGCTCGCTCAGATCGTCAAGCTCGTGCAGGAAGCGCAGAACTCCAAGGCCCCGGCGCAGCTCCTCGCGGACCGCGCCGCGCGGTGGCTGGTCTGGACCGCCGTCGTGATTGGACTCACCACGTTTTCGGTGTGGTTCTGGTGGATCGGTCAGACGCAGTTCTTTGCTCTGACTCTGATGGTGACGGTCTTCATCATTGCCTGCCCGGATGCGCTCGTGCTCGCAACGCCCATGGCCGTCGCGGTCGCAACTGGCCTCGGCGCCCGGAACGGAATTCTCTTCAAGAACGCCATCGCGCTCGAAGCCGCCGCGCGGCTGACGGTAGTGGTGATGGACAAGACCGGCACGCTCACGGTCGGTCGGCCGAGTGTGGTTGATGTCGTCACCCTCGCCGGAACGAGCCCGAAGGATCTGCTTGCGTGGGCGGCAGCGGTCGAAAGGGGTTCTGAGCATCCGCTGGCCCGTGCCATCGTCGAGCAGGCTGCGGGAATCGAATTGCCGGCGGTGACGGACTTCACCACGGTGCCGGGACTCGGCGCGCGGGCGCAGGTCGATGGTCAGACGGTACGGGTCGGGAATGCCGAGATCATGGCGACAGAGAACGTACCCTTGCAGGCGCTCAAACCCGAGGCCGCTCGATTGCAAGGCAGTGGCCGAACGATTGTGTATGTGGCGCGCGGCGCAGCGCTCGTCGGCATCATTGCCATTGCCGATGCGATCCGACCGACTTCGGTGGACGCGATCGCGCGCCTTCGGGCTCTGGGCATCGATGTGGTGATGCTCACGGGTGACAATCGCGCTACGGCGGAGCGCATCGCAGGAGAGCTCGGGATCAACATCGTGCTTGCAGAGGTGTTGCCAGGGCAGAAAGCCGAAGCAGTTCGCAAGCTCCAGCTGCAGGGCAAGACAGTCGGCATGGTCGGCGATGGCGTCAACGATGCGCCCGCCCTGACGCAGGCCGATGTCGGGCTCGCCATGGGGGCGGGCACGGACGTCGCGATCGACAGCGCGGATGTCGTGCTCACGAAGAGCGACCCACTGGATGTTGTGCGCACGATCGAGATCTCGCGGGCGGCACTGCGCAAGATGCACCAGAACCTGTTCTGGGCCGTTGCCTACAACGCCGTAGCCTTTCCGCTTGCTGCAGGCGTCCTGTATCCGATCGTCTTGCGCCCCGAGGTTGCCGCGCTGGCCATGTCCGGCAGCACTGTGCTAGTGGCGGTGAATGCGCTGCTGCTCAAGCGGTTTCGGATTGAACGGAGATCCGCGTGGGATCTAACCACCGCCACGTCGCCGCAATCGGAATGACGACCCATCACGCTGGGCCCGAACAGCCGAGCTTTCTTGGGATCGGACGAAGAACGGAGGTCACCACGATTCTTGAGCTGCACATCGCGTCAACAGAAACCGTGAAGGTTCGGAAGACGCAGTTCAGAGGGATGGTGGCAAGCGAAGTGCTTTCCGCCTTGGCAGGCCATTTCGGCCCGAATCAATCTCAACGGAGATAGAAACTGTGAAATCGTTCAGAAACAAATTAACTGTCTTTTCTGGGTGCTTGCGCTTGCACCAAGCATGATCCCCTGAATTTGTAAGCCGCTGCGCGGCCTAGAAGAGCCGGGCCGATCAGGTTTCCCCTTCAGGACCTCAGTTGTTCTCCCTTAAGGGTTCTTTAAGGGACCTCAGGGGTGATGGACTCGCCCAACGGCCAATCGGCGGTCGTGGTGCCCTTCGAGTTCCCTGGCACCTTGCGCGTTTCGGCCACTGAGGCACCGGATGAAACCCCTCGGGTAACGACCACAGGGGCTTCCGAGCATGGAAGGCTATGAAGGGGCGAAGCTCTCCATGTCATCGTCTGACCGGGAACGTAGCGACCCTAGGCAATTCTTCCTCGAACAGAACACCGAACGGGAAATTGGTGCGCCTTCAATAGCTTGCCGTGATTTCTTTCCCTTCCAGTTGCGGAGAAGTGGGGATCTCGCCCCTTGGTGCATCAAGCCCAAGTCCTAGAGATTCCAGTTCAGGATCAAGAGGAACATGGCATACCCCCTTATGTCGTGACTGGCGTCGCAATGGCCAACGAGGATCCACGTGATCCGCGTTTCGAACTGAAGTCGTGGATGTGAGTAACGGGGCAGCGCAGCCCTTGACGGAGCCGGTTCGAGCAGCTATCCACGTCCTTCGTCAAGGTCGAGGGCGACACATGCGCTTTGAATCGCAATGTCACTTCGAAGGGGCCTTTTTTTGGCCTCGCTTGACAGCGAGCAGGTCAGCTCGCCCTACCTTGGCGCCCCCAGCGAACGATTCCAAGTCCGTGCGCAAACCGGCGCACCTTTCGTTGCCAGGGAAGGAGGTGCTTCATGAACAAGACAGGCGAGCGGCTGGTCAGCTTAGGAAAAGCCAGCGATGTCGTTCGCGGCGATTTACGCTCGTCGGAAGCGCTGGCTAGCACTGATGCTGCCAGGGGGACATTGCCGGCGGTTGGGATAGGGGCATCCGCGGGTGGTCTGGAGGCGATCACGCGTCTCTTTGCCCGCCTCCCTCGCGACACCGGGATGGCGTTCGTTGTGATTCAGCATTTGGACCCAACGCACTCGAGCGCGCTAACCGATGCTCTTGGGAGAGCAACAAAGATGGCCGTCCAACAGGTTGAGGATGGTACTCACATTAAGCCCAATCACGTCTACGTCATCCCGCCCAACGCCGACCTGGGGCTGTCGGGTGAAGATCTGGTGCTGGTGCCCCGTAGCGCTGGCCCGACGATACACCGGCCCATCGATTCCTTCTTCCCTGCGCTGGCGGTCAAATTCGGACGCGCTGCCATTGGTGTGGTCCTCTCCGGAACGGGATCCGACGGGACCGAGGGTCTGAAGGCGATCAAGGCGGAGGGCGGCATTACTTTCGCCCAGGAACCCGGTTCAGCAAAATTTAGTGGCATGCCAAGCAGTGCGATCGCCGCTGGGGTAGTGGACTTCTGCCTACCGCCAGAAGAGATCGCGCTGGAGCTCACCCGACTCAGTCAACACCCTTATCTCACCGCCCCGAAGTCGAATGCGCCCTTCGAGAAGGAGACGGACGAATTCAAGGACCTCTTGCTCCTATTGCGACACTCGACCGGAGTGGATTTCAGCGAATACAAAAGCTCGACCATTCGGCGCCGACTCGAGCGACGGATAGCCCTCAAGAAAGTCGCGGATCTGAGCCGCTACGTGAGGCTTCTCGCTGAAGACGCGCAAGAGGTCCAGGCGCTCGGCGAGGATATCCTGATCCACGTCACCGGCTTCTTTCGTGAGCCGGAGGCTTTCGCAGCTGTCCTTTGCCAAAATCCTGTCGTCCAGACTGGACGGTGACCCAGCGACGTGCGAGCCAGGGAGGCAATGTCCCTCGTAATCGCTCTGTTGGGCGCGCTGCGTGCGTCGCTCAGAACCCGCACTGACCTCGCGCTCGAGGGATCTCGGCACTCACCGCTGCGGTTGCAGCGCCGAGTGACGTCCAAGAAGGTCCATCATCGGCGGTGCCGATCGGGCAACTCGTCGGTCGATCAGACGTTGGATCGAGTTTTGGCCAACCACAGGCAGCCATCCCCTTCCGCCTGGAGCGTCTGGATAACCGACAGCGCTGGCCCGAGGCGCTTGTTTTCGAACGAGAGATCGCGAAGGCTGCGAAGGTGTCAATGTTTTGAACCAGTAGAACCAGCTGCCTGCAATTCTTTAAATAGCCTGACACCGTCTTCAACGGTGTTAACTCGAATCATCCCGCTCACCACAGCGTCGATAGTTGGGACACCCCCCCAATAAGGTGGAAATGTTTTGCCCACAAAGGTGGGGTCCCGAGACAAAGAAGCCAGGTATAGGTCTCCCTTAGTTGCGTGAGATGTCCATGAATGCCCGCCCACACCCACGCCCTTACTCTCGGGGCCTCGAAGGACTCGTACCACGTCGAAGGCGAGGTAATCCCCGCCCATTCCACTTGGCTCACTGTAGACGTATTGTACTCTAACGATCGCGACCCAAGTCCGTTCCTTCAATTTGTCCGTCCGGAATCCGGGACTGACGTCTGAAACAAAAGGATATGGTCCCGGTGGGTTGGTCATTTGTGTCCCACCGTCCAGCGAAATCGTTGCCACGATAGTGAATCCAAGGCCAAGAAATGAGAGCACTGGGACACGCTCCTTTGTCGTTTGAGTTTCGGCCAATGTCGCACGGAGGCGAGCGAGGTTCCAGCATAGACTCATTCTTTGGTCTCTGCGATGCGTGCCTTGATCAGCCTCCGGACAAGGTGCATCAGCAGCGGCTTGCTCTGCGAAAAATGAAGAGCGCTTTTCGTCTGGTCGTAGCCCTCGAGATAAGGGCGGAGAGTTTTGAGCGTCGACCCACTGAAGGGAAAGTATGAACATCCTTTCGCCCTTGCACAAAAGCCGGCGACGACGGTGCCGCGGAGACGAAACGCCGGAATGCTGTAACTGATGCACTCTTCCGCGTCTGGGATGATCGATCGAATCTTTTTTCGGAGGTCCTCGAGCGCAGAGCGCTTATCAGCGCTTACGGTCTCAAGGTATTCATCGATCGTTGTAACTTTTCGGCCCATGCGGCGTTAGGAGATCTACTCAAGGTTTTGTTACGAGCCAACTACAGTTGGACTCCCGCTTCGATTCGCCGAGACGCCTACGTCGAGAAAAAGAGCTCGTGTAGGTCAGATAACCGGCGATCTGTAAACTTCGATGCTCCCTTGCCTCACCGGAACTGTCGTGGCAGGCCCTGCGGCCGCGCTGCGCACCGGCCTCGCAGGGCCGCGAAGCGAAGAAGTGGATGCGCTTCTTGGTCCCGTCGATGAACCGGACGTCGACCTGGCCGAAGTCGTGCTGCGTGAATTTCCCGGGCAACCCTCGAAGCGGACCATCGGTTTCGGTTTCTTCTGGCGCACCGAGCGGATCAACTCGTAGAGCGCGCTCTTGCGACCGGCATACCCCGCGAGCTTTGCCCTGCGGAACACTTCGAGCGACAGCAACTCGGGCTCGCTCTCGAGTAGGTCGACGACGAACAGTCGAAAGGGCTCCGCCCTCGACGGGCGACCTAGCCGACGCTTCTTGATCTCCACTCTCTTGTCGATCTGCTCGACAGGCGCTTCAGCTTCAACGCGGCGGACGCTTCTTCGCGAAACGCCGGTCAGTCTCGCGATTTCCGTGGCGTTGTGGCCAGCTCGACGGAGCACCTGGATTTCGTGGCGCTTTAGCATGTCCAACATCTCTTCCCTCGCGGCTTGAGTCCGCGAGATCTGTCCCTCCGGCCGTTAGGCCAGGGTGGGTAGAATTTCCGGAAGGGAGTGGGTCAGAATTTCCGGAACCAGCAAGCTTTCGGGAGAACATCATGAATGACTGTGCCCCAGTTGTTGAGCTTCTCGGGTCTCACCGTCGGCTATCACCCGGGGGGACCAAAGAGAACGTTTTCAGATCCAGTTGAGGCGTGCGCTGAGTTCGTGACCAAAGAGATTGGCGACCTTGCGACCTCGGCCGGCTGACTGATGGAAGGCGGCTCACCGCCGAGGGAATATCTCAGGAAAGCCTCATACTTTCTTCGACGGCGCAGGATGCGGCCTTACCGCTCCGAGGCGATCTGCTTCGAAGCCCCGAGCTGCCAGACGAGGAACGCGAACTGGTCAGTCAGCTCCGCTTCCACTTGCGATTTGGTCGATCCCAGCCCGTGGCCCGCGTCGTAGTCGACTCGCAAGAGGATGGGCTTGCCGCTGCTCGTCGCGGCTTGCAGCCGAGCGGCCATCTTGGCCGGCTGCGACACCGGGACGCGCGGATCGTTGATCCCCGAGGTGAGCAGGACCGCCGGGTACGGCGTCTTGTCTTTCACGTGGTGATACGGGCTCATCGCGTACAAGCCCTTGAACCCATCGGCGGTCTTGATCGTCCCGAACTCCTGCGTATTGGCCGGGCCGCCCTCGGAGATCTCGAACCGCATCATGTCCGAGACGCCGACGCGATCGACCGCGGCGGCGAACAGCTCGGGATGCTGGTTGATCGCCCCGCCGATGGTGATTCCGCCCGCGCTGGTCCCCGTTCCAGCGAGGCGCGGCGGCGAGGTGTATTTCCGCTCGACCAGGTACTTCGCACAGCCGACGAAGTCGTCGATCGTGTTTTGCTTCTTGAGCTTCATTCCCGCCTGGTGCCAACCCTCGCCATTGTCCCCGCCTCCTCGGACGTGGGCAATCGCGTAGATCCCGCCCCGTTCCAGCCAGGCGAGCAGCGTCGGGCTGAAATAAGGCTCGAAGGCGACGCCTAAGGCGCCGTAGCCGGTCACCAGGGCCGGATGCGAGCCGTCCCGGGCAAGTCCGCGCTTGTAGATGATCGAGAGCGGCACCGGGGTTCCGTCGGCGCTCGGGGCTTTGACCTCCTCGGAGGTGATTTCGGAGAAATCGGCCGGGTTGGGGGGAGCGAGGTGGGTGTCTTGCAGCCGACCGCCGGCGAGCGAAAACCAAGCCGGAGAATGAGTCCAGGAAGCCATCGCGAATATCGCTCCCGGCCTGTGCGGATCGGTGGTGAGCCCGGCCAGCGTTCCTTCAAAAGGAAGAGAAACGACTTGAGGTTTGCCTTTAGGAAACGGGTAGCGGCGCAACCGGCTGATTCCGCCGCTCAGATCGCGGACATACATCGCGTCCTTCGCAATGCCAAACGTCCGGATCACCACGTCGCTCTCGGCAACCGCCACCGTGGCTTTGGCCAGATCCGGATGCGCCACGCTGGTTTTGATGATCTTGAATCGCGGACTGTCCTTGTGGGTGAGCAGGAACAGCTCGTCGGCGCGCGCGTCGAGCCAGGTCACCTCGTCCGCAACGTCGGCCACCAGACGCCAGGGGATTTCAGCGGAGCCCATCGCCTTGAGAGGTGCCGCGTAAAGGGTGTGCTCGCGTTTCACGCCGTGGGCGACTATGCCGAAGGCGTAGGCGCACCCGGGAATTACCGCGATGGAGGGGAAATCGTCTTCGCCGATGTTCGCGTTTCGAGACGTGCCGTAACCGAAGACCGGACGCTCGGTCTCTGGATCGGCGCCGGTCCGGTGGCGATACACCTGTCCTTTCTTGTACCTCGCGACGCGCGGAGCAACCGGGGGCAACTGCGCGAAGCGAAGGTAAAAGAAGGAGCGGTTGTCCGGCAGCCAGGAGACGGCGGCGTACTGCGTCCGCGAGATGCGCTCGGGGAAGACCTTTTCCGTGTCGACGTCCATCACTTGCAGCACGCTGTCCTCCGACCCCCCTACCGAGATGCCGTAGGCGACGAGCTTCCCGTCGGGCGAGGGGTTGAAGTAGTCGATCGAGTAGTGCTTGCCTTCGGCGGTGAGCGTCTCCGGATCGACGAGCAGGCGCTCCTTGCCGTCGAACCCGCTGCGCACGAAGAGGCGGCGATTGTTCGTCCCGGGCGAAGTCTTGAAATAAAAGACGCGGCGACCCTCGAGCCGGACGCCGGTCACCGTGATCCCCGAGTCGTTGAGCGTGTGGATTCGCGCAAGCAGGCTGCTGCGCTCCGGCAAACCATCCAGGACGGATCGTGTATAATCATTCTGCGCTTTGAGCCAAGCGATCACCTCGGGGCTCTTGGTGTCCTCGAGCCACCGGTAGGGATCGGAGACCACCGTGCCGAAGTGCTCTTCCTTGACGTCGCGGATCGGCGTTTGCGGAAGCGTCGCCGAGGCGCCGTCGGCTGAGGTGAGCGACGAGTTGGCGATGAAAAGAATGGCGACGAGAACCGCCGATGGACGACCTGCGCTCCTGAGATTGTTCATGCGTCCTCCTTCGCTTCGCGCCGCAGCGCGGCAACGAGCGGCATGACGTTACCTGAAGGCGAAACAAGAAGCCCCCTGTCGTTGGCCAGAATTGGATCTTGTGACTTGACGGTAATCTGCGAGGGGGACCAGGCTGCCCGTCCATGTGGTCCATCGTGGTTGCCATGCTGGGCTCGCTCCGCTCAGCCCTGCGAGCGCGCAGGAGTCTGGTACTCGAGAACCTTGCGCTTCGGCAGCAGCTCGCCCTTCTGCGCCAGCGGTCTAGGCGGCCGCGGTTCGGAAGGTTCGACCAGCTCTTCTGGGTCCACCTTTCTCGGCGCTGGTCGCGCTGGCGCGATGTTCTGCACTTGGTGCGGCCCGAAACCGTTATCCGCTGGCATCGCCAGGGGTTCCGCGCCTTCTGGACTTGGAAGTCGAGGCCTCGAGGTCCAGGACGCCCGCCGATAGGCTCGGAGCTGAGAGGCCTGATCCAGAAGATGGCGCCCGCCAATCCGCTCTGGGGCGCGCCTCGGATCCATGGCGAGCTCCTCAAGCTCGGCTTCACCATCTCCCAGCGTTCGGTCGCCCGACTCATGCTGCGTCGGCGAGGGCCACCCTCGCAGTCTTGGAAAACTTTCCTCGCGAATCACGTCGCCGACCTAGTTGCCGTTGACTTTCTGGTCGTGCCCACTGCGACGTTCCGCATCCTCTTCGTGTTCGTGGTGCTGCTCCACCATCGCCGCCAGGTCGTCCACTTCAACGTGACAAGCGCACCGACCTCGGCCTGGACGGCCCAGCAGATGCTCGAGGCGTTCCCCGAAGACTCCGCTCCCAGGTACCTCCTCCGCGATCGCGATGCTGTCTATGGCAACACTTTCCGAAGACGCGTCGAAAGCATGGGCATCGCTGAAGTCCTGACCGCCGCGCGGTCGCCATGGCAGAACCCGTACGCCGAGCGCATGATCGGTACCATCCGGCGGGACCTCCTCGACCACGTGATCGTGTTTGGCGAGGGACATCTTCGTCGTCAGCTGCACCGCTACCTTCGCTATTACCACAGGGCGCGAACTCACCTCTCACTGGCGAAGGACGCGCCCGAACCACGGCCAGTAGAGCCACCAGAACTCGGGGGTGTTATCGCCCTGCCTCAGGTTGGTGGCCTGCATCATCGCTACGCTCGACGAGCCGCGTAGCGTCTCGATGAGCAGAGAAGGGTGCTCCCAGGGGAGCCCTCGCCTCTTGCCCTGTCGGTAGCTTGAAGCTCGACAGGCGGGGGCACGCAATCCGGGCTCCGATTCCGGGGGACCGACGCATGAAGCACAACGACCGGCAATCCGGTATTGGCCAAGCACAGTAATTCTGCAGCAACGTTTGTCACATGGCGCCATTCAGGTACGGGTGACCTGCAACTGCTCAGATCTGCAGCGACGGCCGGGCCCGCGTCCATCTCGGAGGATTCACCGAGTCGAGCGCGCGTCTCCCGCGAATCTGGGACACAGCCCCGCTTCGGCGGATTCGCCTCGCCCACTTGCCGGCACCGTGAACTCAAACACCGCGCCGCCAGGCACGTTCGCCGCCGCCCACAACCGTCCTCCGTGTGCCTCGATGATCGAACGTGAGATCGACAAGCCCATCCCCATGCCCCCGGGCTTGGTGGTGTAGAAAGCGTCGAAGACGTGATCCACGCTCGCAGGACTGAGCCCCGGACCCGTATCCCGCACCACGACGAGCACTCCGTCCGGCTCGGCTTTCTCGGTGCTGATCAACAAGTCTCGCGGTCCGTCGGTCGTGGGGGTCATCGCCTCGACGGCGTTGACGATCAGGTTGAGGATCACTTGCTGCAGCTGGATCCGGTCTGCCTGGATGGGCGGCAAGCCCTCCGCAAGCTGCGCCTCCACCGAGACGCGGCTCTTCATCGCTTCGCCACGCGTCAACGCAATCACCTCGCGGATCGCATGGTTGACGTCCAGGCTCTCCTTGCGCGGCAGCGTCTTCTGGATCATGCCGCGGATCCGGCCGACCACCTCGCCGGCTCGATTGCCGTCCTTGACGGTACGATCGAGAGCCTGCTGGACCTCGGCAAGATCCGGCGGCTGCGCTCTCAGCCAGCGCAGGGCCGTCTGAGCGTTGGTGACGACCGCGGCAATCGGCTGGTTGACTTCATGGGCGATCGAGGCCGTGAGCTGGCCCATGGTCGCAAGTCGATTTGCGTGCACCAGCTCCATCTGTACTTCGCGGTAGCGCCGCTCGCCTTCGCGCGCCTCAGCCTCCGCGCGCTTGCGCTCGGTCAGGTCGATCACGAACGCCACGCCCTGCTCGCGTCGATCATCGAACGCCGCCATGCCGAGAAGGACGGGCACGCGGCTGCCGTCTTTGCGGAAGAACTCCTTCTCGAACGGCTGGACTATCCCGGTCGTCTTCACCTCGTTCACTGCCCGTGCGTCGCGGTCGCGCCATTCCGCCGGCGTCAGGTCCGTCCAGCGCACGCGGCCCGAGACCAGATCCGCACGCTCGTATCCCAGCATCCCGAGGAACGCGTCGTTCGCCTCGAGGACCCCACCATCGAGAGTCCAGATGATGATCCCGATGATGTTGGCGTCGACCAGGCGCCGGATCTTCGTCTCGCGCTGTTCGAGCTCTCGGTGTGATGCCAGCAACGATCTCAAGTCGGCCTGCAAGACCTCGCGCGACTGGCGAAGGAGCTTGCGGTAAAGCTCGCTATATTCGTTCCTTTTGTTGTCGAGAACGCAAATCGTTCCAAAAATTTCCCCATCGGGCCAGCTGATCGGGAAACCCAGGTACGAGACCATTCCCAGCTTGATGTCAGGATTCGATTTCCATTCTTCATCCTGGAGGGCGTCGGGGACGAGCAGCGGTTTGCGGGTACTCATCACGGTCTCGCAATAGAGCCCGGTATTGAGACACGCGATTTCGTGCGGGTGGTAAGGATTCGCTTTGGACTCGCTGGATACGAAGACCTCGATGTTCGGAGGCTCGACTCGCATGATCAATGCGGATGGGACTTCCATGATCTCGGCAAGGAGATCCACGATTTCTTGCCACTTCTCGACGATCTCCGAGGGTACCTGGACACCGTGTGGCATGGCACTCCCCAACGATGCGGTGGGCGGCCTCAGCCCGGCGGATTCCATTCGTTGACGGGTAGCATGAATTCAAACGTCGTGCCAGGCCCGCTGTTTGGCGTCGCCCACAGCCTCAAACAAGCGTGGAATTCGCCTCGCGATCGTCAACCACTCCGATGAGAACCTTTAACCGGTGGTGACCTCCGCCGACGTTTAACATCGTTTTCCCTTTAAGCGTCCCCCTTAAAGGGGGACCCAAGTGGGGTGAACTCGCCCAACGGCCAATCGGACGGTTGCGGTGCTCCTGGAGTTCGCTGGCACCTTGCGCGTTTCGGCCATTGAGGCACCGGACGAAACCCTCGGGTCAAACGGCCACAGGGTTTCCGCGTGTGGAATTGCTCGGTTGACCTCAACAATCGGATGGGGCACTGGGCGCGGCTATGAGGAGGCGAAGCTCTCCATGTCACGTCTGACCGGGTGAACCTGTAAAGCTGAACCCTTAAACGATCCTGGTGCTGCTGAATTGATGACCGGTGATCGGGTCGCAGCGCCGTGCCCTCAAGCCGGCCGCTCTATTCAGCAACGCGAGCAGTTGTTTCCCTACAGCCGTAGCGGCTGTGCCCATCACCCTGCAGGCCTTAGACACGTTGTCCAGCTGCGGTGGCCCGCGCCACATAATGGTCCATTCGATGGCAGCCATGATCCGCACTGCCGAGTGCATTCATGGGTTCAGCCGTCGGGATCGAGTTTTGGCCAACGACACTACTAAGAAGATCGCAAACCGATGAAAAAGACGACAGCCGTCCATCAAGACCGGACAGCCGCGCCGCGAAGGGCGCGAGGGGCCCCCAAGTCGGAACATCGTTTTTCTGGTCGCTCAGCGAGAGCTGTCGCAAGAATTGCTAATCACAATTGCGAAGTACGAAGTGCCTGGATGCGAGCGTGCTCACTGGGGATGAAGCCTGGGCTTCCCTCCGCAAGCAAGTCTTCGCGCACATCATTGATACGTTGAGCCCCGGACCCGGCTGGGCTTCAAAGAACGAGAGGACGTCTTCGCGGATATTGGGCTCTTCATCGCTGGTCTGACGAGCGTAGCGGATTGGCTCGGCTCCATGACCGAGTTTTTTCCGCTCCAGCCGGGGGAGGTTGGCGGGGCGTCGTATCTCGAACGCTCCCGAGAACGCGCGAAGCGCGCGCTCGAAAAGATAGGCTGGGGCGCATGGCGCCTTCCTCGCACGCTGACCGACGCCGCCTATCGCCACTCCGTGCACTAAGTGCCGCGACGGTTCCGAGTGGACGCGCCATCTCGTTCTCAATCATTCCGGGTTTGAGAGCCGCGCAATCTCATGGTGTCAATATAGCGACACGCGAGACGCCGAGACGTCGCTTCGCCACGGTTTCGACATGCGCACAGCGGATCCCTTCCGATAAAGCGTGGGTCGAAGAGGCAAAAGAGAATCTTGGATGTTTGGCACGCTGCCTGCAACCTGCAAAAGGACTCGTGCCTGCAACGCGGGACACGGTTTGCTCGACAAATGCACAATAAAGCCCGGCGAGGAGAAAGTTACGCCTACGTTCAATGTGATTGTGCCCGAGGGACGTCTCTCAAGCGAACAGAAAACCAAAGTCGCGGTGGCACTTGGTGGCACCTACAAAGAACTGACCGGGGTGCCAGAGAATCTCACCCAAGTGATCTTCATTGAGGTGAAGCGCGGCAACTCCTTCGTTGGTGGCGCGCCCCTCGACACCGATCAGATCAGCGTGGAGGGCCATCTCCGCGTCGGGCGCAGCGTAGAGGCCAAGCGTTCGCTAATAGAGCGAACAGTCGAAGCGGTCGCGCAAGCCGCTGCGATGCCGAAAAACCACGTGTGGGCTCATCTGGTGGATATGCCGGCGAGCCAGATAGCCGAGTTCGGTCACGTGGTGCCGGAGCCCGGCGGAGAGGCGGCCTGGATTGCGGCGTTGCCCGAGGCGGAGCGAAAGGAGATTGAGGCCATCGGCCCCGTCCGTCGGGCAAGTTAGCAGGTGCGAACGCTGGCATTGGTCTGGCGCAGAACCGAGCGCATCGAATCACTCGCGGCTTGAGACCCTTTATTCAGGCACTGCTAGCCAGAGCCGTCGAGAACAAAATCCGAGCATCGTCATGCCCCTGACGACTCGTTCAAGTACGCGGCGCTTGCGAACATGGAGTGCATGAATACGGGGGCACAAGCCGCATGATCGATGATCGATAAGAAAAACAACCGCGTTTTTCGTGCCGAGTAAATCCCAAGTTCAGGTACGAACAACAGGAGGAAGAGTCACATGACCAGCATGACCAGCACACTCGGGCCCCACACGGTCGATCACCACATGACCCGCGTCGATATCCCCACCGGTATGGTCTTCGACACGTTCTGCGACGCCTTTGAACAAGCTGTTCCGGTCTTCGACTTCGCACACATCCGCGACATCACCGAAAATGGCGGCACGTGGCAAGACATCGCCGCGGCAGTAGCCGCAAATGCTCCCAACGACATGATGCGATACGCGACGCTCGACATGACCGCGCTTTACGCGACCACCGACCATCGCACAAAGCCCGTCGAGTACTTCGTCGGAAACCATGTGATCGCCGACCAGATGGTTCGCCGGGACCCGAAAATCTTGCTGTACGCGCCCTTGCGAATCCTGGTCCACGGGGACGCCGACGGCGACACGGTTGTCTCAATCGACCGGCCCAGCACCGTCTTCGCCAGCCTGGGCGTGCGAGAAATCGACGAGGTCGGCAGCTTGCTCGACCACAAAATCGGAGCCTTGCTTCGGGGCATCGGCGTGGACACCGGTGACGCTCTCGGTCGCAACACCGACCAACAAACCAGCTGACGCGGAGCGTCGCACGACCTCATCGGTCCCTGCAGTGGCTCACAGACCTCTCGGACCGACTGGGTCACGGCTCGCCGCGGCTGCCTAAGAAACCCTCCAGCACCAAGGAGCCACACCATGACCGCAACAGAGAACCAAACGATCCAACCGCAGTTCCGCACTGTCGACGGATTGTCGATCCGCCTCGCCGAGAGCGAAGAGCGGGGCGACCACGCCCTCCTGCTGAGCCCGTGGCCCGAGAGCCTGTTCGCCTTCGAGCCAACGTGGGCGCGACTGGCCGAACACGCGCATCTGGTGGCGGTCGACCTGCCGGGCTACGGTCATTCCGAGCGTCGCGACGAGCTGCTGTCGCCGCGGGCGATGGGTGAGTTCGTGATCCGCCTCGTCGACGCGCTGGGGCTCGAGTGTCCACACGCCGTCGGACCCGACATCGGCACCCCGGCCCTGCTCTTTGCCGAGGCCGCAAATCCGGGTCGCTTTCGGAGCCTCGTCATTGGCAGCGCCGGCACGGCCTACCCGCTCCAGCTGGGCGAGCCCCTGAAGGACTGGGTCGAGGCCCCTGACACCGAGGCCTACCGCAGCCTCGACTCGCGGGAGCTCATCGCCGGCTTCCTGAGCAGCTCTATCACGCGCTACGCGCTGCCCGAGTCAACGCGCGAGGACTACCTCTCGTCTTACGAGGGCGACCGCTTCGTCGAGACGATGCGCTACCCGCGCGCCTACCCGACTGACCTGGCGATCCTCGCCGACCTGCTGCCGAAGATCCAGACGCCAGTGCAGATCATCAACGGAGCGCACGACCCGGTGGCATTGCCGGTCAACGCCGAGTACCTCCACCAGCGGCTGCCGAACAGCAAGCTCGACTTGCTCGATTCCGGGCACTTCGCCTGGGAGGACCGAGCCGACGAGTACGCCGCGCTCATCACGAGCTGGTGGGCCGATGGCTACACGACTTTCTGAATCTAGGAGGAGACGACGACGGACGAGCCGTTCCGCACGCCTCCGTTCCTTAGCTATATGCCCTGCTGTTCCTGGGAGGAATGCGAATCGGAGAGGCCGCGGCGCTGCGCTGGAGAGCCTACGACCCCTCGTTGAATCCGCTGGGTCGACTGCTCATCGCCTCCTCGTACAACCGGAAGAGGAAGCTCGAGAAGGCGGTCAAGACTGAGCGTCCTCGCGAGGTGCCAGTCCACCCTACCCTCGCCAAGATGCTCGCGCCCTGGAAGCTCGGCGGATGGGAGCGGCTGATGGGGCGTCAGCCGACACCGGATGACCTGCTCATTCCCTCGTTCGAACGCAAACATCTTCTCGACCCGCAGGTCCTCGAGCGCTTCCATCAAGACCTCCAGGCGCTGGGCTTCAGGCCGCGAAGAACGCACGACGCTCGGCGAACCTTCGTGAGCTTGTCCTTGGCGGATGGTGCGCGGAGGGACATCCTCCGCTGGATTACTCACGGCCCCGAGGGCGACATCGTCAGCCTGTACACGTCCCTCCCTTGGGCGGCGCTTTGCGAAGAGGTCACGAAGCTCAACATCGGCCTGCGCGCTGGTCAGCTACTCGAGCTGCGCAAGGCCTCGAATTCAAGCGGCGACCCAAGCGGAAGCGGCGGGGGCTTACTACAGTCCTTACTACAGACGCGGCGGGTCAACCCAGAAGCTTCTACATCGCGCGGGCTTAGACTCTCTTGCGCCAGTGCCCAGGGCGGGACTCGAACCCAATTTGAGGCGAAAAAAACTTTCGTCAGGTCGTGCGGTTACCCCACATCGCCTCGTCCTCACAAAAGTTTTCATCCCGCCCCGTCCGAATCAGTACCGCCGGTCCGAGCCCAAACCGCGCTGGAGGGCAGCACTGGGGCAGCAAGAAAGTACCCCGCCGACCACTCAGAGAGGGCTCCGTTCCACATCGAGCTCCCGAGCCCTTTCCCATTTCGGCCTGTCCCATCGTGGTCGAGCCAGCATTGTTGCACGCCGCTCCAAGAATGACTTCATGAACAGAGCCACAGGCTGGTCAGGTGGCGAGATCAAGCGGGAAATCTCGGCCCACCGAGGTCGCCCCGAAATCGCTTGCAGTCACCGGCCCTGAAGCATCAAAGCATGTAGCTCAGGTCGGAACCGTGCGATGGGTAGGCGAAGATCGCCTGCTCGAGATCGAATGCGCAAAGCCCCGCCCGGATGGCGAGCGCGAAGATATTGACCAACTCCTCCGCCTGCGCGCCGAGCAAATGCGCACCTAGGATTTTTTCCGTCCCTTCTTCGATGAGTACCTTGAATCCGGTGTGGGTCTCAGCTGTTCTGCGTGAGGAGTACCAGCTGTCCGTCAGCTGGTGGTTTACCCGGAACTTGAGGTTGAGGTCGCGCGCCGCCTTGACGCTGAGTCCCACCGAAGCCAGGGGCGGGATGGTGAAAACCACAGTCGGGATACCGGCGTAGTCTGGCTTATGGCGATTTCCCTCGAGAATGTTGGCAGCGACGATGCTTCCCTCGTAGGCCGCCACGGGCGTCAGCGGCAGACCCGCGGTGGCGGCGGCGTCGCCCGCGGCATAGACGGCGGGATTGGAAACGCTCTGCAAGAAGTCGTTGACCGCGACGCCGCGCGGGCCGTGCTCGACATTCGCCTCTTTCAGCCCCAGATCGGCGATCTCGGGAACGCGCCCCGCGCCGTGGACGACGAGGTCGGCCTTGACCTGGACGCCCGTCGCCGCGTGTACCGTAAAACCGTCAGGCGCTCGGTCGACCCGCTCAACATGCGCACCGAGCTTGACGTCGATGCCGCGCTCGCGCGACGCGGTCAGCAACACTTCGACTAGGTCGGGATCGAATCCCACCAGCGGACGCGGACCGCCGTGCAGGATGGTGGCCTCGGCCCCAGCGCGCGCGGCGACGTGGGCAAACTCGAACGAGATGTAACCACCGCCCACAAAGGCGATGCGGCGCGGGAGCGCTTCGAGTTCGAGGAACTGTTCGCTCGTGATCAGGTGCTCGGACCCGGGGAAATCCAGCGTCGCGGGCTGCGCCCCCGTGGCGATGACGAAGTGATCCGCTTCGATGTCCTCGTCTCCCACACGCAGCTTGCGCGGCCCCACGAAGCGGGCGCGACCGTGCAGCGCCGCGATGCCGCCCTCGACGAATTCCTTTTCTCGTGCTTCCGGGACTGGGCGCGTGAACGTGCGCTTGAAACGCATTAGCGCGGGCCAGTCGATGCGCGCTGTCTCTGCCTCCAGCCCGTTCCTCTTCATCCGCTGGACCCGATCCAGTGCCTCTGCAGCGCCTACGAGGACCTTCTTCGGGTCGCAGCCGCGGAGTGCGCAAGTTCCTCCGTACGGTCGCGAGTCCACGACGGCGGCGCGACGCCCTGCCTTCTGGAAGCTCCATGCGACCGGGGAAGCCGCCTCACCGGTACCAATCGCTACGAGATCGAATCGCTGACCCACGGTGACTGTCTCCTTGCAAAAATTGTCTCCCTGGCGTCCTTCACCGCCTTGTTCACCTCCCCCAAGCAACACGCGCCTGAGGGGTTCTTGACCTCGCACGCGCACCGGCCCGCTTTCACCTCGGCAGTGATGCGCGCCGGGATGCTGGAACTCCCGGTCTCCGCGACCTCGCGCCGCACGTCCGCTCGGCTGAAGTTGAAGCAGTAGCACAGTGGAATCGGGTCCTCGGCCTCCTTCACCCCGATGCGCACGACGGCTGCATCCTTTTCGACGAAGCGCCCATCCGCACCGTAGTAGAGCACTTTGCACGTCCGCGTCTTGCAGAACCTGCGTTCCAGCGCCAACAGCGGCGTCGCTGCACCGCGTTTGAGAATTGCCCGGATGGTTTCGTCGGCAACCACCCTGCCCACCTCACCGCAGCGTGGGCAAGGTGTCTGGCTCGACTCCTGCGGTGCCGAAACCTTGCAGCACTCACCCATGTCTCCGCCTAATCCTTGCTGGCCAGAGTGAGGCTGGCCTGATAGCCAAGCTTGTTCACGGGATCGACCATCTGCTGCGGTTTGACCTTTGCCGGCTCGTATTCGACGACCGCATTCTTCTCGGAAAGGTTCACCTTGGCTTCTTTGACGCCGTTGAGCCTTTTCAGGACAGTTTTCACAGCCACCGAGCACGATGCACAGGTCATCCCTTCGACGCTGAGGGTGACTGTGGCAGTGCTCGGCCTCGCCTTTGCGTTCGGTGCCCCGGCAAACGCTCTCGAGCCGGAAGAGCTGAACACTGTCAACGCACCAAGGCCAATCGCGGCGACTGTTCGCATAATTTTATTCACGTGGTCTCCTCGACGCGGCCTAGCCAAACAGCTGCGCCGCCAAAAATGGAAAACTCCAGATGCCGATGACGAGCGCGGTCGCGACCCAGAGCATGACCTTGCCCAGGCGATTGCTCCTCGGGTGCTCACAGCCGCATTCCGGCCCGCCCCGAGCATCCTTCGCGATCCGTCGAGGTCGGTAACTGAAATAGAATCCCAGCCCGAGCAAACCGGCGGTGGCCAACGTGAAGTAGGGCCGGTACGCCTCGAGCTTTACCAGTAGACCCGCACCGCCAATTCCGAGGATCGCGAAGGCTAACGGACCGATACAGCAGAGTGAAGCACCCAACGCAGCCAGAACCGCCCCAGCAGCCGAGGCGATCGTCCACTTACGCGAGGCGCCAAGGGGCAGTGCCGATGTGTCTTCCATGAAGAGATTCCCATCTTTGAAAACGACGCTGTCACCCGTAATACAAGGTCCGGGCCAATGGACGTTCAGTGGCCTAGCTCGGTCAGAAAATTCAGAAAATTAGCGGGTTAGCGGACGGATCTGCCTTGTTTGTCCGATCTGCGGCCGAGCACCTCAGCTTCCAAAATGGAATGCAGTGCAATCCTTTTTGGAGTACCGTAGGTGTTTGCAAATGAAGCGGGAGCGCTCGAAGGAAGAGGGCGACGACCTCGTAGTCAAGAGCCATGCGATGCGCAGGGTGATCACCCTCGCCGAGCGGGTGTCGCAGGTCGATACCCCCGTTCTTCTCACCGGGGAAAGTGGCTCTGGCAAGGAACGAGTCGCTCGGTACATCCATGGCGGGTCCAACCGCTCTGGCGGGCCCTTCATCCCCGTCAATTGTGGCGCACTCCCGGAGAACCTCCTCGAGAGCGAGCTGTTCGGCCATGTGAAGGGTGCGTTCACCGGCGCGGACCGAGAACACAAGGGACTTTTCGCGGCGGCAGCCGGAGGGACGCTCTTGCTCGACGAGGTCGGGGAGATTCCGGGGTCAGTACAAGTAAAGCTTCTCCGCGTTCTTCAGGATCACAAGGTACGCCGCGTCGGCGGGACAGACGATCGGGCGATGGATGTGCGAGTTATTGCCGCGACAAATCGAGATCTCGGAGAGATGGTCCGCAAGAAGAGCTTTCGTCAAGACCTCTACTACCGGCTGAAGGTGGTCAGCATCGAAGTACCGCCTCTTCGGGCTCGACGCGAAGACATTCTGCCGCTCGCTCATCGCTTCGTGCGACGTGGCTGTACGATGTACCATTGCGGACCTTGCAGCCTCTCGGCTGCAGCCCTGGATCGGCTGCTCGCCTATTCGTGGCCCGGCAACGTGCGCGAGCTTGAGAACGCCATGGAGCGCGCCGTCGTGCTGGCCGAGGGCAAGCCCAAAATCGAGGAGTCTGATCTTCCCCCGGAGCTTCTAGGCGCCGACGCGAAGATGCTCTCGACGGATGAGGAAGTCCTTCCCCTTGCGGAGGTCGAGCGACGATACATTCTTCGGGTGCTTGAACGCTGCGGTGGAAATCGCAAGGAGACAGCGAAGCTACTGGGAGTGGCTGGGAATACTCTCTGGCGGAAACTGCGCGCGTATGGCCTGATGGCCAAGCAAAATGTCCCGACTGGGTGATGCCAGCTTTTAAAGACTTCCCCATCACGCGCCAGCTGTTCACACTCGCCGCGCACCTGCGCCATCCGGGCATCGTCGTCGGCAGCGCGCTCGTCTTCTGTTTCGGCGTTTCGCTGCTCGCGGAGTGGGTCGGTTTGGCCGCCATCATCGGGGCCTACGTCGCAGGGTTGAGCTTGGAGGAAACGCACCTCCGGCCGTTCGGCGAGGTTCGTACGCTCGGCGAATTGATTGAACCGCTGACCGCGTTTCTCGGCCCCGTGTTTTTCACAGTGATGGGTATGCGAACCAACCTTGCCGCGCTCAACTCTTCGCGCGCACTGGTGATGGGCGGGCTTCTCATTCTCGCGGCACTCCTCGGCAAGGCCGCGTGCGGGATCGGGGTAGAACGCGGCACCGATCGCGTCGCCGTCGCGCTCGGGCTTCTCGCGCGCGGTGAAGTGACGCTCGTGTTTGCGAATCTGGGGCTCAGCTTTGGTGTGTTCGACGAGAGTGTGTTTGCCGCGCTGATGATTGTCGTCCTGGCGACGGTTCTCGTGACGCCGACAGCGCTCACCTGGCGATTGACAGCGACGCAGCGGCAGCCTGCCACCACCTGACCTTAGGTCACAACGACGACCGCTTGGCGTCGCTGCTTGGCAAGTCGGCAGTCACAGCGGGCGACCACCCACGTTGGTTTGGCGCCGCTCGCAAGCTGGAGCGTCGCCCGGCGCTAGTGTCCTTTGTTGCGTGCCGCCATGTAGGCGTGGGCAATCGAGGTTTCGTCCACGAAGCCGATAACACGCCCCTCATCGTCCGTAGCCGGCAACTCGCGGACACCTTGCGCCAGCATCGTCTCGAACGCGACGCGGAGGTTCTCGTCCAGATGCAGCGAGATCGGCGCCCGCATCACGTCCGCGGCATTGACCAGGCCTTCAAGCTGCGGCTGGGATGCAACAATCAAGAGGTCCTCGAGAGTGATGATGCCGATCAGCCTGCCATCTCCAAGAACCGGAAAGACCTCCTGCCCGCTGTTTTCGGACATCGCTTGAAGGAGCGCCGCGATTCCCATGTCGGCCGTGAGCGTTGCGTACGGCCTGTGATCAAGGGGTACCTGTCGGAGTGATACGCCACCCAGAGCATCGGCGAGTGCCATCTTTTCGCGTAGGCGTACGCCGTCTTGCTCCAGCAGCGCCTCGTAAATCGGCGTGGGCCGGTAATGACGAGCGATGCCGTAGGCCAACATGTTGGCGATCATGAGAGGCAAGATCAACGAATAGCCCCCTGTCATTTCGACGATGATCAAGACCGAGGTAATCGGCGCGCGAATGATTCCCGCAAAGACCGCTCCCATCCCGACGAGCGCGAACGCCCCAACGATTCGGAGGAATGATGGAACACGAGCATGTCCAAGGCCCCCATCGCGCCACCCGCCATGGCTCCGATGAAGAGGGCCGGGGCGAAGATGCCCCCAGCCCCCCCGCTCGAATATGAGAACACAGTGGCAGCAAGCTTCATTAGGCACAACGGTATGAGGACTGTCACCGCGAGTTTGCCGGCGAGCGCCGCACTGACCGTTTCGTAGCCGCCTCCGGTAACGCCCTGCGCCCCGAGAGATCCGAACGCAATTGCGGCCAGCGCGCCCGTCAGCAGGCCGCCCAACCCGGGGTGTGCCCAACGCGGCAGACGGGAGAAGCCCTTGAACCATAGCCGAACTCGGAGGAGAGACTCGGTGAAAGCAAGAGCGAGCCCGGCCGCCACGAGCCCCAGTGCCACATAGAGCAGAAGCGACGAAATGTGCTCGAGGCTGTATTCCCGGGGAATGGCAAACAGCGGATGAACACCGAGCACGCTGCGCTCGACGATGGCGGCCAGGGCAGCGGCGACCACGACACCGGAAAGGACCGTCTGGTCGAGATTTCCGACCACCTCCTCGATGGTGAAAGTAACAGCGGCGATCGGCGCATTGAAAGCCGCAGCGATGCCGGCAGCTGCGCCGACAGGCAGCAAGCGTCTAAGGTTCTGCGATGAAACTCCGGCCAAGCGGCCGACTCGGCTGGCGATCCCGGCGCAGATCTGCACCGTTGGGCCTTCACGCCCGAGTGAAGAGCCTGTTCCGATTTGAAGCGCGGAGATGAAGAACTTGCCTATGGAATCTCGCATCCGCTGATTGCAGCCGGGTCGATGTTGTTGCTCACATACGCCTTTCTCTTTGGTCCCCTATTCCCATGGTCGCCAGTGAAACTGGGATACGAATGTCTCCGCCTTGTTCGCGCAGATGTGTATTTTGGAGCAGGTACTCTCTCGATCCAGCTTAGGGTCGTGTCGACGAGGCTATCGAGATAACGGAACGGTTTCACCAGCTGAATCTGCGGCACATGCCATGCTCGATCAGAGCTCGAATGTCTGGAAAAGCCTGCAGTTCAAGAAGGCACTATGGCTTTTCGAGGTTTAGCAGTACTCGCCGCTAGACAGAATGCTTATGGAACTTGGGACGACTTCGTCACACGCGTCCGAAAGGAGAGTCTGGCACCCTTGTTTTTGCGCGCGACTTGGAAGGCGCCTGGGTTTGACATTCGCTTTGCTTACTCAGCTTGGGGATACTTTCTTCAGTGGACAATCGAAATCCGGGGAAGGCCTCTGTTTCAAAAGCTATTGATAGGATTTATGGACCACCCCGTGCCTCCTTCAGGTTTCGGCGAGCGTCCCAGAGATCGCACTGCGCCTGCAGGTTCATCCAGAACTCGGGAGTAGTGCCCAGAACCTTGGCCAAGAGTATGGCCGTCTCTGCGGTCACCGCTCGCTTCTCGTTGATCAACAGGTTGATCCGCTGAATGGGTACCGACATCCGCTCGGCCAGGTCGCCCTGGGTCATCTTACGGGGCCCTAGGAATTCCTCGCGTAGGACTTCACCCGGCGAGGTGGGCCGCCGGTTCTTCGGGATCATGTAACCACCTCCATTTTCTTTAGCGTGTGAGCGGTCATTGTGACTCTACGACTAATGATAGTCGGTGATCTCCACGTCCGTTGCATTGCCGGCCTGCCACCGGAATACAATTCGGTACTGGTCATTGATGCGAATACTGCACTTCCCACTTAGTTCTCCTTTCAATCTCTCGAACCGGTTGCCCGGCGGAACCTGAAGGTCCCTTCCCTCGTGGGCCGCATTGAGCATGTCCAGCTTGCGCACGGCCGCGGGCCAAAGTGTCTTCGGACAGGCCTTGCGAGCAGCTTTGGTGTCCTCTCCATTCCAGATGTCCTCTGTTCCTTCGTCAGAGAACCCCTGAATCATGTTGCAACCGTCTTTCTAGACAGAAGCCTAGCAAGACCAACTGTAACGATTTAACCTTATACCGTCAAGAGGTATATAAAAAACAGGGGCGCTCACCAAACATAGGACTGGGAGCGTGCGCCTCAGAATTCGACTCGACCCCCCTTGCATCACAATTTTCAACTCGACATCCCCTCGCATCAACAATCTTCACCAAGCGCGGATCAACGACCCGAACCTCATTCTCGCCAGCGAAGAAGGTCGTGAGCCGGACGTTGTCCGCGGCCATCTCAGACACAATGTAGCTGGGGCCAAACTTGTTCTCTGCCACCCAGCGCACCAGCGAATAACTCTCGTGAGCTCTGCGCCATAGAGATGATGCCGTCCCGTCGATCGGCAAGCCGGCTTCCCGCGCTAAGCAATCCGTCAGCCAGCTCCCGTCGTGGATATGCGCCGTCTCGCACCTCCTCACCCGATCGTGCGCGGAGTTGAATGAGAGGACCGAGTCCGAGAGCACCTTCGCTTGCACGCCGAGATATATTTCCCAGACCCGGGCCCGCTCCAGAGCGCTCGAATCTTCCAGCATTGGGCACGGTCGAAAGACCTTTGATTTATGAATGCCTCGATAGAGCCGAACAACGCCCGCAGCGAGGAGCGGCTGATCGCATTCATCCACGCACTGATAGCTGCCGTGCTGCACGAGCATCAACCTAGCGCCATCGCGGCCCTCCCAGCGGTATGCTCCCAAAGGAGCCCGTACGCGATTTCGCTCAATGCTGCCTTCGCTCAAGAGAACCAGTTCAACATGACGAGACCGTGCCGCGTTCCAAAAGGCGAACAACTCTCGTGCATCCTCTTTGTACTGCGCGCCGAAATAGTTGCAGGAGCTGACCACGCACCTCGACGCCGCGCTCCAGCACGTGCAGGCGGGGCGGGGGACCATCGGCGGGCTTTATCTCGACCCCAAGGTCTACGAAGACCTGCGCGCGTTGCTCGACGATCTGAAGAAGCATCCCTGGAAGATGCTCTGGAAGGACTGATCTCCGCTCAGCGAGCCGGTCATTTGCTTGCCGGCCCGGCGTCCAGCTAGTTATAGACCGGTCGTTCTTTAACTAGCCCCAACCACGGGAGGCAGGACGATGAAGCGCTTCGAAGGCACAGAAAAGGAGTTTTTATGAAAATTATTTTGATTGGCGCAAACGGAACGATCGGCGAACAGGTTCAAAAGGCATTGGCGGGTGCTGGCCATGAGATAGTCAAGGTCGGACGCAAATCAGGCGATTTCCAAGTCGAGATCGAGAACCGCGAAAGTGTCAGGAAGCTTTATCAAGCCGTCGGCTCGTTTGATGCCGTGGCCATTGCAGCAGGCCAAGTCGCATTTGCTCCGCTTTCGGAACTCACCGCTGAAAAGTGGCAGTTTTCGTTGGGAAGCAAGCTCATGGGTCAGATCAATCTGGTTCAGGAGGCGATCCCGTTCATCAAAGAAAAAGGATCCTTCACTTTGATTTCGGGCGTTCTTAACGACGAACCGATCTTCGCCGGCGTCGCGGCTTCAACCGTCTCGGGCGCGTTGGAAGGTTTTGCTCGGACTGCCGCGATTGAACTTCCTAAGGGATTGCGTATCAACGTGGTAAGTCCTACGGTCATAAAAGAATCCGAAGCTCATTATGGTCCGTTCTTTCCGGGCATGATTCCAGTTGAAGGATGGAAAGTTGGACAAGCCTACAAACATTTCATTTTGGGGGCGCAAACTGGCCGCGTCTACAAAGTCATTTGAGCTATAGCGAAGCAAGCAGGGTTGACCCTAAGCAATCAGCTCATCATGGCTTTCCTTTTGCTACTTCTCCGTGTGATCGCAGGCGAATTCGCCTCTTAACCCGTCGGCCAAAGGAAAAGTATGATGGCAAGCATTCGCAAGGAAACCGACAGCCTCGGCGAAGTCGATGTTCCTGCTGACAAGCTCTGGGGAGCGCAAACGCAACGATCGCTTTAGCACTTCAGCATCGGCAAAGACCTCATCCTCCCCGAAGTGATTAATGCGTACGCAACCCTCAAGAAAGCCGCCGCCAATGCCAACTTTGCCGGAAAGCGACTCGACGACCGCCGCTACCAGCTGATCGTTCGAGATCATAGGACGTTCAAACTGCGTCTTCGTGTTGACGCGCACGATAACGGCTCTTGGACGAAGCCGCTCCGCGGAAGCTCCACCTGTGGGGCAGGGAAGTTGCCGTGGGAATGACGAGCAGATGAGCCGCTGACGCGCGGACGTGCCTTCCTGGCGCCCACTTTCGCCGCTCTCCAGAGGAGGAAGGCATGGTCACTGGCAAGTTCGTCGAGCAGCGCCTGCAGCGGATGCGCGTGTGGATGGAGCTGCGCGGGCTCCAGCCGATCATGGTCTCGGTCTACCTGCGCTGCGCCCGGCTGTTCATCGAGCAGGTCAAAAAGTCGCTCCGGGCCGTCAAGCAGGCCGACATCGAGCAGTAGCTGCGCGTCGGCGCGCTTTTGCTCGCCGCGATGGTGCTGCTGGCCGCGCTGGCCTTCGTCCTGCTGCGGCCCGGGCTGCGGCAGCCATTCCGCTTCTTGGTGGCGCTGGCCTACTCGGGCGGCATCGCCTCGGGCGCGCCGGTCAAGCTGGCGGGCGTGCAAGTGGGCCGGGTGGCGGCGCTGCAGCTCTCGCCGGCGGCGCGCGATCGCGCGGGCGCGTCGCTTCCCGTGCGCCTCGCCGTCGAGGTGGAGCAGCCGGCGGGCCGCGCGCTGCGCGCCGATGCCGAGGCCTTCGTGGGCACGAAGGGCCCGCTCGGCGAGCCCTATCTCGAGCTGACGGTGGTAGAGCCGGGGGGGTCAGCAGACCGCGGCACCGCGCGCTTCTGGCAGACGGGCGCCGCGCAGAAGGGCGTGCAGGACTCCGCCGCGCTGGTCGAGGAGCTGCGCCGCGAGGTCCCGCCGCTGCTTGCCGACGTGCGCGCGGTGACCTCCGAGCTGGCCCAGGCCAAGGTGGGAAAGTCCGACGTCGAGCGCGTCCGCGCCGCGCTGGCCCCGCTACGACGCGCTGGGCGGGCAGTTGCAGGAGCTGACCACGCACCTCGACGCCGCGCTCCAGCACGTGCAGGCGGCGCTGGGGACCATCGGCGGGCTTTATCTCGACCCCAAGGTCTACGAAGACCTGCGCGCGTTGCTCGACGATCTGAAGAAGCATCCCTGGAAGATGCTCTGGAAGGACTGATCTCCGCTCAGCGAGCCGGTCATTTGCTTGCCGGCCCGGCGCCGGCTAGTTATAGACCGGTCGTTCTTTAACTAGCCCCAACCATGGGAGGCAGGACGATGAAGCGCTTCGAAGGCAAGACGGCATTGGTCACCGGCGGCACCACCGGCATCGGCTTCGCGACCGCGAAGCTGCTGCAAGCCGAGGGCGGGAAGGTGGCAGTCACCGGGCGGAACCCGGACAGCCTGGCCGCCGCGCGCAAGGAGCTGGGCGTCGGCATCAAGGTCATCGCTTCCGACGCCGGCAGCCTTTCAGACATCGAGCGGCTGGCGAAGGAAGTGGAGGACCACCTGGGACAGGTGGATCTGCTGTTCGTCAACGCCGGGATCGCCAGGTTCGTCCCCTTCGAGGGAGTCACCGAAGCGATGTTCGATGAGACAGTGAACGTGAACCTCAAGGGGGCCTACTTCACCATCCAGAAGCTGGCGCCGCTGATCCGCCGCGGCGGGAGCATCGTGCTCAACACCACCGCCGCTGGGCAGAAGGGGATGGCGACCACCAGCTTCTACGCCATGTCGAAGGCGGGCCTGCGATCGCTGGCGCGGACCCTCTCCACCGAGCTGCTCCCCAAGGGCGTGCGGGTGAACGCCGTGAGCCCCGGGCCCATCACCACTCCCATCTTCGACAAGCTCGGTCTGACCGAAGAGCAGAAGGCGGGCGCCCGGCAGCAGTTCACCGACAGCAACCCGATGAAGCGCTTCGGCCAGGCCGAGGAGGTCGCGCGGGCGGTGCTCTTCCTGGCGACCGACGCGAGACCTACACCACCGGGGCAGAGCTGGCGGTCGACGGCGGCGTCACCCAGCTCTGACGCTTTCAAAGTGGCCCCGGTATGTACCGGGGTTACATTCATGGGCGATGGCCCGTCCCCGCGAATTCGACGAGCGCGAGGTGCTCGACCGCGCCCTGGAGGCGTTCTGGGCCCGTGGCTACGAGGGAACCTCGATCGGGGACCTCACGCGAGCCACGGGCCTGGTACGGGCCAGCTTGTATGGAGCCTTCGGCGACAAGCAGAAGCTCTACGAGCGCGCGCTCGCCCATTACGTGGCGCGGCTGGGAGAGATGATTCCGGCCCCCGCCTCGGGTGGCTCGGCCCGGGCAAACATCCGGGCGATGTTCGAGAGCTACCTGCGCCTGACCTGTCCGAGCCGCGGCGCCCACGGCTGCTTCCTCATGATCGCCGCCGGGGACGGGCCGGCGGAGAGCGATCTGGCGGCCCGGCTCTCACGGCAGTCGCGGGCAGCGATCGTCAAGCTGCTTCGGGCCGAGCTTCGCCGGGGAGCCGAGAGTGGTGAGCTCTCTTCCTCCGTCGACCCGGCCAGGTTGGCGTCGGTGCTGATGCTCTTGCTGCAAGGCATCGCGGCCGCAGCTCGCGCCGGGCGGCCGCGCGCAGAGCTGGATAAAACCGTGAGCGCGGCACTCGACGCACTGCTGCCGGCGGGCAGGTCCTCGCCATCAGCTCGCTGAGCCCTCGCCGTCCGGTTTCTTGGGCGGCTCGCCTCCCTGGAGTAGAGGCGGGGGACTCGCGGCGGTTCGTCCGTTATCCTCCGAAGCTCAGGCTAGCAACTTGCCAGTTCGTTTCCGTTTTCTGTGGGGCGGTTCGTAAACATTCAACCCTTGCGACTGCCGCCCGAATTCGATCATCATTCGGAAGCAGATTGTCAGTGGTAAATTACCGGAGCAGGCCATGAGCGCAGAAAGGGAACTTCAGCGCCAAAACGAGCGGCTTGACCTGCTCCTGAATCTAACGAGCAGAATCACGTCGAGCCTCGAACTTCGCGAGGTCTTGCGCTCGATAGCAGCGAACATATGCGAAGTCATACTCGCTGATGCCGTAGTCGTTGCGCTGCCCGACGCAGCCTCCGGAAAATTCAGGGTATTTGCTGTGGATTTTCCGCACGGCAAGGACGTCGTCAAGGAAGAGTTGCTCGTTGCGCCAAGCGCCGCCCACAAAAGAGCGATCGATACCTTGAAACCGGTAGTCTTTGACACGTGGGAACGCGACGAACTCGGGCCTGAGCTATATGACATCGCGGCTGCGGAGGGCGTAAAAACCGCTTGCAGTATTCCACTTGTGAATCGCGGCCAGGCCCTCGGACTTCTGTCGATTTTACGCAAGACCGAGACTCCGTTTTCGCCAGAAGACGTCGATTTCCTTAGCCGGGCGTCTGGACAGATAGCCATCGCCATTGAAAACGCGCTGGCATACCGGGAGATTTCCGAACTCAAGGACAAGCTGGCCCAAGAGAAGCTCTATCTCGAAGAGGAAATCCGTGGTGACATCGATTTCGAGCAGATCGTAGGGAGCAGCCCCGCGCTCAAGCACGTTCTGCAATTAGTCGAAACCGTCGCACCCAGCGATTCAACCGTTCTGCTCCTCGGCGAAACTGGAACTGGCAAGGAGTTGATCGCCCGAGCCATTCACGACCGTAGCCGTCGCAAGGACCGCACGTTTGTAAAGGTGAACTGTGCGGCGATTCCAACTGGCCTGCTTGAGAGCGAATTATTTGGTCACGAAAAGGGGGCTTTCACGGGCGCCATCGCCCAGAAGATTGGCCGGCTCGAACTGGCCGACCAAGGCACGCTGTTTCTGGACGAGGTGGGCGACATTTCTATTGAAATCCAACCAAAGCTGCTCCGGGCATTGCAAGAGCGTGAGTTCGAACGCCTCGGAAGCACACATACCCAGAAAGTTAACGTTCGCCTCGTAGCAGCTACCAACCGCGACCTTGAAGAGATGATTGTAGCTCGCGAATTTCGCAGCGATCTGTATTACCGGCTGAACGTATTTCCGATTCGCATACCACCGCTGCGGGAGCGGGAACAGGATATTCCTCTGCTGGTGAGTTACTTCGTTCAGAAATTTGCGAAACAGATGCAGAAGAAGATAGAGAGTATTCCCGCCGCTGTCATGAAAGCGCTAACCGCCTGGGAATGGCCTGGAAATGTTCGCGAACTTGAGAATTTCGTCGAGCGCGCCGTGATCCTCACGCGCGGCAGCTCGCTGGCGGCACCGCTCGCGGAACTTCGGAAGGTACGTACCGATGAACCCAAGAGTGCCGTGGCAGATCAAGACGACATTGCTCGTATCGTGAAGGAAACGATTGGCGCCCTACATGGAAGGAGCGGTGCTGCGGATGATCGTACTCAAAAACAACGCGATCAGATCGTGCGCGCACTCACTGAGGCGAAGGGACGGGTGGGCGGAGCGGACGGAGCTGCGGCGCGCTTGCGCACGAATCGGACAACTCTCCTCGCCCGGATGAAGAAGTTTGGAATCAATCCCCGCGATTACGCCTGACATTCGATTCAGCCTACTGTCAACTCCCCTTTGACAGTCTCAACTCTCCACCGGCTGGTTGCATCCTTGCGTTGAAAATCAAGCAGTTCGAGCCGCAGGTCTTTGGTAGGCGCGCTGCGCTCTGCCTCCCTTAAGGACAAGTGCGGCATGTTGAAGATCACGGTTGTTTAGGACGCACGCCGGCGTCGGCTGATCGTTGAGGGCAAACTCATTGCGCCCTGGGCCGCTGAACTCGCGACGGCTTACCAAACGGCGAAGGCTGATCTTCAAAACCGCGAACTGATTGTCGATCTGAGGAGCCTAACAGCGATCAGTTCGGAGGGGGAAGACGTACTGCTGCAGCTGATGCACGAAAAGGTCAAATTCCTCTGTGGTGTCTACGTGAAGGAAGTCTTGAGGCAACTTGGCCGTAAGAGGCGTGACCTACGGGACGGCGCAGATAAATAACGGATTCTGATATCTGAAGGCGACGACCACAGAATGCCGACCGCCCGGCTGTCATCTTCGCCTTGACACCTTTGACAATGAGCTGAATCCGTCGTCGCCGCGCGGGGTCGTTTTCACCGAAGACGTCGTGAAGATTGCGGGTCAGCAAGGTCGATATGCTGTATGACATGGCTTGTCTCCTCTCGGCATCGAGTGCGGCTTGCGATATCTCGCAACCACGTGACTCTTTCCATCCTTAATCACGTCCGTGGGATCCTTGTCGTCGCGGAGCCCCTGGAACGATGGGTGCCGCAATGTGCCTTCCGGCGTCCATTCGGTAAAGGCCACCTCACAAACCAGCTCCGGCCTCGTCCAGTGAGGAACGAGCGGAGTCGTGCGCCGCGGTCCCCAGCGCCCCTTGCCGAGGTCCGGAGGCCTTCCCAGAAATGCGGCGGTGCTCATCTCCATCTTGCTCAGCCGACCATGAAGCTCGCGCGCAACTTCCTGTGTGAAACCAGTGCCGACCTGGCCAGCATAGACCCACTGACCCTTCGGTCCCGGCGTGCTGCGCATACACAGAATGAGCCAGCCCACGTGGTCCTTGGTTCCGTCGCGCAGAATGAACCCACACACAACGAACTCCTGCCGATGGACGGCCTTGCTCTTGAGCCAATCGGTCGTGCGGCCTGACCGGTAGGACGCGTTCCTCCGCTTCGAGACGACGCCTTCCAGACCCAACCGCTTTGCGTTGGCGAAGAATTCGGGACCCTGGCCGAGCACATGGTCGCTGTACCTGGCGAGGCTGTCGCGCTGGAGGGGCCTTAAGAGGTTCTTGAGCTACGCTTTCCGGTCCTCGGTCCCGATCTTCGCCATGTCCTTCCCGTCAACGAAAAGCAGGTCGAACACGAAGTAGATCGGCTGGATCTTCTTTCCTTGCTCCGAACCCGATAGCGCTTCCTGCAGGCCGTGGAAGGTCGTCTTGCCATTAGGCAGCAGCACGGCCACCTCGCCATCGAGAAGCGCCTGCTTCGCCTTCACCTTCCCCGCCGCACTGGCGATGTACGGGAGCTTCGTTGTCCAGTCGTGTCCTCGACGGGTGAGGAGCTTCACATTGCCCGCATCGATCCGACATCCGAAGCGGTACCCATCGAACTTGATCTCGTGGAGCCACTCGTCCCCATTCGGCGGCACCTTCACGAGCGTCGCGTCTCGCCGACAGCCACGCCGTCGACGAAGGATGGCTTGCCCGAAAGCTGGCCCAGCTCGCCAGCGAAGTTCCCAGGACCGTGCTCGATCACCGGCAAGTCGTGCTCCTGAGTGTCGCGGCGGGTCACGCGGATTGTACCTGAGAGCACCACGTAGAGGCCGGGCATGACCTTGCCGGTCTCGAGCACCCGCTCTCCGTCGGCAAACTGGCGGGGCTTGCCGAAGCGACGAATGCGGTTGATCTCATCCGGCGCGAACGTCGGAAATGCTTGCGCGCGGCGCGCCTCCATCGTCGGCGAAAGAAAAGTGTTCATGTAACCTCCATCGGCCGACGCAGTTCCTCGCCACATCGGCGTTGTGCGCGCGCCCGCGACCGATCGCCTCGAGCTCGAGCGCACCAAACGAGTGCGTTTCCCCAGATTCACGGTGGCTGCTCAGGTCTGATACCAACAGTTTTAGAAGGTGTCGACGCGGCGCTTCGCTGACCAGACAATACGATTGCCGCGCGCGCGAAGCTTCGTGAAAGGGTCCGGACCCCCGTCGCGCTCCAGATCTCTCTTCCCATCCTCATCTCTGTTCCCCGATGCCGAATTTTCGGCGGACGCCGAAAATGCAGCGAACCTAACGATCGGCAATCCCGCTACTTACGAATGGCGCTGGGATTGCAGCACCGCGCAGCGATGAACTTGAAAATCGAAAGGTCCGGCGCCGGCGGCACGCAAAGGCTGCCACGCACCATCGGAACGCCAGCCGCGCTCATGCACATCCTCATGGGCGATCCCCTCACTCCACGTGAAGCCGAAAGGAAGGGGCTGGTGCACGAAACCGTCAGCGGCAAGGCTCTCGATCGCGCGATGGACATTGCACGGCGCCTATCGTCATTCATGCCGGAATCGGTTGCTTGCATCAAGCGCCTCGTCCGCAACGCTACCGCGACACCGCTGGCACAGGGACTGGCACTCGAACGAAATCTCTTCTTGAAATTGTGGATCAGCGAACCTGCACTCGCGCGCATGCGTTCCTATGAAGAGCAGAACATCACCTCGCCGTCGCGCTCTATCGTGGTCAAACAGTCGGAGTAGGAATCATGGTTGCCCATAACCCCCTCCACAGATCCGGACGAGC
>DAIQBK010000029.1:0-22869 GCA_036781205.1 Myxococcaceae bacterium
GCGTCCTTGATTTCGTTTTGCGCCACCAGCCGCAGCTGGCTGGCCGCATGGAACTTCGCATCGACTTCGCGCTCGAGGTAGGTGTAGCCGGAGAGCCCTTCTTCATAGGCGCGAAGTAGTTTTCGCGAATCGTCCAGGGTGAGCCGACCGGCGCGCAGGGCGTTTTCGGTGAATTTTCGAACCCGCGCCACCAGATCGTCGCGGTTGTAGCTCACGTAGTTGAGGACCTCGGTGACGGTATCTCCGGCCACGACGTGGTCGATCAAGTACCCGCCATTGGGGGCGAGGGAAACCTGCACCGCGTGGGTGTCGCCGAACAGGTTGTGAAGGTCGCCGAGAATCTCTTGGTAGGCGCCGACCAGAAAAATGCCAAGGTAGTAATCGTCGTCGTTCAGGGGGTGCAGCTCCAGCGCGTCCTTCACGTCGCGGCGATCGATGAAGTGATCGATCTTCCCATCCGAGTCGCAGGTGATGTCCGCCAGCACCCCGCGCCGGATCGGCTTTTCCAACAGCCGGTGAATCGGCATTACCGGAAACAGCTGATCGATTGCCCACGAGTCCGGCAGCGATTGAAAAACGGAAAAGTTGCAAAAGTAGGTGTCCGAGAGCTGGCGCTCGAGCACTTCCAACTCCTCAGGAACGACGTCCAGCTCGTGCGCGATCCGCTGAATTTTCTGGCACAGCGCCCAGAAGATCTTTTCTGCCGAGACGCGCTCGGTCAGCGAGAGATGTCCGAGCGAGAAGAGGGTGAGGCTTTCCTCTTTGTACTCCACCGCATCGTGGTAGGCCTCGAGGACGTTCTTGCGGGTGACTTCCTTGTAGGTACCGAGCAGATTTTTCAGGACTGGCGCGGCGCCCTCCGGCAAGCTCTCTGGGACTCGGGAGACGTCAAACTCGGTGACCCCCAAGACCTCGGTCACCATCACGGCGTGATGCGCGACGATCGCTCGCCCCGACTCGGATACCAGCGTCGGGTGCGGCACGCCGGATAGATCGCAGGCCTCCATGATCGAGAAGACCACGTCGTTGGCGTACTCCTCGGTGGTGTAGTTCATCGAGGAGGTGAAGTTGGTCTGGGAACCGTCGTAGTCCACTCCCAGACCTCCGCCCACATCCAGGTACTTTAGCGGAGCGCCCTGGCGGTACACCTCGACAAAGAAGCGGCTCGCCTCGCGGAGCGCGTTCTTGATGTTCCGGATGTTGGAGATCTGGCTGCCCAAGTGGAAGTGCAGCAACTGGAAGGCGTCGATCAGGTTCGCCTCCCGCATGAAGGCGATCGCATCCATCAGCTCCGAGCTGGAAAGACCGAACTTCGAGCGATCCCCGCCCGACGCTTCCCACCGGCCCGCCCCGCGCGAGGACAGCTTGACCCGGATTCCGATCTGGGGCGAGATGCCGGTTCGGCGGGAGACCTCGGCGATCAGGGGTAGCTCGGTCGGCTTCTCCACCACCATCACCACGTTGCGGCCGAGCTTCGAGGCATAGAGCGCGGTCTCGACGTACTCCTCATCCTTGTACCCGTTGCAGACGATCAGGGCTTCTTCGTCGTCGAGCAGCGCCATCACCGCCAACAACTCCGGCTTCGAGCCCGCTTCCAGTCCGTAGCAGTACTGCTTACCGGTCTCGACGATGCTCTCCACCACGTACCGGTGCTGATTCACCTTGATCGGGTAGACTCCGCGGTAGCTCGCCTTGTAATTGTGCTCGGCGATCGCCTTCTTGAATGCCTCGTTGATGTGGACCACCCGGTGCTTGAGCACATCGGTGAAGCGGATCAGCAAGGGAAGGCCGATTCCCCTTCGGCGCACTTCGTCGACCAACTCCTTGAGGTCCAGACTCGAGCCGTTTAGCCCGGGGTTGATCGAGACATTGCCTCGCTCGTTGATCGAGAAATAGCCCCCGCCCCAGGCTCGGATCGCGTACGTCTCTAGGGCGTCGGCCAGGGTCCAGCGGTGTTGTGGGGGCGTCTGCATCGTAAGGAACTCCCGCGGAAAGAAAGAGGCGCCACTATACGAAAAGACGCGCGAGTCGAATGACAATAGTGACGTTTACTTAATCTTAAAGGCTTCGCCCTTCTGCTTCATCTCTTCGTAAATCTTCTGTTGCGCTTCCGCTAGCTTTTCCTTGTACCGCGCGTTCGAAGGCTCGTAGGTCACAGCCATCTTAAGGCTTCGCTCCGCCGCCGACCAGCGCTGCGCTTCGATTTCCGCGATTCCCGCTGCGTAGAACTGTCGCCCCTTCGGGGTGGTGCCAATTTCCTCCTCCGCCTGCTTCTTCGCCGCGATCTTGGTCTCGGTCTCTGAGGCCTCGGTGAAGCGCAGCTTCTTGGCGCGCTCGGGCCCCTCGATCTCGGCGACGTATCGGGTTCGCTTCGCGTCGTCGCGAAGGACGAAATACGCCTCGGTCATCCGCTTGTAGACGAGGTTGATCTTCTCCTTCAGCTCCAGATCTGGGAGCTGGTAATAGCGGTCGGGATGGTAGGCCCGGCTGCCCTTGTAAAAAGCCCGTTTGATCTCGGCCGGACTGGCCCCCTTCTGCACTTTCAGTATCTGAAAATAGTCTTGAGCTTCCATCTCGGCGAGAAGCGCATCCAGGCGCGCACCCTCGGTAGGGGCGGCCGGGCGTACCGCTTCGATTGAAGGAGGGCGGGTTGCCGGGCGCGCGCCGGCAGGAGTCGGATCGACGGTTGGCATCCGTGGCAGCGGGGGTGGGGTAGCACTGGGCTCCGCCGCCGGCGAGGCTTTGCCCGGAACGCTCCGCGGCGGCGCGGCGGGCGAGAGGGTCGGTGGCTTCGCGGCGGGTTTGGGAGGCTTGCCGGAGCCCTTGGGCGGAATCGCCATGGTGCGCGACTAACCGGGCAAAGCGGGAAGGGAAGACGGGTCGGCGTGTCCGGCAAGCTGCGTCGCTTGGTTGGATTGGATCGACCGTTGGATGTCCGCTTCCGACAGCCCGGACGATAGGCTGATCGTGGTGGAAGTCTTCTTTCCGGTCGCCAGGTCCGTGGCTGACACCTTGACGATTCCGTCGGTGTTGATCTCGAAGGTAACGTCGATCTTCACCTCGCCCCGATACCCGACTCGAAAGCCGGAGAATTCGAATTCCCCGAGCATTTCGCACTCCTCCGCCTTGTTGGACTCGCCCTGGTAAACGCGAATCTTGACCTTTTCCTGCCCATCGCGGCTGGTAGTGAAGCTTTTCGACTTGTCGATCGGGATCGGCGTGTTCTTCTCGATGATCCGCTCAGTGTATCCGCCCACCGTTCCGACCCGCAGGGACAAAGGCGTGACGTCAACCAGGAAGGTATCGGCGCCGGCGCTCAGCAAGGTGTTCGCTTGTAGGGCTGCCCCCATTGCCACCACTTGATCCGGGTTGATGCCTTCCAACGGTTCTTTCTGGAAGTAGTGCTTCACCCCGTTTCGAACCACCGGGAGCCGGGTCGGTCCGCCGACCAGAATCACTGCGTCGATATCCGAGGCGGTCATCCGGGCGCTCTGGAGCGCCTCGTCGCACACCTTGAAGGTGCGCTGGACCAGGTCCCCCACCATCTTGTTGAACTGCTCCTCCTTCAGGGTGGCCCGCAGATCCATCACCTTGCCCTGCGGATCCTGACAGATCCCGCCGCAGAAGATGTCTGCGGTTCCGTTTTGACCCACGTCGATCTTCGCCCTCTCTCCGGCGTCCTTGAGCATCTGCAGGCAATACTTGTTCTCGCGCAGGTCCAGCCCGGTCTTGGCGAGGAAATCCTCCGCCAGCCAGCTCATGATCCGGTCGTCGAAGTCATCGCCGCCGAGGTAGGTGTCTCCCGCAGTCGCCAGAACCTCGAAGACTTCCTTGCCAATCTCCAGAATCGAAATGTCGAAAGTTCCACCGCCTAGATCATAGACCACGATCTTCTGATTGAGCGCCTTGCCGAAGCCGTAGGCCAAAGCCGCCGCGGTCGGTTCATTGATGATCCGCAGGACTTCCAGACCGGCAATCCGACCTGCGTCTTTGGTGGCCTGACGCTGGTTGTCGTTGAAATAGGCCGGCACGGTAACCACTGCTTGTTTCACGGGTTGGCCGAGGTAGGTCTCCGCGATTTCCTTCACTTCCTTGAGAACCAGGGCCGAAATCTCCGGGAGCGAATATTTTCTGTCTCGAACCAGGATCCGGACCGAATTGTTCTCTCCTTCGACGATCTGATAGGGCATGACTGCTTGCGCCTTCTTCACCTCGTCGGAAAAGTAGTACCTGCCAATCAGACGCTTCGCCGAATAGACAGTGCATTCGGAATTGGTGATGATGTTCTTCTTGGCGTTGTTGCCCACCAAGACGCTGTCGTTTTCCAGGAAGGACACCACCGACGCGTGGGTCAGGTCGCCCCACTCATTGGGAATGACCATCGGAAGTCCATCCTGAACGACCGCTGCACAGGAGTAAGACGTGCCGAGGTCGATCCCAATCGCAATATTGTCTGCCATGCCGTCTCCGAGGCACAGCTGTGGCAGCCGCCCTCGAGGATTAGCGAAATCCTACGCAGCGCGGTTCGAGTCTGTCAAACGATTCGCGCGGTAAAATCCATGAAATTCAAGGGCTTACATGCCGAAATCGCGCAGAGTGGTGGCATTGAGGGGCTGGGTGTGAGGGGTTATAGAATTTAACTGAGGTGTCGGATGTCCATTGCGTTCAGCGTCTTTACTTCCGATCCGAATCTCCTTCGATGCGAGCTCTATCGGCTGAAGCATCTGGTGTCTCTGAGCGAGCGACCCCTCAACGCGGCGGGCGTGGGCTCCTACTCGCAGGAAGAGGTGCTTCTGCAGCGCTACCCGGGCGCTGGGGTTCAACCGTCGTCGCTGTTTAGCTCCTGGGACAAGCTGGAGTCCGAGGCGCTGCTCTATCACGCCACGATGCTGCCTTTGGGCGTTTCGCTGGAGGAGAACACGCAGCCGTTCCGCTATCACCGCTGGTTGTTCTGCCACAATGGCCAAATTGGCGGGTTCGCGAGCATCCGTACGCGCCTGATCGAAATGCTGCCTGATCACCTGCAGCGTCAGCTCTCGGGCGATACCGAAAGCGAGGTTGCGTTCGCGCTCTTTCTGAAGTTTCTGCGGGACACCGGGCGGACCGACGACGTCCTGCTGGAGCCGGCGCTGGCCGCCCAGCTGCTCGCCAAGACGGTGCGCTCACTGGAGCAGCTTTCGGTAGAGGCGGGCGCGCCAAGGGTCGCCAGTTTGAACTTCATCGCCACCAATGGCCGGATGTTGATCGCCACTCGTCACGGCCCCGATCCGCTTCATTACCTTTTGCTAGAGGGCTCGGCCCGCTGCGAACGGTGCGGCATCGAAATCTCCAGTCCGGATGCAAGGCCTTTGGTTCGCGCCCATCGCCGCCGTCGCAGTATTGCGATCGCCTCACACCTTTTGGACTCGACCGGCTGGATGCAGATTCCAGACGGCGCCACCATTGCCGTCGGCCGAGATCTCAGCATTCAGCGCCTGCCGATTTAGGCCTTAGCGGTCAGTTCCCGCCAAAGAACGACGCCCGCAGCACCATCTCGTAGAGGTTGAACCAGGAGTGCAAGAGCGACGCACCGAGCACCGTACCGGTCCGCTCGCGAAGCCACCCGAACACCAGCGCGGGGAAGAAGACCGCCAGCCGCCACACCTGGAAAATGGACAGGTGTCCGATCGCAAAGAGGACCGCGGTGAGGAAGAACGCGGGTCCCAGCCGAGCTCCAAGAAGCATTCGGCCCTGCGGGTACGCCTCGCGGAGGCGGCTTTGAAGGTAGCCCCGGTAGAAGAACTCCTCTGGTACTGCCACGACCAGCAACTGGTCAATGATCCACAGGCCGAATCGATCTGGCAGTCGAGGATGGAAAGCCAGTTTGCCAACGTACGGAGAGAGATGAGCAGCCCAGGGCGCCGGCAACCAGGTAAGCGCCTCGGCGTACGCGACATAGGCGACGAGGTAGAGCGGGGCAACAATCAGAAATACAAGCAGCGCCAGCTTCAAATCGAGCCGCCAGTTTCGGAATGTCACGCCGTACTCGGCGTAATCGAAGGTCCAAAAGCGCGCAGACCAGGACTGCTTGCCGCCGGCGCCCTCGCTTCGGCTGCGGGCAAAAAACAAAGGCAGGTACAGAAACGAGATGGTCGCAACCAACTTGGCATAGCCGGGCGCGATCAAGAACGTGGCGACGATCGACGCGAAGCTGATTCCCCAGAGCGTGAGCGCCTCGCGAAAGGGCGATTGCGGCAGACTCATCGTGCCGACTGGCGCAACGACTTGAGCTTGGCGACAAACTCGGTGGCCGGCAGGGTATTCAACACGTCGCCCTTTCGGGCCCAACCTTTGCGAGCGGTCCCAGCCGCGAACCGCAGGTTGTCCAGATCTTCGAGGCTGTGAGCATCCGCGCTGGCAACCAGCTTGGTGCCGTGCTCAAGCGCGATCCGCACGTGCTCAGACTTGAGATCAAGCCTTTTGGGATTGCCGTTGACCTCCAGGGCGATCCCCTGGAGAGCGGCCTTTTCCGCCACCGCTTCCATTCGCAACGGATACGGCTCGCGGCTCTGAATCAGGCGACCGGTCGGGTGCCCGAAAATGTGCAGATGGGGATTATCGAATGCGCGCAGCACCCGCTTCGTCATCTGCTCCTCATCCATCTGAAAGCGCACGTGGATCGATCCGATCACTACGTCGAGCTTCTCGAGCACGGTCTCCGGAAAATCCAGCTCGCCCGATTCGAGGATGTCCACCTCGATGCCCTTCAGCAGTCGGAAGCCGGAGATCTTCTCGTTGATCTGGTCAATCTCGTCCCACTGGCGCTTGAGGTCGTCGAAGGTGAGGCCGCCCGCATAACCCGCGCTCTGGCTGTGCTCGGTGACGGTGAGATACCCGAGCCCCAGCTGCTGCGCCCTTACGGCCATCGCCTCGAGCGAATTTCTCCCGTCCGACCAGGTGCTGTGGCTGTGAACGATGCCGAGGAGATCTTCCCGTTGGAGCAGATCCTGGGGCAGTGCCCGGTCTTGAGCGACCTCGACCTCGCCGCAGTCCTCGCGAAGCTCTGGCGGGACGTACTGCATGTCCAACAGTTGATAGATCTGCGCTTCGGACTCGATCGGCAGCTTCTGCTCGCCTCGGTGGATGCCCCACTCGGAGATTTTCAGCCCGCGGTCCTGCGCCAGGCCGCGAAGTCGGATGTGGTGCGCCTTGGAACCAGTAAAGTGGTGCAGAGCCGTAGCGTAGTCCTCATCCGGCAGCACCCTCAGGTCGGCTTGGAGATCATCCGGTAGCAGGCGGACCGAGCACTTGCTGTCGCCCTGCCCCAGGATCTGCGAAACCTGGGGAAAGGTCGCGTAGGCCTGCAGAACTGTTTGAGGTTCGGTTGCCGAGGCGATGATGTCGATGTCTCCGACGGTCTCACAGAATCGTCGAACGCTGCCGCCGAGACTGGCTCGCTGGACGCCCTGGACCGCTTTGACGCGGTCGAGCAGATCATTCGCGACCGGCAGCACGTCCCCCAGGCGGCGGCGCCCCCGGGACCGGCGAAAGAAGTCGATCGCGCTCAAAAGCTTTTCCTGCGTCTTTTCGCCAAAGCCCTTGAGCTCCGCGACCTTTCCCGCTCGGCAGGCGTTCTCCAAGCTGGCCAGATCGCCGATCTCGAGTTGGCGCCAGAGCATCGCGGCTTTGCGTGGACCGAGGTCGGGAATCTTCAGGAGATCGAGGATGCCAGCCGGAAACTCGGCTCGGAGCGATTCGAGAAACTGCATCCGTCCGGTGCTGACCAGCTCGTTGATCTTCTCGGCGAGAGCCGCGCCGATGCCCGGGAGGTCCTGAAGTCGATTCTCGGAGGCGAGTACGGCAAGATCCTCAGTAATTCCCGCAATTCGGTCCGCGGCGATCTCGTACGCACGGCAGCGGTAGGCGTTCTCGCCCTTGAGCTGGAGGAACAGCGCAATATCGCGAAGCGCGTGGACGACCTTGGCTTTTTCGTAGGAGCTCATGCCTTCAACTTGGGCCGGTGTACGCCCGGTGCCTTGGAGCGTAGCGCCGTTCGGCGCAAAATGAGTAAAAGGAATCGATGAGAGTCAAGCTGGGCTCTGCGGATTTCGCCCCAGGCGAGATGCGTGGCTTCGAGATCGGCAGGCGAAACGTGCTGGTTGCATACATCGGCGGTGCGTACCGTGCACTGGACGATTGGTGCAACCATGCCGGATGTCTGCTCTCCGGCGGCCGACTGGTGAAGCAAATGGTGATTTGCCCGTGCCATGAAATCGGCTTTGACCTTGCCACTGGGCGCAACATGACATCTCCTGGAATATGCGGGGACCAGCGTATCTTCAAGGTTACTGCCGAGAACGGCGAGCTGTACCTCGAGGATTTCGACCCGGGCTGGTAGCTGTTTTTCGGAAGGAGTTGTTCGATGGGCCATACGCATTCCCATGGAGAGTCGCACTCTGCCAAAGAGCACAAGTCCCACGCTCCCGTTCAGGTTGCGACCTACGTGGTGACCTGCTCCGACAGTCGAAGCAGCGCCGCGGATGAAAGCGGTCGGGCAATCCAGGACGCATTGAGGGCAGCAGGGCATCCGCTCGCTGGCTACCGCGTGGTACGGGACGAGCCGGAGGAGATTCGCCAAGCGGTCGCGGAGGCAAAGGCCGCCGGAGCGCGAGCGTTGATTCTAAACGGAGGCACGGGAATCGGCCGGCGAGACAGCACTGTCGAAGTGCTCGAGCGGCTGTTCGAGAAGACGTTGCCGGGATTTGGTGAGCTGTTTCGATCGCTTTCGTTCCAGGAGATTGGCAGCGCTGCGATGATGTCTCGAGCTGTCGCCGGCACCTACCAAGGGATGATGATCTTTGCTTTGCCCGGCTCGCCGCAAGCAGTCCAGCTGGCGCTCGATCGTCTCATTCTCCCGGAACTGGGCCACACCATTCGTGAACTGACGCGCTAGCTGGCATGCCTTCCTACGTCAACCCTAGCTCTTCGCTTTCCGCCGCGGCGGCGCTTCGGCTCAAACCTCTGCTGGATCGGTTCGCCGAGCGGGCCCCCAATCAGGAGAGGATCGGGTTCGATCCGGTTGAGTTTCCCCATCGCTATCGGGATCCAAGAGACATCGAAGTCAGCGGATTGCTCGCGGCATCGCTGGCGTACGGGCGCGCAGATCTCTTCCGACCGAAGCTGGACCTTCTTTTTTCTCGCATCGGCAGCTCCCCGGCTAACTTCGTGGCCGAGCTGAGCCCCCGGACCGCAAAGACGCCACTCGCGGATTTTGTCTACCGCTTCAACGTCGGCACCGATCTGGCCGTGTTGCTTCTGGGAATGGGGCGTGCCCTGCGCGAGCTCGGAAGTCTAGAGGCGGCCTTCGTTCGTCAGCTGGAACGGTACGGAAATCTTCGCGGGGCCCTGGGAGGTTTCACCGCCTGGCTTCGGGAGGTGCCAATGGGCCCGCTACGCCGAGAGCTAGGACCCGAACGCGGGCTTCACCATCTGCTCCCCAGTCCATTGGGACCCGGCGCCGCCAAGCGACTCAATCTGTTTTTGCGCTGGATGGTCCGCGGGCCGGATCAGGTGGATTTCGGGATTTGGTCGCTGGTTCCGAGATCCTTGCTGCTCATCCCACTGGACACCCACGTCGGCCGCATTGCGCGGCACCTTCGCCTCACCAAACGAAAAGACCTCAGCTGGAAAACCGCCGAGGAGATCACGGCTTCGCTCAGGCGAATCGATGCTTCAGATCCAGTACGTTACGACTTCGCGCTCTGCCATTATGGAATGAGCGGTGGGTGTCCCCTCATCCCTCGAGCTGAAAACTGCGGCCGCTGCTCGTTGCGGTTGGGCTGTCGCACCGGGCAGCGGATGAGCCAGCGCTCCGCGATCCGACAAGCGCTCTCGGCCTGAGCAAAGGCGAGGGTTGACGCCGCGAATCGGTCCGCGCATACAGGTGCGATGGCCTTGGAAGCGGTCCTTGGGCAAACGCACGCGATCGGGATGCTCGGCTCTACGCTGAAGAGCGACGAGGTTCACCATGCCTATCTATTTAGCGGCCCAGAGGGGGTCGGCAAGGAGCTCGCCGCGATCGCCTTTGCCCAGGCGCTGCTCTGCGAGGGCAAACCGCAGCAGGGCTGCGGCGAATGCTCCACCTGCACCCGCATCGCCAAGCATGGGCATCCGGATGTGGTCTGGTTGATGCCGGAGGACGAGATGATCGCGCGCGGGCTGGCGGGACGCTCCGACTTTGCCAACGTTCCTTCGCGGGAGATCAAGGTCGAACAGGTCCGCTCGTTGCAGGAGCGCATTTCGCTCCGCGCGCTCGAAGGAAGGCGAAAGGTGGCGATCCTCGCGTCCGCCGAGCAGATGAACCCGCAGGCGCAGAACGCGCTGCTCAAGGCATTGGAGGAGCCACCGCCCGAGACGGTGCTGATTCTGATCAGCTCCGCCGCAGATCGCTTGCTTCCCACGATTCGCAGCCGCTGCAGCAGAGTCAGCTTCGGTCCCCTGCCGCTGACGCTGATTGCCTCGCAGGTCGAGCAGCGACGCAAGTTAGACCCGCAAACCTCCACCCTGATCGCCGTCTTGTCCCGCGGAAGTCTTTCCAGGGCGCTCGCGCTCGACGCGCGGCGGCTCGCCCAACGCAAGGAATTGATTCAACTGTTCGAAACAACGGGCGGGAGCCCCTCCTCGCTGCTCAACTTCGCGGAGGTTTTTGGGAGCAGTCGAGGCGAAGCCGAAGCGGCATTGGATATCCTCGACCTTTGGGTTCGGGATCTGCTCGTGCTCAAAGAGGGAGTCGCGGACCTGGTAAACCGAGATCTCCAGGAGCTGGCGAGTTCGGCATCGGCAAACTACACGCCGGCCAGATTGCATCGCATGCGCGAGGCGATCGGGCAGGCGCGGGAGCGGATTTCCGAGCGAAATGGAGCACCGCGGTTTCAACTCGAGCGAATGCTGATTGAAATGGGTAGGAGCGATGAGCGTCGAGCTTGAGGAAGCGTTGGAGGAGCTGCGCGAAGGCGAGGAAGCTCCCTTCTATCTGGTCTGGGGAGAGGAATACCTGGCGCGAAAGGCCGCCGACGAATTGGTGAAGGCGTTGCTCCCGCCGGAATTAATGAGCCTCAACTACTCGGTGCTGGACGCAGCCGGACCTCGGGAGATTGCTCAGGATCTCGCAACGGTTCCGCTCTTCCCCGGACGAAAAGTGGTTCTGGTGCGCGACCCCGAGTTTTTGGCGCCCAAGAAGGGTCGAGGCGATCCGCTCAAGCGAGCGCGCGACGCGTGGAAAGCGGGAAAGCAGAAGGAGGGCGCTCGGCGGCTGTTGGCGTTGGCGGCTCGGGCGGGTTGGTCTCTGCGGGAAATCGATCCGCGCAGCCCTTCGGCGGTATCGGTCGAAGACTGGAAGGAAGAGTTGAACGTCGACTTGGCGCAGGCGGACGTCGCGTTTCTGCGCGAAGTTGCCGAGTACTGCCGAGAACAGAACGTCAATGCTCCGGAGAGCGACGTCAATCCGCTCACCGAACTTTTGGATCGGGGTTTGTCCAAAGGTCAGATTCTGCTCGTGGTGGCCACCGAAGTGGATCCGAAAAACCCACTGATCAAGCTGGCTCTGGAAAAAGGTCGGTTGATCGAACGGAAGGTGGCGGGCCGGCTCAAGGACCTGGACCTTGCCGAGATCATTGCCGCGTCCTTGAAGCCCTTCCAGAAAACGATGAGTCGAGGCGCCGAAGAGGCTCTCAAGGACCGCTGCGGCGGAAACATGCGCCTGATCCAATCGGAATTGGAGAAGCTCGCGCTTTACGTGGAGGGTCCGGTCATCGAAGCCAAGGACGTGGTGTTGTTGGTAAGCCACGCGCGCGACGAGGAGTTTTTGGAGTTATCCGACGCCTTGCAAAAACGAGATTGGGTTGCCGCCCTCAAGTACGTGGAAGACGCCTTGGAGCAAGGTGCACCTCCGCTGTTGCTGCTGGGAGCAGTCGGGTCGATCGTTCGGACGCTGCTGCTAAATCACGACCGCTTGAGCCGTCTCTCGGGTGGAGTCGTCCCGCGGAGCTTTGACCAGTTCAGTTCCCGGGTTTTGCCGAAGATCCAACGCGAAGCCGACGCCGAAAAACAGCGATTGGGCCACCCGTATGCGATCTTCATGGGTCTACAAGCGGCAGCCCGCTACACGAGAAAAGAGCTGTTGGACGCCCTAGCGGCTTGCGCCGAGGCAGATCTGGCGCTCAAGTCGTCCGGAAACGGCAGGCTCGTGATCGAACGGTTGCTCTGGGGAACCTGCCTGCGCGCCAAGCCGGAACAACTCGCGGCAGTCGCGCGTTCGTAGCGCGGGAGGTTACCGATGAGAACGCTTGGTGCTTGCGTCATCCTGGGTTGTATCCAAATCGTTACCGCAGCGTGCTTTGGCGCAAATGCGCTCGGTTGCGAAGCTCCAGCGGACAAGCTCACCACGGCAGTTCGCGCGATCGTCCAGCAGAACTGCGGCAGCTGCCATGATGGATCCTTGCAGACGGCCAAACCCGCAGCCCTTAAGGTATTCGACTTGAGGGAGGAAGACTGGACCGCCCGGATGTCCGACGAGCAGGTCCGAAAGTTGCTAGGGCGGGCGAAGAGCTTGCCTGCGGACAATCAAACGAAGATGGCGAAGTTCGTGAAGCAGGTCCTGAAAAACCGGACTAGCCAGACGGCGGCGGAAGGGCGTTGAACGCCCGCATTGCCAACCCGCACGAGTCTCACATATCTGTAGCGACTCGCCTCCAAGGAAGGGGAGGGTTGGGGATGTCTCAGCGAATCAGCGGCTCATTATTGGGGGTGCTGACCACCGCGGCCATGATCGGTGGTCCTTTGGGCTGCGGAGGCAGTGACGGTCTTCCACCGTCGTCACAATTTGCGCAAATCTGCACCTCGGTCGATCCCCAGCGTCGCTGGGTACGCTCTTACATGAATGAGGCGTACCTCTGGTACAGCGAGATTCCCGTGATTGATGCTTCGGGCTACCCAACCCCCACCGCTTACTTCAACGCGTTGCTGGTGCGGAAGCCTACGGCATCGGGGCAGCCTCGCGATCGCTTCAGTTTCACCTACCCTACCGACGCATTTGACAACCTGATCAATTCGGGAGTCGAGGCTGGATACGGAATCGAGTGGGCGATCGTTCCCAATACTCGAATCGTTCGGGTCGCCTACACCGAGCCCGGTTCTCCCGCAGCCGTGGCCGAGGTGAAGCGGGGGGCGACGGTCCTCCGCGTCAACGACAACGACATCAACACCATGCCTCGGGATCCGCTGGTCGCTGCCCTCTATCCGTCGGACCTCGGCATTCAAACCAGGCTGACGTTGTCTGAGGTCAACCCACAGCGCGTTCACGAGGTGACTTTGACTTCCGCCAACGTCACCAAGACGCCGGTTCCCACCGCACAGGTGCTCACCACTGCAACCGGAAGGATTGGTTACTTGGTTTTCAACGATCATCTCGCCACAGCAGAGGATCCCTTGATGCAGGCAATCGGCCAATTCAAAGCTGCGGGAATCGATTCGCTGATCTTGGATCTGCGCTACAACGGCGGTGGCTACCTATACATCGCCAATGAGCTTGCCTCGATGATTGGTGGGGATCCGGTCGTCGGCCAGGTGTTCGAGAAGCTCCAGTACAATGACAAGCGGTCCAGCCAGACGAATGCCAGCGTGATGCGCTTTGTGAGAACGAGCTACACCAGCCATCAAACGCTCCCGACACTCGGGCTGCGGCGCGTGTTCGTCTTGACCTACGGCGGAACTTGTTCTGCAAGCGAGTCGGTGATCAACGGCCTTTCGCCATTCCTCGACGTAGTCCGAATTGGCGGCACAACTTGCGGCAAACCCTACGGTTTCACCGCAAAGGACAATTGCGGCACCTCCTATTTCCCGATCGAGTTCCAGGGCACCAATGCGGCCGGCTTCGGCGACTATGCCGATGGCTTTGCGCCGAACTGCACCGTTTCGGATGACTTGGCGCACGAGCTCGGGGATCCGAACGAAGCGATGCTTGCGGCAGCGCTCGCCTATCAAGCTACCGGTAGCTGCCCGGCGGGACATCAACTTGCTCCCGACCCTTGGGCGCAGCCCGCGCAGTTGTATCGATCGCCCGCGCGCGAGAACCGGATTCTTACGGAATGACCGCCCCCGGCCTGGCGCGGCGAGGGTTTGCGGTGACGGTGCTCACGATTTTCTGCGCCCAGTGTCGGACGTCCGGATCGCGCGAGGTGCCGTCGCGTTTTCCGAGACCAGCCGACCATACCTGCCGGACCGAGGTGACGGAGTTTGTCTCTGCCGAGGTCCACGGCCATGTGGTGCTCGTGCCAGAGACTTTTACGGAGAGCGACCGGCTGCTTATCTCGCGGGTCACGCGGCGGGGACCCGATGGGCGTCCCCTCGATGGCCGCAGCCTGGAAGTGCCCGAGGAATTCAGACTGACCCGTGTCGGGACGGCCTGCACCATCGCGCATGTGCGAACCGGCCGCCGCTCGGAACTGCCGGCCTGTCAATGTATCGAGATGCCGGGCCGCTAGCCCCGGATCGCCAGCGCCGGCAGCTGATCCCAAGCGGCCCAGAACGCCTTCATGTCCTCGGGTCGTCCGAAAGTGACCCGCAAATGGGTGTCCAAAGGCGGGAACGGCCGCCCAACATGCACGCCCTTTTTCTTGAACTGCTCGATGACCTCGGGAACCGGACGACCGATATCCATCATCGCGAAATTTGCGTAGGAGGGAATCGGAGAAAGCTTTCGGAGGTGGGCCTGTTTCATGAACTCAGCGCGGTCGGCGGCGTTGCGGCGAACGGAGAGTTGCATCGTCCCATCATCCTCCAGGGCTGCGACCGCTCCACGCAGCACGGCGATATTCCCATTCTCTAGACCCACTGCCTGGCGCATGCTCTCAATCGCCCCGCGTGGACCAATGCCATAACCCAGCCGCATCCCGGCCAGCGCATAGATTTTCGAGAAGGTCCTGAGCACGATCACCCGATCGGTGTCCGAGGGGCGATCGAGGAAAGAGACGTAGTCCCGCGAGTCCGTTGCATAGTGATGGTAGGCCTCGTCGATCAGCACGTACGTCTGGCTCGGAAGCTTCGAGATGAACGCGTCGAGGTCCTTGCGTGGAGTGAGGCTTGCGGTCGGATTGTTCGGGTTGCAGATGTAGACGAGGCCAGTGTCCTCGCCAAGCTGCTCCCGCATCGCGGAAACGTCATGCGCAAAGTCTTTGGTGAGAGGGACCCGAACCACCTGCGCGCCCAGAGCTTCGGCGGCCCTGCCGATCACCTCAAAGGTGGGGGACGCCAGAACGACCTTCTTCTTCGGCCCGGTGAGTGCTCGGGCGGCGGCCTGAAGAAGCTCCACCGACCCACAGCCGATCAACACCTGCTCGGTGGACACGCGATGCTTCTGCGCGACCAAATCTGAAAATTCGCGGCGGGCGGCATCCGGATACCGGTGCGCTTGACCAATCGCCTCTTGGATTGCTTGCTTCACGCGAGGAGCCAAGCCGTAAGCATTCTCATTGCTGTCTAGCCGGACTCCTGTCTTCCCTGATCTGGATATGCTCGTGGTACGTGCGACGGCAATGGTTGCTCCGGGGAACGGAATCTGCAGGGCGGCCGCAGCGGTTCCGGCACCAAGGGACCCAAGAAAACTCCTTCGGCTGAGCGACATGGATTTCCTCCCAATTCGCGGTGGAGCTTACCGAAAAGAGCCCTTTTGCACCCAGCTTTCCTTTTAAGTTCGGCGGGGGTAGGGGATGTCCCGGAGGACAACCATGCGAAAGTCAACGGTGCTTGTTTGCAGTCTCGTATCGTGCCTCGCCGCAACTCCGGTAGCCGCGGACTCGTGGACTCAGGTCGCGCCACTGCCGGATCCAAAATGGGAGCTGGGCGCGGCAACCGCGGGCGATGGACGAATCTACGCGATTGGCGGAGCGAACGAGTTCATGCCGCAAGTGGCGACAGTCTATGCGTATGACGTCGCAGCCGATCAGTGGACCCAGGTTGTGTCGATGTCTGAAGTTCGAAGGCACTTTGGAACTGCGGCTGGGTTGGATGGGCTGATCTACGTTTTCAGCGGTTACCATCAAGGGTTTCCATTCTTTTCCACAACCACCGAGGTGTATAACCCAGGCTCGGGCTTCTGGAGTCGACGCGCTGACGTTCCCACTCCACGTCAAGGACACGCGGCGGCGACCGTTCCAGATGGCCGCATGTTCGTCATGGGAGGCGGCCAATTCGGCGATCCGCTGCCGAACGTGGAAGTGTATGACCCGACGACAAACAGGTGGTCGCGAGCCGCCGACATGCCGCGGCCTCGGACGGACTTCGGCTGTGTAGCGGGGCCCGATGGCCTGATCTACGTTTTCGGCGGCTACGCGTCGGAATTCGGGGGTGACCGCTATTCGGATACCGCAGATGTCTATGACCCGGTGGCAGACGCGTGGGCAGAGCTTCCAACCATGAACAGCATTCGGTATGGCGTCACCGGCGCGCTGGGCCCGGACGGTCGAATCTACGCGATCGGGGGTAGCCTCGGCAGTGGCGGACCGACCAGTGTGGAAACCTACGATCCGAATGCCGGCACATGGACGCCGGTGGCATCGATGTCGACCGAGCGAGAGGAGGCTGCGGCGACGCTCGGGCCTGACGGTCGTATCTACGTCATCGGTGGCACAAGCCCGATTCGATCGGTGGAGGCCTATACCGCGGACTGACTCGAAATCAGGGGTGCATACGCGTCACTAGGCAGTACACTTGCTTATGGCCGATAAGATTCTAATCACCAGCGCTCTTCCATACGCCAATGGGTCGATCCACCTCGGCCACGTGCTGGAGTACGTGCAGACCGATATCTACGTTCGTTTTCTCCGCTCGTGTGGACGAGACGTGGTGTACTTCTGCGCCGATGACACCCACGGCACGCCGATCGAAATCAACGCCGCCAAGCAGGGTCTCAAGCCGGAGGAATTTGTCGCCCGCTATTTCGAGGAACACCAACGGGACTTTCGAGACTTCGATATCAGCCTCGACTTCTTCTGGTCGACTCATTCGGCGGAGAACAAGAAGTACTCCGAGCTGATTTACGATCGGCTGAAGGCGGCCGGTGAAATCGAGCGGCGCGAGATCGAGCAGTACTACTGCGAAACTGACAAACGGTTTCTGCCAGACCGCTTCATCCGCGGCACCTGCCCCAATTGCGGCACCCCGGACCAGTACGGCGATGTCTGCGAAAACTGCGGCACGACCTATTCTCCCACCGATTTGATCAACCCGCGGTGCGCGATCTGCGGCTCTACGCCGGTTCGAAAGAAATCCATCCACCTCTTCTTCCGATTGTCCCGCCACCAGGACTTCTTGCTTCGCTTGATTCGCGAGCCGGGTTTTCTGAATCCCGCGGTCAGCAATCAACTGCAGCAGTTTTTCCAAAAGGGCTTGGCGGATTGGGACATTAGCCGAGACGGTCCCTACTTCGGCTTTCCCATCCCCGGTGAAACCGACAAGTTCTTTTACGTCTGGTTGGACGCTCCGATTGGCTACATCGCCGCGACCGAGCGCTGGGCCCGGGAAACGGGCAAGGCCAAGGACGCGCTGGCGTACTGGGCGGCGGACGCGAAGGCGCAGATCATTCACGTCATCGGTAAAGACGTCGTCTATTTCCACGCGCTGTATTGGCCAGCGGTTCTCTCCGCCGCAAATCTCAAACGCCCCTCGAAGGTGATCGTGCACGGGCATCTCACCGTCAACGGCGAGAAAATGTCGAAAACTCGGGGCACGTTCATCACCGGGCGCGAATACCTCGACAAATTGGATCCGAGCTACCTTCGTTTCTTCTACGCCGCCAACCTCGGATCCGGTCCGGAGGACATGGACCTGTCGCTGAGCGAATTTCGCAACCGAGTGAACGCGGAACTGGTCAACAATATCGGCAATCTCGCGAACCGAACGCTGTCGCTGCTCGCGGGTCCGCTGCAGAAACGCCTCGCGCCGGCGTCGGAGGGGGAGGGCCGGCAGCTGGTGGAGTCCGCGCTGCGCAAAGCGACAGAAGTACGAGCCGCCTTCGAGAAGCTCGAATTCCGGGCCGCGGTGAAAGCGATCGTGGAGATCTCCCAGGGTGCCAATCAATTCCTGCAAAGCCGCGCACCGTGGAACGCGGTCAAGGCAGAGCCGGAGGTTGCCAGGGGCGATCTCTCCGATGCCGCGGAGGTTGTCTATCTGCTCGCCGGCCTGCTCGAGCCGGTGGTCCCGGCCTTGGCACAGAAGCTGTTCAGCCAACTGCAGGCGCCGCGGCTGACGTACGAGGCAATCAGCTCGTTGCGCTACCCGTTGCTCGATCGTCAAAAGCCGGTCGGCACGCCCGCGCCGCTGATCGCGCGCTTGGATGAGGCTCAAGTGGAAGCGATTATCTCGGCGACGGGTCGCACCGGTTCCGAGGCGGTGCCACGCGAAACGCCCACCCCCTCCACGTCGGAGATCGACTACGCCGATTTTGCCAAGCTCAATCTGCGAGCGGGGAAGATTCTCGCCGCTGAGCGGGTGCCGAAGTCAGACAAGGTGCTCAAGCTCACCGTCGATCTCGGCGAGGGAACGCCTCGAACGATCGTCGCCGGAATTGCAGAGGCCTATCAGCCCGAGCAAGTGCTCGGGCGCAATGTAGTGGTGGTCGCAAATTTGAAGCCCAAGACCGTCCGGGGCATTCCCTCCCGAGGGATGCTGCTGGCCGCGGGTCCGGGCGGAGCCGAGCTGTCGCTGGTGGACCCGGGTTCGGTGAAGCCTGGGACCGAGGTGAAGTGATTACCGGTGGACTGGCGCGCGCAATGCGATCAAGCTTTGCGGAGCCTGGAGATGGAAAGGCAGCCCTCGGCCAGGCTTGCCGCCGCCCGACAGTTGCGCGATTTGGCCAGCGAAGGCCGCGACCATGCCGCCGATTTCGGTCCCGCCTTGCTTCGGCTGTTGGGCGATCCCGAGGCGGAGGTGCGTCGTCTGGGGCTCGAGGCCGCTGGAGCAATCCTGCCGTTTCCGGAGGTTGAGCCGCTGCTTCGCGCCCGCGCTTCGGATCCGTCGCCGGTGATTCGAGTCACTGCGATCGGGCTGATCGCGGATCTCCAGCGGACCGAGTGCCGACCGGTGCTCGCCGCCGCGCTCACGGACGAAGCATTTACCGTTCGTTTCGAAGCTGCGCGCGGGCTGGCGGCGCTAAAGCACAGCGCAGGTCTGCAAATCTTGGTTGAGGCGCTCGAGTATCCGGATCTGCGGTTTCGGGCACTCGGCGCCCTTGCGGAGCTCGGAGATCCCGCGGCGGTTCCGGCGATCCGCAAAACGTTTCGTCGTTGGCTTCTGCCCGACTTCGACCGAACCCAGGCCGCTGGCGCGCTGATGAAGCTGGGGGAAACCGACGCCGCCGGCTATCTTCTCCAACGTACCCGCAGCCGCTTCGGCATGGATCGCGCCTTCGCAATCGAGTTGTGTGGAGAGGTGAAGGTGAAGGGCGCATTCGAACGGCTTCTGGAGATCCTTCGAGATTCTAAGGACCCCGCGCGCGGTGCGGCGGCCCGAGGCCTGGGTCGGCTCGAAAATCCAGACGCTCTGCCCGCCTTGGCCGAGCTTTTGGCGGAACCCACCATTTCCGAGGACCTGCAGCTGGATGTCGCAGAGGGCTTGTGCCTGCTGCGCATTCCTGCGGCGAGACACAGAGTCGAGGAAGCGTTTGCCACCAGCCAAGCACTGAGCACTCGGCGGGCGCTTCAGGAAATCCTGGAGGCCTACCCTTGATTCTGGTCGACGCCCATTGCCATCTCGAACGAAAGGATTTTCCAGATCCGGCCTCGGTAATTGCTCGAGCGCGCGCGGCGGGTCTGGTCCATGCGGTGGTCGTCGGGCAATTCCAGGGGCCCGGCAACTTTGGCGATGCTTTGGAGGTCGCCCAACTGGATCCCGACTTCCTTTCGCCCACGATGGGAATTCATCCGCACGATGCGGCGTTGGCGACGGAATCCGATTGGGAGCAGCTCTACAAGTTGACGGCCTTGCCGGGGGTGATCGCAGTTGGAGAATCAGGGCTGGATTACTACTACGACCGGTCTCCCAGACCCATCCAGCAGCGCGCGTTTCGGCGGCAGTGCGAGTTGGCCAAAGAACTTCAAAAGCCGCTGGTAGTGCACGTGCGAGATGCGCACATTGACTGCTGGGATATCCTCCACGGGGAACAGATTTCCCAGGGAATAATCCATTGTTTCACCGGCGACACCGAAGCAGCACGCCGGTATCTGGATCTGGGCTTGTACATTTCGATCTCGGGCATCGTCACTTATAAAAATGCGCAGCCGATTCAAGCGGCGGTCCAGTTCATTCCGCTCGATCGACTGATGGTGGAGACCGACAGTCCCTTTCTCGCTCCAGTTCCGCATCGAGGCAAAAAGAACGAGCCGGCACTTGTGCTGGAAGTGGCCAGGAAGGTCGCGGAGGTCAAGGGACTACCAGTCGAGCAGGTTTCGTTAGCGGCCGCGCGCAATGCCCAAAAGGTATTTCGGTTGAAGCTTGGTACCGTGAAGGGCTTGTCGGATTGAGGCAGGATTCCTATTTGGGGTTGGGAGGAGGGGCAGCGATGAGAGCGGGGAAGCACCGAGTCCTCTTTTTGTTGGTAGTGGGCGTAGGGCTTGCCGCGTCAGCCTCGAGCTTCCAGCCTGGTTTCAATCAAGCACTTCGATTGGGAATTCGAAGCGATCAAACCGTCACCTTCCGGCTTAAGGTTCCGATCGGCCGAGCCGGCGCCCGGCTTCAGTTCACGTTTCGAGCCGGCGACGGGCCGGTTGTGATCGAGCGAGCCAACGTCGCGTTCGCCGCCTCCGGCGGAGCGCTCGCTTCGCAACCGGCGACCATCTTATTTGCCGGGTCGGAGAGCGTCTCGGGAGGCGCGCGCCAACGGCTGATGAGTGATCCAGTGGAGTTTCCAGTCAGCCTCGGGGACGAACTGTACGTTTCGTTCGAGTTTCATGGCGCGCTCGGCGCAAGCATCATGGGGGCGTTGCCAGATAGTTATGCCGCGTATGGCAGCTACGCCTATCAAAGTGATCCTTTCGGTGGCAATGAACATCCGCGAGCCGTCGGGCTTGCGACGATCGACGTCGAGTCCGATTTTTCGCGTGCCGTCCTGACGATCGGGGACAGCATTACCGAAGGCTACGTCTCTGGAGATGTCACCGTTGGTACCCACGTGGAGGACGGTTTTTTTGGGCGCACGGATGACTATCGCAACGCCTGGTCCTTTGTCGCGCAGTCGATCCTGGGAGTGCCGTTCGCCAATGCCGGCGTGTCGGGCCAGGGAGTCAACGATGTGCTCGCTAATTTCGATGCCGAGCTTGGTCCGCTGCTCGGAGAGGTGACCGACTGCATCATGCTCATTGGGACCAACGATCTGGGCTTTCTTGAAAGCAGTACGATCATCGCCCGGATCGGCCAGATTGGCGCCGCGCTCGCTCCCTATTGCCAGGTCTGGTTCTCTACGCTCGTTCCGAAGGAACGGACGACTGGCGGCGACTACGAGACGGTGAGAAGACGTCGTCACGAGGTCAATGACTGGCTGCGGCAACAGAATCCGCTGGTCGATTTCGAATCCGTGTTGGCGCAGCCCGACGACGTTGATCACTTCCTCCCCGGCTTGGGAGAAGACGGAATTCATCCTTCAATTGCGGGGCAACAAGTGATGGGTCAGGAAGTCGCCCGCGTCTTTGGCAGATAATTTTAGCCGCCGGCTCAGGGGCGCCAAGGTCAGTGCCATCTCGCAGATCGCGGTAGAATGACGCTCCCATGATCGAGCTACGCATCTGCATTGACGTCGATGACCTAAGTAAAGGAATCGAGTTCTACACTCGAGGCTTGGGGCTCACAGTCGGGCGGCGGCTGGATGTCAATTGGGTCGAGCTGCTTGGCGCCTCGTCTCCAATCGATCTCCTCGCCAAGCAATCCGGGAGTCGACCCTCGCCGGGCTCGGCGCAGATGCGGGATTACCGCAGGCATTGGACGCCGGTCCACGTTGACGTGGTGGTTGAGAATCTGGACGCTGCGGTACGTCGCGCCCAAGCCGCTGGCGCAACGCTCGAAGGGGACATTCAGGTGCAAGGCTGGGGGAGCATGGCCAATATGGCGGACCCTTTCGGTCACGGCTTCTGCCTCCTCGAATTTCGAGGCCGCGGCTACGACGAAATCGCTGCCGCGTGAGCGGAGTCTCTGAGGTGTGAGAATCAGGGATGTCTGGGACAATTCATCGCCGGACGCTCAATGTCACATCCACAACTTGAAAGTGCACTCTTTCGCAAAGAGTAGTTGCGGTCTAAAGGGGATATTCCACTTGAGCCGCAGCGATGAAACGTCGCCTGGCCCAAAAAGGAGGGAGCACCGATGGCCAACCCCACTCTCCAAGGGCAGGAGATCCGCCAACTCGCGTATTATCAAGTACGCCCGGAAGGACTCGACAAGTCACTTGCGGCGATCCGCAAGTTCGTCGACTACGTACGCGCGAATGAGCGCAGGACCCTGCGCTACGAGGTCTGGCAGGAAAAGAAGGACTCGACCCGCTTCGTCCACATCTTTGTATTCCAGGATGCTGAGGCAGATCGGACGCACTCTGAGTCCAAAGCCGTCGAAGAATTCTCCGGCGTTCTCTATCCGCAGTGCCTCGCACCGGTGGAGTTCGTCGATTACAAGCTGGTCGCGTCAAACGCATCGACGCGACAATAATAGGACTTGGTGTCCCGCGTCTGGGACACCCTTCGAGTGCTCCGCATCCGGGCTTCTCGTGCTGCTGAGCCGTCCGCCTTCAAGGGACCGAGGGGCAGAACGACCCTTCTGCCCGGGGTCGGCACAGGCAGAATGACCATTCTGCCG
>DAIQBK010000029.1:22969-40357 GCA_036781205.1 Myxococcaceae bacterium
TTCTGCCGCCCGAGAATGCATCCTTACAACAGCAGTTCCTCTTGCTCTGGTGCCGGATGGCGGACTTTGCAGTCCAGTACCCAGATGCGATGCAATACCTTGAAAGCCATCGTGAGCGACTTGAGTCGGAGGATGAAGTACTCGCGGTACCCTCAATCCTGACCGAACTGGTCGAGCTGCTGAGACGAGCGCGAATTGCCAAGGATCAGCCGCCACTGGTGCTCAGCGCGATCGTCTGGGGCGCCTTTCTGCAGCTGTTCAAGCTCCACCGACGCGGCGATCGTCCATTCTCGGAGGACCTTGTTCGTTCATCGGGTCAATGCTGTCTGGATGCCATTTCTCGGCCACGGCCCGCTAGCCCCTTGCCAGCAGTGGAGGGCAGAATGACCATTCTGCGCGAGAGGTAGCAGGCCGTTATCGGGCGTCGAGGGGGCAGAATGATCGTTCTGCACCCCCGGCCTTTCCTCTAGCTTTCGGGCGGCTTCGTTGGCTCGGCGGGCGCAGCCGAAGTGTCGTCCTTGCCGTGGGCGGATAACTGCTCCGTGAGCTCGTTCAGCGGCTTGAACGACAGGCGTTCCGAAGGCGTCGCCTCGGGCGAAGCCTTCTGCTCGCCAGGCTCTTCGGGTTTGCTCGCTGCGCTCCCGGTGTTCTCTGAGGTGGCGGTGTGCGGGGAGCCGGGATGCGGGGTGAAAACGCGAAATCGTCGCCGCTCATTTCCTTCCTTCTTCTTCCCGACCCGGCCGTTAAGCGGACTTCTGCCCCTCTGGGTCGGAACCACGCCCTTCCAGAGTTGCCGGTCATAGAGCCGGGTCGCGTCGGCCCACTTCTCGTTCGGATCCTTGGCCATCAGCTCCAGCCATGAAGCCACTCGCGAATCCAGGTGGTCGATGATGTGAACGATGAACGCCTCGAGGGTCATCGGCAGTTTGGGCGAGCCGAACTCTAGATGGCCATGGTGGGAGAGGACCAGATGCGTGATGTGATGCTCGAGCAGGGGAGGGAAATGAGGAATCCTCGACGCCTTCTCGCGGATTTTTTGAGCGGTCATCACCAGATGACCGACCAGTTTGCCCTCATCCGTATAGTCAAAGTTCTTCTCGTATGAGAGCTCGGTCACTTTACCGATGTCATGGAGCATGGCTCCGGCCACCAGCAGGTCGCGGTCGGCCATCGGATAGTGATCCGCCATCCGATGGGCCAGCTTCATCACCGATAAGAGGTGATCCGCCAGGCCTCCTTTATAGGCGTGGTGAATTCCCTTCGCGGCGGGCGCCTGCCTCAATCCTTCGGCGACTTGCCGGTCCTCGAGAAAGGCTTGCAGCAGCGCGCGCACGTGAGGGTCCTGAACGCGATCGACCAGCTCCTTGATTTGCGCGACTGCGCTCTTTGAATCTTCGATCAGGGCCGGGGCAATGAACTCCCTCGAGTCGATCGGCTCTGCCTCGAGGCGATCGAGGGTCTCAACCACCACTTGCGGCTTGCCGTGGAACGAGATCACCTGACCGTCCACCAGCACGTAGTCGTTCTGGAGGAATTTGGCTTCGTACTCTTCGGCGCGGTCGAAAATTCGCGCGTCAACATCCCCAGTCCGATCGCTCAAGGTAAGCACCAGGAAGGGCTTGCCGCTTCGGCTCACCTGACGCGCCTTCTTGGTAACCAAAAAGACTGTTTGAATTCGTTCCTTCAGCTGCAGATCGCGGACGTAGATCTTCCTCACCTTTTCTACCCGCTCCGCTTCAAGTGTTTCTCGAGGTGATGGGAGCTCGGGTGCCTGCGGCTCATGCGGCGCGGGCGGATTCGAGTCGTGCGTCGTTTCGGTGGAATTCATGGCTCGACCTTAACTGCTTCCGGTTTGACGGTTTCGGGCTGGGAGGCTGCGTTCGGCTGCGCGCCCGGCGCAGCCTTAGCGGCTGATTCGGGTTTCGCGTCGGGCGGCTTGGTGGCAGGCTTCGCTGGGGGAGGCGGTGGTACCGGACGCTCGGACTCAGCGATCTGGAAGTCGTCAATCTTCCCGAGTTTCTTCATCTGCTCCAAGCCCATCACCAGCGCGTCTGCTCGAGTGTCCGCGCAAATCTTGATGCACAAAGGGACCGGCCAATTCTTGAAAGGCTCGGATCGTTTGATCTCGCCTTGGCGCGGAACCGGGTACACCTCGACGGACCAATTCGCAGCGAGGTCCTGCACGACGCGGACGTTGTAACGAGCACCTTTGACGTTAGCGTGAGCCATGGTTGCGGCGACTCCTAGAACCGATGCGGCTTGCTGCGGGTAAAAGCCTGATAGGTGACCCGGGCTAGTATCAGGCAGAGCACCACCGTGACTAGCAGGGCGATCCACCAGCGCCCGTTGACGATCGTGTAAAGCGCGAAAGAGCCGAGCGCGACGGTAGCGAAAATCCACAGAGCCTGGGTGCCGCCCCAAACGGCATCTCCGTGCCGGCGGGCTTGCACCAGAAGCGGAAAGGTTTTCGCCTGTCGCCATTTGGTAGCTCCGTCTTCCAGAATTTCATCCTCCGGTCCCACCAGTCCCTGCAGCCAGGCCTGCTCCACCGCGCCGAAGCTCTCGAACGTCAGCTCCCCGTCTTGATTGCGGACCCGAAACTTCATCTTTGATTCCACCCTATGCCAACTCCGACGCGATTTGGGCCGCAATCCGTAGCCCGTCGATCGCCGAGGAGACAATCCCACCTGCATATCCGCACCCCTCACCCGACGGGTAGAGCCCTGCCACAGAAACAGATTGAAAGTCATCACCGCGGCTCACTCGAACGGGAGAGCTGGTTCGGCTCTCGATGCCGATCAATATCCCTTCATCGCTCACAAACCCTCGCATTCTACGGTCAAAATCGCGAAGGGCGGACTTGAGCGAGGCGGTCAACTCCGCCGGAAATAGCCGATTCAGGTCGGCGGGAGTCAAACCGGGACGGTAGCTGGTGTCGGTGAGCGGTCTCTTGGTTCTTCCAGCGAGGTAGTCCGGAATCGACTGCGCTGGGGCGTGGTAGCGCCCGCCCCCTAGCTGGTAGGCCTGTGCCTCCCAGTGCCGCTGAAAATTCAGCCCCGCCAGAGGACCTTGAAACCCGGCTCGAGCAAAATCGTCCACCGAAACCGAGACGACGATCCCGGCATTTGCAAATTTCGAGTTGCGGCGCGAGTTGCTCATCCCGTTGGTGCACTGCAAACCGGGCTCTGTCGGGGTTGGAACCACGACGCCTCCCGGGCACATGCAGAAAGTGTAGATGCCGCGAAGCTCCCCGCCAACCTCCAGGTTGTTGACCAACTTGTAGTCCGCTGGGGGGAGTTTCGGGTCTTCTCCCGCGGCGCCGTACTGGATCCGATTGATCAGCGCCTGAGGATGCTCGGCCCGAAAGCCAATCGCGAACGGCTTCGGATCCATACTGACTTTACCTTCGGCCGCGAAGCGCTCGAATAGCTCGCGAGCGGAGTTCCCGGGCGCCAAAACCACCCGATCTGTCTCCAGCTTGCTTCCGTCCGACAACACCAGTCCCGCCACCCGTCCGTTGGCATAAAGCAGGTTCTCCACCCGCCTCCCGAAGTGGACCTCGCAGCCTTGTCGGGTCAGCTCCTCGCGCAAGCGCTCGACCGCGCCGGGGAGCAGATCCGAGCCGATGTGCGGTTTGCCCTCCACCAAGATGTGGTCCGGCGCGCCGAACCGAGCGAACGTCTCGATCACCTTTCGCACCAAGGGGTGATTGATCCGCGTCGAAAGCTTGCCGTCGGTGTATGCACCGGCCCCTCCCTCGCCGAAGTTCATGTTGCTCTCCGGATTGAGGGTGCCGTCGCGCATCAGCTGGGCCACATCCTTGCGGCGCGAGACGACTTCCTTGCCGCGTTCGACGAGGATGCTCGTCACTCCGCTCTCCAGCAGGCCGAGAGCGCAAAACAAGCCCGATGGACCGGTCCCGACAATCACCGGCCTCTTCTCCGGAGGGCGCACCTGCTTGGGGGGAGGCGCCGCCGCAGGCGCCTCCGAAACGTCTGGCGGCAGCGATGGCAGCTTTCCATTCTCGGAGGCCAGCTCCGCCTCGACCGTGTAGATGTAGCGAGGGTTGCCCTTCTTCCGAGCATCCAGAACGGAGCGCACCACCCTCACCGATTTCAGATGCTCCGCGCCGATCCGCAGCTTTTCAGCCGCCCGCTTGGTCAGCAGTACCTGCGGTTCATCCAGCCACAGACCGATGTTGTGGATTCGATACTTCATTGCCTCATTGCCCGGCTGCTCGCAGAGAGCGCCAAACCCCCGCTCTTCTACCTCCGCCGGGGGCGGTAACTGCAAGCCACTGAAATCTAAAGCGCTTTCCTGCTGGAGGGACTGCGTAGATACGTACGCACCCAGTCCTTGGCCTTTCAGAGGGGACTGGCTTTCTGTCGTGTGAACGGGTCTTCGCATCCAAGGGAACGAGGGCGGGTGTAGGGCTAGTCACAAGTCCCTGGAATTCCTTGAATGGCAGGAAAAGTTCATTGTGGCACATCTGTTGTAGAGAGAACTCCAGTGGGAACACCAACCCGGAGGTTCCAATACGATGAGCACTGATCGGAAGGGCACCAGAATTCTGGCGCGTACCTTTTTCAATCAGCTCCGTTCGGGCGGTTATACGCCCAATCAAATCATCGACATTGCCACCGAGCTGATCGAGCTCGTTACGGTTGACCTGCGCGAGTCGGAAAAGATGGTTCCTTCCGCGGAGGAAGGCCAGTCTCAGCCGGCGCGTCCCTTTTAAGCCGCAGCGCCCGAGTTCGGGTTCGCCTGCGGCTGCGCGAGGCGTCGCCGGCCACAATCAACAACCCAAACGTCATCGCGGTAAACACCAGGCTCTCGGAGCGCCGCGCCAGCGCGAACAAAAGTGCGCAGCCGATTCCAAACAGTGCGACGTCCGCCCACAGCCCCCGCGGGTTGGGCATCATCAAAATTCCAGCGCAGACGGTGAACGGCACGCCGAGGGCCACCTGGCGCTCAATCTGCTCGGTGTGCGACACCACCGTGTGCCAGTTGTGAACCACGATCGCAACGAAGATCACCACCGTCCCGATCGCTAACACCAGCACGCCCGCCGCCGCGGCATCCTTCGCAAGCCGCGCCTTCTCGTGCACTTGCTCTACCGCCAGGTCCACCAGCTGCTCGAGCGCGCTGTTGAGGATCTCAGCGAAAAAGATCAGCAGCACGCAAAACACCAACGTCACCTTTTCCGCCAAGCCGAGGGGAATTCCCATTCCCACCAAGCCGACGAGGATGCCGGCGAGGATGTGGATCCGCATGTTGCGCTGGTGGACCACCGCGTGGATCAGGCCCCTCCAGGCATGGACAAACGATTGGAAAAGACCCGTGCCTTGGCGCGAGGGATACGGCGGAGGAGGATCGATTCGGCGGGCAGTCATCTGAACCATCGCGCGTCTTATCCTTATCTTGGCTGATCCTCGAACAGCTATCACGCTTTTGGCTGGTGGACGATGTCGGAGAAGCAGTCTCGAGCGGCGTTGACTCCGCAACCTCTGCCGCCTACTTTCGGCCGCCCAGATAAAGGAGATTTCAATGGCGGTGAGATTTGCAATCAACGGATTTGGCCGGATCGGCCGCTGCATCATGCGGGCCGCGTTGGCCCGGGGCGAGCAGCTGGAGGTGGTCGCGGTCAACGACATCGACAAGCCGTCGGCGCTGGCGCACTTGTTCAAGTACGACTCAGTGCACCGGACTTTTCCCGGAAAAGTAACCGCCACGGAAAAGGGGCTGGTGATTGATGGGAAGGAGATTCAAGTCACCGCGGAAAAGGATCCGGCGGCTCTCCCCTGGAAGGCGCTGAAAGTCGACGTGGTGCTGGAGTGCAGCGGACGGTTTACCGATCGCGCTTCCGCGGAAAAGCACCTTTCCGCCGGGGCCAGGAAAGTGATCATTTCGGCGCCCGCCAAGCAGCCGGACGTCACCGTCAATTTTGGAATCAACCACGACCAATACGATCCGAAGAAGCACCACATCCTCTCGAATGCTTCCTGCACCACCAATTGTCTATCCACCACCGCCAAGGTGCTTCTGGACACGTTTGGAATTGTCAAAGGGCTGATGACCACCATTCACAGCTACACCAACGACCAGCGGATCCTGGATCTGACCCACGAAGATCTGCGCCGCGCGCGCGCAGCCGCGATGTCGATGATTCCCACTTCGACCGGCGCAGCGAAGTCGATTGGCGAAGTGCTGCCGGCCCTCAAGGGCAAGATGCACGGCCTGTCGATTCGCGTCCCCACCCCGAACGTGTCGTTGGTCGACTTGACCGTGGTGACCGGCAAGAACACCACGGTGGAGGAAGTCAACCACGCCTACAAGCGGGCCTCCGAGGGTTCGCTCAAGGGAATTCTCCAATACGAGGAAGCGCTCACCGTCTCGGTCGACTACAACGGTAACCCGCACTCGGCGATTCTCGACTCGGCTGACACGATGGTGATGGACGGGAACCTGGTCAAGGTGATGGCCTGGTACGACAACGAGTGGGGTTTCTCGAACCGGATGGTGGACCTCGCCAAATACGTGGCCTCGAAGGGCCTCTAGCGGCTGGCCGGATCGATGATTCGTTACGTGGACGAGCTTCAGCTTGCCGACAAGCGCGTCTTCATCCGAGTCGACTTCAACGTTCCCTTGGATGATTCAGGCCAGGTGAGCGACGATTCGCGAATTCGCGAAGCCCTGCCCACGATCGAGGTCGCGCGAAGGAGCCGGGCACGCACGATTTTGGCTTCTCACCTGGGGCGACCCAAGGGCGTCGATCCGAAGCTGTCCCTCGAGCCAGTGGCGACGCGGCTCTCCGAGCTTTTGGGAAAAGAGAACACCGTCATTTTCGCGGACGATTGCGTCGGCGACGGGGTGCGCAAGTTGGCTGGCGATCTGGAGCCGGGGCAGATTCTGATGCTCGAAAACCTTCGGTTCCACAAGGAGGAGGAAGCCAACGATCCTGACTTCGCCAAGGCGCTGGCCTCCCTCGCTCCGGTTTACGTCAATGATGCATTCGGCGCCGCCCATCGGGCCCATGCTTCGACGGTGGGGATGGTTGCCTTCGTCAAGGAAAAGGCCGCTGGCCTGTTGATCAAAAAGGAGCTGGAGTTTCTGGGGAAAATTCTTCGGGATCCGGACGCGCCGTTCGTGGCGGTCCTCGGAGGCGCGAAGGTTTCCGACAAGATCAAGGTGATCGAAAACCTGCTTCCCAAGGTGGACGCCCTGCTGATCGGCGGCGCGATGGCGTACACCTTCTTGAAGGCGCAGGGCGTTGAGGTTGGCAAAAGCCGAGTCGAGGAGGACAAGTTGCCAGTCGCGCGCAAGGCGCTGGACGCCGCGGAGCGGCTAGGGAGGACGATCCTTCTCCCGGTGGACCACATCGCGAGCGCCGCAATCTCCAAGGAGAGCCCGCCGCGCGTGGTGAATGATCGCGCCTTGCCGCGGGAGCTGATCGGGCTGGACATCGGACCGAAGACCCGCGCGCTTTTCCGACAGCAACTCGCACGATCGAGGACCATTTTTTGGAACGGCCCGATGGGTCTGTTCGAGGACGAGCGGTACGCCGAGGGTACTCGGGAGATCGCGCGAGCGATGGCGGCCAACCGCAAAGCGATCACCGTGGTGGGTGGAGGCGATAGCGCCGCGGCAATCCACCGGTTGGGCTTTGCCAACCAGATTTCCCACATCTCCACCGGAGGAGGGGCTTCGTTGGAGTTTCTCGAGGGCCGGCTGCTGCCGGGAATCGCAGCCCTCGAGAGTTAGGAGCCAATCGATGTTGCGCGAAAAGCGTCGCCCAGTGATCGCCGGCAACTGGAAGATGAACAAGACCGTGCCGGAGGCGACCGATCTGGTTCGGGAGCTGCGCCAGGAGCTCGCCGGGTTGCGCGAGCGGGTGGAGATCATCGTCGCTCCCTCGTTCCCAGCCCTGCAACCCGTGGCCAAGGTATTGGAAGAATCGGATTTGCGGCTGGCCGCGCAGAACTGTCACTGGGCTCCATCGGGCGCGTACACCGGGGAAGTTTCGGCGCCGATGCTTCAAGCGGTCGGATGTCACTACGTGATTTTGGGCCACTCGGAGCGGCGTCAATACTTCGGCGAGACGGATGAGACGGTGAACAAGCGTGCCAAAGCGGTGGTCGCCGCGCGGATGATTCCCATCCTCTGCGTGGGGGAAACGCTCGCCGAGCGGGAGGCAGAGCACACGCTTGTGGTGGTGAGCCGGCAGCTTCTCGCGGCGCTGCAGGGCTTCACCGGCGGCCAGGCTGAGCACTTCATCGTCGCCTACGAGCCGGTATGGGCGATCGGAACCGGACGGAATGCGACCAGCGAGCAGGCACAGGAGGTCCATGCGCACATTCGCGAGCAACTGGTCATGCTGTTTGGTCGGGAGATAGGCGAGCGCATTCGGATTCAGTATGGCGGATCGGTGAAGGTGGACAACGCAGCCGAGTTGCTCGCGGAACCGGACGTGGACGGGGCCCTGGTTGGAGGCGCCAGCCTGAAAGCCTCCGAGTTTTCGGCCATCGTTCGCGCAGCGAGCTGATCCAGATCGGATGACCCTCGGGTTGTCACTCGAGGGGAAATTTGACTATGGTGCCCCCTCTTTTTTGAACGGAACCGAATGCTGACCTTCTTTACAGTGGTGCACATTTTTCTGTGCGTCTTCATGATCTTTGTGATCTTGCTCCAGCCCGGCAAGGACGCGGGGATGGGCGCCGCGTTGGGCGGAGGAGCGGCCACCAGCGCCTTCGGCGGCCGCGGCGCGGTCACCTTCTTGAGCAAGTTGACCGCAGTGTGCGCCGTTCTGTTCTTCATCACCTCGCTGGGACTCTCGTTCGTGGGTACGCGCGCGTCCGTCGCCACCGGTCCGGAGCAGATTTCGGGCCCGAGCAAGAAGGGAAAGGCAGCGCCAACCGCCGCAGATGGGGGCCTCACGACAGGGGCGGCGGGCGATACTGGTGACGGAGGCACGCCGGCTTCGCATTGACGGAAGTGGGCCAGCTCAGCAGTATGCAACCCAAGCCCAGGTGGTGGAACTGGTAGACACACCATCTTGAGGGGGTGGCGCCGCAAGGCGTGCGGGTTCGAGTCCCGCCCTGGGCATTTCCGAAAGAGCACTCAACCGCGTGTGAGTGTTGAGCTTTTTCGGTGAGGCGATGCGGCGGTAGTAAGGGCGGTAGTAAGCCCCCGCCGCTCCCGCCTGGGTCGCTGTTTGAATTCGCGGCCTTGCGCAGCTCGAGCAGTCGGCCGGCGCGCAGTTCAATCCGCAGCTTCGCGACTTCGGAACAAAGCGCGTCCCAAGGCAACGTGGTGTAGAGGCTGACGATGTCTCCCTCGGGACCGTGGGTAATCCAGCGAAGGACGTCTTTTCGAGCTCCATCCGCGAGCGCGAGACTGATGAACGTGCGGCGGGCGTCATGGACTCGGCGCGGCCTGAGCCCAAGCAGCTTCAGGTCTCTCTGGAAGGTGTCGTAAACGAGGTTGTCCTTGAGGTGGTCGCCGTCTGGAGCGCAGATCAGGAGATCGTCCGCCGTCGGCGCTTGTCCCATCAGCTTCTGCCATCCCGCCAGCTTCCAGGCCGCGAGCACTTTGGCGAGAGTAGGGTGGACAGGTACGTCTCGCGGGCGGTCGGTCTTGACGGACTTCTCGGTCTTTCGCTTTCGGTTGAACGATGTCGCAACCAACAGCCTCCCGAGCGGGCTTAAGCTGTTGTCGTGGGTTCGCCAGCGCAGCGCGGCGACTTCTCCGATGCGCATTCCAGTCAAAAAAAGCAGCGCGTAGAGAACGCGGCGCTCTTTGGAGATTCGTTCGTCCGAAATTAGCCGCTCGACCTCTTCGCGAGTGAACACCGCACCACTGCGCCAAGTCGGGTCCTTGTCGATTTTCGCCGGCAGCTACCCTTCGAGCCCTCGCGAGGAATGCGACGGCTTTCTGTTCCACATCGACCTCCTGTTCTACCTCTGGCGCATTCACAGCCAGAAACGCCAGCAGCTCGGAACGGCGAATGCGTAGCACGCGCCCCTGCCGGTAGTACCTCAAGCCCTTGGCCATCCATTCGCGCACTGTCGTCTCGCTCACGTCAACGAGATCGGCGGCCTCGAGCACCGAGAGAAATTCCTTCGGCGCCGGCGTCGCGGCCTGCAAGTCCTGAAGGGCGAGGCGCAGTTCCTCTCGGAAGCCGCGGCGCAGCTCTTCCCGGACGATGGCACGGACAGCATCGTCAATCGTGCCGAGGGGGTTCATGCTGCCCCCTCGATTAATTGCTGAGGGCTTTCTGTTGATTCCAACTCAAACAGCAATCCGCGCTTGTCTTTGTGGACTCGCCGCCAGAACTGAATTTTGGTCGGGTCCATCCCAATACGTGTCAGCGTCAGCGGATCGCGCTGGGTGTCACTCTCCGTCACATGGATGAGGCCCCACCCCGCCTCGAGCTGATGCAGGTACGCGCGCGCCTTCCCTTCGCTACTGCGCGCTGGAATATTCCAGTCGCCGTGGGCGGTGCTGTAGCTCATGGTTCACCAACCCTCGCCGAACCTGGCGTCGGACTCCCCTGACGCCCATCGCTCTCAATCGCGGCGACTTCCCGACGCGCAGCGTTGATTGCCCTGACCGCTTCGAGAACCAGCCGAGTCAGCGCGTCCAGCTCGCGGGAACCTTCGTGTTCCTCCAGCGCATGGCGGAGCTCCATCCGGGCGTTGTCGAGGTGGTGCATCATTGGACACCCACCACATGGTGGCCGCTCTCTACGCGCACAGAATCCTCACAATGCTCAGAATTGAGGTGTTGAAGTATTTCTGTGGATTGTGAGGATTGTGAGAGGAGGGGATGGACTTCGTAGGCCGGGCTTCGCTTTCGGCCCGCACCTGTGCGGTCAGCTTCCTGGCGAGGTCTGATGTAGCCACGCTCCTCGAGAGCGGTCAGCGGAGCATCCAGGTCCGCGGCTCGCCTGAACGTTGCCCGAAGGGCTTGGTGCGCGTCCCTCTTCGTGAACACCTGTGTTCCGGTACGCTTGAGCCAAGCGAGTATCCGTTGTGCACCTTCCGTCTCCGGGTCGGCACCCATCTCCGCAAAGGCTGCCTGAGCATGGGAAATGAGATAGAGGCCAATGCCCAACGCGTGGCCCATCGTCTCGGCCGATATTCGCTCATCGGCTCGGGTTCGGATTTCAGCCAGGTGCAGCAAGCCGACGATCCGTCCGATTGCGCCGGCGAGTTTCCCTGCCCAGTCCGTGATTGCGGCTAGGTCTCCCTTGGGGCCGAGGCGCGGCTCGAGCTGACGCATGAAATCGCTGTGCTGTTTTTTGGCTTCGGCGGACAATCGCAGGACGCGCGTACCCTCCGGGAGACTGAGAAGGGTGCGGAGCTCTCGCTGGTAAATCGCCTGCACCATCGGGGGCACTGAAGGCGGCTCAATTTCTCGGCAACCGACGGTATTTCTGGGGAGCGCGTACAGGAAGCGCCCGAGCAATCCGCGGCCCCGGAAGCCAGGCTTGTCTTTCAATCCTTGAAGGACGTCCGGCTGAATGGCCAGCCCAATCGTGAGGGCAGGACACTTCACGAACTCTGGGGGGCGGTTGACGCGATCCACGCGAAGGTCATCGCCCGCGTGTCCCTTCAGGTACACCTCAAGGTTCGGGGCGTCCGAATACCTTCCCGCCATGAGCTCGAACACACCACCCTCGGGCGATAGGAGCGCCATCCGGCCATCGTGGTCGCGCAAAAGCGTTGAGAGCTTCTCTGGCGTGCAGTCATCGGCCAGGAGCCGAAACGGCGCGGGCACTTTCATTTCCGCTAGTTCTTTCGAGAGTCGCTTCACTTCCTCGAGTGCCTCGGCACAGTTTTCGTCCTTTGCTTTCGCGGCTGCCTCCTTGGCGTGTTTTAGACGGGCCTGTGCGACCTCATGCGCGTCGACTGCCTCCCTTCGCTGCGGTTCCAAGCGCTCGGCTTCCTCTCGCTCGAAGTCCTCCACTGGCTTAGTTACGGCACTGAAGACCGCGGACTTTCGTGACCCTGGAGGGAGGACAACAGCGGTAAAGAGGTTGAGCGGCTCATCCCAGTCGTCCTTGGGCACGATTCGCGCTTTCGTCGCGGCTGCGGTAGCCAGGACGGATAGCGATAGCATCGCAGCAAGATCCACTGGAGTCTGAGTCGACGTGGCCAGCGCGATCACGTACGAGCCCAGCCACTCCGGGAGCGCTTCAGCAGGGAATGGGGGCGCATCGTGTTCTGCGAAGGGGATGGGCATCTCCCACGCAAGTTGCTTGTGTTCGCCGTTCGCATGGCCGTTCGAGAAAGCCTCGGCCTCGTGCGGCGGGGCGTGGTCGATCCCGTTCTGACCTTCGGTTCCAGCGCCGTCGGTGTTGGGCTGCTCACCCAGCGAGCCGAATGGCCCGGCGACCTCGGCTCGTTTGAGCGCCTCGAGTGCCGCAGTGCGCGCCGTCTCCAGGCCGAGCTACGACAGCAAATCACCCAAGTCCTTGAACGTATCGAGTCGCACGCGCCGGCAGCGCTCAGGCCCGAGACGCGTGGCCAATTTCGCGGCCGCCATTTCGCCGGCGTCATCATTGTCGGTCACCAGGTAAACGAGGCGCTGAGTCGCAAGCTCAGCCGCGGCCATCCCCACCTGCTCAGTGCCGGGCATCGATACCACCGCCGCACCGCTGGCACCGCCGACTTCAGCGTGAAGGCCCATCGTGAGAGCTGCCGCTAAGTCGCGCTCACCTTCAACAAGGATGGCTGTCCCGTCGGCCTCGAGCGTGTCGGCCCGGTACAGGTGCGTTCGTTGCCCGCTCGGGAGGCGTCTGAATGCTTTCTCGCCATCGAGCGATCGGCAATTGGCATAGGTCCACGCGCCACAACGCTCATCTGGGTACGCGAGCCAGCGGCGACCCTGCTCGTCAATGTAAAGTCCGAGCCATAGTCCCGTGACCACTTCAGTCGAGAACCGCAGTACCTCCGTGACATGCTTCCATGCTGCGCGGTCCTTCTTGAGAGCTTCTACCATCGCCTCCACCTGCGCCTGGGACAGTGGCGCGGGTGCTGGCTTGGACCTGACCGGATGCGCACCATTGCGCTGAGGAGCCGGATCCTTTGGCGGAAAGAGGTCTCGCGTTTCGAGGTTGAGGGCAGATACGACCTCATCGAACTTGCAGCCAGCGTGGCAGTGCAAGAGCGCCCTTCCATCCTGACCTTCGCTGATTGAGAGACTCGCTCGTTTGTCGTCGTGCTTGGGACATTTCGCTTCCCACCCATCGCCGCTCGGCCGCAGTTTGCACTCATGGCTCCTGAGCGCGTCGAGGACTCTGTCGATTGGGCTCATCATTCGACCGCTATCTCGCGGCGCCAGTTCAAGTTTGGCGCGTCCTTCCTCGCTTCCGCCAACGCCTGCGCCAAAGTAGCGGGGGGGATAGAAGTGCATCGAATGCGGCCGACCGAGAATCCTGTCAGCCTTCCCTCACAGCCACACTCGTAGCATTTGATAACGGCGGTCCGCAGTGTTTTATCGCTCCAGTTGTTTACATCGCAGATGGAGGAGCCGCAGGACCGGCAGAACAGCACGGCTGTGTGTCCAGCCAAGTCAGTCTCCTGCATCTCAGGGACATTCGGGTTAATCACCGTACCCAGCGCGACCAGCTCCTCTATCAGCTCCTCGAGATTGCCTTGGACATTTTGGGCGTTGGTGGAATCCGCCAGGAGATGCAGCGCGTTCAGCAGCTCCCCGCTTGTGTCGTGCGCGAGGATGGCTACGCGCAACTCTTGAAAAGTGTCCCGCGCAACGGCATCCGAAAAATGCTCCGGCATCAGCGAGCTTTTGACGAGTACACGAGCGGCGCGGAGCGGTTGGTCCAAGCACGTTTGAGCCAGAGCTGTCAGTAAATTGAGCTCCAGCTGCTCTCGGGCGGTTTGTTCACGCATTCTCATTGAGAGCGCTCCACTGGCGGCCAAATGGTTTCGACTGTGACCCCTAGAGCTGCGGCGAGGCGCTCCGCCATCTGGCTCGAAATCTTTCCGCCACGCTCTGCGATAGAGATGGAGTTCATCGAGCAGCCAGCGCGAACGGCGAGCGCGAGCTGAGTAAAACCCCGACGGAGGCGTTCACGTCGGAGCGGGTTTTTTCTTGCGTCCGGTGCCAGTTGCGTTGTGGTTAGTTGCATTATGGCTGCGTTTTGTACGCGGCCACTTCAGGCTCCGACAGCCCTCGACACGTCGGGACTCGGAAAAAAGGAAACGTCTAAACCAATTGAGATGTTCCGACTCGGTCGGATGGGGTCGGAGGCTGTTCAGACTCGGCCGGATGAATCGGAAGCGCTGGCGTTGTTACGATCTCGGTAGAGGCCACGTCTTATACTTGCCAGCGAGTTCGATCAGTACACCGCGGGCGATTTGCTTTCGTCCCTTCTTGTGACGGCCGCCGACATTCTCCAACTCAATTTTTGCATGTTTCAGGATTTCGCGGAGCACGCGGGGTTTGTCTTGTCCCAGACGGCAACCACCAGCTTCCTCGAATACACGAGACATCTCTTTCAGGCTGATGACGACCTCTGCGGTACCGTGTCCAGTGTACTCAGACCACAGCGGGCGATCGTCCTGGCTTCCTGCGTCAGCAACTTGGCTCGCGCCGATCATCTCAGCTAACGGCGCGGGAATGGCGAGCCTCTTGGACCGCGCCCACCTCAGAAACTCGGGCATCTCCACATCGAGAAGATAGTTGCGCCACGCTTCTGCACTCACCAGCCCCAACGCACGGAGCTTGCCGGCCTTGAGGCTCGAGAGTGCCAGGTCAAACAACTCGTTAAACTTGCCATCGACCGGCGGTTCGAACTCGACCCCGCCGACAATCTGCCAGATTGTAATGGAATCCGGATCAAGACCGGCGAGTAATGCGGCGAGTTGCCACAGTGGCGCGGCATCTGTCCGCGTCCACTTTCCCCAATTGGGTTCGGTATCTTTCGACGGTTCACGCGTCGCTTGAACCAGTGGCCTCGGGCCCCTTCTGAGCCTCCTGTTGAAATCATTGATGGCGTTTGCCAGCTCGCGGTTTTTAGCCCCCGAACCGGAGCCGTCATCGTTTGGGTTTTGCATAAAACGCCTCCCAGGCGTTCTTCCCAGAGGTGAAAGAAGCGCGGGCCGCCACTCTGGGAGGACGTGGCCGGCCTCGAGAGCCGTGCCCGCGCGAGATGCAGATTACCGCGGTAAGCCGACGCCCGCGACTATGGCCTTGGCGGCCGGCTTTGCGGAGCCCGCTGTGGAGGAGTAAGAAATCGTTTCGACGAGTGCCTGGAGGAAAAGGGGACGCGATGCGAAATTTGAGAATCGTATCGGTGTTTTTGTTGAGCGCTTGCTACTCGCAGCGCTGGTCGATCAAGACTGAATACACGGCACAGCTGCAGGTCGAGCCGCCGAAATCCCCTGACTTCGAATGCAGTGCGCGTGAACCGCTTGTCTATGGGCAAACGCTCACAGTCCTTCAGCCTGGTCCGGATGATCCAGTTAGAACGGAGAACTGGGCGCCCTTGCCGCTGAGGCTTACAAATAGGTCAGCGAACATCGTGACCGTAGATTGGGATCATTCCGCAATCGTCGACGCAAGCAGTAATTCCTATCACGTAATTCTCTTCGAGCGCGGCCAAACCCAATCGATGTTTGAGGCTGTGAAGAAGCCCCCGGCGCCGGTCATAGCGCCCAATTCTCACGTCGACCTGCAGATTCTGCCGGAGCCTAGATACAGTGGCCAAGAGCACATGTTTTTTATGCCTCCTAGCGCGCAGGAAAAGAGTCCAATCCGCATCGTCCTGTCTCTCTCGGGTGGGCCAGGTCCTTATGCCGAGTGCATCATCCACGCGAGGCTTTCTGGCTCGCGCCAAGTACGAAGCAGAGATCACGAATGGCCAACCCAAGACCAAAATTGTGTTCCGCACTTTGGTTGCGCAGAAGGTTATGAGTGTGTCGCCGACCGATGTACTAGATCAGCGATTACACCGGTCGTTTCTTCGGAGAAGCCGTAAGACTGAGCGAATCGCTGGCTTGGCGCTGTTTTGAACGGCAGAATATGACACCGGAAGTCCAACGAGCTCGCGACCACTTCAGAGTCTTCTTGCTGGCCGCGAAGCGCTGCAACGAGTTTCGGGAGTTGCCGTCCGGTTACCTACAGTTCCTCTCAGTGCCGAGCATCGCCATCTATGCATTTGCCACAGAGGTTGGTTTTAAAGCACTCGCGTTGCACACGTTGGGCAGCGCGTCGAAGGGGCACGACCTCGCCGCGCTTTTCCGCGCCTTGCCCGCCCAACTCCAGGCCCAAATCCGCACGGAAACGAGCGTTCCGTCTCCCCGTTGGGACGCTTCCTTCGATCAGGACCTCGCCATGGTCGCCAACGCCTTCGAAGTCTGGCGCTACATCTACGAGAAGCACCCTGTCGATACCGACTTAGGCTTCCTGCAACAGCTCGCGGGCGCCATTGATGTTGCCCTCGACACCATTACCTAGGTCGCCTGCGCTCGGGCGATTGCCTCTCAATAAATCTGATCACTTAGCTCAGCTGGGTGGAACAGCGGGGTCCCGCTGTTCCGCGCATTCAGGTTCAACGCGGGTTGCGGCGGGAAGCTCGCGCCGGATCAAATTGTTATCCTTCGTAGCGGGCTAGGGTCGCTCCCGAAAAGCCGTCTTCCTCGGCCGGTCTGCCCATTTCAATTCCCCGAGGACCGCTGTTTGCGCCGAGGGACGCGGGATGGTCAGAAAGCCCTGGAATGCCGAGGTTCTGTACGGGCCTGGTCCGCGCCGAGAGCAGGCCTGGCTACGAGCAGTGTTTCTCCTGGAAATCGAGACCTATTTTCCAGAAGTCCTCGCCGCGTTGAAAGAAAGCGTCTACGAAAAATGGCGATCAGCGGCCATGCTCCTGTATCAAAACAGGACTCCAGAAGACATCGCGGGCGGGGTAGATCGGCTCATGCTCTGGGACCGCGTGAAGACTGCTCGCTCGCCGGAATGTAAGTCGGCGAGTGACGCCCTTGATCAATGGGCGGAACGGGATGGCCTGGCGCGCACCTGGGCACTCGACGAGGCGGTCGACAGTATGGGTTTCTGGAGCTGGAAGGTGGAACATGGTCCAGATTCGGAACCCATACCAGTGAATGAGATCGAAAAACCTCTGAGCTGGATTGGATCCAGCCTTCAAACTTTCCGAAGGCTAAGTGATGCTCCAGACAGCACGCCCCTTGCTGCCTGGGACCCGGGAGAAGAAACACTCGCTGCGTTCAGGGAGAGAGTTGAGCGCAATATCGAAAAGCAACAGAGGTGGTGTCGAAAAATGGGCTGTCAGCCGATTAAGCAACGCAGGAAGTCACGAGGCCGATCGATTGAAGTTCGGATGTGGTGGCTGGCTCTTCGGAAGAT
>DAIQBK010000030.1:0-15241 GCA_036781205.1 Myxococcaceae bacterium
CGCCATCCTTCGCGGTTGAAGCGGCTCATCCAGTTCTCGGAGACCTAGAAAGGTCCACGCCTATCAATTGCTTGGTGAGGGTTGGCTTGAGCTCAACGACTCAACTCTGTCACTGTTTCGCTGGTTCTTCTTTGTAGAGTCCGCCGGCAACCAACGCCCCGGCAGTCGTACCAATAACGCCGAAGACAAGCCAAACGATCGAAACGAATCGGCCCACCATGCTCCACGATGCCTGCGCCAGGTTCGAAGGCGTATAGATCATCAGCCCCACAACGAATCCAACTGCAGCCGCCGTTTTGGGTCCAGGGCCCAGCCGCGGTCGAACGGAGGCATAAAGCCAGGCCAGACCGAACCCAAGGCCTAGCATCACCAGCGTCCAGAGCAGAAAGAAGGGGAGCCGTGGCTGCTCGAGGAAAATACCCGCTTTGACGAGCATCGCGAACCGCTCCCGCAGAACGACCGCGTTGGCGATGCTATCCACTACCCAGACCACCACCCCGGCTCCAATTCCAGCAATGACGATACGTTTCGTATTCATGGTTCCCTCCGTTAACAAAGCGAACCTGCTGGAACACCGTCCATGGGCGTTGTCAACCAAATTGGCCATTCTTGGCAGGTGTGTCTCGCCATTATCCGACCGCGCCATCGAACCGACGGGGCGCGCACCACGAAGGGCGCATCCGAATTCGTGCGCGGAAGAAACTCGTAGTCACGCATACCGGGCCATCGCATCTTTGCAACACCCGACGTAGTCGAGGAAGGCGCCCGGCGGCTTTCCTGGAGAGGAAAGCGAGGTATTGCGTCCCTGTGTTGGTCCGCCAGGGCTTGGTGACGGTGCTCTCCTAATCCACGGCCATGTGGGCGGCCTACCATCCACCATCGGGATCCAGTAACGTGGTGCCGATCGACGGGAGGCTCTACGTATGGTCTTCGGCTGCGAAGTTGCCAAGGCGACCTATCGGGAGCTGTCAAGACGCGGGGTGAAGTTCACTCAAACCCCGAAGACGATGCCATGGGGAACCTTCGCCCAGTTCGTCGATCCTGACGAGAACGAGTTCGTTCTAACGGAGGAGACTTGAAGAAGCTAGCGAGGAGAGTCAGTGCTGCCTCACCGATGGCTTGCAGGAGAGTTTTCCGCTTATTCGGAGTGACGTTTAGTTCTTAATCCTTACGCCACAGCCGATGCACTAGAAGTGCTCAGTGAGACTCATCGATCGTGGATCGTTCTGCTACGGAGTTTTTTCCTAGGGCGGAATCCCGTCTTTTTCCGCTCTGAGCGTCAGGGTGACAAACCGATCCGAAGGTTTCAGTCGGATCCGCCTCTCGTAACTAATCCTGATGAGGACACTTTCGTTCGCGTCCCGTTTGATCACAATGTCCACTTCGCTCAAGCCAAGGCCGGGAGCCTCTTGGAGATTTCCAGTGCCCGCGTCCTCCCAGTGGGTCCCTACCTCGCGCAGACTCCCGCGGAGTATCTGGGTCCGAAGCATTTCATCGCTGTCTTGACGGGCGCGGCTGTGTGCAGCGCGAACTGCCTGCTTGACCTGATAGTGATCGAAGAACACGCCCGAGAGCAGGACCGCGGCGTAAATGGCAACCGCAACCAAGGAGAGAACTAGGAACGTTCCAAATCTGTTTTCGCCAGGGGGTTTCATCAGCGGTACCAAGCAAGCCGCTCTCTCGAAGCGCGAACAGTTAAATGACCAGCTTACCTCGAGAGTAGAGTCGGCCAAGAAAGCAGGAAATTTGGGGAGAGGGCCGATGGGGGCGGGGACCGAGGTTTCCACTTCCAGGAATCGCCAACACGGAGAACTGCGCACAATCGCGACTTATTCCCCTTTTCGCCCTCACCGAACGACGTGGTGTTCGACTACACAGGACCGGGTATCCGGCGTTCGATCGAAGACAGCCTGCAAAGACTGGGGATCGACAGTCTCGACATTGTTTTCGTCCATGACATCTCGTCTGACAATAAGCTCTTACCGACCCCCTGGCAGGAACAGTTCAAGATAGCGACGGCAGGCGTATTCCCTGAGCTGACCCGCATGCGCGAAGAGGGCCTCATCAAGGGCTGGGGGATTGGCGTAAATACGCCGGAACCCATTCTGCGTATTCTAGAGGTTGCGGATCCGGACGTATGTCTTTTGGCTTCACAGTATTCTTTGATCGATCACAAGAATGCGCTGAATAATATCTTCCCCGTGGTAAGGCAAAAGAACGCCTCTTTGGTGATCGGTTCTTCGCTTAACGCGGGATTCATATCGGGGAGTCCAAGGTACAACTATGGAAAAGACTCCTACAAAATTCCCGCCGCATATATTGAAAAGCGCAGGAGACTGCGTGAGGTTGCGGCGAATCATGGAGTCGATCTGCGAACGGCAGCACTCCAGTTTTCTGCCGCGCCTGATGTTGCCGCAGCTCTGGTCGTCGGTGCCAGCACAGAACATCAGATTCTGGAAGACTTCACCTCGATGCAGACTGAAATTCCGGCTGAGTTCTGGGCGGAATTGAAGAGTCAAAATCTTATCGAGCAAAACGCACCGACTCCTGCTGAAGTTACCTTGTCGTCCCGCAAAACCACAGGCTAAGGCGCCATCCCCACCAGCGATTGAGGAGGATTGCCCGATCGTCGTAGCAATATTCTCCAAGTCTTGCCGGAAGGGCGCCCTTAGATTCCGGAGCGAACGGAGGAACCCATGTTCGATCACGTATTGTTCAAGGTCCGCGACTTTCGAAAGAGTTTGACGTTCTACCGCGCTGCGCTCGGCCCCCTCGGCTACGAAGCGCAGCACCTGAACGAGCAGGACAAAAGCGTGGGCTTCGGCCCACGCGGAGCGGTTGCGCTGTGGATCGCGGAGGGGACGCCGCAATCGTTGGTGCACCTTGCCTTCAAAAGTCCGAATCGCTCCAGCGTGTCCCAGTTCTTCGAGGCCGGGTTGAGCTCGGGGGGCCAGGACAATGGAAAACCCGGCCTGCGTCTCGACTACGCGAAGGACTACTACGCGGCGTTCCTCCTCGACCCCGACGGCAACAACGTCGAGGCCGTCACACAAGGAAGCTAGGAGCTGGCATGGACCAACACGTTCTCGAAGCGCTCGTTTCGCAAGGGCCGCATCCGAGCCTTGGGGCGCATGCGGACACGTACGGACGCCTCATCGGAGGCTGGCGAGGTGAGCTTCAAAGCCATCTCCCCGGACACTCGGCACCGCCGGCAAGCCTCGAGATCCACTTCGGGTGGGCACTCGAGGGGCGCGCCGTGCAGGACGTGTGGATCACTCCGGCGCGTGACCAGCGCGCCGTGGGGGTCACCGCGTCCCTGCCGCCGCTCGACTGGTACGGCACGACCGTGCGCGTCTTCGACCCGAACACAAAGACGTGGCGGGCGACCTGGTGGAACGCGATCACCGGAGGTCGGATCGATCTCGAGGGCGTGCGGCAAGGCGACGACATCGTGCAGGTGGGGCTTCGCCAGGGCCGGCCGATCCGTTGGACGTTCACCGAGATCCGCCCGCAGTCCTTTGTCTGGCAAGGTCACATCCTCGAGCCGGACGGGAGGACCTGGCGCTTGGAGGTCGCGATCCGCGCCCGCCGAGAGAGCGTGGACAATGAAGGCGTCGAAAGGGTCACTTAGAGAGCTCGCGCGGGCAGATGTTAAGCATGCCGACTACCCGCGAACCCACGGCGTGGCGACGGAGTATTCGGGGACCGCCGTCAGTGACTTGCGGGCGACTTTGATCAGTTGCCTGCGCTGAAGATGCTCCACCGCCCTTTGCACGGATCGCTTCGACAGACCGGTGCGGTCGGTGAGCATCTGGTAGCTGAAGAACGCGCTCTTCCGCCCGACGCCCCTCGTCGTGGCGTATAGCCAAAGGTACAAAACGAACGACGAGGGGCTCTTGTCGTGTCCGACGAGGTCGGGAAGCAAGACGTCGACGAGATGCGGATCGATCGCGAGGGAAATCGTCATGGCTTTGAAGTATCAATCGCTATCGCCATTTTGGCCATAGTAGCTGCGGCTATGGTCGGCGCGACGCCCAATCGTCATCGCCGGTCTCAACTGCAGCGCGCGCCCATGCGATAACCCGGCAGTCGCAATCAAGCGACGCATCGATTGGAGGAGGCGCTCGTCATGATGAAGAAGGTCAAGTTCGTAGGCATTCCGGTTCGTGACCAGGACAAGGCGTTGGCATTCTGGACGAAGAAAGTCGGACTGCAAATCGCCACCGATCAACCAATGGGGCCAGGGCAGCGGTGGATCGAGCTGAAGGTTCCCGGAGCCCAGACCGGGCTGGTGCTTTTCACGCCGCCTGGTCACGAGTCCCGTATCGGCACCTTCCAGAACATGTCCTTCGCCGTGGACGACGTCGAGAAGACATATCGCGAGTTCGTGGAGCGCGGCGTGGAATTCGTGCAGCCACCCAAGAAGGAGTCTTGGGGCACCTCGGCGATCTTCAAGGACCCGGACGGAAACTCTTTCGCCATCGGCGACGCGTGAGGTGAAGCTTGTCTTCGACACTGAAGAAGCTTCGTTATCGGTCGGGTATGCGCGTTGCGGTGATCGGCGCACCCGCGGGCTTCGAAGTCGAGCTTGCGGCAAACAAGGACGTCGAGCGTGCCCAACGACTGGAAAAGAACCTCGACCTCGTACAGGCGTTTTTCACTCGACGCGCCCACCTTGAACGTGAAGCAGCCCGGCTCGAGAAGGCTGTCGCGCCCAAGGGCCTTCTCTGGATCTGCTACCCCAAGGCAAAAGCGTTGGGCACCGATCTCAACCGCGACGTGGTCCGAACGACGGTCGCGAAGTGGGGCCTGGAGGCTGTGGCGATCTGCGCCGTGAATGAAGTCTGGAGCGCGCTTCGATGCAAGCGAGCTGGCGGCTTTGACTCGGGACGGCTGTCCATGCGAAGCGTTCCCGGGCCGCGCGGAAGAATGCCGCCGAAACCAGGGTAGTCGTGCAAAGATCCGTGGATACTCCGAACTGCACAATCGAGCCTCTTCGCGAAGAAGAGGAAGCGCGGCAATGTGCGCGGATGATGGTGAGCTCCGAGCCATGGATCACGCTCGGGCGTACCTACGAAGATGCGCTTCAGGTGCTGCGAGACGCGTCTCGGGAGGTCTACGTGGCTCGAAGCAACAGCCGGCGGGTCGGATTCATCATTCTCTGTATGACCGGCGCATTTGTTGGCTACATTCAGACCGTCTGCGTGGATCCTCGCTGGCGCAACCAGGGGTTCGGCTCGGCTCTCATCCGCTTCGCGGAGCGGAGGATCTTCCGGGAGAAGCCAAATGCGTTTATGTGCGTCTCGTCTTTCAATTTGGATGCGCAGCGGCTCTACCTCCAGCTCGGCTACGAAGTCGTCGGCGAGATCAAGGACTACGTCGTCTCTGGCCTTTCGGAGATTCTCCTGCGAAAAACGATTGGGCCGCTGAAGGACTGGAAGCCCGGCTGAGTCCTTCCCTTTTTGATCAGCGGCCGAAGCGAGTCAGTCGGAAGGACGTCGAGGAACACGAGGCACGGTACGCGTCGTTTGTAGGTATAGGCACGCGCACCACCGTCGGGCATACTCGACCATGTGAGTGATGACATGGGCCTGAGCAGGTTTGCTCTCGGGCATCCGGGGACGCCGCTGCGGAGGCAACTGGTCGAGGCGGTCCTTCGTGGCTTGAAGACGGCCACCGCCGGTCTGCTCACGGACTATGTACCTTACACCGAGGAGCCCCTCCCAATCGTCGGGCAACGCTACCGAATCGTTGGCTTCGACGACGAAACCATCGGGATCGTGGAAACCACGGAAGTGCTGATAGTTCCGGCCGCTAAGGTCGACCTTCAGTTCGCCCGCGACGAGGGAGAGGGCTTTGAGACCGTGGCGGATTGGCGCACAGCTCACGAGCGGTTCTGGTCGGACCGCAAGATCACAGATGAGACGCGAATCCGTCTGTGAGCGCTTCCGTTTGGTGGACGTCCTGACCCAGCGTGTCTGACGCCAGCGCCCGCGCTGGCCGCGAAGACGGCTACACTTGGGGCCGGGCCTAGGCTCCGATCCCAATCAGAAGTCGGCATCGGAATCAGCTGGCCCTTTCGCGCGACAAAGTAGGGCTGGGTGGCAAGAAACGACAGTTAGTGGCCGTTAATTAGATCCCATGAACGGAAACAGGTGTTACATTTGATTTTCCCGCTACAGCGAGTTCATTTTATGCTCCTTCATTGAATAGGAGAGATATCTTTATTATGCCCAGGGAACCGTCAGTTCGGGCGCGTGCTTGTTCTCGGAGGGTACAAGGAGCGCGATAGCCTTGGCGGGGGATCCCGTTCCCGGAGGCGGTACGTTCGACTACGTCGACGTGCCTTTCCTCAATCCGCAGACGCAGGCTGGGTTTGTCGGCGGTCTATCCGAGGGTACCGGCGTGTTTCTCGCCAATCCAATCAGGTAATAGCCGCGGGCCCACGGTCAATGAGCCGGAAAACCCAGTGAGCCGCGAAGGCGCTTCGCGGCGTGACGCCTGCGAAGATTCCCCCGGCTGCGCAGGAGCAGCCAGGCCCCTAGAGCGTAGAGCGTCAGCAAATCGACCGTGGAGCCGGCGCTGGAGCAGCCGTACGCCGGCACGAGATTCGACCCTTGCACCCCGTTCGGATCTTGGCCTGCCCTCAATGCGTCGACATCCGTCAGCCCGCCGCTGCTCGAATGGCGCTCGGCGATGTCGGCCATTAGCGCGTTGCGCAGCGAGGCGTCGTCGAACGGCACCAGCCCCCGGCTCTGAAGATAGATGCCGAACGGCTTCACCACGGTGCCGAGGCCGCCGGCATTGGTGGCATGACAGATGGTGCAGGGCGGCGGCTGCGCGAGCCCGAGCTGCTGCTGGATGACACCGGGAAAGTTTGGAGTCGCGAGGAGCATCGCGATGAGAGCCGCTTGCATCAGAAGTACCCGTTGCCTTGGATAAGGTACGTGAACGTCGCAGGCGAGCCGGTAGTGGAGCGCCGGATCAAGTCTGCACGAACGTCGAAGTGCGGGAATACGAACCAGGCTACCCCGCCCCATAAGCCAAGGGTCGAGGCACCACCGCCGGGGGGCGTCATCCCCTCGACGGCGGTGAGGATGTGCACTCCGCGCAACACTTCGAGGTCGGCCTGCAGCCAGTCGGCATGGCCCGCATTCACGCCGCCGTTGCCGAGCGAGCTGGTGATCAACAGGTCGACCTCCCCGAGAAAGACCAGCGGGGTCCACGGCGCGGCGCGCGCCGTCAATCCGTAAGCCTGACGGAGCGTCGGCCCCCTGCTCCCCAGGGCTGCATCCGCGCGTGTTGCAAAAGCGCTGAGGCCGAAGGCCAACCGCGACAACGGCGCTATCTCGAAGTATCCGGCGAATCCGCGCTCGCGGAACGCGTCGGGTCGCAGCGAGTAGTTGCCGAGGATGGCCATCACTTCCATCCGCCAGTTTTCCTTCGAAATGGCTACCGCGATGCCGTCCTGCGCGTCCTGGTTGATGTCGGTGCGGGTGGCGGTGCGGACGAACGAGGTGTGCTCAATGTTGCGCAGCCCGAAGGGAAGAAAGATCCGGCCGCCGCGCACCAGGACGCTATCGTTGTCAAAGGCAAGCCCGATCCAGTGCTCGCGCGAGACCAAGTTCCCCCAGCCCGCGTTGCGAGTGACCCAGGCCAGCTGGGTGAACGGAGCGCTCGAGGGGCTGGCGTACCCGAGCTGCGCCGCTGCGCGCACCGGGCCGATCCGGACCGCCGCAGCGAGGTCCAAGCGCATCTGCAGCAGCCGGTCGTCGACCAGCCTTCCGTTGACCGTGTTCCAGAGGTACCCGTACCGAGCCCAGCCACCCAGGTTGAGGAAGTCCGGCATCGGGACGAGGCCGAACAGGAATTGGTCAAACTTGGCCGGCTCGTCCTCCTTCCCTGGGGCCCAACGCGTGCTGAGCAGAAACTCGCTCTGCGCTCGGCCATATTTCGTCAGCAGGGTCCCGCCCGACGGATCAATGTGGCAGGTCGCGCACTGCGTGTACCCGTGGCGAATCATCGACGGGTAAGCGTGCGCAGTGGTCGAGAACAGCGCGATCGCCGTCAGTGCGGCGCTGGCCAGCTTCATGGGCCATCGACCGTCAGGTTGACGTCGACTTCCACGTCCGGCGAAACCGCCACGCCCAGGTACGAGGGCGGCACGATCTGGAAGTCGCGCATGTCCAATTGCAACGAGCCCGCGATCCGGGTAGGGCCGCCAGGCCGCCGTTCGGCGCGATAATGCACCGGTACGGGGCGCGAGCGGCCGTGCAACGTCAGCTCGCCGGTGACCTGACTCTCCACCGGCGAGCCCTCCTTGGGAAATTTGAGATCGGCCCGCATCACGCGGAGCGTGGCATCGGGGAACTTGTCCACCTCGAGCGACTCGCGCAGGTGGCGGTTGCGCAGGCCGATACCGGTGTCGATCGGCGCGAGCGGCACCTTGAACAGGAGTGCGGAGGGCTGGTCCTCGAGCGAGACGGCCGTGCTCTTGCCCTCGATGCGCAAGCCGGCCGGACCGTGGGCCAGGACGGTGATGTCGCCTTCACGCTGCAGAGCCGGTGCTCCTTCCACAACCGACGAGGCCACCAGGAGCGAAGTGAGCAGATTGCGCGCGCTCATCGGCAAATGCCTCCCGGACCCGGCTACTGCACCGCGGGGTCGATGTTGAACCAGTTGCCCAGGCCGGGCGGGAAGGTCAGTCCCAGATCGTCGCCGGGGAGCCTGTCGTCGGCGAAGTAATACAGAGGATGGCCGTCGAAGGCGGACTGCTGCAGGTGGTCGCTCGCGCGGGTGAAGACAGTGATCCGCGCGGGGTTGATGTTGCTTTCCACCACCGTCGTGCTGGCAAGAAAGATTGGCCAGTTGCCGACGCAAGTGGTCCGGTCGCCGGCCGTGCCGAGGCAGGCACTCGTAGGCGGGTTCCCGACCGTGTCCTGGGCGAAAAAGTAGAGACTGCGGCCGGCGCCATCGGTGAGGCGATGCCTTCCCTCCGCATTGAGCGTCATGATCGTGTAGAAGGGGCTGCGCAGCACGAACCAGTCAGGGATGGCCTCGCCGCCGACGTCGCCTGGATTGGCGTCGGGCCTGAAGTAGTACAGGGGAAAGCCCTTGTAGGTGGTCTGCAACATGCCGTCGGAGCTGCGGGTAAACCCTCCGACGTCGCTCGCATTGATCCCCTGCACGTTGACGGTGGCGGCGTGGAAAATCGGCCAGAGGTAGATGCATGAGGTCGTATCGCTGGGGGAGCCCGTGCAGTTCGAGACGGCGGGATTGCTGCCGCCCGCCGGCAGGTCCAAAGCGAAGAGGTAGAGCGTGCGGCCGGCGCCGTCGACAAGGTAATTGCCGAACCTGGGGCTCATCCCCAGCATCATCGACGGGGCTCCCTGCCCCGCGTCCGGGTTCTGCCCTATTTGGTTGCCGCCGTTGTTGGGGTTATTGGTGCTATCGCACGCGGCCGCCAGCGCAGCTAGCAGCGCGGCGCCGCAAACGCTTTTCATTCCATTCCATCGAGTCATGTGTCCATCCCTGATCCATTCGCCGGCGGGATTGCTCGGCGTACACATCGAGGATGGATTCAGAGGTCGAGACTATTCCCGTCGCCTCTCGATCGTGGTTGCAGGAGGCGTGAAAGATTCGGTGAGCCGCTGGATCCGTAGCCGGAGCTCGAGCGGCGCAACTCGAGCCGGCTCTCGCCGGAGCGCCTGGGCAAGGCTCCGCTGGACCACGAGCTCGGACTGGCACCGAGCACATCCCGATACGTGCGCCGCAATCAACTGGTGCGTGTGGCGCGGGAGCTCATCGTCGGCGAACGCACCGAGCAGTTCCCGTACCTGGTGGTGGAGACAGCTCCGCGGCATAGGTGCCTCCCATCCATGATAGATGACTTGCCTGCGCGTTCTATTCCCCCTGGCTTCGCCGGCTCCCGCTTTCTTCCTTCGCGGCGCGCATCTCCAGCAACACCGCGGCGAGCAGCCGCCGGCCGCGGCTGATCCGGCTCATCACCGTGCCGATCGGGGCCCGGGTAACTCGGGCAATCTCCCGGTACTTTAGCCCGTGAACGTCGGAGAGCTCCACCGCCTCGCCGAATTCCTCGGGAAGGGATCGCAACGCTTCGCTCAGCTTTCCGAGCTCGAGCCGCGCCAGGACCTGCTCGAGCGGCGACGGCGCATCGCTCGCCACCAACTCCTCGTGGACCGCCTCCAGCTCGGTGATGACGAGCAGGTTCCGGCGCCGCTTGCGAATGCGGCCCTGTTGCATCGCGACCGTGCGCAGGATCCTGCAGAGCCAGGGAAACACGGCGCAGGGATCGCGGAGCTGATCGAAAGCCCTCCACGCGCACAGATACGTCTCTTGGACGTAGTCCTCCGCTTCCTCTCCGTCGCCCCAGCGCTTCGCCAAGGCGAGCAGGCGATCGAGATGAGGCAGTGTCAATGACTGGAATCGTGAGTGCTCCGGTTCCCCCTCGATCGCCCCCGCGCGGCGTGCACTCGGCCGCTGCTCGACAGCCATCGAGCTCTCCTTTCTGACCAACTCTCTTGCGTGAATGCAGCGGGAGGAAAGCAAGCGCCGCGCCACGGCTAAATGCCTCAGCAGAGGAGAGTTGGGTTCAGCGAGGTTGCCAACCTATTGGCAATCGCCAACTGTCAGCGGACGCGAAACGAGAGCCTGTCGATCTGCAGGGTTTTGATTTTCCACTCGAGTGTCTGGCGCGGAATACCGAGCTTCGCCGCGGCCCCCGAGGGACCCGAGATCCGGCCGTGAGCCGCCGCTAGGGCTGCTTCAATCAGCTCCTTTTGGCCCTCGGCGAGCGTGGTCACTTCGCGTGCCGCCCGCTTGGACAACTGGCGCGGTTTTCTCTTCAACCACGACTCATCGATCGCGAACGTCTCGCCATCGCATAAGATCACGGCGCGCTCGATCACGTTCTGCAGCTCGCGAATGTTGCCCGGCCAGTCGTAAGCTTGAAACAGCTCCATGGTGTTCTTCCCGATGTGGCGGATGCGGTTGCGGGCCTTGGTGGCGTAGCGCTTGACCAGATACCGGACGAGCATGGGAATGTCGTCCGCTCGCTCGCGCAATGCGGGAATCCGGATCGGGAAGACATTCAGCCGGTAATAGAGATCCTGGCGGAAGGCGCCGTTCGCCACGGCAGCCTCGAGGTCGTGATTCGTGGCCGCCAATACCCGAACATCGACGACCAGCGGGTGGCTCGAGCCCACACGCTCTAACTCCCGCTCCTGGAGTACGCGCAGCAGCGCGATTTGCGCCTCGGCGGGAAGGTCGCCGATCTCGTCCAGGAAGATCGTGCCGCCGTCGGCCGATTCGAATCGCCCGAGCCGCCGCTGCAGGGCGCCCGTGAACGCTCCCTTTTCGTGCCCAAACAGCTCGGACGCGATGAGCGACGTTGGAATGGCCGCGCAATTCACGCCGATGAAGCTCCGGGTCGAGCGCCTCGACCGCTTATGAATCGCGCGTGCGACCAACTCCTTGCCCGTGCCGGTCTCGCCCAGGATCAGTACCGTGGCATCGGTCTTGGCCACCTTCGCTACTTGGGCCAAGACGCGCTTCAGCGCCGGGGATGAGCCGACGATCTCCTCGAACATCGAGCAGCGGTCGAGGTCTTCGCGCAACGCGAGATTTTCGTGGCGCATCCGCTCTTCGGCCTGCTTGCGATCGTCGATATCGGTGCCCGTGGCGTACCAGCGAACGATGTGCCCATGCTCGTCCCGTAACGGGTTGTAGCGGAGAAGGAACCAGCGATAGTTCCCGTCCTGGCGCCGGGCGCGTACCTCATACTCAAACGGCACCTCGCGCATTAGGCCCTCCCAGCGCTGGTCCTCCAGCCGGGCTCGATCGTCCGGGTGAAAGGTTCGGGTCCGCAGAGCACCGGCTGTCAGCTCGTCCATCGTGAGCCCCGTGTACTCGACCACCGCCCGGTTCGCATAAACGACGGTCCCTTCGGGGCTCAGGACGGTGATCGTTTGCGGTATGGCATCGGTAATGCGGCGCAACTCCTGCTCGTCTTGCCGCAGCTTCGCTTCAGCCCGCTTGAGATCTTCAATATCCGTATTCGTTCCATACCACTGGACGACGTTACCGCGTTCATCGCGCACCGGCTCGACCCGGACGATGAACCAGCGATATTCGCCGTCGTGGCGCCGCAGCCGTAGTTCGAATTCCCCCGGCTTCCCGGTCGGAAGGATCTCATCCAGGAACTTGGCCGTCGCGCTCGGCAAATCGTCGGGATGCACGATGGCTTGACCGACGTCGGTCGCACTCACCGGCGGCACAGACTCGCCGTTCCCGCCGGCGCCATACGAGAGACCGGTGTACTCGCGCCACCGTCGATTGACATAATTGATGGTGCCGTCCGGGCGCTGGCTCCAGACCTGGGCGGGGATCGCGTCGAGGATCGTTCGCAGTCGATCTTCCGAACTCTTGATTTCGGCGAACGCCTTCTTGATGGCGGCCCTGCGAGCCTGCCCCCGTTCCCCCTCGATCGCAAAGAGGGGATGGGAAAACTCCTCGTTTCGAAATCGGTTATCGATTTTCGTCCCTCTCGTTACCAACGAAGAGCGGCTCGCAACCGCCTGCGTAAGTCAGACACCGTTGGACGATCGGCGTTACGTGGGGTGAAACCCAGTTTGGTAGGAGTTCAACCGTGTTGCTGCTGGCCAAGGACCGTTTGCTCAAGCTGGCTCATGGTAGGCCGCTTGCGATGACCGCGACACCCGTGCGTCCGCCATCGACGTCGAGCACCGTGCCGTGCACGAAGGCCGCCTCGTCGCTCGCGAGGTAGACCGCTGCGTGGGCGATGGCCTCGGGGCTACCGCTCGCATTGGCGGGCGTCCCGCGCATCATCGCATCACCCAGCCCCAGGGTGCGGACGGGCTCGTGCACCACCCCCGGCGAAATCGCATTGACGCGAACGCCAGCCGGCCCGAACTCCGCGGCCCATGCGCGGGTCAGCGTCTCGATGGCTCCCTTCGTCGAGCTGTAGAGTGCGCCGACAGGGACGCCGAGACGCGCGATCCAGGAGCCCAGGTTGATGATGGCTCCTTCGCCGCGGGCGGCCATCAAGGGAGCGACCGCCGCCGTGAGAAAGAACGGCGCCTTCACGTTGACCGCGTAGACTTGGTCGAAGGTTGCTTCGTCCGTCGCGTTCGTGGTCGCACCGGGGTAGATGCCCGCGTTGTTGACCAGGATGTCGAGTCGTCCACCGAGAAGGCGAGTGGCATCCTCGGCGAGTTTTCGTGAGGTGTTTGGCGAACCGTCGAGTGTGCTCTGCACGAAGTCAGCCCGGCCTCCGGTCTGGTGAATCACTCTGAGGACCTCGGCAGCGCGCGCCTCATTCCGTCCGCTTAAAACGACGTGCGCCCCTTCGCGCGCGAACGCGATGGCGATGGCACGGCCGATGTTGCTGGTAGCGCCGGTGACGAGCGCCGTCTTCCGATCGAGTCGTGTACCCATTCCATTTCTCCGAGTGGACCGACAGGTCCATTAACTAATCGAGAGTGGACCAGATAGTCCAGAGGATCTATACTTTCGCCATGATCAGCTCGGCACCACGGCTCACGCCCAAAGGTGTGGCGATGCGCGCGAAAATTGTGGAGGCAGCCGCAGAGCTGGTCCTTGCTCGTGGCGTTGGGGCCACCAGTCTCGACGATATTCGGGCCGGAACCGGAACGAGTAAGAGTCAACTCTTCCATTACTTCCCTGGGGGCAAGGCGGAGCTCGTCAGCGCCATCGCTAACTTTCAAAGTGAGCGCGTTCTCAATGCCCAGCGCCCATACCTCGACGCACTGGACACATGGAAGTCGTGGGAAAGTTGGGGCAAGGCGGTGGTTGCGCACTACCGGTCGCAACCGCACTGGGGTTGCCCGATTGGGGCGATGGTGAGCGAGCTCACGGGGAGCAACCCGGAGTTGGCGTTGCTCCCAAGGAGGCATATGGAGCGTTGGCGTCAGTACCTGCGCGACGGGGTCGGCCGCATGCGCGCGTCTGGCCTCCTGCGCGCCGATGCTTCTCCGGAGAAGCTTTCGTTCTCGGTCCTGGCTGCGCTGCAGGGCGGGCTTCTGCTGGCGCAGGCTACGGAGTCAATCGCTCCCCTCCGTGTTGCGCTCGACGGCGCCTTGGCGATGATGCGGAGCCAAGCTGCGCCCAATATCATTTCAGCGCGAAAGCATTTTCTCTCAGTAGCCGGATCACGACGACTGCGTTGAGGACGGCAAAGGCAAATGGCCCGTAGGTCTTGGAAGGATCGTGGGCGAGCGCGCCGATGACGCCGTCCAATGCTTGTACGACCGTCATGGCAATTCCCAAAACCGCAAGTGCCATACGCGAACGAACGCAGATTGCGATCACCACCGTCAGCAACAAGGCGACGCTTCGCGAAGCTGCATAACGGGAGAAGCTGTCGCCGCTGCCGCGGTCGAACAGACCTACAAGGGAAAACCCTGCGCTCACGCCAGCGCTGAGGAGCGTCATGACTGCGCAGCTCCAGAATGACTTTGTCATCTGCGATATCGCTCAAGCCCCGTGACGGAGCGTGTGGCGGGCATGCTGGGCCACGAACCGCAACCAGACCGGAAGCAGCTCTCCTTCTGCCACTGCATTGTTCTCGCGTTTGAAGATCTCCTCTGCCGCGCGTGCCCCAATCTCATCCTCCGGCAAACCGGCGCAGACGTAACGGTAGAGGTACGGCCCGCGCTCGACACGGCAAAGGTCCAATTGTTCCGCGAGGGCTGCCTTCATCACCGCGCCGGAATGCAGTTTGTGCTCGTGCTGATGGTCCAAACGCCAACGGGTCAGCGGAGGGAGATCTCGGTCCGTCTTGATTCGATCGCCCGAATAGAGCCCCGCGGCCTCGAGTCGCTGCTGGGCGTCATAGTACCAACGGCAGGTAGACTCGTCTGGCGCCTCGAGATCGAAGTCATCGATGATCAGAAGTCCCCCTTCGGCTAGCAGAGATCGTAGGTGGCTCAAGGCATCCCCGAGCGGATCAAGATGGTGGAGAGTCGCCACCACGACGATCGCGTCGAACATCCGCTCGGCGCTGAAGTCGAAAAGATCTGCCTCGACCCATCGCACTTCTCCAACCCTCGAGTCTGCCAGGATCTCTCGATCCAGCCCTGTTACCTGAAAGCCATCCGACGAAAGCTGCCGAGCCAGGTCCCCCTGCCCACAGCCGACCTCGAGAATCCGCTTTGCGCGTGAAAGAAGTGGGCGAACAAAC
>DAIQBK010000030.1:15341-36438 GCA_036781205.1 Myxococcaceae bacterium
CCCACAGCCGACCTCGAGAATCCGCTTTGCGCGTGAAAGAAGTGGGCGAACAAACCTGTAGACCTGGTCCCGCTCTTGTCGTCGATTCAACGCCCGAAGGCTCTCGACGCCGGTCATTTGCTCATTTTTGAAATTACGCCGCAAGCGATGCGATTGCCAGAATTCCCGGCCGGATCAGTCAAGTCATCGTCCATCTTTTCATGAATGACGATTGCCGTGCCGTTAGGCTGGAATAGCGAGTCCTTCCCCTCACGGAGAGTGACGCGCGGATCGAGGACCTTCACCTTCAAGGTTCCGTCAGCGCCAACGGTCAAGTTCTGCATGTCGCCCGCGTGCGGTCCGTCCGGATTTTTGAGACCGTGCTTCTTTCCTTCGGGATTGAAGTGTCCCTCCGCTGTTTGGAAATCGGGAGGATCGCATTTTCCTGCCGTGTGAAAATGGAAACCATGCACCCCGGGCGGAAGCTTGGAGGCATCGATGACAATTTCTACGCCCTTTCGACTCTGCGTGAGCTTAGCCGTACCGATCTTCTCGCCCTGCGAATTGATCAAGTCGGCGTGGGCCGTCGCCGGCTGATTCTTTCCATACGCAATGCTACCGACCATCAAAGACGCGAATAGGATTGAACCCCGCTTCATACTGGTCCCCTTTCATCAGCACTTTGAGCATGGTCCTAAGAAGCTCCTCCAGTCCTCTCAAGCTTTTCGGTGTTCTTCGGTGGATGCGCCTTTCGAGGAGCGGTGCTATGCCCGCCCCCCAACGAGAGGCCCAATGGTCCCCGGCCCCGATTCAAGAGAGGAAAATCAGCGATGAAGATCGAACCGCTGCTTTTCGTTTTGACCATGCTCGTGCCTGCGCAAGCCCAAAACGCTAATGTTTCGGAAGAGGAAAGGTCGGGGGGTTCTACCAGGAGGGTTGGCAGTGTCCTCCAAGGAGGTTACGACAAAGCCAAATGGGGGATGACAGTTGACGAGGTTAAGAAGCTCTACCCCGGTGGCCTCGCCAAACAGTCGGATAATGGCGGGGCTGTCTACAAAATCCGCAAGCCGGCCGCGGGCGTATCGGAAGGCATCATCACGTTTTATTTCAAACCAAAAATCGGCCTACGAAGCGTAGTTGTTCTTTTCACTGCACAGGGAAGCCAGGTGGATCTCGAGAGGGATAATTTTGTCCCTCCGACCAATGAGCAGGCCGCGAGAATTGTATCCGCGCTGCGCCAGGACTTGGTCATGAAGCATGGCAAGCCCGCCCTGGAGAAGGAAGGCAGCGCGAACTGGATCGGAACTGCCGGCGATTGGATCATGCTACGCGAGACTCGCGAACCAGATGGGCTGCATACAACTGTCGGTCTCGCTTACGCGCCGGCAGTGAATGTCGAAGAAGCAAAGGGACCGTAAGGTCCAACCTCATCTCGAGGCATTTGCCGAGGACGCGCTTGGGGGTCTCGGTTCAACTCGCTCGTTTGCCGTCATGTGCGCCTCTGGTTTTTGCCGACGGCGCCAGTGTCGACAGAAGCTTGCGGGGCTGGGTGAAAGATCGTTGCCCAAGCTCGACCAGCGCCGTCGCCTGCGCCTCCTCCCAGACCGCGCGCATCTTGATCAGTATCCGCGACCCCGCCGGCGTGAGCCGCAAGAATCGACCGCGACGCGGCACGTTGGGATCGGAGTGTACCCACCCGAGACTTTCCATCCGCTTTAAGTTACGGCTCAAGGTCGACTTCTCCAGGTCGAGCAGTCGCGTCACGTCGCTCGGCCGGGCACGCCCGCCAACAGCGATCGCGGCGAGGAGGTTGAGCTGGGCGATATTGATGCCGTGGTCGGCCAAGGCGGCATCGTAGATGCGGCTGATCACGCGCCCGAGGCGCCGCACGCGCACCGCCAGGCAGTGCGACGCGATCAGCCGTCCGACTTCCCTTGCGGCGGCCTCCGTCACCGCACCTCCCGCGATGCATCGATGGGCTGCAAGCGGGCTCCGGCCCATTGCGAGTAGATGATGAACCGAAACGGGTCCACCGGATTGAATCGATCGATCAGCATCGAGAGGGCCTGCTTGCGTCCGCTCTGTAGTCTGTCGCTCGACGGGTGCCGGAGCAAGCCCAACTCGATCACGTTCAGCGCGAGCGGCGCATCGCCCCTGGCGAGGAGGTTCTCGGCGACGCGAACGAACGGTCCGTCGCTGCCATCGCCGAACTGGTCGAGCAAGGCCGCCCGTTCCTCCCGGGTGACGGAGTCCATCCCCTCGCCATCTGCCTGCCAGTAACCGGCATTCTGGAGGTGAAGCCGTTGGAGGAAGTGATCTCGCACCACGAGGTACGGGATCACCGCCTTTGGCGTGTCCCGCAGCGTCGGCGGCAGGTAATTTTCATGCAGCATCTCCGCCAGCGGCCGACTGCGCAGGATGTCTGGCAAATACCGGTTGTAGAGGCTCCGCAGCGCCGCCTCCAGGCCCGGGACGGCATCGATGTTGAACAGCTGGGTCAGCGGTGGATGGCCGTGAACGAGCCTGCGCGGCGCGATGGAGCGGACCATCGCGAGCGTATCGAGGTAGCCCTCAGGCGATCCCTCGGACAGAAAAGGAGGTCCCACGTACGGCATGAAAGCGTCGCCGACGAAGAGCAGCGCTTGCTTGGGAAGGTAAATAAAGAGCGCGTCCTCTGTCTCCCCACCGCGGACCGGGATGAGCCGCAGCTCTAGGCCGCCATGGTGAAAGGATTCCTCTTCTGCGACGACGCGGTCTACCTTGACATCCAGGCCGACGGGCCGGCTGCCGAAGAACCAGCTGAAGATCCCCTGCGAACTGCGCATGCGCGCGAGCTCCTGGGCGAAGTTCTTCCGAGCGATGACCACCGTCCCGGGCTCGCGCACCGCGGCAAGGCCACCCACGTGGTCCCAGTGGGAGTGGGTGAGAATGACGTACCGCACCGGCGCGCTGGTGATTTGGCGCAGTGCTTTCATCGCCTCGCGGGCGCTCTCTTCGGTAGTGCCGGCATCGATGGCGACCACGCCTGCCTCGGTGACCAGGAAGGCGATGTTCGCGAAGTCGAAGCCTTCGGCCACATAGACTCCGTCGCCTTCGCGCACGAGCCTTGGTTGGGTAAATCGGAACCCGTCATCTGGTCCGACGGAGATGTTTCCTAGGACGGTTGGACCGTCGAGAGTCTCGTACCCTGAGCGCCGCAGCATCTCCTGTGACTTTCCCTCGTTGCCGAGAGTCCGCCAGGCCTTGGCAATGGCTCGGAAGATGCCTCGATCGACGTCCACTGGAAAGGCATCTCGCCTCTCGAGCGACGACTCCAAATCGGAAACCGCCTGTTTCGCTTTCGCGAACCGTACGGGTAGATCCGCGAACACCAGCCCGCGCAGCAGCCGTCCGGCGACCGGTTCGGCCTCAGCACCGCGGTCGAGCTTGCCGATCGCTTCCTCGACCCAGGCGACGCGGCTCAGCAGCGGTATCTCGCGGGCGCTGCTTGCCTGCAGCAGACCTTCTATTGAAATCAAGATCGGGCGATCAGGTTGCTCCCGTGCCAGGCGCTGGAAGTACTCATAGCCGTCCCGCTCGTGCCGGGCGGCGATGAACTGCTGTGCGGCGATGATCGCCACCGCGCTCTCGGAGTTCGGCCATGCAGCGGCCGAGGCGAAAGCTTCCACCTCGCGGTTCTGCGCCAGCTGTGGCGGTGGCCTCGGCGCCCCGGCGCACGCCGCGGCGACAAGAATGATGGGGAGAAGCACTGCAAAGGGACGAGCCATAACTTTCCTCCAGACCAAGAGTTTGGTTGTACGTACAACATTTAATGGAGATTGGATGCCAAGCGGAGCCGGAAGTTTCACAAAGGGGTACCGCGGCTTGCGTACGAGGCGGGACCCGAGCCATTGAGAAGGGGATTGGCGACTGAGTGTCTGTTTCTGGTTGACGGGAGGTGATTGTAAATTTGCGGTCGCGGTGCCTAAGGTGCGTCCGCTTCGCGCTGGCCAGCCTCAATTCGATGCGCGCTTGAGTACCTTAGCTGCCCAGGGCGGATCGCTTAAGGGTGGCTTACTCGGGAGGGAGCGAACAATGGCACGCGCGACCATTCTTTCAATCGACGGCGGCGGAATCCGTGGAATCATCCCCGCTCGCATCGTCGCGGAGATTGAGCAGAGGACGGGAAGGGCTGCTGCGGACCTCTTTGACCTGATCGCCGGGACATCGACGGGAGGTATTATCGCCCTAGCGCTCGCAATGCCCGAAGGGAACAGCCGCAAACCGAAGTACACCGGTGCGGAGCTGGTAAATCTTTACGAGAAATACGGCGAGAAGATCTTCAGCCGATCGCTCTGGCACACCATCAAATCCGTCGGGGGGTTGAATGGCCCTAAGTACGAGCCCGATGGAATCGAGAGTGTCCTGAGCGAATATTTCGGGGACGTTCGATTGCGCGACGTTCTCACGAGGGTTCTAGTGACTTCGTACAATACTGCAGGTCCTGCACCAGCTTTCTTCAAAAGCTGGAGGACCAAAACAGACAAGAACTTCAACTATCGCCTGCGAGAAATTGCGCGAGCCACTTCGGCCGCTCCGACCTTCTTTCCGCCACTTGATGTGCCTGATCTGGCCTTGGGCAAGCCTGACATGTGTCTGATTGACGGTGGCGTGTTCGCGAACAATCCGGCGATGTGCGCTTGGGCCGAGGTACCCCAATTGTTCCAGGATGTGAACGAATTCATTGTCGTCTCAATAGGCACGGGCAACGACGAGGACAAGGTGTCGTACACGGATGCGAAGGGCTGGGGCCTCGCAAGATGGGCACGACCGCTGGTTAAGATTCTTTTTGACGGGGTCAGCGACACCGTCCACTACCAAATGCAACAACGCTTGGGAGCGCAAATGGGGCGCAAATACTATCGCTTCCAGGGAGACCTGGGAGACCGAACAGCGATGGACAATGCCTGCCAGGAGAACATTCAGGGGCTGCTTCGCATTGCGGACAAAATCATCTCGAAACAGGAGTTGCTGCTCGAAAACGTTTGCAAGGAGCTGACGAATGCTATCCCCGATCGCCCGGGCAAAGTAGCGGCTTAATTGTTGACGAGCGCCAGGCGTCGCTCACGTGAAGACGCTGAAGCCGAAGCCAACGACGAGAAAGAAGAAGTGATTCAGCGGCCTGGCTTGCCGGGGTGCGGCCCGCGCGGCCGCGCCGGCACGTCGTCCCACCACCTCGACCAGGGCATGTCGTTCCTCCGCTCCGGGTTCACCGGGTAGAAGATGCGGCTGTCCGACTTGGCGCACTCGCCGCCGGAGAGAAGCAGCGCGTCGCGATCCCCGTCGTTGATGAAGGTGTGGCAGATCCCGGTCCCGGCCGGGAAGGCGACGAAGTCCCCGCTGCGCACGCGGTGGAGCTCGCCGTCGATCCACGCGTCGAGCTCGCCGTCGACGACGTAGACGAACTCCTCCTCGGCGTGCGGGTAGGAGGTGCGCGTGCCGGGCGCGACCCGCACCAGGTGCACGCCGATGCGCTGGAGCCCGGCCGCGTGCCCGACCGCCCGGCTCGGCGCCATCTTCTCGTCGCTGTTCGGGTACTGGTGCTGCGTCTCAGGGACGTCGGCGCCGCGGATCACGAATGGAGGTCGGATCATGCGGCGACTTTACCGCAATTCTTGTGTCGGCCGTGATCGAGGACGAATGGACGTCAGGGCACCGTTTCTGAGATGGCCGGGGTGTTGGTCACGCGGAGCAGCGAGCCAGCCGCGCTCGCGTCGGCGAACAGCACTTCGCCGAACATGCCGCCGTTTGCATCCCTGGTGAAGCCGCGGAGCAGCCCCTTCGACCCGGACCAGCGCAACCGGGACACCGATTCGATCCCCGCCGGGACCGTCCCGAGCTGGATGCCGGGTGCGCCGGTCGCCACGGCGACCGTCGACAGCGAGGCGCCGGAGTAGCTTCCGGCCGCGGAGAGGCCTGTGGCAAGTAGCGCGGTGGCGTCACCCGCGAACCCGACCCACTCGGCGTTCGCCTGAGCGACGGCGTCGGTCCCCGCTTCGTTGACGGCGCGCGCGGTCCGGCCCCCTGACGAGAGCACGTTGACGAACACCTTGTCCGCCACGCTTCCCACCAAGCTCAGCGAAGTGCCGGCGGCCGAGGCAGCCCCGAGCGCCGGCGCCGGCGAGGTCCCCGCCACGCTCTTGTCCGCGGCCACGAGTGAGTCCGTGCCCGAGGCGGTAGCGATGAAGACGACCTTGTTCGCGGTGAGCCACACGCTGCTCGAGACGGTGCGGCCCGTCTCCGAGGTCATCTGAATTGCGGAGTTCGCCTGCGTGGCCCCGAGCGGGAGCCGCCAGAGCGAGTAGGCGCCGCTGCTCCCGTCGAACACGACCATGTAGACCGCGCTCGCTTCCTGAGCACGGCCCGCGACGGTGGAGACGATCCCGCCCGGCAGCGTGAACAGCGCCGTGGCGTCGAGCGTGCCGGCGACGGGGTCGAAGCGCCGCACCGTAACCGTGCTACCGCTCTGGACGAGCAGCAGGACCTGCGACGGTGTGGTGGCAAGGGCGAGCGCAAACCCGACGCTCGCCAGCAGCTGCACAGGATTCGCGAAGGCGGCGTCGGTGCGGACGAGCCGGCCTGAGCCGTCGATCGCGAGCCACCCGGTGATCGCCCCGGTCGAGGGCGCCTGGACGACCGAGACGCGACGTCCTGGCACGGTGACGGGTGTGTCGGTGGCCGCCGCGTCGAGGCGCGTCGCCTTCACCACATCGTCGGGGGTGCCGCACTGCGTGTCGGGGCCGGCGAGCGTATAGAGGAACCGGGAGTCGCCGGGATTCGACCAGTCGGTCACCACCTCAGTGTCGCACAGGTGGGTCGGAGTCGGGCGGAGCGGGCTGGGATCGCCGACGCTCGTCTCGCTCGAGACCTGCGCCGTCGCCAGCGTCGATCCGGCGAGCGTGCTCGTGCGCAGGATTCGGCCGCCGGAGATCCAGATTCCCGCGTATGCCTCGACGGCTGAGACCGTACCGGTCGCGGCGGCGTACGTTCCGCGCGGCACGACGCGCAGGCCGCCGACGTTGGACGTCGCGTCCACCGTGACCACAGCCGCGGAGGGCTTCGAACCGTCGAGGGCGAAGACTCCGGCGCCGGCGTAGAGCAGCCATGGACCGCCGGAGCCACCCGGATTCCCGGCGGTCGAGCCGCAGCCGCTCGCGGTTAGCAGAAGAGCCGCAATCACCGATGACTGAACACGAAGAGCGCAACGGAACATCTCCCCTCCTCCGGTTGTGCCGAACGAGGCAAGTTGAGCGTGCGCTACCCACTACCGTCAAGGAAGCTGGAATCGCCGGAGATGCGACGAAGTGGGGCGATCTCTGTCCCAGTGCGCTCGGTCACCCCTTCGTGAAGGCCGCGAGTCGCTCTCGTAACCAACGGCTGCCTGGATGCCTGTGTACGCGGTCGTGCCAGAACATCGAGATGGTAAAACCCTCGACGGCAAAAGGCGCAGCCATCACGTTGAGTCGGTCGGCGCGGTCTCTGACGAGTCGTTCCGGGACGAGAGTCTTTGACGCTGTCGTTGCATGATGCTTTGCTGTCCGCCGTTCTCGACTCGGGAGGGAGCCGTGGGCGAATTCACCAGGCGGGACTTCGTCAAGATCTCCGCTGCGGGCGCAACGGCGTCTGCGCTGGGCGCAGTGAATGTAGCGCCTGCCGCGGCGCAGACGCGCGGCGCTGACGAGCGCGGACTGCACGTCCCAAGACCCGCCCCGGAGCAGAAATACGATCTGCTCGTCCAGGGGGGCGAGGTACTTGACCCCGGACAGGGCCTGCGAGGCAAGCGAGACCTTGCCATCTTTCACGGGCGGATCTCGGCGGTGGAGGCGCAGATTCCCGCCGACAAGGCAAAAGCGGTGATCGCCGCCACCGGAAAGCTGGTGTTGCCGGGTCTCGTCGATCTGCATGTGCACGTTTATCCCCAGGCCACGGCCGCCGGCCTTCCTCCCGATGAGCTCGTGCCGTTTACCGCGACGACGACCTATGTGGACGCCGGCACCTCGGGGGCAAACAACTTCTCGGGCTTCCATCACTGGGTAATAAACCAGAACCGCACGCGCATCTTCGCCTTCCTCAACATCTCGAACATGGGCTTGGCCGGCGCACCAGTCGGTGAGCTGCTCAACATCGACTACGCCGATGTCGAGCTGGCGGCGAAGATCCTGGCCGAGAACGCCGGGCTTCTGCTGGGTATCAAAGTCCGCGAAAGCGATCTCAAGAACAACCGGATGCTCAACATCGTCGGGGATAACGGCCTCGAGCCACTCCGGCGCGCCGTCAAGGCCGCGGAGATGTCCGGGGTACGCGGGGCCCGCGTGATGTGCCACATCGGCGGCGCCCCCGGAAAACTGTCCGACCTGCTCAACCTGCTCCGGCCGGGCGATGTCCTGACCCATAGCTACAGCGGGGTGGGCAACAACGTGGTCGATACCAACGGCAAGCTGCTTCCGGCGGCGCTAGAGGCGAAGAAGCGGGGCGTGCATATCGACGTGGGCCATGGCGGTGGGAGCTTCAACTTCCGCATCGCCGAGGCGGCCATCCAGCAGGGACTTGTGCCGGATAGCATCAGTAGCGACGTGTGGACCGCGAGTGTCAACACTCCCGGGATGCCGTTCTTACCCTGGGTGATGAGCAAGTTCCTTGCGCTCGGGCTGCCGCTGGAGAAGGTGGTCGAGCTCGCCACTGCCGCTCCAGCGAAATTTATCGGCCGCGTACCCGGGCTTGGCACATTGCAGCCGGGCGCGCCGGCGGACATCTCTATCCTTGAGCTAGTCGAGGGACCGATCAAGCTCGTTGACACGCAGAAAAACGAGATCACCGGCAAGGCATACCTCAAGCCTTTCGAGACCGTGCGGGCTGGCGTGCCGTTCGGTCGCCCATACCCGCTGCCATTCTCGGTACCGGCTTAAGCCCAGATGGCGCCCTAACCTGGGCTCCTCAGCAAGTTACGTCGTTGTTGGTATTGAACGGCGTTCCGGCCGGCGCTGCCGTATCGCTGTTTCCGCACGAGCCATTCACGCTGGCGTCCTTGGAGCTGATGAACCAGGTATCGATCGTCGCATCGGTATCGATGTTGCCCGTCGCTTGCCCTTGGAAGTTGCAAAGCGGGCAGACGTTACCAGCGGTGACGCCCGGGTTGCCCGGGTCGGCCTGGCCGTTTTGCGCGTAGGCGATGCCGCCGAGGCCGGCCGCTGCGGGGTTGGTCGCAGCGCCCTGGAACTTGAAGGTGTCGACCGTGATGTTGCTGTCGGTGACGGCCGTCGTTCCCGACAACGTGCTGCGGTCCTGCCAGGTTCCGCCGCCGGCCCAATAGGCGTACCGGTTGCCTCGCTCTGGGCCGAAGCCGATGTCGTTGATGGTCTCGAGATATTTATCCTTTTCTTGGAAGTATGAGCGCTGTGAGGTGAACAGGGACTTGAGATTTGCCTTCGCTTCGCCCTGCTTCGAGCGAGATTGAAACTTGATGAAATTGGGAATCGCGATTGCGGCAAGGATGCCGATGATCGCAACCACAATCATCAGCTCAATCAGCGTGAACCCAGCCCTTTTCGGAACTGCCTTCCCCATCGGTGTGCCTCCTAGGCCTAGGAGAGCTAACCCGCCGGAACGATGCAAGTAGCACTTCGGGTCCGAATGATTGGTTCGTTGGCGGAGCTTGAGCTCCCCGCGCCGTCGGACTTGACAAATTTTTATACCCACCCAACACAAAATAACAGGTAGGAGTCGTCGTGCTGAACTGCTACCTCGCTGGTTATCGTTGCTATTGGTCCGCGCCAAGTCCAAAGCTCGCACAGCAGCTCAACTGGACTTGGATTAGGTCGCTGATGTCTCCTTTGCGCTCTCGCATCCGTCACGCGTGTCGGACTTCAGACGGCGCCCGCGGCTCACGGCAATACTCGCAAGTGCGAGTCACCGGATCCGTAGCTGTAAAGGCGATCGATCGCCTCACGCAAACTCAGCCGCGCCTGGTGAAGGCGATGCTTGATCGCCCGGAGCGAGTGGCCAGTGATCTCGGCGATCTGTTCGTAAGTAAGATCCGCGAAGTCCTTAAGCAAAAACACCTCGCGCTGGTCTCGCGGCAGCTGCTGTGTGGCACCCTGAATCGCGTGCCGCAGCTCGGCACTCAATGGTTCCCCGTCGGCGCTCCAATCGGTTGGGCAGTACTTCGCCGGCCCGCCGCGCTCGTTGAATTCCCGCCAGTTGAGCTTATCTTCGACGGCTTGCGCTACTCTCGAAGGGTGAAGCATCGTCAACTGTGCCGCGCTCCGCCGAACCCAAGCGTCGAAGTCCGCCTCGGTTCGAAACTCATTCAGGTGCAGGTACGAGGAGAAGAAGCTCGTCTGCGCGACGTCCAGCGCACATGTTTCAGATCCAGTCATCTGCAACGCCAAGCCATAGACATTGTCCCGGTGTCGCTCAACGAGTTTCTCGAACGCACACATGTTGCCCTCTTGTGCTCCCGAGAGAAGCTCTGAAGCCCTCGTCTCAGTACTCCTCCCGACCTGTTTTTGTTCAGCCACTGATAACCACCGAATCGCTGCTTTGACCGGAGCGAGAAGCTGATCGGTGCGGTCCAGGACAACCACTCGCAACCGCAATGCCAACTTGCCGAGCAAGTGCGCCTTTTGCGCGTGGTTCACATGGGTGAAGGTCGACTAGGCCGTGTCGCCGCGACAGTAAGGGCGCGATCAATCGAGAGGGCACCGGCCCCCCGGATTATCAGAAACACAACCATCGCGAGCACCAGTAGGTGATACTCGAAGCCCTCGCCTTTCTGAGCGCCGGTCCAATTCATGAAGAGCCCGAAGGCGCCATGCTCGATCACAATCGCAACGATCATGTTTACGCCGATTCCGAACGCTGCGATTCGGGTGAGGAGTCCCAGGATGAGCCCGAGTCCACCGAAGAACTCGGCCGCGATCGCCAAGAAGGCGAGCGGAGCAGGGATGTGCAACAGGCCGGTAAAGAAGCCCATGGTGGCGGAAAATCCGTAGCCTCCGAACCAGCCCAACATCTTCTGCGCGCCGTGCGCGAAAAAGACAACTCCCAGCACCAGTCTCAGAATCGCCGCTGTGGAGTCGTTATCCGTGGCATATAGTTTGCGAATCATTCTTTCCGCTCTCCTCAACTAAGTTTGGGACGCAAACCAGCTTTTCCGCGTCGATGCCGCCCTCAATCTTTTTCTCTTTCCATCCAATCGCGAATATATGGAGTGCAATTCTCAAGCCTCACGCCATCCGCTTCACAGCGCGCGAGAAATGCCATTACGTCGCGATCGACCAGGCTTACATCCTTCAGATCGAGAACGATGTTGCGGTAGTCTGTTTCGAGTTCAAAAAGTCTCCTCAACTCGGCTATCGCCGGTGTTTCGATTTGGCCACTCATGATGAACACCGTGAATCTCCCTCGCGCCGCTGTCTCAATCCTAAAGGTCATCAGTTAGGCTCGAAAAAGAAATTGGAGTGGACCGCCTGAAGCTTCTGGCCCTCGCAAGCGCCTGAAGTCCTGTCTTGCTCATGGTTCTTGGTTAAGTTGCTCTCGTTTGGCCGCGCGCGCCGAAAGCCACAGAGGTACCCCTGGATTGGCGCGCTCCGGATAGAGCTCCAGCATCTTGTCGTAGAGCTCTCGCGCGGTCGCCGTCGTCTCGGTTACGCGCTCGAAATCGAGGATGTACTGCCGGGTCTCTTCAGTGATCTGGGGGTTGTCGTCGTTCCCAGGTCGCTTATGTCCCGCGATCACAGCGCGTGGTTTGAGCGACTCGATCGTGTCGAGCGCAGCGATCCACTCGCGTCGGGTTTGCGGGTTGGACTCGGCGAGATAGAGGTGAACGTCGTTGTAGGCGACGTCGCCAGCGACCACTAGGCCGACTGTCGGGACATGCAGAACGGTCGTGTAATCGGTGTCGGTGTGTCCGACTTCTACGACCACCAAGTCGTGCCCTTCAAGATCGATCACATTTCGCTTGAGCTCCTCGGCGATCACCAGTCGGTCCGGGATCTGGCCTGGAAACCAGACGCTCCAGAAGTCCTCCACGAACCCTGGCGCGGCCTGCTGGCGCATGCGTTTCACAACACCGGGTGTGGCGACCGCTCTGGCATTGGGGAAACGATCGAGGAGCGCTCCGATGCCAAAGAAATGGTCGCCGTGACCGTGCGTAGCGTAAATTGTCGTCAGGTTCTTGCCGCTCGCCTCGACCCAATTCACTAGGGTGTCCGCTTGCTCGACCGTGATGAAAGCGTCGACCAGGACGGCGTCCCGCTTGCCATAGATGAGGGTCGACGATATCGGCGACCACATTCCCTGTTTCATGCCCGGAGGCAGGTCCCTGGTGACCATGGGGATGCCGGGCGTTACGAACACGTCCCACTTCAGCGGAATGTCTCGCGTTCCGACTTCAGTCATCAGTTGTCCTCCTTGTTGACCTGATCCGCTCGCAACGCAAAAAAACGCGGAGCGACGGTCAGAGTGACGCCCAAGCAATGAACGGGCCACCCAATGCATCTCAAGGGGCGTTCATGTCATCACCCTCTGCATGTTCGGCTGGATCGATCTGCCATCATCGCGCCGTTAACAGTCACAAGAGTCAGCCGATTTTTCGGCGTTTGCTGAAACTTGGGCTCGCAAACGTTCGTAATCGCTGCGCGTTTGATTGGAGCAATTCGTTTGAGGCAGGAGGAAGCGCCGAGGCGAAGGCAACAAACTTTGACTTGGGCGATCAAACGCGGGCGAACTTATGGAGTTTTAAATCGGTGCCGGTTGATTCCCAGTTTCCTGATTTTTGATTCGAGTGTCTGCCTGGGAATGCCCAGCTTGGAAGCCGCGCCGGTTGGGCCCCCGACCACGCCCTCGGCCTCCCGCAGTGCGGTTTCGACCATTTCCTTTTCACGTTCGACGAGGTTAGCGATCAGCGGGACACTCGGCACAGATGATTTGCGATCCGCTCGTGCAAGCCAAGTTTCATCTACAAAAAATGTTTCCCCCTCGCACAAAATCACCGCCCGCTCGATGACGTTCTGCAATTCGCGAATGTTGCCCGGCCAGTCATAAGTCTGGAACCGGTCCAAGGTTTCCTTGCTTACGTTGCGAATCTGCTTGCCACCTTTTTTAGCGTAACGATCGATCAGGTACTCGACCAACAACGGAATATCGTCAACGCGCTCGCGCAGTGCCGGCAATCGAATCGGGAAAACGTTCAGGCGGTAGAACAAGTCCTGACGGAATTTGCCTTCAGCCACGGCTGCACTTAAGTCCTGATTTGTCGCCGCGAGTACTCGTACGTCCACCGGAACCGTTTGGTTCCCACCCACTCGTTCGAATTCCCGCTCCTGGAGAACTCGTAGCAAGGCAACTTGCGTCTCGGCTGGGAGTTCGCCGATTTCATCGAGGAAAATCGTTCCGCCGTCCGCCGATTCAAAGCGGCCCAGACGTCGCTGAAGTGCTCCGGTGAAGGAGCCCTTTTCATGGCCGAACAGTTCGGAGGCGATTAGCGAAGGTGGAATTGCCGCGCAGTTCACTCGAATGAAAGCGCGAGCTGAACGGTTGGACCGATTATGGATTGCGCGAGCTATCAGCTCTTTTCCGGTTCCCGTCTCACCTAGGATCAGGACTGTGGAACCCGTGGGAGCCACTTTCGAAACTTGCACTAGTACTTCACGCAGTGCGTCGGAGGAGCCAACGATTTCCTCGAACATGGAAGAACGTACGATTTCTTCGCGCAATGCCAGATTTTCGCCTTGGACTCTCTGTTCAGCCTGCTTGCGATCCTCGATATCAGTCGCCGCAACATACCAATGCGTGATGCGTCCCTGTCCATCTCGCAGCGGATTGCTGCGGAAAAGAAACCAGTGATACTTCCCGTCTTTTCTCAGTAACCGTGCTTCGCTCTCGTGCGAAGACGCGCTCAAGATTTTAATTTGAGCTCCGCTCGTCATGCGTTCACAATCATCGGGATGAAAGAGCCTGCGAGGGTCGTAGCTCCGCCACTGCTCAAGAGTGAGACCGTAGTAGTTGAGCGCGGCTTGGTTGCTATATAGTCGACTCCCTTCCGGGCCCAGTACGACGATGTGCTGAGGCGCGAGATCCAGTACCTGTCGCAACTCTGCTTCCTGTTGCCGGATTTTCTCTTCCGCATGTTTGCGCCCGGTAACCTGAGTTAGGACGTTGATCTCCCGGAGCGCCTTCTCTAATTCCTCGTTGGTCGTGACCAGCTGCGTGGTGCGCTTGCGAACCGCAGATTCCAGGTTCTCCCGCAAGCGGCGGAGGGAAATATGTGTCTCAATGCGCCACAAGACCTCTTCAGCATCGAAGGGTTCGGTAACGTAATCGACTGCGCCGCTGAGCAACGATTTTGCCTGATTGATCGAATGGTCTATCGAAGTGATTAAGATCACAGGAATCGCTCGCGTGATTGAGTCGTTCTTCAAGCTCGCGGATAATTGGTACCCGTCCACGCCCAGCATCCCAACGTCCACCAACACCAGGTCGGGCAGCGTGGGTTTGACGGACTGCAACCCTGATTTCACCTCGTTCGCGGAATGCACCGCGTAGCCGTCTTCCCTCAGGATAGTCTTGAGCTGCTTGAGACTTGCGGGCTCGTCACCGATGACGAGAATACTGCCTTTGTGCTTGCTCACCTGGGAAGGAGTCATGAGGAGCTCCTAAGATCAACAGATGCGTGAAATCGTTTCCGACGATGCAGGAGAGTTGCAGCACTGTCGGCCTCTAACCGCCAGCAATCGCCGCTATGATGAGAAGGGCCTCCGCCCCGGAGGCGACTGCGTCGGGCAGCGGGGCATCTGGCGACTGATGGGAGAGGTCCTCCTCGCAGGCGAAGAACCGCAAGAATGGACGGCGCTGTTGCATGATGTGATCGCGGATCGTGCCGCGCAGCATCGGATACTGTGCCTCGAGTGCGTCGAGCACTGAGCGCTGCGTGACCTGCCCCTCGACGTGGAGTTTCACCTCGCTGCCGACGTGCGCCAGCGTCCGCAGATGTCCGGGGAGTATGACTCGGATCATGGCAGCGTTTGGACTTCCGCAGATAGCACCCCCGGAAGGTGTTGTGCGATCGGGGTCCAGGTGTCCCCCGCGTCGGAAGAGGCGTAAATTTGCCCGCCGGTGGTGCCGAAATAGATGCCGCATTCATCGAGCGAGTCGACGGCCATCGCCTCGCGCAAAACGTTCACATAACAGTCGTTTTGCGGCAGGCCTTTGGTAAGCGCCTCCCACTCGTATCCGCCAGTCCTGCTGCGGTAGACGCGCAGTTTGCCATCGGGCGGAAAGTGCTCCGAGTCGCTCTTGATTGGAACGACGTAGATGGTCTCCGGCTCGTGGGCGTGAACCTCGATCACGAACCCGAAGTCTGTGGGCAAGTTGCCGCTGATTTCTTGCCAAGAGTCGCCGGCGTTGTCGCTGCGCATCACATCCCAGTGCTTCTGCATGAACAGCACACCCGGGCGCGATCGGGGCATCGCGATGCGGTGAACGCAGTGGCCGACGTCGGCATTCGGGTCGGGGATGTATTGGGACTTCAGTCCACGGTTGATCGGTTGCCACGTCTTACCGGCGTCGTCGCTCCGGAACACGCCCGCAGCCGAGATGGCGATGAAGATCCGGCCGCTGTTGCTCGGATCCAAAAGGATAGTGTGCAGGCACATGCCACCGGCACCTGGCTGCCAGCGGGGTCCCGAGCCATGGCCGCGCAGCCCGGACAGTTCGTGCCATGTCTGTCCGCCGTCAGTCGTGCGGAACAACGCGGCGTCTTCAACTCCAGCGTAGACGGTGTCAGGATCGGTGAGCGACGGTTCGAGATGCCAGGCTCGCTTAAACTCCCAAGGGCGGGGCGTGCCGTCGTACCACTGGTGAGTGCCGGGGACGCCGTCATACACGAATTTGTTGCCCACTGCCTCCCAAGTCTTGCCACCATCATTGGAGCGCTGAATCAGTTGCCCGAACCAACCGCTGTACTGCGACGCATAGAGCCGATTCAGGTCTGCTGGAGATCCCTTGAGATGGTGGATCTCCCAGCCGGCAAAGTGGGGGCCGGCGATCTCCCACCGTTCGCGCGCCGCATCAGACGTCAGAACGAATGCGCCCTTGCGCGTCCCGACCAGTACTCGTACACCGCTCATCTCTCACTCTTCCCCGAACCTCGCGCCGGTCTTCGTAGCATCCTGGTCATGGATGCCAACTCATTTCTAGATCTTCTCATTCAGACAGAAGATGTCCGCCCCTGGAGGCGCCTGCCCGGGCGCTGATCGACGATCTGCTGTGGTGGACTTCGCCTTGAAGATGGCGCGCGCCAGCGCGTCCTGACCGGCCACTGCGCGGCGACGGCCCCCCAATGGCCCTTGACCCAGCTAAATCACCGCCTCGAGCTTGGCCGATTCGTGTTCCACGCGGCAGAGTGTAACTTGCGCCGCAGAAAAGGCTCGGTGCCCGCGCCGGAAACCACCTCGGCTACCGGCGCCGGGACCTCCGCGCGGACGACTTTGCCGACGCGGGGACGCCCGAGGCGAAGGTGGCCATCTGTTCCACCGTGGCGTCGAGCAGCGCGCGGTCGCTGCTCAATTCCAGAATTTGGTCGAGCACGCCGTCGTTCCAAAGCGAGGCCAGGCCGTGGCCGATCGACCAGATCAACACCGTCCGCGTCATCACTTCTTGGGCAGAGGCCTGCGGCGCCGCCATCCGCACCTGATTCGCCACCACCTCCAGCGTGCGGTCCGCCGCCGCGTGGAGCGACGAATGCTCCGCGGACTTGATCTCCGGCAGGAACATCACCCGGTAGTGCGCGGGGTGGGCACGCGCGAACTCCAGGTAGGCGCGGGCGAGCGCCCCGAAGCGCCCGCGCAGATCGGCCGGGGGAACGCGGGCCAGTGCGGCCTCGAGCCGTTTGCAGAGCGCCACGAAGCCCTCCTCCGCCACTGCGGCCAGCAGCGCCGTCTTGTCTTTGAAGTGGTGGTAGGGCGCAGCGGACGTCACGCCCGCCCGCCGCGCCACCTCTCGGAGGGAAAGAGTCCCCAGCTCCCCCTCGGCGATCAGCGCGAGCGCGGCATCCACCAGCGCCCGCCAGAGATCTCCGTGGTGGTATCTGCGCTCGGGTTCGGTGGGTCGCTTTTTCGGGAGGGCCATGGCGTGACTGCTTGAAATAGCACCTTTCCGTCCGAGCGCTCAATCTGAGCGCCGCTTAGTTTGAACTTGACACTGCTCAGATGGCCTTCTATCTAAGCGTTGTTCTGATAAGCGCCTTGGGGCGCGGAGGCAATCATCATGAAGATGTTCGTTACAGGAGCGACGGGGCTGTTGGGCAGCAACCTGGTGCGGGCCCTGCGGGCGGAGGGCCACTCGGTGCGGGCGTTGGTGCGCTCGAAGGAGAAGGCGCAGCGCCAGCTCGGGGACTCGGGCGTGGAGCTGGTGGTGGGTGACATGGAGAACGTGCCCGGCTTCGGGGGCGCGCTGGAAGGCGTGGACGTGCTGTTCCACACCGCGGCTTACTTCCGCGAGTACTACGGCGCCGGCAACCACTGGCCGAAGCTGGAGGCAATCAACGTGCGAGGCACCCTGGCGCTGGCCGAGGCGGCGCGAGCACACCGGGTGAGGCGGATGATCGACACCAGCTCGTCCGGGACCATCGGCCTTAAGCCGGACGGAAGCCCCGGCGACGAGGACACCCCGCCGGCACCGGTGGCAAAGGGAAACCTCTACTTCAAGAGCAAGGTGCTGGTTGCGGGGCAGCTCCAGGCGCTGGCGGCGCGCACCGGGCTAGACGTGGTGCAAATCCTTCCCGGCTGGATGTTCGGGCCGGGCGATGCAGCGCCGACTGCCAGCGGTCGGCTCGTACTCGATTTCCTCGCCGGGAAGCTACCGGCGGTCCCGCCGGGCGGGACCAGCGCGGTCGACGCGCGCGACGTGGCGATAGGAATGATCCGCGCCGCCGAGCGCGGGCGGGCGGGGGAGAAGTACATCCTGGGCGGCGACTTCGTCACCCTGGCGGACGTGATCCGGGACGCTCGAGCAGGTCACCGGCCAGTCCGGCCCGCGGGCACTCGGCCACGCCTCCACGCTCGTCGAGATCGACGGCCGCCGCGTCCTCACCGATCCAATCTGGAGCGAGCGCTGCTCGCCCTCCACGCTCGTCGGGCCGAAGCGCTTCCATCCGCCGCCGATTCCGCTCGAACAGTTGCCGCCGATCGACGCGGTCGTGCATCTCGCACGATCACTACGACCATCTCGACATGGCGACCGTGCGGGTGCTCGCGGCGCGCGGTACGCGCTTCGCTGTGCCGCTCGGCGTCGGCGCACACCTCGAGAAGTGGGGCGTCGATCCGGCGGCGATCGCGGAGCTCGACTGGAACAAATCCGCGTCGATCGCGGGGCTCATGCTGACCGCCACGCCGGCGCGACACTACTCGGGCCGAAACCCGCTCCACGGCAACGAGACGCTCTGGTCATCGTGGGTCGTGGCTGGACCGTCGCACCGCTTCTTCTTCAGCGGCGACAGCGGCTATTTCGACGCCTACAAGGCCATCTCGGAAAAGCACGGGCCGTTTGATCTCGCGCTGATCAAGATCGGCGCCTGCGACGAGACGTGGCAGCCCATACATATGTCCCCCGAGGAGGCGGTGCAGGCCGCTCGCGATCTCGGCGCACGGCTGCTCTTGCCGGTGCACTGGGGAACGTTCAACCTCGCGTTTCACGCTTGGAACGATCCACCCGAGCGCGCCGTCGCCGCGGCTCAGAAGGCCGGCGTGGCGATCGTCGTTCCGCGGCCGGGCGAAATCGTCGGCGCGGAGCAGCCGCAGCGCGTCGAGGCGTGGTGGCGCTGAGTCCTGTGTCGCGCGATCCCGAGCGGTCTCGCGAAGGACCTTGCGAACAATCCGGTGGCTCGCGTTCGAGATCGCGATTATGCCGGTTGCTGGTTTTGCACTCTCGGAAGGAAGGAAACATGAGCAAGCAACCGAAGTGGCAGGAATCTATCGCCGTCGGGTTTCAGGTGTTCGCGAAGGATGGCGACACGGAGTTCGGCGCGATCAGGGACGTTTGCCCGGGGGGTCGAAGCGAATTCCTTGTCAGCATCGAGAATGGTGGCGATCACTGCATTCCACTCGATGCGATCGTCGACGTACATTACGAGAAAGTCATCGTCGATCCGGCGCGGCTGCCTGAGGATCTGCGCCGCCTGATCGAACATGCCCACGACGCCGAGGTTCCGGGCCTCTGACCGCATGATGTCGCGCGGCAGGGGTCAGAATACTCAAGCCTGACGCGTAGTTCAGAGGACATTCAGATTTGATTCAGGATGAGCGGCCTGAATCTCACACCTCGCATGCCTTTCGCGCTCGTGCTTCTTCTATTGGCTTTACTGGCCGCGCCTCGCGCGGCGGCCGCCGAGTTCGACTTGAGCAAGCTGCCTGCACACAAGCCCGAGGCGCGCGTGCATGGAATCATTCGCATCTGGGGCCACGACGTGCTCGAGCTTGTGCATGCTTGGGAGGAGGCATTCAAGAAGCTGCATTACGAATCGCGCTTCGACGATTACCTCCTGGCCACGCCAGTGGCATTCAGCGGACTCGTCGCCGGCAATGCCGATATCGGCTACATGGGGCACAGCTGGTGGCGATCTGATCTCAAAGGCTTCGAGGCCGTGTACGGCTATCCGCCGCTCGAGATCAAGTTTGCGCAAGGATCGTTCAACGAGCCCAAGGGTTCCACGCCCAGCCCGGTGTTCTTCGTGCACAAGGACAATCCGCTCACTGGGCTCACGCTCGAGCAGCTCGATGGCATCTTCGGCGCCGAGCGCACCGGCGGATGGAAAGGCACGAAGTGGACCACGGACGCGGCGCGAGGACCCGAAAAGAACATCCGTAGCTGGGGCCAGCTGGGCTTCACGGGAGAATGGGCCGACAAACCCATCCACCCCTACGGAATCGACGGTGTGCTCAGCAACTGGTCCGACCTGATGCACAAGGTGGTTTTCAGGGGCGGGACCAAGTGGAACCCCGCCATGAAGGAAATCGTGCGCGGCGGGGTTGAGGCGCCGGTGGACGTGCAACTCGTCCAAGCCGTCCACCACGATCGCTATGCAATCGCGTTCAGTTTCCAGAAGGTCGTGGACGAGGCCAAGCTCGACGTTCGTGTGCTTCCGCTCGCGAAGGACGCCGGCTCACCCTACGTGATGCCCAGCGCTCAGAGCGTCCACGACAACACATACCCGATGAACAACGCGCCCTGGCTCTATGTCAACCGTCCGCCCGGGAAACCGCTGTCACCTCGGATCAAGGAATTCTTACGATTCGTCCTCAGCCGTGAAGGCCAGCAGCTGGTGGCCAAGGATCGCACCTGGATCCCTCTTTCCGCGGAATCGGCTGCGCAGGAGCTAAAGAAGCTCAATTGACAATGAGCAGGAACTTCGCATCGTCCGTCTGTGGTGTTCTCGCCTTGACCGCGACCCTGACCATGGCCGCCGAGCCGTCCGCGCTGCCCGACTACAAGCCCGCGATCAAAGTGCAGGGGACTCTGCGCAGCTGGGGTAACAACCACATGGCGGTCCTGGTCAAGCGGTGGGAAACGGGCTTCCGGAAATATCATCCCGACATTCGATTCGAGGACAAGCTCAAAAGTACCGCGATGGCCCAGTGGGGGTTGCACGAGTGGGCGGCGGACCTGGCGGTAATGGGACGGCAGATTTGGCCCTACGAATTCTACGGCTCCTATCGCCGCTCCTACCTGTATCCGGTGGAGATCGCCGTCGCCACCGGCAGCTATGACGTGCCTGGCAAGTCGAGCGCGCTGGCGGTGTTTGTCCACAAGGACAATCCGATCAACAAGCTCACCCTCCAGCAGCTCGATCGAATCTTCGGCGCCGAGCGCACCGGCGGATGGCAAGGGCTCGACTGGGTGAAAGAGGGCGTGGCGCGCGGTCCGGAAACCAACATCCGCACGTGGGGCCAGCTCGGATTGACCGGCGAATGGGCCGACAAGCCCATCGTCCCCTACGGCCCGCCCTCGCTGGTAACAGGAGCCATCTCCTATTTCCAGAGCCGGGTGAGCGGCGGATCGGACACGCGCAACGAACGCCTGCGGG
>DAIQBK010000031.1:0-34817 GCA_036781205.1 Myxococcaceae bacterium
GACCAAATATGATTACCCGCAGCTTTGGGGCACTCGCCGCATCGGGCCGGATTTGGCGCGAGAGTTCAACCTTCATTCCCGCGACTGGCAGCTGACTCACCTCTACAACCCCCGGCTCGTCGTGCGCGATTCCGTCATGCCTCCCTATCCTTGGCTTTTCGAGGCCACTCCCAGCGAGCCGACACAGGAAGCACTGGATCTCCTCGCTTATCTCCAATCTCTTGGGCGTGCTCGACAACTCTCCGGCTTTGAGCGACAGGGGTTGGCGTCAATGGACATGGCGATGGCGAGCGAGCCCTCAGCCAGAGCCACTCCTCCCGGCGTTCCGATCGCCATGGTCGGAGGAAGCAGCCTTAGCGCACCTGTTCTGCATCCTGCGTCGGATCCGGACGACTTACAGGAAGAAGTAAACCGCGGTGGAGCTCTCTTCGCCGCGAATTGTGCCTCGTGTCATGGATCCGCCGGAAGGGGCGATGGCGAAGCGTCCGCGAGTCTCTTGCCGAAACCGGCAAACCTCACTGCTGCTCGCTACTCCGATGAACGATTAAGCAGCGTGCTGTGGAATGGAGTCGCATCGTCCTCAATGCCGCCCTGGCGTCAGCTGCCCACCGAAGACTTGCGGGCTCTCGTTGCGTATATCCATAGTTTGCACCCTTCAAGGGCTGCGCCCTCAACGCGAGAAGCGACCAGTCTGAACGAGGGCCAAGCCGTGTTTGCAGCCAACTGCGCCAACTGTCACGGCGACAGAGGAGCGGGGAACGGGCCGGAGGCAGGTGCCCTCGCTCCACCACCCACAAATTTTCACCTTAAGAAGCCTTCACAAGAACGCGCCTGGCAAGTTCTGGAAAATGGCGTGCCGGGAACGGCAATGCCGCCGTGGCAGATCCAACTCAGCGCAGATCAGCGGCGCGCGGTGGTAGAATTTGTGCGCTCCCTATACGGACAATGATCGATCTAATTGTGATTTCAATTTCAGCCTTGATGCTCGCCCTGCTTCTGCTCTGGTGGCGATGGCCGGCTTTCCGCGCCCGGATTGAGGCGCCGAAATTCCTCATGCTCCGCCAGGAACGCCGCTTCGACGAGGGGCGGCGGTGACGTCCACGATGGAGGCGGGCCCACTCCCGTTGGGCCGTACAGCGAGCTGCCGGGCGTGGAAGGGGCGAAGGGTTCCCCGGTGGCCCACGCTGAACACCGCGCTCCCCGGGAGCCGCTCGCGCACCAGCCGGTAGAGGCGCGCCTCCGTCGGTTCATCCAACGCCGAGGTCGCCTCGTCGAGGAAGAGCCAGTCGGGCTTCTGAACAAGGGCGCGGGCGAACGCGATGCGCTGCTGCTCGCCGGGGGAGAGCTGGAGCGCCCAATGTCCGGTCTCCTCGAGCCGCCCGGCCAGTTCGGGCAGCCCTACCGCCTCGAGCGCCTCTCGCAGCGTCGCGGCGTCCACGCCGCCCGTCGGCATCGGGTAGCTCACCACTTCCCTTAGGCTCCCGATCGGCAGGTATGGCTTCTGAGGGAGAAAGAGAATCCGGGCCTCGTGCGGCACGCGGATCTCGCCGCGCCCGAAGGGCCAGATTCCGGCGATCGCGCGCAGGAGCGTGCTCTTGCCCACGCCCGAGGGTCCCGCCAGCAGCGCGGTGTCGCCGGGTCCGAGCGAGAGGTTCACGCCTGCCACGAGCCGCTGACCGTCCGGGAGATCGAGCTCCACGCCCTCGAGGGTCAGGCGCTCCGCGTCCCCGTCGGTGCGCGCGATACCGCCGCCGGCCGCCTGGCTGCGCACGCGATCGAGCGCGTGCTCGAAGCCGACGAGCCGATCCACCACTGAGCGCCACGCGGCGATGTCGGTGTACGAGGAGACGATGAAGCTTAGCGAGTCCTGCACCTGGCCGAAGGCCGTGGCGGTCTGGACGAGCCCGCCGAGGAGGATCTGCCCCCGGAAGTAGTGCGGGGCCGCGACGATGAAGGGAAAGATGATCGCCGCCTGGGCATAGCCAGCCGTGAACCATGTTAGCCGCTTCTGCCAGCGGATGATGCCCCACCAGTTCCGCACTACGGCACCGAACCGCTCGCGAAAGCCGCGCAGCTCGTCGGCTTCGCCATGATAGAGGGCCACGCCCTCGGCGTTCTCGCGGAAACGGACAAGGCCGAAGCGGAAGTCGGCCTCGTACCGCTGTTGGTCAAAGTTCAGCCGGACGAGCGGGATGCCAATCCGGTTGGTGAGCCACGTGCCAATGATGGCATACACGAGAGCCGCCCAAACCATATAGCCGGGCACGGCGATGGAAGAGCCACCAAGTGGCAGAGTGAGTGGTCCCGAGAGCCCCCAGAGGATCGCCACGAACGAGACCAACGTCACCGCCGCCCGCAAGCCGCCGATGCTGAGAGCGAGCGCGCCGGCCACGAAGAGGCGTAGGTCCTCGGCAATGCGCTGATCGGGGTTGTCGGTCTCACCGGCCGCGAGCTGCATCTGGTAGTAGGCGCCGTCGCTCAGCCAGGCACCGAGGTAGCGCTCGGTAAGCCAGCGCCGCCAGCGGATCTGGAGCATCTGGTTGAGGTAGAGCTGGTAGACGGCGACCACGATGTACAAGCCCGCGAGCCACGAGAAGCGGATAAGCTGGTGGACGAAGACCGAGTAGTTCTTGTCCTGCAGCGCGTTGTAGAACGTGTTGTTCCACCGATTGATGAGAACATTGATGTAGACGATCCCGAGGGTGAGCGCGACGACCACGACCAGCAGCCCCCGGGCGGCCCAGCGGTCCTCCGAGCGCCAATAGGGGCCAGCCAGGCCCCAGGCATCCCGAAGCAGTTGGCGCAGGCGAGTGTGGGAAGGCTTCATCTGACAGCCGTTGTCGACCCACTACCCAATGCGTTACTGCCCAATGCGACTCGTCCGGCGGAATCGCAAGCGGGTTCGTCTCGTCACGCTGAAGACTGAAATCCTCTTGGATGCTAGAAGCTGAGATCGTTATAGCTGGAGAAGGCGGTCAGTATGGCCAAGCCGGGGCCGATGCCCATACCCACCGAGCCAATCGGCAGTATCCCGAGACCTCTTGATCTGATCGAGAGGGTCGCCAAAAGCGACAGCGAGGATCCCAACCTGCTCCCCCTCTATGAAGATGCGATTCGAGAGACGATTGAGCGGTTTGAAGCCACCGGTTCCCCCGTCGTTACCGATGGCGAACAGAGGAAATATCACAATTTCGCGACGTACGCCGTGCATGGGCTTCCGAACATCGCCCCGGATGGCTTCAAAATCCCGTTCGCAGACGGCCACACGCGCCGCCTGTCCAGGCTCACAAGCGGCCCTTTTCGTTACCGGCGATACGCCGACCATTATCTGGATGCCGCTCTGCGCTACGCCCACGTGCCGGTCAAGCAAGCGGTAATATCGCCTTCGGCCTTGAGTCTGATGTACCCATCCGAGAGCATTCCGGACTATTCCCGCGAGCAATTCATCGACGATTTGCTCAGAGAGCACGAAACCGAGATACGCCGCTGCCTGAAAAAGGGTGCCCATAAGGTTCAGGTGGACTTCACCGAAGGAAGGCTGGCGGTGAAGATCGACCCCACAGGGAACCTCCTCAGCAGCTTCATTGACTTAATCAATCTCGTGCTGTCGCGCTTCTCGGCAGAAGAGCGGATGCGCATCGGGGTCCATACCTGCCCGGGGAATGATCGCGATTCGACGCACAGCGCGGATGTCGATTACGCAGATTTGCTGCCCAGCTTGTTTGAGCTGAAGGCGGCAAATTTCTACGTCGCGCTTGCGGGTGAGCCGGACCGGCGGCACGCCTTGAAAGTCATACGGAAATACTTGAAACCGGATCAGCGGATTTTCGTCGGAGTCACTGCTCCGATCGACCCCCATATCGAGACTCCGGAAGAAGTGCGCGACCGCGTACTTGAAGCCTCTGAGTACATACCGATCGAGCAACTCGGCACTACCGATGACTGCGGATTCTCGCCTTTCAGCGATGACACCTCCACGAGCCGTGACACTGCGTTTGCCAAGATCCAGGCGCGTGTGCTGGGCACGAAACTCGCGGAGAAACGTATCGGAGGTCATTCGTGACCGCGATGGATGACGAGGACAAGCTACTCCGATCGGTTGCCCTGCAGAATGCAACCAGCGTTCTGATCGCGCGCCAACGTGCCGAGCGGAGAACCGAGGCCTACTTGGCGGAAGCTCAAAAGCTCAGCCATACAGGGAGCTTCGGCTGGAAGCCCTCCACCGGCGAGATCATCTGGTCGGAGGAAACCTTTCGAATCTTCCAATACGACCGAACCACGAAACCGACCGTGGAACTTATTCTCCAACGGGTTCATCCGGATGACGCGCCCCTCGTGAAACAGACGATCGAGCGCGCTGCGCAGGATGGGGAGAATTTTGATCATGAATATCGCCTGGTGATGCCAGATGGCTCTGTCAAATATGTTCATGTCGTGGCTCATGCCTTCAACGATGAACCGGGCAGCCTCGAGTTTGTTGGGGCGGTAATGGACGTCACCGCGGCAAAGCAGGCGGAAGGAAGAATTCAACAGATTATCGACACCATTCCAGCCTATGCGTGGAGCACGATGCCTGACGGATCCGTTGATTTCATCAATCGACGTTTCGTCGAGTTTACGGGCCGATCAATCCAGGAACTGCTGGGCTGGGGATGGAGTTCCTTCCATCATCCCGATGATCTGTCCAGGCAGCTCGGTCTGTGGCGCGCAGCACTGGCAGCTGGGGAGCCGCTGGAGAGCGAAGTGCGGGTGCAGGGGAGGGACGGGGTTTATCGCTGGTTGCTGATCCGCAACGTGCCGCTGCGCGATGAGCTGGGAAAGATCGTTAAATGGTATGGAACCGCGATCGAGATCGAAGACCGCAAGCGGGCCGAGGTGTTGCTGGCCGGCGAGAAACGGCTTCTCGAGATGATCGCCCGGGGCGATTCACTCGCTCTCATCCTCGACGGCGCATGCCGGCTGGTCGAAGAACTGGCCAGCGGTTCTCTGAGTTCGATCCTTTTGTTGGATTCGAGCGCCAACCACCTTCGGCACGGCGCAGCGCCCAACCTGCCGAAAGCCTACACTCAGGCAATCGATGGTGCCGCGATCGGCCCGTCGGCGGGTTCGTGCGGAACGGCCGCTTACCGGGCAGAGACAGTGATCGTCTCTGACGTCGCAACCGATCCGCTGTGGGCCGATTACCGCAATCTGGCCTTGGCGCACGGATTGCGAGCATGCTGGTCCTCGCCGATCCTTTCGTCAGCCGGTAGGGTGTTAGGGACCTTCGCAACCTACTATCGCGAACCACGTAGCCCCACTCCGCAAGAGCATAATGTGATCGAGCGGATCACCCATCTTGCGAGTATCGCGGTTGAGCGCGAGCGGGCAGAGGAAACCCTGCGCACGAGCGAGGCCTATTTGGCTGAAGCCCAGAGGCTCACCCATAGCGCCAGTTTTGCATGGAACATCGCCACCAGAAAAATCGTCCACTGGTCCCAGGAAACCTTCCGTTTGTTTGGCTTCGATCCCGAACGGGGTATTCCGTCGCAGCAAGAAGAAGTTCGCTCGCGTATTCATCCGGATGATGTCGAGAGAGTCGACGAAATCCAGGAAAGAGCGATTCGTGAAAGGACGGATTACGAGGTGGATTGCCGAATCGTTCTTCCGAACGGCACGGTGAAATATATCCACACCGTAGGCCATCCTGTATTCAACGCAGCCGGCGATCTGGTTGAACACGTGGGTACCTTGATGGACGTGACCGAACGCAAGCACGCGGATGAAGAGCGCGAGAGATTGCGGCAGGCGCAGGCGGACCTCACCCACGTCAACCGGGTAACTACCATGGGAGAATTGACTGCCTCGCTGGCGCACGAAGTGAACCAGCCGATTACCGCCGCGATCACCAACGCCAATACCTGTTTGCGCTGGCTTGCGCGCGATCATCCCGATCTGGAAGGGGCCCGCGACGCTGCCTCGAGGATCGTCAAAGACGCAACGCGTGCCGCGGAAATCATTAGCCGAATCCGTCTGCTTTTCAAAAAGGGTGCTCCGCAGCGGGAGTTGGTTGATCTGAACGAAGTCATTCGAGAGATGGCCGTTCTCCTGCGAGGCGAGTCGACGCGATACTTCATCTCCGTTCGGACGGAGCTGGCCGAAGATCTTCCCCAGGTGATGGGAGACCGCGTGCAATTGCAGCAGGTGCTGATGAACCTGATGATCAATGGCATCGATGCGATGAAGGATGTGGAGGGGACGCGCGAGCTGATCATCAAGTCTCAGGTAGGGGAAAACGAGCAAGTTCTTGTGTCCGTGAGCGATACCGGCGTGGGACTTCCCTCGCAGCACGCGGGCCAGATCTTCGATGCGTTCTTTACCACCAAATCTCATGGCACGGGCATGGGACTTCGGATCAGCCGCTCGATCGTTGAATCGCATGGCGGCCGCTTGTGGGCTGCCGCCCACTCTCCGTCCGGAGCGAGTTTTTACTTCACTCTACCTCGGTGAAGTTGCTGAAGTTCGCTTCATCGCGAAACGCTTTGGCTCGTCGCTAGACGATGTGCCAGGCGTATTCAATCGAACCTGTGCTGGGCGCGAAACTCGCGGAGAGGCTTATCGGAGCTCACCCGTGGCCACGAAGGAGGAGAAAATCCGAGAACAGGAAATAGAGCTCCGACAGATCCTGGATCTGACGCCGCTAATTGTCGCCGTGCTAGGGCCAGATAGGAACGTCCTCTATATCAATCAGACCGCGCTCGATTATCACGGTGTCGCCCGTGAGGAGTGGCCGAAAATCGATTTTGACACGTTCTTTCATCCGGCTGATTGGGAACGCCTGGAGAGCGAGTACCAGACTAGATTCTTAGCCGGGTCTACGTACGAGACCGAAGCGCGCTTACGGGGAGGCGACGGGAAGTATCGTTGGTTTCTTTTCCATGTTAACCCGCTGCAAGACGAACAGGGCCGCATCAAGCGTTGGTATGTTGCGGCGGCGGACATTGAGGATCGCAAGCGCGGCGAAGAAGCGCTGAGCCAAGCGCAGGCGGACCTCACCCACGTCAACCGGGTAACCACCATGGGAGAATTGACTGCCTCCCTGGCGCACGAAGTGAACCAACCGATTACCGCCGCGATCACCAACGCCAATACCTGCTTGCGCTGGCTTGCGCGCGATTATCCCGACCTGGAAGAGGCGCGCGAGGCCGCCTCGAGGATCGTCAAAGACGCAACGCGTGCGGCGGAAATCATTGGCCGAATCCGTCTGCTCTTCAAAAAGAGTGCTCCCGAACGGGAGTTGGTTGATCTGAACGAAGTCATTCGCGAGATGGCCGTTCTCCTGCGCGGCGAGTCAACGCGATACTCCATATCCGTTCGGACGGAGCTGGCTGAAGATCTTCCCCAGCTCGTGGGAGATCGCGTGCAATTGCAGCAGGTGCTGATGAACCTGATGATCAATGGCATCGATGCGATGAAGGATGTGGAGGGGACGCGCGAGCTGATCATCAAGTCTCAGGTAGGGGAAAACGAGCAAGTTCTTGTGTCCGTGAGCGATACCGGCGTGGGACTTCCCTCGCAGCACGCGGGCCAGATCTTCGATGCGTTCTTTACCACCAAATCTCATGGCACGGGCATGGGACTTCGGATCAGCCGCTCGATCGTTGAATCGCATGGCGGCCGCTTGTGGGCTGCCGACAACTCTCCGGCCGGTGCAAGCTTTTACTTCACTCTACCTCGGTGAGGTTTTGCAGGAGCCATTTAGGCGCCCTCTTTTTTCCAGCGCTCTTGTTGATCGGCGTATCCGCCGCTACGTTCACCACTATGCCACCTGTCATCGAGATGCGGACCTACAAGATCCGGCCGGGAAAGCGGCAAGAGGTGATTGAGATCTTCACCTCCAGGTCGATCCCGGCACACCGGCAGATCGGGATGAAGATTCTGGGGCCGTTCCTTTCGATCGAGGATCCGGACACCTTCTTCTTTATGAGAGGCTTTCCCGACCTGGCCTCCCGGGAGCCGATGAAGAGCCAATTCTACGATGGCCCACTGTGGAAGGGTGAGCTCGAGCAGCGGGTGATGCCGCTCATCGAAAAGTACGAGTCCGTCCTGGTAGAGGATACCGTAGGGCTGTTCGGCGAATGGACCGGTGCGGATTGAGTAACGTCTCGCTGTCGAAGGCCGAGGACGATCAGATCCAGAGGAAGCACCGACACGCTGTGATCTATCAGTGACCTCTCCCTTAGACCCTTCCTGCAAAGGTGTCACTCAGGTAGTGCTCCTCGTCCTGCAGGGTGCGCTCAGAGCTGAGGAATCGTGCCCACACCTTCTGCTCGTGGCCTACCGCACCCAGTTCCCAGACGCAGAATGTTCCTCGATGCCGGCTGTCGAATTTGAACTCTGCGAAGCCCGGCATCGCGGAGTTCTCCTTGTAGAAGATCGTCTCCCAGAGCTCATTCGAGCCGCGCCACGTACTCAGAAGCAGAAAGTAAAAGTCCGAGCTGCAGCGGTGCAACACCACGAAGCCCAGCTCCCGGTCCGCGCCCACTCGTTCGGCCTTCCCTTCGGCGGTGAGAAAGGCGCGGGCCATCCTCTCGATGCTCTGGGGAACACCATCCTCTGCGCGGGCGAGGTTGTACCACTTCAACTGCGCATTGCCGGCGTTCAGCCGTTCGGACGCCGCGATGACTTTGGGGTAGTGCCGATAGTCTTTGGCAACGAAACGGAGCTCGTTCATCAGCCTAGTTTTACACGCCTCAACGCCAACGTCACGCACTCCACTTCGAGCTGCTCCCGCGAACGGGACGAGCGAGGGCCCTGCGGTTAAGCGGTACGACCGGAAGTGGCCAGGTTGTCAGCAGACATCGCAGCGTCAGCGGGCAGGATGAACTGAAAGGCGGCGCCTTGGGATCTGTTCGGCGTAACCCATAGCTGCCCTTCATGTGCCTCGATAATCGAGCGGCAAATCGACAGGCCCATCCCCATGCCATGGGATTTTGTCGTGAAAAGCGGACTAAAAATCTGTTCGATGTCCTTCGGCTCGATTCCCGTTCCAGTGTCCTCCACCGATACCATCACGCCGCCGGAGTCGTGAACTTGGGACTTCACGCACAGCACCCGCGCCCCGTCCGTGGCCGCCATCGAATCGATCGCATTACTGATCAAGTTCAGGAGCACCTGCTGCAGCTGGACTCGATCCCCTTTTACCCGCGGCAGCCGTTCGTTCGGTTCGGCTTGGACCGAGACCCGTTGTGTTTGCAGCTCGCCACGCAGCAAAGCGAGAGATTCCCGGACAAGCTCGTTGAGATCGAGCGAAGTTCTGGTCCGCACATCCTTCCTGAAGTTCGCTCGAATACTTTCGATCATCGCTCCCGCACGATGGCCGGTAGTCACGATTTGCTTGAATGCTACCTTGGCCTGGTCGACGTCGGGCGTCGCACGATCAAGCCAGCGGAGCCCGGTGCCGGCATTTGTGATCATGGCCGCCAACGGTTGTTTGATTTCATGAGCGATCGAAGCCGACACCGCGTCCCCGGTTATGGACACCGCGTCCCCGGCCATCAGCCGCGCCAAGCGCTCGCGACGTTGCGCCAAAACCGCGCGGAGCGCTCGCGCATAGAGCGTTGTTGTCTCGTACAACAAAACAAAGAGGACGAGACTGCCGGAGATCACTCCCATGACCCGGCCCCCGTACCAGCCAACGCTATAACGAGCCGGAACCGGGAACGAAATCAAACATATTTCTATCACGTACGCGCACATCACTACGATAAGCCACAGATCAAGCACTGAGCGTCGCCGCGTCCAGAGCACAACGCCTGCAAGGAGGCTCAACAGCGATGCAAATCCGGCTGCGTACGGCCAGAGGGCCGAAAGATGAACCGTGTCGAGCATCAGGCCGGGGAGTCGCTCATCGCCCGCAGTTACAAGAATTGCCAATGCAGACACGATGCCCGCAGTGATAGCAACACTGGAAAGGATGGCCGCACGCACGGATCCATGCCACAACCGCTTGTTTGGATCGCCGTCCTTTAGCAAGGCATAGGCGATTACGAACGTGGGGAAACCGGAGTGCCACAGGATGTAGAGCCAAGCTGTGCTCTGCAGCCCTGCGCGAAGCAGGCCACCTGGCGCGAATACGCCTGGAAACGTCAGCAGCCATGGCACCAAGATAAACGCAGTGAAGAGATATCCACTCGATATCACGAGGAGTGCACGCGAACGCAGGATGGAGAACTGCGCGAATAGCAAGAGCGCAGTAATCGAGTCATTCACAAACATTGCAGTGGCATACATCGGGACGAATGGGTCGATGCGTGCGAGTTGGACACCCCTGAGGGGCCAGGTGATGATGAAAAACGCGACAAGCAAGACCAGCACGACGCGAAGAGCGAGTCGCTTTTGCGCCAGACTTGGCGACAAGCTCGAAATGATAAAGTCCTGCTCCTCTGGAGCGAGTCCCGCCGTAATAGTCCTCACTGTCGATACCCTCTCGGCTCTCGCGCCGCTGGAGTTCGGAAGCGAATTCTAGCGCCAAGCCCGTTTGGCCGCCCAGGAAACCTCTACTCTGGGTGCTTTACTTTTCGTATTGGTTGGCCTGCCTGGCTGGAGCATGGTCGCGACACCGAGTCGCCCATCCCTCCAAGGCCAATGAAGCCCACAGGTGCCGATGGATTCACTCTTCGATTGCCCGTCCGACGGTACGAAGATGTTCACGGAATCCCAATCGCGGGTTCTTCGCACGACGCGCGATGTATTCTTCGAACCGTGCCTGCGCGCGAAAACTGGTTCCGCTGCGCATCTTGTCCGCCTGTTCGCGCTCGGTCGTGCGGATCGCCTCAGCCGCTGTGACGATGGCCGGCAAGCGATCCTCGTCCAGGAAAATGACACCGTCGGCGTCTGCCACAACGAAATCGGAGCTCGTGAGCACGAAGGGTCCGACACGGGCCCACGATAGAGCGTCGGGTGAGCGAGGATCGACTCGCTGGGGACCTGTCGGTACGGTTCCCAGGGAGAAGATTGGCAGCCCGATCTCAATCAATTCGTCGGTGTCGCGATGAAGCCCCCAGACGACCATGCCCCCAATCCCGGCAAGCATCGCCTCGAGAGCGACCAGATCGCCGATGCATGCCTCATCCAGACGGCCCCCATTGTCGATCACCAGGACGTCGCCGCGCTCGGTGCCCGTCAGGGCTTCAAGGACCGACGAGAGTGTAAAGTTTCTCTGGCTCTAGGGGGTTCGAGGAGTTCGTGGTTTTATTCTCCGGTCATGGCCGCTCCCTTGCAATTCTGGTTCGACCTGGCCAGCACGTATTCCTACGTAGCGGCGCTGCGCATCGAGCGGGCCTGCGCGAGCACAAGCGTGCCGCTCGTGTGGAAGCCGTTTCTTCTCGGGCCGATCTTCTCTCAGCAGCTCGGCATCAGCGATTCGCCGTTCAACGCGAATCCCGTGCGTGGTCGCTACATGTGGCGCGACCTCGAGCGTCTCTGTGCGAAGTATGGCCTCTCGTGGCGACGGCCGAGCGTTTTTCCTCGCAACAGCGTGCTTGCGGCTCGCGTGCGCCGGCGCGACCGAAGGCTGGGAGCCGCAGTTCGTGCGTGCTGCCTTCTGCGCGAATTTTGCCGAGGCGATGCAGATCGGCATCTTCGGGGCGCCTTCCTACGTCGTGTCCGGAGAGCTGTTCTTCGGGCAAGATCGGTTGGAGGATGCGGTGGGGTGGGCGTCACAGTAGGCATGCTGTGGCGGAGGAGGAGAAGCCGCGGCGGCCTTGACTGGCGCCTGGAACAGATCGACTAATTCTGCAATACGGCGGGGTAGAGCGATGGCTGCGGACAGGGGCAAAGGCAGCATTTCGAGCGCCGGGACGCCAATGCCGCTGGCGTACGAAAGGATGTCGAGAGCGGAGCTAATTAAGATGCTCCGCCAGCTAGAGGCCGACCCCCGGTTGAAAGGGCTCCGTCTCGAAAGCGTGCGACTCAGCCACGACCTGGAGGCCCAGCGGATCGATCTGGAGACGCACAGCCGGGAGCTGCGCGAGGCGCGTGAACTCCTCCAGGACTCTCGAGACCGTTACGCTGGTCTCTACGATTTCGCCCCGGTCGCCTACTGCACGCTAGATTCGGACGGTCGGATCCAGGAGGCAAATTTGACGGCGGCGTCGCTCTTCGGCTTGGACCGGGGGTTCTTGCTAGGTCGGCTCTTGAGCTCGATCGTTTCCGTGGCGGATCCGCAGGTTCTGCGCTCCCACCTCAAACAATGCTTCACCCAGAAAACTCTAATTTCCACCGGGATGACCCTGTCCATCGGAGATCGTGGATGGGCTCATCTTCAAGTGGTGAGCAGTCCCGTCTTGGGTCCGGATGGATCGGTCAAGCAGTGCAAGACGGCGTTGATGGATATTTCCGCTTTGAAGGGTTCCGAGACCAGGCTTCGGCTGCTCGCCAAGGCCACCGAGATCTTGGCTTCCTCCTTTGACTACGTTTCAAACCTCAAGAGAGTCGCGCTGCTGACGGTTCCAGCGCTGGCGGACGTCTGCGTCGTCGATCTCTTGGACGATCCCGGGCAACTTCGTCGAGTCGAAACTGTTCTGGCTGATCCGGATAACCGGCAGGTGGCGGAGGCATTGCGCCGCCTTGCACCGCGGCTCGATGGTGAGGCTGCCAAGCCAAGGAAACCGCGCGCAAAGGACGGGATCTCGGTCTCTATATCGCTAAGGGCATTGTGGAGGCGCAGGGCGGCACAATCTGGGTCGAAACCGAATTGGGTGTCGGCACCACCTCCTTCTCCAGTCTGCCCCTAGCGGAGTGCGGTGCGCCCCAAGCTTCAACGCCATGACACTTGCATCACCGCTTTTCATCACCCGCTGCGGATCCCCAAGAAGGCTCGCAGCACCGTGATCGGATGGAGGAGCTGGGCGCCGAGGCGGCCCTTCAAGCTCGTCGGATCGGAGAGCACGCCCATTTGCTGCAACACGGTCGCTCGGTCGTAGTAGATGCGCTCACCGGCAAGCCGGTCACCCTCGTCGAAGGTGAAGAAGGCGCAGAGAGGAAAGCTGAATCGCCGCCCGGTCGCAGGCAGCCCTCTCCACGCACCCGAGTGCGTACCGGTCAACTGAACCTCGAGCACGACCCCGTCCTCGGTCACGTGATGGCGCTTTACCTCAATCTGAAAGTCGGGTGCCGCACGCAGAAGATCCTCGTAATAGCTGCGCACTGCATCGAGCCCCTGATGGTGCTCGGCCCAGGGCTCGTCATCGTAGAACCCGGTTGACCCAAAGGTGGACATCAGACCATCGAGATCGTGCGCATTTTCCAAGCGAACATGCTCCTCGACTCGCTGGAGTCGCCGAACTCCCCGGGAATCCATTTGACTTTCCTCCCAACTCGAACTCGGGACTCAATCGCGTAGCACGAAACGATAAGCCCCGGCAGCGAGCGTGGGTGCGCTGCGCCAAGCCACGAGAACGGCACCCACTACCCATAGCAGCGTGTAGATCCACCACAGCCGCAGGTAATCGGGGCCGGTGAAGAACTTGAACACATAGCCGGCACCGATGGCGTTGACCTCTGCATGCATGAGCATCGTGATGAACACGCTCTGGCCGCTCGAGTTGAACAGCCAGGCGGTGATGACGCTGGCGGCGAATACGCTCGCCACAAACGGAGGCAGGAGGTTCCAGGAAAATTCGGTACCAAAAAGCGGCAGATGCCACAGCGCCCAGAAGAAGCCCAGGACGAGTGCCGCCCTGAGTGCGCTGCGACGACGCATAAGCTCAGGCAGCGCGTAGCCGCGCCAGCCGGGTTCTTCGCCGAGGCCCACAAATAGGAATCCGAAAATGAACCGATCGATGATCTCCGGCCACTTGGCCCACGCTTCGGGTGCCGGCATGGGCGCCCCGGCGGCGAGGTTCAATCCCAGCGCCAGAGAGACGAAGACCACCGGCAGCAGCAGGGCGATGAGGTACCAGCGCCCGCCAAAGCGCACGCGGACGATCCGCAAGAGCACCGCCTTGAGGCCGGCCCAGCCGCGGCTGACGACCGCGACGATCAGCGCTGCGACGAGTACGCCCAGGGGATTGATGCCCGAGGCCTTAACGCCGAAGAACGACAGCAGCCAGGGATACCAGGAAAGCAAGAACGCCAGCGGGAAGAATACCCACAGGGGACGCTCCACGAAGACGGCCTTTACTGGATTCGCCAGTTTCCCCTCACCCTATCCGAGTAGGGCTAGGCGCCTCCGGGTTGCTTGTTGCAGTCGTCCTCGCCCATCGGGACCTACTTGACCACGCAACTTGCCTCGGCCGCTCTTTAGCATCGAGAAAATTGTGGCGTTTGATATCCCGTGACTGCGAGTCATCGCAAACGGACGTAAAAAGACGACACGCCGCGCGAAGGTGGAATCTGAAGAGGAAAATTCCAGCGCTTTCACATCGCGATCGAGCGCTGGCCGCGTTGAAGGCCAGTGACCGAAAGATCGCGCGGCTCATCGATGCGACTGAACCCATCGATCTCAAGGTCTGGCGCAAAGCGCAGGCGGTGGACGATCCCTTTGGCGTGCTCGTCTATTCGATCATCGGCCAGCAAATTTCGGGATTTGCTGTTCGGGCCATTGCCGGACGTCTCCGCGAGCGCTTCGCCGGGCGAATGCCGTCGCCCGCCGAGTTGCTTGCCATGGATCCCACTGCTCTCAAAAGCGTCGGTCTGTCGCGGATGAAGGTCGAATACCTCCGGTCGCTGGCCGAGCATGTGATTTCAGGCGAGCTTCAAATCGACCACCTGGACAAGCTTTCGGACGATCAGGTTCGCGAGCAGATTACGGCCAGCAGAGGTCTCGGGCGCTGGACCGCGGACATGTTTCTGCTGATCAATCTCCAGCGGCCCGACATCCTGCCGATCGGCGACCTCGGTATCCGATCCGCAGTTCAGCGCCTCTACCGGCTCGATCACTTGCCTAGTCCGCGCGAGGTCGACGCGATCGGGGAAAAGTGGCAACCCAACCGCAGCCTGGCGAGCTTCTACCTGTGGGCATCGAACAGGCAGAGGGCGAAGCCGGCGAGCCAGCCGCCGAATCGGCGAAGCAAGAGAACGATGTGAAGGCGCCCGAGGCCGTGGTCCGGATATTGAGCAGTCCGCTCGAAAGAGCGACGTATAGTGAATGGATGCCTACCACTGTCCCCTTGATCAGTGTCCCGAGCCTGGTTTTAACCGTAAGGCCTGCACAAGTCGGGAAGGCGGTGGTGCTTCCCTTGGTCGTGCTGGCGGGCTCGCTCTTTCTGTTTGTGCTCACTCCAATCTTGAACAGCTTTGTCTGCTCCCAGGAATACGAGGCGGATATGTACGGCCTCGATGCCACCCGACAGCCGGATGGCGCTGCTCAAGCGGCGATTCATCTGGGTGAGTACCGCAAGATGGATCCCGGCGCCGTCGAGGAATGGCTCTTTTATGATCATCTAAGCGGTCGCAATCGCATTTACGCCGCGATGCGCTGGAAAGCGGAAAATCTCCGGCGTCATTCCGGCCTTCGCCATGAACTCCGCCGATTTTTCACACCCTTCGAAGACGCAGCACTAGGACGAGCAAGAAGTTGATTACGAACAACACATGCAAGCAGACGTGGAGAAGGTTGGGGCGGGGATTGTCGCCGCGAGCGGGAAGGACCTGCCGGGTCCCCTCGTACATTCTCGCGTAATCCAGCTTGCGTTCCACGGTGGTGCCGAAAAAGTAGGGCACGTACCACATCGCAACCGCGAAAACTAAGCTCACTCCGCAGTAGAGGACCCAGTAGTCCACCACGAACCACGGTCTGGGCTGGTTCCAGAAGTAGATCGCGAACGCAACCGCCAGACCCGGAAAAGTGGAGTTGATCAGCGTCGCCAGCCACAGCTTGCGCCGTCCCACAACGGCCTGAACCTGGGCGCAGTGGGCCCAGCCGGAAATGTTGACGAGATCGTGCGATGCCACTACGAAAAACTGCAGCGTGAATCCTGCGGTTCCAGTCCATCCCAGCCTTGTTCCAGGAAGCGCGTTCCGCAACGCCTCAGCGACAAGAGCATCATAGTGCTTATCCACGGGAGGAACGTCTAAATGAAGCTCTATTTCAAGCCGGGATCCTGCTCCTTGTCGCCGCACATCGTACTGCGCGAGTTGGGCCTTCCATTCGACCTCGAGCGAGTCGATACGAAGGCAGCCAAGACCGCAACAGGCCAGGACTTCCACTCGATCAACCCGAAGGGCTACGTGCCTGCGCTTCAGCTCGACGAAAGTGCGGTGCTTACGGAGGGGGTCGCCATCGTCCAGTACCTGGCAGATCGCAGGCCAGAGGGGCGGCTCGCTCCCGAGCCCGGCTCCCTGGAGCGCTCCCGACTGCAGGAGTGGCTCAATTACATCGCCACCGAATTGCACAAAGGATTCGGCGGACCGTTGTTCGCCAGCGCCTCGGAGGAAACAAAACGAGCGGTGCGGGAGGCGTACGGCAAGAAGTTGGATTTCGTCGCCCAACACCTCCAGGCGCGCGAGTTCCTGCTCGGCGAGCGATTTACCGTCGCCGACGCGTATCTGTTTACGGTGCTGACCTGGTCGAAAGGCCGCGGCATCGAGCTTGAGCGTTGGCCCGCATTGAAACGGTACTTCGACCGTATCTTGGCACGGCCTGCGGTCCGCGCGGCGATGCAGGCCGAGGGCGTGCTCTAATTCCCTCGTTCCCTGTCGGAGTCGCCGCAGAATTTGCCGATCGCGTCCAGAAGGTCTTGGAGCAGGAACGGTTTTTTCAGATAGCCGGATGCGGAGACTTGGAGTGCGTCCTCTGTGATGTTTTCCCGAGCTGAAACAACGACGACTGGGATCTTTGAGAGCAGAGGGTCTCGCTGTTGCTCGGCGCGAAATTCCCATCCGTTCATCACCGGCATCATCAGGTCCATGAGAATTACCGAGGGTGGGGTGTGCAGCATCCGGAGTACCGTGAGTGCCTCACGGCCATTGGACGCGGAAATGGCATGGTAGCCTTGCTCTTCGAGAGCGCCGACCAGGGCATGGCGGATGTCTGGATCGTCGTCGACGACCAGGACATCTCGGCTCGAGACGTTTCGAAGCACGGAACTGAGTCTGGCGACGTCTCCGGTCCGGGCGTTGGCCGGTTTGGATGCAAGTCTCACTGACTCGATTGTGAGCGAATCTGCGCCGCTGTCGTGCCCGCCATACTCACTCGCTTCAAAGTCGTCCACGCACGTTCTCCTCGAACGATACGCATTTGCACGCAATGAGCCAGGTAGCGGGCCGCAATCGGGAGGGCGATTTCAAACGGATTTCACGGGCATGGTGCGACCTGCGGGAGCGTTCGCGCAGGAATTGCGCTTGGGAGGAAGGGCCCGCGCAGGAATTGCGCTCTAAAGGGATGGCACCGGGGTAGCGATCGCGGCGAGATTCTTTCGAGCCAGGGCGTAATCGGGGTTGAGGTGCAGCGCCGTCTGAAGCTGTCGCTGAGCATCCTCGTAACGGGCGGCCAGGGCGTAGGCGCAGCCGAGATTGTGACGAGGCCGGGCCTTTGCGGGAGCTGATTGCACTGCGCTTTCCCAGAGCGCAACTTCGCTGCGATAGTCGCGGTTTCGCATCGCCGTCATTGCGATCAACGCCAGTGCCGCGGCTCCGGCGGCGAGGTGCGCCCAACGCCGTTGCCGCTCGGATGCAAGCAGGCGCTGCAGGCCGACCGCGGTCGCGAGATAAAACCCGAGTCCAGCGAGATAGAGCTGTCGATCATTGACCACATCCAGCCTCGGCACGATCGAGTTGGTCGGCGCCAAGTGGATGAAGAACCACAGAATGGCGAAGCCAACCACCGATCGCCTTCGCGCCAGAACGATGCCCATCGCCGCGAGCGCGCCAAGGAAGGCGGCCTTGGCGACCGCTCCCGACGTCCACAAACCGCCCGAGGGAAGTTCTGGGTCGATGCTGAGGTGAACCGGCCAGAGCAATTGACGGAGCAGATAAATGATCGCGTTTGCCTGATTGGCGAGGTTCTCGGACCCGCTCCTCGTTTCGAAGCTCACCTCGATCAATCGGGCGTAGCCGGAGTGGAGCGCGAGCGCGATCAGCGCGGCCAGCAGGAGCATCCAGTGTCCCGCTTGGTGCGCGGACATCGAAAGCCGAGGCTGGTCCCTTCGGTCCATCACCATCTCCAGTAGCAGCAGCGCGAAGGGAAGGGTGACGGCGATCTCCTTGGTCATCAACGCCAGCGCGAACAACATCGGAGATACAAGATGGACGTAGACGGCCGATCCGGTTTTCCTTCCCTTCTGGTACGTGACCAGGCTCCCCAGATAGAACATCGCCATCAGCGACGTCGAGCGGCCGCTGACGTACGTGACTGCCTCCGTCTGCACCGGGTGAAGGGCGAATGCCAGTGCGACGGCGACCGCCAGGAAATTCGAGCCGCCGCGGCACTCGGCGGATTCCCGGCCGGAGGCGAGGAGGCAGCAAAGCCGATACACCAGAAACGTATTGGCGGCGTGAATCCCCACGTTGACGAGATGAAATCCCACCGCGCCCAGTCCCGAGACCCAGTTGAGCATATAAGACAACTTGAGCACCGGGCGGATACCGCCGTCGGCCAGCCACGCCGAGAACGAATGCACGGACGAGTTGTTGACGATTACCGAGTAATCGTCGAACTGAAACGGCCCTCCCAATGAATTGACGTACGCCGCGGTGATCGCTGCGAACAAGACGAGAATTGAGAAATGCCGTTCGTTTCGCACGGTCTACTTTCCGAACAAGCGGCGAACGGGGTCGACCAGGCTTTTCGTCTGCTGAACCGGATCAGGACTCGCCGGGCGACGAGCTTTGCGCGGTTGGGAAGTGTAATCGCGTTCAATTTGTGGAGGAGGTGGAGGCTTGCAGGGGCCCTCCAGCGAGTTGATCTGGTTCGAGACGAACGTCTTCTCGGCGAAGTACCCGACCGTCTCCTCAATTGCATAGCTGATCAAGGGGGCATGCTTCCTCTCGAAGCGGTCCTTAAAGCCCCCGGGCGTCGAGACGCTGCTCACCACCGCGGATGCGCTGAGCGTCTTCAAGCAGGCGTCGCGGTGCTGCTGCTCATGTACTCGCGCGCTCTCTTGCATGCAGGCGGTGGCCCGCTCGTTCACGCTGATGTTGCAAAGATTGTCCGTATCGCCGCTCGCTCCGGTCGGAAGCTTCCCCGCCGCGTTGCGATCGAGAGCGGCTTGCACCGTGTCCCGCATCTTCTGCGCCTGGGCCGGTGTGTAGTAAATCGGCCGTCTCTCCTTCAGCATCTGGCCCTGGAGATTGGTGATTTCTGATTGGAATCCATCCAAGGCGATCTTGACTTCCTCGCTTCGATGTTTCAGGTCGGCGAGATCCATGCAGCCGCAAGTGCCCGCCTCTGACGATCGGGCGAAAGATGAAACGGCGAGTGCGGCCAGAAGCAAAGACGGAGCTAGGAAACGCTGCATGATGCACCTCGGGGTAAATTGAAGGGCTTCCAGAGCTAAGGCGCCAAAAACAAGAAAAGCGTCTCATCGGCCAGCCGAGCGCCTCTGGCGTCTCTGGCGGCACGCGTCCTAGCGTCTGTGCATCGTCGTCTGCCCATACTTGCCAGGCATCACGAGGGCCGCAGCCCTCCGAGAGGACATCCTCTATTTCCTGCGCTCCCGGCGGGCCGCGTCCACCATTAGGGCGGCGTCGTATAAACCAGCTGGGTGAAAAGGGCCGGGGTGACCACGAACTTCGATGCGCGTCAGAAGTAGTACTTGGCCGACATCTGGAACCGCAAAAGATTGCCGCTGTTTCCGGTCAGCTCAGTGCGCTCCGCGAAGCGAAACTCTCCACCCAAGGTCAGCTTGGTCACCGGCGAATAGAGCAGATTGGCGGTTGCGCTCACGGTTCCGCGGGTAGCGGTGCCCCCGAGGAACTGGCCGAGAGAGAACCCGGAGATGCCCGACACAAACACGTTGGACCGCCACTCCTCGTTCCAGACATGGCGGTAGGCCGCAAAGCCATCGAAGACCCAAACTGACTCCAGATTGTTGGAGCCAGTCACGGCGGCATCGCCAATCGTGAATAGGCCGAGGTAGCGACCGGTGCCACGGCCGCCGGTGCACATGAATCGAATATCGTCTTTGCCGAGAACCGGTATCTTCCCGGACGCGCTTACTCCCCACCCGAAGGTGGAGTCATCGACGGCTCCGATCGAGTTGACATCCTTCAACATGCGGGCAAGCCCGGCGAAGGCAAAATCGCCGAATCCGGCCTTGAGGTTGTAGCGCGCGACGAAGTCCGGCAAAAAATTGTCGTCAGTCTTGGCAGCGGCGGCGCCGCGAAAAGGGTAAACGGTGGTTTCTGGAGTTTCGAGCGCGAGCTGCAGGCCACCGTAGGTAAAACGCACCTGCGGCTGTCGCACGAAAATCGTACCTTCGGTGGGGCCAATGAAGTCGATCGTGTCAGGGAACACGTCGGTGTTCTGGAACGTCGACCAGTCCTGACCGAACAGCCAGTTGTCGAATGTAATGTACGCACGGCGAAGCGCCGGGTTGTAAGCATTGGTGGCGATCTTGGTGCCGGTGGTCGCCGTGGCTCCCGCTCCCGATATCACGACGACCTGCGGAATCTGGCCGCTGATGAAGTCGATTTCAACGTACGAGCCGAGCTGGTGCTGCCCGAAATCGGTCTGCGTTCCGAGCCACAGCCGCGTCTCCTTGGCCGAGAAATCAAGATAGCTGTGCTGCCTTGCCCCGATCGGGACAATCGGCGTGCCGCTGGGCACATAGAAATCGCGTATGGTGCTCTGCGCCACCGGGCCATCGCTGAAGCGGCTGAAGATGACGTCGAGTTTAACGTAGCCGCCGAGATTGACTTTGGTCTTGCCTAGGGTCCACTCGAATGCGGATCCGCCCTCCGGCAGCAATAGACCGCCCAGACCGACAAGCAGGGGCGCCGATCGCCATACCCGCTTTCCAATTGTCTGCTTTTTTCGCATTGCCCTCTCCTCGTGCGCACCTGCGGGTGCATTTGATCCGAGGCACGCGGCATCTCGCAGCCTTCGACCGGCGCGGGCGAACAAACGGAAGTTTCTGTCGGAGAGCGACTGTTCCGTCCACTCCAGAGCCCCCTCTGCGATGACTCACCACCCTCTGCGAAGCGGGGCCTCCGAAGTCAACTGCTTTTTGTCTGCCTGTCTTTCTTTCCTTTCGCTTTGTTGGTTTTTGTTGAGGAGCCCTGGGAGGACTGAACCTGCTACTGCGGCCGAGGCCGGTGGGAATGTTCGCCATGAAACGGCTTGGGCGTGCGGCCGTGAGCCAGCATCGGGGTTGCTGATGGGTTGCGTGCGGCAATGAAAGTCGAAGGGCTAGCCGATCAGCAAGCGCGCACCCACTTCTGGGTCGTTGACAAAGAGGGTCTTCTGCATTCGGGGCGAAAAGACCTTACGCCGGAGATGGCTGTCTACGCCCAGCCGGCAGATCGTGTATCCGGATGGCCGCGAACTTCCAACGGCCAGATCGGACTTGCTGACGCGATTGGAAAGATCGAAGCAACAATCCTGATCGGTCTTTCTACAGTTGGCGGAGCTTTCTCGGAAACGATAGTTCGTGAAATGGCGCGCAAGGTTCAGCGTCCAATCATCTTTCCACTCTCCAATCCGACCGCCAAATCCGAGGCGAAACCGGACGATTAGATTCGATGGACAGATGGACGCGCTCTGGTGGCGACGGGTTCACCTTTCGCGCCCGTCCGTTATGACGGACGAACCATTCCGATTGCACAGTGCAACAACATCTTCATCTTCCCAGCCATGGGACTTGGACTTGTTGCGTCAGGTGCTCGGCGGGTAACCGATGCGATGGTGCTGGGGGCGGCTCGAGCGTTCGCCACGAATTCCCCCGCCCTCAAAGACTCTTCTGCGTCTCTGCTACCTCCTTTGACCGACATTCGGAGGGTGGCCGCGCAAATCGCGATAGCGGTTGGCCTGGAGGCGCAAAACGGTGGTGTTGCTCCGAAATTGGCTGAGGATGAACTTCGTCAGCGCGTGAAGGCAGCGCAGTGGATGCCCGCCTACCCATCTAACGCCTGAGCGCAACCCATTGCGGCAAACCACGCCCAGCTGGCTGTAACGGTATTCGCCGAAGCTACTCCTAACGACACGCCTTTCGAGCGTGATCGTCTTGGTACAATCCGTGAACAGAACTTCCGCTGGACGGGCACGGAGCGTCCATGCCCGATAGGGACACAAGCATAACGACTGTCGACAACGCCCCGCGAGCGGTGCGTGATCACGGTCGCGCCAGACTGCGTCAGGGGTGGCCTTGGCTTCTGATCCTGATGCTAGTCGCCGGCGGAGGAGCGTCGTTCCTATTCAAGCGCCGTTCGACCGCTGAATCGGCAGCAAACGTGCCACCCTCACCGCCGCCGGTTGCCATTGCCACCCGTGCGGCCTGGCGAGGCAACATCGCGGTTCACCTCGACGGTCTGGGCACGGTGACGCCGCTCGCCACGGTCACGGTGAAAACTCGCGTGGATGGCCAGCTGATCAGCGTGAACTACCGCGAAGGACAGATGATCCATCAAGGGGATCTTTTGGCGACGATCGATCCCAGGCCCACTTGCTGTATACGGGCGGGCTCGGGAGGTTGCTCGGCAAGAATGTCCGATCGCAGTACTGGCCGGCAAGGCCGCCTCGACGTTCTCCATCCCGGTCGCCCTGCTGCGCCAAGATCCTCCGGCCATTCCAGTGGGCGTTCCGTCCCAGCTTCTCGAGCGTCGACCGGACATCGCCGCTGCTGAGCGGCGCGTCGCCGAGGCCAACGCGAACATTGGCGTGGCGATGGCAGCGTTCTTCCCGACGCTTACGCTGAGCGCCGACATCGGGTTCGCGAGCACCGCGCTCAGCAGTCTGCTGTCGGCACCGAGCCTCTTCTGGTCCCTGGGAGCCACGCTCTCACAGACGGTGTTCGATGGAGGAAAACGCCAGGCACAGCTCGAAGACTCGAAAGCGTTGTACGAGGGCTTCGTCGCGAGCTACCGGAATACGGTGCTGACCGCATTCCAGCAGGTGGAGGATGAGCTCGCGACGCTGCGGATTCTGTCGCAGGAACGGCAGCAGCAGGACGACGCCGTGCGAGCGGCGCAGACGGCGCTCACGGCCGCCGAGGATCGGTACAAATTCGGTGTCGATAGCTACCTCAACGTCATCACGGCGCGGACGACACTCCTCACCAACCAACGCACCGCAACCACCATCCGGCAGTTGCAGCTGACCGCGAGCGTTCAGCTCATTAGGTCCCTCGGCGGAAGCTGGGACAACTCACAGCTTCCCTCGGAGCGTGAGGTGCGCAGCGGCGGGCGAATCTTCCCGTAACAGAGGCGCCGCGCCCGAGACTATTCACCACAAGACTACTTGGTTTTCCTGGACGATTCGACCCTGGAAGAGAGCAATTCAATGAAGGCTGTGCGAGTAGCACGAGGAATGTCTCAGTCCCTCAGCATCGTATTATTGCTCTTAGCTTGCCCTGCATTCTCAGCGCAGAACGAAGCGCATCCGATTCGTAATATTGTTCTGGTTCACGGTGCCTGGGCAGATGGTTCGGGCTGGAAAGGTGTGCACGACATTCTTGTCAAGGATGGCTATAACGTCAGCATTGTCCAAGAGCCGGAGACGTCCTTTCCAGAAGATGTGGCTGCCACGAAGCGCGTTCTTGCTCAACAAGATGGACCGTGCATTCTTGTTGCTCACAGCTATGGGGGAGCCGTAATTACCGAAGCGGGGACGGACCCATCTGTCGCCGGGTTGGTTTACATCGCGGCTCACATGCCGGATGCTGGAGAGAGTGAGGCTGACGACGGAAAGCGATTCCCGAGTGATCTCGGCAAGTCTACTGCGATAAAGAAGACGGCTGACGGTTTTACTTACCTCGACCCCGCGCACTTTCATGAGTACTTCGCAGCCGACCTGCCTGCTGCGCAGGCCGCTTTCATGGCGCGATCGCAGGTGTTCAACGCCGCTGACAATTTCAAAGCGATCATCACGAGGGCTGCCTGGAGAAGCAAACCAAGCTGGGCGTTGGTAGCGACAAAGGACAGGACCATCAGCCCCGACCTCGAACGCTGGTATGCCGCACGGGCCAAGAGCCACAAGGTCGAAGTCTCAGGCGCCAGCCACTCGGTCTATGTTTCCAGGCCGAAGGCAGTTGCGGCTCTGATCGAAGAAGCTGCATCGCAAGTTGGTAAGGCGAGTGTCGCGTCCGCGGACGAAACGACGCGATGAGAAACGGCGCCAGCGCGACTCGGCTATCTACAGGTAGGAGTGCCCGTTGTCGAGCGTGGAGCGCTCACGATTGCTCACAGTGCGCGACACAACCGCGGAATTGATAAATCGTCGCGCGATTTATTGTTGCTGTTGGCCGTCCGCGGGAGCCGAGGCGGCGACTGGTTGTAGTGCGAGCGGAGTGTTGGTCACGGCTTTTCAAAGCCGTCGCTGACTTGTGCGCTCTGGCCGGATTATTCCCAGAGCTCCACGCTTGCGCATAAGTACCCTCCGCCGCAGGGGCGGCCGCCTTCCTCGCCGGCCGCGACGAGCACCTTACCGGAGGGCAGCAGCGTCGCCGTGTGAAGGTCGCGCCGCGTGAAGAGCGAGATCGTCGGGGTCCAGGTCGCGATTGCCTCGTCGTACACCTCGGCGGTCTGGAGAACCTCCCTTGTCTGGTTGTTGAAGCCGGCGACTACGAGGACTCCGCCCGAGGGAAGCGGCGTCGCCGTGTGTGCCTGGCGCGCGGTGAAGAGCGAGCCCGTCGGGGTCCAGGTGCCCATCCGCTCGTCGTACAGCTCCGCGCTCGCGAGAGAGCCGATGGCGTTGTTGAAGCCGCCAGCGACCAGGACTCTGCCCGAAAGAAGCTGCGTCGCAGTGTGGGTGCTTCGCGCAGTCGCCATTGAGCCCGTCGGCGTCCAGGTGCCGGTCGCTTCATCGTAAAGTTCCGCACTCGCGAGAGCAGGGAAGAGGTTGCCGCCAGTCACCAGGACCCTGCCCGAAGGAAGCTGCGTCGCGGTGTGGCCGTATCGCGCAGTCGCCATTGAGCCCGTTGGCATCCAGGTGCCGGTGGCCTCGTCGTACAGCTCCGCGGTCGCGAGATAAGAGCCCTTCTGGCTGTCGTAACCGCCTGCGCCCAGAACCTTGCCCGAAAGGAGCAGTGTCGCGGTGTGGTACTTGCGCAAGGTCGCGAGTGAACCCGTCGGCGTCCAGAACAACTCGTCGAACAGCTCTGCGCTCGGGAGAGAGCCTCTTGAGCCGGCTCCCCCGGCGATGAGGACCGTACCCGAGGGAAGCAGCGTCGCCGTGTGCAGCGATCTGGCCGTGCCGAGCGTGTCCGTCGCCCTCGCAGGTGCCGGTGGCCTCGTCGTACCGCTCCGAACGGGCGAGAGCCCCGGTCGCGTCCCGACCGCCGGAGATCAAGACGGCATTCGAAATTTGCAACGTCGCCGTATGGGAGAATCGCGCAGTTGCAAGCGATCCGGTGGTTGTCCAGGTGCACTTCAGCGACTGGGCGAGAGTCAATTCGGACAACAGTCGTTACACGCCTTTGCTTGAGCGGGATCGCCGAGACGCGCACACCAGCGCAAAGCCGCGCACCGCGTTCGCCGTTCGCCTCGAGGAACAGAACTTACTTTGTTGTCGAGTTACTTAGCTTCTGTTTTAGGAAGGCAGAGCGATGTGGTTCTTCAGTGAGCGGTCTTGGAAGCGAACTCATAGCCGGCGGTGATTCAGGATGCGCATCTCACACAGCTTCGTTCCCACGCTGAAGGAAATACCCGCGGACGCGCAAGTGCCGAGCCACCAGCTGCTGGTGCGGGCAGGCTTCATCCGCCAGCTCGCGGCCGGCATCTACAGCATCCTGCCGCTCGCGCAGCGCTCCTTGCTCAAGATCACGCAGATCGTCCGCGAGGAAATGGACACGATCGGTGGGCAGGAGTTCTATCTGCCGGCGCTCAACCCGCGCGAGATCTGGGAGGAGAGCGGGCGCTGGGCGGTAATGGGCGAGAACATGTTCCGCCTCAAGGATCGCAAGGGTGCGGACCTATGCCTCGCCATGACCCATGAGGAGGTCTTCACCACCCTGGCTGCGGCTGAGCTGCGCTCGTATCGGCAGCTCCCGCAGGTCTGGTATCAGATCCAGACGAAATTCCGCGACGAGCCTAGACCGAAGAGCGGGCTGCTCCGGGTGCGTCAGTTCACGATGAAGGACTCATACTCTTTCGATTTGAACCGTGAAGGGCTCGACAAGTCTTTTGAGGCGCACCGCCAGACGTACGTGAAGATCTTCGGCCGCTGCGGCTTGCCCACCGTCCAGGTCGAGGCGCACTCGGGTGCGATGGGTGGTTCCGGATCCACCGAGTTCATGGTCCTCACCGACGCGGGTGAAGACGTGATCGCCTCGTGCGAGGGGTGTGGCTATGCCGCTAACACGGAGAAAGCGGAGAGTCGCGTCGACACGCCGGATCAGTACAAGCCTGTGGGGTCGCCGCCGCCCGAGGAGTTTCCGACACCCGGCGTCCTCACGATCGAAGCGCTCGAGCAGGCGCCGTATCATGTCCAGGCAAACCAGCAGCTGAAGACGCTCGTGTACGTCGGCGACGATCAACTGCTCGTCGCAATCGTCCGCGGCGACGACCAGCTCAACGAGGCGAAGCTGCAGACCGCGGCGGGGGCCTCAGTGTTGCGGCCGGCGTCTGCCGAGGAAATCCGGGACCGGCTCGGCGCGTTGCCCGGCTCGCTCGGCGGCATCGGGCTCGCGGGCAAGAAGATGCGCGTTTTCCTCGACCGCCGCCTGGTGGGACTTTCGGGCTTGGTTACCGGCGCGAATAAGGACGGCTTCCACCTTCGCAACGTGTCGGTTCAGCGCGATCTCGCTCATGCGGAGGTGGCGGACCTGCGGACGATCCAGGCGGGGGAGGGATGTCCGCGCTGTGGCAAACTCTTGGCTCTCAGGAAGGCTCTCGAAGTGGGGCATATCTTCAAGCTCGGTACGCGCTACTCGGAGAAAATGGGCGCGCGGGTTCTCGACGAGACAGGAAGGGAAGTGCCGATCGTCATGGGCTCCTACGGTATCGGAATCGAGCGTATCCTTGCCGCTGCGGTAGAGCTGCACCACGACTCCGACGGCATCATCTGGCCGATGAGCATCGCCCCCGCGCACGTCGCTCTGCTGCCGCTACAGATGCAACAAGCGGATGTGCGCGATGCGGCAGAACTCCTCTACCGCGTGCTGCAAGCTGCGGGAGTCGAGGTGCTTTACGATGATCGCGACGAGCGCCCGGGGGTCAAGTTCAAGGACGCCGACCTGATCGGTCTGCCGCTGCGCATCTCCGTTGGGAAAAAGGCGCTCGTCGAAGGCAAGATCGAGTGGAAGCCGCGAGGGTCGACACAGGCGGAGCTCGTGGCTGTGAAGGAAGTTGTGAAGAAGGCGACCGAAGCCGTCCGTGAGGGTGGAGGACGCCTCTCTTGAAAGAGCCTTCGTCTGGGCCTCGAAGCCGTCGGCTGAGAGAAGCGTTCTTCCCGATTGCGCTTGGAACACTGGGCTTGATCATCGCCTTTTATCCGATGGTCTTTTCGAAGCTCGAGCAAATCCAAAGCGATCCCGGCGATACCCGCTTCATTTACTTCACTCTCGAGTACGAGTACCGATCGCTTCGCGGCGACGGATTCGCCCAAGAATTCTGGAGTCCGGGCATCTTTTTCCCGGAACGGAACACGTTGGCCTACTCCGATGTCTTCGTATCGCTGCAGCCATTCTACGCGCCCTGGAGAACGCTAGGAGCTGAGCCGGATACCGCGTTTCAGTTACTGCTGTTGACCGCGGCTGCGCTGAATTTCGTAGCCGCCTATTTTCTCTTTCGGACTGCTCTCGCTCGAACCTCGCTTGGATCATCCTTTGGCGCTTTTCTCTTTTCTTTTGGCAGCATTCGACTGAACCAATTGAATCACGCACAATTGCTTCCGCAGTTTTATGTTTTGATTTCGTTTTATGGTCTGGTGCGGATGCTTGTCGCAGACGCTGGAACGAGCCTCAGATATTTTTGGTGCTGGGTCTCGCTGTTCTTCGCCGGGATCACCGCGCAATTCTACGCGGACTATTATCACGGATGGTTCTACGTGTTCGCGCTGGGACTATGTTGCGTTTGGGGACTGGTGAAGCCGGAGACGAGGCGGGGGCTACTGCGCCTCTTCCGCTCCAAATGGAAATGGCTAACCATCGGTTCCCTGGCTTGGGTGGCGAGCATCGCTCCGCTGGCACTCCATTATTGGCGTACGGCTCAACGGGTTGGTTTCAGAGACTTTGATCAAGCCAAGGGGATGCTTCCTCGATTTCAATCTTGGTTCTACGTCGGTTCCGAAAACTGGTTGTGGGGTTGGCTCTCGAGGCTGCGACTCTTTGAGGCGCTGCCGATGCGCTGGGAACATCGCCTCGGGCTCGGACTGGTGACGACAGTTATTTTCGTTTACATGCTCTGGCGCGGTCGCGAAAGCCTGTTGATTCGAGCTTTCACATTTCTTTCCGTTGCGGTGATAGTTTTAAGCACGGTCTATCGCGGCCAGCTAAGCCCATGGGCATTGGTGTTTCATGCCATTCCCGGGGCGAACGGGATCCGGGCGGTATCGCGAATCGGATTTCTACTCCTCTTGCCCGCATCCTATGCGCTCGCCTGCTTCGTTGAACTGTCGCTGTCCCACCGAATGCGAGGGTTGCTGCTGGGACTCTGCGGTGTGAGCCTGTTCGAGCAGGGCAGGGCTCAGTTCTCGTATGATAAACGAATGATTCGTCAGGAGGTGGAATCGGTCGTGAGGCGGGTGGAGCCGGGGCACTGCGCGGCCTTCTATTACTCCCCTTGGGAGACAAGCAGCCCGGCGTACTTGTTTCAACTGGACGCGATGTTTGCCTATCTTGCCACGGGCCTGCCGACGGTGAATGGCTACTCCGGCAACGCAGCGCGCGATTGGGGGCTGGAGGACTCGCGGATCGGGAGCGCCGCCGATGAGTTGCGCTTGGCGCAGCGGTTGGATGCGTGGGCACGCAGTCACGGGATCTCCCCCTCCACCTTTTGCTGGATCAAACCGCATCTCCAGTCATGAGGTGCCAACTACGTCGTCCTTCGGCCGCTTCTGCCGCTGGTGCGGGCGACCGCGCCGGGAGCGGTGATCACCACGGAGGAACTGGGTCGGCGCATTCGGTAGGAGCCCATCCATAAAAAGCTTAGTCAAACCAGCAGCTTGCCGTAGTAATGCATTACTACGAACGCGCCGCTCAGCGGTGGGGAGCGATTGATCCGCGCGCGCGGCAGGGAGCGCCTAAGCGGGTGCTGGAGGGTCGCGACCTGCGCTCGGCTCCACGGCAGTCCCGAGCTACCGCTGATCTGATCGCGACTCGAAGCGCATTCGTAACAGATGCGCTGGTGAGCACCTGAAGAGCTGAGCGTTCACTGCATGGCGACAGGCGGCGAAGTTGAGTCCCAGCCACCGCCGAGCGCTTTGATCAGATGGACGCTCGCTGCCATTTGGAGATTGACGGCCTGCGCGAGCGCCAGCTGGTTGGCGAGAAGCGTCCGCTCGGCGTCGATCACGATAAGGTAATCAACCAGGCCGAACTTGTATTGCGACTGAGCCAAGCGAAGGTAGTTCTGGGACGCGCTGACCGCGTTGCGCAGGGTGGCGACCTCATCGGACAGCGCGTGCAGGTCGGTCAGGGCGTCCTCGACGTCGCCATAAGCGATCAGAATCGTATTCACGTACGCCGCCAGGGCCTGCTGGTAGCGCGCCTTGGTCGCATCGAGATTGGCGCTGAGTCGGCCCCCATAAAAAATCGGAAACGAGATGCTGGGGGCGATCGCTAAGACGCGGCTCTGCCAGTCAAAGAGGCTCGAGACGTTGGCGCTCTCGAAGCCGGCGGAGCCGGTCAGCGTAAAGGTCGGATAGAAGTTCGCGATCGCCACGCCGATCTGGGCGTTGGTGGCGACGAGAGTCTGCTCGGCCTCGGCGACGTCCGGCCGCCGCGCCAGGAACTGGGCGGGCAACCCCGGTGGCACAGCGGGGGGCGAAGCCTGGTGCAGTGGGTTGGCGGCGACGGCAAACGACGGAGCTTGGCGGCCGCAGAGAATCGCGAGCGCATGCTCCTGATCGGCCCGGGCTCGCTCCATATCCCGTTGCTGGGCGAGTGTGGCCTGGAGCTGGGCCTGCGCCTGACTCACGACGATCTCGCTCACCAGCCCGCTTTTGAACTGGACCGAGAGCAGGCGAACCTGCTCCCGATATGACGTGATGTTTTCGGCCAGGATTTGGATCTGGGCATCGAGCGAGCGAAGCGTGTAGTAGAAACGGGCCACGTCGGTCTCGACCGTGAGCCGAACCACCTCCGCGTCGATCGCGCTGGCAGCGGCGGTGGCCTTCGCCGATTCGAATGACCGGCGAACCCGGCCCCAAATGTCGAGCTCGTAGGTCAGATCCAGCGGGATCAGCCAATCGGGGACACCAACGCCTCGTGCTACCTTCTGGCCCGTGATCGTGCTCTCACGATTCGCGGACGTGTGCAGCTGGGTGAAGGTGGGATTGGCAGAGATGGTAGGGTAGAGATAACTGCCGGCCACGCGGGCGAGCGCGCGGGCCTCGTCGACGCGGGCGACCGCCTGTCGCAGACTCTGGTTTGATGCATTGGCGGCGACGATAAGCTGATCGAGCTCGGGGTCGCCATAGAGCCGCCACCACTCTCTCGCGATCGGTGGAGCCGGCTCTTTGTCTGCTTGTGACTTGAACTGATCGGGCTGCTCGACTTTCGGCCGCACGTAGTTGGGCCCGACCAAGCAACCCCCGGCCATTACACTGACAGCCGAGAGCACGGCCAGGACGACGGGTCGCCGGCCGCGGGCTCGCACGCACGCTTCAGCCTCCGGACGCATTTTTAGACTCGATCGGTTTCACGACGCGACCTTCCTGGAGCGACACCGTGGGCTGTTTCACGATGGTTTCGTTGCCTTGCAGTCCGCCCTGGATCCCGATCGACGTCCCGAAGTCCCGGCCCAGCACCACCGGCTGAAAATGCAGCTTGTTTTCCGCGCCGACAATCGCCACCCGGGTGCCCTGCGCGTCGAAGATCACGGCCGTGGCGGGCACGCGCCAACGCGTACCCGACGGTGCGATCTGGAACGCCGCATAGACGAACGCCCCGGGCATCAGCCGGTGCGACTCGTTGGGTATGTCGACCTCTGTCAGGAGCGTCCGCGTGCCGGGATCGAGGGCGCCGGCGGTGCGGGTCACCGTCCCCGTCACCGGTTGCGTGAGCTGCCCTCGGACCGTCACCTGGACTGGCAGACCGACCTTCACGTTCGGCGCGTAGACCTGGGGGATGTTCACGAAGACACGGAGCGTGTCGATCTGGGCCACCTCGAACAGCCCGCTCGCTGCGCCGGTGACGCTGGTCGGCGCCACGGCGGTGTTGTTGGTGGGGCTGCCCGCCGTGATCAGCGCGCCCACGTCGACATTGCGCTGGATCACCGTGCCGTTGAACGGGGCGAGGACGCGCTCGAACGACATCAGGTCCTGGACCCGCTGGACGTTCGCCTTGTTCGACTCGACGGTCGCCTCCGCTGCGGCGACTGCGGCCTGAGCCGTGCGGTAAGCCGCCACGCTCTGGTCGACCGCCTGCTTCGCGACCGCGCCTTCCGTATCGGCCGCCTGGTAACGCGCCATCGTCGTCCGCGCGAGATTAAGGTTGGCCCTCTGGAGATCCCGATTCTTCTCGGACGTCACGAGGTCGAATTTCGCCTGTCGGAGCTGCTGATCGATCTCGGGTGAGTCGATCTCTGCCAGGAGCTGGCCCATCGTCACCCGGTCGCCGATGTCCACGTAGCGCTTGCGGAGGTAGCCGTTGGTACGGGCATAGATGATCGAGTCCTGAATCGCCTGCGTGGTGGCGGCCAAGGACAGGCCCGCTTCGGACGCCGGCTCCGGCCGGATGACCTGCACCTCCGGCGCGGTGCTCTGCACCTTCTGGGTGGCGAGGGCAAGCGTGTGCTGATTACGCAGCCGGGGTACTCCGCCCAATGCGAGCAGGATCAGGAAGAACGCCAGCGCGCCGAGGCCGATCAGTATGATCGCTCGCGTTCGGGCTCGTCGCGGGGGACGATCGTCGCGCCCGGGCACGCGCTCAACCCGTCCCGGCTCTGGACCACGAATGTCGACACCGGTGCTCACGGTCATTTGCCCTCCTCCTGGGCGAAATTCTTTGGCGGCTTCCGGCGCAGCACGCTGTACATCACCGGGACGAAGAAAAGCGTGAAGAACGTGGCGATCAGCAGTCCGCCGATCACCGCCCGGCCCAGCGGAGCGTTCTGTTCGCCACCTTCACCCAGGCCAAGACTCATCGGCAGCATGCCGAGGAGCATCGCGAGCGCGGTCATCAGGACCGGGCGCAGTCGGGTGCGGCCCGCAATCAGCGCGGCGGCAGGCGCCTCGTGACCGCCGAATTCCGGGCGACGCTGCTCGTTGGCGAAGGTGATCATCAGGATGCTGTTCGACGTCGCCACTCCGATCGCCATGATGCAGCCCATCAGCGCGGGCACGCTGATCGTCGTCCGGGTGACGAACAGCGCCCAGAGAATTCCCGCCAACGCGCCGGGCAGCGCCATCAGGATGATGACCGGGTCCTTCCACGACTGGAAATTGACGACCATCAGGAAATACACGAGCAGCACGGCAAAGCAGATGCCCAGCGCCAGCTGGAGGAACGACTGGTTCATGCTCTGGACCTGCCCGCGGATGACGATCGAGCTGGCTTTGGAGATCTTCCCCTCGTATTTCTTGACGATCCCGGCGGCGCGACTCGATACCGAGCCCAAGTCGGTGCCCTGGACGCTCGCATAAATGTCGAACACCGGCTGCACGTTGTAGTGGTTGAGCGAGAGCGGTGTGGTCGTCCGATGAAAGTCGGCGAGGTTGCTCAGCAGCTGGGGCGACTGGCCGGCGATCGCCACCGGAGTGCGTTGCAGCTCGTCGAGCGACGACACCTTGTACTGCTGGGTCTGAGTGACGACCTGGTAGGTCACGCCGTTTTTGTAGTTCAGCCAGAAATTCGTCGTCGTCGCGCCGCTGCCGGTCAGCGAGATCAGCAGGCTGTCGGCGACGTCTCGCTGGGTCAGTCCGACCTGCTGGGCGAGCGCGCGGTCGGCGTCGACCATGATCCGAGGCGCGTCGAGGATCTGCTGCACATGAACGTCCACCGCGCCGGGAACGCCCCGAAGCTCCGTGGCGAGCTGCTGCGCGATGCGGAAATTGGCGTCCGATTCCGCCAGCGGGCCAGTGACCTGGATGTCGATCGGCGCGGGCAAACCGAAGTTGAGGATCTGACTGACGATGTCGGCCGGCTGGGTGAAGAACTCCAGTTCCGGGAACCGACGGGGCAGTTCCTCGCGGAGAGTCTTCAAGTATCCGGCGGTCGGGTGATGCGGCGTGTTGAGCGCCACCAGGATCTCGCCGTCGGCCGTTCCGACCGTGACGCTGTCGCTGAGCGCCAGATTGATCGAGTTCGGCACGCCGATATTGTCGATGATCCCGTTCACTTCGGCGGCGGGGATGACCTGGCGGATATAGTCCTCGACCTGCTGGAAGTAGATTTCGGTCTCCTCGATCCTCGTCCCCGGCGGGGCTCTCACGTGCAGGCGCAACTGGCCCGCGTCGACGGTCGGGAAGAAGTCCCTGCCGATGAAGGGGTACAGCGCCAGGGAGCCGAACGCGAAGGTGAGGAACACCGCGATCAGTACGCGGCGGTGCGCCAGCGCCCAGTCGAGCGCGCCCTCGTAGGCCCTCGCGAACCGAAGGAAGCCTGCCTCGAACGCGTCGGAGATTCGCCGGAAGATCGACCGCTGGATCGGAGCGACGTGACCGGCGTCACCGCCATCCCGCGCCCGTGCCTCGGGCGCCAGCAGGTAGAGCACCATGGTCGGAACCAGCGTCCGGGAAAGGAGGTAGCTGGCGAGCATCGCGAAGACGACCGCGATCGCGAGCGGCGCGAACAGCGCTCCGCCTACTCCGCCGAGGAACAGGATCGGAATGAAGACGATGCAGATCGACAGTGTCGAGACGAATGCGGGCGTCGCGACCTCGGCCGCGCCGTCGAGGATCGCTTGCCTCAGTGGCTTTCCGAGGTCCATCTGGCGGTGATTGTTTTCGATCTCGACCGTGGCGTCGTCCACCAGGATGCCTACGGCCAGCGCCAGCCCCCCCAGCGTCATGACGTTGAGGGTCTGGTGCAGGATCTTGAGCGCGATGATCGAGGTCAGGATCGACAGTGGGATCGACGTGGCGACGATCAGAGTGCTCCGCCAGGACCGCAAGAACAGCAGGATCATGAGCGCCGTGAGGCAGCCAGCGATCGTCCCTTCGTGAAGGACCCCGGTGATTGCCGCCTGCACGAAAATGCTCTGGTCGAACAAGAAGTCGACCTTGAGGCTCGACGGCAGGCCCGCTAGAATCTTCGGCATCAACTGGCGCGCCTGCGCCACGACCGTCAGGGTCGAGGCGGCCCCGTTGCTCAGGATCGGTAGCAGGGCGGAGTGCCGCCCGTCGCGCCGGACCAGGTTCGTCTGGGGGTTGAACCCGTCGTGGACGAACCCAATATCCCCGATGTACAACAGGGCGCCGTTCACGTAGCGGATAGGGATCTTGTTCAAGTCATTCAGGATCTCCGGGCTGCTGTTGGTCGCGATGTCGTACTCGATGGTCCCGATCTTCGCCGTCCCGGCTGGGAGGATGACGTTCTGGGTCAGGATCGCATTGCTCACGTCCTGCGGTGACAGCCCCC
>DAIQBK010000032.1:0-33540 GCA_036781205.1 Myxococcaceae bacterium
AATTGCCGCAGCGACCACCACGTCCAGATCAGAGTTGACGCCTGCCATCCATAAGGATCGCGGTTGATTCGCAACAATGGGTGGTTCAGGACAACGACTCCCAGATAGCTGGGGACGATGAAATCCGTTTTTCCAGCTAGCCGCCACAACGGCCATGCTGCGCCAAACATGAACAACATGAGCCACACCGACAGGCGCTCCGGGGACCAGCTGAAGTGCGCCACCCGTCCCAGCAGGTGCGCCAAGAGAAAAGGCCAGGCTCCGTATCGGTCTTGCCCGTAGTAGTACAGAGAGAACGGAGTCACACGCGGCTCGTCGGCCATGAGCAGAGGGATTGCATGGTCCGAGTCGTATCTCGGCAGAAGGCCTGAGTCGGGTCGAAAGACATCGGTTGCCCGCCAAAGGAGGAACACCCAGCCGATCGTGACGAGGCCCAAGCCCAGACGAGAGAGGACCCGCCCTTCCATGGGTGCGGCTCATAGCAGCAGAAGCTCCTTCCGTTGGCAAGTGGCTTGCTAGCGAAAAACGGTTGTCCGAGGAGGGGACGCATGAATCATCCGCCCGCCCTGCAACTGATCCCGCTCGCCTCTATCCATCCATCGCCGTACCAGTACCGAACTCAGTTCGATGACGCGAAGCAACAGCAGCTGATCGAATCGCTGCGGGCGACCGGCTTGAGCACGCCCGTTTTGGTTCGGCCCCTTTCCACGCCCCAAGCCCAATCCGGCCAAAACGGGGCTGAGAACGGTTACGAGCTCGTTTCAGGTGAGCGGCGTTGGCGAGCCGCCAAAGAGCTGGGTTGGGAAAGTATCCGAGCGATTTGTGAGGACATGACTGATGCTGAGGCGGCAGCTCGAGTCGTCACCGAAAATGAAGTGCGAGCCGACACCAACATCATGGAAAAGGCTGCTGGGTACAAACGGCTCACGCAACCGCCATGCAATTTGACCCTCGAGGAGATTGCTAGGCGGTATGGGTGGAGCGCCGCTTCATCGGTTAAGCGGCTCATCGATCTTCTCGACCAGCCCAAGGCTATCCAAGATTTTTTGTCACATGACAAAATCGGGGAGGGACACGTCCGATACCTGAGTCGGATCAAAGACTTGAACGCCAGGTCGAAAATGGCGAAACGGGCCGCCGAGGAGGGCTGGACGGTCAAGGCGACAGAAGAGCGGGTTGCGAAGGTGCTGGCCAAGGCAGGCAAGGGTCGGCACAAGTTGCCTGCGAAAGCCTCTCCGTCGCAACAGTACGAGTACAACGGCTTTCGCTGCGCACTCCTCGGGGACGAGGTTGTCATCAATGGCAGGAACTTCAAGAGAACCAGGGACCTGGTCCGCCAGTTTGTTGCGGAGTACCAGTCGGCGCTCGAGTGCTTTCTCCGGGATATCGATGCGGGATCGGCTGAGCAGCCTGCGGCAGATACGACTCATCAATCCGCGGATGTTGCGCCACCACACGAGATGCCAACGCCTGAAGTCGCTGCCGATCTGATGAAGCAAGCTGCGGAGGTCAAGGCGGCAGCCCAACCGCTCAAAGACATTTTCTCCGAGATCGCCAAGGCGGTTGGACCCGCGGGAAGCGCAAACAAGGTTGGGAATGCCAGCCTGAGTGACCTGCTCACTTTCTTCAACAAACCCAGGTCCTCTGGATGAGGCAGGCCTAGCCCAGCGCAATTTCCGTTGAGCAAGAAAAAGGCAATTTGCCTAGTTTTTGCTCAAGCGCACTTACTTTCGAACTGAACCGGTAGTGCCCTTCGCGTTTTGTGCCGTGTCCGATGGATCGGTAATACCGGCGCCCTCGGCGCCCTCGCCATAGCTCGTGAAGCCCTGCTTCTTGGTGTCACTCGGCTTTCCAGAGCTCTTGGTGGCCGTCTTCGCAACGGCATGAGCCTTGGCCTTCGCATGACTCGTTGGCTTCGCATGACCCGTTGGCTTCGCATGCTTCGATTTGGTCGAGGCGACCGAACGTTGCGGCGTCGCGGGCTTGCTGGGTGAAAAGATCCTCTCGATGACAGACGGAGACTCGGTCGGCGCGGGCGTGCGCTCAACCTTCGACGGCGCTGCTTCCTCCGCGCCTCTTGCGCTCGAGGTCTTTTTCTCCGACCGATCCTTCTCCGACTGACAGGCGGTCACCAGCGCCCCGGAAGCGAGCAACACCGAAACCCAAATGGTGTGCCGAAAGGTTTTACTCATCGCCAACCTCCTGAGAGCCATGCCGAATCTAATCACTGCGCATCGGTAACCCACAGAGCAGAACAGCATGTCGTAAAAAAAACAATGGACGTTCGGTGGTCTGCGCGCACATCTACCTCGCGACGCACACCGCTCACCAACTTGGCTACATTGCTTCCGCCGGGAAGCTTTGGGGCTTCAGTGGCTTTGACGCGGCCAGTGCGCAGCAGAGCGCGGCGATCACGAAGTAGTAGTAGTTACAAAATGCCTGCTTGTTGAAAGCGAAGAAGACGAGGCAGACCAGACCGACGCCGAGCGCAAAGCCAGCCGGTCGACGTTCGGCTCGCCAAAGCACCAAGACCAGAGCGGGGATGATGACCACGAAGGCAATCCAGGTGATTGGCTGACCTCCATGGGCCACCCACCAGGACGGATAGCTCAGCGCGTCGGCCCGAAACGGCTGGTAAAGCTGAAGCGTCACGACGTTCCAGATGAACTTCGGGACGTTCACCAGCATCAGCGGGAGGGTTACGACCGCCGCCGCGACAACCGCTTTGACCAACCATCGAAGGCGCTCGCGTCGTTGTGCATTCCAAGGCATGAGAAGAACAACGAGCGGAGCGACGATTACCAAATACTGCTTTACCGCAAAGAAAAGCCCCAGTGCATACGGAACAAATTTCGGTGCGCGGCAGGCCAGAAAAACGATCAGCGCCAACAGCAGGACCACGAATGGCTCGGTCCAGGCCTCCTCCAAGACAAAGAACACCCGCGGTGTAAACAGAAAAACGGCAGCCGCGGCCGAGCTCACCGCTCCGGGCCGGGAGTACGCCATCAATCCGCCGGACAGGGTCATCGCCGCGAGTTGCGAGTATCGAAAATCGCCTGCGAGTAATTGTCCCGGCATTGCCAGGAAAAGACTCAGCGGCGGATACGGAAATCCAAACTGAAGCCTGCCGCCCGTTGACAAACCGGTTCCGTAGAAAGGCGATGATCCATAAATATCAGGAAACGTAATCGCATACGGATTATTGCCATGCAATAACGCATCAATACTGTCTCGTTGAAACACGAGCACATCGATCTGCGGCCGCGGCGATGCCTTAATCAGCCAAATACCGAGAAGAAAGTGGAGCGCCAAAAGGATGGGCACTTGAAGCCTGCCCAGGACTGGCGATTTTGAAAAAATGCCTCCGGCGACAACTCCTGCCGCCGCCAATCCCGCAAAGAACAGCGCGTCGCGCTCTCGTGTGCCGCGCTGGATGTACATCGCGGGCACCGTCGTCAGGAGCTGCGCAAGCTGGAAGGCAAATCCGACGCCGAGCACCACAAGAATCGCCCGCTCGCCGAGGCGCTCGATCGGTGCAATGCCGGGAACCAGCAGCGCTCCGAACGTGCTTACCAGAGCCACCGTCAGCAGAAGTATGGACTGAGGGTGCAAGTTTCCATTGCTGATTTGAACGGCATAGCCGAGCGCCAAGGCGGCCACGCTCAACAACAGCCCGGAGGTAATTGCGCGCGATGACGCGTGTGGTTGCTCAGAAGCTAGCTCCGGAGCGTTTGAGCTGCTCTCAGCCATTCGACGCGTGCAGCTTATCTGCTTCGCTCAGCGCGTTGAAGCAATTGTCAGGATAGGTTACCGAATTGGCGGAAGGGAGGGAAAGCTGCAGTAATCTGTCGATCACGGGAGGTAGCGAGCTGATTCTACGATGGCTGATCGCTGCGGCCTGTGTCACGCTGCCTGTCTGGGCCGCCTACGGCTTCAGCCGCACGCTTCGCCTTTCCCGCTCCGATGCCGAGCGATGGCTCGCTACTGGGTTGCTCGCTTTCTTCTTCTCGTACCTCGCCTGGTATGCGGTCAGCATCTTTCACCGATTCAACGCCGTTTGGGCTCCGATCGTCACCTTGGTGCTAAGCGGATTGATTCTCACCCGCTGGTACCCCAGTCGCTTCTCCTGCGATCTTCGCTGCAGCCTTCGAAGACTGGCAGACTCGCTCAAGCCCAGACCCGAATCGCTGCTCTATCTGTATCCCGTTGTGGTCGCGGTGAGCTTCGCTTTGTTTGTCTCGGCTTGTCAGATCCTTGCCTATCCAACCTGGTCCTGGGATTGCGTCTGGTATCACCTGGCGCAAGCGCGATACATCATTCAGGAGCAAAGCCTTTTGTATTGGGTGCCCACTCACATCGGATATGTCAATGGGTACCCGCGGCTGGTCGAAGCCACGTCTGCTTTCGCCACCCTCGTGCTGGGTTCCGAATTGCTCGACGATGCATCGCAGTTCGGTTGGGCACTGATTGGGGCTTTGGCCATCACCGCCTGGTGTCGAAGACTTTCCGTGTCGCGTCCTCTCGCGCTCGCTCTGGGCCTGGCGTGGATTCTGTGCCCCGCGGTGTTTCTGCAAGTGCACACGACGCACGCGGACATCGCCGCCGGAGCGCAATTCATTTCCCTTTCATACTTTGTGTTTGCGCCTCGTTTCCATGCCCGTGCCCTGGTGATGACTTGCATCTGCGCAGCGCTGCTCCTCGCTACCAAGATTTCTGGTCTGCTGTTGGTAACGTTGATGGCGCCCGTGGTGTTGATACGAGTCATTCGTCACATTGCTCGTCAGGGCAGGCTTCGAATTGGCGGTGCGCAGCTTGCTTTAATTGCTGCGTCGCTAATCATCGGGCTCACTCAGCCTGTTCACAACACGCTTCGCGAGGGAAATCCCTTTTTTCCGGCGCGTGTCACGCTTCCTTTCACCGGGCGCACGCTTCCTGGAACAATCGATGAGGGTCAGGTCGCCCAGGGCCGAGCCTTCTTTGCCGATCCTGGAAGCTTCAAGCGCTTGGTCGTCGCTTGGACCGCAAAACCCGGTGTTCCTTACCCGGACATCCGGGAAAGGCCGTTTGGTTTGACCTTCATCTATCTGACGCTGCCGCTCTTTGTGCTGGCACTGCTGGTTAGCCCCTTTATCGGGCAGCCCCAGATCTGGGCGTTGCTCTACGCTGGATTAGTGGCGGTAACGGTGCCCGCGGCTTGGTGGGGCCGCTTTGCCCTCGGCGTTCCCGCCGCCGCCTTGATTGCAACCGGAGTCTTTCTCGAGTTTCTCGGACGACGCTTCCGTCCGGCTCAGCTCATTGCACTTGCAGCTCTGGGCACAGTGGCGGTGTGGGATCTGGTTCTTCACATCGAGGGCTATCGGCAAACACCCTCTCTCGCCTTCATCGCCGATCGCGCCATTAACGAGGAGCGACTTCGCTCGGAAATGAGTTGGATGTTTCTTTGGCCCGAGATCCAGCTGCGAGACGCGGAGCTACGGGCGGGCGATGTTTGGGCCTATGATGAGGGAGTGCAGTTTTTGGGAGAGCACTGGAACCGGAACGTCACGAGCCGCGCCGTTTTTGTCTCGAGCGATGTACCCCCGGAGAACTATCTGGCAGCGATCCGGGCCAGCAAGGCGAAGTGGATTTCAGTGAAACCGTGGTCCCCTGCAGAGTTTGCGCTCCAGCAAGTGCTGGGCGCTCAGTTGGTGGCCCACCACCGCTTCGGAAGTACAAACGTGTATCGGATTCCTTGAGCGACGTCTATCGCGTAAACGTCAAATAGTGCGGATCGTTCAGTCCGCCACCGCCCGTAGCATCGATGAACTCTCCAGTTTGCCCGTCGAATTGCAAGATGAGATTGAGGTAACGACTCGCAACGTAAAGGTTGCCATCCGGTGCAAATGCCAATCCGGTCGCTCCATTTAGAGCGGGGTGTGACGCAAACACCCCCATCGGCTCCCCCGAGCAGCCGTGGTACCTCAAGACCTGATTGTGGGCGTAGCTATTCACATAGAGATTGCCGTCCGGCCCGAACGCCAAAGCGTGCGGATAGCTGTATTTTTCGAGCAAGGCGAAATCGTTGATCCACTCCCCCGTGTCCCCGTTGAATCGCACGACCGTTTGGCAGTTCCAGCAACTGACGTAGAGATTACCATCCGGCCCGAAGATCAGGCCGGTCGGCCCGCTGAGGTGCGTGGTGGCGAAGGCATCAATAAATGCCCCACTGTTCCCGTCGTAGCGAAGCACCGCAGCAGTGTAATGGCTGCTGACGTAGAGGTTGCCGTCTGGACCGAAAGTCACCCCACCCGGAGTATCCAGTCCGCCGCTGCGTGGGCGCACGAAGACATCGATGAACTCTCCCGTCTGTCCGTCGTAGCGCACGACGTTGTGAGAATACTCACCGCCCACGTAGAGGTTGCCATCCGGTCCGAAAGCAATCCCTTGGGATCCAATATCGCCGCCACCGGACGCGAAGACGTCAATGAATCGCCCGCTCGGCCACTCGAACCGCAGCACGCGGTTATTACCGTGGCTCGTGACAAGTAGTTCTTCCGCGTTCGCCGAAAGCGAGGACCCAAGGACCAGGAAGGCTGCCAATGCCAACACTGCACGAAAGACTTGCTTCATCGAAATCCCCCTCCCGGAGTGAGCTGCGCGATTTCTGAGTCCCAAAGGCGTAACAGCTCGGCTTCCTGACTCAGGATCAAATCCACGTTCGCGTTCCCGTATCTTTTGCGCTCTTCCGCCAGGCCCAACGCCTCCGCGCGCTGGGCTTTGTTCCATCCGACCAAATGTTCCAGCTGCTTCTGATGATGGAGCGGCACCTTGGCCTTCACGCTTTCCAAGGTTTCGAGCGATTTCTCGTCGGCCAACTGACGGGCAAAGGCTCGTTTCCCAATCACCCTGGGAATCATCGCCTCCATCTCTTCCAAGTCCCGCACGGACAGACCTGCATCGGTGCGCGCATGTTCCAGGATCAACGCCTGCTGCTGCGGCGAACCCGCGTCGGCCGCTTCGCGCGTCTTGAGTGACTGATACCGAAGGAAAGCCGCCAGCTTCTCGCGCGTGAGCAGATATCCCTGCTGATCGCCCGGCCTCTCCGCGCGGATGCTCTCCGATGTCTCAGCCGACGCCTCCTTGGGACCATGGCAGGCGGTGAGCAGCGCCAGGCTCAAGCAGCAACCGATGATCGGGTGTCGCACGCCTCCCCCAGGGGTCCAGGACGTCCACACTATAGCCGCCCTCGATCCTCATCCCAATTTGCTTTGACCGCGCACACTCGCCTCGTGTACGAGTTGTTCCGGGCAGCGGTTTTTCTTTCTGGGGGAAGTGCTTGAGGATTTTTTTGGTGCGCCATGGGGACGCGGACGCGGAAATCCCAGAGGCACTGACTGACGAAGCCAGAGCCCTTACCCCCAAAGCCCGCCGAGGATTGATCGCGCATTTCGGCTCGATCTCGGACCGGATGCGCGGCGTGGAGCTGATTCTCACCAGCCCCCTCGTGCGGGCCGTGCAGACGGCCCAGATCTTGTCGCTCGTCAACGATCACGAGGGCTTGCTGCATGCTCATCGCGGCCTCTTACCGGACATGCCGGTGGGAGCTTTGGATACAGTGATCAAAGAGAATGCCGGCAAGGATCTGGTTTTGGTGGGCCACCAGCCGTCGATGGGCGCGTTGGCAGCGCATCTGCTGGCTCTGGCGTCCTTTCCCAGGCAGTTCAATCCCGGGACGGTGATTGGGCTCGAACGAAATGTTGAGGAGGAAAGCAGTCCGATCAAGCTGCTCTTCTACGCCGCTCCCGGCCAGCCGGTGCTCGAGGAGCTCTAAACCTCCATCACTTCCTTTTCCTTCTTCTGAAGGATCTCGTCGACCTTCGCGATGCCCTGATCGGTTTCTTTTTGCACCCTTTCGGTCGCGCGCTTGAGGTCGTCTTCGCTGATCGACTTTTTCTTGAGTAGCTCTTTCAACTTCTCGTTGGCGTCGCGGCGCTCGTTGCGAATCGCGACTTTGTGATCTTCCCCTTTGGTGCGCACCTGTTTGGCGATCTCCTTGCGGCGCTCCTCGGTGAGCGGCGGGATCGGGAGGCGGATCACCTCGCCGTCATTCATCGGGTTGATCCCCAGATTGGCCTCTTTGATCGCGCGCTCGATCTCTTTGATCATCGCCTTCTCCCACGGCTTGATCGAAATCAGTCGAGGCTCGGGTACCGTCAGAGAGGCGACGCCGGCCAGCGGGGTAGGGGTTCCGTAATAGGCCACCTTCACCGAATCGAGGATGGCCAAGTTGGCGCGCCCGGTGCGAATCTTGCCGAGCTCTCTGCGCAGATCCTCCAGCGTTTTTTCGATTCGGGTCTTCAGCTCGTTCGACACGTTCTGATCCATCTGGCCCATCGGCAGCTCCTTTCTCAGGCCCAGGTAGTTTCCGAAGCACCGACCAGGGTTCCAATCTCCTCGCTTCCAAATATCGCGCGCCGGATGTTGCCCCGGCTGGTGAGATCGAACACCACGATCGGAAGCTTGTTGTCCATGCACAGGGAGATCGCGGTGGAATCCATCACGTTCAAGTTCTCGCGGAGCACGTCCATGTAGGTGAGCGTCTTGTAGCGGCGCGCGTTGGCCTGCTTTTTGGGATCCGAGTTGTACACACCGTCCACTTTCGTCGCCTTGAGAATGACCTCCGCCTGGATCTCCATCGCTCGCAAAGACGCGGCGGTATCGGTGGTGAAGTAAGGATTCCCCGTGCCCCCGGCGAAAATCACCACCCGGCCTTTCTCCAGGTGGCGCACGGCGCGACGGCGAATGTAGGGCTCGGCAATCTGCTCCATCTTGATCGCCGACTGCACCCTCGTGAAAACCCCCTGCTTCTCCAACGCGTCCTGCAAAGCCAATGCGTTGATCGCGGTGGCGAGCATCCCCATGTAGTCGGCGCTTGCCCGATCCATCCCCTCAACCGAACCGGCGACGCCGCGGAAGATGTTGCCTCCGCCGATCACCATCGCCATCTGCACGCCGGCATCCACCACTTCCTTCACCTCGGATGCGATTCGAACCAGGGTCGGTGGATGAATACCGTACTTTCCCTCGCCCATCAGGGCTTCGCCCGAAAGCTTGAGCAGGATGCGCTTGTATCGAGGCCGCGACAGGTCCGACATGGGCCCTGCGCTTCTACCCTCCGGCTAGAAAGGGATCAACGGCCGCGGTCAGAACCCAGCGTTTTGGCGACTTCCGCGGCGAGGTCGTCCTTTCGCTTCTCGATACCCTCGCCCACTTCGAAGCGAGCGAAGCGACGAACCGCGATGTTTTCACCGATCTTCGCGATTTTCTCGGTGATCAGCTCATGAATTTTCTTCTTGTCGTCCTTGATCCAGGGCTGATCGAGCAGGCAGTAGGTGTCGTAGAACTTCTCCAGCTTGCCGGCGACGATTTTCTCCCAGATTGCCTCCGGCTTCTTCTGCTCCCTCAGTTGATGCCGCTGAATTTCCTTTTCTTTTTCCAGCACGTCCGGCGGAACCTCCTCGCGGCGAACGTACTGAGGTTTTGCGGCGGCGATCTGCATCGCGATGTCCTTGACCAGCTGCTGAAAATCCTCGTTGCGCGCGACGAAGTCCGTCTCGCAGTTCACTTCGACGATCACGCCGATCTTGCCGTTGTGGACGTAGGTCCCTACCAGCCCCTCGGCCGCGATTCGGCCCTGTTTCTTGGCGGCGCCGGTGATTCCCTTCTTGCGAAGGTACTCCTCGGCCTTGGTCACGTCTCCACTGCACTCGGCCAACGCCTTCTTGCAGTCCATCATCGGCGCTCCGCTCTTCTCGCGGAGCTCTTTCACCATTTGCGCGGTGATTTCGCTCATCTCAATCTCCAGTCGTCAAGCGAAGGCGCGGCGCTTCGGCCGCTAGCCTCAATCGAGCGGGGTCGCGTCACTCGGTTTTCGCCGCCTCGGTAGGGTTGTCTTCACCCTCGGGCGGAACGAACGGCTCGTCTTCGGCAGCAGGCTGCTCTTCCTCCGTGGTGGCCGGCGGTTCAGCGTGCACGGGACTGCCCTTGATTTCGACCAATGGGCCTCTGCGCTCCTCGCGACCTCGGTCGCGAGGGCCGCGGTCGCGATCTCCGCGCCGAGGACGCCTCTCCTCACGCTCCTTGGACGGGCGCTCCTGCTCCTCGCCCTCGTCGCGTTCCGCCGCTCCTGACGCGCGGTAGCGGGCCAGACCTTCCAACGCCGCTTCCGCAATCTTGGAGGTAAACAGCTTGATCGAACGGATCGCGTCGTCATTGCCAGGAATGACGAAATCAATGCCCTCCGGATCGCAGTTGGTGTCCACCAGGGCAATCACAGGAATGCCCAGCCGATTGGCTTCGTGTACCGCGATGTACTCCTTCTTCGGATCGATCACGAAGATGCATCCGGGCAGCCGACTCATGTCCTTCACGCCGCCAAGGTTTCGCTCGAGCTTGTGACGCTCGCGCTCGAGTGATGCCACCTCTTTCTTCGGCAACCTCTCGAAGGTGCCGTCCTCCGCCATCTTCTCCAGCGTCTTCAGCCGATCAATTCCTTGCTTGATCGTCTTGTAGTTGGTCAGCGTCCCGCCCAACCACCGGCTGGTGACGAAGAATTGCTGAGCGCGGCGAGCTTCCTCCTGGATCGTGTCTTGGGCCTGCTTTTTGGTTCCGACGAGGAGGACTGATCCACCTCGAGCGGTGACGTCACTGACAAAGCGAAACGCCGCTCTCGCCATCACCGCCGTCTTCTGAAGATCGATGATGTAGATGCCATTTCGGGCACCGAAGATGTACGGCTTCATCTTCGGATTCCATCGCTTGGTCTGGTGACCAAAGTGGACGCCCGCTTCCAAGAGCTGCTTCATCGTGATGCCGCCCGGAGCGCCCATCGCCTGCTGGATCGCAGGCGCTTCCGGTGTACTGACTGCTTCTTGCTGTTCCATCGTTCGGTTTTCTCCGCCACGTCTGCTGTAACGCCAAAGTCCTTCCCGAAAAAGACCTCAAGCTGAGGTGACTCTTCCGGGCACCTGGTCCTGGCACAGACGTGTGTGTATTGGACTCCCGTCGCCTCGGCTTACGCCAAAACGACGCTCGCTAAGTACCAGAATTTTCAGAATAAACGCAAGTGTCTCTATTTAACCTCGGCTCGACTGCTCTGCCGAGCCATGACACTTTTTGTACTTTTTGCCGCTACCGCAGGGGCATGGATCATTGCGGCCCACCCGGGGTCCTTGGCGAACCGCCTGGCGAGCTGCCGCCTTCTCGGGTTTGCCGTCCACGTCGCCTCGGCTTTCGGTCATCTGTTGCTGGCGCTGCCTCATCTGGCGCTGCAACCGAGCGGTCTCTTCCGCGGTCTGACGAGGCGCCACCAGCATCACCTGCCTGACGAAGTTGAGCTTGATGTTGGAGAGCATCTGGATGAAGCCCTCGTAACCTTCCTTCTTGTATTCCTGCTTCGGATCCTTCTGGCCGTAGCCGCGAAGGCCAATTCCCTGGCGCAGGTGGTCCATCGCCAACAGGTGATCCTTCCAGAGCTGGTCAATGGTGGAGAGGTAGCGCATCTGGCAATAGCGGTGGAAGTCGTCGCCGAAGTCCTGCTCCCGAGCGACGTAGATCTTCTCCACCACTTGGTACATCTGCTCCTGGATCGTCGGCACATTGGTGGACGCGTTGAACCCCATCTCCACGTTGAGCGTGTCCTTCACCGCGCGCGGCAGCCCTTCCAGATCCCAGCTGCTCGGCTTTCGGGTGGGACAATAGACGTCGGTCATCGAGATGATCACGTCTTCGACCGCGTCCAGCACCATTTCTCGAAAGTCGGCCCAGGAGATGACCCGCTCGCTGCGAATTTTGGCCTTGGTCTTCTTGTCCTCTTCGTACTCCACCAGCGCCAGGCCAGCGCCCGCGGCGAGGACTTGCCGGCGCAGCTTGTAGATGGTGCGCCGCTGCTGGTTCATCACGTCGTCGTACTCGAGCAGATTCTTGCGGATGTCGAAGTTGTGACCCTCGACCCGCTTCTGCGCGCTCTCGATCGCCTTGGAGAGCCACTTGTGCTCGATCACCTCTCCCTCTTCCATCCCGAAGCGCTCCATTAAGCCGGAGATCCGCTCGGAACCGAAGATCCGCATCAGATCGTCTTCGAGGGAAAGGTAGAACTTGGAAACGCCGGGATCGCCCTGACGACCGGCGCGCCCTCTTAACTGATTGTCGATCCGGCGCGATTCGTGGCGTTCGGTGCCGAGGATGAACAGTCCTCCCAGCCCCACCACTTCGGCGCGCTCGGCATTTGTCTGTTCTCGAAACTTCTCGAGCGCCTGCAGGTAATTGCGATGGAACTCCGCGAGGGTTTGTTGATAGGCGGTGAGGTCCACCGCCTGTCCATCGACCGGCTCCGGAGGCTTCGGCTCCGCGCCGACCGCATTCTTCGCCAGCACCTCGGGATTGCCGCCGAGCAGAATGTCGGTTCCGCGGCCGGCCATGTTGGTCGAGATGGTGACCGCTCCCTTGCGGCCGGCTTGCGCGATGATGTCCGCCTCGCGCTGGTGGTGCTTCGCGTTCAGTACGTTGTGGGGCACCCCGCGCTTTTTCAAGAAGTTGGAGAGCACTTCGCTCTTCGCAATCGACACAGTGCCGACCAGCACCGGCTGACCTTTGCGATGCAGCTCTTCCAGCTCCTTGGCGGCGGCCTCGAACTTCTCGCGCTCGGTCCGATAGACCACGTCCTCCAGATCGTTTCGGACCATCGGCCGGTTGGTGGGGACCACGCGAACGTCGAGGTTGTAGATTTTCGCGAACTCTTCCGCCTCGGTATCCGCCGTTCCGGTCATGCCGGAGAGCTTGCTGTACATCCGGAAGTAGTTCTGGAAGGAGATGGTCGCGAGGGTCTGGTTCTCGTTTTCGATCTGCACCCCTTCCTTCGCCTCGATTGCCTGGTGCAGGCCGTCGGACCATCGCCGACCCGGCATCAATCGGCCGGTGAACTCGTCGACAATGAGCACTTCACCGTCTTTCACCACGTAGTCCCGATCGCGCTTGTACAGCGTATGGGCGCGCAGACCCTGCTCGACGTGATGCAGGGTCTCGATCTCCGCCGGATCGTACAGGTTGGAGATCGAAAGCCGCTTTTGAATCCGCTCCACGCCCTCATCGGTGAGGCTCACCGACCGGGTCTTCTCGTCGAGCGTGTAGTCCTGATCCGGCATCAGACCCGGAATCACCTGGTCGACCCGGTAATACTTGTCGGTGGTGTCCTCGGTTGGCCCGGAGATGATGAGCGGCGTCCGGGCTTCGTCGATCAAGATCGAGTCCACCTCGTCGACGATCGCGAAGTTGAGCTCCCGCTGGACGTAGTCCTGGAGTCGAAACTTCATGTTGTCGCGCAGATAGTCGAAGCCGAACTCATTGTTCTGGCCGTAGGTGATGTCGGCTCCGTAGGCCTCTTGGCGCTCCTGGTCGCTCAAGTCGTGGACGATGCAGCCCACCGTGGCGCCCAGAAAGTGATGGATCCGGCCCATCCATTCGGCGTCGCGCCGGGCCAGGTAGTCGTTCACGGTGACGATGTGCACGCCGCGCCCGGCGAGCGAGTTGAGATAGGAGGGCAGGGTAGCGGTCAGCGTCTTGCCTTCGCCGGTGCGCATTTCCGCGATGCACCCCTGGTGAAGAAACATCCCGCCGATCAGCTGGACGTCGAAGTGCCGCTGCCCAATCGTGCGACGCGCCGCCTCCCGAACGAGGGCAAAGGCCTCGAAAAGCAGCTCGTCCAGGGGTTTGCCGTTCTGGGCCTCTTGCCTCAAGCGCTTGGTATGGGCGGGGAACTCTTCGTCCTTGAGCGCGCGCATCTTCGGCTCCAGCTCGTTGATGCGCGCTACCTTCGGCCACGCCTTCTTGAGCTCGCGCTCGTTCTTCGTGCCGATCAGCTTCTTGAGGGTCCACTGAATCATGAAGGTCTTTCGTTCTCCCGGTAGTTTGCGCCTGTGCGGCGGCGAAACCCAGTACTTATCGAGAGATATTAGATAACCTCACCGCGCGGCAACCGCTGCGGGATGGCTCAGTCTTCGAGGATGAACTTGCGAGGATTCTGCGGCAGACCGTTCACTCGCACTTCGTAGTGGAGGTGGGGGCCGGTCGACCGGCCGGTATTGCCGATCGATGCGATCTCTTGCCCTCTCTTCACCCGGTCTCCCGGTTTCACCAGCATCTTCGCGAGGTGGCCATACCGCGACTTGATGCCGTACCCGTGATCAATCACCAGGACGTTGCCGTAGGTGCCTTCCGGACCGGCGAAGACGACCGTGCCATCCGAGGGAGAGTAGACCGGCTTTCCATGCTCAGCGGCGATGTCGAGGCCTGTGTGCATCATGCGCTCAGCTGTATACGGGTCAAGTCGTTGTCCGAAGTCGGACGTGACCCATCCCCGAGCCGGCCAGGTGGCGGGAACCGAGGCCAGCAAGGACTTCTGGTCTTGGAAGTAAGCGGTGAGTTCCTGAAGGCTCTGTTCCTGCCGGGTTGCCTCGGCGGTCAGCCTGTCGAGCCGACTGTGGAGCGCCTTTGGGTTTTCGGACGCGGTCAATAAACCCGGTTTCACCGGATGACCAGGTCCCAGTTGACCCGGTTCTGCGGTTGGACCCATGGCCAGATTTCGCTGCGGATCCGAAAGCAGCGTCAGCGCACGTAGCTTTTGATCGAAGCGCTCGACCCGATCCAAGGTCGAGCCGATATGGTCGATTCGCTCGCGGATGGACTTCAGTTGCCCTCGGAGGCTCAGATTTTCCTCTCGCATGATACGGTTTTCCGCAGCGTCGCCCGCCACCTGGAAATAGTGGACGGAAGCGCCGGTCGTGAGGAGAGCGAGCACCCCAAGACCGACTAGGGAGCGCATCACGAACGTTTGGGTGACGCGATAGCGTTTGACCGGCGACTTATCGTCCGGCACCACGATGAGTGTGAAGGCCTTCTTCGCCACCAATTCACCCCGAATGCTTAATCCGAACCAACTGCCGGGCCACAAAGGTAGTCACCCTTTTGCAGGCCCTACGCCCGTATTCTTGCATACTCTACGCCGGGCAGACGCAGTCACCGGTGGGCCGGCAGCTAGCACCGCGCTCGGGGGAGGGTCAAGGCAAACCCTGCCACAAGTCAGGCAGACGAACGAGCGCCCACCAGGACGACCGTAATGTTGTCATCCCCACCCCGCTCATTGGCCAGGTCGATCAGCTTTTGAGGGGCTTTTTCGAAGGGTGTGTTCACCACCACATCGCGGATCTCGTCGTCTTCGATCATGTTGGCGAGCCCATCGGAACAGAGGACGAACACGTCGTCGGGCTCGGCGATCAACCCCATCACATCCACCTGCACTTCCTCTTCGAAGCCGACCGACCGGGTGATGATGTTTTTGTATCGCGAGTGCTTTGCCTCTTCCGGGGTGATCATCCCGGCCTTGATCTGCTCGTTGACGAGAGAATGGTCCTCGCTGATCTGCTGGATTGAATTGCCGCGGATCAGGTAGGCGCGGCTATCGCCCACGTGGGCGAAGAACGCCTGGTTGTCGTGGACGATCATCGCGATCACCGTGGTCCCCATCCCGGCCAGCCGCGGATCGTCTTGCGCGGCATTGAAAATGGACAGGCAAGCTCGTTCCACTGCGGTCCGAATAATTTCCGGCAGCGTGGAGTCCTGCAGGATCGCCGACTTGAGAAACGGACTGTCTTTGCTCAACCGGCAGCTTCGCAACTCCCGGTCGATCGTCTCGACCGCCATCTTGGAGGCGGTGCCCCCTCCCGCGTGGCCGCCCATTCCATCGGCGACGACGTAGAGTTGAACCTCGTCATCGATGAGGAAGCTGTCCTCGTTGTGGTTTCGCTTGCGACCAATGTCGGTAAGACCGGCCGAGACGACCTTCATCCTTGGCGCCTTGTGCCTTAGGTTCAGAACAATTGAAATGCTATGTGAGGCCCTCGCCCGGGGCAAGGCTTACTGCGCGCCGTTCGCGCGAGCGTTGACACCACGGACCGACCGTCGAGCGGAACGGACCAGCGCTTCCGCGGCGCCCCGCGCCTCCGATGTCACTTTGAGGCCCGACAGCATTCGGGCCAATTCTTCGGTCCGAGCGGCGGGAGTCTGAAGTCGCACCACCTTCGAGACGCTGCGTCCGTCGTGCTCGCGCTTTTCGATCGTCAGGTGGTGGTCGGCATACGCCGCGACTTGCGGCAGATGAGTGATGAACAGCACCTGCCGGTGTGAGCTGATCTCTTTCAGCATCCGCGCGACCACTTCGGCCACGGCTCCTCCCACTCCCGCATCCGCCTCATCGAGGACGTAGCAACAACATTCATCCGCGCCGCAGAGAGCTTGCTTGAGCGCAAGCAGCAGTCGAGAGCTCTCGCCTCCGGAGGCGACTCGGGACACGGGCCGCGGTGGCTCGCCAGGGTTGGCGCTGAAGAGAAACTCCACTTGGTCCAGCCCGTCTGGCCCCAACTCGATCGCCTGGGTGATCCTGATTTCGAAGAGGGCTTTATTCATCGCCAGCTGAGATAAGGCCTCGCGGACTTTTTGACTCAAGGGCCCGGCCGCCTGCGTTCGCGCCGAGGACAGGGCATTGGCGCTTGCGCGCGCGGCGGCCTCGGCGCGCTCGCGTGCGGGACGCAGTTGCTCCAGCAGGCCTCGGCGATTCTCCCAATTCCCCAGCTCTGCCTCGATCTCCGCCTTTCGTACCGCCAGGGCCTCGACGTTGCAGCCGTGCTTTCGACCCAAGCGCCGCAGGCTGTCCAGCCGCTCTTCGACTTCTGCGAGCCGATCTGGTTCCGATTCGAGGCGACGCAGGTATTGAGAAAGCCGTCGGACGGCCTCCTCGAGCTCCAGCCTCGCGGTCTGCAAGGACCTCGCGATCTCCTGCAGGCCGCGATCGAAAGATGCCGCCTCGGTGAGCGCGGAGCCCGCCCGGTCAACCGTCTCGAGAGACGAGCCGTCCTGCGCCGATAACAGCGACTCGGCGAGAGTTGCCGAAGCGCGCAGCTTTTCGACCCCACTCAAACGGCGCCGTTCCGCCTCCAGATCCGTTTCCTCTCCGGGCTTCAGCGTGAGCCGTTCGAGCTCATCGAGTTGAAAGCGGAGAAACTCCATCTTCTGCTCAGCCTTGGGATCGCCCTCTCCGAGCTCCGCAAGGCGCCGGTCGATCTCCTGCACCGCCGCAAAGTCGCGATGGTATGCGTAGAGGAGCGGCTCCGCTCTCCCGGCGCGATCGAGAATCGCGCGGTGGACGGACGGATCAAAGACCGACACGTACTCATGCTGACCGCTGATATCCACCAGTCCATGCAGGACGCGACCGAGCACCCCGACCGTGACCAGCGCGCCATTGACGTAAACTCTTCCGCGCGCGGTGCGTCCGATCACGCGGCGCAGGCTCACTTCGTCGCTCAAATCGGGTAGCCCCATCGAAGCCAAGCGCGCCGCGAGCGCCGGGGTTTTGGCGAAGACCGCTTCGACAGACGCTTCGTCGCACCCAGCGCGAACCACGTCGGCGCTGGCGCGAGCTCCCAGCAGAAGGCCGAGCGAATCGATCAGGATGGATTTACCAGCCCCCGTCTCTCCCGTCAGGACCGTCAATCCTGGAGCGAAGGAGACTTCCACTTCCTCAATCACCGCAATGTTCGAGATTTTGAGGCCCAGCAGCATCGCTTCGGCTCCCCGTGGCGTGACCTAAACAAGCGTTTAGTATCACCGGTCGCCGACGCCGCCAAGATTTCGCTAGGGTTCAGCCCGCAGCAAGTCCTCAAGGTCCGCCTCTGTCAGCACCTTGCCCGGTGCGCCATCGCGGCTCAGAAGTCCCTCGGCGAGCTCTTTCTTTCGGCTTTGCAGGTTGAGAATCTTTTCCTCGACGCTGCCGCGGACGATCAACTTGTAGCTGATGACGGCCTTGGTCTGTCCAATCCGATGGGCGCGATCGGTGGCTTGCTCCTCTACCGCCGGGTTCCACCAGGGATCGAAATGAAGCACGTAATCGGCGGCGGTGAGGTTGAGGCCAGTGCCTCCCGCCTTGAGGCTGATGAAAAAGAGCGGCGGTCCATCGGGTTGATTGAACGCATCCACCCGGCTCATCCGGTCCCGAGTCCTGCCGTCCAGGTACAGATAGGGAATCTTTTTCGAGTCGGCCTGGTCGGTGAGCAACGCGAGCATCTGGGTAAACTGACTGAAGACGAGCGCGCGATGCCCCTCCGAAATCAAATCCTCCACCAGCTCCCAAAAACGTTGCAGCTTGGCGGAGGGAGGTAAGAGCGTTCCTGGAGGCAGGTGGAGCAGGCGCGGATCGCAGCACACCTGGCGAAGTCGGGTCAGCGCGGAAAGGATCGAAATCCGGCTGCGGCCGAATCCGACCTTGCGAATGGATTCGTAGATTTTTCGCCGGCTCTCGTCCAAGACTTCCCGGTAGAGCGCCGCCTGGCCTGGATCCATTTCGCAGTACGCGACGCTCTCGGTTTTCGGCGGCAGATCGCGCGCCACTTCATCCTTCAGACGTCGGAGCAGGAATGGGCGAATCCGTCGTCGAAGCCGGTCGCGGACCGCGGCATCGTTCTGCAGCTCGATCGGCTGAACGTATCGCTCCGCGAAATCCTCGGCCGATCCCAAAAAGCCTGGCATCAAGAAGTCAAAGATGCTCCACAGCTCGGCGAGCCGATTCTCCAAGGGAGTGCCGGTGAGCGCGAGCCGTTGCTCGGAGGGAAGGGACTTGCAAGCTTGGGCGGTGGCAGAATCGGCATTCTTGATGTTCTGAGCCTCGTCGAGAACGAGGTAGCGCCAGGGGACTTTCGACAGTTCTTCGATGTCCCGCCGCACCAGCGCGTAGGAAGTGAGCACCAGGTCCACATCGCGCAGAGATTCCGCCCGTTCCTTTCGCTCCTGCCCATGCCATAGCGCGGTGGTCAGTTGCGGCGTGAAACGCTCCACTTCGCGCTCCCAGTTGGCGAGCACGCTGGTTGGCGCGACCACCAGCGAAGGCCGGGGCCCCTCCAGATCCTTGGCCTTCTGCAAGAGCGTGAGCGCTTGCAGCGTCTTTCCCAGTCCCATGTCGTCGGCGAGGATTCCCGAGAGACGGTGGCGGTGCAGAAACCAGAGCCACGAGAGGCCGGTCTCCTGGTAGTGCCGCAGCGTCGCGACGACGCTCTTGGGTGGGGAAGCCGGGGTGATGCCCGAGCCATCCCGCAGCTCCGCCATCATCTTGCGCGCCGGCGCCTCGACCTCGGTAAAGTCGCGCAGCTCGGCAAGCATTTCGAGCGCGGGCGCCTGGTAGAGCGGAAGCTGGCTCGACGAGGTTCCAGGCATCGCGCCCGCTTCTTCCAAAAGCTGGGCCACCTGCGCCAGCTCGGCGCGATCCGCTTCGGCGAAGCTTCCGTCCTTGAGCGGGATGAAGCGGCGTCCCGACTCCAACCAAAGCCGGACCGCTCCCAGATCCACCGACTGCCCGTCGACCGCGAATTGCGCGTCGAGTTGAAACCAATCCGTGCCGGGCACCCTGATCCGGATCCGCGGCTTGATCGGCTTGCGGATTCGCACCTTCGGAAGCTGGGCGACTGCCTTCTCCCACTCCTCCGGCAGCTCCCGGTGTCCGCCGCAGCAGAAAGTCAAGGCCGCATCGCCGGAGATCTCGAACGCCTGTGCGCTGGGGCTGAAGCGAAATCCGCGGTCGATCAGTTGGTTTGCCGCCTCGCGCTCCGCGCCTTCGCTACGCCGGTACAACTTGGCGGTCTTTCCTTCCGTTCCAGGGACGCTTGCATAGCCCAAGTGCCGGGCCGTTGGAGACACCGGAACCGTGGTCGGTCCGTAGCGGGCGGCGAGCCGAGCGCGAAGGTGCTCGGCATCGCCTTCCAGCGCGAGCACGAAGTGAGGTTGGACCGAGTCTTCGACCTCCACGCCATCGGCGCGGAGGCTAAGCTCGAAGCGAGGCAGATGCGCCGCGAAGAAGGTCAACACCCGATCGAGCTGCGCTTCTGGAAAAACCATCGCCGGCTCGAGCAGCCACTTGCGAAGCAGACGGCGCGGAAAGTGCGGTTCCAGCGAAAACAAGGTCTGTCCAAAAAACGCGAAGCTGCGCTGGCCCACCAAGATGCTGAGCTCCTTCAACGGCGCGCTCCCGCCGGTCGGAAAGGCCAATTCGATTTGCGCCGTGGCGATCCCATTTCGGGATTGAAGATGGATTTGAAGTCGAGCCGGCACCGGAGAAAACAAAAGGGGAGTTCCGCGGTAGATGACTCGGCTGCCGCTCAGCAACTCGAGCAGCTCGCAAAGGTCCTCGTCCGAGAGGACGACCCTGCCGTCGTACCGAGTCTCGCGTTGGGCCAACTCGCCAAAAATCCGCTCATCCGCCGGAGAGAGGCGAAGACCCGCCCCCAGCGTTCGCTTGATCTGAACCGGGCCCTTGGCCTGCGCGTCTTGGCGGCGCACGTCGATCAGCCACTGGCGTGCGCTCACCCCCATTCTCACCGGGGTGAGCCGGTAGAGAAAGCCAGGATCCGGCAGCGGCGACAGCCCAAGCCAGTCCTCCAGCTTGGAAAGCATCGGCGGCAACGCACGATCAGGTGAAGCTGGGGTCGGGCCGGAGGCTCGCTCGCCGGAGGCTCGCTCCAAGAAAGCGAATGCCGCCGCTACCACGTGCTTGCAATGGGGGCCGTACTTGTTCCAGGCGGGACAGTTGCAATGGGACTCGACCGTCTGCTCGGTGATCCGCAACTCAACCGAATACTCCTCCCCCGAGCTGCCCTGGACCCGCGCGCCGACTTTGCCCGCTCGAGTACTCAGCAGCGAAACCCGGCCGGAGCTCGCGTAGGCGCGTCCCTTTTTGTAGGTGGTCGAAGGAACGCTCTCGCGAAGCTGAACCAACCAGGCGGGCAGTGGTTCCGCCGGGGAGGTGGGCGTTTCAAGCGCGGGTGCCGCAGTAGGGTTCTGTCGCAAGGCGATCCTTTCGAATACCATATGTGCGCGGATTGGCCTAGCGGCGCAGCCGAAACTTGCTCTGCGAATTCGAGCCCGGGGCCGCCAAGACCGACACTGGCTCCAAGCCCCCGATAACGCCATTTCGGTAGACTCTGGGCATGGCTAGTAACCAAACGGCTTCGACCGTTCCGGACCGGCGCCGATCGCGAATCATCGATCGCGCGTTCCAGTTCAAATACACGATGATGGTGGTGGCCTTCACGGTTGTCGTTTCTCTCACCTACATGACGATGGTGTACCTGCAGCATTTCGAAATCGAGAGAGAAATTGGAACCTATTGCAGCGCCACGGTGGGCGCAGAGCTGCTGCAAAGATCAACTTCCATCCTCGGATACGTCTTCGTCGGCACGCTGCTGATCTCTTTGCTGTTGACCGCCCTCGGCGTGGTCGTCACCCACCGGATTGCCGGACCGATCTTCGTGATGAATCGCTACTTGGGCGTGCTCGCCAGCGGGCGAATTCCGACGATGCGGCCGCTTCGCAAGAACGACGAGCTGAAGACTCTCTATAGCAGCCTGAAGGGATTCGTCGACTTGCTCGCGCAGCGTGAGAAGAATGAGGCGGAGGGGTTGAAGCATGCGCTCGATACGCTCCGGCCGGGGGCCTCTACGCGTGAGGCGCAAGAATGTCTAGAAGCCCTGCGAGCGATGTATCAACGAAAGTGTGAAGCGATCGATGCATCGGCCGCTGGGCAGCCTGCAGCAAGCGAAGCGGTAGAAGAAGCGGCCTAATTCGCGCTCGAAGCTGTGGCCTGCGAAAAGGCCCGGCGAACGAAGACCGGAATCATCTCTCGCCGCCAAGCTGGATCCACGTTGATGTTGGTGAGCGGGTGGCACTGCTTGTGGGCGATCTGGCCGATTGCCGAGATCGTCTGCGCCTCCAGAGGACGACCGGCGAACCCTTCGAGGCCACCAATCAGGTGGGGGCGCGCGCCCAACGCGGAGATCGCCACCCGCACCCAGTTGAGTGCCTGGACGTCGTTCAGCTCGGCCGCGACCGCCACGGTGAGCGCGGGATAGTCGATCGAAGCGCGAACCCGCAGTTTCTGATAGCCGGCGAGGGTACGTGCGCTGGGAACCGAAACCCTCGCTTCGACCACCAATTCGTCAGGCCCGAGCACCGTGTTCTGGATCCCGTCCGGGGTGTAGAAATTGAGCACCGGGACGTCGCGCATCCCCTTCGGTCCAACCAGCCGCAACCCCGCGTTGAGCGTCATCAGCACCGGCGCGGTGTCGTTCGAGGCCGCCGCGACGCACCGGTTGCCGGCCTGGACCACATGACAAACCGTCCCATCCTTCTTGAGACAAAAGCCAAGCGCGTGTCGCCAGAAATAGGTCTGGTTGTAGTACACGCAGCGCGTATCGAGGCAGAGATTGCCGCCAAGCGTTCCCATTTCGCGCAGCTGAGGTCCGGCAATCTGCGACGCGGCATCCGCCAGGCTCGGAAGCCTGGTCCTTACTGTTGGGTCCTCTGCGAGCTGGGCGATGGTGCACATCGCGCCGAGCCGAATCACTCCCGCTTCTTCGCGGATCGAGTCCAGCCCGTTGATTCCTCGAAGCCCCACCACGTGCGCGGGGGCGAAAAGCCGGTGCTTCATGTTCGGCAGAAGGTCGGTCCCTCCAGCGATCACTTTCACCTGTCCCTGGAATCTCGAGAGCAATGAAATCGCTTCTTCCAGACTTCGAGGCGAGTGGTATTCGAACGGCGGAAGGGTGAGCATGCGGCGTCCGGATCGAGCTCAGGCGCCGGAGCCTGGCGCGCTCGGCCGATCCGACGGGCGCTTCGGCTTGCTCGGGAGGATTGCGCGCGGTCCCCCCTTCTCGCGCATCAGACGCAGAAGCTTGCCGGGATGAAAGGGCAGGTCGGTCAGCCACACGCCCACCGCGTCGTGGATCGCGTTCGAGATTGCCGGAATCACCGGGTGCAGTGGGCCCTCGCCGGCTTCTTTGGCGCCGTGCGGTCCGTTGGGATCGTGAGACTCGACGATTAGCGCGGTGAGCTCAGGGGTGTCGAGGCTGGTGGGAATTCGATAATCGAGTAGCGAGGGCCCCCGGTGAAGGCCGGAGGGGTAGTAGGTCATCTCCTCCATCGCCGCTTCCGCGAAGCCCATGTACACGGATCCTTCGATTTGGCCTTCGACCAGCGTTGGATTCAGGGCTTTGCCGCAGTCGTGCGCGGCCCAGACGCGCTCCACCCGCCAGATTCCGGTTTCCGGATCGACTTCCACTTCGACCACGTGAGCGGTGAAGCTGTACGCGGGCGATGCGCCGATCGTTCCCCCACGGTAGCTTCCGCCGAGCTTGCGGGTCCGGTAGGAGCCGGTGGACCCGAGCGTCCCAAACTTTGCCTCGGTGAGCTGCACCGCATCGCGGAAGGACATTTTCAGGTCGGTGTCCGGCACGTAAAGGGTGCCCAGCTCGCCCTCGATTCGCGATCGATCCACTGCCCACTTCTCAGCCACCGCGTCGGAAATCTGGGCCCACAGTCGCTGGCCCGCCTCGATGCACGCATTTCCGACCATGAAGGTGACCCGGCTCGAATAGGCGCCCAGATCCACCGGCGTCAGATCGGTGTCCGACACCACCACCGTGCAGTCTCGAGGATCGCAGCCGATCTCCTCGGCGATCAGGTACGCGGGAATCGAATTCGAGCCCTGACCGATGTCCGACGCGCCGCAGAAGATGGTCACCTTACCTGAGCGATCCAGCTTCACCTGCACGCCGGACTGCGGCATCTCGTTGGGGTAGACGGGATAGGCGGTTCCGGTGATGTACATCGAGCCGGCGACCCCCAGCCCGCGGCCGTAGCCCAGTTTCCCTTTGCGCTGTTTCCATCCACTCGCTTGTTCCACCGCCTTGAGGCATTCCAAAAATCCATTGGAAGTGATCAATTGCTCGTTGACGGTCTGGACATTGCTGCCGATGAAATTGATCCGGCGGACCTCAATCGGATCGAGCCCCAGCTTCTCCGCAGCCATGTCCAGAGCCACTTCGAAGGCAAAGCGCGGCTGCACGCTGCCGTGACCCCTTTTCGGACCACAGGGTGGTTTGTTGGTGAAGACCCGGGTGGAATCGAACCGATACGTCTTGAACTGGTACGGGCCGGTCAGCAGTTGGCCCGCGTAGTAGGCCGTCACCAGTCCAAACGAGCTGTAGGCACCCCCGTCGATCAGGATTTTTGAATCGACCGCCTCAATCTTGCCGCTTTGGGAGAGGCCAACCTTGAAGCGCATCTTCATCGGATGCCGCCCGCGATGGGCCCAAAACACTTCCTCGCGGGTAAACAGGCACTTCACCGGCCGCCCGGTCTTCATCGAGAGCTTGGCCACCACGAATTCAAGGCTGAACGGGTCGGATTTGCCGCCGAACGCGCCGCCGATGAAAGGCTGGATCACCCGCACCCGCGCTTCGGGAAGCTCCAGAACCCGGGCCAGCTCGCGGTGCACGTAATGGGGAATCTGGGTCGACGACCAAACCGTCAGATTGCCGTCCGATTCGTAGTGGCCAATCGCGCAGTGCGGCTCGATCGGCGTGTGGGTCGATCCCTCGTAGAAAAAGGTCTCATCCACCAACGCGGCGCTGCGCGCGATGCCGCCGTCGACGTCGCCGAAGCTGAGCCCGACATGCTTGGAGATGTTTCCCTTTTTTGCGTCCTCGTGGATTTTGATCTGCTCCTCGCCGAGTGCTTGCTCCGGATCCACCAGCGCGGGAAGGATCTCCCACTCCACGTCGATCAAGTTGAGGGCTTCCTCCGCGGCCAGCTCGTCCACCGCGGCAACCGCGGCGATCTCATCTCCGATGAATCGGGCCTTCTCCACCGCCAGCGCCTGCTCATCGGGAGTCCAGGGGATGACGCCGTAGCGGGTTGGCATCTCCTTCCCTTCGAGCACCTCCACCACGCCGGGATAGGCTCGACAGCGGGTGAAGTCGATCCGTTTGATTCGCGCGTGCGCATGCGGGCTCCGCAGAATTTTGCAATGGAGCATCCGCGGCAATCGAAGGTCATCCGCGTAGAGCGCCTGCCCGGTGGCCTTCTTCAGTCCGTCGGTCTTGCGTAGCCTCCTTCCAACGACCCGATATTTCCTCTCGTTGGTCATGGATTGCTGAGGCTGGTGGTTGGACGCGGATCGTACTCGTCGAGGCGGCGCTGCCCCGAGGCGACCTCGACCGCATCGAGAATTTTGGTGTAGCCGGTGCAGCGGCACAGATTTCCGGAGAGCGCTTGTTTGATCTCCTGACGGCTCGGCTTGGGGTTTGCGGCGAGCAGGGCCGCTGCGCTGATCATCATCCCAGACTGGCAGAAGCCGCACTGCAGGGCCCCGCACAAGTCGAACGCATCCTGGACCGGATGGACCTTTCCCGCTTGAGCCAATCCCTCGATCGTCACGAGCTTTCTGCCTTGGCCCTCGACGGCCAAGGTGATGCACGAGAGAATCGGCCGCCCATCGGCGAGAATAGTGCACGCGCCGCAATCGCCCTTGTCGCACCCCTGCTTTGAACCGGTGAGCTCGAGCCGATAACGCAAGGCCTCGAGCAGGGTCTCTCTCGGCTCGACCGCCACATCGTCGTATTTGTCCCCATTTACATTCAGGGAAATCAGGATCTTAGCGGGCCGAGGGTGCACCCAACCAATATAGCGGCTCAGCGCGGAGAGTTGAAGGCGGCTTTAGCGCTCGCCCCAGCGCAGCTTCTGGCGGAGGATCGCGAAGTAGTCGAGCTGCGGGTTGCTGATCAGCAGCACGCGATTGGGCGAGCGCTCGACATCGAGCCGGTCCCCTCGCTGGACCGGCTGGCCGGCCTGTCCATCGATGGTGAGGTAGAAATCGGGAACCTCGTTGCTGACCGAGAGGCTCAGGGTCTGGTCTCCGGGGGTGACGATTGGCCTCTGGGTGAGGGCATGGGAACAGATTGGCGAGACGATCATCGCGTCGACCTTGGGGTGGACGATCGGCCCGCCGGCGGACAGCGAGTACGCGGTGGAGCCCGTCGGCGTGGCGATGATCACCCCATCGGCCTTGAAGGTAGTGACGTATTTGCCACCCATCAAAAGCTCGTGATCGGCGAGCCTGGCCAGCGCCCCGGTGTTGACCACCACCTCGTTGAGGGCTTGGTCCTCGAGGAGAATCCGGCCATTGCGGTAGAGCTTGCAGGAGAGCTTCATCCGCGAGCTGGTCTGGAAGTCGCCGGCGAGGACGCGCTCGAGCACCGGGTACATTTCCGAGCTGGGGATCTCCGTCATGAATCCGAGGCTTCCGAGGTTGATGCCGAGGATCGGCACCGGTCGACCTGCGAGCAACCTCGCCCCGTGAATCAGCGTGCCGTCCCCTCCGAGCACGATCAGAAGTTCGGCCCGCTTCACCAGCTCCGATTCTTCCACCAGCTCCCAGCCGAGCACCTTCGCCAGGGGCGGCTCAGCCAAAAACACCCGGTCGGGATAGCGGGCCCTTAGAGCCTGCGCCAAAGCGATGGCCTCCACCTTCTGCGGCTTCGCCACGAGCCCGATCGTCTTCACGGCCCTAGGTTCTAGGCCCTCGCGGGCCGGATGTCAGCTTGCTAAAAGTTTAGCAGATGGATCTGTTTGATCGCGCCAGCCAGAGCAAAGCCGCGGCTCGAGAGCCCCTCGCGGAAAGGATGCGGCCGCGGACCCTCGATGAATTCATCGGCCAGGAGCATTTGACCGGTCCGGGGCACTTCCTGCGTAGAGCGATGGAGTCGAAGCAGATTCCCTCGCTGATTTTCTGGGGACCGCCGGGGACGGGAAAAACCACGCTCGCCAGGGTGATCGCCGGCTCGACCGGCGCTGCTTTCGTCGCGCTTTCGGCGGTGAATGCGGGCGTCAAGGACATCCGCGAAATTGTTGCCAAGGCCGAAGAGCGTTGGAAGCTGCACTTGCAGCCCACCATCCTCTTCATCGACGAGATTCACCGCTTCAACAAGGCGCAGCAGGACGCGCTGCTTCCGCACGTGGAAAAGGGGACGATCACCTTGATCGGCGCCACCACCGAAAATCCCTCCTTCGAGGTGATCTCGGCCCTGCTTTCCCGCAGCCGGGTGGTGGTGACCCTGCGCCCGCTCGAGGAGGACGAGCTGATCACGGTTTTGCATCGCGCGCTCTCGGATCCGAGAGGTTTCGACGGCAAGGCTGAGGTGCGCGAGGACGCGCTCCAGCTGATTGCGCGGGCCGCGAGCGGCGACGCGCGCAGGGCGTTGAACGCGCTGGAAGTAGCGGTTCAACACGCGCAGGGACCGGTGACGTTGGCCAACGCGGAGGAGGCGCTGCAGCAGAAAACGCTGCTCTACGACAAGGCCGGAGAAGAGCACTACAACGTCGTCTCGGCTTTCATCAAATCGATGCGCGGTTCGGATCCGGATGCAGCCGTGTACTGGATGAGCCGGATGATCGAGGCCGGGGAGGACCCGCTCTTCGTCCTCCGGCGAATGGTGATTTTCGCCGCGGAAGACATCGGAAACGCGGATCCCCAAGCGCTGGGCGTCGCGGTGGACGCGCTGCAAGCGTTCGAATTGGTGGGATTGCCGGAAGGGACATTGCCTCTGACCCAGGCCGTCACCTACCTGGCGATGGCGCCCAAGTCGAACGCCGTGCTCACCACCTACTCCGCGGCTCGAACCGCGGTGATCGACTCCGGCCCACTGCCGGTGCCGCTGAACCTTCGCAATGCGCCTACCCCACTGATGAAGTCGTTGGGGTATGGCTCGGCGTACAAGTACCCGCACAATTACGAGGGCAACTACGTCCCGGAAGACTACTTACCCGAATCGCTGCGCGGGCGGCGCTTCTACCAGCCCTCGGACAACGGATTCGAGGCCGAGCTCCGCAAGCGCTTGGAGCAACTTCTCCAAGCCAAGGGCAAGCCGGGCTAGGCGCCGGTATTCTCGATCGGCTCGTCGCCCGAGTCGTCCGAGTCTGGCTTGTTGCGCGAGCGATTTCCGACGTCGTATTGCTTCAACAGCCGGCGAAAGTTGGATCGATCCACCCCGGCGGCCCTGGCCGCGGAGGAAACGTTGTTCCCGCTGCGCTCCAACAGGGCCGAAAGGTAGCGCCGCTCGAAGGCCCTCATCGCCAGCCGCTTGGCCTGCGCGTAGGGCAGATGGGCGAGGCTGAAAACCTCCACCTCGCCGGCCCCCTTGGGCGCCTCTCGGAATCCCGGCGGCAGATCATCCACGTCGATCAGCGGGTTCGAGGTGAGCACCACCGCACGTTCGATCACGTTCTCCAGCTCGCGCACGTTGCCAACCCAGCGGTTGCAGGTCAGCGCCTCCATCGCCGCGGAGGAGATTCCGGATACGTTCTTGCCCATTTTGTCGGCGTACATTTTGAGAAAGTGCTGGGCCAACAACGGGACGTCTTCCGGCCGATCGCGCAATGGCGGCAGCTGGACCGAGATCACGTTGAGCCGATAGAAAAGGTCCTCGCGGAACTTTCCATGCTCTTTGGCCTTGGCCAGGTCCACGTTGGACGCGGCGATCACCCGCACATCCACCCGGATGTTCTCGCTCGCCCCGACGCGTTTGACCTCTCCTTCTTGAAGCACCCGCAACAGCCGAACCTGGGTCGCAGGCGGGACATCGCCAATCTCATCGAGGAAGATCGTTCCCCCGTCGGCCGCCTCGAACAGGCCCTTTTTGTTTCCGGTGGCGCCGGTGAAAGAGCCTTTGACGTGTCCGAACAGCTCGCTCTCCAGAAGGGTCTCGGTGAGCGCCGAGCAATTCACTGCCACGAAGGGCTTGTCCTTGCGCGGGCTGCGGTAGTGGATGGCCCTCGCCACCAGCTCTTTGCCGGTACCGCTCTCGCCCTGCACCAACACCGTGGCGCCGGAGTAGCTCACCGTCTCCACCATCTTGAAGATCGCGCGCATCTGGGCCGACTGGCCGATCAGATCCTCGAACTGATCCCGCGCGGTCAGGGCTTCCTCGAGAACCCGGGCGCGGTCCTTGAGCGCCTTTCGCTCCGCCGCCTTGGCCACCGTCATGCTCAGGTCGTCGATGTTCTCGAACGGTTTGGTGAGGTAGTCGTAGGCGCCCGCCTTCACCGCCTCGACCGCCGTTTCCACGGTGGCGAAGGCAGTCATCATGATCACCTCGACCTCCGGCCGCGCCTGTTTGACCGCGCGCAGCAGATCGAGTCCGGACAGGTTGGGCATCTTGATGTCCAGGACTGCCACGTCGATTGAGGGATCCTTCGAAGCAGCCAGCCCTTCCACCGCGTCGTCGATCGCCAGCACGTTGTAGCCTTCGCGCTGCAGGATCTCACTCACCGCGCGAAGGACGACTTTGTCGTCGTCTACTACCAGGACTTTGGCTGGACTACCCATTTGAGACTCCTTTTCACGACGCGCCGACCGGTAAGGCAGGAATGAAAACGGTAAAGCTCGAACCCTTCCCCACCGCGCTCTGGACATCGAACTTGCCGCCGTGGTCCGCGACGATCCGGTACGCGATCGCCAATCCCAGCCCGGTTCCCTTGCCCGGCGGCTTGGTGGTGAAAGAGGGCTCGAAAATATGCGGCAGATGGTGCGGCTCGATCCCGGTCCCGGTGTCGGTGACTCGAAAGTAGCAGCGCTCCTCTTGCTCGCCGGTCTCCACCACCAGAGTGCCGAACCCGTCCGGCAGTGCGTGCAGCGCGTTCTGCAACAAGTTGAGAACCACCTGTCCCAGCTGAATCGGATCGCCTTGGATCTTCCGGATGTCGCTCGCCAACCTCAGCTCAAGCTTCGCCCGGGGTGCGCTCTTGAGCTGAGTGCGAAACAAAAGGGCGGCATCTTCCACGCAGCGCGACAAATCGCACGGACGGCGATCCTCGAGCTGGCTCTTGCGCGAGAATCGCAGCAGACTCTCGACAATCCGTTTGCAGCGCAGCGCGCTCTCTTCAATCAGCGCCAAGGACTCGAGATCGCTGGGCGAGCGCCCCGAATCTCGCTTCATCAACTGGGCGAAGGCCAAAATTCCACCGAGCGGATTGTTGATTTCGTGCGCCACGCCTCCGGCGAGCTGGCCGACCGCGGCCATTTTCTCGGTTTCGATCAACCCGCGGGTCATCGCCCGCTCCTCGGTGACGTCGCGGTACGAGCAAACCGCCTGTCCCTCTTCAATCATTGGATAGACGGAAAGGACGTAGGTGCGGTCGTGATCCGAAATCTCCGCCTGTTGTTCCTCGCCACTGCGCAGCGAAGCAGCGAGCGCACATCGGTCGCACGGAGCGTCGCGTCCGAACAAGAACTCGTAGCAGCGGGGCCGCTGCCCAACTTGCTGGATCGGCTTTCCACTGGCGCGCGCGTAGGCGACGTTGGCCCGGCGCAACACGTAGTCGGACGCATTGACCACCGCCAGCGGCAGATCGATCGAATCGAAACTCATTTCCCAGTCGCGCTTGGCCTCCACCAGCGCGCGGGTGCGCTGCAGGACCCGTTCTTCGAGATCCGAGTTGAGCCTGCGAAACTCCTCGTTTTGCCGCTGGGTGAGCTGATAAAGGCGCTCGTTGTCGGCGATGATGTAGAACTGCTCGAACGCGCTCTCGACCGTCACCAAAAGTTGGGCGTCATTCCACGGCTTGGAGACGAAACGGAAAATCTCCGAGCGATTGATCGCGGCTTCGACCGCATGCTGATCGGCATGCCCGGTCATCATGATCCGCTGGGTGCGCGGGGAGATCTGCTTGACCCGGCTGAGAAACTCCACCCCGTTCATTTCCGGCATCCGAAAGTCGGAGATCACCACCTGGGGCCGAAAGCGCGTGAGCAACTCGATTCCCTTCACTCCATCGCGCGCGGTTTCGATCTCCCAAGCGCCCCGGCGAAGCAGGCGCTGGATCGATCGAAGGATGTTTTCCTCATCATCGACGAGCAGAAGGCGTCCTCTCGGTTTCGCCTTCGCAACCGCCTGCGCCATTTGGACCTCGAGCACGCTGAGGGGCAATTGCAACCCACTGGCCAGCGCGGCCCGCAATTAAGTCCCCAGAAACAGGGTAATTTTCAGCCGAAGAAATCTGACGGCCAGGTCAGATCATACCCCAAGGCCCGTCTCAGAGTCAGACCAGACCTTGAAGGCAGATAGAGCTGTGTGAATCGCGGTCCGGTTGTGGCGCAAGGTGCGCCGAGCTGGCGGCGACGCGAGCAAAGAAGCGCGGCGCGAACTTTGTTTATCGAGCGCTCAGAACCGATGCGTTGCGACGATCCCTCGGCTCTGCTAGTGCGCAAACGGAAACCGGACGAGGAGGAACACGGACCTTGGCAGCTGGCCTGAGTATCTCGCTCTTTTTCCCAGCGTGGAATGAGGAGGACTACCTCGAACGAGCGGTGAACCGGGCGATGGCCGTCCTTTCCAGGCTCAGCTCCGATTTCGAGATCCTGATCGTCGACGACGGATCGAGCGACCAGACTGGGGAAATCGCCGATCAGCTCGCCGCGCGGCATCCGCAGGTCAAGGTCATCCATCACCCGGTGAATCAGAAGCTCGGGGGCGCGATTCGCAGCGGGCTGACCCACTCCACCAAGGACGTGGTGGTCTACTCCGATGTGGACCTCCCGTTCGATCTGGATGAGATCGAGCGCGCTTTGCATCTGCTCACCTACCTCGAGGCGGACATGATTTGCGCCTTTCGGTTGGACCGGACCAGCGAGGGCATCCAACGGATTGCGTATTCGTTCGTCTACAACTGGCTGGTGCGGGCGCTGTTCGGGGTGAAGATCAAGGACATCAACTTCAGCTTCAAGGTAATCCATCGGCGGGTGCTCGAGTCGATTGAGCTGCGCAGCCAGGGCTCGTTCATCGATGCCGAGCTGGTGGTGAAGGCGGTCCGAAGTGGGTTTCGGGTTTTTCAAATGGGAGTGGATTACTTTCCGCGCTCGCGCGGCATCTCGACACTCGCCACCCCGATGGTGATCGCAAAGTTGCTCCAAGAGCTCGCTCTGCTCTACTCCGAGACCAAGCACCCCCGAGCGGAAAGGCCGCTTCGGTCCGAGGTGGAGTTGCCCAATGTCAAGCCATTGCGCGCTGGGTCCAGGAAGGCCAGCGGCGGGTAGGGTCGAGTGACTCGGCTGGTGGTAAACGCCGACGACTTCGGATTTGACGCCGCGATTGACCGCGGCATCCTGAAGGCGCACCGCGAGGGCATCGTGACCAGCGCTTCTTTGTTGGTGACCGGCCGCTCGGCACGCGTCGCGGTGCAGGAGGCGCGGGCGCAGGACTTAGCGTTGGGCGTTCACCTTTGTTTGACCTCCAGCCTTGTCCCGGCGAGCAATCCGTCGACAGTGCCCTCGTTGGCGCCACGGGGACGATTTCGAAAAAGCTGGATGGAGGTGCTAGGCGTGTGGATGGGCCAGCAGCTCGACGTCGAGGAAATCGGCGCTGAGTTTCGGTCGCAGGTTTCGCTGGCCCGCGAGTTGGGCGCCGCGCCCGACCACCTCGATGCCCATCAGCACCTGCACCTGCTGCCGGGCGTGGCGGAAGTGGTCCAGGCGATCTCGGAGGAGTTTTCGCTGCCGGTGCGCTGGCCGCGCGAAGCCCCCAAGCTGGATTGGTTGTTCAAACCAGGCCCCGGGTTCAAGAGCTTGCTTCTCAGCGGTCTTTCGTACGTCCTGACCGGCCCGGCGCAGAAGGTGGCCGGCGTGGGTTTGTTCGAAGCCGGTGGACTCGACGAAGACGCATTGTTTCGCCTGTTGCTCGAGCTACCGGACGGTGACTTCGAGCTGGGTTGCCATCCGGGCTCGCAGGTCGAAGCAATGCCCGAAGAGCCAGAATGGAAATACAATTGGGATGAGGAGCTTGCAGCGCTCTGCAGCCCGAGGATCCGGCAGGTGGTCCAGGCTCGGGGCATTCACCTCTGCACATACCGGGAGCTTTTCCCTTAAAGGTTGCAATCATCAGGTTAAAGGGTGCTCGCCCGGATCGCGGTAGCCCACCCGCTCTTCGAAGCGGACCACACGCCACACGGTCTGCGCGACAGATGCTTCCATATTGATCGCCTCAACGTACAGGAGGCCGTGCAGCGGTACTTCGACAAACAACTCCTTGACTGCCGACTGGGAGATGGATCGCACTCCTTCAAAATCGACAATCAGAAAATGGTGAGGGTGCTCGGGCAGACCGCGCATGGCGCTTCGGACTTGTTGCCGGGTTCGCAGATCTGTCAAACCGAGGCTGACGAGCGCCAGGTACGCAAGTTTGGGGTAGCTCGCCACCAGGGCCCTCCAAAAACCTCCATGAACGGCGCCGCGGGCAAAGCTGGTGCGACTCTTCGCGCTGTCCCTTCCACGGATGTAACGACCGCGTCCCTCGCCGGTTCTTTCGAGCTCGCCCGATAAGACGCGGGGTGCCAGCAGCTGACAGGCTCGCGGTCGCGACACGCCGAGCGCCGCTGCGAGATGCTTGTTGCGAAAGCCTGCCGGCCACCTCGCGAGCAACTCTTCGATCACCCGCTCGATATCGTTCATTCCGCGCTGGAGCTGCGAGCGCCGTGCCCGAGCGGGTTCGGAGGTGCTCGTTAGGAGTTAACCCTTTGCACTTAACAAATGAGAACAGAAAGCTTCATTAAACACTCAAAGTTGTTCGCGAAACTCGA
>DAIQBK010000033.1:0-31169 GCA_036781205.1 Myxococcaceae bacterium
GAGCATCGCCTTGCCAAGGCGAGGGTCGAGGGTTCAAATCCCTTTTCCCGCTCTCTCAAGCCCAGAAAGACTCTGGGCTTTTTCGTTTGTGCCCGCCTCATTGACGCCTAATTGACGTGCGGGCGTCTCGAGGAGCCTTACCGCATCGTGCTTAACGTCTGGACTCAGGTGCGCATAGCGCAACGTCATGTCGATCGTGGCGTGGCCGAGAAGCTCCTGCACGGCTTTGAGCGCCACACCCCGCATAACCAAATGGCTAGCGAAGGTGTGCCGGAGCGCGTGCATGGTGAGCCGCTTGGGCAGACCGGCACGTTGACAGATACGAGGCACCACGTTCTTCACTTCGCTATGGCTGAAGCGCGTGCCGTCGTCTTTGCAAAAGACGTAGTGGCCCCGCAGGTGGCGAAGCGATTTCAGCGCCGAGAGCGCGACGTGGTTCAATGGCACCTCCCGAGCACGCCCGCCTTTGGGTGAGCCCTCAATACCGTTCCATAGCGATCGGCGCACGATGAGCTTGCCGGCGAACAGATCGCAGTCTTCCCATTTGAGGGCCAAGAGCTCGCCCACGCGCAACCCGGTGTTGAGCGCGATGATCAGCAGCGGCTTCCATTCCCCTGGCGCGGCCGCCAGGAAGCGATCGACCTCCGCGAAATCGAGGAACTCGAATCCATGCTCACCCACCTTCAGCTGCTTGATCTTCGGTGCATGCTCAAGCTCGCAGTATTCGACCGCGAGGTTGAGCAGCTTGCGTAGAACCGTGAGCTGATTGTTGATGGACTTTGGTGAGTACTTGGCCCGCAGCTTGTCGGCCTTGTACTTCTCCACCTCCGCGGGGCCGATTGTGTCGAGGGTCATCGTCCCGAATGGCGGAAGAAGGTGATTCTGTAAGAGGCCGCGCTTTGCAAATACGGCACTGGGCTTATTGTTGGTTTCGCTGTAGGTCAGGAACCGCTCGGCGAATTGAGCCAGAGTCGGCACCTCCTTGATCTCCTTTCCGTAGGTTCCGGCAAGGAGCGCGGCGCGGATCTCCCGTTCGTATTGCTCAGCACCTCGGCGCGTATTTACGGGGCTTGCTTTCCGCACCCGCACGGTCCGCCCATCTGGCTGCTGAAACTGTACGTCCACGTCCCAAGCCTTGCCGTTCTTCCACTGTCGCAGTCTCACACTCATTCGTTCTCTCCGAGTGCAGCACTGCGATTACCCCGGAACGCTTCTAACAGAGCGGTGCGACTGACGCGAATGGTCCGGCCGAACCGGATGGCCCATCGCGGTTGGTTCAGTCGAATGACTTGGTAGAGAGTCTTTCGATTGACTCGCAGCAGCCTGGCAGCCTCGTCAACCGTGATGATGTCGGGAAGATTCATGCGGTGGTGCGCCCTGGCGCTCGAGTCGCGATCGCTGCCACTCATTCGCCTCGAGCGGCTGACAACGTGGGTCTTAGCGCTTCTGGGACTTCCCACTTGCTGCTCTCTGCTCCAAAAGCGTCTGGTACCTGAGCGCGAGCAGGTGGCGAACGTATTCGCGGTGCGTCGAAATTTTCAGGTTCTTCATGTCGGCTTCCAACGCTTCCACCTGAATTCGCGGCAGGCCGAACATCGTTCGGTGATCATCGATGAGCTCACGTACGAAAGCAGTCGTACTCCCCAGCCGCTTGGCCTCTTCCTTGAGGATGGCGGCTTGTTCGGGCGTGAAGCGGAAGGACTGAGCGAAGTAGTCGTCTCTGGCGGGTGTTTTGGGCATTGGACTGGCTCCTTACGAGCTCAGACAGTTCTATCACGCTTGAGTTCTAAGTACATCTCAAGTAAATTCCACTTGCGTCTTAGAACGTGGACCTTGTTCGACGACTTCGCGAGTCACTCGGAGTAGGCGGTCACCTCGTTGGGCGAATTGGAAAGCTGCAATGCATCGGCACAGTTGGAATTGGTCTCGGCGGTCACTTCGTTGGCCAGATTTGGTGGGGTTAGCCCCGAATTGCCGGACGGCACAAAGACCGTCCGGCACAACGGCTCGGCTCAGCTCATGGGCCGGTTTTGCAGCGACGGCCTGCGGCCGGCGTTTGGTGAGCGCTGAGGGTACTGCCGCGCCGTCGATGTTGTCGGTTCCTGCCGCCGCTCCTGCCGGCAAACTCACGCCCACCCTTACGACACCTCCTGCTCCGGCGAACGTCAGCTTCGCAGTAACTCTGACGGCAAGTTCGACGGCAGGAGGTGGATGCTTCATCACCTGTCGATTCGAGAGCTTCCGGGCCGGGCCGGGTTCCGAGAGCGTGACCTATCGCTCCTGCTCCGCGTTTTCCGATCACCCTCTCCCAACCACGGGGAGAGGATGATCGGAAAACGCTACATGCGATGGTGCACAAAAAATTACGGCCCGGCCCGGAAGAGGCGAACCGAAAAGGGGTCAAGTCTTTCAGACCGAATTCAAAATGGAGTGGATGTCCTCGATGAGTGAATGGCACAGGGGTGCTCGATGAAGGAGGTTCAGGATGGTGCGCCGGCCACGAACGAGGAGCCACTCAGAAGCTACCCATTCCAGGATCGAGATCGGCAGCTTTTGACGGCGTTGGCGATGTGCAGGTGCCTTTCGACGGAGCAGGTCCGCCGTCTGTGTTTCTCAGGAAGGACCGAGACACCCGCGCACAAGCGGCTTCGACAACTCGCGGGAATCGGCAAATACGGATTCCCCGAGCCGCTCGTGGAACGGACCGTGCACCAAACCTACGCCGGCGAGCTCGTCACGGTCTGGACGCCCACGGCCTTGGGGTACGTCGTTGCCGCTAACATCGTCGAAACCATCACCCGGCCTTCGCGCGGCGCCCAGATTCGCCCGCAGCTCATCGAGCACGCGCTTTTGCTGAACGAGCTTTTCGTTGGCTTGGCAGAGGCGCCACTGAAGAAAGCTCTGGGTACGCGAGCATCCGAAATTCCCCGACGCCGCCATCGAAGCTCGGCAGATGGGCTGTATCTGAATGCAAGGGCCTTGCCGTTCAAGTGGATTGCCTGCGACTCGGTGCGCCTTCCGTGGAAGGAGTACCGAGACGGGGACTCCATCGACAGAATCATTCACCCTGATGCGGTGCTCGAGCTTCCAACGTTGCGAAGGAGGCTTTTTCTCGAAGCCGAGACGGGGAGCCACACCATTGTCCCGCGCGGCTACCACAAGCCCGGTTCGACGCTGAACAAGGCGGAGCGATACGAATTGTTCATCTGCGAGTTCGCCGACCTCGACTTGAAAATTTCTTTCTACGCACAGCGGTACTCGGATGGCTTTACCCCCGAGGTGCTGTTTCTGGTCCCCAACGCTGGTAGAGCAGAGTCGGTGAATCGGGCACTGACCGAATGGTCGGCGCAGCGCCCCAGTCGGTGGAAGCTGCCGCGCGCTCTAACGCTGGCGGACGCGGTTCGGGAGATTCTCACCGCTTTGGGCCAGTGGTCCCCCGAGCGGGAAACCACTCCAAGCACAAACGCCCCGCCCAGCGCCTTGCTCACGGCGCGCGACCTCAGACTGTTGACCAACTTCTACAACGACGCGGTCGGGACACTAAAGAGTGTTCGTGCAACGGCACGGGGCCGAAATGAGACTCCGCCGCCGTACCCAGCGGCCAGCGATGAGGTCAGAAGATTGTTGGAGCAGCTATGGAGGACCGTGAGGGCGCGCGGTCCTGCGTAACGTTGAGGCGCGGAACTTCAACGGCACGACCGGAACGTTCCGAAGGCGGGCAGCAAGTGGTTTTTCAGGATGCACTCTTTTGAGTAAAGCTGACTTGGTTTGTTGTTGTTGGCACTGTACGTGAGGAACTGAGCCTTCGGCGCAAGAATGCGAGCTCGGGAGTTGTTAGTGAATGCTGGCTTCGTTGACCATCTCGAAAAGCTTAACATTGTCTCGGTAGTCGACGTGAACACCGACGATCACCGGGCCGGGCAAATCGAAAGCTCGCTTCAGTACTGGGGTGATCTCGTCCGGCGTGCGGATCATCAGACCCTTGGCGCCGAACGCCTCGGCGTATTTGACTACATCCACAGGTCCAAAATCGATCCCCGACGTTCGCCCATACTTCAGCTTCTCCTGGGCAGCCACCATGTCGTAAGTGCCATCGATCCAGACCATGTGGACGATGTTCGCCTTGAGCCGAACCGCCGTCTCCAACTCCATTGCAGAGAACAGAAACCCACCATCTCCGGAGATTGACAGTACCTTGTCCGCAGGGCGCACAATGGAGGCGGCGATCGCCCAGGGAAGCGCGACACCCAACGTCTGCTGCCCGTTGGTGATAAGGACCTGCCGTGCCTTGAAACTGTAGAGATGGCGCGCGATCCAGAGGTGGAAGGAGCCCCTGTCCAGACACAAGGTTAGGTCCGTGCTGAGGAGCTGCTGAAGCTCGAAAACCAGTCGCAGCGGGTGGATCGGCAACCCGCCACGCAAGCCAGAGTCGCGGCTGAGTTGAGTCCGCTCGGCGGCGATGGCCTCAAGGATGCTCGACGACAGCGCCGACCGCCGACTGCGCTTAAGCTGTGGGCTCAATGCATTGAGCGTCTGGGCGATATCCCCGGTCAGTTCGACGTAGGGGCGATAAGAATTGTCAAAGTCGGCCGGCAGAACGTCGATGTGAATAAGTTTGCGCGGATTCGTTCGATTCCACTCGGAGGGCGGATATTCAACTGGGTCACAGCCGATGGTGATGACCAGGTCGGCGGAATCCAGCAGCCTGTCCGCGGGCTGGTTCGCAAGTTGGCCGACCCTCCCGCCAAAATTATCGAAGAGATGGGCCCCGATGGCGCCTGCGGCCTGGAAAGTACCTACCACGGGCAAATTATTCCGCGCTCGGTGCTCTCGTGCGGTTGATGATGGGGCAGTTCCATTCTTCAGAAAAAACTTGTGGAGCTAACCGGGATCGAACCGGTGACCTCTTGAATGCCATATAACCGCAGTTGTTTTGATATCAACCACTTACCGAGGAAGTCTTGCAACCACCGCGTGAGAGGAGATGCAAGGAAGTGCATCCGAGTGCAAGGAAGTGATCGGTGGTTGCAACCGTAGTCGGGGCGGGATGCCGCTGCACTTTCGCTACCACTCAATTTGCGCCACGAGCTTCGGCGCGATCAGGCCGCAGCCCATCGCAACCAGAATGAGGACCGCCGTCACCCCGTCGCCGGCGACCATGGGGACCAGCGTGGGAGGCGCCTTGTCGCCGAGCTGCGCAACATGGACGAGACCGGCCATTATCCTGAAGAGGAACACACCGGGGATGAACGCGACGACGGCAGCGAAGCTGAGCGCCGCGTACGGGAGCCGCAGACGATTGCCGACCGGAGTGATGATCATTCCTACGAAGAGGCAGGCCAGGAACGCGGCCGCGGCTGCGGTCGCGCCAAGCGAGATTGCCGACCACCGAAGACCGTGGGCGACCATTCCGACGACGATCGGGATCGCGAGATGGCGCCACGGCATCGAATAGAAGCTGCCATACGCAGACACCGCAAAGCCTGCCGCGATGACGTCCAGCGGCAGCGCGATCCTCCGCGATGGCAGCGAGGCCGGGAGCGACGCCCCGACGGTCGAGAGGCCCAGCAGGAGCCCTGCGGAGATTGCGGCGATGACGAGAAGCGCAAACGCGATCCTCGAACCGCCGATCGCCACGCGCGCCCGAACGAGATCGAAGAGCCCGTTCAGGAAATGCGGCCCGGGAACGAGCAGCATGCACGGGCACAGGGCCACCAGCGCCAGGTCGGGGCCGAGCTGGAGCTGCCGGGCAATTCCTCCAATCAAACCGGCCAGGAAGGCGGCGCAAAATGGTTGGACGAACAGGTTGGAGCTGACCTTCGCTAGTCCTCGCCGGATCAGCGCACCCATTCCGGCACTGAACCCGGCGAGCCCGAGCGTCGCGAGGTGCCCGGCACCATACACAACGGCGAGCGCTGCGGCGCCGATTGCGGCCGCCAGCACGAACCTTCCCGGCGCGACCGGAGGAAGCGCCGCAATCCTCGCCAACGTCGATCGCGATGCTTCGACCGGAACCGTGTGCTCGCGCAGGGCGTCGATAGCTTCTTCGCCTTGCAGCACCTTGTTCATGTCGATGCCGGCAGGCACCACCGCAAGCATGTGGTGGTGCCCTCCGTCCGGGCCGTCGACACGGACGGCGAGTTGATCCCAACGGGGGATCGAGGTTGCGCGGTAGCCGAATGCGTCCCCGATCTGCTTCGCGGCAGCGACCGTCCGCTCCGTCGTCTCGCCGTTCGCGAAGATGACCGCTGTGGCCTGGAGAATGAGCTCCATGACCTCGGCGGTGGACGCCGTCGGGATCGCCTCGGGTTCGGGCGCGGGCGCGCGCGGTTCGGCGACACCAGCCATCGCTTTTCCTGGACTGGGTGCTCTTACCGAAAGAGATTCACCTTCGGCAGGTCGACGATTTCGTCCCCCCGGGTCTCCCGGAAGTGTGCTCATGCCCCGTATTTTCGGCGCAGGAACTTCTTGTCGATCTTGCCGACGCTCGTCTTCTCCAGGCTGTCCACCACCGCGAATCTCTCCGGCACGGCGAACTTCGGGATCTCGCCGCGGGCAACGTGCTGAAGGAGCCAGGCCTTGAGGTCGGCCGGGTCAGGAGTGGATCCTGGCCGCGGGACGACGATCGCCATCGGCCGCTCGCCCCACTTGGGGTCCGGGATGCCGATCACCGCGGCTTCCGCGACGGTTTCGTTCCGGCCGAGGATCTCCTCGAGCTGGAGCGACGAAACCCATTCGCCGCCGGTCTTGATCACGTCCTTGATCCGATCGGTGACCACCAGATAGCCGTGCCGATCGATGGTCCCGATGTCCTGGGTATGTAGATAGCCGCCGGCCCACAGGGCCGCGGATGCCTTCTCGTCGTCGTGATAGCCGCGGGTGAGCCAGGGCGCGCGTGCGACAATTTCGCCTGCGGTCGTGCCGTCGTGGGGAACGTCGTGCATCTCTGCATCGACGACGCGAAGATCGACGAGCGGAAGCGGCAGGCCTGCCTTGATGCGGTACTGCACCTCGGAAGCGGGATCCCCGGCCAGCTCCGGCGGAACGCGCGCGAACGAGAGGGCCGGGCCTGTCTCCGACATTCCGTACCCGCTGAAGACGTCGATGCCACGCTCGAGCGCCTGCCGGCAGAGGGCCGACGTCAGTGCTTCGCCACCGATCAGGACGCGCCAGCCCGTGAGCTTGCGACCCTGCGCCGCGGGCGAGTTCAGCATCATCTCGAGGATCGTCGGGACGCAGTGGGAGATGGTGACCTTCTGTTCGAGGACCAGTCTCACGAGCAGGTCCGGCAGATACCGGCCCGGATAGATCTGATCGATTCCGGCGACCGTCGCGGCATATGGAAGCCCCCATGCGTGCGCGTGGAACATGGGGGTGATCGGCATGTAGACCTCGCTCGGCCGGATCTGCATCGCGTCGAGCACGGCGAGCGTGTGCAGCGCGAGCTGCCGGTGCGAGAAGTACACGCCCTTGGGCAGGCCGGTGGTGCCGCTGGTGTAGAAAGTCGTCGCGCGCGTGTTCTCGTCGAAGTCGGGAAACCGGTGCCCCGGGTCGCCGCTTTCGAGGAGCTGCTCGTATTCGCCGTCGAAAGGAAAACCGGACGGCGCAGCTCCCGAATCGGTGAGACAGATGACCTTCCTTACGCGCGGCAGTCCGGCGCGGACGGACTCGAGAAGCGGCAGGAACTCGAGGTTGCACAAAAGGACGCTGGCCCCCGCGTGATCGATGGTGTACCGCACGTGCTCCTGCGGCAGCCGCACGTTCACCGTCTGCAGCACGGCTCCGAGCATGGGAATGGCGAAATAGCATTCGAGGTATCGCGGCGTGTCCCAATCCATCACGGCGACTGTGTCGCCCTGTCTGACGCCTAAGGAAACGAGGGCGCTTCCCAGGCGCGCGACGCGCTCCCCGAAAGTCGCGTAGTCGTAGCCGGACACGTCCCGATAGCGGATCCGGTTGCGCGTGGGCGCGCGACGCGGAGCAAGGAGAAGGTTCTTGATCAGTAGCGGGTAATCTTGAGCGCTCATTGCGCCTCCATGTCGGATCGCCGGGGCACCTCGATGTGCAGCTCCACTCGGCGGTTGCTCAGACTATTCCTACATTTCGCTCAATCGTCTTGATGACCGAGTCCAGCCTGCCGCTCACCACCTGCTTGGCGAAGCTGAGAGTGAAACCTTTGGCGGTGTGGAAAGGAGAATGGGACGGCATGGCAAGCGCGAAGGGATCGACAACTGCATCCACCACTACGGGACCACCTTTGTACGCAAGAGCTTCCGCGAGACCCTCTCGAACGTCCCCTGGTTCCTCGATACGAATCCCTTTCGCACCCATCGCCTCGGCAACCTTCGCGAAATTCGGATTCTTGAACTCCACGCCGAACGGAACCATCCCAGCCTCTTGCTGTTCGATGTGGACGAAGTCGTACTTCTCGTTGTTAAGAATGACTTGAACCACCGCAGTTTTTCGCTCTATCTGCGTCAGTAAATCGCCCATTCCCAGCATGGTGAAGCCGCCATCACCACACAGCGCGATGCACTGTCTCCCCGGATATGCCAGAGCGCTACCGAATGCGTTCGGTGCAGCATTGGCCATGGACGCCCAGGAGAATGAGCCAAAAAGCCTGCGGTTTCTTCCACCATTGATATGCCTCGCGAGCCAGATACAGGCGGTGCCCGTGTCCGCAAAAAACATCGCATCATCGGACGCGAGTTGGCTGAGCGTCGCGGCCAGGAATTCCGGACGTATGGGTTTGATCCTAGGTCCTTTGTCAACGTAGTGCTGGATCAGGTTGTGGAAGGATTTCGTGCGCTCAATCTGGCTCTCAAGAAAATGCGCATCCGTCTTTTCAGACACGACTTCAAGCAATGCGCTGACCGTTGATTTGATGTCGCCCACAAGGCCCAGATCCACTGGCGTGCGGCGGCCGATGTGTTTCGGGTTCTTGTCGATCTGAACCTTTTTCACGCTTTCGCCAGGAAGAAATTCGGAAAATGGAAAATCTGTACCGAGCAGGAGCAGCAGGTCGGCTTCGTGGATTGCCTTGTACGCTCCTCCATAGCCCAGGAGTCCAGTCATCCCAACGGCGTTTGGATTCTCATGCTCCAACCATTGCTTCCCGCGAAAGGAGTAGCCAACAGGAGCCTTCAGCTTGCACGCCAGTTGAACCACTTGATCGCGGCCCTCTCTGCAGCCGTCTCCGCCGAAAATCGCGACCGTTTTCGCTTCATCGATCATCCTCACCAATTTATCGAGATCGGTATCTGAAGGCCGGAGGATGGCTGGGGCCGGCAGCGTCAGGTCCGTAGGCTGATCCGGAGCGTCAGCTGACGCGACGTCGCCAGGAATCGAAAGAACCGTGGGACCCTTTTCCAGAACAGCTGTGCGAATCGCGGTATTGATGACCGCTCGGGCCTGTTCCGGGTTCACCAACCGCGCGGTGTAGAGTGAAGCCGCCTCAAAAAATTTGTACGGATTCAGTTCCTCGAGTGTGGATGTATCCATGATGCTGGTCTCCACATCCCCGGCAATGGCGATAACGGGAGCTCCTTCTTTCCGCGCGTCCATCAATCCATTGAACAAGTGAACCACACCGGGTCCCGCGGTTCCGCATACCACCACTGGCTTGCCGGTGAAATACGCCTCCGCGACGGCGGCGAGAACTCCGTATTCCTCGTGGCGCACAGGAACAAATTCGACTTTGCCATTTCGCCGTAAGGCATCCACTACAGGATTCAAAGCGTCTCCAACAATTCCATAGCAACGCGTAACTCCGGCCTTCACCAGCATCTCCCACAACACGTCCGCCACTTTTCTCGACATAGGAGTCTCCTTGATTGTGCAAACGACGCTCGGTGCAATCGTCGCGCCAGCCGGAGTCTCTTCAGGATTTGCTGAGCTACAGCAACGACCGATCCTTTTCCGACAGCGGGACGTCGGACGATGATCAGCAGATGCAGCGGTGATTCAAAAGCAGCCTCTCAGAACTTGCAATCGGTGACTGATCGCGGATCGCTTCGCTAGCCCTTCGGTCCGCAGTTTTTCTGGAGCTGATCAAGTGCCACACCGCTGCCGCGCAAGGACCTGAGGGCTTAACTACGCAGCTTGGTGTGCATTCCCTTCGACAGGTAAGGTGAACTGAAAGATTCCGCCTGGGCCGACGTCGCTCGAGGCCCAAATCCGTCCGCCGTGAGCTTCAACGATCGAACGGCAGATTGAGAGGCCCATTCCCATCCCGCCGGGTTTGGTGGTGTAGAAGGAGTCGAACACGTGGTCAACACTCTCCGGGCTCAGTCCCGGGCCGGAATCGCGCACCGTGACGAGCACCCCGCCCGATGCGTCCTTGTTTGTCCCGATCATCAATTCTCGCGACCCCTCGTTGACGGCGCTCGTCGCTTCGACAGCGTTGATGATCAAGTTGAGGATCACCTGTTGAAGCTGCACTCGATCTCCTTGAATCGGCGGCAACCCCTCAGCGAGTTGCGTCTGCACCGAGACGTTGTTCTTGACTGCTTCGCCACGGGTCAGACCAACCACCTCGAGGATCGCTTCGTTGATCTCGAAAGCATCCTTGCGTGGCGGTGCCTTCTTGATCAGAGCGCGGATCCGGCCGATGACGTCGATGGCTCGTTTGTTATCCTGGACGGCACGACTGAGCGCCTCCCGGACCTCCTGCAGATTCGGCGGTTGGGCGCCCAGCCAGCGCAAGGCCGCCTGGGTATTGGTTGTTCCGGCCGTGATCGGCTGCATGACTTCGTGGGAAATGGAGGCCGCCAGCTGTCCCATCGCCGTGACGCGATGCACGTGCGCGAGCTCCCCCTGCGCCTCGCGCAACGCTTCCGAGGCCTGCCTCAGCTGGCTCGTCCGTTCTACGACACGTCGTTCGAGCTCCTCATTCAGCTTGTTGAGCTCGGCCTTCGCTCGCTTGAGCGCGGCGGTCTCGAGAACCTCCCAACGGCCGTGTCGCCTTGCGAGGACGAACTGGTGTGTCCGCACCACATCCAGGATTTGAGGAGCCCCGCACATCTCGAGCGGGTACGTGCACAGCACGGCGAGGCGCCGATTCCCGATGACCTCGTTGAGACCATCTTCATAGTCGCAAAAGTGGCTCCAGTCCTTCTTTGACAGCCAGGTCGTATCCCCGGTGACTCTGATGCCGGCGTGACCTCCGGCCGATATCTGAGCGAGTTTTTCATACCAAGCGGCTGTCAGCCGCTTGCCATCGAACGTGCCCCCCTGCAGAAACCAGTCGCGGGCTGGCGCAAGTTCCAAACGGGAGCCCAGGTATCGATCCAGCTCAGGCACCGCGTCTTTCAGCGCGTCCGTGGCTTCGTCGATCGTCAAGGGCTCGGCAACAATCCAGAGGCAGAACTCTTCGCTTTCCAACCCCGACTTGCAATAGGAGATCAACGTGTCGAGGAGATCCTCTTTCGTCTCGTAGAAAAGACAAAAGTGAGCCCCCCAGCCCACCATGTCACCAACGACATCGATACCGGTCTTGCGTGTTTCGGTTGCCATTGCGTCACCTCACTCTTCAAGCGGGAAGCACAGATAAAGCGGGTTCCGTCGCCACTCCTGACCCCGGAGGTAGTCCTAGCGCGCACAAAGATTCAAAATTCAGTGGCTAATGTGCATGTCCGAACGTTTGGCTGATCCGTAGTCTCAAAGCGAAGGTCGGCTCGCGTGGCCGCTCTGCGACGAGGGTGCGAAACTTAAGACGTGCGCCGCGGCTAGCGGGCTCACCTCAGTTGCATCCAGATTTCGATCTCCGACGTGTTCACGGTCTAAAGAGGTAGCCTATTCCGAGAGCACGCGGTGCACGAGCTGAATAGATGTGGAGCCTTCCCCGACCGCAGCCGCGACCCGCTTGGTGCTGCCAGAGCGAACGTCGCCGACGGCGAAGACCCCCGGCACGTTGGTCTCGAGGATGTAGGGCGCGCGCGCAAGCGGCCAATGCGCGAGATCGTCTCCCCGCAGATCTGCGCCAGTTCTAACGAACCCCTTCTCATCCAACGCAACCTTGCCGCGCAGCCAACTCGTATTGGGGTCTGCACCGGTCATCACGAAGACGTGACGAACGGCTAGCGTTTGGATTTCGCCGGTGCGTACGTCCTGGACCTGCACGCGCTCGAGATGCCGCTGACCTTCGGCAGCGACGACCTTTCGGAATGCCTGCAGGGTAATGTTCGGCGTTTGCTCGATTCGGCCGATCAGATATCGCGACATCGTCTCGGTAAGCCCTCGCCCGCGCACCAGGATCCGAACGCTCCGCGCAGACCGCGAAAGGAAGACGGCGGCCTGACCGGCGGAATTTCCCCCTCCCATGATGATGACGTCCTCATCGCGACAGAGCTGCGCTTCCATCGGAGTTGCCGCGTAATAGACGCCGACGCCTTCGAACCGTTCCATGCCGACAGAATCGAACTTGCGATACTTTACGCCGCTAGCGATCACTATCGTCCGAGCCTTCACCACTGCGCCATCGGACAATTCCGCCACGTACGGCAGTCGCTCGCAGTAAAGCTTTGTTACCGAACGCGGGATGGCGATTTCGGCTCCGAATCTCTCCGCCTGGAACCACGCTGCCCTGGCGAGGTCCTCGCCTGACACCCCGATGGGAAATCCGAGATAGTTCTCGATTTTCGAACTGGTCCCGGCTTGCCCGCCCGGCGCGTTGCCCTCGAGCACGAGCACATCAAGTCCTTCCGAGGCGCCGTAGACGGCTGCTGCAAGTCCAGCCGGCCCGGCGCCGACGATCACGAGGTCGCGGACAACCTCTAGCTTCAGTAAGCGCTTGAACCCGAGGCTTTCGGCGATCTCCACATTGGTCGGATTCCTGAGAACTTGGTTGTTGCCGGAGATCAGGACTGGAATGTCGCTGACTCGAAGTGCAAATCGGTCGAGCAAAGCCTGGACGCCGGGATCGCTGTCGATCTCGAGGTAGCTGTGCGGCTGCCCGTTGTGAATGAGGAATTCGCGTGCGCGCAAAGTCGCGGCGCAGTGCCTTGAGCCAATGAGTACAATGTCTCCTTGCCAGGTCGCGATGAGATGCGCGCGCCGGAGGAGAAAAGCGCGCAGGAGCAGGTCGCTCAGCTCCGCGTCGAATTGGACCATCCTGCGCAGCGCATCGGCGGTGATCACGAGTAGCTCACCGGGTTCCGCGACGCGGACGCGCGCCAAGCCTGACCTGCCGGCGATCAAGTTGGCTCCTCCGGTGAACTGCCCTGGGCCGAGCGTGACCGGACGGCTTTCCATCATGATGGGCACCTCTCTACCGTCCTTCTGCTGGACCATCTTGAGCTCGCCGGAGACGACGACAAAGAATGCGGGCGCCACACTGCCCTGTTCTACGAGGACCTCTCCCCGATCGACCCTGCGCCGCTGCCCCACTGCATCGAGCCGCGCAATCTGCTCGGCGGACAGTCGCGGGAACATCATCTGCGCAGCCCGGTGCCCAGCGTGGCCTAGAAACTCTATTGTGTGTGGAGAACCCGCCGAGGCCATCACGTTTTGCCAAGTCTTCATTCAGATCAGGCGACAAGCCTGAGTGAGCGTCGGGCGAACGTCGAGTGCATCAGCCGGCTAAAACCGCTGACGATCAGGTTGACGCAAGCAATCAGCCCAATCGCGGAGGTAGAATCGGCAGGCCAGCTTCGCCAAATCACGCACCCCAGGATCACCGCTGTGACGGAATTAAACAGGATCCATGCTGAGCGCGGCCGCGAGCGAATTTCCCAAAACAGGACAAACTCTAGAATGCCTTCTGCGAGAAAAGTGGCCGAAAGTACCAGGGTGAGCGGCGCCAATTCGAGGGTGGGATTAACTGCCAAATACACACCCGCCAAAACGTAGACAGCTCCAATCAACACCCCCCAAACAAAAGTCGCCGCACTCTCGGCGGCAAGGGCGTACGTCACATGCGTTAGGCCAGACACCAGGGCAAGCCAGCCGAACAAAATCGCAGGCCGAAGCCCAGCTGCATCGGGTATCACAACTGCGAAGATACCCAAACCCATCATCAGAACCGCCAACCCGGTTGACACTCCTGTGGCCGGCTTGAAAGCAGCAACGCGATAGCGAGTCTTCTCTCGTAGGTGCGAAGGCACTTCATTCTCCCTTGATCGTGCTCACAAACGCTCGTGCCGATGCAATCAGCGCGCCAAATAGAGTTCCCCCTCAGCACGCGAGTACTTACAGGGGACGACCGATCCGTCGCCGACAGCACGGCGTCGGATGGGGATCACGTCCTCGGGAGGGAGGACGCACACGATACCAAAGTATTATTTGAGGCTTCCCTTCGCGATCGTGTGGTTCTAACCGTGAGGAGTATCCTTAAAACGCCCAATGCAGATGAAAGGCGCGCGTGCCTAAAGCCCCACTTATTGTAATTGTCGATGACGACGCTGCGATTCCCAGAGCAATCGCCAGCCTGGTGGAATCTGCGGGTTTTGCATCCGCGAGCTTCACCTCGGCGGAAGACTGCTTGCGTTCAGGCCGCCTAGCCGAGTGTGCGTGCTTGATTCTCGACGTACGGATGCCAGGAATGGATGGACTGCAACTGCAAAGTCATTTGCTGGCACGCAACGAACGGATTCCCATCATCTTCATCTCAGCACACGGAGACAATGGGGAGAGAGCGCAGGCGATCCAAGCCGGGGCGGTGGCCTTCTTGGCCAAGCCGTTCGATCACCAGGAATTGCTCAATACAATCGATTCGGCTCTCGGGAAGTCTTAATCCTGACCACGGAGTTTTCCGGCGATCCTGACCAGATCGGCGAACGAATCGGCTTGCATCTTCTGCATCACCTGACCTCGATGCGACTTGACGGTAACCTCGCTCATGCCGAGCTCCGCCGCAACCTGCTTATTCAGCAGGCCTTTGACAACCAATCTCATCACATCGCGTTCGCGCGCTGTCAGCGACTCGTAACGGGCGCGCAGCTCGGCCAGCTCGCTCCTCTGCTTGCGCTCGGCGCGGTTTCGCCGAATGGCATGAGCAATCGCGTCCAGCAGCTGTTGGTCCCGAACAGGCTTGGTGAGAAATTCAACTGCTCCGGCCTTCATCGCCTCTACCGACATCGGGATGTCGCCGTGACCGGTGATGAAGATAATCGGAATCGGGCTGCCTTTCTGGCTGAGCTCGCGCTGGAGATCGAGGCCGCTGAATCCGGGCAGCCTCACGTCTAACACGAGACACGCGGGAACATCTGGGCGATTGTAGTTCAAGAAATCTTGGGCGGTTGTAAAAGTCTGGACTCGAAGTCCAACCGACTCGGCGAGGTTCTTCGTCGACTCGCGCACCGCCCGGTCGTCGTCAACCACAAAGACAACGGGCTCGTCGGCGCCCAAAGCGTTTGTCGGATTCGACGCTTCCTTGGTTGGATCCATTTGCGAAGCCCTACGCAGAGTGCGGGACGGTATCCCCCTACCCGCAAAATCGTCAAGGCTCTCCATGGTGACGATCGTTGGCTGGAAGGGTGAACTGAAAGACCGCTCCGCGAGGCACGTTCGGCGTCGCCCACAGCCTGCCCTTGTGGGCGGAGATGATCGAATGGCAGATGGCGAGCCCCATCCCCATGCCATTTGGCTTAGTGGTGTAGAAGGGCTCGAACAACCGATCGACACTCGCTTCCTCCAATCCTCGGCCAGAATCGACAACCGAGACCACCACTCCGTTACTGTCATCCTTGCCGGACTTGACCGTGAACTCGGCGGGAGTCAATCCGCTCATCGCTTCCATTGCGTTGATCATCAAATTGAGAATCACCTGTTGCAGCTGAATTCTATCTCCCCAGATCAGCGGCAGTTCGGTGGAGAGGCAAGTCACCAAGGAAATACGATGTCTTTGTATCTCGCTACGAGTGAGCTCGATCACTTCCTCGATCGTCTTGTTGACGTCCACCCAGTCCTTCCGAGGCGGAGACTTTGCCACTAGCCGACGAATTCGCTTGACGATGTCGCCGGCCCGAACGCCTTGTTCGATGGTTCGGGTTAGGCCCTCCCTTGCCCTCTGGACGTCAGACGGCTGTTTGTCGAGCCAGCGCAAAGAGGCGCCGGCATCGCTGACCACGGCGGCGAGCGGCTGATTTAACTCGTGAGCGATCGACGCGGCCAACTCTCCCAAGTTGGTCGCCCGGGAGACGCGCTCCAACTCCGCTCTGACATCCTGCGCGGACTTCTCCGCTATCCTCGCCGCGGTCACGTCCATCACTGCGCCGACGTACCCGGCGCCGTGCGCGCGGTGCGACATCACATTCAGGTACTTGATCGAGCCGTCCGGCATCAGCAGGCGGTGCTCGATCTGCCAGTCGCCGGGCTCGCGCACCACGCGCTCGATATGCTGCTGGACTCGCTCGCGGTCCTCCGGATGGACGCGCGTCATCACCAACTCGACCGTCGGCTTCGTTCCTCGGTCGTAGCCGAAAATCGCGAAGGTCTCGTCCGACCAGATGATCTCGCCGCTCGCCGGGACCCAGCCGAAGCTGCCGGTATGGCTGAGCCTTTGTGCTTCAGCCAAATAGGCCTCGCTCCTCTGTAATTCGGAGGTTCGTTCGACGACTTTAACTTCTAACTCGTCGCGGGCCTTGCGAAGCTCGTGCTCACTATCGCGCAACGCTTCTTGGACGCTGCGCAGCTCGTTGATCAGGCGTGCGTTCCGAAATGCTGTCGCGGCGTTATTCGCAGCCACGGAAAGCAGCTGCTGATCAATCTGATCGGGAAAATCGGAGCGATCGCACGCCGCAGCAACGAGACCGCGTTCGCCGTTGATACCGATAGGAATGACGATACCGCAGCAGGATTCCTCCACCCCGCCAACCATGGGGACGATTTCCTTCCGAGAAATTTGGCCGCACCCAGCGAGGCGCTGTTGCAGCCATTGGGGAAATGCCTTCCAAGTCTCCCCCCGCATCGCCTCGACCGCCTGGCACCCGATGGGATCGCACAAACGCACAAAGGCGAAATCCAACTGCAGCGATCCGATCAGCACATCGGCGAGCTCGGCGGCAATGGCGGGCGGTTCTTTTCCCACCCACGTCTCCGGGATGGTCGAAAGCGCCAACAGATCTCTGACCGCTGCACGGAGACGGAGGATCTCACCAGCGTGATCTGCGGTCACTGGAGCGGTCCACTATCCTGCGGTCTTACCAGCTCACCGTCGCTCACGCATCTGATGGAGGAACTGGTCGGGAGGAACGAAGAACGGGTTCTCCCGCAGTAGCCCACCGATAACTACGAGCTGGTGCGTCCGCATGATGTCCATCGCCACAGTCGCTCCAAATTTGGACAGATCGTAGTTACAGATCACCGGATCGTTGTACTTGGAAAGGAGATGGTTGAGGCGTGCCTCGTATTCCACCAAGTTGTTGACGGCTGGTTTGTCGAGAAATAGCCAATCCATATGATGTCCTACCAACCTGGTGAGTGCGTAGCCGGCATCTGCGCCCGATTGGATCAGCTTTTCCACCGAAGCCAGCATCGCATCCTGGTCGAACCTGTGATCGCGCACATACATGTCCGTCCACGGAAGCACCTCCAGTTGGCCAGCGTCCATCAGCTCTTGCACATTTATCCCGGCCTCAGCGAGTCGCTTCAAATACTCTGCCCGATTCTCCGCCTCCACGATGTGGGTGGCCTTTTGGCCTCGGTCAAAGCCATCTTTGTAGAACGAGCGAAGCACCCTGTGCTCCTCGTCGGTGCTGTAGAAGAAAGCGCAGATATGACGTTGCCCGCCAAGATCGACCCCGGCCAACTCTACCGAATGTCCGTTGCTTGCCATCTATCACCTCCGTTTTGTTGCTGGAGAGCTCAGGCCGCCCGAGGTTGGAGAGGGGAATCACCGCGTCGGTTTGCGCGCTGTTGTAGCTCACGGAGGAACTCGTCCGGAGATACAAAGAAAGGGTTCTCTAGCAGGAGTCCCCCGATGATGATCATCGGGTGGGTACGCATGATGTCGACCACGATTCCACCGCCAAACTTGGCGGCATCGTACTTTCAAATAACGGGATCTGGATACCTGGGTAAAATGTGATTGAGCCGAGCCTCATATTCGAGCAGGTCATTCACACCGGGCAGGCTCTCTAATGCCCATTCCATCTGGCCCAGCAAACGAGTCAGCCCAAATGCCTGAGGCTTATCGTTGCCGAGAACCTGCTCGATCAAAGCCAGCATTCGATATTGATCGAAATGTCCATCGCGCAGGTATGAATCCTCCCAATTCAAAACCTTCAGCTGTCCCGTTTGTTGCGTCTCGCTCACGTTGATGTCAGCGGAGCGAAGTCGCTCCAAATGATCTTCTCGGAGTTTCGGGTCCACGATGTGAAAAGCTCTGTCCGCCTGATCGAACCCTTCTCGGATGAATGGCAGTAAGACTTGATATTCTTCATCCCGGGTGTGGAAGAACGCGCAAACGTGGCGATGTCGCGCCAGCGTTGCCCCTGCAAAATGGATCGGCCCCGCTGGTTTCCCATGGGTTTCAGCCATCTTGACCTCCCGGCCGCGGCCAATCTGCCCAATCAGGCCCTTCTACTCCTGGCGTGTTTGGGGTTCAACCGTTTTAGCGCGAACTTGCCAACGACTTGGCAGAAATCGTCAGAGCTCTCGATTGTGACGATCGTCGGATGGAAGGGTGAACTGAAAGACCGCTCCGCGAGGCACGTTCGGCGTCGCCCACAGCCTGCCCTTGTGGGCGGTGATGATCGAACGGCAGATGGCGAGCCCCATACCCATGCCATTTGGCTTCGTGGTGTAGAAGGGCTCGAACAACCGGTCGACATTCGCTTCCTGCAATCCTCGGCCAGAATCGACAACCGAGACTACCACGCCGTTTGTGTCATCTTTGCCGGACTTGACCGTCAACTGGGCTGGAGTCAATCCGCTCGTCGCTTCCATTGCGTTGATAATCAAATTGAGAATGACCTGTTGCAGCTGAATTCTATCGCCCCAGATCAGCGGCAGCTCAGTCGAGAGGCGAGTCACCAAGGAAATGTCATGTCTTTGTATCTCGCTACGCGTGAGCTCGATGACTTCCTCGACCGTCTTGTTGACGTCCACCCTGTCCTTCCGAGACGGAGACTTTGCCACCAGCTCACGAATTCGCTTGATGATTTCGCCGGCCCGAACGCCTTGTTCGATGGTTCGCTTTAGGCCTGCCTTGGCCTTCTGGACGTCAGGCGGCTGTTTGTCCAGCCAGCGCAAGCTTGCGCCTGCATCGCTGACGACGGCGGCGAGTGGCTGATTTAACTCATGAGCGATCGACGCGGTCAACTCTCCCAGGTGGGTCACCCGCGTAACGCGCTCCAACTCCGCTCGGGCTGCGAGCAGCGCCTCTTCGGCTTGTTTGCGCTCGGTGACGTCCATCGCGGAACCGACGATGCGGTTCAAGACGCCATTTTCAATCACTGGAACTCCAACGCAGCGGATGTACCGAACCTCACCGCTTGGTCGCACGATGCGTTTTGTGACGTCGCAACCTAAACCCTCGGCCACCATTTTTTCGATCAACCTCGTCATATAGTCGCGGTCTTCCGGATGAACACAATTCAGATATTCTCCAAGAGTGGGTGCTTTACTGGCTGGGTCGAGACCGTAAATTAGGAACAGCTCCTTCGACCAGAAGTCGAAACCACCAGCGGGATTAAAGGCCCAGATCCCCATCTGAGCGAGTCGCTGCGCCTCGGCGAGGTAGAATTCGCTGCGCTTTCGGTCCTCGATGTCGCTGCTGAATCCATACCACCTGATGATGTTTCCTCGGTCGTCGCGAATGGGGACTTTGAGATGAACCATCCAGCGGTATTCCCCATCCGCCCGTCGGACGCGCGCCTCGTACTGAAAGGGTTCCCCGGTTGCGAGGCATTGCCGCCACTTCGCTACGATTCCTCTGACGTCTTCAGGATGAATGGTAGACGTCCACTTCCATCCCGCTATGTCCTCCAGCGGAAGGCCGACATATTTCAGCCAACCTTGATTGAAGAAGTCGAGGTTGCCGTCAGGCAGAGAGGTGTGGATCAGGGCCGGAATAGAATCAATCAGATTCTGAATGTCCAAGGACTCTGATTTGTGTCCCGGATCTCCCATGGCTAAGACACTCCCGTCGAGGTTTCTCTGCCGCACGGAAGCGTAAACTGGAAAACCGCTCCGCGAGGCACGTTTGGCGTCGCCCACAGCCTTCCCTTGTGGGCGGAGATGATCGAACGGCAGATGGCGAGCCCCATACCCATGCCATTTGACTTAGTGGTGTAGAAGGGCTCGAACAACCGGTCGACATTCGCTTCCTGCAATCCTCGGCCAGAATCGACAACCGAGACTACCACGCCGTTTGTGTCATCTTTGCCGGACTTGACCGTCAACTGGGCTGGAGTCAATCCGCTCGTCGCTTCCATTGCGTTGATAATCAAATTGAGAATGACCTGTTGCAGCTGAATTCTATCGCCCCAGATCAGCGGCAGCTCAGTCGAGAGGCGAGTCACCAAGGAAATGTCATGTCTTTGTATCTCGCTACGCGTGAGCTCGATGACTTCCTCGACCGTCTTGTTGACGTCCACCCTGTCCTTCCGAGACGGAGACTTTGCCACCAGCTCACGAATTCGCTTGATGATTTCGCCGGCCCGAACGCCTTGTTCGATGGTTCGCTTTAGGCCTGCCCTTGCCCTCTCGACGTCAGGCGGCTGTTTATCGAGCCAGCGCAAGCTCGCGCCCGCATCGCTGACGACGGCGGCGAGCGGCTGATTTAACTCGTGAGCGATCGACCCGGTCAACTCTCCCAGGTTGGTCGCCCGGGTGACGCGCTCCAACTCCGCTCGGGCATCCTGTGCGGACTTCTCCGCCAGCTTGGCTGCGGTCACGTCCATGACTGCGCCGATGTACCCCCCGCTGTGCGCGGGGCGCGTCACCACACGCAGGTGCTTGATCGAGCCGCCCGGCATCACCAGGCGGTACTCGCGGTGCTCGATCTGCCAGTCCTCGCCCTCGGGCATGACGCGCTCGATAAGCTGCTGGAGTCGCTCGCGGTCCTTCGGATGGACGCGCGCCATCACCAGCTCGAGCGTCGGCTTCGTTCCCCGGTCGTACCCGAAGATCTCGCAGGTCTCGTCCGACCACCAGATGATCTCGCTTCTCGCCGGGATCCAGTGGAAGCTGCCGGTATGGCTGAGCTGCTGCGCCTCAGCGAGGTACAAGCCAGCCAGCTGCAACTCGGCATACAGGCGCGCATTCTCGAGCGAGATCGCCGCTTGTGAGGCAACCAACCGGAGCACCTCGCTGCGCTCCGCCGAGAACACGTGAGAAGTCAGTTTGTTCTCGAGATAGAGTGCCGCGGCCAGGTGCGTCCCCTTGACCAGCGGGAGGCACAGCACTGAACGGACCCCTGCCTGCCTTAAGTATTCGTCGGCGGTGAATGGGCTGGGCTGCAGCGCGTCTTGCAGGATCACACTCTCTCGTGTCCGCACTACGTAGTTGAGAATCGACTCTGGAGCCTCAGCGGCGCTCAGTGGCTTCTGATGCAAACTCACCATTGCCCCGCGCTGCCTCGCCACGGCCTCGGCCACGATCCGCATTTCACCAGCGATCGGGCTGATCAAAAGTCCTCGTCCGGCGCCCGCGTACTCGACCGCGAGAGTCAACAGCCTCTCCAAAAGCTTCTCCAAGACGATCTCGCCGGAGACGGCCTGCGACGCCTGGACGACGGTCGCAAGGTCGATCTCGCCGAGCGGAACGTCGCCGGTCGCGGTTGCTTTGGTCAGACGGAATTCGTGCAGCTCCGGACGGGCGTGGTCGAGCGCTCTCACCAGGCCATCAGCTCCCCAACGAACGTAGCAGCTGCGCGCGTTGCGCAGATACGCAGTCGCAGCCGTGTGGAGACCGCGTCCCGCGTAAAAGCGCGCCGCTAGCTCGGACGCAAGCCCCTCGTGATGGACGAATTGGTACTGGCGGGAGAGCTCAACAGCTTGCTCATACGCGCGCTCTGCGTCGAACCAGCGCTGCTCGAGCCGGGCCAGCTCCGCATCGACGATCGCCAGGCGGTTGGCGAACGTCTCTGGATTGCGCTCGGCCCAGGTAGCGAGCTGTGCGCGATGCGGGGCGACGGCCGACGCATCGCCCGCGGCGGCATGAGCAAGGGCCGCGTAAAAGCGGTACTCAACTATTTCGAAATACGTCGAAGTCGTCCAGAGCAACTCCCGCGCGCGCCGTGCTGCTTCAACCGCCGCTTCGGCGTTATTGGCGAAGACCAAAGCCTGCAGTTTGCGGATCCAGTACCAGCACGCAGCGATCGCGCGCGTGCGGTCCTCCGCGAAGTGCTGCTCCAGACTCGCCTCGTCGCTCTGCCCGAACGATTCGTACTGCGGGGCTTGGCCGCGCAATGCGGAGATCATCGAGAGTTGACCCGCATAGCAATCGATCAGCAGCCCAAACCGCATCTGACGGACGCGCGCGAGAAAGCAGTTAGCCTCGCGTTCCACGTCCGCGAGCGAATGCCCGAGAGCAAGCCTGGTCGAGATGATGTGACTATCGTTGTAGGTGCTGAACAGCAGGTCGCCCGACTCCCGGGCCGCATCCGAGGTCCGGCGCAGCAGGAGCAGACTCTCCTGGATGTGACCTGTATAAGGAAGGACGTGATAGCCGAGCAGCAGATAGACCTGCGCTCTCCACTCGAGCAGCCGGTCGCGTTCGACGATCTCGAATGCGGTCCGGCACAGGCGGAAGCCGGCCTCGTAGTTCTTGAAGGTGGGACCTAACACCAACGACAGCTGCGCGTAAGCGCTGCAAGACGGCCCGCAATACCCGTGCTCGAGGCTCAAGTTGGCCATTCGGAACAGGCAGAGCTGGTGCAGCCGCGGGCTGAGGTGGGCCGCGACGTGGATCATGCTGCAGAGCACATCCATCACGCCCTTCCAGAGGACGTCCTTGATCGAGGGCAGATCGGCGATTGCTTCAACCGGTCGTGGACCCAGGAGGGACCACATGCGATCGTGTTCCGCGATCACTTCCTCCTCCGACGGAACGATCTGCCACTCGAAGCCGACGCGACGCAGGTACTCGATCCCGATCTCGAGCGCGCGCTCGCCTTTGTTGAGCATGAGTTCGAGCGAGATGCACAGCGAGGTGACGGAGGCCAGATCGACCAGCCCGATTGCGCGACTCGAGAGCGATGTGAGCCGCTGCTCGGCGGCAGGAGCCGAGGTGAGGAACTCGCACTCGGCGATGTTACGCTCGATCGCGAAGGTGAGCGAGTAGTGCTGCTCCCAGGCGTCATTGCCGAGCAACGCGCGGGCTGCGGCGAGATACTTGAGGGCAGAGGCGTAAGCTGTCGCTGCGCGCGCACGGCGACCCGCTGCGAGCTGCAGCTCTGCCACCCGGACTTGCTCCTCGCGTTCCTTGATCAGTGACGCGCCGCGGGCAAGCTGGTCAGCGATATCGAAGATCTTCTGGTCGAACTCCCGGGCCGCGGTTCGCGACCAGAGGAGGCGTCCGATCCGGAGGTGAACAGCGGCGCGCTCCGGCTCCGGCACCAGGGCGTAAGCGGCTTCGTGGACGCGGTCATGCACGAAGGCGTAGGTTTCGGTGCGGTGGAGCACGAGCCCGGCAGTGAGCGCGTCGGCAAGGAGCTCAGCCAGCTGCGGCACGCTGACGCCGCATACCGCAGCGAGAGTCTCGACCTCCACCACGTTGCCGACACAGGCCATCTGCTCGAGCACCTCCACCGTCGCGGAGGCGAGCCGGTCAATGCGTTTGGTGACCAGGTCGACGACATTGTCGGTGACGCCTTTCTCACGAACACGATCCAAATCCCAGACCCACGCGTTGGCCGCTCGATCGAACGTCAGCAGGCCTTCGTCGACGAGCGAGCGCAGGAACTGAACCGTGAAGAAAGGATTGTCGGCGGTCTTTGAGTGCAGCACCTCCGCGAGCGCACCTACCCGCGCCGTCTCGCTGTGGAGCGCATCCGAGACCAACCTGGCGACGTCAGAGATCGAGAGTGGCGACAGCCTGAGCTCCTTCACGAGGCCACCCGCACTGCGAATCGCCTCGGCGGCGCGGGTGAGGGAATCCGCGCCTGGGCCATCTTCCCGGTATGCGCCCACCACCAGGAGGTTGGTGACCTCCTGCGAGGTCAGGAAATCGACGAGCAGATCGATGTTCCCCGGTCCGGCCCATTGCAAATCGTCGAGGAAAAGAACCAGCGGATGCTCGCGCCCTGCGAAAACCGCGAGCAGGCTGCGGAATAAGCTCTGGAACCGGTTCCGGGCCTCTTGAGGTTGCAGGTCTGGAACCGGGGCCTGCTTGCCAACGATCAATTCCATCTCGGGAGCCAAGTTGATGATCAGCTGGCCGTTGGGCCCCATCGCGTCCTTGAGCGCCGCCCGCCAGTGCGCGACGACCTCCTCGCTCCTGGCGAGAATGTCGCGCACCAGCATCTTGAGCGCCTGCGCCATCGCGGGGTATGGAACCTCCAGGTGGTACTGTTGCAGCTTGCCCGCTGCGAACAGTGCGCGAGACGCTGCCATCGCCTGGAACTGTCTGCCGAGCGCCGACTTGCCGATGCCGGGCTGACCGGAGATCAGGATCAGCTGTGGCGTTGCCCCCGCGACGGCGTGATCGACTGCGGCCCGCAACGCTTCCAGCTCGGTTTCACGGCCGTATACCGCCTCGCGGATCCGCAGACGATCCGCGAGATCAGAGTTCCCGAGAGGGAACTGTTCGATTAACCCGTGCGCTTCCCACTCGAACAGGCAGCGTCTTAGATCGGCCTCGACGCCCGCGGCAGACTGGTACCGATCCTCGGGCGCCTTTGCGAGCAGCTTGGCGATGATTGCAGCGACCACGGCCGGAACGCCTTCGACCGGGCGCGGCTCCTTCGCCAGGTGCGCGTGGATCCACTCCCTCGCGTCCGCGGCTGCGAACGGCAGCGCTCCGGTCGCGAGCTCGTATAGAGTGACGCCGAGCGCGTACAGATCGCTGCGAGCGTCGACGCCGCGGTCCATGGCGCCGGTCTGCTCGGGAGCCATATACGCCAGTGTTCCAACTGCAGTGCCTACTGGCGCGCGGATGCTACCTTCGGCGGGCAGGCGCGCCGCGATGCCGAAGCCGAACAAGTGAAGCTCGCCGGATGGTGTGACGATGAGGTTCGCTGGCTTGACGTCTCGGTGGACGATGCCGCGCCCATGAAGCTCACGCAGGGCGGCCGCCGCCCCGACTGCAATGGGCAGGAAGACCGTCAACTCGCCTGGTCCGCGGATGTGCCGCGAAAGAAGGTGGCCACCGGGATCGTCTACGAGCAGCGCCGGCTTGCCGTGGTGCTGTTCGAGAGCGCGAGGACGGGCGGCCCACGCTGGTGCGAGTTGGCCGCGCAGCCGCACGGCATTTTCGAATTGCGCTATCGATGCCGCGACTTCCGTTGCGGCTGGCTCGACGACAAGCAGCGGCTCGCCAGCGCGCATGCTGCGGAAGACGAAAAGCTCAGCGTCGTGCTGGAGCGTCTCCAGGTTTGGCAGTGCTTCCGGCATCCCCTAGCCTTTAGCGATTCCCGTCCCAGCCGTGTTATTACCGGCGTTTTCGCGAGGGCGCACCTATTTCGCATCGACGACGACGCCCCGCGGCCACGAGACTGCACCATCGTCGGAGAAGACCAATACCAAAAGGCCTAATCGAACCCGACCTCCTCAGTCGCGCGGCTCGGCTCGGATGTTGGACGAGTCTCAGCAGATCGAATTCGACTCGGCGAGGGCTTGTGAATTTTCGCCAAAAGTGGAGTCAACCGATACCAATGACACCTAGGCGGAAGCACCGCCTTCGTTTAGAGCACCATGGATCTCTAAGGAGCGACCATGGCACGCGTTTTAATCGTCGATGATGAGCCCTCGATGCGAGTTGCGTTGAAAAGCTTGTTCCAGTCGAACGGCCACGAAACGGTGGAGGCTACCTCGGGCAGCGAGGCGCTTGCGCATCTGGACGGGGTTGACGCCGTCATCACTGACTATTCGATGCAGCACATGAATGGCGTTCAGTTGCTCCAGGCCATTCACGAGCGCGACCCATCATTGCCGGTGATGCTGCTTACCGCGCACGGCTCCGAGCGGGTGGCGGTCCAGGCGATGAAGGCCGGCGCTTGTGAATATCTCACCAAGCCACCGGACAGCGATGAGTTATCGCTAGTCGTCGAGAGGGCTCTCGAAGCGCGGACGGTGCGACAGCAGAGACATCGGCAGGCCGCTGCGAAAACACTCAGCCAATCGATCATCGGCGCCTCGAAAGCAATGCGAGAATTGCTCGACGCCGTCGCGCGGGTTGGTCCGAAAGACATCACCGTGTTGGTGCGCGGCGAAACGGGCACTGGCAAGGAATTGATCGCTTCGCTCATTCATGCGCACAGCAAGCGCGCCGCGGCTCCATTGGTGAGGTTCAACTGCGCGGCAATCCCCGGGGAGCTCGCTGAAGCGGAATTGTTTGGCCATACCCGCGGCGCGTTCACCGGTGCTTCGCAAGCGCGTCGCGGATTTGTTTCTCAAGCAGATGGGGGAACGCTGGTGCTCGACGAAGTGGGCGAGCTTCCCTTTGGGGTGCAGCCGAAGTTGTTGCGCACCTTACAGGAAGGCGAGATTCAGCCAGTCGGCGCGGGCCGGGTGGAAAAGGTGGATGTGCGGATCGTCGCCTGCACCAACCGCGATCTCGAGGCAGAGGCGGGCGCCGGGCGTTTCCGGCTGGACCTCTACTATCGACTGGCAGTGCTCGAACTTCTGGTGCCCCCGCTGCGCGAACGCCGGGAGGACATCCCAGAGCTCGCCCGTGAATTTGCGCGTCGATACGGCGCCCGCTTTGGCAATCAAGAGACTCGGCTTTCGCCAGCTCTGATTGATGCGCTGTGCAGCGCGAACTGGCCAGGAAACGTGAGACAACTGGAGAATGCAGTGGCGCGGATGGTGGCGCTCTCTACTGGCGACGAAGTCGGCGTGGAAGCGTTTGTCGGGACGTCCAACCGGCCCGACACGGAGCCCTTCCGGGAAGGCGCGCGCTCATTGACCGAGCAAGTCGAAGCGCTCGAGCGAAGCGCGATCACGGCGGCAATCAAAGCGGTTTCCGGCAATCAGTCCGAAGCCGCCCGGCGGCTGGGGCTGAGCCGGGGAGCGTTGATCGATCGACTGAAAAAGTACGAACTCAGTTATGGAAATTGAGACGTTGATCAACCATAGACAGGATCGTCGGAGAAACGGCATCCCGACGCCCTCGGGCAACGAACTCAGGCACTTTTTGCGTGTTCGTTCTTGGCGCGGCCCCTGCATTGTCGACGGCTAGCCGAACGAGAAAGGATGTCGTCACATGAGTACGAGTACCGCGGTAGCACGCGAAACGGATTCTGATCTGTCCTTGCTCGAGCGCCTTCACACCGGCGATCAGCTCGCTCTCGCGGAGCTGGTGGAGCGCCATCACCACTCCCTTTTGCGCCTTGCGTCGGTCTTCCTTCGCAATCGAGCCTCGGCGGAAGAAGTGGTTCAAGAAACTTGGATGGCGGTGCTCAAAGCAACCGCAAGCTTCGAAGGCCGCTCCAGGATCAAGACCTGGATTTTCCGAATTCTGATCCGGCGAGCCCGGACCCGCCTGATTCGCGAGGCTCGCTCGATACCATTTTCAGCACTAAGGCGCTCACGGTTGGAAACCGAAGAGATTTCGCCGCCTTGCGACGAGAAGACCCCTGAGAAACAAGTGATCGAGCGCGAGACGATGCGCTGTCTGAAATTGGCCTTGGAGCGACTGCCAATCCATTTACGTGCGGTGGTAACCTTGCGAGATATTGAAGGCCACGATTCCGGCGCGGTCTGCAACCTTTTGGGCATCAGCGACGCCACCCAAAGGGTTCGACTCCACCGGGCGCGTTCTAGGCTCAGGGCAGCGTTGAAAAGACACCTGGCCGAGGGAGCGGCCTACCCCCGAGCTTTCGCGATGGCCGTCGCGTAACAAGGAGACAAGGGTGCAACTGGTCGAGCGCAGCGAAACAGTCGAGTTAACGGCGGTCCAGGGCAACCGTTCCCATGCAGCAAAACGTCTTGGACTTAGCCGCGCTACGCTAATCAACAGACTGAATAAATACGGTCTCGCTTCGCGAGCCGAGATTCCTGGCCCGTGAATTTCGCGATCACAGAGTGCAAGCGTTCTCGAGACTCTTCCACTAATCCGTTGTCGGTGTTCATGAATTTCACGGAGCTCACCAAGCCGCGGATCACGACCCTGGTCATTTTCACCACCGCAACTGGACTTTGGCTCGCACCCGTTCGGCCGCAGGCGTATACGGTTTTTTTAACGCTGATTGGCACGGCGCTGGTGGTGGCGGCAGCGAACGTGCTGAATATGTACCTTGAGCGAGACACCGATGCGTTGATGCCCCGCACCATGTATCGGCCGCTTCCTTCGGGTCGGATCCATCCTAAGCTTGCTCTGGTGTTTGGCCTGCTACTCGCCGCGACTTCGGTGCCACTCCTCGCCTTTGCAGTCGGCCGGCTTCCGGGCCTGCTCGCCGCGATTGCGCTTGTCAGTTACGTCCTCATCTACACGCCGATGAAGCGTTACACGCCCGCTGCCCTACTGGTTGGCTCCGTCGCTGGCGCAATTCCACCGTTGATCGGTTGGGCCGCCGCGACTGGTAGTCTCGACTTGCCTGGCATCTTGCTCTTCGCCGTTCTCTACCTATGGCAGGTACCTCACTTTCTCGCCATCAGCCTAGTTCGCTCTAAGGAGTTCGCTCGCGCCGGGCTGCAGGTCCAAGCCAATCAGCCGGACGGCCAACGCAAGACGCGTCGTAACATCGTCTGGTACACAGCAATGCTGGTTGCGGTATCGCTCCTCTTCGTTCCCCTGAGTATCGCGGGAGTTGGGTATTTGGCAGCGGCTCTCATTTCAGGAGCGCTGTTCCTTTGGTATGGGTTGCGAGGGTTGCGTCCCGAGTCAGGTTCTCGATGGGCACGCACTGAGTTTCTCGCTTCGCTCGCTTACATCACTATCTTGCTGGCGGGGCTGGTCGTCGATCGCTGATCAGCTAGACCCGCGCCTCTCACAACTCGAATTGACGTATGTTGTTGCAAGCCCGACGTGGGCGTCGGACTCTAGTCAAACGATAGGCAAACGCGACTGTGATTGTATGTGACAAACAGAGACAGTCCGAGATCTGCGTCGCGAAATGGAATTGTCAGCTGCCGCGAGGTCTCGCTGCATCCCTGAGCACGAAGTCAGCTTGGGCACACAAGATTGAGAAAAGTTGTAGGACGACCGCTTAGGAGTGCGATCAAGCAACGCAGATACGTACCCAGGCCGAAGCTCCGGACAATCGTCAGCGCGTTGAGCAGCAAATGTTTGTTTGTAATTGTTCCTCGTATCATGTTCAGCTCACCGGCTTGCAAAGCAGATGCCATGCCGACGGGGTTGCACGCTGATGAGCTGCGGCCTGCGTTTTGCTTTGCAGCACGCGAGCGACACTTCATTTCGTTAGGAGCAGTCGGGCACTATGGGTGTACATCGCTTTGCTGTCGTCACTGCGTTCGCTACGTTCTGCCTACTCATCGCCGGTGGTCTCGTCAGCACCACGGAGTCGGGTCTAGCTTGCCCGGACTGGCCTCTTTGCGAGGGCAAGCTGATCCCCAAGATGGTGAACGGAAAGCAGTTTGAGCACACGCATCGGCTGGTCGCTTCGGCAGTAGCCACGATGACCTTCGTGCTCTGCGCGATGATCTTCAGGCGGCGGCGAGCAGATCGGGTTCTCACCAGGCTTGGAGCCGCAGCCGCTGTCCTGGTTGTGGTGCAGGCGCTCCTCGGGGCTTTGACGGTGAAGCTGGCCCTTCCGGCCTGGGTCTCGTCGTTGCACCTGGCGACGGCAATGGGATTTTTCTGCACGACAGTGACGCTGGCATTCCTTACTCGACAACGGATGCCCGGGTCCTCTCCGGAGCCGGTAGACGCCGAAAACCGGGCTCGCTTGCGTCGCTGGATCCTGCCGGCGATTGCCATCACCTACCTTCAAGTGTGCGTCGGCGCGGTGATGCGGCACACCAGAAGCGGACTTGCTTGCGGATTCGATTTCCCGCTGTGCTTGGGAAAAGTCTGGCCCGTGGATGCGCATCTGGGCGTGCAACTGCACATGTTTCACCGCGCAGGAGGTTGCTTGACGGCAGCGGCGGTGATTGCGCTCGCTGTGGCGATCCTGCAGCGAGAGACAGCTAAACCCGCGCTTCGGATCCTCGCGACGCTTGGCGCGGTGGCGGTGCTCGCTCAAATCGCCCTTGGGATCGCCACCATCTTGACGTCGCGGGAGCTGGTCACGATGACGCTGCATTCCTCGCTCGGTGCTGCGCTGCTGGCTTGCCTTGTCGCGGTTTACTGGATCGCTTGCCCGTCAGCGCCGCCACCGCGAACGCATCGCTACCACCAGCTTGCCGAGCGGCTTGACTGCAGCGTCGTAGCAGCGCCATCGAAGGGCTGAAGCCTCACCCGTTCGAACACCGGTGAGAAGGACGAACGCGTAGTAGATGAAGTCTTTGGTACGTGCACAACCGGTGTGTTCGCTCCGTCATCGCCGGAGACAAGAGCTTAAACTCTCCGATCAGCGCTCGCCTGTCCATGTCGAGCTTTGATCACATCTAGATCCGGCTGTCGCTTTTCGATCGATTAATTCCACCGCGAGCCCCGAGGCGCTGATCGTCGCCATCAGCCAGCCGCCCTCTTACGAGGAGTGGTCCACTGGCACGGCCGGTGCAGAGCGTCCGATCGCAACGCACAAAGGAGAGAACATGCCTTCGAACTCATCAACGCCTCGAGAACCCGTGCGACGGATCGCGATCGTCGGCACTGGAGTGATCGGTGCAAGCTGGGCCGCGTACTACCTTTCACGTGGATTCGACGTCGTCGCCACTGATCCGGCGCCCAGCGCGGAGTCGAGCCTCCGCAAGTACGTCGACGACGCCTGGTCCGAGCTCGCCAAGGCCGGGCTCGTGGTGGCCGACGCTTCTCGCGATCGGCTGACCTTCACGCCGAGCATGAGCCGGGCGCTCGCCGACGCCGACTTCGTCCAGGAGAATGCCCCGGAGCGGCCCGAATTCAAGGTCAAGCTGTTCGCCGAGATGGACGAGGCTGCTCCGCCCGGCGCGATCCTCGCGTCGAGCTCGTCCGGCATTCCCATGGACGTCATCCAGACCGGC
>DAIQBK010000034.1:0-30081 GCA_036781205.1 Myxococcaceae bacterium
ACCACCGAGGCGACAGCACGAATGCCCACCACCGCGTAGCGGGCGCTGTAGCCGATGATGAGGATCGCCACGCTCCCGTACAGCGCGCGCGTGGCCGGGCGATTCCATACAGCGATGAGGCCGACGCCGAGCACGGACGCCGGCATCACGAATGCCAGCACTGCGAGGGCATCGAGCATCGAGGCCCCTCGCAGACGGCGAGCGGCACCATGCCCGAGCACCAGCCCGACCGCGGCGATGACCGTGGCGGCGACCGCGGCTGTGCCTAGGCTGGTCCAGGGCGCCTGGCCGATCCACTGAGGGAGGTTGCCGAACCCGCCGCCTCGCACGGCGCGGAGCGCGAGCGCACCAATCGGGAGCGCGCCGGCCAAGGCGATGCTCCAGCCAGCTGCGGCGAGCGCCGGACGCCAGTGCCCGAGCGGGATGGGGGCACGCGACATTCCGCGTAGGCCAGCCACAGCGAACGAACCGGCGCCGACCACGCGCCGCTCGAGGACAAGTAGGGCGAGCGCGACGGGCACGAGGGGCAATGCGAGGACGAAGGCCTCGCCAGGAGCGTACTGGATGCCGCCCAGCCGGGCGAAGACCGCCGCAGGGAAGACGTCGACGCGAAGAAACATCGGCACGCCGAGCTCGGACACTGACAGCGCGAAGACCACGATGGCGGCCAGCGTGAGCGCGGGACGCGCCGCGGGGAGCAGGATGCGCGTGGCGACGCGCCATGGACGAGCGGCGAGGCGCGCCGCCTCCTCGAGCGAGGCGTCCATGCCCAGGAGCGCCAGCGCCACGAGGGATGTCACGACGGGCGAGAACGCGAGCGCGAGGGCCACGACCAGGCCGCCCTCGCTGAACAGCAGCCGAGCCGTCATCTCGCTGCCGACAGGTCCCTCGCGCCCGAGGAGCTGGAACCACCCGAGCGCGAGGAGAAACGGCGGCAGGAACATCGGGAAGGCGTGCAGCATCCACAGGGCTCGCCGTCCGGGCAGGTCGGTCCGGGCGACAAGAAGGCCCAGCGGAGCGCCGAGGGCGACGGCGCAGGCGGTCACCGTTCCGGCGAGCGCAAGCGAGCGGATGAGAAGCATCCATGGCCGAAAGGTGGCGAGGACCCCGAGCGCAGATGTCCCGGCACCGGGGATCTCGGCCAGCAGCCGCACCAGCGGCAATGTCGAGGCGAGCAGGACAATGGCTCCCGCAGCCGCGAGCACGAGGGTCTGCTCGTGCCGGCGCAGGGCGCGGCTCAGAGTCCGACCCACTCTCTTAGCCACGGCTGGATGCGCTCCATGTCGCTCGCCACGCGCGCGTAGTCCACCTGCATCGCCTTGATCTCGCTGACGCGCTTGAGCCCCTGCGGCACGGGCACGTCCGGCCGCAGCGGCATGTGCGCGGCAGAGTCGGCCATTCGCCGCTCTACATCAGGGGTGAGCAAATAGTCCACGAGCTTGCGCCCCGTTTCCGGATGCGGTCCGCCCTGGATGAGCACCGCGGTCGTCGGCATCACGAGCGTGCCCATGCCCTCCTGATCCGGATAGACCACGTCCACCGGTGCGCCCTCCTTGAGAGCCTCGAACGCGTCGTCGGTGTCCGCAAGTCCGAACGCCACCTCGCTGGTTGCGACGAGTCGCTTCACCTCACCGTTGGAGCTGACGATGCGAACGTTGTTGGCCTTGAGAGACGTGAGAAACGCGCGCGCCTGCTCCTCGCCCCACGTCGTAAACAATGCCGCGACGTGCATCGTCGTCGTCCCGAAGAGTGGGTTTGCAATTGCCGTCTGCCCTTTCCAACGAGGGTCCGCCAGATCTCGGACGGAGCGTGGCATCTCGCCGGGCGAGACGCGCTTCTTGTTGACCAGTAGGACGCGCGCCCTTGCGGCGAAATCCGTCCAGGTGCCGTCCGCGGCCTTGAACGCCGCGGGAATCCCCGCCGCACTGGGAGAGACGTAGGGCTCCGCCAGACCACGCTTTACAAGCAGAAACGGACGCACCGGGTCGTTGGCCCAGAAGACATCGGCCTGCGGGTGCTGCGCTTCGGCGATGAGCCGGTTGAGCACGCCGGTGCTTTTCGTCTCCTCGGTGTCGAAGACCGCCCGAACCGCAACGCCACTCTTTCGCTCGAACTCTTTGAAGATGGGCTCGGAGAACACCTGGTCCACCGAGGTGTAGACCACCACCTCCCGGGCGTCCCGTTTGCAAGCCTGAGTCAGCGCGACAAGTACCGCGATGACAAGTATCGGCTTCATCCAGTCACCTCAACCCAAAGGCCCATGTGAGGCCGGCGCGAACCTCGCCGACGAACTCGCCGTTCAGGCGCGCGGTCCGGAGGCCAAGGTCCAAAGAGAGGTCGTCCCGGGTACGCCAGATGGCGCCGAGCAGCCCAGAGATAGCCCAAGAAGTATGAAACTCTCTGTCTAGAAACACCTCGGCCACCGGACGCACCGCCCAGCGATACGGCCCCTCGACGATGGCGCCTCCAAAGAGGTCCAGGCGTCCCGCCCGCGTGAGCGCGGCGGCAGCATTGAGGTGCATCGTCACCGAGGACCATCGCTGGGAGACGATGGCCGCCACGCTTGCTCCCGCTCCCCGCTCTCCGTTCACCGTCGGTAGCAAGACGCCTGCCTCGATTGCTACGCTCGGCCCGACGCCGTCCTGCAACGTGCCCTCGCGAAGCACGCCTTTGAGGAACAGGCCGGTGTCGACCACTCGGCTCCGCGGCTCTTCCTGGCCATCGCTGACGAGGAGCAGGTGCCGGCCCTGGAGTACCAACTCCCATCCGCGCGACAGGCCCAGGTTGGCAATCAATGCCGGGGCCACGAGAAAGTGCGCTCGTCCCTCGGTGAGGTAGCCGATCGGTCCTAGCTCGAGCTCCAACGTCCCCGCCTCGGCCACGCTCGCGTCCGTCGAGTCGAACGGGCGATAGGCCGCCGTGTTGGGCGCCCACGCCAGCGCGACGAAGGCGACGATGAGGGGAGGTCGTAGCCGCACTCATCAATTCCCAGGCATACCCGTTTCGCGATTCTTGAACGCTCCATTGGGCTTTCCCTGTCGCACCATTTCTTGGCAGTACGCATAAAGCGCGTCGTAAACAATCCACTCAGCGGCATTGATTGCGTGGTCATCCTTTAGTCCGAGATGGCGGAAACCTTCGGCGATCGCCTTCAAACCCGGACTCTCAGGTTGAGCGTAAAGCGTATTGTCGGTATCCGCGCCGTTCACAATCTGCGCGAGGAGAACCAGCTCGGGCTTATCCCCAAGATTGTACTTTTTGAGGATTGCCTCAAACGAACACCCTTTCCCATGATGGCCCAGCTCGACGCCCTTCACGTCAAACGGAATTGCTCCGAGCCGCCCGCCTTCAACCAACACTTCCGCTGCCGGGACGAAGAAGAATTCGGCCTTCGGGTCGACAAATTTCTTAATCAACCACGGACAGGCCACTCGATCGACGTTGACTCGCTCGCGCGTAATCCACTTCATTGAAAGCCTCCTATCTGCCCAGTCTCATGGCGAGGCCACCGCCTTTACGACCAGCCCCACGGCCCCAGCTGCAAGAATCACCACCGGCTCGGGAGCCTTTCTTAGTTTTAAGAGTGCTCCGAAGGTGAGAACGGCGATAACCGCCGTGGGAATGTCCACGATCGAGCGCCTTGCAAGTACGAATGCTGCGCCGCCAATCGCTCCGGCCGCCGCCGCGGTGACACCGGAGACAAATGCCTTCACGCGCGCATCTTTCGACCAGCGTCGAACGCTGGGCGCCAGCAGAATGACGACCGCAAATGGGGGCAGGAATACTCCCGCGGCGGAAATAAGTGCCCCGAGCGGCCCTGCGACCAGGAAGCCAATGAATGCGACGGTAATGACAACCGGCCCTGGAGTAATCATCGCAACCGCAACCGCGTCCAGAAACTGGCGCTCATTCAACCAATGGAAGTTATCTACCACTCCGCCGTGCAGAAACGGCACAATCGCCAGACCGCTGCCAAACACGAAGGCGCCGGCTTCGGCGAAGTACCACGCGATTCGCCACAACTCCCCTGGCGCCGGACCCCCCATTCCCGCCACCAGCCAACCCAACCATGGCCCTAGCGACAACACCCTCGTCGTCTTTCGCGATGGAAGCCACGCTTTAGCAATCAGCGCTAGAAGGCCAAAACCCAAGAAGATCCAAAGAATTTCCTTTTCCGTCCACGCCGTCACGATGGCGCTCGCGGCGAGAATAAGAATGAGCAGCGGATCCTTCCCGATGGTCATGCGCCCAAGTTTCACGGCGCTTCGCGCGATGATCGCAATCACCGCCGCACCCACGCCGTAGAACACGTTCTGAATCCAGGGCAGCCCGTGGAATCGGACGTAGAGGATGGAGATGACCAGCACCATCACGAAGGAGGGGAGGATGAACGCGCCCGCCACGAGCGTGGCCCCGAGGCGGCCCGCACGAACCCAACCGAGATACATCGCAAGCTGCGCCGCGAGCGGACCCGGAGAGAGCTGCGAGAGAGCGAGGCCCTCCAGATAGTCCTGCTTGGAGACCCAATGTCGCTGTTCCACCAGGTCCCGTTGCATGTGGCCGGCGAGCGCAATCGGACCGCCGAAGCCAAAGGTTCCGAGCCGAAGAAAGTAGAACAGAAATTCGCGTAAAGTGCTGGGCTCAGTCTGCTCTGCGGTTTCCGGCCCGCTGGAAGGGACTGTTTTCGGAACCGCCAGTCTCGACTCTGACTTTCCGCTCACGATACAAGCCTCGATAACAAGCAGCGATGCGCAGAATGCTAGCCGGCGGTTCGGACCTTCTGAGTGTCCAGGGCGGCCTTGATTCCCTTGGCCAAACCTTCCGCCGGTCCCACTCCCCAGAAGTGCAGAAACAGGACCCGTGGAACCTCGCCGGCCATGTGCTGGTGAATCGCAACGATGTTGATACCTGCGCCTCGCAGCGCTTTCAGCACTCCCTGGAGCTCGGGTTCGAGCATTGCAAAATCGCCATCCACCACGGCTTTGTCGTCGCTGCCCACGAAGGCAGCCCAGGTGTTGACACCCATCGCATTGCCCGCGGTTTGCCCGTGCATCTTTGTTTCTCGACCAATGGTCACCTTGTACACGCCGTTTGTCAGTTCGCCCTTCCCCAGGATGGCCTCGACCTTCTTCGGGTCCAGCGTGCTCTTCGTTGGGTCGATCTCCGTCGTTGGCACCTCGCCTCTTCCGCCAGCCGTTTGCTTCATGTTTGCGAAAACCTTCCCCATGGCGGCGGCAAGCTTCTCTTCATCGCCCATGCCTCCGATGTGCATGAACATCACCCTCGGCGAGTCCCAGAGGAAATGATTGTGCAGCGCAGTGACTTCGAGCCCATTGTCCAGGGCCGTGCTCATCGCGGGATTCACCTGGTCCTCGCTGAGCACCATGTCTCCCATCACCATCGTTCGATTGCCGTCGCGCTTGAACGCTGCCCAGCTCGTCAGACCCATGGGCGGAGTCATCTTCACGCCCGCCGTGGTGATGGATAAATCTGTCCGCGGCACCGATACTCTGAAAACGCGCTCCTTCTCATTGAGCGCACCCTTCACGCCCGTGAGCTCCTCGATGCGCTTGGTATCGAGCTTGGAACCGTCGCCGCTCTTCTTCGGAGCTGCTCCCACCGCGCACAGTCCGAGCATCGCTACCATCAGTACAGTTCGATTCATCATTGACTTCTCTCCTGCTCTTGAGACATGGCCATCCACCCACCTGTTACATGGGCGTCGCTGTCAGGTTGTCGAAATAAATGACCGAATCCGCTTTGGTCCAAAGGCCGACCTTGCCTGCATCCGGGAAGGTTTTGTCCTTCGCATCGATTATTTTCTTGTTGTCAAAGAAGACCTGGAGGTGGTCGCCTTTGGCTTCCACCGCCAAGTCGTGCCAGACGCCACTGGCGACCTTGCCATTCCAGCCCGCGAATTGTCGTCGGTCCCCTTTCACCACGTGGTAGAGGCGAACGTTGTCCTCGAGCGCGTTGGCCCGAACGACGTAATAGTTGTCCGCGTCCTTGAGTCGGAATACGAGGCCACAGCCCTGGTCCACTCTCCCGGAGACCGGCTTGCATTTCACCGACACGCGCAGGTCCTTGATGTCGGGACCGGCGAAAGCGACGGGAAAACGATAGTCGGTATCGTCCGTGCTCACCTGTGCGAGGACGTTGGGTTTACTGGGCGCATCTTCTTCCGAACGCACCACCCACTGACCCTCGGCGCCCTTTCCGGTCCGTCCGAACGAAAAACCGCCGGGGGCCTTGCCGACGGTATCGGAATCGAAATTCCATGTCTTGGCAGAGGGCTTTTCCACTTCAGCCTGCGCCAGCACCAGCGAGCCGAGACTCAGCACTGCGCCACCTAAAATTGCCGCCAATTTCATTTCTCACGCTCTCTTTCTCCTGAAGTACTCGTAGAGGCTGTTGAATACGGCCGACCCTTCCACCAGCCGCTTTTCGTCTTCGGGATTCGCCATCGCAATGCCCGCGATGAGGCGGTCCAGCCCCAGCGCGTCCTCGCGGCCGAACTTCCCGTCCTTGAGGTCAATGTCGTGGACAATTTCGGCAATCTGCTTCAGTGCTGGGTCCGTCAGGCCAAACCTGTGCAGCAGGACTTCGAAGGTGCACCGGTCGCCTTCGTGGGTGAATTCCGCCTCGAACATGTCGAAGCGAAGCTCGCCGGCTTCAGGGCGATAGCCTTTGCCGGGAACGAATTTGAAGCGCGCCTCTTTGTCGATGAAGCGGCGAATGAGCCACGCGCTCGCCATTCGGTCGACGTGAATTCCTTTTCTCGTCACCCAGGTACGCCCTTGCATTTTTTCGATCGGAGGGCGAGGGGCATCGCCCTCCTCCGAGGCTTGAGTGGCAGCCGCTTTCATTCGCTTTTCCAAAGTGACGAGCAGCGCCTCGACCGTGTCCCGGCCGTTGGCGGCAAAGAAGTCGATGTTCTCGATTTCTGCCAAACGCTTTCTGAGGCGCGCAATGCTGGATTCGAGCTCCTCTTTGCTGTCCTCGGTCTTCTTGCTGCGGGACAGTACCGGTTGCACCCGGCGCGCCTCGTCCGCGAGCTCGAAATAGTCAGCTTCTCGAGCCGCGTTGAACAAACCCTCGACGTCAACATCCGAAAGCCCCTCGACGAAGCGGGCCTCACACACCGAGGCATCACCACCGCCCTCGACGATCTCCCGGACCACCCACTCGAAGTCCTCGTAGGCCTGCTCGCTCCGCGGAAGCACATAAACAGAGTTCTTGATTGGCGCTGCCCCGAGGCGCTGCAGCCGCCTCCCAATCTTCACCCGGAAGTAGTCGGGCTTCGGCGGAATCTGGTGGATGAGTAGCAACCATTTCGCCTCACTTCGCTGACTCATGGTCCAGCCGCGGAATCCGCATCTAGTCGAGTTTTTGCTTTACCGTTTTCCAATCGTTCCCCTTGACGAGCGTGACCTCGGCGACTAACTGGCTGCCCTCCAGTGATGGCGTGGCGCTCACCGCTCGGTAGCCCTTGTTCGCCTTCAACGCCTGACCGACCGCGGAGCGCAGGGAGGTCTTCGACTTGGCCATCGCGTCGTTTTGCGCCTTGGCTGCGGTGAGGTCGTCGCCGCTGGTGATCGGCACCGTCTTGGCCACTTTGCCGGTTTGATGGTCGACGATTACTTCGTAGAACTTGCCATCCTTGGCGGTATAGACGGAGAGCTGGAGCTTTCCGTCCTCAATCTCGAACTTCGCGGAAATCGGCTTGCCCTCGGCTTCGCTGGCCGAAAGGCCTTTCTCGAGGGACACCTTCGCCGTCTTCACGTCCTTCGCGAGCGCTTGCTTTTCGCCCTCTTTGCTTTGTTTTTCCTCGGCAGCGAAAGATAGAGGCCCGGCCAGACTCAGCGTAACCGCAGGAACCAACCAACCGATTCTGTGCATAGCGCACTTCCTCCTTTAAGGAACGCAGGCCTATAGATCAACAGTAGCTGCATGCCAAGTCATTCCTTGCAGTTGAATCAACCAGTTAACTTCAACCGCTCCTGCTCGTCTCAGACGCTGGCGCGCCGGAGAAGCTGCGCGTTGATCGCGACGATGACGGTACTTGCGGACATGAGGACCGCGCCGATCGCGGGCGACAAGAGGACACCTTGGCTAGCCAGGACTCCAGCCGCGAGCGGAATGGCTACGATGTTGTACCCCGCCGCCCACCAGAGGTTCTGGATCATTTTGCGGTAGCTCGCCCTCGAGAGATCGATGATCCGCGGTACGTCGCGCGGGTCGTTTCGCACCAGCACGATGTCCCCTGCCTCGACCGCGACGTCCGTTCCCGCCCCGATCGCGATCCCAACGTCAGCAGTCACGAGCGCCGGCGCGTCGTTTACCCCATCTCCGACCATGCCAACCCGCTTCCCCGTGCGCTTGAGCTCCTCGATCCTCGAAGCCTTCTGGTCCGGGAGCACCTCGGCGAAGACCGTGTGGATCCCAAGCTCCGAGGCGACCGCCTGGGCGACCGCGCGCGCATCGCCTGTCATCATCACGACCTCGATGCCGCGATCGTGAAGCGCTCGGACTGCGTCCTTCGATTCCGGTCGGACGACGTCCGCCACCGCAAATGCGGCGAGCACGCTTCGATCATCTGCAAGATAGATGGACGCCTGCCCCCGCTGAGCCGCTCGCTCAGACACCTCACGGAGCTTGGCGGGTACGTCGAGCGACCGCGCGCTGATCAGCGCCGGCCCACCGATGTATAGATCGCGCCCGTCAACGCGGGCCTTGGCGCCCTTTCCCGCGATTGCCTCGAAAGCCTCTGCTGGCCGAACCTCGATGCCCCGCTCCCTCGCGGTTCGGACAATCCCCTGCGCGATCGCGTGCTCCGAATCAGCTTCGACGGCCGCTGCCAGCCGGAGTGCCTCCTCCGGTGTGACGCCATCGACGGTCGCGATTTCGACGACGCCGAACGCCCCCGTGGTGAGGGTGCCGGTCTTGTCGAAGACCACGACGTTCAAGTTCCGAGCTTCCTCCAGCCCGCGGCGGTTGCGGACTAAAAGGCCGCTCTGTGCAGCCAGGGTGGTCGAGATCGCGATGACCAGCGGAATGGCCAGCCCGAGGGCGTGTGGGCAGGCGATCACGAGCACGGTCACGAATCGCTGGATCGCGAAGGCCGGGTCACTCGACCGGAGCACCAGCCACGCGAGGAGCGTGAGTAGACCTGCGCCGACCGCGACCAACGTCAGGACGAATGCGGCGCGGTCCGCCAGTGCCTGTGCACGTGAGCGCGACATTTGCGCCTGTTCAACGAGCCGCATGATGCCCGCGAGGGCGGTCTTATCGCCGGCTGCGGTAACTTTGATCCGAAGCGAGCCGGCGCCGTTGATCGTGCCGGCAATGACTTTGTCGCCTTCTCGCTTCTCCACCGGGCGCGACTCCCCGGTGATCATCGACTCGTTCACCGCACTCGAACCCTGCACCACCACACCGTCAGCGGGGATTCTCTCGCCGGGGCGCACCAGGACGATGTCGCTCTCCCTCAGCTCATCGAGGGGGACCTCCTCATTTCGGTCTCCCACGATCCGGATCGCAGTGCTCGGAAGGAGCTTCGCCAATTGCTGGAGGGCTCCTTGCGCCTGCGAAATGGAACGCATCTCGATCCAGTGGCCCAGCAGCATGATCGTCACGAGCGTGGCGAGCTCCTCCCACAGCGGCATGCCGGGGAACCCGAGGGTCACGACCGCGCTGAAAACAAACGCGACCGAGATCGCGAGGGCGATGAGCGTCATCATGCCGGGCAGGCGATCCTTCAGCTCGCGGATGGCTCCCTGGATGAAGACCCGGCCGCCGTAGACGAACACGGCCGTGCCGAAGATCGCCGGGATCCATTCGGAGCCGGCGACGTGCGGCGCCGTGTAGCCGAACGCGCGCTGGAGCATGTGTCCCCAGACGAGCGTCGGGATCGTGAGCAGGAGTGAGACCAAGAACTTGTCGCGGAACATCGCCACGCTGTGGCCTGCGTGAGCATCGTGCGACCCCCGCGTGTGGTGCTCGTGCTTATCGTCCATGAGTTCTCGCCGCTGCCATAAGTCTGACTCACGTCTCATACCGGCGGTGGGGAATGGATGCAGCGGGATAGGCGTCATCCAACTTGCGTGATCCCTTACTTCACCATTCCGCCTCTTCAGCTCGGTCCTATCGACATCCAGCCGTTTGGAGTCCTCTCGGCCTTGGGAGTGTGGCTCGCGTGTTGGCTACTCGTCCGCGGCGCGCGCGTGCGCGGATTGGACGAGCGACCTGCGGTTGGGGTCGCGACGTGGGCGCTGGTCGGTGGCCTGGTTGGCGCTCACCTGATGCACGTGCTCCTGTACCACCCGGAGGAGCTGCACGGTTCCTGGAAGGCGTGGCAGCTCCTCAAATTCTGGGACGGGCTTTCCTCTACCGGGGGTGTGCTCGGAGGAACTGCGGCCGTCGTCCTATACTTCCGGACGCGCGGCGTACCATTCTCGCCCTACTCAGACCTGTTCGCTCTTGCGATCGCGCCCGGGTGGGCAGTTGCGCGGCTCGGATGTTTCAGCGTCCACGATCATCCCGGTCGCCTCACGACATTCCCGCTTGCGGTCGCCTTCCCCGAAGGAGCGCGTCACGATCTCGGCCTCTACGACGCGCTTCTGCTCGGATTCGTTTCGGCGATTGTCTACGCCTGCGCGCGACGAGGGTTGCTGCGCGATAGATTGCTGCCGCTGGTCGCCCTGCTGTATGGGATCGGCCGTTTCTTCCTGGATTTCTTGCGCGCGAGCGACCTCGCGTACGTCGACGCACGGTACTTCGGGCTTACGCCCGCCCAGTACGTGTGCATCGGCTTCGCGGTGTACGGCGTCCTTGCTCTACGGCGTTCTCGGGCGACGCGAAAGAGCGGCGCAGCTGCCAACGAGCCTCAGCAGCTGGACGCGATCGGCGTTTAGAGCGGCTCGAGGCGCGGGCTACCTCTCGAATTACGCGGTCATCGCCGGCCGCGGCGGCGAAACGCCTGAGGTGTTGTGCCGTGCCAGCGTTTGAACGCGCGGTGGAACGCTGTCGGCTCCGAGTAGCCCAGCAGGTACGCTACTTCCGTAATCGTGAGCGTCGTGTCGGCCAGATAGAGTTCCGCGGCCTGCTTCCGCGCTTCATCACGGAGAGCATCGAACGAAGTCCCGGCCCGCGCCAAACGACGCTGCAGCGTGCGTGGGGTGGTGGCGAGCCGGCGCGCCACGACATTGATGCCTATGTCGCCGGCGGTCACCAGAGTGGCAAGCACGTGCCGCACTTCATCTCCAACATTGGTGCTGGCTGGCAAACGGGCCAACATCTCGGCCGCCCGCCGCTCGAGCCATCGTCGCAGTGCCGGATCCCGACGACGAAGCGGAAGACGCAAAGCCGCTTTGGATATGGCCCATCCGTTCCAAGACGCTGCCGCGCGAATCGGGCAACGTAGCACGCTCGCATATTCGGAGACGTCGTCCGGATCGTGCCTGAAGCTGACATAGGCAACTCTCAATTGATCGTCTGTCTCGCGCATGAAGCGCAGCACGCTCAGCGCGACAATGAACTCCGATAGAAACGGATCTCCGCCGCTGTCCACGACGACGCGCGCCGGTTCGTGCTTATCGTTCACGACCACGTGAATGCTGGGATTGAAGAGGCGGACATACCGAGTAAGTCGGTGAAGGCCTTGTTCCACTGAGTCCGAGCTGACAATCAAATATTCCAACAGCGGAGTGGTGCCGAACGGAATCCGAAGAGCGATCTGCAACGCCAGGTTCCTGACTCGTCGTTCCTGCTGTGCGAGGGCGAACACGAGAGCGCACGCGCTAGGCGAGAGGTACGCATCTGGATCCTCGACGTCCGTGCGGTGCAATCCAGCGGACGCCAGCAGCCTATCGAGGTCGTAGCCGAGTTGCTCGAGGGCGGCGAACATGCCTCGTAGTTCCCGCACATCCGCAGTGGCTCTAACTGGCGTGGGACCCGACAGCTTGGCGCGTGAGGCCAGTCGATTGTCGTCCGGCGTCATCGCGCGCGGTGTGCCTCCTCGTGCATCTTCATGACAATGTCGATTTCCCTCCTGTGACGTCATTTCCTAATCAACTTTGTCAACCACAGTCACTGATCAGACCTTAATTACGTTGGAATTTGTCGATTGGAAGGAGTCGCATCTTCGCTGCGGTCTCCACCAATCAATCGATCTTCGATCTGTCGTTGTAAGGGAGAAAAATGCAAATAGTTGAGGTTGCTCCGCAGGACATCCGTGCCGTTCGTAAGGGAGACGAATCGCTGTGTCAGCGGCTGTGTCAACGGCTGTGTCAGCGATCGTCTAAGCAAAGGTTAGCGGGCGCTAGGGCGCGGGGATCGTTGGGCCATGGCTCGCTGAAACCTGTGGTTTTCGCAGTTGGCGCGGCGGCTGCAACACAGGCTCAACCATGAGCATCACGACATCCGCAACCCAATTGGCACCAGTCCGTGTTCTTCACCGTTCAGCAGCACGCAACGCTCGCTCCTCTGCACCGGCGAACTCTGCCGAGCTCAGGTTGGTCGCTCGGCTTCGGGACGCGGACGAGTCTGCTCTCAGCGAAGTGGTTCGCCGCCATCACGACGCCCTGCTGCGGCTCGCCCTCGCCCTTCTCCCCACCCGAGCTTTGGCGGAAGAGACGGTTCAGGACACCTGGGCCGCCGTGGTCGACGGACTGGCCTCGTTCGAGGGTCGGTCCAGCCTAAAAACGTGGGTCTTCCGAATCTTCTTCAACCGGGCCAGGACCTGCCTGAGGGGAGAGGCCCGCTCGGTTCCATTTTCCGCGCTGAACGACTGCGATTTAGAGGAGCTGGAAGTCGATCCGGCCTCACCGCAAAGCCCGAATGATGACAACCCCGAGAAGCTGTTCATGCAGAAGGAAACGATCGGCTGCCTAGAACGAGCCTTGCAACGACTCCCGCAGAAACAACGTGCGGTGGTGACGTTGCGTGTGGTGGACGGCCTGGAATCCGACGAGGTGTGCCACGTTCTGCGCGTTCGCGAGAGTAATCGGCGAGTGCTCCTCTACCGCGCCCGCTCGAAGCTGAGGCGGGCGCTGGATCACCACCTGATTAGCGCCTAGGCGCATGCGCACAGCAACGAGCGCAGAGAGGAAAAATGCGAATAGTTGAGCAGAATGAAACCGTTGAATTAGCGCCGACGCCACACATCGTCGGTGAGTCGACGCCAATGCGCGAGCTCCTCGAGACGGTGGCGCGGATTGCTCCGCAGGACATCACAGTCTTGGTGAGTGGAGAAACCGGCACCGGCAAGGAATTGATTGCCTCGCTGGTGCACGCGCAAAGTAGCCGCTCCTCGGGGCCGTTGGTGAGAATCAACTGCGCCGCAATTCCCGGTGAGCTGGCTGAAGTGGAGCTGTTCGGGCATGCGCGAGGTGCATTCACCGGCGCCGATCGGGCGCGCCAAGGCTTCTTCTCCAGCGCCGATGGAGGAACGCTCGTGCTCGATGAAGTGGGTGAGCTTCCGCCGGGGCTCCAGGCCAAGCTGTTGCGCGTGTTGCAGGAAGGCGAAATCCAGCAGGTCGGAGCCGGTCGAGTCGAGCACGTTAACGTGCGCGTGGTCGCCTGTACCAACCGCGATCTCGCGGCGGAAGTGCGTCGGGGCCGCTTCCGAATGGACCTCTATTATCGGCTCGCGGTGGTTGAGTTGGTCATCCCTCCATTGCGCAGCCATCGCGAGGATATCCCCGCGCTGGCCCGCGAATTCGCGCGTCGCTACGGTGAGCGCTTCGGCAAACCAGATGTTTTCCTTGGCCCGGCGCTGATCGAGGCACTCTGCGAACAAGAATGGCCCGGGAACGTGAGGGAGCTGGAGAATACGGTTGCTCGGGCGGTGGCGCTCGGCAGCGGCGGCGAGATTGACGTCGAGGTCCTCCGCAACCCACAGGCCAAGCCTATCAGCGACCACAGAGGGGACCCGCGATTTGGCCGCGCACCGTCACTGCGGGATCGGCTTGGATTGATTGAACGAGGGATGATTGTACGAACGCTCGCGGCAGTCCAAGGCAACCGGTCGCACGCGGCGAGGCGGCTTGGGATGAGCCGCACTTCCCTCATCGACCGACTGAATAAGTACGGCCTCGCAGCGAGAACCGAATGTTCGGGCCTGTGAAACGTCGCCTCAGCTTATCTGGAGCTGACCAAGCCGCGAATCACCTCGCGTAACGAAACGCTGTCTCCGCCGTCCAACCATTGGCATTTCCCGGAGGTAAACCGTGGATTGGTTAGTACCCAGAGCATTGCTTGTTGTTGCGGTCGTAACGGTCTTTGCGTTTTTCAGCTATGCGGCCTGGCCACGAAAACCGCAAAGACAGCGCGCGCTTTAGGCCGAGCACCAGTCAGACTAATTTTCGGTCGATCTGTCGGGATTGGCGGCAAGCACGTCGGGAACGCAGATAGCGCTGTTTGCCTGGCCGCACCGAAAAACGTAACGGAACTGCCCTCGAGAGAACTACTCAGATAGGGGGCACGGTCTGTGCAGCGCGCCCATCCACGCGCAACCGCATCGGCGGCTTCGCGGAGACCTTGAAATGAACAGCACTACCGCGCTTTGGGAGCTTCCGCATCGTGCGTTGAGCCCAACGGACATCTTTGCTCCGGTCTCGACCCCTGCACAATCCATCTTCGACCTATCGCTGTTCGTACTGGGGATCACCGGAGGCATTTTCGTCGTCGTGGCAGCCTTGCTCTCCTACTCCGCGATCCGTTTCCGGAAGCGGAAGAACGACGACGGCCGCGAGCCTGCCCAGGTCTACGGAAGCCTGCAGGTAGAGCTCGCCTGGACACTCACGCCCGTTCTGATCTCCCTGGTTCTTTTCTTGGCGACCGCGCGTGTCATTTTCCAGATCCAGCATCCTGCCCCGCCCCCAGGCGCGGTCGAAGTCACGGTGATCGGGCACCAGTTCTGGTGGGAGTACCGATATCCCGGTCTAAAGGTGGTGACCGCGAATGAGCTGCACGTCCCGGTCAGCGACCCCGCCCACCCGACGCCGACGTTCCTCAAGCTCTATTCCGCGGACACGGATCACAGCTGGTGGGTCCCGCGGCTGGCAGGCAAAACGGATTTGATTCCGAACCATCCCAACAGCATGTGGATCGAGCCCCGCGAGACCGGGCTCTACCTGGGGCAGTGCGCTCAGTATTGCGGGACGCAGCACGCCAAGATGCTTCTGCGGGTCTATGTTGAGTCGCCCGAGGACTTCGCTAGCTGGATTCAGGAACAACGCCAAACCGTGCAAACGGCGCCGTCGGATGGCACAGCCTCTGAGGGACGGAAGATTTTCGAAAGAGTCGCCTGTATCAACTGTCACACCGTCGCGGGCACTCCAGCCAACGGCCGCTTCGGACCGGATCTAACCCATTTGATGAGCCGCGAGACGATTGCGTCGGGAGCGGCGCCGAACACCCGGGAAAACCTGAGACGCTGGATCGAAAATCCAAACGCCCTCAAACCCGGCTGCAAGATGCCTGCGATGGGCTTGAACAATCAGCAGCTCGACGCGGTAACCGCTTATCTGGTGAGCCTCCGATGAGCATTTCCCTTGAATTGCCGAGAACCCAACCCGCGATCCCATTCGTGGACAAGCTTCACCAGTGGGTGATCACCGTCGATCATAAGCGGCTTGGCCTCCTCTACATCACCTACGCACTTAGCTTCCTGCTGATCGGTGGCATCGAAGCGACGATCATGCGGATTCAGCTAATCCGCCCTCACAACGATTTCGCGTCACCGCAAGTGTTCAACCAGATGTTCACGATGCATGGCACGACGATGATCTTTTTCGTCGTCATGCCGCTGGTATTCGGGTTTGCGAACTATTTGCTTCCCCTGATGATCGGCGCACGAGACATGGCGTTTCCGCGCTTGAACGCGTTCAGCTTCTGGTTGATGGCTTTCGGTGGAATCCTGCTCTACTTCAGCTTTATCGGAGGCTACGGTCTGTATGGCGCAGGGAACGCTCCGGATGTCGGGTGGTTCGCCTATGCGCCATTGACCGCGCAGACGTTCTCGCCCGGACACAGCACGGATTTCTGGACTCTCTCTCTGCTGGTCTCCGGTTTTGGCAGTATCGGGACGGCGATCAACATCATCGCTACCGTTCTGTGCATGCGCTGCCCGGGGATGACTCTCGGCAGGATGCCCTTGCTGGCTTGGCTTAACCTCACGATGGCAGGCTTGGTGATCCTCGCGATCAGCCCACTTACCGCCGCGCAGATCATGCTGCTCGTCGACCGATACCTGGGCGGGCACTTCTTCGACACCCAGGCCGGAGGCTCTGCCGTAATCTGGATGCATTTCTTCTGGGTCTTCGGGCATCCCGAAGTCTATGTGCTGGTGATTCCGGCCTTCGCGTTCGCCTCGGAAATCATCCCCGTCTTCTCCCGCAAGGCGATTTTTGGGTATCCGGTGATGGTCGCCGCCACGCTGGCGATCGGGTTCATCAGCATGAGCGTTTGGGCGCACCACATGTTCACAGTCGGGATGACGTCGGCCGCGAATATGTTCTTCGTCCTGTCGACAATGGCAATCGCCGTTCCAACCGGCATCAAGATCTTCAACTGGCTCGCTACGATGTGGGGCGGGAAGATTCACTTCCGAGCGCCGATGTTATTTTGCCTCGCGTTCCTGTTTCAGTTTCTGATCGCCGGCCTCACCGGAATCATGCTGAGCTCGGCGCCATTCAACTGGCAGCTCGGCAATTCGTACTTCGTCGTCGCGCACTTCCATTACGTGATCGTCGGCGCAATCCTCTTCGCGCTGTTTGGGGCGTTCTACTATTGGTTTCCCAAAGCGTCAGGCAGGATGTACAGCGAAACGCTCGCCAAATTTCACTTCTGGCTTTTCCTCATCGGTTTTCATCTCACGTTCGATTTCATGCATGTTCCCGGCATGCTCGGGATGCCTCGCCGCATCTACACCTACGAGCCTGGACGTGGATGGGAGATCTGGAATCTGATTGTCACCATCGGCGTCCTCTTCCAGGCTGCAGGCATCCTCGCCTTCGTCGCCAATCTCTTTGGGTCGTACTTCCGGGGGAAAAACGCTGGAAGCGATCCCTGGGATGCGTGGACGCTCGAATGGTCCACTCACTCTCCGCCGCCGGAATACAACTTCGAAACAGTCCCGGTCGTGAAGAGCCGTCGCCCGCTGTGGGACTTGAAACATCCGGAAGATCCTGACTGGAAATACGAATGAGCGCTTCTGCCGACACCTGGAAACTTCCGTCGCGAGGGCGAGTCGGGATGTATTGCTTGATCGCCGCGGAATCCGCGATCTTCGTGATCCTTATTGTCGCGTATTTGTTTTATGTCGGCAAGAGCCTCAGCGGTCCCACGCCCGCCATCCTTCGCGTTCCCGTTCTCTTTACCGTCTGCTTGCTGTCGAGCAGCCTGACGATTCACGCCGCCGTCAAGTCATTGAGCCGCGGAAACGATCGGGCTTTCGGGTTTTGGTGGCTGGTGACGATCGTCCTGGGAGCCACCTTCCTCGTCGGTACCGCTTTCGAGTGGCGACACCTGATCCACGACGAAGGGCTGACGATTCAGACCAATTTGTTTGGCACCACCTACTACACGCTCGTCGGCCTGCATGCATTCCACGTGACGGTCGGGCTCCTGGCCCTCGCCGCCGTGTCGATCTTTGGGTTCTTCGGCCAGGTACGAAAGCCGGATGCCCCGCGGGTGGACGTGCTGTCCCTCTACTGGCACTTCGTGGACGTGGTGTGGGTCGTCGTTTTCACGGTTGTCTATTTCATCGGGCGCTGAAAGCACGAGGACGAGAATGTCAACTGATGTTCCTGCCCCTACCCCCTGGCCGCTGGTACTGGCCTTTGGCGTCTGCCTGCTCTTCGCCGGCCTTGCTACCAGCTCATGGGTGAGCGTTCTGGGCGCCACCGCCACCCTGGTTGGGGCCGTCGGTTGGTTTCGGAACGTTCTGCCCCACGAGGCACATGAATCGGTGCCGTCGGTCGAGGAGGCGCCCGCGATCACCACCCAGCGACGCGAAGTTGCCCGACTGGAGATCGGACTGCCGACGCCCCGCGCGTATCTGCCGTTGGAGATCTATCCGGTCTCCGCCGGAATCAAGGGGGGCATCGCGGGGGGCGTCGCAATGGCGCTGCTGGCGATGCTCTATGGCGTCCTGAGCCACCACGGCATCTGGTACCCGATCAATCTCTTGTCCGCTGGCTTTTTCCCGGGCACCGTCATCGAGAGCACTTCTGATCTCAGCCTGTTCAGCCTGAGTGCATTCTTGAGCGCGACTGCCATTCACCTCACCACATCGCTGGTGGTGGGCCTGCTTTACGGTGCGATGTTGCCGATAATTCCACGTCAGCCGATCCTGCTGGGCGGCGTGCTGGCGCCGCTGCTCTGGACCGGCCTGCTCCATAGCATCCTTGGGATCATCAACCCGGTGCTCAATCAGCGGGTCGACTGGCTTTGGTTCGTGCTTTCACAAGTTGGCTTCGGGATAGTCGCAGGCATTGTCGTTTCTCGTCAGCAACGCGTGCAGACCTGGCAGGAACTCCCGCTGGCGATCCGGTTTGGCATCGAGGCGCCAGGAACGAAAAAAGAAAGTGGTGAGGACAAGAAATGAACCTTGAAACAAGTGCTCTGGCGGCGCTTGCCCTTGCTGCTGCGTCGTGCGGCATTCGCGGAAGCCCACCTGGGCGGCCTTCCGCGGATTCGCAGGTCACGCGGCCAGACCAGGTCACCTTCTTTCCCTTGCTCTACAGCTCTAATTGCGCCGGGTGCCATGGCTCAGAAGGCAAGGGCGGTGCGGCAGTGGGGCTTGGCGATCCGGTCTACCTGGCGATCGTCGACGACGCCACGATTCGCCGTGTGGTCTCCGACGGGATTCCCGGGACCGCCATGCCAGCCTTCGCGCGCCAATCCGGTGGGATGCTGACAAAGAAACAAGTCGACGCGATCGTGAAGGGAATTCGCGCTCGTTGGGACAAACCCGACATTCTCCGTGGCATCAGGCCTCCGCCGTACGCCGCAGAAGAGCCGGGCGACCCTGAGCACGGCGCGCAGGCCTATGCTGTCTACTGCTCCTCGTGTCACGGCGTGGACGGCCGCGGCGGCGAGCTGGCCGGCTCCATCGTGGATGGCTCGTTCCTCGCTCTGGTGAGCGACCAGGGCCTTCGCACAACCGTGATCGTCGGCAGGCCCGCAATCGGCGCTCCCGATTGGCGCGGCAACGTGCGGGGCAAGGTGATGACCGACGAGGACATTTCCAACGTCGTTTCCTGGCTTGTCGCCCATCGCTCCGAGGTGCCGGGACAGCCTTATTCAACCTCGCAACTGAGCGCCGCAGGAGGATTCTAATGACGACGTCTGATCGCCCTACCCGCCGAGCGGTCCTTGTGAAGATTGGAATTTTACTCAACGCCGCGGTTGGGGCGGTGTTGGCGGTCCCGGTCCTACGCTACGTACTTTCCCCGGTGACCCGCCAGCGCAAGCAAGGGGACGGAGCGTGGGTCTCTCTCGGCTCGCTGGAGAAGTTCCCTGCAGGTCAAACTCGTCTGGCAACGTACCAGCACCCGAGTGCCACTCCGTCGGATGGGGAAACCGCCGAAACCCCGTGCTGGGTGCGGCACCTCCAGGGTGACACGTTTCAGATCTTCGCAATCAATTGCGCGCACCTGGGTTGTCCGGTGCGTTGGTTCCCGCAATCCAATCTGTTCATGTGTCCATGCCACGGGGGGGTCTATTACCAAGACGGTTCCCGGGCCTCGGGCCCGCCCGAGCGGGGCATGTTTGAGTACAGCTACAAGGTCGAGCAAGGAATGCTCCTCATCAAAGCTGGCGAGATGCCCACCCCGGGGGCCCAAGCGAGCCTCTCAAAGGGGAGCTCGCCGTGCGCCACCTCCTCATCCAGGAGCTCGTCGTGCGCGTGATTAAGAGAGTTGGCCGCTGGTTCGATCAACGTCTGCAACTCGCCGGGCCAATCAAGGAAACCATGGCGCATCCTGTACCGCGACGGACCGCCAGCTGGTTTTATGTCTTCGGAAGCGGCGCCTTGACGGTGTTCCTGTTGCAGCTCGTCACCGGCATTCTTCTGGCGATCGTTTATGTACCCTCCGCGGGTGAGGCTTGGAGCAGCCTGCAGGCGCTGAATTACCAGATCTCGGCTGGCTGGTTCATTCGAGCCCTCCATGGGTGGGGCTCGAACTTCATGCTCGCCATTGTCGTGATTCACATGGTGCAGGTGTTCCTCTTCGGCGCTCACAAGTACCCGCGGGAGCTCACCTGGATCGTGGGAGTCTTTCTTCTCCTGATGACGCTCGGGATGGCCTTCACCGGTCAGGTTTTGCGATTTGATCAAGATGCCTATTGGGGGCTCGGCATTGGAACGTCGATCGTCAGTCGCGTCCCCTTTGTCGGACCTCAGCTGGTGAGCCTTTTGCTCGGAGGCCCGATCATTGCCGCTGCGACGCTGTCCCGCTTCTTCGCGCTCCACGTGTTTGTGATTCCCGGCACCCTGATTGCACTCGTGGCCCTCCACCTGCTCCTGGTACTCAAGCTTGGGATCAACGAGTGGCCGATGCCGGGACGTATCGTGCGCAGGGCAACGTATTTGCAGGAGTATCACGAGCTCACCCAGCGAGATGGGGTGCCTTTCGTGCCCTCTGCGGTGGTGAAGGACATTTTCTTTTCTGCCGCCATTCTTCTCTCGATCGCTGTCTGCGCTTTCGTACTCGGACCGTTCGGTCCCAGCGGGCAGCCGGACCCCACCATCATCCAGACAGCTCCGCAACCTGACTTCTTCTTTCTTTGGCTCTATACGCTGCTCTCTCTGCTGCCCCCCTCATCGGAGACCCCGATCCTGCTGATCGGGCCGGCGATCGCATTGATCGTACTGATCGGGCTTCCCTTCTTCGCCGGAGAGGGCGAGAAGAGTTGGAAGCGCCGGCCGATCGCAGTGCTCACGGTTCTACTCATCGCGGTGGGGTTGGGAACCCTGACGCACTTGGGCCAGTACACGCCGTGGAGCCCGATCATGGACGCCTGGAGCAGCCAACCAATCCCCGGTAAGTATCTCATCAGCCGAAGCCCTTTGGAGCGGCAAGGAGCGCTGGTTTTTCAATCCAAACAATGCCGCAACTGCCACTCGCTCGGCGACACAGGTGGACAGCGCGGTCCGCCACTCGATCAAGTGGCTGTGAGGCTCACGCAGGATCAGCTCATCCGGCAGGTGATTCAGGGGGGCGGCAATATGCCGGCGTACCGAAATAACCTGAGTCCGCCACAGACGACAGCGCTGGTGGCATTTCTCCAAACCCTCCATCCCATCGGGCAGGCGCCAGCGCGTGACGCGTCCCAAACCGAGTTGTTGAAACTGGGACCGTAGGTTCGAGATGGCCTCGGTTGCGTTGCTTACAATCGCGCTCGTCTACTGGCGACGTTGGTTTCGGCTTCGAGGGGCCTCTCCCAATCCTCCCTCGGTGCGGACACTGACTATGTTCCTCGCCGGAATTCTCGCGCTGTGGATTGCAGTCGGGTCCCCGCTCGCGACACTGGACCATACACGGCTCACCTTTCACATGGTACAGCACCTTCTGCTGATGACGATAGCCGCTCCCCTGATCCTGCTGGCGGAGCCAGTCATGATCTTGCGACACGGACTGCCGGAGAGACTCGTTCATTGGGTTGTGAGCCCGCTTTCGCGCCACTTGCACGGGCTTGGAAACATCTTGAGTCATCCCGTGTCATGCTGGGTCGCGGGCACGGCGATCGTGATCGCATGGCACATTCCGGCAGTCTTCGAGCTGGGAATGCGCTCGCCGTTCTGGCACGCGGTGCAGCACGCCACTTTTCTCGCCGGTGGACTTCTCTTCTGGTGGCCTGTCATCCAGCCTTGGCCTGCCGTCGCGAAATGGCCTCGGTGGTCCCTTCCCCTCTACCTTTTCTTTGCGACGTTACCGTGCGATGCGCTTTCTGCGTTTCTCGTCTTCTGCGGTCGCGTGGTCTATTCAACCCATGGAGCCGCCGCTACCGGCGCCTTGCGTCTTCAGGACCAGGAGCTCGCGGGCGCCTTGATGTGGAGCTGGGTGACGTTTGCATATTTGATCCCGGCGATCGGCATCACCATCCAAATCCTCGCCCCTGCGCGCGGCCGCGAGGCACTCTCTAATTCGCCGAGCTAAGCCCGGAAGACGCCTCCGGCAACGCAGATGCAACACGAGCTGGCCCGGCGCGAGGTGGCTGAGTTGCCTGGTACGATGCAATTTCGTGATCAAAACTGAAATCAGTAGTCGCGCTGCCGGTGATGAGCCGCGCACCGCGATTGAAGGTCAAGTCCTGGATTGCCCACTTGATGAACACGACCACGCGGCTCTGGAACTGGACGATGTACATCAGGTGGATCAGCGCCCAGATGAGCCAGGCCGGTAATCCCGAGAGGTGAAGTCCGAACACGTCGGCCACCGCGGCTGCCCGCCCGATGACCGCCAGGTTTCCTTTGTCGAAATACTTGAATGGCGGCGGCGCCTTCTTGCCTCGTATCTTGTTCCCGATTGCGTTCCCTGCATAGGTTCCTTGCTGCATTGCCACCTGCGCCACACCTGGCAAGGGTTCCCCGCCAGGACCGGCTACCAGCGCGAGATCTCCAATGACATAGATGTCGGGATGATTTGGAACCGAGAGATCGGAACTGACTTTGATCCTCCCGGACTTGTCTGTCTCGGCGTTCATCCGCTTCGCCAACACTCTGGCGAAGGCCGGAACCGTCACGCCTCCAGCCCAAATCACCGTTCGCGCGTCCAGGCGCTCTTGCCCATTCGGACCGTCGAACGTCACGCCTTCCCTATCAATGTCTTTGACCATCGCACCGGTTTTCACCTGGACGCCGAGCTTCCCCAACGCGCGCTCCGCCTTCTTCGACAAATCCTCCGGGAATGGCGGCAACACCCGAGGGGCTCCTTCGACCAGCATGATCTTTGCGTCTTCGGGATGGATCGAACGAAAATCGTTCCTAAGCGTTTGGCGCGCGATCTCGCCGATCGCCCCGGCGAGCTCTACGCCAGTGGCGCCTGCTCCCACGATGACGAAGGTGAGCCAGGCCCGCCGCTGCACAGGATCGACAAGGCGCTCCGCGACTTCAAAGGCGTACAGAATCTTGTGACGGATGGTCGTTGCCTCTTCCACGCTCTTCAGGCTTGGGGCCCACTGCCGCCAATTGTCATGGCCGTAATACGAGCTCTGCGTGCCCACTGCGACGATCAGCGCGTCGCATTCAAACTGAGCGCCGTCAGCGAGGCGCACGCTCTTCGACGTTGGATCGATATCAACGACGTCGCCAAGCAGAACCCGAGCGTTCTTCTGTCGGCTAAGAACGCTGCGCAGCGGGGCCGCGATCTCACCGGGTGACAGCGAACCGGTGGCAACCTGGTACAGCAACGGCTGAAACAGGTGATAATTGCGCCGATCGATAAGTGTGACGTCCACGGGCGCGCGTTTGAGTGCTCTTGCCGCACGGAGACCGCCAAAACCACCACCGATGATAACAACCCGCTCTTTCATGGGTCCCCGTCTTGTCGTCAGCTTCGCGGCTCCCTTTGAGTAGCCGCCGGATCGACGCCTGCGAGCAGCGCCACCACGGAGCGCGGCTCCGCGCGATAGCGATGGCCGGGAACCACGGGAGCCCGCTCCCAGTGTCCCGCGAAGGACATCAACCTCGGCAGGTCGACAATATCGTGCGGGGAATCGAGGAAGGTGTCGATCCATCGGTGCCATGGATGTGGACCGCCATTGGCGACCGGCGGGAGCTCGAACTCGAGCGGCTCCCAGTACGCGTTGAGGATCACGTGTAAGAACACTCGTTCCGTCGTGAGCCTTGCGGTGAGCGCCACGCTGTGGGAACCGTGGCTCCAGTCGGGTTGATGCAGTCTCACGCCATGCCAGGTGATGTCGGCCTGCTGGATCAGCTGATTCAGGGCCACCCGTAGCCGCTCGGGCTCTTCATCTCGCAACACCCGGCGAGCATTGAGCAAGGTCACGAACCGGTGCACATCGGCCCGCTTCGCGAGCAGCGTCCAGTCGAACCAGCTGGTCTCGTTATCCTGACAATAGGCGTTGTTGTTGCCGCCCTGCGTGCGTCGGACCTCGTCGCCCATCAGCATCATCGGCATCCCCGCGGATAGCATCGTCACAGTGAAGAAGTTCTTCACCTCTCGCGTTCGCAGCTTGTCGACCGCGGGATCCTCCGTCGGGCCTTCCACTCCACTGTTCCAGCTTCGGTTGTCGTCAGTGCCGTCGCGGTTGTCCTCGCCGTTCGCCTCGTTGTGTTTGCGGTTGTAGGAGACGAGATCGTTCAGGGTGAAACCATCGTGAGACGTCACGAAGTTGACGCTTTCCTCCGGCTCGCGCTGCTTGTGGCCGTAAAGCGACGGGCTCCCGATCAAGCGGTCGACAAACCCCTCGATCGAGCCTTCTTCGCCGCGGAAGAAGCTGCGGACATCATCGCGGAAGCGTCCATTCCATTCCTTCCAGCTGTCCCCGATGAAGCTGCCCACCTGGTACAGGCCGGCCGCATCCCACGCTTCGGCGATGAGCTTCGTCCCCGCCAGCGCCGGCTCCGATTCGATGTCCCACAGCACCGGTGGGTTCGGGATTACTTGGCCCGACGGGCCGCGCGCCAGGATCGACGCAAGGTCGAACCGGAACCCGTCGACATGCATCGCCTCCACCCAGTAGCGGAGACTGTCCACAATCATCCGACGGACGATCGGATGATTGGTGTTGAGCGTATTTCCTGTGCCGCTGTAATTGGCGTAGCGCGAGCGATCCTCTTCGAGGATGTAGTAGGTCGGGTTGTCCAGTCCGCGGAAGCTCAGCGTCGGCCCGCGGTGGTCGCCCTCGGTCGTGTGATTGAAGACCACGTCGAGAATGACCTCGATCCCCGCCCGGTGCAGCGCCTTCACCATGTCCCGAAACTCGTTGACCGAAGCGAGCGGATCCCGACCGGAGCTGTAGCCCTGGTGCGGCGCAAAAAACGAGATCGGTGAATAGCCCCAGTAGTTGACCAGCCCGGGCGGGGCGTCCTGGGCGTCGAACTGGAACACCGGCAGCAGTTCGACGGCGGTGATCCCGAGTTTCTGGAGATATGGAATTTTCTCGATCACACCGGCATACGTCCCACGCCTTTGTTGCGAAACCCCCGAACTGGGATGGCGCGTGAACCCCCTTACGTGCATCTCGTAAATGATGGTCTGCGACGAGGGCCGTTGCAGCGGGGCGTCGCCCTCCCAGTCGTACGCAGAGACGTCGGCCACCACGCTCTTCATCGCCGTTGCGGCGTTGTCGGTTTTCAGCCGCGCTGCATCACGGCTGTAGTTCTTCGGAACAACGACACATCGGCCATAGGGATCGAGGAGCACTTTGGTGGGGTCAAAACGCATTCCGTTCGCGGGGTCCCAGCCTCCGTGCACGCGATAGCCGTACATCTGGCCCGGCCCCACGCCCGATACGAAAACGTGCCAGTAGTGGTACGTACGGTTCGCCGCGGGGTCGACCGCGATCACGCGGCTCGGGCGTGAATCGTCTTCCCCGTCAAAGAGCAGCAACTCCACGCCGGACGCTCCGCGCGAGAAGACGCTGAAATTGACGCCGCCCGGACAGAGCGTCGCTCCCAGAGGCGCGCTTCGTCCCGTGCTATCTTCTTTCAAGCCAAACCCCCCGTGATCAGTGGCGATCCCCACGTGCATGCTGGTTTATCCGCGCTCTGGCATCAGCGCCGTGATGGCTCCCGGTCCCGACCGTGCGGCCGCCTCGCGGTCGGCCAGCACGCAGGCCTGGTCCTGACGGATCCGCCCGGCCGGAATCGACCGATCGCCTCCACACAGGCGCGCGACCATCTCCGCCTTCTCGGCCCCGGTGACCAGCCAGAGTATGCGCCGCGAGCGATTGAGCATTGGATAGGTCAAGGTCATCCGGCGTCGACCTTGATAGAACCCGGTGACCGCGACGTCTGATTCGGTCTCGTCGAGCACCGGATCGCCGGGCACCAGCGACGCGGTGTGCCCGTCGGGCCCAAGGCCCAAATGAGCGAGATCGAGCACGGCGGGAGAGCCCGCAATCTGCCGGAGCGTCTGCGCGTATCGCCCGCTCGCGGCTTTCAGATCAACCCATTCGACGGGCATGGCATGCACCTGCTCGGGGCGTAGTGGACAATGCGCGAGCAGGCTCTCGCGCAGGTGGGTCAGGTTTCGGTCGGGGTCTCCGGCCGGCGCCACGCGCTCGTCCACCTGGACGACGTGCACACCGGCCCAGGGCATCGGTTCATCGGCCAGTGCACGCAGCATCGTCCACGGGGTGTGGCCCCCGCTGATCGCCACGATGAAGCGACCACGTGCGGCGACGGCCGCGCGCGCCTCCGCGGCGGTGAATCCGGCGCCCGCTCGCGCGACTGCATCGGCATCGGCCAGTGCTTGGATCCTCATGGCAACCTGGACGCGGCGAAGATGCTCTGAATCGATGCATCCAGCCGGGCGTTGAATTCAGTATCGGATTGCTGGGCCGATAGTCCCTCGACCAGCGCCCGCGAAAAGCTCGCCACGACGCCGCGATTCCTTCGCAAGCGCCTGTTGCCTTCTTCCTGTGAATAACCTCCCGACAGCGCAAGCACCCTCACGACCTTGGGATGGTTGACGAATTCGGCGTACAGGGCGTCCTTTTCCGGCAAGGTGAGCTTGAGCATGACCAGTTGACCTGCCGGCAGTGCGTCGAGCTCCGCGAGGATGGCTGCTTTGAGCAACTCTTCGGCCTTGGTTTTTTCCGGGGAGTGAATGTCCACTTCCGCCTCGACGATCGGCACGAGGCCCGCGGCGATGATCTGCCGAGCTGCTTCGAACTGCTGGGTCACGATGTCCTTGATGCCCGCTCCGTTGGCCTGCTTGACGAACGAGCGCATCTTGGTTCCGAAGATTCGCTTCGCCCTGGCCTTGTCGAGCAGCGCCGCAAGCGCGGGGATCGGCTTCATCAGCTGGACACCGCGGCTCTCCGCTGCCAGGCCCTGGTCGACCTTGAGAAATGGCACGACCCGTTTCACGCTCCACAGATAGTCCGCGGTGGGCCTTCCTTCGATGTCCCTGTCCACGGTGTTCTCGAACAGGATGGCGCCGATGATCCGCTCCCCAGTGAAGACCGGGCTGGTCATAATGCGCGCTCGCATTCGATGCACGATCGCAAACATCTGCTCTTCGTTGGACCACGCATCTTCCTTAATTCCGTACGCGCGCAACGCGTGGGGCGTGCTGCCGCCGCTTTGATCCAGCGCCGCAATGAACCCTGGATGGGTCCTCATCTTCTCCAGCTGTTCTTCGAACTCGCGCCTCATCGAACGGCGTCCCCTTTCACGTCTTGCTCCCAGAGGCGAAAACCCCCGAGAAACGCGTCGGCGTTGTCGCCGGCCCGGCAACCAGGCGGCAGTGTGTCCAGTTTGTGAACGTTTCCGCCCCCGAGAACGACGTCCTCGGGCTGGAGTGCAGCGATCAGACGACTAACGACGTCATCGACATCGCGCCGCCATCGCGTCAGCCCGTGCTCCCGCAACCCGCGCAGCCCGACGTACTCTTCGAAGGTTCCATTCCGGTACGGCAGGTGGCCCAACTCCATCGGCTCCACCATGCCGTCGACGATCAGGGTCGAGCCCAGACCGGTTCCCAGGCCGAGAAAGAGCATCTTGCCGCCCCGGTAGCTGCCCAGCGCTTGCATCGCGGCATCATTGACGACCTTGACCGGGCATCCGAAGGCAGTCCGATAGCCGAATCCGACCCAGCCTGAGCCGAGGTGACGCGGCTCCACAACCGGACAACCATGCAGCACCGGGCCCGGATAGCCGATCGACACCGCGTCGTATTTCCAGCCCGCAGCGACGGTCTTGACTCCGGAAACCATCTGCTCGGCCGTGAGCGTCGGCCCAGAGGGAAACTTCCGACGTGCGTCCTGTCCTGTGACGAGAATCTTCACGTGAGTCCCGCCGACGTCCACGACCAGCACGCGCATGGCGCTCAGCTCGCCTTGTCCAGGGCCGGCGTTTCCAGACCAGCCGACCGAGCCGACGCGTCGGTCAACTCTCGCAGCGACTGGAAGGCTGGGTCTGACAGCATGTCGTCGGTGCAGCGCCAGCGCCAGTTACCTTCGGCGGTCCCGGGCTGGTTCATCCGAGCTTCCTTGCCCAGGTTGAGAACGTCCTGCAACGGAGCGATCGCGAGCGCAGCGACCGACGACCACGCCAGACGCAACAAGGCGGGAGCGGCCTCCGCGCTGGTGCCTGCCGCGCGCTTCACGGAGCGCCACAGGTTTCGTCGCTCGGCGTCGGGCAGGTCCTCATACCATCCACGTGTCGTCGGATTGTCGTGAGTGCCCGTGTAGACGACCGTGTTGGGGACGTAGTTGTCAGGCAGATGCGGGTTGTCGGAATGGCTGTCGAAGGCGAACTGCAAAACGCGCGCGCCGGGGAGGTGAAACGCGTCGCGAAGCGCGCCAACGTCAGGCGTGATGATCCCCAGGTCCTCGGCGAGGAACGGCAGCGCGCCCAAGGCGTTCTGCACCTCGCCGAAGAAGTCGGCGCCCGGGCCCGGCACCCAGTGACCGGACTGCGCGGTCGGCGCCTCGGCCGGGATGTGCCACGCGGCGGCGAATCCTCGGAAGTGATCCAGGCGGATCGCGTCGACGTGAGCCAGCAAGGCCCGCAGGCGGTCGATCCACCAGCGGTAACCGCGCGCAGCGAGCGCGTCCCAGTCATAGATCGGATTGCCCCACCGCTGTCCTTGCGAGCTGAAATAGTCGGGCGGCACACCGGCGACGACGCGCGGCCGGTGCTGCGCGTCCAGCACAAACAGCTCCGGGTGGGCCCACACATCGCTCGAGTCCGGGGAAACGAAGAAGGGAAGATCACCGATCAAGCGCACGCCTCTGGCACGCGCGTGGGCCGTCAGCCGTGCCCCTTGACGGGAGAACAGGAACTGAGCAAATCGAACCTGCTCGATCTGGCTCGCCAGATCTCGCCGCGCCTGGTCGAGCGCGGCCGGCGTGCGGCGGACGAGCTCTTCCGGCCACTGTAGATACGAGGCGCCGCCGTACCTGTCCTTGAGCGCGTGGAACAATGCATAGTCGTCGAGCCAGTGGGCCTGGACCTGGCCGAAGTGCTCAAACGGCAGGCGCAAATCCGAGCGGGCGCCGGTGCTGAAGTTCCTCCATGCGGTCCCGAGCATGGCGTACTTGAATCGCTTGACGGCGTCGTAATCGACGGCCGTGACCGAAAACGAGCGGCCCGCGCAGTCGCTCGCGCGCAACAGCCCATCCTCGATCAGCCAGTCGGGACTGATCAGCAGCGGGTTGGCGGCAAACGACGACAGGGACTGGTATGGCGAATCGCCATAGCCGGTGGGACCCAACGGCAGCGCCTGCCACCAGCGTTGCCCCGCCTCGTGAAGCCGGTCGACCCACGCCACGGCCGCCGGACCCACATCGCCAATCCCGTACGGCGAGGGCAGCGACGTGACGTGCAGCAGGATGCCGGAAGCTCGGTACTCTGCGGGGAATGGAGGCAGACTCATCGCCATGCTTTCTCTCGTTCCGCCGGCACCCGCGCCTGGCTGATGCGTCGTTCCTGAGGCATCTCGCCCCAGAGGTGGATCACCGGCTCGGACCGATCATGTTCGTACCCCACCGCACTGAGACTGGCCGTTCCAAGCACGAGGTACCTGCCCGCCCCCGGGTCGAGCCCGAGCCAGCGCGCGGCCAACACTCGGAGAAAGTGTCCGCTCGAAAAGAGCAGGACCTTCCCTTCGATCGCCCGCACCCGGCCTACCACCCGGTCGGCCCGTGCTCCGATCTGATCCGGCGACTCCCCTCCCGGGCAGCCGTCGCGGAACAACTGCCAGTCCGGACGCTCGGCGCGAATGTCAGCGCTGGTGCGACCTTCATACGCGCCGTAGTTCCATTCGAAGAGATCAGGCTCGACTTCGGCCACGGAGCCGAAGCTAGCCAGCTCGCAGGTTCGAACCGCCCGCTGCAAGGGGCTCGTGAGCACCGCGGCGAACGTCAATCCCTCGAGCC
>DAIQBK010000035.1:0-26199 GCA_036781205.1 Myxococcaceae bacterium
CTGCGGTATCGAGCGCGAAATGACCCGCATCGAGGACGTGGACTTCGGCCTTCGGGACGTCGCGGCGATAGGCCTCCGGTTCCGAAAGCTCGAAAGACAGGTCGTATTTGCCCCAGAGAACGAGAAGCCGAGGCTGTCTCTCGCGCATCCACGCTTGCCATTTGGGGTAGGCGTCGACGTTCGTGCGGTAATCGTAGAAAAGGTCGCTTTGAATGTCGGCCTGGCCGGGCTGGTTAAGAAATGCAAATTCATCCGACCATAGATCCGGGTCATAGCGTTCCACGTTGGGATCGTTCCCGAGATGCCGCGTCCGTGTCGTCGCCAGCGACAAGAGATTGGTGCGAAGGGTGCTTTCGTTGGCAGCGCGATTGGCCCAAAAGGCCCGCCGCGGCTTCCAATTCGCCCCCAGGCCTTCGTTGTGCGCCACAGCGTCCTGGACGATGAGAGCCTCGATCCGGTCCGGATGGGCCAAGGCCATGCGAAAACCCACGGGGCCGCCGTAATCCTGCATGTAAAGCGTGTAGCGCGAGAGCCCGAGCGCTTCGGTGAAGTGATTCATGATCTCGGCGTAGTGATCGAACGTATACGCGAATTTTTTCGGGTCCGGCCAGTCGCTGTGTCCGAAGCCCGGGTAATCGGGCGCGACAAGGTGATAGCGATCGGAAAGCCGGGCGAAGAGAGGCTCGAACATCCGCGATGAAGAGGGAAGTCCGTGCAGCAGGAGAAGCGTCGGCGCGTGTTTCGGGCCTGCCTCTCTGTAAAAGATCGAGAGACCATCTATCTGTGTGGTGCGATAAAAAGTCGGGTATTCCACGGGACGTTCCTTTCCCTGGGCTCTGGCCAGCAATTGAAATGATGCGAGCATCACAAAAACCACCAACGCTATGCGGGCAACCCGCCAGCATCGGGTTCGAACGGGCGAGCTGAAAAGACGCATCGTTTAGCTCCGCTTTTGACCCTCTCTTACCGCGCCACCTCGAAAATGATCTCCAGCTCGACTGGAGCGCCGAGCGGAAGACTTGCGACGCCATACACCAAGCGGCAGGGGCTCTTGTCTTTTCCAAAGACGTCTTGCAGCAACTCCGAAGCGGCGTCAGCGACTTTGGGCTGATCGCGGACATCTCCCGAAGTGGCCACCGACACGCCGAGCCGGATGATCCGGGTCACTTTGTCGAGCGATCCCAAATGCTGCCGCGCGACAGCGAGGACGTTGAGCGCCGCGAGGTGAGCCGCCTTGCGCCCCGCTTCCACATCGAGCTCCGCGCCGACGCGCCCAATGAATTTCGCCCCGTGGCCTTCCGTGGGAAGCATCCCGGTCAGAAAAAGCAGATTGCCCGTCTGCACCGCTTCCACATAGGTGCCGAACGGCTCAGGCGGCGCCGGGAGCTTGATGCCAAGTTCTTTCAACCGCTGCTCGGCGCTGGCCGGCCGAGAGCCTTCGCGGGTTATCATTTATCTCCTCCGTGTAGCGGGAAGAGGGCGCGCAGGTCCCCCCTCGCTCCAATTAGCGCAGTGATCTGAACGTGGCCCGGAGCTCGGCGGCGAAGAGTTCCGGCTGTTCCCAGGCCGCGAAGTGACCGCCGTCCTCATACGGAGAATATCCGCTCGAGAAGCTCCTCGAGCGCTAGCGTGGCAGACTCTAGTTGTTCTCGTCCGGGGCGATGACGATGACGTCCACGTCGCCCATCGCCGCCTTTGCGGCCTTCGCTGGAGTTAGCTTGTGCGCTATGAGGGTAACCTTAGTCACCGGCTCTTTGTCGACAGTAAAACCATCGTCGACGTTGCGCGCTTTAGCGCTCACCTTCAGTTCACAATTTCCGGTGGTCTTGAGCGAGGTTGAGAGCAAGAAATGCCAGTCCTCGGCGCAGACGGTCTCCTTCCCTGCCTGCTGGTAGATGACAGCTTTTCGCTCTGCATCGTAGTAGAGCCCCTTGATCATTTTCCGAGCGATGACATCCCTCTGCGGTGTGTCGACATACGGCGCGACAGCCACCTCGACCCACGCGCGGCCGAGATTACGGTTCACGCCGAAATACGCTGAGACATATTGATCTTCGGTTTTCTGCTGGAAGACCTTCTTTTTCGCATCCGTATCGGTTCCAGACTTGCTATCCGCCGCTGCAGCGGGAAAAGCCCCCGCTAAGACCGTGAACAGGATAGCGGCACCCAATGCATTTCTAGCTGTGTTCATTGTTCCTCCCTCTTTCCAGCGCTCTGTCTCTTGAGTCGCCAGTTCGTTTCACCACGGGGGCGGAATTTAGCCAAGCGGGGATTTCCAGCTCGGCCAGCTTTTGGGCTTCTTACTGACTGAGGAGACGAGAGATAACGGACGTTTCGGGTTGCCGCTTTGGACGTTGAGCAGGGACCATGGCAAACTTGGGGGACTTACGATGAAGACCTCATTCACAGTAGCCGTGCTGCTACTCGCCCTCGGGTTTAACCCAAATGCCCTGGCAGCCATCATTCAAAGCGAATGCGATGCTGTTTCGGAGAATCTTGTCGTCAACTGCGGATTTGAGACTGGCGATTTTCGCGGGTGGTTACGGGGGTCAGGGCCGTGCTTCTGCGGAATCACTGAGGAGGCTCGTTTCAGTGGCGCCTTCGGTCTTCAACACGCCGGCTTAGGTAGCCTGGAGTACATTACCCAGATCCTCCCCACGGTGGCAGGCCAGCAGTACTCGCTGAGTTTCTGGCTGTGGAACACGGGGCAGCCTAATGCGTTTCGAGTGCGGTGGGAGGGAGTGATTGTCTACGATTTGGTCGATGCTCCCGACCTTCCTTGGACGCAGGTCCAACTCAACGGCCTGATGGCGTCCCAAGATCGCTCGGAGATACAATTTGGATTCTACAACTACCTCGGTTGGTGGTTCTTCGATGACGTCGTTGTAGTGCCTAGTCCCAAGTAGTTTATCCGGTTCTCGTCTCCGGGAAAGAGCCGACACCTGTTACTCGGCGAGCCGTGGCCAGAAGTTCCAGCCGCAGCAGTCGTAATCAGGGTCGCATCCACTCCTCGTTTGTTGGAAAAGAGTTCCGTCTCGCCCCAGATCGATATCCGGACCTGGGTACCCGGGTGGCCGGTTTACGGGGACTTCGAGCGACCCACAGAAATCCCCGCTTTGATCAAAGAAGGCGACGTCTTGACTCTCGGGAGCCGGAATCAGGTTTCCGAACGGAAGCAGAACATACGCTGAGTATCCACGGGCGAGCTCGAGCTTGGTATTGGGCCGCGAAGCTAGCCAATCGGGCGCGGGGCGAGCCGGGCCGGCATTCTTGGAATTCGGAATCGTCCAAATCCATTCGCCACTTACTCGCAATGCCAGGCTTAGGTCATACAGCGGAGCGAGCGTCAGGCCTTCCCCAAATCTCTCCATGTAGTGTGGAATAGGCCTTGGAGCCGTGCCTAGATCTGCACGAGCGAGAACCGAGCCGTTGCTTGCAACCCAAACACCTTGAGCCCGTCCGCGGAATTCATACAGGATCACTGACTCTCGCAAGAGATTCAGGCCTCCAACCATCCATGCAGGTCGGTCGGCAGCGGCGCCAACGGCCACCACCACGGGTTCATGCCTCCTTTGCCCACTAGCGTCGAACCGCCAGGCCTCGATTCTCCACTTGTGTTCGGGCTGTGCGCTCTGGCCCAAGTACAGCACCAGGCTTCCGCCGTTGATGTCCAAAGCGTGGCGCCAATCGGGACTACGGTCGCTATCGTCCGGGGCTTGATCGATTCTGTGGTGGGCTAGTTGGCGCGCATCGTCCGTCCAGGCGTAGAAGTCCACTCGAAAATACGGGGGCCTTGGAAAAAACAACCCCCAAAGCGATTGAAAAGTGTCCGTACCTGCGAGAATTGGGGGGGCGTAAATTGTCCCCAACTCTCTCTGGGTGGAAGGGTCGTATAGATACCAAGCCCAGTCGCCTGCTTCAGACATCCCTGCCTCAATGCCGAAGGCCAACACTCCCATCGAATCGCTCGTGCCATTGCGACAGATACCGTAGCGTAAGGCACTTTGGCTCCGATATTGAGGCGTCCCCAAAACAGGGACGATGTCATTGCAGGAATTGTTCACTGCCTGCGCTACCGCCCCAGGCTTCTTGGGTAGACTTAATGGATGATCAGACGTCGGAGCGCCGGCGAGGACCGCCAGCGACGCCAGGACAAACCACGCAAGCCAACTTGCAGACCTTTGGCCGATCAAGCGAAGGGAAGCTGGTCACTCGAGCTTGACCAGGCAACCTATGGATGCGAACGCGACTGCTGGGCCTTGGGCTTCATGGGCTCGTCCGAGCGGGCCTGCTCAGGTCCGCCTTGAGTGCGGCGACCACGCGGACCGCGCTCAGGAGGAACCCGATCGCCACTCCCACCCAAAACGTGACGCATCGGGTTTCGAGGCGCCAACTGTGCGATCCCGTAGAACCCGACGACGTTGAAGACGCACCGATAGCTGAGCGCCAGAAGGTTCAAACCTGGGTCGTGCAGCGCCTGACCCCAGGGCGGGTAGACCTTAAGCACATGCAGCACCTGATCGGTGCCGAGCGAAAGAGCTGCGCCGACAAGAATGCCCAAGAGCACGGCCCCTGTGCTTCGCCACACCTTGGGGCCGGATTGCCGTCATCCAGCTCGTGCTTCGATCACCTTCGCGAGCTTGCCGAGCTCGCTCTCCCAGCCCATGACCGCCCGCTGGGTCCACTCCTCGGCGTGCATCGCATCGAAGGTCAGGACCATCCGAACTCCTTGTGCACTCGGGTGGAGCTCGACCAGGTGCGCGACATGGTAGGGCTCGACACCCGGGATGAAGTCCGCGAGGTGCGTGTACGCCAGCCGCTTCCGAGGGACGATCTCGGTGTACCTGACTCGCGCTTCCGTCGTCAGAGGCATGCCCACCTTCTTCATGAACTCGATCTGCGGGGGTGCGATCGCGGTCATCGCGTAGCGCAGCTCACCCCCAGGGTGGAGGTCGATGCTGTGAACCTTCACCGAGAAACCGTCCGGGCCCCACCACGACTCGATGCCTTCCTTCGTCGTCCACAACTCCCAGACGTCTTCGATCGACGCCTGATACGTTCGCTCGATCGTGATCCTCCGTTTCGCGGTTGCTTCTCCTGCGGTCTTGATCTGCTTCGTCATGAAGTCCTCTCCTTGCGTTTGGTTGCGCGTGCTTTCCGCCTTCGCTCGAGCTCCTCGGCGAACTTGCCGAGGCGCGCCTCCCAGAGGTCGCGATAGCCAGCGACCCACGCGTCGATCTCGTGGAATGGCTCCGGGCGAAGCGAGTAGAACCGCTTGGGTCCATCGGGCCGGACCTGGACGAACCCCGCCTCCTGCAGGATGCGGAGGTGGCGCGACACCCCCGACTGGTGGATGTCAACTCGGTCGACGATCTCGTTGACCGCGTGCTCGCCGCCGCGGAGCGCCTCGACGATCCGCAGGCGGGTCGGCTCGGCTAGGGTCCCGAACACTGACGAATGCATAGTAGTGTATATGCATATCAGTGCATATTAGTACTGTCAAGCACCGGTTCACCTATTCCTTTTACCGGTCATTGCCTCCGACGTTCAGCACCGCTCGCTCGCAACTCCGTCCCTTCTTTGCTTGAGAAATTCTCCATCGTTGGCTATCGCTTCGCCCGCTGCGCAGATTCTCACCCCCGTTCAGGAGAGCACGTGAATACACGAACCGCGGTCGCAATGTTCGCTTCAAGCGTTGCCGCGCTGGCTCAGAGTAACGACGGCGAGCCCGCTTCCCGGTGGTGGTCATACATGCAGGTGCTGGCGAGCGACCGACTCGAAGGGCGCCGCACCGGAACGCCGGGCCACCGCAAGGCAGTCGAGTATGCGGCGGCGCAATTCAAGAAGGCGGGGCTGAAGCCACTCGGAACGCACGGTTACTTTCAGCCGATTGAATTCATCAGCCGCACCATCGACGAAGCGCAATCCAAGCTGGAGCTCGTGCGGCGCGGCAGGACCGAGAAGCTCGACTTTGGCAGGGACTGCTTCATCGTGCCAACGCCGGATCTCGCGCATGCCCTCGAAGCGCCGCTGGTGTTCGCCGGCTACGGCATCGCGATTCCCGAGAGCGGAATCGACGAGTTCAAGGACCTCGACGTCAAGGGCAAGATCGTCTTGTACTTCATGGGCGCGCCCTCTTCGGTTCAGGGGCCGCTGAGCGCCCATGCGCAGTCGGTGCGCGAGCGGTGGAAAGCCCTCAAGGCGGCGGGCGCAGTGGGGTGGATCCGCATCCTCAACCCCGAGAGCATGGACCTTCCCTGGCCGCGTTGGGTGAACAATCGAACGCAGCCGGCGATGTCCTTCGCCGATACCTCGTTGAATGAGACAAACGGGCTGCGCCTGATGGCGACTGCCAACCCGGCCCAGGCGGAGAAATGGTTCGAGGGCTCGGGTCATACCTTCGCGGAAATTCTGGCGGCCGCCAAAGACGACAAGCCTCTTCCGAAATTCGCGTTGCCGGCAAAGATTCGCATCACTGCAAAACAAAAGTCACGAAAAGTCATCTCCGATAATGTGGTCGCAGTCCTGCCAGGGAGCGACCCTGCCTTGAAAGACGAGTACGTCGTGCTCTCGGCGCACATCGATCACATCGGGATCGGCAAACCCATCAACGGTGATTCCATCTACAACGGCGCGATGGACAATGCCTCGGGCTCGGCGACGGTGCTAGACACCGCGGCCACCCTGGCATCGGCGAAGGAGAAGCCGCGACGCTCGATCATCTTCTTGCTTCCGACCGGCGAAGAAATGGGTTTGCTCGGCTCGAAATATTATGCGCAAAGGCCCACCGTGCCGGCGAAATCAATTGTCGCAAACCTGAACACCGATGCATTCCTCCCGCTCTATCCTCTCAAGTCGCTGCTCGTCCTCGGAGTGGACGAATCGAACCTCGGGGACGACGTGCGCGCGGTGGGCTCGCAAATGGGCCTGGAAATCATGCGCGACCCGCAGCCGAAACGAAACCTTTTCATCCGAAGCGATCAATACAGCTTCATCCTTCAGGGTGTCCCCGCATTGGCGCTGGGCGTCGGGTACAACCCGGGCACGTCCGAAGAGGAGACGCTGAAACGATGGATCACCGAGCGATATCACGCGCCCTCCGATGATTTGCAGCAGCCGATCGATCGTCGGACCGTGGAAGGTTTCAACCGTGCCTTCATGGCGCTCGTCCTGCGCGTCGCGGATCGCGAGACCAGGCCAGCCTGGAACCCCGACAGCTTCTTCCGTCGCTTTGCCAAAGGCAAACAAGATGAGCCCGCCGCCCGCTGGTGGTCGCACATGCAGGTGCTGGCGAGCGACGCCCTCGAGGGACGCCTCACCGGCACGCCTGCCCATCGCAAGGCAGCCGAGTACGCCGCCGGCCAGTTCGAAAAGGCGGGGCTCAAGCCCGCCGGAACCCTCGGCTACTTCCAGCCGATTGAATTGGTCAGCCGCCGGATCGACGAGCGCGAAACGAAGCTGGAGCTGTTGCGCAACGGCCAATCCGAGACGCTCGACTTCGCGCAGGATGGCTATCTGTCCCCCGCGCCGGATCTCGCGCCCAGCCTCGAGGCGCCGCTGGTGTTCGTCGGATATGGCGTCACCATTCCCGAGAAGGGGATCGAGGATCTCAGGGCTCTCGACCTCAAAGGCAAAGTAGTGGTGTATCTGTCGGGTGCACCCGCTTCGGTCCTCGGCCCGCTAAGTGCTCACGCCCAATCGGTGCGCGAGCGTTGGAGGGCGTTGAAGGAAGCGGGGGCGCTCGGCTGGGTCCGGATTCTCGACCCCAACAACATGGACATTCCGTGGCCACGAGTGTCCAACAGCCGCAACCAGCCGGCAATGACATTTGCCGATGCGTCGCTGAACGACACGAATGGGCTTCGCCTTTCTGTCACCGTGAACCCGGCACGAGCGGAGAAGTGGTTCGAGGGCTCAGGGCACACCTTTGCTGAAATCGTGGCCGCGGCGAAAGACAACAAGCCTCTGCCAAGATTTGAATTGCCGGTAAAGATCCGGATGGTGGCGAAGCAACAAACGCAAAATGTCACATCCGATAACATCGTAGGCCTAGTGCCCGGGAGCGACCCCAAGCTGAAGGATGAATACGTCGTCGTTACCGCCCACATCGATCATCTCGGAGTAGGCAATCCGATCAATGGTGACTCCATCTACAACGGCGCGATGGACAATGCCGCGGGCTCCGCGGCGGTGCTGGACACCGCGGCTCGAACGGCGGAATCGAAGGACAAGCCTCGCCGATCGATCATCTTTCTCCTGGTGACCGGTGAGGAGAAGGGACTTCTCGGCTCGAAGTATTTTGCCAATCGGCCGACCGTGCCTCTGGGCGCAATCGTCGCAAACCTGAACACAGACAATCCGTTGCCGCTGTATCCATTGAAGTCGCTGATTGTATTGGGCCTCGATGAATCCAATCTCGGCGACGACGTCCGCGGCGTGGGCGCTAGCAATGGCTTGGAGATCCTTCCCGATCCCCAGCCGAAGCGGAACAGTTTCATCCGCAGCGACCAGTACAGCTTCATCCGCGAAGGCATTCCCGCGCTTGCACTGAAAGTGGGTTTCAAGTCGGGCACTCCGGAGGAGGCGACCCAAAAGAAGTGGCTGACCGAGCGCTATCACGCGCCTTCGGACGATTTGCAGCAACCGATCGACCGGCAGACGATGGACGGCTTCGACCGCGCTTTCGCGGCGCTGGTGCTGCGGGTCGCAAATCGGGACGTCCGGCCCAGCTGGAACGAGAACAGCTTCTTCCGGCGCTTCGCCAAGCCGCGGACCTGACCGAAGCCTATTGCGCCATGCCGTCGTTCACTGTGCTGTGCTGGCGCACGCGCTTCAGGCGGGGACCAGCTCGATGAGCGTAATCTCCGCGGGAGCTCCCAAGCGCATGGGAGGACCCCAATACCCAGAGCCACGACTCACGTAGAGTTGGGTCTGCCCTAGCTTGAACAAGCCGGCGAGATACGGCTCGAACAGTCCGACCAGGAGGCTGAACGGAAAGATTTGCCCGCCGTGCGTGTGGCCCGACAGCTGGAGGTCGACCCCGAGGGCGACGGCGTCCTTCACCTGTCGCGGCTGATGGGCGAGCAGCACGACGGCCCGATCTTGCGTCCGGCCCGCCAGGGCGCGTGGAAGATCGGCTCCGTGACCGCGGCCATACGACTTGGCTGTAAGGTCGTCGATCCCAGCGAGATCGAAACCGTCCGAACCTCGAATGGAAACTCGCTCATTTCGAAGGACCCGCAGGCCCCGCTCCTTCAAAAACTGGAGCCACTGCTCCAGGCCTGGAACAAAATATTCGTGATTTCCCGTCACAAAGAATGCTCCGTCGGGCGCTTTGAGCTGCGCGATCGGTTCGACGAGGTTTCCCAGCTGCTCGACCGAGCCGTCGACCAAATCGCCGGTGACAGCGACCAGGTTGGGTTCGAGGGCGTTGACGCGCTGGACGATGTGCTCGACGTAAGTCCGTCCGATGGTGGGACCGACGTGAAGATCGGTGATTTGAGCTATCCGATATCCAGAGAGCGATTGAGGCAGCCGCGCCAGCCCGATGCGCACTCGCTTGGTCACAACCGCCCCCGCCGTTGCGCCCCGCCCACCCCAGGCAGAGAGCCCTGCCGCACCGCCGGCTGCAGCGGCCGCAATCCAGCGAGCCAGGTATCGACGGCGTTCGACATCAAATCCACTGGCGAGGCTCGCCAGCCGTGCACCCAGTTTGATGAGCTCGCCCATACCCAGAAGCACAATGGTGAAAAACGCCAGGCCCATCCAGGTGTAGGCGACCCACATGACAGGAGAGGTGAGCCGTCGCGGTGCAAAGCGCATCAGCGGAAACCCTGCGAGCATCATCACTCCCAGGAGCACCAGTCCTCCGGACGCGATCGCACGCCACGGCTCGCCGATTCCGGTATCCCGAACGATGCGAAGCCAGAGGTAGTAGTGCATGCCGAAAAGGATTGCCGAGACAAGCGCGAGGCCAATGACGACACGCAACCAGGACACGTTCACCCTCTCTTTACCTGCATCTGGTCAGGGCGGCAGGGCGCGAAGATCTCCTGATAGCGGGGTAGGGCGCACAGCGAGTCGAGATCCATCTGAGCTAACGAGACTGCCGGCGAACGTTCTGATACGCAACCCGATCTTCAGCGTCTGGATCGCCTGGCCGGATTCATTTGCGGCTAAGGCCCAGAGGACGCTTCGAGCCCACTCAGTAGCCGCGCGTCCATGACATCCATCGTAAATGACGCGTCAGCATTCTCGCAATGACGAACATTGCGGTCGCCGCGTTGCGAAGCAAGACCCATAGACATAGTCACGACTAAACCGCGACGCCTAAGAAGTCGCCGCCGCGCAGGGTTTGCTTGACCGGCTCTGAGAGCTCACGAATGCCACCGTTTTTTGAATCAGCCCCGGATTGCGCAGCATGCCTCTGTGCGCCATTCCGGCGGCGCGTTCGATCCGCGCGCCGGGCCAGGCAACGGCGATCGCTTCGCCGTGATCGAATGGCACCTCCGGATCCTCCGGATCATGGATGACCAGGAGGCGCGCGGTCATCTCTGACACGAGCCGGGCGACATTGAAGTCAGCCAACTTGATTCCCACGCGGCTCTCGATGCGCTCCAACATCCCGGGGGCGCGCACTGCGGGCAATCCGATTGCGGTGGCCAGGGCGAGCGCGAAGTGAGTGGGTTCGGCTGCGGGGGCGAGCAGAACCAGCCGTTTGGCCTCCAGCCCATTCCTGAGTGCCCAGATGGCGGCGGTTCCGCCCAGCGAGTGCGCGATCACCGCGTGCGTGGGCCCTGCGACCTGCGCCACCGCTCGAATCGCCCGGGACATATCAATCACTGTCAGCTCCCGTCCGGTGGAGGCTCCATGGCCGGGCATATCGAAGGTCACGGCGCGAAAACCGGCGCGCACGAGCGGCTCCACGAAATTCACGAGCTGCGCGCCGTAGCCGGCCCATCCGTGGACGAGCAGCACCGCGGGGCCTCGACCCCAGCTCCAGGCGGCAATTTCGTGCTCCTCCGTGCTGAGCCGGAAGGTGTTGGCTGGAAGCTTCGTCACGTACGGAGCGGTCCACCGCGCGCTGCGCTGTGGCGTGAAAAACATCCGAGCAGCCCGCTGCTCGGCCGCGGCAGGGGCAACTGCAGCCAACGTCTTCATCCCAAGCCTGACGGCCCGAGACTGGATTGATCTCGCTCTCTTCCGCGGCCACTCGGACTTCCGCGGTGCTGCCTCAACCTCGCTCGACCGGTTTGGCCAACGGGTTTCTCGATGAAACAACTCAAACTCGAGTGCGCAGTTGCAACAGAGCGGCCCCGACTGGTCCCAAGTACCAGAGAGCGGACGTTGGCAAACCGGGTTGCGACAACTGGCACCCTCGACTCGGTCGGCGCGAGGAATCAGTAGGGTAGGGAAGCGCCATGTCTTGACGGTGCACATCACCTGCTCCTTTGCTGCTCTGGAGCAACCAGAGCGAACGACCGTTTGTTCTATTCCCACGACCAACCAACCCACCGGCCTTGTGAGAGACCTTCTTGCGATCTTTGCCCAAACAATTAGCACAATCGTACTAATACTCAAGCCATTCGCTATCTCTGTTCATTTTTATTAGTGTGCTGAGTTGCCGCTATCTGAACGACCGTGCTATCTAATCGCCCGTGAGGGAAGCTGCCGCTCGCGAGAACACGTACTCGGATGGCCGTCTCGAGCGCGGAGAGCGCACGCGCCGTCAAATCCTGGACTTGGCAGTGCATCTTGCTTCCGCAGAGGGGCTGGAGGGCCTTTCCATCGGTCAGTTGGCCAGCAAGCTGAAGATGAGCAAGAGCGGCCTGTTCGCTTCGTTCGGCTCCAAAGAGGACCTGCAGCTGGCCACCATCGAGCGCGCTCGCCAGATTTTCGTTGATGCTGTCGTGCGTAGGGGGCTGATGGCACCCCGTGGACTACCCCGCCTTTGGGCGCTCTGCGACGCGTGGCTGGACTACGCAGGTCGCGGCGTCTTCCGGGGCGGCTGCTTTTTTGCCGCTGTCTCCGCCGAGTTCGATAGCCGCCCGGGCCCAATCCGAGACCGGATTGCGGCCTTGATGAAAGAGTGGCTCAGCACGCTTTCGGTAGCGGTGCGAAAAGCTCAGGAGACCGGCCATCTGCGGGCCGACGCCGATCCGGATCAGTTGGCCTTCGAGATTCACTCCTTATCGATGGGGGCGAACTGGGCTCATCAGCTCCACGGAGATAAGGGCGCCTTCGACCGCGCTCGAGCGGCAATTCGTCAGCGGCTCTCAGCCTTGACGCCGGCGCGGGTGACGCTAACCGGGCGAGATTCACGCAAGAGTTAGAAGAACCCGCCGCTGAGCCGTCCAAAGGACCGGTTTCCGTGAAGGTTCGATGAAGTTGCGTGCGCTCGCTACGCGAAGCGGGCGGCGGACCGGGCCGCTTCGGCAGGCCTTGCGCCAGTAGCCGCTGAATGACGCCGGGCAAGGAAAGTGTGCAGCTGGGCGACCGCCGCCGCCCCCTCCCCGATGGCGGCCCCTACCCGCTTCACGGAACCGCAACGGACGTCGCCAACGGCGAAGATTCCCTCGACTCCGGTTTCCAACGGCAGCAGCTCACGACCGGTCGAACGCACGTCGGCGCCGGTGCGGACGAAGCCCTTCTCGTCCAGCGGGATGCCGCACCCCGCAAGCCAGCTCGCCGCCGGGTCGGCGCCCGTGAAGAGGAACAAGTGGGAGATGGCGTGCTCCTCTTCGTTTCCGGTGAGACGGTTGCGCCAGCGCATGCCCCGCAGCCCCTGGTCGGCGGCGCCCAGGAGCTCGACGACCTCGGTCTCGCAGATCACCCCGATGTTGGAGCAGGCAGCGATCCGCTCGATGAGATAGCGTGACATCGTGCTCGAGAGGCTCGGTCCGCGCACCAGCATCCGCACGTGGCGCGCGTGGCTGGCGAGGAACACCGCTGCCTGCCCTGCCGAGTTTCCTCCGCCCAGCAAGACCACGTCTTGTTTGCGGCACAGCCTGGCCTCGACGGGCGAGGCCCAGTACGAAACACCGCGGCCCTCGAACTGCGACAGGTTGGGGATCTCCGGACGGCGATAGCGCGCGCCTGTGGCTACCACCACCGCCCGCGCTCGGACCTGCCGGCCGTCGGCAAGGTGGAGGATGTGCACCGGATCAGGCCCCGAGATCTCGGACGTGCAGTCCAGCCGCTTCACCTCGGTGGACAAGCTGAACTCCGCCCCGAACTTCTGCGCCTGCGTGAACGCGAGCGACATCAGCGCTTGCCCCGAGATGCCGGTGGGAAAACCAAGATAGTTCTCGATCCGCGCGCTGGCGCCAGCCTGTCCTCCATAGGTGAGCGCTTCCAGGACCAGGATCGAGAGGCCCTCGGACGCTCCGTACACGGCGGTCGCCAGTCCGGCTGGACCGGCGCCGACGATGGCTACGTCGTACGGGTCGGAGCGCAGCGTCGTTGCCACCAGGCCGAGGGCGCGCGCCAGATCCTGCTTCGTCGGGTTCTTGAGCACCGTGCCGTCTGGGATGACGACGATCGGGAGCTCGCCCGGGTTCGGGGCGAACCGCGCGAGCAGTGACGAGGCGTCCGCGTCCTGATCGGGGTCGATTACCCGGAAGGGAATTCCGGTCCGTCCGAGGAGGACAGACAACCGCGTCACCTCCGGGGACTTGACTGAACCGATGAGGACTGGGCCTCCGAAGCCCATCTCGATCAAGGCCACGCGGCGAAGGATGAGCGCACGCAGGATGCGCTCCCCAAGCTCGGCTTCGGCGATGAGCAGTGCCCGGAGCCCCTCGGGCGGAACGACGATCGCCTCCACCTCCCCGACCGCCTTCGCGTCGATCACACTCATGCTGCGCTGTCCGGAGAGCTCCCCGATCTCGGCCAGGACCTCGCCCGGGACCACCTCCGCCAGGTCCTCGAGCCTGGCGCCGATCATGTCCGCGAACGCCGCCACTGGGACGGCCTGGCCCACCGCGTCGCGGCCGGCGACCGCCACCCGGCCGGAAAGGATCACGCACATCCCCGGGCCGGGTTTTCCCGCTTGAAACAGGGCCTCGCCGGGAAGGAAGCGGCGCACTTCGCCGAAATGCCGGACCCGCTCGACCTCGGCCGGAGAGAGGACGGGGAACATCTGCTGAAAGCGCGACGCCAGCGCGGTGGATGGAGCCCGCCCCGAGTCCATGGGCCGCGGGTGTAACACGCGTTCTGCCAGATCGCACGCTCCCAAGGGATGGGAGCCGTCGGTTGTGGCGTCCCGTTATGGGTACCGACGCGGAGGCAACGCCATGATGAAGGATTGGGAAGCGTACCGAAGCAGCTGATCGCTACGATCCCGCAGATCGGGCAGATCGGCGTCATACCCATCGCCAAGCTGTTTCGGATCAGTGCACCAGCGCGCGAAGTTGCGCGATGCCATAGCCCATTGCGGACGCGACAAGCCCGGTCGCCGCCCTCTGCAACAGTCCGGCCCCCGCGAACCAGCGGCCTCGAGCGGCGGCGACAAAAATGAATACCGCCAAAGCCGTGGTAGCGAGCTGATAGGCGGCGTTCACGTGAAGCTGCCGAGTGGCGGACATCAAAAACGTCACGGTGGGCACCAGCGCCGCAGGTAGAACCCAAAGCGAGTGTCGGACCGCTGAAGAGATCTCTCCGACGGGATTCGAACCCTATTTCGGCAATTAGATTAAGCATGCGACACCGCACGCCTTTTGCTGATTCGCTTTGCCGAACTGGGATTTGGGTCGAAGGACTTGTCTACGTTAAGTCTCGTGAGAGTCCGTCAGTCGACCTGAATTCTGGAGACATACTGGAGACGCGAGTGATCTGGAATAAGAGCGATGGCGCGATTTTCAGTGCACGCGGTCTCGTCGATCTCTACCTGGAACTCCTCATGCGCGGACGCTTTGGCTGGCGTTTTCGACGGCCGGACAGTGACGAGGATGCCGGAGGTGGGCAGCACTGCGCCTGGCGTTCCAACCTGCAACCCCTTGAGAGAATTGAAATCGAGCTTACCGAAGCGATCCGCAATCGTTGGCACTGGCGTTGCTGTGATTCAAATGCATTTCGCGAGGAGTTTTCAAATGGTTCCCAGTGCTGGTCAAGACGATCATAAAGAAACTGCAGAAAAGTTGGACGGCGCACCATCGGCGATGTCGTGATCTCGCTCGACGCCCCGCGCATCCTCGCGGCCGGCGCTTGGGCAGCCCCAAGCACTGCCGGGCGAGCGGCTCACGGCGCGAGCCGCTCGAGCAGAGCCTCTGCCGCCCTCGCTTCCATGGTGCCCGGGCGGCGCGCCATGAGGTCTCGCAGGCCCGCGCGGCACCGGTCCAGATACGGGCGCACGGGCTCGGTCCAGAACCGCTGGAGCCTGCAGTAATCAACCGCCAGGAAGAACTGCACCTCCTTCGCCCTGATATCGGCCGGGTAGTCGTGCAGGAAGCGCTCCTCCTCCTCGATGGCGCTGCGCAGCCCGGTGACGTCGGCGCCGTCCGTTCGCAACGGATCGTCGCCCGTGCTCCGATGGAACGCCTGCGCGATGAGCCGGAAGCGGGCGGCCACTGCGCGCGGTCCACTCGGGGCCCGCCGCAAATACTCGCGGAAGGCCGCCAGGTCGTACTCGAATCGGCCGTCGCGCACGCGGACCGCGACTTGGTTCGCCTCGAGCTGCTTCACGATGAGCTGCACCAGGAAGTCGCTCTGGCCGTGCGCCGCGGCGTCCTGGTTCATCAACCCGACGAGCGCCTCGACGGTCACGCCGAGGCGGTACAGCGCCTCGTCCGCCTCGGGGCCTTTGCGCGACTCCTTGGAGAACCGGGCGATCTCGGCGATCAGCCCTTCTGCCACATCGGGGTCGAGAAGCACGTGGCCGGGCGCGGGGAGGGCGAGGCCCAGCACCAGCGAGCCGGCGCACAACGCTTTTGCGACCGTGCCCAGTCAGCCTTCCGATGGAGTCGGCCGCCCCTCGTAGTAGTCGAGCGCGCCGGGATGGAACGGGATCGGTGCCTTGCCGCGCAGCACCGGCTTCTGTGGCAGCGGCCAGCTGCCGGGATACTCCGCCACCGTCCGGACGATGCGAAAGGCCTTTTCACGCGGATACTCGTCGAGCACGACAAGCAGGTAGCTCCCGAGCGACGCCAGCGCGCGCAGCGGGACCGGCGCGTCGTCCGAGAACCTCCCCTTTCCTTGGAGGGCCTCCAGCGCGTCCGCAGGGGGGATGAGGCCGACCTGCAGCTGCCGGCTGCGCAGGAGCCGCACGACTTCGGCGGACGCGCGGGCGGTCGCCGGCAGGGCCTTGGTTTCGGGCAGGCGCGCCGCGATAGCCCCGGCCACCGCCTCCGCGAGGGCGAACGCCCCCGGAAGCGCGTCGCTCGTCACGACGACGAGGTGCTTCGCCCGAAAGACGTACCACTGCCGGTACGGCGAGTGGCCGAGGAGCAGCGCTCCAGCCGCTCCGAGGAGCAAAGCGCGCGCGAGCCTGCTACTCGCCATCGCCCTGGAAGATGTCGAGCTGCAGGAAGTTGGAGACGACGAAGTTCGGCACGTCGACCAGGTTGCTGATCTTCAGGTCGCAGGCGACGCTACACAGGATGTAGGCCTGCGCCGGCGTCAGCCGCGCGGACGAAGGCGACTCCGGGCCGGTGAGTAAGTCGATCATCTTGAGCAGCGCGTCGCGCGCCGCGAGCGTGACGTCCTCCGACTGGTTGGTCAGCGGACCCAGCCGCACACCGTCGATCCATGTCTCCTCAGCGATCACAACGCCCGCGGGCTTGACGGGCACGCCGATGGTCGCGATGAAGTGGTTCGGTTCGAGGTCCTTGAGCACGCCGCCCCTGCTGCTCTCGAACTTCGGCCAGCTGCCGAACGCGGCGAGCCCCCTCCGGACCTCCACGTTGACGGTTACGATGGCGTTCATCTCGATGGCCGTCCCGGAGACTTCGCCGTCGCCCTGCGCGAAGTGCACGTCTCCCATCGACAACAGGCAGCCGTCCACGAAGCACGGGAAGAGGAGCGTGGTCCCCTTCACCATCTGCTTGATGTCGGTGTTGCCGCCGTTCTCGCGGGGCGGAATGGTGCGCAGGCAGCGATCGCGCGCGCTTCCCGACGGGCCGCACAGGGCGGCGGGCACGGCATCCTGCGGCTGCGGAGGCAGCACGAACCCACCCGCCCTCAGGAGCTGGTCCTCCCGCAGGAAGGCGGTCTCGATCTCGGGCCGCCCGAGCGCGACACCGATGGTGCCGGCGAAGCCGTGCAGCGGGATCCTCACGCCGGGGATGTCCCTGGAGGTCGCGAACTGGTTCTCTTCCGGGCCCAGCTCCCAGTGCACGATCGCCGGGTTGGGGAAAACGTCGCGGAGGAAGCCAAAGCCGGGGATGACCACTGTGTAGCCAAAGTGGTCCGGGCCGGGGATGGCATCGACCATCGTCACCGCGAGCACGTCACCGCGCCGCGCGCCATTGACGAACAAGGGCCCCGTCAGCGGATGCACGAGGTTCAAGTTGGCGGCCGCGACCGTGGCCGGCGTAGAGGTGCGGTTGAAGGGATTGTCAAGCGCATCCCGCGTCTCGAAGATCACCGTGTCGCCGGGATTAGCCGTCGCGGCCGGCCGGATGGCCGGATGCCAGCGGTTGTGGCACGTCCCGAGCGTCTCGTTGGCGCAGGGCACCGGCACCGTGCCGACGCGGGTGATGGGGATACGGATCGTCCTTGCAGACGAAGGACCTGCGGCCGCCACGAGCACGATGGCAGCCGTCGTGAACACGACGCTCTTCATGACTTTACCCCCCGGCAAGAGGAACTGCGCAGCAAGCAACCGCGCCAGCGAGCCTTTTGGGGGAAGCGCTTCGTCCTAGCCGCCCCCAGGGCGCCATAAGCCTGTATGGAACGTCCTGTCAAGTCGCCCACCGCCGGGCCCGCTACCGAGGGAGAGCCGCGCTGAAGGCGACCTGAATGAGGTGGCTACACGAAATGCTAGCACCGTGTCGCCGTGGCAGGGCCATCGCCCGCAGACTCAAAGGTGAGCTGGGCATCGATTCCTTTCAGGAAGAAATCGCGCTCTCCTTCAGCGAACATTTCGACCTTGTCCTGGCCCGTCTGATCAGAACGTATCCGCTCAAAAGCAGCACGGAAATGCTGTTGGTCGGCCGCATCAGGTAGCCGAGCGCCAAGCAGACTCCCGCCGGCGCCACCCAGCGAGAGGACGTGTCCGCCCTCACCACTTCGGCTGCCACCCCAGCAGTTCCTGAGTTCGCTTGGCCAAGCTCCCGGTCGGGCGAATCGGCAAACCCGCCGACATCGCCGAGCACCACCTACAGCTTCATGCGCGGCGCGTATGTGACAGGTCAGTCGCTCGTCGTCGACGGTGGCGGCGTCCTTGCGGGATGAGCTGATCAGCGCTCGAGGTTCTCCTCGCTGATCGGCCGTCGCGCGGTCATGTTGAACCGACCGTCGTAAACGGGGCGCTCCCCGGTCGTTGGCCCCTGATACTGGACGAAGAGCATGAGCCCGCCGGTCTCGGTGATGAGCGGCGGCTCGAAATGCGGGTCGGGGTAATAGAGCATCGTGCCGGGGCCGTACGTCGCCTCGCCGATGGTGAAGATGCCCTCGAGGATGTACCAGATCTGCGCGAAGTCGTGCTTGTGGAACGGATGATGACAGCCGGGCTCGTAGCGCACCAACCCGGCGTTGGGCTCCGTGGGTGACTCCGCTCGCGGGTGGAACAGCATCTTGCTCCACTGCCCCGGCCAGCGCAGTGTCTCCCACTCCCGCTCATCGACGTGGATGGCGGAGAGCGGCTGATGAGTCAATGTCTGGCTCATGGTCAGATTCCTCCCTGCGCGATGGAGTGTAGTCCGCTCGCACGGAACTTTGCCAGGTCAGGCCCGTGGACCGGTCGCTCCGCTGGGATCGAGCGGAGGATGGAATGGATCAGAAGTGTTTCGACTCCAGGCTGGAGAGGAGCGCTCGGGCTTCCTCATCCTGCGGGGAGATCTCGATCAGCCTTCGACACCAGGTCTGCGATTCCCGGATCCGACCGAGCTGGGACGTCACGATGACGTACGTCTTGACCAATGCCGGTTCGGGCTGCTCCGCCATGAGCAGCGCCTGCCGCAACTCGCGGCGCGCCGCCTCGAACATCCCGAGTTGAAGGAAGTTCAATCCTCGGCCAAAGGTATCGAAGGGAACGCGACGAAGTCCGAGGAGCTCGGCGAGCCGCATCTGGCGTGGCGGCGGAACGATCACCTCTTCATTCGTCGCGGCGGGAGCGTTGAGCCGGCGCAGTCGTTTCCCATTGGTCTCGATGGCGGCATGGTGCTCGGGAGTGTCACGGGCGAACAGAAAGGTGACTGCGTCGACATCCACGAGTGCCCATGCCGGGTCGCCCTGGAGGCGACCGATCAACGCGCGAAAGTTGGCCGGGACCAGCGCCACCGTCGGCTGATAGCGTGCCTCGAGGTCATCCCAGCCCTCGCCCGAGATCGCACGCAAGTACTCGAGATAGAACTCCTCCCCCATCACCTCGAGGCGTCCGTCGATGAAGGTCTTCTCGGTCGGGCCGCGGTGCATGGCGAGGTAACCGCCGTGCTCGATCGCATTGAAGACCCGGCCGCCGAGCGCATGTTCTTCCAACGTCCTGACCGTGCCGACAGGAAACACCGCAGGCGACTCGCTGTAGCCGAAGCGAATCGGGTACCGATTCAGGGCGTAGAGGCCCCCGGAGATCGTCTGCTCGCACAGGAACGCCAGGGCCAACGTGACGATCACGGCGGCACACGTCCCCGCGCGGATGGTCCGGAGCCGTATCGACCGCGCGAAAGAGCGTCCCATTCCGGATGCGGCCTCGAGCGCGACGGGGAGCGCCGCGATGGCGAAGAGGCCAACAAACCGCATGCGCATCGCCGCCAACATTCCGAAGAGCCCAATCACGGCCAGGTCGAAGAATGACATCCGGCGTGCGCGCGCCATCACCACGATGGCAGTAGCGATCAGCATGATCTTGAAAAACCGGAGCGCGGGGAATTGAGCCGCGCTTTCCGAAAACGGGGACATCAGCTCCGAGATCGAGTCGGCGAACGGGTTCCCGGGTTCGATTCGGGACCCAAGATCCCACAGGAACAACACGCCGCGGGCTCCGTACGGATTGAGGAACATGATGGCCGCGGCGCCCGCCAGCGCCAGCCACGGCGCTGGATCGACCGCTCGCCGGCGCAGGCCCCCGACCAGGGACGTGGCGGCGTACATCCCGAGCACGGCGATCCCGAAGATCGATAGCGCGTGCGAATAGACCCAGACGAGTTGGAGCAGCACGGTCGCAAAGAGAAAGCGCCGTTCTCCCGAATCGACGTGACGGCGAAGCAAGTAGAGCTCGGCCGCGAGGCACAGTGAGCTGGCAAGTTCCGGTCGGGTCATGAGGCGCACTTCCCATGTGAGAAGGGCGATTAGAAGACCGAGACCGAGGAGCGCCGGCGATCGGACGCCACGCTGGCCGGCCGACAGCCACAGGATGGCGAAAGTGGCGAGCGCAAAGGCCACTCGGAGCAGGCCGATGCCGATCATCCCGCCCCGATAGGCGAGCGCCAGTGCGATCTGAAACAGCCCGTGCATGTCGATATACGGGCGACCCGAGAGAGTGTAGGTGAAAGGATCGACACGTGGCCAAGATCGGTGCTCGAGGATCCACTGCCCGGTAGCCAGGTGATATCCAAAATCGCGGGAGGACTCCGTACGCCACGCTAGGACCACCGTCAGGGCGGCTACGGCAAAGAGGATCGCAAATCGGGTCCATCGGTAGTCAGGAGGAGCGTTCTCCGTTCCCCCTCCGGGCACAGGCGTTTCGGCCCGCCCGAGCTCGCGGACGCGATCTCGCGTTCGGGCAGGCCGTTTCCGCGAGGAACGTGCCATTACCCGTGTACGAAACAGGGGCAACCGCATTTCCGATTGCCGACGAACTACTGCGCGGCTGCAAGTCCGCCGCGAGCTATTCGTGGAGCACGAGCCGGAACAGCGCGCCGCCTCCGTCCCGATCGAGCACCTCGACGCCTCCGCCATGGCCCTCGGCCACGAGCTTGACCATGTAGAGGCCCAGGCCGAATCCCTTGCGCACGCCGCCCTTCTTGGCCTCCACGGAGCCGAACTTCTGGACATGGAGCGGCCACGTTTCGATCGACCTCGCCGCGCCGAAATGCCCGTCTCTAATCGACAGGCTCGCTCCCGCCTTGACCGGCTCCACGCGGGCGCCTACGGTGCTTCGCATGAGGCGGCCCCGCGCCGTCTCATACAGGGGGACAATCATGTGGTCGATTTCTGCAAATAAATATCAAAGAACACCAGTTTTGCGGTCGCTCGCTGCGTTGGCGGTGGCAGGGTTGGGCCTCTCGGTGACGCCAGCATTGGCGGGGGATTCCGATGACGCATTGCCACGGTGCGAAACATTGCAGGTGCCGGTTTCGCTGGCACAAGTTCCCGGTGCCACGCTCTACGGTGAGCTCTGCACCCCTGCGGAGGGACGGCCCACTGCCGTGCAGTTGTTGGTTCACGGTGCGACGTACAACAGGTATTACTCGGATTGGCCGTACAGACCGGATTTCTATTCTTACGTGCGCTTAATGGTCCGCGCCGGATATGCCACGCTCAACATCGAGCGGCTCGGTTACGGTCAAAGCACTCACCCACCAAGCACTTTATCGACGATCCAGAACGGAACTGAGGCACTGCGCCAGGTGGTGGAGAAGCTGCGGGCCGGCCAGATCGGTGGTCACGCGTTCTCCCGCGTCATTTGGGTCGGCCACTCGCTCGGCACTCTCTATGGCTGGCTCGAGGCCTCGGTATCCAGGAATGTCGATGCTTTCGTTCTGACCGGACTCTTGCACTCGGTCAAACCGTCGTGGCTCGCGCTGGCATTCCAAAGTGCCTACTCCGCTGTGGCTGACCCGAAATTCGCGACCTCGGGTTTGGACCCTGGCTACCTGACGTTCAGACCCGGCACGCGAGCCCCCCTCTTCTATTGGACCCCGACTGCAGACCCCAATGTGATCGCTCTTGATGAGCGGCTCAAGGACACTGTGTCGGCTACTGAGTTTGGAGCTGCTGTGCCGCTGTTTGATTCTCCGCCGGCAGCCACCGCGCCATCGCGAGCGATCAGGGTTCCAACACTCCTCGTCCTCGGCCAGCATGACCGGGTGATGTGCGACGAAGATGGTCTGATCTGTAATCAGCGGAATGTGGCGAATGCGGAAGCCCCCTACTACTCTCCAGAGGCACGGCTTCGGGTCTTGATTGCCCCCAATACCGGGCATGACCTACAGCTTCACCAGACGGCGCCCGAGACAGGGGAGGCAATTCTCGATTGGCTCTCAGGGGAGCTCGGCCGGGAAGACTAATAGTGTACAGCGCGGGACCAAGCGCAGTTCGCCGAAGGTACCCGCGCTGCCACGTCTGTCGCTCGCGATGATGCCTCTGAAGACCACGCCCGCCGCGCGGCCACAGCGCGTTCAGCTTCCAGGGCGACTGGTGACGCTGGCGCCGCTCGATCGCGTGGCGCATGGCGATGCGCTTTATCAAGCCATCTGTATCGACCCTGATGCTCTAGGGTCCACGCGGTAAACGTTGTCTCGGGGGAGGGACCCATGCACAACCCGAGTTTCACGAGTCTGGTCCGTAGTCTGTCATTCGCCGCCGTCGCGATCGCCGCGTCCGCCGCGACCGCGGAAGAGCGGGAACCGGCGGTGGCAACCAGCGATGGCCGTGTCCGCGGCACCTCCTCCGACGGCGTTGATCGGTTCCTCGGGATCCCGTACGGGGCCCCGCCGGTCGGCAACCTGCGCTGGCGCCCGCCGCAGCCACACGGCCGCTGGAGGGGCGTGCGCGACGCGACGGCCTTTGCGAACCACTGTCCGCAGCTTGCCTCACCTTTCGGTCTGGCCAGCACCACCGAGGATTGCTTGTACCTCAATGTGTTTAGGCCCGCGCGCGACGATCAGAAAGGCGACGAGGGAGACGACGAGGGCCACGAGGGACGGCTGCCGGTGATGGTGTGGATTCACGGTGGCGCGCTGCTGGTCGGCGAGAGCGACGATTACGATCCCGTCCGGCTCGTGCGGCACGGCGTCATCGTGGTGACGATCAACTACCGGCTCGGCGTGCTCGGCTTCGTCGCTCATCCGGCGCTAACCGCGGAGTCGCCCGACCACGCCTCGGGCAACTACGGCCTCATGGATCAGCAGGCGGCGCTGCGGTGGGTGAGGCGCAACATCAGATCGTTTGGCGGCGATCCCTCACGCGTGACCATCTTCGGCGAGTCCGCCGGCGGCCTCAGCGTCCACTCGCACCTCGCCTCGCCGCTTTCGGCGGGACTGTTTCATCGCGCCATCGTCGAGAGCGGCGCGTACTCGCTCACTCAGCCATCGCTCTCTCAGGCCGAGGCCCAGGGGCAGGCGCTCGCTGATCATGTGGGCTGCACCGACCAGACGGCCGAATGCCTCCGCGCAAGCTCGGTCGAGACGCTCCTCGCCGCGCTCATCACTGCATCAGTCGTCCCCGATGTCGATGGGCACGTGCTGACGCAGACCATCGGCGCCTCGTTCGCGTCCGGTCAGTTCAACCGCGTGCCGGTCATCGAGGGATCGAACCACGGCGAGTGGCGGCTGTTCGTGGCGCTCGACTTCGACCTGGTCAGCGGGCCACTGACGCCCGAGCAGTACGTCGGCGCGATCGCCGCGACGCTCGGTGTACCTATTCCGGTTGCAGAGATCATCGTCATGTCCTATCCCCTGGCGAATTACCCCAGCCCGGACTTGGCGCTGTCCGCCGTGGGTACCGATGCGATCTTCGCGTGCAACTCGCGCAAGGTGGCGCGGCTGCTTTCGCAGCACGTGCCCAGCTACGCCTATGAGTTCGGGGACGAGGACGCGCCTGAGCTCTTCCTGCCGCCGGTAAGCTTCCCGTACGGCTCGGCGCACGCGTCCGAGCTTCAGTACCTGTTCAACATGCGCTCACCGATACCAACGCCAGGGCTTACCGAGGATCAACGGCGGCTCGCGCGAGCAATGACCACATACTGGACGAACTTCGCGAGGACAGGCTCCCCAAACTGGTTCGGCGAGCCGTTCTGGCCCGCGTACGAGAGCGCGCGTGACGAGACGCAATCGCTTGTCCCGCCCGTCCCCGCGCCAGAGACGGGCTTCGCGCTAGATCACAAGTGCTTCATCTGGACGCCGACGCCGTAGCGCGACGCTCTCCAGTCGGGGCGCGTCCGAGACCACCGCGGTCTTCTCACAGCCAGGCGGGCTGCACCTCGAGGCAGGTGGAGTCGAGCGAATCGAGCAGCGCGAGCTGGGGCCCGATGCGCGGCAGCTCCCAGCGGAAGAAGTAGCGCCAGGCGGCGAGTTTGCCCTGGTAGAAGTCGGCGTCCTCGATGAGGTGAACGCGCTGCCCGTCGAAAGTGGGCTCGTGCTCGTCCGCCTTGCGGTTGTGTGGCGCGAAATTCTTCTCCGCGATGGCCACGCCGTATCCAAGGCCGCGAGCATCGTCTCGCGCGAGTGTTGGGCGAACCGCGGGCGCTGGCGCAGCGACTCCACATCGAGCGCCGCGAAGAGCTGAAACTCGAGATCACGACGGCTGACGATTCGCGAACCCATGGCGCGACCTCTTCCTACAGCACCACCTCGATCAGGTGGGGGCCGTGAACGGAAAGCGCGCGGCCTAGCGCATCCCGAAGTGACTCGACGGAATCGGCTCGCTCGGCGGGGACGCCCATGCCGGCGGCGAGTTGCACCCAGTCCGGAGCCGGCCGCGACAAGTCGGTAAGCGAGAGCGCCTGTGGGCCTGGTGCCGCGACGCCGGCGCGCGCCGACTCGAGCTGCAGAATGCGATAGGCTCGGTTGGCGCAGATGAGCGTGATCACATGCAGCTGCTCGCGCATCTGTGTCCACAGCGACTGGAGCGTGTAGAGCGCGCCCCCATCGCCCTGGAAGTTGATCACCGTCCGGTCCGGACAGGCGATGGCGGCGCCGGTGGCGCAGGGAGGACCCATGCCAATCGAGCCGCCGGTGAGCGTGAGCAGGCTGTGCCGGGGAGCCGCCGCCGAGGCCTCGAAGTAGCCGATGCCCGTGGTGTTGGACTCGTCGACGACGATCGCGCCCTCCGGCTGGAGCAGCGCCAGCACCGTCCCGACGGCGTCGGGGGTCAGCGGGCCTTCGGGCATCTGCGGCCTTGGCGGCGAGGGCGTCGGCGCGGAGCCGAGCCAGCGGGCGGCGCATCGATTGCGTCCGCCAGCGCTTCGAGGGCGGCTTCCACGTCCTCATCCGCTGTCGCGAGGGTTAAGAGCTCGCAACCTTCCGGCGTGAGGCGGCTCGGCATTCCCGGGTACTCGAAGAACGCCACCGGTTCCACCGCAGCGGCGAGGACCAGCATCTGCAGGCCTTCCAGGAACGAGGCGACCCAGTCGGGAAAGTAGGGGAGTCGGTCCACTTTGGGCAGGCCGGGGCCGCGCTCGAATCGTGCCGGGAAGCGCTCGGAGAACATGCGGCAGCCCGTCGCCCGCGCGACGCGTCCGGCGGCGCGCTGGCCCCGTACGCTCAGCGCGCGCCCGCCGAGATGGAGGGCGGCGTTCTTCCCTCGGCGCAACTGCTTCGCCAGGTGTTCGATCCGATCGGCGCCGACCGGGCGCGCCGGAACCGGCGGAATGCTCTGTGCAGGACCCGGCGCCTCTCCGCTCTGGCAGTCAGCGGGAATGATCAGCGTGGCGACACCGCCTGGCGCCTCCTGTGCGGCGGCAATCGCCTCCGCCGCGTCCAAGGCCACCTGCGCGGGTGCCTTCGTCTCCCGCACCCAGCGCGAGACAGGGCGGGCGAGCGAAGCGATGTCCGAGCTGAGGGGAGCGTCCGCGTCGCGATGCCAAGTCGCGTGATCGCCGACGAGGTTGACGACCGGCGAATACGCGCGGCGGGCATTGTGAAGATTGGCGATCGCATTTGCGAGGCCCGGACCGAGATGGAGCAACGTCAGCGCCGGCCGGCCGCTCATGCGCGCGTAGCCGTCGGCCGCGCCGCTGCACACGCCTTCGAAGAGCCCAAGCACCGCCCGGATCGGCACGGCGTCGAGCGCATTCACTAGCGCCATCTCCGTGGTACCCGGGTTGGCAAAGCAGACCTCCACGCCCGCGGCCGACGCCGTCTGCAGTACCGCTTCCGCACC
>DAIQBK010000035.1:26299-29888 GCA_036781205.1 Myxococcaceae bacterium
GAGATGCGCTCGCTCACCACCGGCTTGATCTTTCCTTCCGCGAACCACGTGCCAAGCTGCTCGACGTTTCGCCGCTGCCTGTCGGGATCGTGCTCCACCCACTCGCCCCAGTAGACGCCGATCACCGACCGCTCCTTGAGCAGCGCGAGGTTGAGCCTCACCTGCGGGATCGCGCCGGAGGCGAAACCGATGACCAGCAGCCGCCCGCGCCAGGCCGTCGCGCGCAGCGCCGCTTCGGTGTACGCCCCGCCCACCGGATCGTAGACCACGTCGGCGCCGCGGCCCCGGGTGAGGTCGAGGATTCGCTGGCGCAGATCGGCTTCGTCGTAGTTGATCGCATCGTCTGCGCCCAGGGTCCGGCAAAAGGCGAGCTTCTCTTCACTGGACGCAGCGGCGATGACCTTCGCCCCCATCGCCTTTCCTACCTCGATGGCGGAGGTGCCGACGCCTCCGGCGGCGCCCAGCACGAGCAGCGTCTCGCCTGGTTGGAGACGACCACAGTCCCGCAGTGCATGCAGCGAGGTGGAATAGGTGATGATGAACGCCGAGGCGGTCTCGAAGTCCATTCCGGAAGGCAAGGGCGATACTTGGTTGGCAGAGACCAGGCACTGCTGGGCGAATCCGCCGCGTCCGGGTGAAGCGAGCACCCGGTCGCCCGTCCTAAGGCCGGCGACGCTGGCTCCCAGTTCGCTGAGGATTCCAGCCAGTTCCATCCCCGGCGAAAAAGGAAGCGGCGGTTTCACCTGGTAGAGGCCTTGGACCAGCAGCGCGTCGGGGAAGTTGAGGGAGCTGGCCTTGACCTCGACCACCACCTGGTCAGGGCCCGGCCGCGGCGAGGGGACTTCCTCTACCGTAAGCCGATCGATCGGGCCATACTCGCGGCAGAGCAACGCTTTCACCCTTCACTCCCTTTCTCAGTTTCCCAAAACGGTGCTTTCTGGTTTCTTGCCCAAAAGAGTAGAGCCGCTCCAGGCATACCTAGCGAAAACGTGGCTGAAGTTCTACCCGCCGGAGGAGCAATCATGAAGAACAACCGGGTATTGCTGGCAAGGAGGCCACACGGCGCTATCCCAAGCCTTGGAGTGGGCCTCATTCGCGACGCACGACGCAGCGACGCGACATAACATCTGCAAGTTAGTTACCGCGTTTTAGAATGCAGGGGCTTCTTAGCTTTTGCCTTTACCGCGGTGTGCTTGGGGCTCGTCGATTTGGAGCTTGTCGATTTCGAGGCCGGTCGGCTGGATGTCGCTTGGGCCTTGCGCTCGGGCAATCGTGCGTTTTGTGAGACCGTCGTCATGACTTTCGGTTCTCTTTCGACTTCGTAGCGGATATTGCGAAAACGACACGCGCCATCAATGCAGCCAAGGGTCCAAATGGGCATCTCTCCGAAGGACTTGCGCCAATGGCTCCCCAGCTCGACCGGTTCACCGATGAGTCGCCGATCATTGCCGCTACCGGCAAATGCAGACAGTTCGCCATCCGCGTCGATGGAGAGCTCGAGCCGCATTCCGTCGTCCGGAGCGTTGAAGCTTGCCAACGTTACCCCGCGCCGTTCACCGAGTGCCCACTCGAAGGAAACGGGGTCTCTTCTGCCGGACAAAACGACCGCGGCGTATCGCCCCGGAGTTCCCACCAGCAAGAGTGCCGCCCGCGGATGACTCTCGACGCCGAGAAGGAAGCGCTTCGCCCTTGCCCAAACACTTCCCGCCAGTACCTCGGTCTCGATATTCGCTTCCGCCCGGACCGCGCGACCTTCGATGTCCATCAAATCCGGCACCATTCGGCCTACCGGGCTATCACTGCGCCCGAGACTAAACTGCAAAGCGCCCCGGTCGAATTGCACGACTCGACCGTAGGCGAGCATCGAAATGCGATCGAGCCCCTGCCCGATGGTCACGCTCTTCCGAAGCTCGGTCACCTCTCGGCGCCCCTCTGCGGTGACCACGCCGCGGGTGATGAATTCTGTGACGATTTGTTCTCCGGCCATCTTCTGGATTGGCCGTGGCGACTTGGCGCGAATTGCGGCAACCGCGAGGACAACCAGGGCGGCAAGTACGACGGCCACGGAGGACACCTTGATCGCAGTCCGCAACGCTCGCTTTGCTTGAAACCGAAGCTGTTCGGCCCGGTCCGGTTTGCGCCGAAACGTGGTCCAGCTGACAGGCACCAAGGCTTCCAGATCGGCGATCAATTCGGTTGCGCTTTGATAACGTTCTTCTGCTGCTGTTTTGAGACATCGAGCGACGACCATATCCACCCGCTTGTTTAAGCCCGGCTTCCGCCGTGAGGGTGGCTCGAAGCTTCCGTTCGGGAGCTCACCCACCAAAAGCTCGAACAGAATCACACCGAGCGAATAAATGTCTGCGCGATGATCCGCTTTCCTCGCATCGAATTTTTGCTCGGGAGCCATGTACGCAAGCGTCCCCATCGCGATATGGCTTTCAGTCAAGTGGAATCGCTCTGGCGTCTCTTTGTCCCTAAAGGCCGCAAGACCAAAGTCCGAGACCTTGGGAATGCCACCCGCCTGCTCATCGAACAGGACGTTGTCGGGTTTCAGATCCCGGTGGATGACGCCGCGCCCGTGTGCGTATTCCATCGCTCGGCAGACTTGAAGCGTGATGCGAAGAGAGGCGCCAGGGTCGAGCACGGGGGAAGCGATCACTTCGCGCAAAGAAGACCCGTCGATAAACTCCATCACCAAAAAGTAGGTTTCCGGAGTGCGTCCCTTATCGAGGATCGAAACAATATTTGGGTGTGATAGCGCCGCCAGAGCCGCAGCTTCTTTGTCGAAACGAGCGACGAAGGAGTCATCTTTAGCGAGCTCGGGGGATAACAGTTTGATCGCTACGGTGCGTCCTAGAGAAAGTTGTGTCGCCCGGTAGACCTCGCCCATCCCACCCTGTCCGATGAGGGCTTCCAGGCGGTATCCCGGAATCAAGTCGGGGGCTGAGGGTCTAGCAGCTAGGGTCGCGTCCGCCGTGGGCACGTTCAAGCGATGCAGGCTAACGAAGGAAACTCCCTAGCTCAATTGGGGGCCTTCAGATCCAGAGGCCCACCTGAAGCGATGAGATGCTTCAACCGGATATGCAGCTTGACAGACGTGAGGCTGCTTCGCCATGTACACGTTAATCGCACTCGCAAAGCATTATCTGGATCGCCCGAATGCGCGCTTTCATCCGATCGGGGTTGCGTTCCTTTATGCTGGACTTGGCGCTCCAATTGGCGGGGGCAGGTTGGCTCGCCCAAAAATGGTCGATCGCGGGAGGTTGCTCTGAGCGAGGAAACCGTTCGTCTCCTCAAAGCTCATCGCCATCTGCAGGGCGACCTCGTCTTCTGCGACGAACGAGGCGAAAGCCTTGCCTATGAAGCGGGCCGAGACCCGCTGAGAAGGGCGTGCCGACGGGCCGGGTTGCGAAAAATTGGCTGGCATACGCTGCGCCATTCTTTCGCGAGAGCTGTAGTCCTTCTTCTCCAACCCGACCTCAGCCTCCGAGTAGCCCCCGACAAACCGAAACGGCCGACGCCGCTAAACGGTCTCCGCGATGCGGCGCAGGACGGCGATGACGCTGATCACGCCGATCACGATCCC
>DAIQBK010000036.1:0-21710 GCA_036781205.1 Myxococcaceae bacterium
GCCGGGGTATCACGGTCAACAACGTCCAGCCGGGTCCGATCGACACGGATTTGAATCCCGCGGCGGGCGATTGGGCGGTGCCTCAGAAGGCCGCCACAGCGCTCGACCGCTATGGGCATGTTGATGAGGTCGCCGCGTTGGTGGCGTTCGTCGCCGGTCCGGAGTCCTCGTACATTACCGGGGCGAATCTTACCGTTGATGGCGGAATGAATGCCTGAGCCAACGCAGTCCTCAAACCATCCGAATGAGATTCCGCAATGGCAACGAAATTCCAACGAACCGATCGCCCTGTCTGGACGCTGATCGCGAGCAGCTTCGGGCTGGGCATGGCGCTGCTCGACGTCACCGCTGGAATCGTCGCAGTTCCGAGCATTCAGGCGAGCCTACACACTGACATTCGCGGTTTGTCCTGGGTGATCGACGGTTACACGCTGAGCTTCGCGAGTCTGTTGCTGCTGGGGGGCGGGCTAGGCGATCGCCTCGGAGCGAAGCAGGTGTTCTGCGCTGGCCTGATCGCGTTCACGGTGGCGTCCGCTGCATGCGGGCTTCACCCAACGTGCCCGCGCTGATCGGGGCGCGCATCATGCAAGGCGTCGGCGCCGCGCTGTTCATGCCGTCGTCACTGGCAATACTCGGTCGGGCGTATACTGAGCCGAGGCAGCGCGCGCAGGCGATCGGCATCTGGAGCAGTATCACCGCGATCGCTGGAGCCAGCGGACCCGTTCTGGGTGGGCTGCTGGTGGCCACGCTCGGCTGGCGCAGTATCTTTCTGCTTAACGTTCCGCTCGGTGTGCTTGGCTTGGCGATGGCGGTCCGCTTCATTCCCGCGACATCGTCGGGCAAGTCCAGAAACCTGGACGACTTGCCAGCGCAATTGATCGGCTCGCAATGACCTCTGCAAGCGGCCTCTACCTAGCCGCGTTCTTGGTCGTTGCGCTCCTTCGCGACGAGCGACCCGCGCGCCGCGTGGTCGAGAATGCGCCGATGATCGAACGATGGTTTGACGCAGTCGGACACGCGAACGAGTGAAGATCTTGGCGCGAACGCATGAACCGACCTTCGTTCATTGAACTGGTTTGGTCGCGTTCCAAAATGCCAGAGGGGTAAACAGCCCTGCCTTTCCCGCAAGCACCAGCGCCTCCCCGCTCTGGCGCATCATCCTGAGCACCGGCTGCACAGAGGTAACGAGCTTGGTAATGACGCTGCTGACCTGCTTCTCCAGCGGGGTCCACCACTTTCGAGTTGGGCTTCCGCGTTCACCGAGGTCTTCAACCGCACGCACTACCAAACCGGCCTGCTCTAAGAGCCCGCCCAGCTCGGTCAGGAGGGTCAGATTGGGAACCGCGAAGTATTCGCAAATCGGCTGGACGTATCGCTCGACTTCTTGGGTGGAAGCCGGCCGCTTTTGCATCCAGTCCCAGCCGATGAATACCCCTCCCGGCTTCAACACCCGGGTCACCTCTCGGTAGAAGGCTCCTTTGTCCGGCATGTGGCAGCCGCTTTCGGTCAGATAGACGACATCAAACTGGTCGGGCGCAAACGGCATCCGCATGCCATCGCCCAAGACGAAGTCCACTTGGCTGGCCAGCCCCTCCCGCTCGGTCAGTTTTCTTGCCAGCGCAAGCTGCATCGGAACGATGTTCAATCCACGGACGTGCGCTCCCGAGCGGCGGGCAATGCTCCGCGCTGGGCCCCCGATGCCGCAGCCAACGTCAAGAACCCGCATTCCCGCGCCAATGCCCGCCTCGCGGATCAACATTTCATGCTGCGCGACGATCGCGGACTCAAGGCTCTCGCCGTCCAAGAGTGGGGCATGATGGAAACAATCGCCCCAGCCGTGGCGATAGTAGTGCGTTACGTTGGAATAGTAGTCATCGACAAGACTGGCATATTCTTCGTGCCGCAAGCGTAAGTCGCGGGTTTTGGTCAGGAAGGCGGGGACGTCCATCTTTGGTTCCTGACGAGTTGGTCGCGCTGATGCAATGAAAACGGAGTCGTCCGAGCGATCACCAGTTCAGTGGTGTTCGCAGTTAGACGGTCTCAAGATGCATGCTCGAACCCTCCGCCGCCAGCTCGAAGAGGAGGCGCTACGCGGTGACGAGCGACCGGACGAAGTCGCGGACGTTGACAACGGACTCGAGGTTGTTCACTTGTTGGATGACCGACTCCGTCTTGGCAGCGCCCAGAACCGGCTTCATCAGGTCGCGCGCCTTCGCGTTCATCTTCTCGGTGTCGAGCGGATTCTCCTTCGTGCCCGGCGGGAATCGGGTGAAGTGGCTGACGGTCTTGCCGCCGCGCAGGGTCACCTCGACGAGGCCGCTTCGTGGCGCGGCGGGGTCGTTCAGCTTCGGGTCTCCGACCACCTGCACCCGCTTCATGATGGCGCTGACCTGCGGATCGCTCATGTGCTCGCGCGAGTGGCTCTTCTCGAACGAGACCCCACCGTCCAACAGCGCCGTCGCGATCAGGTGCTGACAGTTGACATCGGGCATCGGGCTGTTGCCGACGATACCCGGGGCGTCCTCCGGCAGGCGGACGACGATCCGCTCGACATTGTCGGGACGCAGGCCGTGCTGGCGGCGAAGGGTCAACAGCGCATCGAGGGGAGCCTGGTTCGGGTAGCCCACCGAGAACGTCTTGATCCCGGTTTCGGAGACGAAGAACCGGGTGCCCATCCCGGCCATGATCTCCTCGGGACGCGGGTTGGTGGAGAGCGCCTGCATCGCGTTGTGCCTGCAGGTCAGCACGTCGCGGACGGCGGTGCACCCATTCTGCACCATCACGACGGCGGTGACGCCGTTGCGCGCCCCCATACCTCCGATGTCGAACGCCTTTTCGATGTGATCGTGGTCCTCGACCCAGCTCCAAAGTCCGGAGACCTGCTGCGCGCCATAGGCAATCGCGTAGCGCATCCCCTCGTCGTCGAACTTGGCCAGGGACGCGGCCGCGGCCATTCCCCCCATCGTCGAGACGGGACACTCGATCCCGCGGTGGCCCTTCCGGATCGCCTCGTGCCCGAGCGCGACGACGAAGCGGCAGCCGACGTCGTACCCGAGCACCACCGCCCTGAGCAGCTCCAGCCCTGAGCCTTGCTCCTTCTCCGCCATCGCCATCGCGGCGGGCACGACCCCCGCGCCTGGGTGCGCCTTGGTCAACGGGTCGACATCGTCCGTCTCGTCGGCGTGCGCGAACATCCCGTTCGCGAGCGCGGCGTTGATGGCTGACGTCTTGAAGTCGGTGCCGAGGACGGACGCTTCCGGCACCCCGCCCTGCGCGCGGATGAAGCGGATCGCCATCTCTCCGGGCCGGAGGCGCGACCCCGACACGATAGCTGCCAGCGCGTCGAGGATGCGGTGCTTGCCATCCAGCATCACCTTGGGCGGGAGGTTCTGCTGTCGGGCGGCGACCATGTAGCGCGCCAGCTCACCCGTCAGATCGATCGACGCGGCCGACGCCGCCTTGACGGGCGCCGGTACCGCGGCCGGACTCTCTGCTAGCGCAGCACCCGCCGGCAGCGCCGAGGCCGCGATCACGGCCCCCGCGCCCTGGAGAAGATTGCGCCGCGTCAGCGTCGAGCCCTCGGATTCCGCAGGCATCACGTCGTGCTCGGTGTTCACGCTGTCCCCTTTCTCTTTTACGGGCGATTGGCTACACCATACAGCGCCTGGCGCTTACGACGTGAGATTACGTGCGCTGATTGTTTCCCAATTTGCGCCCATTCAACTGGGCGCGGTGTTGGGCGTCCTCGCCTTTTCTTGTGCCGGCTCCGCAGGGTCACACGACACGCTCGCAATTGGCGCCTTCGTCGCTGGAAGTCCGGTGGTGCAGGCCGGTGACGCGAAGCTGCCGCGCGCGCACGTTGAGCCGCGAGAGATCGAGATTCCGAGATCCGCTGGGTTCATAACCTCCGGCGGCGCAATTGCAGTCGTTGGCTACAACGACATGCGAGACATGCTCGAGGCGATGGTTTCGCTTTTCGTCGCCGCCCACCCAAAAGCACGATTCGAGCTCGACCTCAGGGGCACGCGTTTCGCACCGGCTGCGCTGGCGGCTGGCACTTCGGCCTTCGCGCCGATGGGTGGCGAGTTCACGCCCCAGCAACTGGAAAGCTATCGCGCCGTAGCGAGAGCGGATCCGCTCCTGTTTCGCGTGGCCCACGCATCCCTCAGTCCGCGCGCGCTCAGCGGCCCTCTGGCCATCTTCGTGCACCCGGATAATCCGTTAACGTCGCTCACGCTGACACAGGCCGCGCAAGCCTTCACTGGACAGGCGGCGCGCTGGGGCGCTCTGGGCGCGACTGGAGCCTGGGCAGATCGCCCGATTCACCCATACGGGCTCAAGCCCGAGACGGTGCTTGGCATTTTTGCGAAACAGAAAGTGCTCAGCGGACGGGAATTCGGCAAAGAGTTTGCGGGATTTCCACAGTCCGCAGATGTCGTCGAAAAATTGTCCAACGATACGTCGGGCATTGGATTCGCCGCGGCCAACCGGCGGTCGGCATCGGTGCGCGCGTTGGCGCTTGCCCCACGCGCGCAAGATGAACCAGTGGCCCCGACCGCTGAGAACATGGTTGACGGCCGCTACCCGCTCGACCGGTTCCTACTCATTTACGCCCGGCGCCCCCTCCTGCCGCTCGTGCGCGAGTTTCTGCGGCTCGTACTGTCGCGCGAGGGCCAGGAGGTGGTTGCTGCGTCGCCTCAAGGATATTTGCCGCTTTCCGCGGCCGAGGCGGCGGCCGAGCGCGCCAAGCTCGAGAAGTAACTTCGTCTCGTGCCTGTTTTCGGCTGGTTGAGTGGGGATAACACACCTTACAGGAAGGGAGACGTGCCATGAGAAGCTTCCGTTGGTCCGTACTTGCCATTGTCTCTGCCTTGGGTCTCATGGCAGCCTCTGCTTACGGCGCAGGGCCGACCGTGGGCCCGGTCAAGGCGAAGTCGTACAGCAAACTCGCTTTCGGACCGGATGGAATTCTGTTCGTCGGAGACTCGATCGGCGCGAAAGTCTACGCGCTCGATCTGGGCGATCGTACCCCGGTTGGAGAGGTGAAGGCGCTTCAGATTGGAGACCTGGAAGGTAAATTGGCTGGCATGTTGGGCATTGACGTTCGTGATGTGCTCATTGACGACATGGCGGTCAATCCGATCTCCAAGAACATCTATCTCACTGCCTCCCGCGGACGACGCAGTTTCTCTATCGAGTGGCAGCTTCCAAATGATGTCGCTTCGGCTGGCGCGCTGCTACGCGTAACTCCCTCGGGCGAGATTCAGGAAGTAAGACTTGAAAATGTGAAGTACTCGTCGGTTGACGTATCAAATCCCGTAAACGAGGCCGCCGAATATCCGTGGAAGAAATCCAAGCACCGCGTTGATGTAATTTCAGACATGGTGTTCGTCGACGGAAAACTCTTTGTGGCAGGCCTCTCGAACGAAGAGTTCTCCTCCACCATGCGCGTTTACCCGTTTCCTTTCGGTGATTCGGCGAGCGCGACCTCGCTCGAGATTTATCATGGCTCTCACGGCAAATATGAGACCGACTCCCCGGTGCGGGCCTTCGTGCCGGTGAAGATTCACGGCAAGCAACACCTGCTCGCCTCCTACTTGTGCACGCCGCTGGTGCTCTTCCCGATCGATGCGTTGAAGGACAAGAAGCACGTGAAGGGGACCACGATCGGTGAGCTCGGGTCCGGTAACTACCCGCTCGACATGGTGGCGCTTCGGTGGAAAGGCAAGGACGTGATCATGGTGGTCAACAGCACCCGCGGCGTTTTGCTGGTTGCCGTAGAAGATCTGCAGAAGCCACTGCCGTCCATCACCACACACATCGAAGATACAGCTGGGATCCCTTTCCAGCGGATGCGCAATCGAGGCATCCTGCAAGCGGAGAACTTCGGCGAGAAGCAGCTTCTGTTGCTGGTGCGCAATCTTCTAAACGGCGAGGTCAGCCTAACAACGGTACCGACTGAAGTTTCCTGACAAAAGCTTCGGCCGTTCGTGATTCGCGCTTCGATCCTCCTCCTCCTCGCCGCGCCGGCCTGGGGCGATCCAGCTTTGGTGTTCGACCGTCCGACGCGATCGGTGCGCGTCACCGGTGTTGCACCGGAGGTGCTCGCGGCAATCAAGGAACGGTCGGCCGCGGCAAGCGTGCTCACCCAGGCGTTCGCGGTCTATTTCGAACCACTGCTCGGCGACTACCAAGTCGATGGCAACGCGTTGCGATTCACTCCACGGTTTCCCTTCACGCCGGAGAGAACCCATCGAGCCATTTTCGATCCTCTTGCGCTCGCAGAGATTCTCGGCCTGCCGGAGCGACCGGCGTCGGGCATTCAGCGCCTCAGTTTTCGCATCGACGCACCGGAGTGCAGATCCGCGACTCGTGTCACCGCAGTGTATCCGTCCGGAGACGTCGTCCCCGCCAATTTGCTGAGAATCTACATCGTTTTCTCACAGTCAATGTCGCAGCGTGGCATCGAGCGCCACATCCAGTTGCTCGGAGAAAATGGAGACCCGGTGGAGCATCCGTTCCTCGACCTGGAAGATGGCCTGTGGGATCCAGGAGCCCGGCGCCTCACCCTGATCCTGGACCCTGGTCGGATCAAGCGGGGGCTCGCGCTAAATGAAATCAAGGGTCCGCCCCTGCGTCCTGGGGGACGTTACCGCCTGGTGATTTCAGCCGACGCGAAGGATGCCGAGGGGAGCCCGTTGGCAGAGAAGTTCAGCAAGGAGTACCGGGTCGATCCCGCCGAGCGCACCACGCCTGATCCTCGAAAGTGGAAGCTCACCGTCCCTCGTGCCGGAACGCGCGAATCGTTGGTCGTCGTCGCGGACAGAGAACTGGATCAGCCACTGTTCGAGCGTCTGGTGAGGGTGGAAGATGCAACCGGATCGCCGTTGGACGGCGAGGCCATGGTCCAGTACGGAGGGACTCAGTGGCGATTTGCTCCCATCAAGGCCTGGCGTCCGGGTCGGTATCGCCTGAGGGTCGCCGCTGAGCTGGAAGATCTGGCGGGCAATCGGCCGACGCGGTTGTTTGATCAGCCGACGGATACGAGTGGCATTCGGAGAGAGGCTCGCGACGTGGTGGTGCCGCTTCGAGTATCGAAATAACGCAGACGCGTACCGGCTAGGCACGCGCACTCGCGCTGCTTCGATCTGATTGGGAGTCTTAGTCGATCACGATCGTCGGACAGCCGGCGTCCAAGAAGATATCGTGACCGATCGCCACCGCGACGGAGTAATGATAGACGCCCCTCGGGGCATCCCGCCTTACAAGGGTATCGACTACTTTTTCAGCGGCCCCCCCTATCCCGACCGTCTCCAGCGGTGTCAGGCTCGTAAACTGGACGAGGAAGGTCCCGTTGGCGCGCCATGCAATGGGAGCACTTGGACGGGTATGATAGACCGCCGGCGTGTACGTGAAGTTTTTCGTGCTGGGGTCCACGAAAATCTCAATCGGCTTTCGATCTGATTTATTCATTATTCCCTCCGTGTAGCGGCTGGGGAGCGTGCACCTTTCCCCCCGCAATTTCAATCACAGCCCTTGTGTTACTTGCTCGTAGGGCGGCGCGGGTCTGCCCTGCAGCACCGTTTGATCAATTCCTGGTAGCGGCGGTCGCTTCGCAAGGACTCCAGCGGCGGCCAATTCTCGATCTCGTTCTGGAAGCCGCCTTTGATCGCGCCTTCGACCGCAGCGAGGGCACGATCGCGCATCCCGGCCTGTTCGTAGACGATCACCGCCCGAGAGAGGACCAGGCCATCCTCCGGTTTGAGCTCGAGGGCGCGGTTTAGCTCGGCGAGCGCCTTTTCGTTTTCGGCCAGCTGCGACCAGTACATCGCCGCATTCGCCCGGGCCTGCACGTTGAGCGGGTTCACCGAGAGCTCGTGCTCGAAGAGCGTGAGCGCGCGACGCCACGCTTCCTTTGACTCGCTTTCCTTGCCGGGAATCTGCCGGTAGGCGTCGCCCAGATTGCCCCACCAGATGCCATTGCTCGAGTTGCGTTCGATCGCTTTGCGAAAATTCTCGGCCGCTTCGACGTGCCGCCCCTGCAGGTAATAAAGGATAGCGAGATTTGAATAGCCCGCGTCGGTGGGCTGAAGGGACAGTGACTTCCGGAGGGCCTCCTCCGCCTTCGGATAGTCCTTCAGTTTGAGATAAAGACCGCCTAGATTTCGGTAGGCGACGTAATTGTCAGGAGTGAGGTCGACCACTCGTTTGAAGTTTGCTACCGCCTCGTCGATTCGCCCCAGACTGTTGTAGAAGACTCCGAGATCCTTGTAGGCGCTCCAATCATCCGGCCGCAGACGGATCAATCGCTTGAAGCTGGCCTCGGCCTCATCCTGCCGCCCGGCGACACCGTAGGTGTTTGCCAATTCGCGCAGCGCATCTGCGCTTTCGGGCTGAACCTTCAGCGCTGACTCAAGGCTGATGATCGCATCCTGGTATTCGCCAGCGGTGCTTTGGATGAGAGCCATGGTCAGATGAACGTCGAAGAGGTCTCGATTCAGCTCGATCGCGCGCCGGCAGCTCTGTCGCGCCTCGGTCAAAAAACGCGAGTCTTTGCTCGACTGATAGCGGCGCAGGTAAGCCTCGGCTCGCCCCGCGTGCGCGAGCGCGAAGCTCGAATCCAGGGATAGCGCTCGATCAAACGCGTCGATTGCCTTTCGAACGCTGTCAGAACGGTCATAGCGCTGGAGATAACCGCGCCCCTGCGAATACAGCTCGAGTGCCTGCGGCACCTGGGTCAGGCCGGATCTCGGGGGAACGGAAGGTGCCTGTGCTGCGCCGGGAAGCTTGAGCATCTGCACCACCTGCTCGAGCAGCTTGTCGGGAACCGTTGCCAGCTCTCCCCGGGTCGCTTGGATTTCACGTGAGTCGAGGGTGGTCTGCTTGGTTGTGTCGAACAGCGCCAACGACAGGGCGAATCCTGCGGCCGATTGTCGGAGGATGCCGGTGAGGGTGAGGCTGGCACCGAGCGCTTTTCGGGCCTCGATTGGGCTGCGAACCTTCTGTTTCAGCACCTCGTTGGCTGAGATTACCCTGAGCCGATCAGACCCGAATTGGCTGAGTTTACCGGCCAGAATCTCAAACAGTCCAGCGTTGAATGCTTCATCCGATGGACTGCTCCCCACGTAGTCAAAGGGAAGCACGGCAAGCGTGTCCTCCGCGCGCAAGCTGGCCGCGCTGCTCCGATGATGGCGATAAACATAAACGAGGCCGATCAGCAGGGCGAGGATCACCACCGGCGCGACGAAAAAGTGCCGTCGGCGAGAGAGTTTCGACAGAATCGATCCGCCGCCCTGGCTGGTTTTCGTATGGTCTCGCAGACCGGTTTGCAGCGATTTCAAATCCAGCAAGACGTCCTCGGCACTTTGGTAGCGGGCCGACGGCTTCTTCATCATCAGATTTGCGACGATTCGCTCCAATTGGGGCGGCGCAGCGGCGCGAAAGGCGCTCAAGGCGGGCGCCGACAAGCTTGCTATTTTCAGAAGCAGGGCACTTTCCGTCTCCGCTTCGAAGGGCAAGCGACCGGTGGTCAATTCGAAGAGAACGACCCCGAAGGAGAACAAATCAGATCGCGCATCGACCTCCTGGCCCTGCGCCTGCTCCGGGGACATGTACCGCGGGGTGCCGATCAGGCGACCGGGGGCGGTGCTCGGTGAGAATCGGCTCAGTTTGGCGATACCGAAATCGGTGATCTTCAGCTGCCCCTCTTCGGTGAGCATCAGATTGCTTGTCTTGAGATCTCGATGAATGATGCCGTGCCGGTGCGCGTGCGCGAGCCCTTCAGCCGCCTGCTTGGCGTATTCGAGCAGCTCCTCGATCGACAGCTGCTCACCACGGCGGTGGATTGCTTCCAGGCGCGCCTTGAGCGTGCCGCCGGCCAAATACTCGAGGACGAGGAACTTCCCATTTTCGACTTGGTGAATGTCGAAGAGCGTTGCGATGTGGGGGTGGTTGAGGACCGAGAGCGCCATCGCCTCTTGCATGAAGCGCTCGCCGATCCCTTCGGAGGGAAGCAAATCAGGCGCGAGGAACTTCAGGGCGACGAAGCGGTTCAGCTTAAGGTCGAGCGCCTTGTACACCTCGCCCATCCCACCCGTTCCGAGGAGCTCTTTCACCTCGTAGTGGAGGATAGTCTGGCCAATCACAGGTACCTTCGCGGTGGTGTTCTCGGCGGTCAGCAGGCGAGGCGACTCGACGAGCGCGACAGTTAGCGCCAGACGCACCCCTTTTCAAGCGGTCGGGCCGAAACCCTCTGCGCGGTGGTGATCTTCATCCAATAGTCGATCGCCGTGTATCCGCTTGAGGGGCCGGCCTTCTCGAATCTCGGCATCCTTGCGCCGGATCGGATTCAGGTAAGCTATCGACCGGGTTTGGACGCGCGATCTCGATGCTCCCTTCCCTCACCGGAATTGCCGTGGCAGGCCAGCCCTTATCTCTAGGCGACGCGCCGAAGCCACTTCGCACGCAAGAATTCAGCGTCTTTAGATTCAGGCGGCACGACCGATCGGGATTCGGACGCTGAACGGGATGCTAGTACTCAGAAATTCACGTTGCGGGCCCCCGCAACTCTGAAGCCCTCTCGCGAACTTGCGAGGGGGCTTTTCGTCGCGCAGCTTCTCAACCTCAGCGCAGAGAGCGTCCTAAAGCAGCGTGGTGTAGTGGTCCACGATGTCGCCCCGGTCGCCCGCTCCGCTGGCAGTCCTGGTGAAACAGCGGAAGCGTCCGATTGGGCCTATTGGACCGGTCGAACCCCTCAGAAACCGAAGGGCGGCGTGATGCCGGTATAGTCGCCGATCACGTAAGCACTGTAGGGCGCATTCATCTCGCCGGTAGTGCTGGGGCTAAACCCAGGATCGTTAATCGTGCCATAGGTGGCGACGATCACCTTCGCCCGAGTGACCTCGATCACCTGGTCATTGAACTGATCGCTGATCAGCGTATTGCCGTTGGCCAGCCGGACCGCCCGCGTCGGAAGCGGGGACGGATTGCTGCCGGGACGGGTATTGGTGAAATACTCCCAGACCGGGTTGTCGCGAGCATCCACTTCCACGATGCGGCCATTGTTGGAATCGGTAAGAAGAGTGTGGCCGTTGGCGAGCCGGCTCGCGAAAGCGACGCCGCTAACAGTGCCGTGGGCGGTATAGGCGGCGATGATCCGGCTCGGAGCCGTATGGGTGACCTCGATGGCGCGGTTGTTGTTCTCGTCTGAGATGAGGATGTGGCCGTTGGCAAGCAACTCCGCGGCGTTGGGATTGTTGAGCTGGTTAGGACCGATGCCCACCACGCCATTTTCTCCGTATTGCCATACGATGGCGTTGTCCGAGCGCCGCACCTCGATGATGCGCTCGTTGCCCTGGTCGGTGATGAGCACGTTTCCGCTCGGCAGATAAGTGTTCTGGACCGGCGTGTTGAGCTGGTTGGGTCCGAATCCAGTGACGCCGAACTGACCATACTGCCAGACGATGTTGCCGTCGCGGTCGACGAGGATCACCCGGTTGTCGACGCAGCCGGACCTGCAGTTCGTGGTAGCGCCAGGCGGGATGCCGGTACCCGACATCAGGGTGAGGTCGCCCACGCGCTCAGCGTCATTGGTACCGACAATCGCGTTCGCCGAGGTGTCACCCGGACCGCTTCCGAACCGCCAGACGATGTTGCCAGCGGGGTCGATTTCGATCACGCGATTGTTGAACTGATCTGTGATGAGGATGTTGCCAGGCTGGTTGAATGCCGCGCGCGCGATCGTGGCGGCGCCGAGAACCAAGCCGATAGCGATGAAAAGCGGCACTCCGAATCTGGTCGCACTCCAGCGGCTCTGCTTAATCGCGATCAATCGCTGCATGACCTTCCTCCTTTGGCTCGGGGTTCCAGTTGGGCTGACCCTCCACAAATCGAACGATGGTCGCCGGTGTCAAGCCGGCCCCAGGCAAAGAATCGTTTGCGAAACAAACGCTGAGCCAGGATCTTCGATGGCGCTCCAGACCCCCAAAAGTTCTGTCCAGGGTCTTCTTTCACCCGTGCGGAGACAAGTTGTTTCTCGCTCGACCAGGCGGGACGTAGGTGGTGCCATCCAGGCTAGCGTAGACAACCGACCGCAGGGTGTGGGCTGCGCACCCGTTGGCTAGCTCATCCTACGCTTGAGACTCCGGGCAATTGGCTACGGCACGTTCCGTGCTGAAGCTGTTTGGACTATTCTGCTGCTTTGAAGGAGCTCCAGCATGCATTCGATAAATCGCCCATTGCTATTCCCGATCACTCACCTCTTTGCGTTAGCTCTGGTGCTGCCGCTTGGGTGCGGCGGCTCTGGATCCCGTACCAGTAACGACCCGCTATCCGACGACGCGGTCACCTGCGACGATTCGGATCCTTCGAACGATCCTGACGCAGGCCATAAAGTGACCATCTGTCACTTTCCTCCTGGAAATCCAGCTAATGCTCACACGATTCGGGTCGGTGCTCCGGCAGTACCCGCCCACCTCGCGCACGGCGATCACCTGGGTCCTTGTGGCCCGGGCGAAGGTCGCTGCGGTCACGATGGCGGACAACAGGACGGAGGCAATCCTCCCGACGGGGGGCAGGGCGGAGATGGCGGAACCTGTCTGCCTCAAAACGCTCACTGCGATCCGAGCACTCCGCCTTGCTGCAGTGGGTTGATTTGCGTCAGCAACGTTTGCGTACGGCCCCTCCCTTGAGTTCCGCGTCTCGCTGGAAACGGCGCTCGAAGCCTGGCTTGGCGATCGGCGTCGGAAAGACATGGATCTGAAGCTTGTGCCTCAATGCGACGCCAGGTCATTCCTTACCACCTGGCCATCCTTCATCACGAATGTGAGGAAGGGCGCGACAAGAGGAGTTCGCTAATACTCGCCGTAATGGCCCTTCACCGAGTCGAGCAGCTTTTTGGTGTCGTATCCGACGCCATCCTTGAAAACGATTTCGACGTTTTCGATATCCGTGATGCGACTGGCCGGATCACCTTTCATCACGACGAGGTCCGCGTTCTTCCCAATCGCAATCGAGCCGATCTGATCCTGGCGACCGAGAAAGATTGCACCGTTCAAAGTGCCGATCCGAATCGCCTGGACCGGTGCAAACCCGGCTTCTACCAGCAACTCGATCTCACGTTGATCGCCAAAGCCCGGAATATTACCGCCGATGCCAACCGGATCCGCTCCCGCCAGCAGTAGCCCGCCGGCAGCGACGAAGGCGCGCTCGAGGTCCATGTCTCTGCGGAGCAGAAGGGCTGCGTTCGTCTGAGCTGATTTGTTTGCGGGTCGATTACGGCTGTAGAGATATGCTTCGCGGACGGATGGTGCCATCGCCTCCAACACCGCCGACCGCAGCGTGGGCCGACCATCCACTGACGCCTCCACACCCGGCAGTGTTGATGCAAGACCCGGCAGTGTTGACGTGATGGCAACATGATGCCTGATGAGCGATGCGATCAGCCGAGCTGCTTCGGCACTGCCGGGGCTCATGTGTTCGAGCGTGTAGTCGCCTCCGCTGGCGCTGCATGTGTCAGGCTTCTTGTCGGGATCCAACTCGGTATTGACGAAGAATCCGTGCTCGAGATTGTCTATGCCGATCTCCGCTGCTTCCTCATAGGTGACTGAGCACAAATGGCCCGTAACCTTGAGACCACGCTTGTGTGCCTCCTTGACCGCGGCACGCAATTCCTCACGCGTGATGTTCTTGTACGCCTTGAACGAGGTCACACCGCGATCCGCCCAATAGGCTACGGTCTGTCGTGCATCCTCCGGCCCGGTAAGCTGGTGCATTTGGAGATTTCGATTATTACCGGACCCTTCAAGATACGGACCGGTGATGTCGAGATGTGGGCCAGGAAGCACGCCCGTCTCAATCGCCTGCTTGAGCCTTAAGTCTGTGTAAGGATCGACACTGCCCACCGTGCGCATGGTCGTCACGCCATTCGCCAGATACAGGCGCGGCGCCGAGAAGCTCATCTGCAGAAAAAGGGCCGGGCTGTCGAAGCTCCCGTCGGCCTCGAGATGTGGGCGGGCAATACAGAACAGATGGTTGTGCATACCGACGATCCCGGGCATGACCGAGTAACCTCGCAGGTCCAGTATCGTGGTGCCGTCGCTCGGGGGCTGATCTCTGCCGGCTGATATGGCTGTTATCTTTCCGCCCTCGATGTAGATGTTCCGATCCAGGCTCGGCGCAGCTCCCGTGCCATCGATGACTTCGACGTGCTCGAGGATTACTTTGGGCGTGCTGACACGCAGATACTTGCGCACGTCCGGCCCGAGAGCCTCCACGCGCTGCGCATCGGCAGGCTCGGAGTACGACAAGGCCGCCAAATAGAAGAGAGGAAGCCAATTGTGCTTTCGGCGTCTGCCCGATGCGGGCGCTGGCGGTGCAGCGATCATGGCGAAATGCCGCCCTTCGCTATTTCGCTTGTCAGGCCAGTCTCCGCTCTCATGCGATCCCCCTGGAGCTTACGTCCTAGCAACGCCACGAGTGAGCGAGTCCACCCCCGTGAGAGGCACTGCCGTGGACCGCCCACGGGGCCGGACTTGCTGTGGTCCGCCGAACAGGCGACCTTCGACAGAATTCCCCCCGTTCGTGCCGACTACTTCGCCGGCGAAGAGAAGTAGCGAACGGGGCCGAGCGACAAAGCCTTGTTCCTCCTCAGACGGGCGTTATGGAGAGGGGAGGGGTGTCGCCTCCAAAGGAGGATTTTGACATGAGGGCTCGCCGATTGGGACGTAGGGTTCTTGCTCTTCTGGTGCTCGCGCTCGCACCTGATGCACGTACCAGCGATCGGAATCCCGACACAGCGGACGGTTTTCGCGCGATGACGAAAGACGCGGTCGCACGCATGCACGCAGCGATGAATGTCCCCTTCACCGGCGATGCTGACCGCGACTTCGCCCGCATGATGATTCCGCACCACCAGGGCGCCATCGACATGGCGCTCGTCGAGCTCCGCTACGGCAAGGACAAGCGCCTCGTGCGGCTGGCGCAGGAGATCATTGTCGCGCAGCAGCAGGAGATCGCAGTCATGCATCTGGCTCTCGGCGACGCTCTCCCGCCCGGCAGCCCCGCGCCAACGCAGATCCCCCCCAACCCTCACGATCGCGAGCACTAACATGGCCCGTACCTCCGCGACTGGTTTCGTCCTTGCCGTGCTTGTTGCGGCGCTTGCTCGCGCAGGCCAGGTGCCAGGCCCCGCTGCGGCGCGCGATGTCCCGGTGAGCGCCCGCGATCGTGTTTACGCCGCGGAACAGTTCTCGAACACCGTCTCGGTGATCGACCCGGCGGCCAACAAGCTCCTCGGAGTGATCCGGCTGGGCGAACCACAGCCGGCGAATTTCTCGCCGCTCTACCGCGGGCAGCTGATCGTGCACGGCTTAGGGTTCTCGCCCGACCATCGCACACTTGCCGTGGTTTCGATTGGCTCCAACTCGGTCACCTTCATCGACACGGCAACCAATGCCATCAAGCACATCACTTATCTCGGTCGCTCGCCTCACGAAGCATTCTTCACGCCAAGCGGCAAGGAGGTCTGGGTGACGGTGCGCGGTGAGGACTACGTTGCGGTGCTCGACGGCAAGACCTTCTCCGAGAAGAGCCGGATCAAACTCGCCAATGGTCCGGGGATGACGATCTTCTCGCCGGACGGTAAGTATGGCTACGTCTGCTCAAGCTTCAACCCGGAAATCGCGATCGTCTCGGTAGCCGACCACAAAGTGGTCGCCAGGGTGAAGCAAGAATCACCGTTTTGCCCCAACATTGCTGCGACCCCGGAAGGAGATCAGGTCTGGCTCACGTTGAAGGATACCGGCAAGGTGATGGTGTTTGGCGCGAAGCCGCCGTTCAAGGTGCTCAAGGTGCTCGATACCGGTCCGATTACCAACCATGTCAACATGGTACGAAACGCGAATGGCCGCTTCGCCTACGTCACCGTGGGCGGGCTCAACCAGGTGTTGGCGTTCCGCACCGACACCTTCGAACGCGTGGCCACGATCGCGCTGGGCGAGCTGCCGCACGGCATATGGCCATCCGGCGATGGGACGCGCGTTTACGTTGGGATCGAGAATGGAGACACGATGACGGCAGTCGACACTCTTGAGAACAAGGTCATCGCAACAATCCCGATCGGCCAGGCGCCCCAAGCGGTCGTCTACGTCGCCAATGCGGTACCCAACGGTGCCGGGACCGAGAACCTGCAGCCGCTCGGGGTCGCCGGTCAAGCGACTCACCTCGTGCTCGGACCAGTTGGCGGCGCTCCGGCGACCCGCGTTTCCCTGTTCGACCAGGGGCTGACGCAGGTTCTGCAGGCGGCCGTCACCGGCCTGGAACCCAAAAAGCCATATGTGCTCGCGCTTTCTTCCGACCCAAGGGGGGCGGCCCAGCTGGAACCGCTCGCGGGTTTCATGAGCAATCCAGCTGGGGCCGCAATCGTGAATGCCGTCGGGCCAATCCGCCAGATCGTTCAGACCAGCGACCCAGCGCCGCGGCGATACCTGATCATCGCTAGCGGCACGCCCGCGAGCGTCGGTGCGCCGGTTCAGGTGCAGCAATGACGCGATTCGCGGCGGCCGGGGCCTGGCTGTTGGTTTCATTCGCAGGAGCAAACATGGGCACACCACAAGCAGTCCCGTCAGCAGACGGAGTGATTTCCAAACCCAGCCCATACTCCGTCGACGAAACGATTCGCCGCCTCGACGAAGTCGTGCGCGGAAAAGGCCTGACCGTTTTCTCTCGGATTGATCACCGCTCCGGAGCGCGCGAAGTCGGCCTCGACATGCAGGACGAGCAGGTGCTGATCTTTGGCAATCCGCGGGCGGGAACCCCGCTGATGGTTGCGCGTCCTCTTGTGGGGCTCGATCTGCCACTCCGGATGCTCGTCTGGCGCGCATCGGATGGCCGCGTTTGGGCCAGCTACCAGGACAGTGCGTTCATCGCCAAGCGATATGGCCTCCCGGATGGCCTCGAAAAGAACGTGGCGGGTGTGGCGGCGCTGGTTGATGCGGCGCTGCGCTGAGGCGAGGCTAGTGGTCCAGTCTGGCCTCGATCGATGCCCTCAGCGCCTTCGTTACTTCGCTGGCGATGTCGTCCTGGACCCAGACGATGTCGTTCAGTGATCGGTCGTAGGTTTCAGACCAGACAACGTACCCGTTGTCCGCACGAATCAACCGCGCGGCGATCCGCAGCCTAGCGCCTGACTTGCGCACGCTTCCATCCAGTACGTAAGCGACACCCAGCGCCTTGGCGATATCGGCGATGGTTGTTTTTTTGCCCTTGAAATAGAACGAAGACGTGGGAGCCGGTACCAGAAGGCCCGGGATCTTGGTGAGTTTGTCAATCAGTTCCTCGGTCATGCCGTCGGCGAAAGGCTCCTGGTTCATCTCTTCGGTCAGGTCGAGAAACGGCAGCACGGCGATGGATTTCTGTGAGTGATTGTTGTTCGCGACCTTTCCATAGAACAGGAACGCGACGACGAATGCGAGGCAAAGCGCCGCGCCCGCCGCCCACGTGAAGCCGGTCCTGAGGCGCGGGCCGGACGTCGGCGCATCGGTGGTCGCTGGGGTCGGATGTTCGCTGTCGCTGTCCGCAGCCCGCGAAGAGCTCGTCTTTGCGATGGACGGATCCACCCACGGACTGACCGTCACCACCATCCGATACCCCAGTCGCGGCACGGTCGCGATGTAAGTGGGTTGCTTGGGGTCGTCGCCGAGCAGACGGCGGAGCGATGCCACAGCCTAGTAGACGGAGTCCGGAGCGACGACGACCCCAGACCAGACCTGGTTGAGTAAGTTATCGATGCTGACGACCTCGCCGGCGTGCTCGGCGAGACACAGCAGCAGTCGCATCGTCCGCACCTCTACCCGAGCGGTTTCTCCATCTCGTGAAATCTGGCCGGACGTCGGGTTGACGCACCAGGCGCCGATGCGAAGCATTGTCGTGGTTGGGCGTTCCATGCAGGATTGGTTATTACCCACTGTTTCTAAATAGCAAAGCGGCAATTCCATTCCGGCCGCTCTTGCGCTTCGCGACGCTTCCCCAGCCACGCCACCGCCGATTCACTGTGATTTCAGAAGTATTCAGGGTTTTTCAGGCCAAGGTCAGGACTCGGGTCTCACCTGGGTTGCGGGTTGCAAACAAATCACAGGTGAAAGCGAGATATCGGATGATTGGAGGAAGGAACGCTGTATTGGCAATCGCAGTAGGCGGCCTGATTGCCGGGGCTTTGGACCTGGCACAAGCTTTCATCCTGTTTGGGTGGAAAATTCCGCTCACGATTGCCGGCGGCCTGGTTGGGCGAGAGGCTTTCCGGGGAGGCGTCGGCACGTATGTTCTGGGTGTCTTCCTGCACTTCTTTATCGCTTTCTCGGCAGCGGCTATTTACTACGCGGCGAGCCGCAGGCTGAGTTTCTTGAAGGAGCACCCGCTGGTGTGCGGCTTGTTCTATGGCGTCGCGGTTGAACTGGTCATGACTCTTATCGTTTTGCCGCTCTCCGCGCTTCACGCCGTGGGCCCTTATAAGCATCATCACCTGATTCAGGGCTGCTGGTGCACATGGTTGTGGTTGGGCTGCCGATTTCCTTCAGCATTCGGCGGTTCGCGAAATAGACGCTGACAGATGCGGCGTCGGTTCGATTGCGAGTGGCTACAGTCCGACTTCGGACTAGCACCGTAGCGAGGGCTTGATCAGCTTTGCAGACGCGTGAATAAATCGGCGCGTCAGACGTCGGCCAAGGCAGTCAGGAGCGCACGGGGCGGGGACGAGCGATCCGTCTCGGGCGCGTGGAGGTTACGCCGCTCGCCTATGAAGGAGGCCACTTATGCTGCCTCTCACGACGCCCCTGTTGGCTGCTTTGCTCGGCCAGGCTTGTCCAACGCCCTCGCCCTATGATCCACCGCCCTGCGCCGCAGCCAAGGTCCCCGGCTGCCTTCCCGGGTACCGGCCCCAGTACGACCGCTCCGGGCGACTTTTCTACGTCTGCAACGTCCAACCGCGTGCGGCGTTCCAATCGCCGCCTCCATCGCTGCAGCCCGCATCTCAGGCTTCCGTGACCCCGACCGCACCTCCGGAACTTGCTGCGACGCCTCCGCCGCCGCCCTCCGACAGCCGCGGACACGTCGGCCTCGTCTTTATGCCAGGAGTCTCGTCGTTCCCCACTTACCACGGGTTTGGCGGGACCAAAGCGGAGGGACAGATCGCGCTCGAGTTTCGTGGCTCGGAGGGTGGCGGGCGCGTTCGGCTTACGGGGGAATACACCTCCTTCGGCAAGATCGGAGAGCTCTCCTTCAAGTACGACTTCCTCGAAGGATTCTTCTTCCGGCCCTGGCTTGCCGTTGGTCTGGGTGTTGCCTCGATCAACCCCGATCCAGGGGTGCGCGCCTCAGGAAGCGCCTCCGCTGGCGTAGACCTGTACATCAGTCGTGACTTCTTCCTCACCGGTGAGCTGAAAGGCCGCGTTTTCACTGAGGGAACACAGGGCGCCGCCCACGGACTCGCCATCTCCGACCGTAGGCAGATTTCATTGCTTGCCGGAATGGGTTTCTACTTCTTCTGAAAAAGGATGCATCGAAGGATCGCCTTTACATCTTGGTGGGAATGGTGAGGGAAAAGATCGCGCCGCGCGGAGAGCTATCGGAGGCCCACAAGCGGCCGCCGTGCGATTCGGCGATGGAGCGGCTGATGGACAGGCCCATGCCGGTTCCCTGAACCTTGGTGGTGAAGAACGCGTCCAAGAGCCGGTCACGCTGCGGGGGCAGCCCCACGCCAGTGTCGCCGACTGACACGAGGAGGTGCTCGCCTTCCGCTCGCTGCGAACGGACAAAGAGCTCCCGCGCTCCGTCCACGTCCTTCATCGCATCGATACCGTTTACCATCGGGTTCATGATCAGCTGCTGCAATTGCACGCGGTCGCCCATGATCCGGGGTAGATCCGCCGCCAGCTCTGTCCGGACCGAGATGGAGTGTCGCGCGAGCTCGCCTCGCACGAGGGCGATTATCTCCTGAATGGCTTCGTTCACATCCACCAGCTCGCGTTGCGGAGCCCCCTTCTTGAAGAGCTGACGCACTCGGTTAATGGTCTCCGAAGCGCGGGTTGCGCTCTCTACGCTTCTCCGGGCGGCGGCGCGCGCCTCTTCGAGGTCCAGGGCGTCTCTCGCCAACCAACGAACGCAGGCATTGGCATTGATGACGACGGCCGCGAGCGGCTGGTTGATCTCGTGGGCGATCGAGGCAGTGAGCTGTCCCAGGGAGGTCACGCGGGTGACGCGCTCCAACTCCGTTCGGGTACCGAGCAACGCTTCCTCGGCTCGCTTCCGCTCGACGATTTGGGCCTCCAGCTCCTGCGCGCGGATCGCAATTTGGACACCAATCGAGTGATGACTGCCGAGACGATCAGGAAAGCGATGATCGCCACCAGGTTGAACGGATCGTCCATGCGGAGAGAGAAAATGGGCGGCGCAAAGAAGTACGCCAGGCCCATGACTCCGAGGAGCGAGACGACCGCCGATGAAATGAAACTGCCCTGCAGGGAGAGGCAGACGATCACCGTCAGATACAGGAAAGCCGCCGTGGCCAGATTGAACCGAGCCTGGAAGCAGACGTTAGGTCACGACCCCGAGCGCAACGCTCCCGAAAAGGCATTGAGCGACCGAACGCCGGAGCCGATGGGGTTGGTTCTGCGGCACAGGAGAATCTAATCTCTCGAGAGCGGAACCGACGCCACGTGCTGGACATCTTTCGTGTTGGCGAGCAACCAGCCACCGTAAGCCTTCCGGCATGGGCGGAGTTTTTCACTATAGTTCAAGCCGTAATCGGTCGTCGCGGTAGCTCGACGCCGTGACATCTTTTGCGAAACGGCCCAAGGCGAATGGCCAACTGGGGCACCAGTTCCAGTGACATCTTCAGCAGAAGGCCACCTTCAGCAGGTGCCGGATTGGAACGGCAAGAACCCCTCATGCCCGTGACATCTTTTTGAAGCTGTCAGAGTGAAAATCAGTGACATCTTTCAGGTCCGCCGGCGGCATTTTGGAGGGGGTGGGCCATCGGATTGCCGGGGTGCGGCCGTGACATTCTGGTGGAGTATGGACATCGAGCCTTCTCTCGATCTCATCGGGGCTTGTGACATCTTTTGCGACCGCCGTCGTTCGCACCGTGTGCGCGTCCCTCACTTCAGCACCGGCTTGAAGTCCACGACCGGCGTTCCGTCGATGGCTTCAATTGCTCCGATGCGCAGACGGCTTCCCTCGATAGACCGCACGGTAACCGGATGGAGACCCAATGGATTCGGTCTATCCGGAGATCGGGTCGCAAAGACGCCGGTGAGCAGATTGCGCGCGTCGGACCGTGGGTGGACTTGGAGGACGTCGCGACGGGCTCGGTGAAGCCACGTGATGACGACGATTTCGTCGCCAAGGCAGAGGCCTTGAAGTGCTTCCGCCGCCCAAGGACGTATCTCGAGCCAGGCATCGGGCGCCCCTTCCGATCCTTGTTTGGGCGCTTCGCCGCGTGCCTTAAGCGCAGAGCGGATCACGCCGATAGGTCGCAGCCGAGCTCCGACCCACCCGCGTGTTGCCTTGGCGCTCATCAGAACCCCGTCGTCGATAGCTGCGCTGCTTCGTCGCCCATCTCGCGTCTTTGTACTCGCTGGCCGCGTAACCCGCACCGGCTTAGCGAAGGAGCTGCTCCAAATGAGCTTGTTCCTGAGCGAGAACCGCTCGAACGCGCC
>DAIQBK010000036.1:21810-24345 GCA_036781205.1 Myxococcaceae bacterium
CGAAGGAGCTGCTCCAAATGAGCTTGTTCCTGAGCGAGAACCGCTCGAACGCGCCCGGATTGCTCTGGGGGAAGAAGCGCTACGAGCTCCTGGTAAACGGAAATTCCGCGCCTCTCCAGGGCAGCATCGAAGGCGCGTACGGTTCGCCAACCCACGATTCCGGTGAGATGTCCGAGAATCCAGCCACCGACTGCGTAGACACGTGCGGGCGCTGGACGACCCCCCACCGCGTGCCAAAGGGGTTCAATCTGTTGAGCGTGATCTCCTTCCTCGCTGGCGATTGTAGCCAGGAGCTGCGCCTTCTGGCCGGTGAGATGGCGTGCTTGCGTCCGATAAACCCAGACGGCACCTGCCTCCGTCACTCGACTGAACGCCAATCCGCGAGCAATCCGGCGACTCGCTGTACCTTCTAAGACGAAGAGCGCGGTGGCCGCAGCCGCCAGCGGCACGATTTTCGAGAGGGCGGCGAATGGATCCACAAGCAATCGGGGCTCAGTGACGCCCAGCGCCACCAGGAAGCAGGCGAGGAGCAACACCTGGATGGCGCACACGATGCGTATGCCGATGCCGAGCGCCAGCCATGAGAATCTCGACGGCTCCGATGAGGTGAATTGCGCTGACCGCGAATTCTCCCAGTCCGATCTTCGCCACCAGGCTCACGTCGCGGGAGGCAATGAAGAGTAACTTGGGTACCAATCCCTCCCAAAACCAGATGAACGCCAAGCCGCCACGGAGCAGATTGCTACCCCGGCGGATGTGCACCTCGTCTTTATGAAAAGGGGTTTTTCAAGTTTCTCGCCGAAATTTCGGCATTTTCTGACAACTCGCCTCGCAATCAGAGTCCTAAATTCTCTCATCAGCCAATTCGCAGATGGTCTCGCAATTGCAACGACCCGAGCCCATGCGCGCGATGAGGGCGGAAAAATTTGGCGGGTATCAGGATCTGAAGCTTGTCGAGATCCCGGCCCCGCCCATCTCGGAAGGGCGAGTTCTGGTCAGAGTAACAGCAGCCGGCGTGACGCCGCTCGACCACACGATTCTCAGCGGCGGGCTTCCACGCGCGAAGGCGCCACTGGTCCTCGGAGGCGAGGGGGCAAGCGTCGTCGTGAAGGGTGGCGACCCCGAGTTTCCAGCCGGGACGCGGGTGATGTTCGCTGGGCCTTATGGCGTGTCCGAAAACGGATCGTTTGCGGAGTGGCTCGCCGTGCGCAAGGAACATCTGTGCGCGATTCCCGACAATATCGACGACGCCTCCGCCGCTGGACTGCCGGTGGCCTACCTGACTGCCTACTTGTCCCTCAGTCTCGCCGGGTTCAAGCCTGGCAAAACCGTGTTCGCACCAGCCATCGGAGGCTCGGTCGGCAACGCTGTCACCCAGCTCGCTCGAGCGATGGGGGCCAGCCATGCGATCTCCAGCACCACGAGCCACGCGAAGGCGCAACAGGCACGGGCGATGGGCTTTGACGAGGTGATCGATCTTTCCGTCGAGCGCTTGCGGGACGGCGTTCGTCGAATCTCGAACGGGTACGGCGCTGACATCATCATCGACGCAATCGGCGGCGAAGTGCTCGGCGAGGCGCTTGGCACCTTGGCGATGTCAGGCAACCTGACCACGCTCGGGTACGCGGCCGGCCGCAAATCGACCATCGACGTGACGGATCTCATCTGGAAGCGCGGGAGTATTACGAGCTTCTCGCTGTTCGCCCAACCTCCCGACACCTGGACGGCCGCGTGGAACGTGGTGGTTCCGCTGCTGCGTTCCGGCGTCGTCAAGCCGATCGTGGCACGGACCTTCCCCTTGGAGCACGCAGCAGAGGCGCTTCGCTTTCTTATCGAAGAGCGTCCGTTCGGACGCGTGGTGATCACTCTTTGAGCCTATGAGGCGCCTATGAACATCCGAAACGTCAACGTTGAGCGATTGAGCATCGTCTCCAATCAGTCCTTCGACGTAGTGGTTGGCAAGCTGACGGCCGCCATCGGACATGCGGATTTACAGAAGCTCGGGAACGCCGGCCGTGATGGAACGAGCTATGAGGAATATGGAAGACTCGTTCGTTCGATGGTTGGACCTTCCGACCTCATGGAATTTCTGCGGCTCGACATCGGCGCTGTCCTTCGGAAAGCCTCCGGACCCTCCGCGCCCCGCAATTGGCGTTTCATCGTGGGCAATCCATTGATCATGCAGCAGATGGTTTCCCACGTGCCGGACGCTGCGTCCTATGTACCCGTGACGATCCTTGTCGACGAGCGCCCGGACGGAGTGCACCTCTCTTACGACCGGATGGTCAGCCTTCTCGCCCCGTACGGCGATCAAGAGGCGCTGCGGGTTGCTGATTCGCTCGACAAGAAGGTCGAGAGACTCTTGATCGCTGCGGCCTCGAAGGATTGACCTCGTCGAAGACTAGTCGGGGTCGTCATCTGAGTCGTGGTCGTCACAATCGGGGTCGCCGCTGATACCGTTGCCGGGTTCACCGGTGCACCTCTTGCCACCCCCGCCGGTGCCGCCCACACAGAAGTTGGTATTATCGAACGCGG
>DAIQBK010000036.1:24445-28547 GCA_036781205.1 Myxococcaceae bacterium
CCGCCGTTGTAGGTAAAGGCGACGTAGAGATGCCAGACGCCAGGGAAAGTGGCGGACTGCGTGTCGCCGGGCGTGCGCGTGCCAAGGAAGGCAAAGGCGGCGCGGTTGTCGTCGCCGGCGATCACTTCTGGGAACTCGGCATTCTCGATTCCGAACGGCGTGCCCACGTCCTTGGACTTGGTCCAGTGGTCACCGCGATCGTGCGAAACGGCGATCTTGGCGTGTCCGTCCCGGTTCACGTAGCCGAGGTAGATGGTGTTGTTCGCGCCGGCGGCCACCGAGGGATCGCCGCCGTTGCGGTTGGTATTGCTGTCCGGAACCGTCTTTACGGTCCAGGTCGATCCATTGTTGGTGGAGACCACCATGCCCACTCGGTCGACGTTGTTGGCATCCCGACAGTCGTGGTTGGGGACGTAGGCGGTGCCGTCGGGCGCAACTCGAATGTGGCCGTGAAGGCCGCCGCACGTGCCGATCCCGCTAGGAACGTCAGGAGGACCCGACACGAAGGTGTATAGGGGAACCCCGATGCCGAAAGTAAAGCCCCCGTTATCGCTTCTGGCGCAGAAAGCGGTCGCGATGCTCTGCGAGCAGTAGTAGATCGCGTGCGGAAAGGACCTCATCTGGGGAGGTGGGGACGCATAAGGCCCGCCGCCGATCGTTTGGTGGTCGATTCCAGCTGGAGTACCGCAGCCCTGCGATGGCGACCAGCTGTCGCCATCGCTCGGAGGATCGGTAAACGAAGTCTCGCTGCAGGCACCGTCGAGCTGTGAAGCGAAAGTGCGCTGGGTTCCCCCGTTCAAGCTGTCGGTGAAGAGAATCGGGTCGAGGCTAACGCGCGAGAAGGGCGAGCGCTTGTCCTCCCAGGTCGCACTGGCGGGCGTCACGGCGTCGTTGAACGTGACACGCAGCGTGTGGTTGCCCGCCTCAATGAAAGCCCTTCCCGTATTCCAGTCGACGCCAATCGATGGTTCCCCGGCGCTGTCCTTGGTGGCCTGGCTACAAACGAGGCCGCCATCACCGGGAATGCACGCAGGAGCAATGTTCTCGGGCATGGGATAGTTGACAAACTGCGGCGCTCCGGGTGGGGGAGGGGGCGGGGGCGGTACAACCGGCCGCGGCGCAAACGTGAGCGTCGCGACCGCGTGCGCGGACGTGGGCAGCGGCGCGGTGGAAGCGACCGAGCGAATGTGCCAAGCGCCCGCTTTCGGGTCAGTGATCACGAGGTCCTCGAAGTTCGCCCCGCTCGCGGTGGTGTCCGGCGAACCAGGGCCTTGCTTGGCTCCGCTGGGCGAGAATGCGAATAGGTCGAGGTCAGTTGGAAGCGAGCTGGACCACGAGTAGTGGATCGAAAGTTTCCCGGTATTGGTCTGATAGAAGGTCGTCGACGTAGAGGGAAGAACCACGGTCAGGTCGAAGTTGTCGCACGGACCGGCAGGACAATTGGCCTCGATCAGGTCGACGTCTATCACGGTGCCGCCCACGACCGGGGCGAAGTCCCATGAGACCGTTCCCCCGCTGCTGATCGTTCCGCTCGGCGGCGTTGCTGCGCGGGTGCGGATAGCTGGGCTTAAAACCCAGAGTGAAATTAGGACGACTGCGGCAACGAACTTTGAAATCGGAAAACCACTTCGCCAAATTCTGGAAGCCATGGGTCCCCCTTTGGCCGATCGCCTCTACCCAAAAGAGTAGCGGCTGGGCTAGTTTTCTGAGATGCGTGGAGCCCAACGTGTTCTGTGGGCAACGATGAGGGTGAGCGTACGACCGATCGCGGGATTCTGAACGTGCTCCTCTAAATCACACCGCCCCATAGAAATGGCGGCACTGCCAAGCCGCGTCTTTCTTCAGCTGCTCCTCTGACCATGCGTCGTTGCCGAAGCGCGCTGGTGACAGTGCCGTCAGATCCATGGGCGGTCGGCCTTCCACGATCCACGTCGCAAGCGCTTCACCGATCGCGGGTGAAATCGAAAGTCCAGCGACGTTACAGCCACTCGCAAAGAAAAAGCCCTCTGCACCGGGAGCCGGGCCAACGATGTGCTGGCCATCCGCCGTCATGGTCGGGATGCCGCCACGATGTTCGCGAACTTTCGCGTTGAGCAAGATCGGTAGCTGCGCTCCGACTTCTCGAGCTGCATGCCAAAGCACCTCGGCATCGAGCGGGAGATCCTTGATCTGAAATCTCGAACCGAGCGTGCTCATATCGAAGAAGCGCGGCTCTTCCTCATAGACGCCCCAGAGGAAACCTCCATCGCAGGGACGCATGTACACCGCTGCATCCATGACGCGCACCATGGGCAAGTCCGGGCGTGCACCCTCCAAAGGTTCAGTGACGAAGAGTTGCTGCGCGGTCGGAACTAGAGGAACGCGGATTCTGCTTAGCTCGGCCACTTGCCTTGTCCATGCCCCCGCAGCATCAACGACGATCGGCGCGCGAATTGATCCCTGGTCGGTCTCGATACCGGTCACCTTCCCGGCTTCGATCTTGACACAAGTGACCGCGGTCCGAGGCATCAGTCTTGCGCCATTCGCCGCGGCGCCACGCGCAAAGCCAACGGCGACCTGCGTGGGATCAAAAGAGATATCGTCGCCCACGCGCATCGCTGTGTGAATGCCTTCGGATTGGAGGAATGGGTTCAGACGATGTGCCTCTTCTGGCGAAATCTGTTCCACCTCCAGCCCCATACGCCGACCCCGCGCGACGTCGCTGGCGATGACCTCGGCATCTTGCGGCCGACGTACGATTTTCAGGCTCCCCGAGTGCACCCAATTCAAGGGCTGTCCGGTATCCTTCGAGAAGCTTCTGATCCTCTCACAGGCGAGCTTGATCAGACTGATCATCAGATCGCCTTTACGTACGCAGCTCACCATGCCAGCGGCGCGGGGGGAAGTCTGCGAGCCGATCTCATGCTTATCCAGCAGCGCAACGTTTCTTGCGACCTCGCTTCGCAAGGTAAAACGCAGTCGCGGCGCCTAAGCCACCAGACCCAATCACGACGACATCGGCCTCTCTAATCATCTGCGTATCCCTACGGCCTTGCCGTGACCGAGTGGGCACGGGCCATCACGTCGTGAAACGAGCCGGTGACATCGGTGATTTTGACCTCCATGCCACCGTCGGCAAACTGAAATGTGAACAGCAGTCGCGTAATATTCGCGACCAAGTTCACGTCGACCAGGAACTCGGTCGGCGATAACCACTTCCCGCTTACAGCCATTGGCAATCCCAGATGACCATGAGGAGAGAAGCGGTAAACGCCATCAAGCCCGGCGCGGCCCCTCCATTCTTCGTCACCAACGACCAGCGATATTTCCGCTGTCCGACGCTGACCGAACGTCAGCGAGAAGGACCTGAAATCGATCGGATTCGGCTCCACCTTGAACTGTTTCCCCGAAATGCTCTTGAAGACATCTGGAACCGGCGCCGGGTGAATCGGTGAAGGAGCCTGCCGCGCCGCCAAAATGCCCCTGCGAAGGCGGGCCGATGCGCGAGTGTTGAGCGGTAGGGGAGACTCGCTCTTCAAGGCTCGCATGATAAACGGAGCAAGCAGGCCCAGGTCGCTGTTCCGGCCACCAGCCGTGAACACGACGACGGCATCCTTGTCAGGAATAACGCTGATGCGCTGTCCAGCGCGGCCCTCAGCCTCAAAGATATTCGGCTGCCTTTGCAGGTTGATCCACCAACTGTAGCCGTAGCCCACGCCGGGGAATGGCGTCACGTAAGGCTTCATGAACTTCTCGACCCACTCGGATGAAACCACCTGTCTACCGTCCCATTTGCCGCCGCGCAGACAAAGGTATCCCAGCTTTGCCATGTCACGCGGATACAGGTGGAGATCGCCCCATCCGTGGCTCAAGCCCTGAGGGTCCTTTGGCCATAGAACGGTTCTGATCCCAAGTGGTTCAAACAGATTCTCTCTCGCAAAAGATTCAAGTGACTTGCCCGTCCTGGCCGTGATCATCGCGGAAAGGAAGTGATTGTTCACACTGCAGTACGCGAAGTTCCGACCAGGTTCGAAACGCATTGGAATCGTCAGCGCAAACGCGATCCAATTGGGATGGCGTCTCATTTCGGCCAATTCGTCCTCTGCCGTGTGTGCCTCGCCGA
>DAIQBK010000037.1:0-5657 GCA_036781205.1 Myxococcaceae bacterium
GGCACGTAACTCACCACAGTTGGCCAAATCGCAGTCGGATCCTTCTGTCCTCAGGAGGCCGATCGGCGGTCGCATGCAGCAATCCGCCGATCGAGAAAGCGCCGCTCCGCTTCGTTCCTCGCGAGCGCGCGGGCGATGCGGAAGTGCTCCCGCGCGACTTCGGGCCTCAGGCAACGCAGCTCCAACTCGCCGATCGCGGCCGAGTAGAATGGGTACCCCGCCAGTCGATCCTGCTCAGTAATTGCGCGAAGGGCGTCGAGGCCGCGCGTAGGCCCTTGGTGTTGCGCGATCGCGATCGCTCGGTTGAGGGCGACGACGGGCGACGGGTGAATCCTCATCAGGGAGTCATAGAGCGCGACGATGTCGCCCCAGCGCGTCTGCTCCGCGGTGCCCGAGGCGGCGTGGATCGCGGCGATCCCGGCCTCGACGTGGTACTCGGTGAGCTCGTCTCCCGCTCCCGACGTCTCGAGCAGCTTGAGTCCCTCGGAGATGAGCGCCGCATCCCATCGCGACCGGTCCTGGTCGAACAGAGCGGTCAAATCGCCTGCCTCGTCGACGCGCCCGGGCAACCGCGCGGCATCGAGGTACATCAGCGCCGCGAGTGCATGGGTCGCCGGAGTCGCTGCCGGAGCATGGTCCACGAGCAGACGCACGAGACGCATCGCCTCGTGGCAGAGATCAACGCGCACCACTTCCTCGGGATGCGCGCCGTGGTATCCCTCGCTGAACAGCAAATAGAGTGCCCGGTGCACCGCGGACAGGCGCGGTGCAAAGTCGTCGGCGGTCAGCTCGAAGAGCCGCTTCGACTTCGCCAGCAGCTTCTTCCCGCGGGAGATCCGCTTCTCCATCGCCGCTTGCGTGACGAGGAACGCGCTCGCCACCTCGGCTACGGAGAAGCCGCAAAGAAGGTAGAGGACGAGAGGGACCTGGACTTCCTCGTCCAGCCGGGGATGACAGCAGGAGAACATCATGCGGAGCTCGTCGTCCTTTAGCGCGGGCGGCAGAAACTGCTCTTCGAGGACGGGTTTCAGCGTCCACTCGCCGTCGAGCAACTGCCCGAGCTCCGGCGCAAATTTGCGAGCCGTCCGTTCGCGGCGAAGCAAGCTGAGCGCCCGGTTCTTCGCGGCGGTCATCAGCCATGCGGAGGCATGGTCGGGCACTCCCCGATACGTCCACACTTCGACAGCGCTCGCGAGCGTGTCCTGAACGACGTCCTCCGCGAGGGCGAGGTTGTGGACGCCGAGAATGCGGGTCAGCGTTGCGAGCAGCCGGCCCGCTTCTCGCCGGAAGAAATGATCGTCGGGCACCACCGATCTACATCTGCCGGATCGGACGCACCTCGACAACCCCACCGACCTCTAAGACGGGGCAACCGGAGGCCAGTTGCGTCGCCTGTGCCAGATCCCTCGCCTCGATCAGCGTGTATCCACCGACGATGTCCTTGGACTCCGCGTAGGGACCATCCGTGACCGTGCCGCGCTTGTCCTTGACCACCGCGCCGGAGGAGGCGAGGGGGTGGCCGGGGTTCTTGATGTGGTTCTTGGCCTCGAGCTCCTTGAACCAGGCGGTCCACTTCTTCAGACGCTCTTGCATCTGGTTCGGCGAATCCAGTGCATGCAGGGAGTCCGCAGAGAGTCGATACAGATACAAAAATTCACTCATGGTCTTCTCCTTTTGTTCGAATGAGGCCGATCGCCCCGTCCGTACCCCATAGAACGTTCGATGCGGTTACCGCCGGACATCTTTTTTCGATCGCCTATTCCATTGCTCCATACGCAGTGGTCCAGAAGTCGGTGAATACCTTCGGCGGTTTCGGCGAATCCATCATCCGCTGCGTGAGGAGGATGCCGATCATTCCCTCTGCAGGGTCGGTGTATGCCGATGTGCCGAGGCCGCCGTCCCAACCGAATCGGCCTGGTGTGCGGAAGATTTCATTGCGCTGAATTTCCACCGCCATTCCGAAGCCCCAGCTGCGATGCGCGCCGAAAAAGATTTCGGAGCCCGTTCGTTGCTCAGGTGTGAGTTGATCTGAAGTCATCAGCTCCACGGCGGCGCGTGAAAGAACTTGCTCGCGGCCGTGCCAGCCTTTGTTCAGCATCATCCGGCTGAAGGCAAAGTAGTCATCGATCGTAGAGACGAGCCCGCCTCCGCCCGATTCGAACGCCGGCTCAGATCGCCATGCACTGCTCGCCACGTCGTCATAGAGATCAAGCTGGTTTGTCCGACGATTGAAGAAGTAGCTCGCAGGCAAGCGCTCGATTTTCTCGGAAGGCACGTGGAAGGCTGTGTCTTTCATACCGAGCGGATCGAAGATCCGTTCCCGCATGAACGCGCCGAGCCTTTGTCCCGACACTCGCGCGATCAAGACCCCGAGCACGTCGGCACTCACGTGATACATCCACCGCTCGCCCGGTTGCGCCATCCACGGCAGCGAACCGAGCTTCTGCAGCCATTCTTGCGTGCCAGGCGCTTGCGAAGGCAGTGGTGGACCGTCGCCACCGATCCGATATTCACGGATCAACTTCTGAATCGGATAGGTATCCGGCTTCGCCATCACACTGCCGAAGCCCATGCGGAACGTCAGCAAATCGCGAACCGTGATCGCACGCGTCGCAGGCATCGTGTCATCGGGCTGCGAGGACATGGACTTCAGCACGCGACGATTGGCAAGTTCCGGCAGCCACGCCTCGATCGATTCGTCGAGCCGTAACTTGCATTCCTCCACCAGAATCATTGCCGCAACTGCAGTAACGGGCTTCGCGAGCGAAGCAATGCGAAAGATCGTATCGCGCTTCATTGGGGCTGGATGGCCGACCGACATTCTACCGAGCGTCTCAACATGAACGTCGTCATCACGGCTGACGAGCGCTACGAGCCCAGGCATCTCTTCACGTTCGACGTACCCAGACAACACCTGATGCATTCGTTCGAGCCGCGCCTTCGAAAGACCTCTCGTGCTCATGTTCAGCTCCCCCCACTCGTCGATTTGGCGATGTATATCTGCTCCTAGCTAGAAGCGAATCGTCAGCGTGCCCTTGAACGACGACCCTTCGCGGCCAAAGCCCACCTGAGCCCTCGCCTCAATATTCTTGCTAATTTCCCAAGCGACAGAGCCGTTGATCCGCTCCTTCCCGTCCAAGGCAATGGAGCCTCCAGCGCCGAGAGTTAGTGCCGGCAGATTGGCTCCAGCGTCTTTCAAGGAAAACTCACCGTCTACTTTGAAAATTACCGAGTCCTGCTTCGAGTAATCGACGCTTACCGTGGCTTTCCCTGGTTTGAATCCCACCTCGATCGCACCACCTGCGGTGGGCGAAAAGCCCCTCGAATCCTCGGTCGCGCCGGCGGTAAGCCTCATATTCACGTCTGTCATGGCATCTCCATTCTGCCACAGGGTTCCGGACTCGACACTTCTTCAGGGAACTCGTTGACCGCTGGCTAGGAGCAAGTCATTCGGCAGGCGTCGCTGGGACGCCCCGGGGGGCAATCGAAAGGAAGCCGAGATGGCGCGCAAACCTTTGTCTGTCCAGATCATGGTCCTTCTTCTCTTCGCATTTTGCCTCAGAGCCGAAGCACGGGTAGTCAGGTTCGTGGTGGAGCGGACCCGGATTTTCGCCGAGGGCATTTCGTTCGGGACCGTGGGTCCGTACCAGCGGCTCGATGGAACCGCCTACATGGAAGTGGACCCGGCGGATCCCTTGAACGCCACGCTCGTCAATCTCGACCGCGCGCCTCGCAACCAAAGAGGGATGGTCGAGTTCAGTGCCCCCTTCTTCATTCTCAAGCCCATGGAGATGGAGCGCGGGAACGGAAAGATTTTTTACGTCATCAACAACCGCGGCAATAAACAAGCGACCGGGTATTTCAACTACGCCCCTGCGGGTCCCGGAATCAATGATCCCATCACCGCGGCCGATGCCGGTGATGGTTTCCTGATGCGCCTTGGCTATACCGTGGTGGATGCGGGTTGGCAGGGAGACGTGGCGGCCGGTAATAACCGCATGTTCCCAAACCTGCCGGTCGCCACCCAGCCCGATGGAAGCCCGATCGTGGCGCCAGTACGTATCGAGTATACGGATCGAACCATCCCCGCGGCAGGCACCTTCACTTTGACGCTCGAGGGAGATCCCAGCTTCGTCTCGTACGAGACGGCTGACCGCGACACAACCCAATCCCTCCTCACCGTCAGAGACGACGTCTTCGGTGCCAAGATTCCGATTCCGCCCGACCGTTGGGCGTTCGGAACCTGCCCCACTGGCGAGGGGAGCTTGACCCCGACCACCACGGACATCTGTCTGTTTGACCGATTTCGCCCCGACCGGCTCTACGAGTTGATCTACCCTGCCAAAAACCCGAAGGTGATGGGCCTCGGCTATGCGGTCACGCGCGACATCGGGTCCTTCTTGCGGTTCCAGACCCACGACGATGACGGCAACCCCAACCCTTTGGCTCGCGATGGCCAACACGTCGGCATCGTGCACTCATACTCCTTCGGCGGTTCCTCCACCGGGATGTATCAACGCGACTGGCTTTACCTGGGCTTCAATGAGGATGAGTCGCACCGCCGCGTTTTCGATGCAGTGTGGATTCACAAACCGGGCACCCATCGGCTTTTCGCCAATGTGGAGTTTGCAGATCCGAATACCTACTCACGGGAAGACGACCGACACGACTTTTTGTCCACCAGTTACCCTGCACTTTCCTATGCCGTCCGCACCGATGAGATCTCTGGGATTACCGATGGGATTTTAAAGCGGCCCGACACCGATCCGCTGGTGTTTCATACCGACACCGAGCTGGAATATTACCAATTCCGTTCCTCGCTCTATCTGACCAACGGTTTTGGAGAACCGATCGAGCTTCCTCCGAACCTCAGAATTTATTTGCTTTCGAGCTTTCAACACGGCGGAAACAACCCGGCAGATTTCCCGGGCCCGAGGGGAAACTGCCAAAACTTGACCAACCCGAACTACCACGGTCCAACCGTCCGCGCGCTGCTGATCGCGCTCGATCGATGGGCGGATCGCGGTGTCCTGCCCCCGCAGAGCGAAGTACCGAGCGTCAGGCACGGCACGTTGGTGAGCCTTGCTGAGGCGCGCGAGGCATTCCCCGCCATTCCTGGAGTTGAATTTCCATCCGGCCTCAACAGCTTGGAGCTGCTCGACTACGGCCCCGAATTCAGCTCGGTAGGTGGGCGCCTGACGGTGTTGCCGCCATTGCTTGGAAACAGCTATGTGCTGCGGGTTCCCAGGCCGGACGAGGATGGGTTGGACATCGCAGGCATTCGGCCAATCGAGATTCGGGCTCCCTTGGGAACTAATACAGGCTGGAACGTGCGGGCCGAAGGGTTGCGCCGTCCCCACCTTTGCGCGCTGAGCGGTTCGTTCATTCCTTTTGCAGTAACGAGGGCGGAACGGGAAGCGACGGGCGATCCTCGAAGATCGCTCAGGGAGCGCTATCACAACCACCACGGCTATGTGCAGGCCGTGCGGCGTGCGGCGAGGGAGTTGGTCAGGGAGCGTTTCCTACTGGAGGAGGACGCGCAGCGCTTCATCCGCCAGGCCGAGGACAGTCACGTTTTGCTCGAGTGAGGCTCGCTCAGAGTCGTTTACAACACACGCCCAGCAGACCCTTGTTCGGGACTCCTTCCTGCTAAAGAC
>DAIQBK010000037.1:5757-27673 GCA_036781205.1 Myxococcaceae bacterium
CGTTTACAACACACGCCCAGCAGACCCTTGTTCGGGACTCCTTCCTGCTAAAGACTCGCCAGACCGGCTCCTTGCTATCGTATATACGGTAGCATACACTAGCCGAAATCGGTGATGAGATTTGAATGGGATGAGGTCAAGAATGCCTCGAACTTTAGAAAGCTTGGCGTCTGGTTCGAAGAGGCACAAACCATATGGGCAGACCCGCGCGCGACAGAATTCTACGATCCCGAGCACAGCACGGATGAGGATCGGTTCATTCGCGTTGGGCATTCTCGGAAAGAGCCGGTTCTGCTCGTAGTCTTTTGTGAAAAAACACCGGGGCGAGACGGTCCGAATCATTTCTGCTCGGAAGGCGACACCCAAGGAGAGGAATGCTTATGAAGAAGGAATATGATCTGAAGAAGCTAAGGAAGCGGTCCGGAAAGGCCAGGGTAGATCCAGGTGCCGCCAAGGTTCCGGTGAGCATTCGCCTAGATGGAGCGGTACTCGCTGAGCTACGCACAGAAGCTCGGAGGCTGGGGATTCCGTACCAGACGTTCGTCGGCAGCATTCTTCATCGGTATGTCAATCAAGAGCTGATTGATCCAAAGTCTGCCAACTTGAGGGAGTTACTTACCAGCGCTTCCTAGTAGTCATGGAGTACAGCGTCAGGACTCCTCCTCTCGAGGCCCATCGAACACGCAACCACGCGATGTCTCGCACAAGATGACGTCGTAACTTTCCAACATCGGCATGGCGATGGACTCGAGCTCGTTCTTCCACACCTCGCCTTCATAGAAGTCGGTCCTGAGGCGCTCCCGGTCCTCTAGAGAAGGAAAACTGCGCAACCAAACAAACTTGTTGGGATTCTCGAGATCGAGCAAGGGTCCGAGAACTTTCATTCCATGCGAGCGGAGCGCGGGCACTGCACGGGTTTCGAAGAAGTGGATAAACTCCGCGCGGCGGCCTGGCTTGATCCGGTAGCTTCGGACTTCGACTATCATCATCGGCCTCCTTGAAGGAGTTGAATATGATCGGGCTGATGACCTCCATCAAGAAGGCACCTTCAGGTAACCCCCCTCGCCTTCGGCGCTCGAATCCGGTCGGCGGGTGTCCGCTGACGGCGGCGCTGGCGGCGATCGGCGGGAAATGGAAGTTGATCATCGTGTACTGGTTGGCGGAATCACCCAGACACTTCGCAGCGCTTCGGCAGGCGATCCCTGGCATCTCGCAGAAGGTCCTGACCCAGCAACTCCGCGAGCTCGTCAGCGACGGAATTGTGCGCCGAGAGCCGAAGGGCGCGGTTCCAGCTCCAGTTGAGTATTCGCTCACCGATTATGGTCGGTCAGTGCTGCCGCTCGTCGACCAGGTTCGTGTCTGGGGCAGAGCTCATATGGAGCGCGTGACTTTCCCTAATTTTCCCGCGGTATAGAGATCACGTTTCCTGCCGGGTCCCGGAACCTCGCCGTGATTTCCGGCGGGTCCGCGCCGATTGGCTGCACGATCTCGCATGTCGTTTCGGCGTGTGTAACAAAAACGGTTGCCGGCGACCGTTTTTGTTACACACAACGCGAGCTGCAACAAACTTGGGAACCCAGGCTCTACGTCAATTGGTTTGGTCCGCCGCGACGATCCGCGCCCACGCCGATCGATAGCGGGCGAGGCGCTCCAGATCCTTGGCCGTCACTGTGGGGAGGCGGCGCAGCTCCATGTTGTCTTCGAGATCCGCGCGCTTCACCTTTCGTGCGATCGAATTGGGAAGCACTCGTTCGATGAACTGCTCGTAAGAATCTTCCGGCCGGCGCGAAAGCAATTCCACGGCCGCAACCACCTCCTCGGAATATCCGAGTCTTCTCAGGTCACGAAGTTGGATCGCCGTATCCTCGACGACATCGTGCAAGACGGCCGCAATGCGAGCGGCCTCGGGCGCGTCCCAACCGAGTCGGAACATGACGCGCAACGGATGCAAGATGTAAGGTTCCCCGACCCTGTCCTTCTGACCCAGATGCGCCTTCATCGCGAGTGCAATCGCGTCTTCCAGTGTCGGCATCGGCGTCCCCCCTCTTCGTTTTCTCCAGCTTAGGCTGGGTCTTCAATAGTTACTCCCTGAGACCGTTTCCTTTGATCTGGCGCTTACCCAAACAAAGAACGGCGTCCAGCTTTGGACGCGAGCGAGGGCAGGCGAATGAAGACAGAACGAAGGATTCGAGCGGCTGGGATGTTTGCGGGCCTGATGCTCGCGCTGACGAGCGGCGGAGCGGCCCACGCGGGTTTGACGCTCAAGGGTGGGATGACGCGCTTCACTTCCGATCTCGGCAAAGTGACCGCGGCCGGACCTGCTTGGGGGCTTCTCTATAGCTTCAAGCCAGCCTCGTTTGTCGCGATTGAGACCGGCAGCGAAGGAAGTCGAAACGAGCTCAAGGATCCGGCGTCTCCAGAGAGCACCGCGCTCCTTCGCTTCGGTGAAACGACGATGGTGAAGTTTGTCCTGCCCGTGCTGCCGGTGGTGCATCCCTTCGTCGGCGCAGGGATCGCCATCGATTACATCATGGTCCAGGGCGGGCAATTCGGCATTTCGATCCCGGGAATGTCTGGTCAAGCAGACACGAAGTACAATTCGGGCCTCTTCGTGCACTTCCCGTTCGCGGCGGGACTCGAGTTCGACTTTTCCGCGGTCGCGCTCGGCGTGCGCGCCACTTACCACCGCTCGGCTACGTCGCCGTTTTCCAAGGGCATCAACCCAAACTTCCTCGACGTCTCGGCCACCATCGCGGTGGCTTTCTGAGGAGGGTTCCCCGCGCGAGGGGACTCAGGCCTAAGCGCTAGCGCAGGGGACCACAATAGATGGCCGGGTCCGTGGCGGGTTGGCGCCTACTCTGCTGAGCCGGCTCTATTCAAGAGATCGAAAAAGCGCGATCCGAACTCACTTGCGGCTCGCGTTCAGCCGCCTTCGCAGCAGTTGCCGCACCGCAGTTGAGGGCGCAGCGGCCAGCGCCTGGTCACGATGCCTTTCCGCCGTGGCTGCGTTTCCCGCGCGGTGGTGCAGGTCCGCCAGGACCGCGTCCCACAGATAGTGGCCATCAAGCCAGGCAGGCGGCACCATGCCATCTAGCGCCGTAAGGCCTGCCTGCGGCCCCTGCCACTGCGCCACGGCCACCGCCCGGTTGAGCGTGTGGATGGGTGATGGATCGATGCATTCCAGCATGGCGTACAGCTCAGCAATCTCATTCCAGCGGGTTTCCGCAAACGACGGAGCAAAGCAGTGTTCGGCGGCAATGCCGGCTTCGGCGTGAAAACGCGTGAAGACATCTCCCTCGGCCGCACGCGCCAGCCAGGTGGCGCCCTGACTCAGATGTTCTGCGTCCCAGAGGCTGCGGTCCTGCTCTTCCAGCAGCAGCAAACCACCGGTGGCGTCTTGGCGTGACGCCAGGCGTGCGGCGTGGAGGTGCATCAGGGCCAGGAGGGCAAACGTCGGTGGCGCAGCGCCCACGGAGTGGGTGGCCAGCAGAGTGCCCAAGCGAATGGCCTCCTCACACAACTCGGCGCGGATGGCGTGTTCCGCGTGCGTGGACAAGTAGCCTTCATTGAACAGTAGGTAAATGACGGCGTGGACGCTGGGCAGGCGCGAGCGGAGCGATTCGAGCGGCGGCGTCTGCGTGTCCACCTCGCTCTGGCGCAGCCAGTCGCGGGCGCGGGCCAGGCGCTTGTAGACGTTGGCCTCGGTGGTGAACAGGCGGAAGGCAATCTCACCGGTGCTGAAGCCGCACAGAGTTTTCAGGGCCAGCACCAATCGTGATTCCTGGGGAATCTTCTCATCACAGCAGACAAACAGCATCCGCAGCAGCTCGTCGCGCACCTCGTCGGCGAACGTCGGTGAGACGGGTTCTTCGCCGTTGTCGGCGCGCTGGTCTGCAGCGCCCTCCAGGATCTGCTGATGCCCCTGGTCCTTTCGCAGTACGCCCAGCAGGTGGTTGTGCGCCACCTGGTACAGCCACGCGCTCGGGTTGTGGGGAATCCCGTTCGCTACCCACGCCGTCAGCGCGGCCAAGAGCGCGCCCTGCACGGCATCTTCCACCGCATCGAGATGGTGAAGCCCCACGCGGCGGACCAGTACCGCCACCAGCCGGCCGTACTCGTGCCGGAAGTAGTGCTCCACCAGGCCCGGCGACGCCGGCTCTCCTGGTCCGCGCGGGTGGGAGGGCGTGCTCACATCTTGGCGGTCATCTCGCGGATTTCGAAGGACGCTCCCGGGGCGGTCGGCATCGCCCGGACCACCTCCACCGCGCCGTCGTAAGTTTCTGCGGAGACGATCATGAAACCGCCCACCACTTCTTTGACCTCCACGAACGGCCCGTCTGCCACCCCGGACGCGGTGACTACGCGCCCTTCTGACTCGAGCTTGGCTCCGATGTCGAGAATGGCGTCTTTGAACTTCTCTTTCCATGCGTTGAAGGCGGCAAACATCTGCTGCATCTGTTCGGGTGAGGGGCCGCTCCGGCCGCCAGAACGCTGACTTCTCGCTAGGACTAGGTATTTGCGCTTGGACATGGGTGTCTTTCTCCTGGTTATGTGGGGGCAACGCCCCCGCTTGCCACTTGATGATGCGCGAGGTGCCCTGGTTTGGACACCGACCGGCAGAACGTCTATTCCGCCTCGACGAGTGCGGCGAGCCTGCCGAGCGCCATTCGCCAGCCAGCCTCGTTGTCGGCGACAGACACGCCGCTCGGCAGTCCGTCGTGCACGCCCACCACTTGGGTACCGCCATCCACATCCGTCAGCGTGATGGTGATCGTCATCTCGCCGCGCAGTGCAGGATCTGCGGTTTCGAATTCGTCAACTTCGACGACTCGCTCGTTCGGCACGAGCTTTACGAAGCGGCCACGGTAAGTGTCGGTGCGCGCGGTTGTCTTGCCGACCCCGGTCGGCGCGTCATAGGTGAGCGAGATCCGGAAGGTGCCACCCTCGCGGCCATCGAACGCGTGCACGTGGCAGGTCATCCCGCTCGGCACCTTCCACTTGGCGATCGCATTAGCGTCTACGAGCGCATTGTAGACTCTGGCGCGCGGCGCCTTCACGTGTCGACTCACGCGGGTTGAACTCACGCCCGAGGACTACCACATGTGCAGCAGGCGAATTTACGGTCGGCTGGCGTCATTGAGCCGGGACTGTCACCCACGCTTCTGGACAGGTCGTTACGTTGGGGTAGTACCCATTGTAGCTCGGGCAGTAGTACCAGTAGCCGGGAGTCGAATAGTACGGGTAATACGGGTAGATGGGCCCGAACCCGAACCCGAACCCGAAGCGGCCATGTTCCTCGAAGTGACGTCCTTCGTGTCCCTCGAAGTGGCCTCCCTCGTGTCCCTCGAAGTGACCTCCCTCGTGTCCCTCGAAGTGACCTCCCTCGTGTCCTCCGAAGTGACCTCCCCCGCCGCCATGCTGACCGCCGCCCCCACCACCGTGACCGCCCCCACCGCCGTGACCTCCCATCCCTGCTGCCTGGCTGGGCGCGCTGACGGCCATCATGATCGCCAGTGCGCCGAGGGCGACGAAACTTCTACCACGTGCAAAGTTCTTCACGTTAATACCTCGTTCCTCTTCCCACTCTATTAGACGTCTACCGTCTCAGGATGATTCACCCGAGGCGCGTCACAACCCGCAATGAACGCTTCATCTGCCCTGTGGCAAATCGCCGCACGTGCAGTGCGATTGTGTCGAGGCACACGCAAGCAGAACGTGCTCTCACTCTACTTGGCGATCTCATGCTCAACTCAAGGCAAGCGAATGAGCAAAACTTGAGCAGGTTGATGCGTCCCCACGAGAATCCCCGCGCTAATTGAGGCTTTGCGATCGCTCACATTGTGGCATGACCGTTGCTGCGAAACGCTTGTGGCCGGTGCTGCTGATCCTGCGCCCATCGAGGGGCATGAGCTGCTCACGTGTCCAGAAACGTACGTGCGGGACGGCGAGTTCGATCCCGACGTGATGCTCGCGCTGGTCGAGGAGGTCCTGCAGCGCTTCCCGCTCGTCCGAATTGTTGGGCACATGAATTTTCCCAAAGCGCCTCGGAAGACATGGGCTTGAACCCGCTCGCGGGCTTGCGCCGGAGGGGGCCGCTGACTTAGGACCATTACATGGCCAACCCGATGGAGCGCGCGGCTCAGATGTTCCCGCAGTTGACACCGGCCCAGATCGACCGGATCACCAAATTCGGGCACCGCCGCGAGGTCCAGGCCGGAGAGGTGCTGGTCGAGCTCGGGGAGCAGAACACGGGTTTTTTCCTGGTCCTGACAGGCGCGATCGAGCTCGTGCACCCGGTGGGCGCTCGCGAGGAGCCGATCATCGTTCTCGGCCCGGGCCAGTTCACTGGCGAGATCAACATGCTCTCGGCCCGGCGCAGCCTGGTGCGCGCGCGCGCCGCCGCCGCGAGTACCGTCATCGCGTTGGACCGGGACGATCTGCGCAGCCTGGTGCAGCGGGACTCCGAGCTGAGCGAGATCTTGATGCGGGCGTTCATCCTGCGAAGGGTGGCGCTGATCGCCCAAGGCAACGACGACATGGTGCTGCTCGGCTCGCGCCACTCGGCCGACACCATGCGGATCAAGGAGTTCCTGAGCCGCAACGGGCAACCGTTCACCTACCAGGACGTCGAGACCGACCCGGGCGTGCAGGCGCTGCTCGATCGCTTCCAGGTCGGGGTGAACGAGGTGCCCATCATCATGTGCGGGGGCGGCCACGTCCTCAAGAATCCCTCCATCGAGGTGCTCTCGTCGGCGCTGGGCCTGACCGCGCAGCTCGACCCGAAGGAGGTCAGAGAAGTGGTGATCGTCGGCGGCGGGCCCGCGGGGCTGGCGGCCGCGGTCTACGGCGCGTCGGAGGGTCTGGACGTTCTGGTGCTGGAGAGCACGGCGCCCGGCGGCCAGGCCGGTACCAGCTCGCGGATCGAGAACTATTTGGGGTTCCCCACCGGAATCTCCGGCGGGGCGCTGGCCGGCCGCGCTCTCATCCAAGCCGAGAAGTTCGGAGCCGAGGTGGCCATCGGCCGCACAGCCGTCCGCCTCGACTGCGACAGCCGCCCGTACCACATCTATTTGTCCGACGGCGAGGTGGTCCGGACCCGGACCATCGTCATCGCCAGCGGGGTGAAGTATCGGAGGCTGGACTTGCCGTCGCTGGCGCGCTTCGAGGGCGTCGGCGTCTACTACAGCGCTACCTACCTCGAGGGGCAGCTCTGCGAGGGCCAGGAGATCGCAGTCGTCGGCGGCGGGAACTCGGCGGGGCAGGCGGCCGTCTTCCTGTCGCAGATCGCCGCGCGCGTGAACATGCTGGTGCGCGGGCGCGGGCTGGCCGAGAGCATGTCCCGCTATCTCATCCAGCGCATCGAAGGGAGCCCCAACGTGGTTCTGCGCACTCGCAGCCAGATCGAGTCGCTGGATGGCGAGAGGCGCCTGGAGCGCGTCGGGTGGCGCCACCTCGACACCGGCGAGCGGGAGACGCGCGCGATGAGCAACGTGTTCCTGATGACCGGCGCCGATCCGAACACCTCGTGGTTGAATCAATGCGTGGTGGTGGACGACAAGAACTTCGTGAAGACGGGCGCGGACCTGCTCCCCGACGAGCTGCTGGGCGCCCGCTGGCCGCTGGCGCGCCGGCCGTACATGTTGGAGGCCAGCATCCCTGGCGTATTCTGCGTCGGCGACGCGCGATCGGCCAACGTCAAGCGGGTGGCTGCGGCCGTGGGCGAGGGAGCGATCTGCGTTCAGCTCTTGCACCGGGCTCTGCAGGAGCCCTAGCACCCAGCGTAACCGTCCCCGCTTACTCGTCCTGCAGTCACCCCCTGCAGTTGTCGTTTCGAACACCGCATCGCGCGTGCCGGCAAATGCGTGACAGGGCAAGCTCGGGTCTGCTACCAGCGCGGTTGTCCAGTTATCGGTCAATCCGTCGTTCGCGAGCGCGAAGGTGGCCCCACCGTCATCGCTAACGAAGACCTGGGTGGACTGGGAAAGAGGCCTCTCTTGAGAGACCAGATAGAGCCGTCCGTCGGCGGGTGAGTCTTACCTGCGTTCCAGACTCTCCTTGACAAGACTGGCCGTGGTCCTTATTTTGATGACAATCAAACTATCAAGATGCCATGCGAACCCAGGAAGTGTTCAAAGCGATCTCGGATCCCACCCGCCGCAAGGTGCTCAGCCTCCTGCAGAGCGGGTCGAAAACTGCCGGTGAGCTCGCGGAGGCGTTCGAGATCACCAAAGGGTCGCTGTCGCACCACTTCAATGTCCTCAAGGCCGCCGATCTCGTGCGATGCGAACGGCGGGGACAGCAGATCGTTTATTCCCTCAACACCACCGTGTTCGAGGACGTAGCTGCACTGCTTCTCGATCTGTTCCGGGTCCAGAAGCGGAAGGGAGAGGACCGATGAGAATCACTCGCACCAACCTCTTGAGCCTGGGACTGGTGATTGGCTCATTCGTCATCACCGCCGCGCTCTACAACCGACTCCCCGAATCAGTTCCCACCCACTGGAACGCGAGAGGCGAGGCGAACGGCTTCACGGCGAAGCCGTGGGGTCCCTTCATTCTGCCGCTCACGATGGTCGGCCTGTACTTGCTCTTGATGATCATCCCGCGAATCTCGCCGCGCGGTTACCGGGTAGAGCGTTTCCAGAACGTCTTCGAGATCCTTCAGGCGACGCTCCTCGCCTTCTTGTTCATGGTGACGATGCTGGCGTTGCTCGCGGGCATCGGCGCCCCGGTGCCGATCAATCGCGCGATTCAAGCGGGAACCGGTCTGCTCTTCATCGTCATCGGTAACTTCATGGGGAAGTTCACCAAGAACTTTTTCGTGGGAATCCGGACGCCGTGGACACTCGCCAGCGACGAGGTCTGGCTCCGGACGCATCGCCTTGGAGGCAAGCTGTTCGTCCTCGCTGGCATCGGTCTCCTGGTGTCCGGTCTCCTCGGCGGCGGCGTCATGCCTCTGCTGGCGGCAGTCGCCGTCGCGGGGGGGATTCCGGCCATCTACTCGTACGTCCTCTATCGAAGGCTCGAGGGGTTCAAGAACGGACCGCCGGGCGACGACACGTCGCACAGCTCCACCTGATGAGATCGCCAAGTTGCCATCGAAGGATAGCGACGCGACTGCCGATCACTTCCTCGCGGCACTGAAGGAGCGAGATTTCGCAGCGGCCGCCGCAAAATTTGACGCTACGGTCAAGGCGGCGCTGTCCCAGGAGAAGTTGGCTGCGGTCTGGGACTCGCAAGTCGCCATTCGAGAGGTCGTTGAGGATCCGACAGGTTCCCTGTGAGCTGGCTAATCTGCATTCCTTTCTCTAGTTCTCAAAGCTACACCGGTTTGGACCTCGCCTTGGTTTGTTACGGTAAAATGAAAACTCGCCATGCGCCGGCTCGGCGGTTGGTCTTCGTCGGGCTCTTGTTGCGCGAAATCCGTGATCGGGACCGCGTGTGCCCAGATAGGATCGAAGAGATCTGAATCGCTGGCGACCGCGAGGTCCGCGTAGCGACCAATGCCTGCTCCAGCGCAGGTAGCTTGCCTGGACCGATACCCCGGGAAGTGCCTGCCCGGTGAGACGTCGGCTTGGGCGTTCTGCTCCGCGAGGTTTGCACGGGCTCGTTGCGCGTCCGGATTCTGCTCGCGGGCGGCAGCGATGAGCGCTTCGAGCGGTTGCAGGCCCATCGCCGGCGACGCAGCCAGCATCGCGGCGGCAATCCAAGTCAGCCTAAGAGTTTTTGCGCTCATCCCGTTAGTTCCGTCAGTGTGGACCTGCTGGCGCAACCGCTTTGCCCTGCCCATCCGGCGCTGAAGCCGGTTGCCCCTCGCGCTGCTTCTCTGCTCCGCTCAGGCGTTCGACGATCACATACAGCATCGGGATGATGAAGATCGCGATCCCGGTTGCTGTCACCGTGCCGCAGATGACCGCGGTTCCCATCTGTCGCCTGGCCACACCGCCGGCGCCCGAGGCGCCCCAAAGCGGCAGCAGACCGAAGATGAAGGCAAGCGAGGTCATCAAGACCGGACGAAACCGTAGCTTCGCGCCCTCCAGCGCGGACTCCACCAACGGTCGGCCTTTTTCGAATTCCCCCTTCGCAAATTCGACGATCAGAATCGCGTTCTTTGCGGCAAGACCGACCAGCATCACCAATCCGATCTGGCCGTAGACGTTGAACTCAAACTTGCGCAAGAGCAGGCCGGCCAGGGCGCCGACCACCGCGATCGGCACCGAGAGAAGGACGCTAAACGGCAGCGACCAGCTCTCGTAAAGCGCGGCGAGAATGAGGAAGACGCATACAATCGAGAGGACGAAGACGACGGTGCCGGTACCCGCGGCCTTGCGCTGCTGGTACGAGAGGTCCGCCCAGGCGAAGCCCATCCCGCGCGGTAACACCTCTTTGGCGACCTGCTCGATCGCGTTCAGTGCCTGGTCAGAGCTGTGGCCAGGCGCCGCGCTGCCGATCACCTGCGCAGCGCGATAGAGATTGAAGCGGTTGGTGTACTCCGGGCCGTAAACTCGCCGGGTGGTCGCGAAAGAGGAGAGCGGGAGCATGTCGCCATTGACGTTTCGGACATGGTATCCGGCCAGGTCATTCGCGGTTACGCGCCAATCGCCCTCCGCCTGCAAGTAGACCCGCCATTGGCGGCCGAACCGGTTGAATTGGTTGATGTACAGGCCACCGAGGTACGCCTGCATCGTTTGGTAGACGCTGCTCAAGCTGACGCCCTGCTTGAGGACCTTGTCGCGGTCGACCACGGCGTAGACCTGAGGCACCGCGGGCCGGAACACCGTGTTGATCGTCCCGATCTCGGGCCGCTTGCGCGCAGCCGCCATGAACTTCTGCAGATTCGCGTCAAGGAATGCAACGTCGCCGCCACTGCGGTCTTGGACCCAGCCCGAGAAACCACTGGAATAGCCGAGGCCGACAATCGGCGGAGGCGTGAAGGCGAAGACGATGCCCTCGTCGACTTTCGTGGCGAACTCCCGGTTGAGGCGATTCATCACCGCCTCCGCGGTATGTTCCCCGCCCTTTCGCTCCGCCCAGTCTTTGAGGCTGACGAAGTAGAAGCCGTTGTAGGTCGCCGAGCTGTAGGTCAGGACCGAGTAGCCGGCGATGGTGTTGAACGATTCAACCTCCGGCGTCGCGGCGAGGATGGCATCCACCTTCCGGCACACCTCGTCGGTCCGCACCAACGAAGCGCCATCCGGAAGCTGCACATTCAAGAACAAGAAGCCCTGATCCTCATCGGTCAAGAAACCGGAAGGGACCCGCTGACCCATAAACGCTGACACCACGAAGAAGCCGCCGAGAATGGTGAGGCCAATCACTGACTTGCGGATCAACGATCCCGAGATTCCGACGTATCGGTCTCGCACTCGGTCGAACAGGCGGTTGAAGCCGCCGAAGAGGCGGGTCAAGAGCCCTTTTGACTCGGTACGCGGACGCAGCATCAATGCCGAGAGCGCGGGAGACAGCGTGAGCGCGTTGAATGCTGAAAACAGAACCGAGACCGCGATGGTGAGCGCGAATTGCTTGTTCAGCCGGCCGCTGATCCCACTCATGAAACCCATCGGAATGAACACCGACGCGAGGATCACCGCCACGCTGACCACCGGCGCGGTGACTTCCTTCATCGCCGCAAGGGTCGCGTCTTTTGGCGACTCGCCCTCCTCGATGTGACGTTCGACCGCTTCCACCACCACGATTGCGTCGTCGACCACCAGGCCGATGGCGAGCACCAGGCCGAACAACGAGAGGGTGTTGATCGTGAACCCGAGCGCCGGAAACACCATGAACGTCCCGATCAGCGAAACCGGGACCGCGATCAAGGGAATCAGCGTCGCGCGCCAGCTCTGCAAGAAGATAAAGACAACGAAGACCACCAGCAAGGTGGTCTCCAGAAGGGTGATCACGATCTCGCGGATTCCCTCCGTGACCGGGAGCGTCGTATCCAGCGAAACTGCATAGTCAACGTCGCTCGGAAACCGCGTCTTCAGCTCCGCCATCGCTGCCTTGACCCCTTGGGCGACAGCGAGGGCGTTCGAGCCCGGCGTCTGGAAAACCGCGATGATGTTCGCCGGCTTTCCGCTGTAACGGGCGATCTGGGTGTAGTTGAGCGATCCGAGCTCGATCCGGGCAACGTCTTTTAGCCGCACCGTGGACCCATCCGGATTGAGACGCAGCACCACGTCGCCGAACTCCTCGGCCTGGATCAGCTTCCCCTGAGCTCGGACGGTATAGGTGAACTGTTGGTCCGAGGGGCCCGGCGGCGCCCCAAGTCGGCCGGAAGGATTGACGTTGTTTTGCGCTTGGATTGCCGCGGCAAGATCGGAAACGGTGAAACCGAGCTGAGCGAGCTTGTCCGGCCTGACCCAGATCCGCATCGCATAGTCATAGGTCCCGAAATTTTGAATTTGGCCCACGCCTGGCACGCGGTAGAGCCCGTCATTGATATTAATCGTGGCGTAGTTTCCGAGAAACAGCGGGTCGTAAGTGTTGTTCGGCGAGTAGAGCGAGAAGACCAGCAGTGGAAGCCCGGTGGACTGCCGGTAGGTCAGCCCGTAATTGATCACGTCGGGCGGTAGGAGCGCCTGGGCCACGGCCGCCTTGTTCTGTGTGTTCACCTGGTCGATGTCGATGTTGCTCTCGACGTCGAAGGTCACGGTGAGATTGAAGGAACCGTCGTTGGCATTGGTGGACTGCATGTACAACATGTTTGCGACACTCGACATCTGCTGCTCGATCGGAGTGGCGACCGACTGCTCAACCGAGATCGCATCCGCTCCGGTGTAGGTCGACTGCACCTGGATTTGCGGAGGCACGATGTTCGGGTACTGCGCGATCGGGAGGGCAAACATCGCGACCCCGCCGACGATCACCATCAGAATCGCAATCACCATCGCCACGATCGGCCTGCCGACAAAGAAGCGGGACATGGCTCACTGCCCTCCAGAAGATGAACCGCCTGACGATGACGCCGCCGATGCGGTAGCGCTGTGGGAGGCGGGCACTGCATTCACCAGCATGCCGGGCTTGAGGCGTACCAGATCCGATACGATCGCCTTTTCTCCGGCGCTCACCCCGTTCTCGACGATCCACATCGTTCCAACCTGTTCCCCGATCTTGATCGTGCGAAAATCGACCTTGCCATCCGACCCGACGACTGCGACTTGGTAGGCGCCCTGGACCTCGTTGACCGCGCGCTGGGGCACCAGAAGAGCGTTCCGTTGTGTCATGATCGCGGTGCGGACCCTGGCGTACTGGCCGGGGCGCAGGCTGTTTCCAGGATTCGGAAATAAGCCCTGCATCGCGATCGTCCCGGTCCGGGAATCGATCTGACGATTCACCACAATCACGACCCCGCGGCGCGGATAGACAGAGCCGTCCGCGAGAATGAGCTCGAGGTTGTGTTCGGGGGATTCCCCGCCCTCTACCCAGTGGTTGCCCTGGATCGAACGGAGGTACTCGACCTCGCTGATATTGAATCGTGCCTTGATCGGATCAACTTGCGACACCGTGGTCATCAGGGTTGAGGTGCTGACGAGATCGCCGACCTGGACCTGGGTGATGCCTGCGATGCCCGCGATCGGCGAAACGACCTGGGTCCAGCTGTGGTAGAGCTGGGCCTGCTTCAGGGCGGCCCGAGACGTTTCAACGCTCGCAGCTGCTTCCCGCAGCGCCGCGACGTCATTGTCATACTGTTGGCGAGTAATGGCCTGTGCCGCGATCAACTCTTTGTCGCGTTGGAAATTGATCCGCGCGTTTTCGAGCGTCGCGATGTGCCGCTCCAGGGTGGCCCTGGTCTGGTCGGACAGATCCTTGTAGTTGCGAGAATCGATCAGGTAGAGCAGCTCTCCCTCGTGGACGAAGCTTCCCTCTTTGTATGCTTGTTTTTTGATGTACCCGGTGACCTGAGGTCTGATCTCCGCGTTGACGAATCCCTCCAGGGTACCCACCCATTCCCGGTAGATCGGAACATCCTGCTGAACCACTTCACTGACCTGCACGGTGGGAGGGGGCAGGCGGCGTGGGTCGCCTTTGTGGCAACCCAAGATCAGTAGGATCAAGGTAACTACAACAAGAACGCGCAGCTTCATGGTCGAGGTATCCTTGTGAGTAAGCGGCAAATGATCGCGAGCGCGATCGCCAAGCCGATCGAGGTGGCAAAGAAACGATCCATTCCCGGCGCGACTTTCACGATCCGTGCCGAGCCGCCCGGCGCCTTTCTGCGCTCTGAGCTGGGAAGCTGAGCCTGAGAAGCCTGTCGGCACGGGCTACAGTGCGCGACCCAAGCAAGGCGGCCCGGCGCCGTGGCCAGCGGACTTTGCAGCGATTTCAGCGCGAACAGATCTGACGGGTCGTCACCGGTCAGACGGATTCAACTGACGGATTTCGAGACAAGATTTTGAGATCTGATCAATGGATTTCCCTTTGAACACCCGGTGGCGCGGGAGTTGCAGGCCGGGGTTTGAGCCACGGTGCTCAGGATGCACTCGTGGCGGGTGCTTTCAAACCAAACAGTTAAAGGAGAAATCATGAAAACAATGAGCGTTCGTTTGTCGTCAAGTAAATGTATGGTTCACGGCCTGGTCGGAGCGTTGCTAATGATTGGTTTTTCGGCGTTCGCCGATCAAGACGCAACTTCCACAGCGGGCTACTCGCCTCAGGAGAAACCCGCGCTCTACAATGCGTTTGAGTTTGCTTTAGGGTTTGGTTACGCGCAGGGCTTCGGCAACGTGGGTGACAATACGCCTTCGCTGACCGACAGCGGCAGTGGAGGGGTTTCGATCGAGGCCGACTTCGGCTGGAGGATCGATCCGAATTGGCTGGTAGGAGTCTACGCGACAGGGGCGTGGCTCTCGAATGGCGACCGTGCCGGAAATGCGGAAAACAACTGGACCACCACCGCTGGGGTCCAGGGGAATTATCACTTCCTGCCAGGCGAAAGCATTGATCCCTGGATTGGACTCGGTGCGGGTTGGCGGGGCTATTTTGTCAGAAAAGGAGCGGCGGGCGCCGATGTCATGCACGGCATTGACTTCGTACGCTTGCAAGTCGGTGTTGATTTCCCAGTGGCCAACGGTTTGACCGTTGCCCCATTCGTTGGAGGGACCGGCACCGTCTTCCTCACCCGAGAGCTGGCTCAGGAGACGTCGTTCTCAAATATTTCGAATCCACAGGTCAACCTCTTCTTCAACGCAGGAGTCATGGGACGTTTCGATCTCTTCGGCGGGAAGGGATAGATTCGTAGCGTCGCATCGACTTCGCCCTGAGGGCCCGGCTCGGTCGAGAGTCGGGCCCTCTTGTTTTTGAGGACTTGCCGGAATCGCGGACACCGGTTGGTCTGAGTTCCGGCAGGTCGGTGGCCCGGCGCCCCGCGAAATGCGGTCAGAGCGCGGGTTGGCCGTTGGCCCAGTGAGTGCAATGGCGGCTACTGATGACGCGCTCAACCGGATCACGAGTCGGCGTGCAACATCGCGCGCTGGTCTTCCTCGGCTCGATGTTGGTGATTGCCGCTTGCCACAAGACTGCAGCGACTCCGGTGGTGTGCATTCCAAGGGTGCGGATCGTCAAAGTGGTGCAGCGGGACGTGCCCCTCTATCGCGAGTGGATTGGCACGCTCGACGGCTTCGTGAACGCGGAGGTCAAGGCTCAGGTCGCAGGCTACATCCGCAAGCAGGTGGTCGTCGGCGCCGATGGGAAGCTCCAAATCCGCTCGGTGGCCACAGGCGAGCAGATCGGAGCTTGGCTGATCATCACCCAAGGCGTGAGAGCAGGGGAGAAGGTGATCGTCTCGGATCTGGCGCGCCTCGCGCCAGGCATGGCGGTATGCGCGGTGTCGGCGCACGAGCAGTAGCGGAAGGCTGATCATCAGGACTGCACATCGCCCCCGGCGAATCCATATTTCTTCAACCGGTCGATCAAGGAACTGCGGCTGAGCCCCAGCCGGCGGGCGGCTTCCGATTGATTTCCGGAAACAGCCGCGAGAGTGCGCGCGATGATGCTTCGCTCGAGCGCGTCGACCTGCTCGCGCAAGCTCAGCGTCTCGCCCGCGGCCATGTCCACTGCCGGCTCGGAGGGATGGGAAGGAGCGCCGGTAAGCGCCTCCAACCCGATCTCCCGGGTGCCGCCGTGAAGCGCGATCATTCGCGCGACGGTATTCTCGAGCTGGCGAACGTTCCCCGGCCAGTCCGCTCGGCACAGCGCGTCGACCAGTTCTGGCGACAGGTGCACGCCCTCCATTCCGAACCGGTCCGCATAGCGGCTCGCGAACTCCGCCGAAAGACGGGGGATGTCGTCCCGGTGCTCGCCCAGTGGCGGAACCACCAGCTCCAGCACCGCAATCCGGTAATACAGATCCTCTCGGAAGCGGTGCGCCTTTGCCTCTGCTGCCAGATCCCGATTGGTGCACGCGACAATCCGCACGTCGACTTTTTCCACCCGGCCCGCGCCCACCGGCTGGATCTCTCCTTCCTGCAGCGCGCGAAGCAGCTTCGCCTGCACCGGCGCGGACAGCTCGCCCACTTCGTCCAGCACGAGCGTGCCCCGGTTCGCCTCGGCGAAGAAGCCTGGACGGGCGTGCGTCGCGCCGGTAAACGCGCCTCGCGCGTGGCCGAACAGCTCCGCCTCGGCCAGCTCACCCGGGATTGCGGCGCAGTTGAAGCGCACCAGCGGTCCAGCCGCGCGGCGGCTCTCCGCATGGATGAGCGAGGCGATCAGCTCCTTGCCCGTTCCCGTGTCCCCGCGAATCAGGACGGTGATGTCCTTGGGCGCGACCCGGCTCACCGCGTCGAGTAGCCGCCGCATCGCCGGCGATTCTCCAACGATGGTGCGCCCGAGCGCTTTTTCGGCAGAGAGGCGGCGGTTCTGAATCCGCAGCGCCCGCGCTTCGAGCGCGCGATCGAGCACCAGCGAGACTTCGTCGATGTCAAACGGCTTGGTGACATATTCGTAGGCGCCGCTCTTCATCGCTCGAACGGCAACGCGCTCGGAGCCATGCGCCGTGAGCATGATCACCGGCAGCGACTCGTCGCGCTCTCGGATCGCCTGCAAAAGCTGCACTCCGTCCATTTCGGGCATGAAATAGTCGGTCATCACCGTATCCACGCCCTCGAGCTTCTCCAGAGCTTCCTTTCCAGAGCGCGCCAGCACCGCCTCGAGCCCGCGCGATTTGAGCAGCTGACTCAAGGTGAAGAGCAGCGTTGGCTCGTCGTCAACCAGCAGCACTCGCGCCATCACTGCTCCTGTCCGAATGGGTCAGCGGGAGGATGCCCAGCGCGGTGGTACCTCGACCGGGGGCGCTCGTATAGAGCAGCGAGCCTCGATGCTGTGTGAACGCAGCCCGGGCGATGGCCACGCCGACGCCCGTCCCTTGGTCGCGGGTGGTGAAGAAGGGCGTGCCGAGCCGCTCGAGCACCTCTGCCGGCATGCCGCGCCCCGAGTCCCGCACCGCGATCCGCGCCGTTCCTTCTGCTTCCTCGATCTGGATTTCGACAGCTCCTCCTTTTGAAGTGGCGTCGAGCGCGTTGCCGACCAGGTTGAACAGCGCCTCCTTGAGCCTTCTCGGATCGGCTTCGACGTTGGCCTCGCCCCGCCGCCGTAGTACCACGCCCCCGCTCGCGGCGCGGGCGTCCATCGCGGACAGCACTTCGTCGGCCAGCGAGCCCAGCGAAAGGCGCTGCGGCCGCAACGCGTCCAGTGGCCGGGAGAATGAGAGGTACTCCTTGAGGATTCCCTCCATCCGACCCACCTCGGACACGACGACGTAGAGCTGCTCGCGAGAATCCGGGTCGCAGGCTGCACGCGCTGAGAGTTGGACCAACCCTTTGATTGCGGCGAGCGGATTCTTCAGCTCGTGCAACAGCTTCGCCGCGAGCTGCTCCATGTCACGCGCGCGGGCGTCGGCGCGTTGGACCATCGCTTCGCGCGCCAGCTTGGCCTCGTAGGCGCACTCGACAATCGTGCAGGTGAGGGTCAGCACGTAACGCGTGTTGGCGGCGACCCCGGTGGCAAGAGTAGCAAGGAGGATCATCCAGTACGCCGGGTTTGGCACCTGCGGCCCAAACCAAGACGCTGGCAGCACCGCCATCGCGAACAGTCCGGCCACGACGAGCGCGGTCATCGCCTTCGCCATCCGCGACCAGCCGCTGCGAACCACGAGGTCGGCGAACGGAAGGAGGATCGTGCCCAGCAACGGACTGAGAATCCCGCCGGTGAGCGCTTGCCCTAAGAGGATCATCAAAAAGCGAGGCACGACCGTTAATGTGTCGCTCAACGCGGTGGGTCCCTGCCCTCCCAACCTCACAAAGCGCCATGCGACGCAGGTGGCAAGGGTGGCCGCGAGTGCCAGAATCCGCCAGCTCGGATAGCCCGCCACTGCAAGTGCGGCGAGGACGAAAACAACCAACAAGACGACCCATACGAGGGTGGCGCGCATCGCGCTGGCGTAGGCGGTCGCGTCCATCGCGCGGTACCACTGCTGTTGAGAGAGGGAGGGCATTCCCCCAGGACTCGCAAGAATCGGGCCGCTTCCTGAACGGACGCCGGGCTCAATGCGCGCGGACTTTAATTCCTTGCCTATTGCCGGATTCGGCTCCACCGGCCGGAGGCTTGTAGGACATTCCGACAGGCGATTCAAATCGGGTGCTTCTCACCCACCTCCATCGTCAGACTGCGAGCGCCTCGGCTCGCTCGAACATGCTCACGAATTGACGGTACCGGGCGGCGATCCAGGCCACCGCCTCTTCGCGCGTCATGGTCTTGTCCCGCCAGGAGAGAAGCGCCTCGGAGAAATCCGTGTGGCCGACGGCGAAGCCGATGAATCCAGGCACTCGCGCGGCTACGGTCAGCCACTTGGTAACCGTACTCTCGTCTTCGCGCACTGCGACGACGATGCAGGCGACATTCGTGCGTCCATGCCGGCGGGCGGCAGCCACAATTTTCTGATAGTCCGCGGGCTGGTCCAGCCCTTCAATGTTCCAGACGTCGGGCTCGACGCCGGCGTCCTGGAGTCGCTCGATCGCATCCACCATCAGCCGCGGACGAAGCCACAGTTCATAGGCTTTGGTGCTTCCTTGTAGCTGCTCGAGCTGGAACTTTTCCGGAGGAACCAGCAGCTCGACCATGAACTTGCTTCGGCTCTTCTCGTGCAGGTAGCGCGAGAGGCGACTCAAGCGCTCCACCTGCCGTTGGTTCAGCGCACGCTCGCCACGAGGGTTGTAGCGCACGAGCACCCTGCAGAACGTAGGTTGGAGGGTCTCGATCTTCCGAGCGAACTCTTTGCCATTCTCGAAATCAAATTCGCCTTGCCCGCTTCTCTCGACGGAATAGACCACGGTGTAGCCTCGGGCCAGCGCATCGCGCAGGATTGCTGTGCCGAACCGCTCGTCGATGAGGAGCCCGGCTTTCTGCTTCGGCAAGCCGGTGGCAACAGCGGCCCTGAAACCTTCGTAGAACACCTGCTTGGCGGCAGCGATCTGCGCGCTTTGCTCGGCGCTGGGCACCCCGTTCCACCCAAGCGCCTTGATCGAGAACGTCCTGCGATCGTCAAAAGGAAGCAAATAGAGCCGTCGGGCATCGCCTGCGCCGTTCATCGCGCGTCCCACCAGTCGTGATCTCGGCGGATGACACGGTTGGCCGAGACGCGGTTGCCGAGCACGGGCGTAGGGCCGAGGCGTTCTTCGAGATAATTGTCGTACACACCTGGACCTCCGGCTGCACCCTGCGTGCCAGCGGCAATCCGAGCGTGCGTCGACGGACCGCGAGTGGCGAATGCCGGATGGGCATACAAGCCCGGCCCTCGGCTTCCGCCAGTATGTCGGTAAACCGGGCGGCTTGGAGCAATCAGCGCTGCGCTTTCCCGAGTGCAGAGACGGGTCCGATAAGAGTGGCGTAGAGGATGCATCATCCTCGGGACATGGCAACCTATCCGGCTGGAATCGACCTCACGCTTGAACGGGTATTCTTGCGTCAAGCCCTGGCAGGCCGCGATGACGCTTTCGTGCTCTTGGGCTCGATGTATTCGGAACAAGTGTATGCGATTGCGCGCAACCTGTGCTCGACCGACGGCGAAGCGCTCGAGCTGACGCGAAATGCGTTTCAGCGGGCAAGAGAAGAGCTGAGCTGGATCCCAGCTCGGCAGTCGTTTCGGACTTTCGTGTGTCGATTCCTTGTCAGCGAGGCAGTCAAGCGGCTGCGATTCAAGGCTCCGCCGGCGTCTGCCTCGCTCGAGCGATTTCTTCCCGGATTCGCGGATGGCAAGCTGGTGTCACCGTTAACTGCGTGCGCGGAGATCGATGGATTGGTTCACCGCAGGGACCTGCCCGAGCGCATCCGCGAACGACTCGCAGGTCTCCGGGCCGAAGATCGCGTCGCTTTCCTGTTGCGGATTGTCGAGGAGCTTCCGCTCGACGAAGTCGCATCGATCATGGAAGTACCCCCACCGGTGGTGCGCGAGCGCGCAAATCGGGCCTGCTTGCTGCTGAGTGGATACTTCTCGTATCTCGCAGCGACTACTCCGCCGCGCAATAGGGGCTGATTGCCAAACCCAGTAGTTCGCCTGTTTCTCCGCTGCTCGAACGGCTACGAGAAAGCCGGTCACTCTCGCGCGTTTAACTGACGGATTTTGAAACAGGGACTGTGTGATTGGTAACATCGCTGGCCTGTACTCACTGGTCGCAACCTGCGAGGCGAACGGTATCAATCCGGTCGCGTACATCGCGGATGTGTTGATGCGAGTTCAGACTCACCCGATCTCTCGGATCGACGAGCTGCTGCCGCACAACTGGGGACCCTCTGGCTAAATTAGTTCCACCGGAAGCGACCACCCGCTCACCGACGCTCGCATGCAATACGCGTAAGGCTGGATGGTTACATTCGAGCAGCACAGGAGACTCCCGATGTGCCATCTTGGGTCCAGCCGCGACGGGAGATTGACCTTGGCAGCGAAGATGGAATTCGGTTGGTCTCGGTTAACGCACCAGTACTGGAAGTATTGGCTCTTTGTGGTGCTCGCCATAACTGGAGGAATCGGTGTTCCATCGTTGAAATCGGCGACGGGACAAACGTGGCGAATGACTGAAGGAGCAGCGCCGACGCAGCCGGCGGCAGCAGAAGCGCTGAGCGAGACGGATTCTTCCGACCCCGGCTCCCTGGAACGCGGGACGATCTTGGGGCGCTATGCCTGCTGGAGCTCGTCGCGGGCGGAGGAATGGGTCTGGTGTACCTGGCTTATGATCCAGAACTGAACCGTAAGGTCGCCTTGAAGCTCCTCCGGCCGAGCGCGAGGGAGAACCCGAGCAGAATCGAAGCGCGGTCGCGGCTGCTAAGGGAAGCGCAGGCGCTGGCGCGGCTTTCGCACCCAACGTGATTGCACTGCACGACGCCGGCACCTTCGAAGACCAAGTATTAATTGCGATGGAATACATTTCTGGTCGGACGCTCTCGCAATGGCTCGAACAAAAGCAACATCCGTACGCAGTGGTCCTCGATGTTTTTATCTAGGCGGGCCGAGGCCTCGCTGCCGCGCACGCGGCGGGCGTGGTACATCTTGACTTCAAGCCAGACAATGTACTTGTAAGCGACAATGGCCAGGTCAAAGTGCTGGACTTTGGCTTGGCGAGAGCGGTTGAAAGCGTACCTGACTTACCCCTAAGACCGAACGTTGTTGATCTCGTACACATATTTGTGTACGATTGGAGTTAGTGAAACGCCGCGAGCTGGAAAACCAACTCAGGAAGCTCGGGTGGGTTTTCCTGAGGCACGGAGCCAACCACGACGTGTGGACCGACGGGGAGAGGATGGAATACGTTCCGCGCCACTCCGAGATCAATGAGAACCTCGCGCGCAAAATTCTGCGGAAGGCACACGCGAAGAGTCGGAGTAGGAATCATGGTTGCCCATAACCCCCTCCACAGATCCGGACGAGC
>DAIQBK010000038.1:0-21598 GCA_036781205.1 Myxococcaceae bacterium
GGACGGCATGGCGAAAGCCGGGTGGCCAAGGCGGCGCTCATCAGTGCGGTGCCGCCGCTAATGGTGAAGACAGCGGCCAATCCCGGCGGCCTCCCCAAGGAAGTGTTCGACGGATTGCAAGCGCAGCTCGCGGCTAATCGCTCGCAATTCTATCGCGACCTGCCGGCGGGGCCTTTCTATGGCTTCAACCGACCGGGCGTGAAAGCCTCAGAGGCGATCATCCAGAACTGGTGGCGTCAGGGCATGATGGGCGGCGCGAAGGCACACTATGATGGCATCGTTGCGTTCTCACAGACCGATTTCACAGACGATCTCAAGAAGATCACGGTGCCCGTGCTGGTAATGCATGGGGACGACGATCAGATCGTTCCCTACGCCGATGCCGGGCCGTTGTCAGCGAAGCTACTGAAGAACGGGAAGTTGAAGACCTACAAGGGCTTCCCGCACGGCATGCCCACCACCCAAGCGGACACGATCAACGCCGACCTGCTTGCGTTCATCAAGGACTGATTGAGGCCAAATTCGAGTTGTCCAGTCCGTGCAGGTCGGCGGCGGCAGCTTGACTAGCTGTGCCGTCGGGAACCGCGACGTCCATCACTTGCCAGGGTCGTTCAGCAACCACCGTGACAATCGGGTGCGCACGCCATGCGGAACCTTTACCGCGAGGAACTCTTAAAATGGGAACCCGAAGGAGATTGCCCCGGGTATCTTCCACTGGACCGCGGTTCACCCCGAAATCGGCATAAGGGTCCATTCCTATTACTGGTCCTTAGGGCGCGTCCTACTGGATCCGCTGTTGCCGGCTCCAGGGGGGATGGCGTGGCTCAAGAAGCACGGTCCGCCCGAGCACATCATCCTCACGAACCGACTGCACTCGCGGCACAGCGCGAAACTGGTCGCCGCATTCCGGTGCACGGTCTGGGCGAACCGGAAAGGACTCCTCCACCTCGCCCCAGCGCTGAAGGCACGGCCCTTCGATCACGGCGACACGCTGCCCAGCGGCATTCGCGCTGTTGAGATCGGAGTTCTCTGCCCGGACGAATCGGCGGTCGTGATTCCGCGGGCTCGTGCCGCAGCCGTGGCCGACGGGGTGGTTCGCCGTGGCAACGGACCGCTCACGTTCGTTTCTGACCCGCTCCTGGTGGACGACCCTGGCGATGCCCCAGGCGTGAAGCGCGGGCTTAAGGCTGCCTATCTAAAGCTTGCGAATCAGCCGTGGGACCACTTGCTCATGGCGCACGGCAGTCCCTGGGTGAGCGATGGCCGCGAGGCGTTGTCCGCCTGGGCGAGGGGATGACGGACCCCCGGTCTTCGTGCTCGATGGCCGGGTTGCTTCAGACGGGATCGAGGATCCCTCTTGCTCAGCCACGGCGCTGGGACAGGCGGCGCCCATCGTCGGGGTGATGTTCACGTTGGCGCGCTCGTTGGACCGCGCGTCAACCTGTTCCTTACCGAAGCCGGTTTCATCTTCTTTACGAGAGCAGCGCTCTGACCCTCGAGTGCCAAGCCGACAACCTCACGTGAGGCTCATTCCACCGTCGACCGAGAGGACCTGGCCCGTCACCCACGTCGTGCTCGGGTCGGCGATCGCGACTACCCAGCGCGCGACCTCCTCGCTGCTGCCCATGCGCCCGAGCGGCACCTGTTTGCGGAACGCCTCCTTCACGGCAGGTAACTCCGCCGGCGGAATCTCCGACTTCTCGAAGCCGGGTGTGTCGACAGGCCCCGGCGCGATCGCGTTGACCCGGATCCCGTATGGCGCCAGCTCGAGTGCCCACGAACGCGTCAGCGACTCCACGGCCGCTTTGGTCGCACCGTAGTGTGCGCCGCCCGGAACGGGCTTGTGCCCAGCAGCGCTACTGATGTTGATGATTGTTCCGCGGCTCGCGCGCAACGCCGGCAGCGCCGCCTGCGCGACGAAGGTCGTGCCGTAAACGTTGGCCTCGAACTGACGACGGACCATCTCTTCGGTCGACTGTTCGAGAGGAGCGAACTGAAAGACGCCGGCGTTGTTGACGACCACATCGAGCCGACCCGCCTCACGCACGGCGCTCTCGACGGCAGCGCGCACCTCCTTCGAGTTGGCGACGTCGGCGCGAAGCCAACGAATGTTGGGGTGCCGAGCGCGCGCTGCCTCCAGCGCCTCCTGCCGCCGTCCAAGTCCGAACACCGTTGCACCCGCCTGCTGGAACGCCACCGCAATCGCCTCGCCGATTCCCGAGTTAGCACCCGTGACGAGGACGACCTTGCCTTCGAATGTTTTTGCCATCGCTCGCTCCTTTCCGAGGGCGTTGTTGTCGTTGTCGAACAGGTACATAACGGCGTCCCCCTGGGTTGCGGTAGCGGTGTCGGCCGTAGGAGACTTTTGCGCTGAAGTTACGAATCCATTGGTGAGGTATGGATCTCCTCGAAAAGATGGCCACGTATGTCCGCGTCGTTGAGGCCGGCAGTTTCTCGGCAGGGGCGAAGCAGCTCCGCATCTCGCCTGCCGCAGTCAGCCGCCAGATCACGACTCTTGAAGACGAGCTACGCGTCCCGCTGCTTCGACGCACAACGCGAAGGATGTCGATCACGCCTGCTGGACGCAGATACTACGAGCGCTGCCTGCGCGTTCTGCGCGAGGTCGACGACGCGCAGGCTATAGGTCGAACCGCAGCAACGGAGGGATTGCTCAGCGTCGGCGCTCCCGTCACCAGCCACCTCCGCCTCGAGGTTATCGGTTTCGATATCCAGGTGAACCCGGCTCGGATGGGTAACTTTTTGAACCATGATGATCAGCTCATCATCGCCGGTAGCCAACTCGCGGTAGTTGAGGTCATCGGATGGTTTGACTGCCTTGCCAAAGGCGCGGCTCCAAAACCGTGCGGCCTCGTCCAGGTCATCAACGTTGCAATCGATCAGAACGCTGCAAAAACGGCTGCGGTGCATAGTCTCCCCTACCGTTTGAAGGTGGTTTCCGCCCGAAAGCCATAAGCATTCCTCCCTAATCGAATCTACCGGGTTCCGCGGAATGTCTGACGCCCCCAACTCTCCCGCCTGCATCCAGCGTGAAAGATTTCACGGCGGGCGTATGGATTTCAGCCCAAATGGAGAGCCCGTGCAGGCTCGGATACATCAGCCTCCAGCAGCGCGTCGACCGACCCAACCTGCGAAAAGATGTCACAGCGCCGGGGCAGGTGGGTCGCACGATGATCGATTCCTCGTCGGCCTCGGACCAGAAAAGTTGTCATGGGCTGGGCTTCGAATCGGAACGAGAATCCAGCGTCCAATCTCGGCAAAGATGTCACTGGTCGCTCGCCAGCTCTCTGATGGCTTATCGGCCACAAAATGCGGATCGCAGAACCGAAAAAGATGTCACGGATTTTCACTCTTGTGATCCCCAAAAGATGTCATACGAACAAGGAGAGGCCTGCCACCTTCACACGGCACCAGCTCGGCGTGGATTTTGTGCAGAGATGTCACAGAACCAGACGCCCTGTAACCCTATCCGAGCCTCGAGCCTTTCCCAAAAGATGTCACGGACGTGTCGATGCAAGAACGTTTGGCACTTCAAGTGCCCGAGTGCCAAGGTCGCCGAAGATGTCACGGGGACGATCTGCGGCGAGCCCAAGGTTCAGCTTCAGCCAGACTGCACCAATCCGTTTCAGGCGGAAGGCGCCAACGCCTTCAGCCTTCTTATGCAGGCGCCTCGAACGTGAATCGTGTTCTCGATCAGCGCCGCGTGCTTGGGCGAGAGCGCAAAACTCAGCAACCAACGTGACAATCCGATGCAATCCGGTGCAATTCTGGGCAACCCGGTGAAAGGTGGTTGCCAAGTCTAGCTGCTCCCTAGGAACCACCGCACCGCTTATTGGATCAAGGCGCTTACTGTGCGTTGAAGTGCCTGTGGCGACTGTCCGAGTGCCCGGACGAACGAACGCCGCATCCGCTCGCGATTTCCAAAACCGTTCTTCCTGGCAATTTCCTCGGCCGAGAAGCGGCCGGCCTCCATCATCAGCCGCGCAGATTCCAAGCGCAGCCGTTCGATTGCCTTCGCGGGTGACCGCCCCGTTTCCTGTTTAAACAGTCGGCTGAATTGCCGCGGGCTCAGGAAGGCCGCCTTCGCCAGATCACGAACACTCAGCGGCTTGCTCAAATGTTCTCTTGCGTAAGTGAGGGCGGTCTGGACGCGATCTGATGCTGCGTCGAGGTCTAACAATGTCGAGAACTGCGACTGTCCGCCGGCGCGGCGGTGATAAACGACCAGCGCTCTGGCGACCGCACGAGCAATCTCAGCGCCAAGGTCCTTCTCCACCAAGGCGAGCGCAAGATCGATGCCGGCACTCATGCCGGCCGATGTCCATATTCGTCCGTCGTTCGTAAAGATACGATCTTCCTCGACGGCGATCTTTGGATAGCGCAACTGCATAGCTCTAGCGAACTGCCAATGCGTGGTTGCTCGTCGACCGTCGAGTAATCCTGCCTCCGCGAGAATGAGCGCACCGGTACAGATCGAAGCTATCCGTCGGCATCGATGAACAGCGGATCGAAGATAGTTTAACAACCCCGGCGTAGCCGTCGGGATGGCAATGCCACCCGCCATGAGCAGAGTGTCGAACCTGCGGCGTTTGAACGACGAAGTTTGAATCTGAGATCCCAGCGAGGTGGCAACCGGGCCGCCGTGCTCCGAGAGCAGCGTGACTTCGTATGCCGCCGACCCAAGCTTCCAGTTTGCCGTTTCGAACACACTCGTGACACCCAAGTTCATCGGAGAGAAAGCGGGAAACACGATCAAGCCAATTGTGGGCACCTGATTTCTCCTGCCGCAGGGCACACCCCTGCGTTCCGAATGTCCCAAAACGCTGCATATATGACCGTCAGCTCATCCATCACGCCACTATTTGGTGGAAGAACACACCAACCAAAAGCCACTCGGGATAACGGATGACATCCCCAAGAACAAGAAACGAAACACTTTCGGCGTCTCGCTGAGTTATGGCCGTGTGTTTTCGGAGATGAGAGACGCACACAAAGCGACTACTCAACGACTGGAGAAAACCATGAAAGTAATAGCGATCGGCACGTTGAAACCTCTTTCGCCGGAACAAAGACAGCAGTACCTGCCGAAGGAAGTCCCGGCGACGTTGCAACTCTATCTCGACGGCAAGATGGAGCAATTCTGGCTGCGGGACAAAGAGGTGGGCGTGATCTTCCTGATGAGTGTGGAGTCAGTCGACGAGGCGGACAGGCTTCTTAAAGGACTACCGCTCGGTCGAGCGAATCTGATGACCTTCGATCTGATGCCGATCGGGCCGCTTCTGCCGCTCGGTATGTTGATGAAAGCGAAATAACAACCCTAAGCCAGTCCGGTGCGAATGTCCCAAAAGGTTGCATATCCGACGGTGACGCCATCGGCTGCCGAGCTATCCAAATTGAAACTGAAAGGAGAGGTACATACCAATGAAAAGCACAGACAAAGCAATGGAAGTCTCCCCACAGACGACGAGGACCAAGTTCGATGGGGTCCTCCTCACCATACGCTCGCATAAGTCCTTCTTCGAGGTTACTCGAGCGATCGAGAAGACGTTGCAGCGCTTCCACATCCCCAAACTGATGGAATACGTGACGCACGGCGATCGCCCGGGTGTCGAAGCTTACGTCGATTCCACCTCCACGCCCTTATCAATCTTCTGGGACTTCGAACAGGGCTCCATAATGCGCCTCGCGGGAATTCCCATCGAGTCGAAGTTCTACCTGATCGGGAACGCTGTCATCGCGCGTGGCCTGTTCGAGTACACCGGTGCTGCCGGCCTGGGCGCTCCCGTGCGCGTCTGCGTTTCCCAGCGGGACGGCGAGGAGACACGGATCGACATGGACCTACCGTCGGCAGACTTCAGCAAATTCCCGGAGACGCGGCCGTCGTCTGTGCCCGCTCTGCTCGACGGCAAGCTGACAAAGGTCCTCGAGGAGGCCGCTGCCTAGGAAGGCACGATGGGATCGCGTCCGCGGCTTGTGGCTGAGAGCTTTTCTAAGCTCCCGAGCGCGCTGAACACGTGGGAGATCAGCCACCGCCGGCTAGGGCGCGGGAAGGGCGAGCCTCATTTTCCTGGCTTCGGAGTCGCGTTCGAGCCGCGCTTGGGCGAGTGGCGCCCGAGCGAGCTTGATGTGATAGGCGCCCTGTTCTTCTTCTTCCCAGGCAACGACGACCGAGTGTGCAACGATGGCGACGCGCGGCAGGCCGGAGACTCCCGGCGTGTTGGAGAGATCCGCCGCTGCGGAGAAGGTGCGGCCGCCGTTGGTTGATTGCGCGATCCAGATGTCCGGAGCCTTCGCATCCTTCGAGGTATCGAGCCAGACGGCGGCGAGGACGCCTCCCGCCGCCACGATTGCAGGTTGGCTCGAGATGCCCGGGGGCTTCGACGCATTGACCGCCTTGCCGAACTTCGCTCCCCTGTCATGCGACGACGCCACAAACACGTCGGGATGCGTCGCCCCGACGGACGAGTCGATCCACGCGATGCAAACGCTGCCGTCCCCGCCGACCGCGACGTCCGGCGTCGACGACAGGCCCGGCGTGTTGCTTGCGTCGAAGGGCTTGTCCCAGGTGTTGCCGCCGTCGAGCGAGCGGACGAACCAAATGTCGCGGTTGTCAGTCCCGTTCGTGGTATCGCTCCAAGCCACGTAGACCTCACCCTTGAAACCGCAGGCGACGGCCGGGTGGCTCGACACGCCGGGCGTTTTTGAAATGTCTTCGGCCGCCTTCCAGCTCTTTCCGTGATCGCCCGACTGCGTGTGCCAGATGTCGGGGTTGTCGGCGCCCGCGGTCGCGTCGGTCCAGACAACATGAATCGTCCCGTCCGGCGCGACGGCGACTGCCGGTTCGCTCGATACGCCCGGCGTGTTGGAGACATCGGCGGCGGTCGTCCAGGCGGCGCCAGTGTCGGTCGAGATGGCCGCCCATATGTCCGGTCGACCGGCGACCGCTGTCGTGTCGACCCACACGATCGCGAGATTCTTGCCATGCCCTCCGATGGCCGGGTCACTCGACTGTCCGGGGGTCTTCGACACCTCGACGGCCGTGCTCCAGGTGTCGCCGCCGTCCGACGAAACCGCGTGAAACACGTCCTGGACCTGCTTGCCCTTCTCTTGCGCTAGGTAGGCGAGGTGCACGACGCCGTCTTGATCGACGACGACGCCCGGATGGCGCGTCTGCTCGTTAGGATGGAACACGACGGGACGCTGACCTGCGACCGCGCCGGCTGCGAGCAGCGACGCGACTGTCGAAAACACGTGCAACATTACTTCCTCCTGGAGCGCGCAAAGGCGCCGGACTTGTTGTTGCATGAGGTCGACGGCAACGGCCATGCCAAATCTACTAGGCGCAGCTCCAGAGAGACCGGGTGCACTCATTGACCCCGCGGGCGTGCGAATCGCAATGGCGGCCTGCCTTCCGCATTGCTCGCTGCAATGTCGATCATCGCCATCCCGTTACGACCGACGTCCTCCATGGAACTGCAGAGTACCGGCCAAGGATACTCATGCTCTTTCTGCTCATGCCGAGCGGAGTTGGCGCTCCAGCTGCAGCTTCCGGAACGCAGCACGCGAACGTCATGGAAGTTAGACTCCGTCCCTAATGGCGGCCGACGAGGCTGTGACGTTCCGACTCCAACGAGATGTAGACCCGACGCGGGACCACGTGCGCGGAGGCGGCGGCGAAGGAGAGCCCGTCACGGTGGTCCTGTACGGAGACTTTCTGTGTCCCTATTGCCGGCGCCTCATTCCCGTCCTCGCGCGGCTGCGGTCCATCATGTGGAGCTAACCGGGATCGAACCGGTGACCTCTTGAATGCCATATAACCCTAGTTGTCCTAATCCCAACCACTTAAGGAAGCCGTCCTGCAACCGCCGAGTGAGAGGAGATGAAAACAAGTGTATTCAAGCGGGCTTCTCAATAGTCCCCTGCCGAAAGGATGCTGGGTGTTTACACCGGGATGCGTCAAGCACCTTACCGATTAGAACGCAGCAGGGCTAAACTCGAGCTAGTAAACGCATGCGCCCATTTTATTGCTTGCTGAGTGCGCTTTCTTTGCTCGGATGTAAGCAGCCGGACTCGCACGTCATCGTTCACCCGCTCGAAAGCACGTTGGGCGCAGCGGTCCCGGCAGCTTTCAGCGCAACCGTGGCCATGTCCGCCCTAGGCGGCGGTATCTCTCCTTGCGCTACCGTCACCCCGCAGGCCAATGCGTCTAGAGTCGATATCCGCCTCGGACCCGGATGTCCCTCTCCCTTTGGAAACCAGACAAACGGGACGATCGTTATCACCGGTGTTTGGACGCCCCAACTTGCCACATTCCTCGCGGATTTCACCGAGGCCAACCAGGGCCTCCTGGTGCAGAAGATCGCCTCGATGACTGTGGTGCCACGGCAGTCGCGGCTCACCATCGCGTATCTGCAGCAAGACGTGTCGTTGGGAACAGACTCTCAGACGACGATTGCGGGCCTCCAGCAGACCGCTTGGGTGGTGGATGTGGACACGCTCGGAACGGCTGACCCCAGCGATGATATCATCAGCGTTAGCGGCGGCGACCAATCACTCCTCGCGGCGAGCGGGGCGCTTACAGCCGCTAACGCCACCCAGGTGGCCGTGGGACTCGCGGTTTTCCACTCCGGATGCCGGAGGAATCCCAACGAAGGGATCGCCGCGGTCCAGCAGGTGGGCACGCTCGGAGGAGGGTGGCTCCTTTTCACCTTTCACTCAGTCTGCGATGGAAAGGCGGATGTCACCGGAGCCCTGGTTCCTTACGAACTGATGCTGGGTCGTTCGGTCCCCCTTGATTTTCTGCAGTAGGCGTCTCTCTTAGAAGTTCGCGCTGGCCATCGCTGAATATGAAAGGCGTGCGCCTAGGCCGAGCCGCACGCCTCGCGACAGTACGTCGCTGCGCGAGCTCAGTGGCTCGCTGCGCGAGGAGCGGCCCGGCGTGAAGCGCGCTTCTGACGCCGAGCCTTCACCGTCAGCGCAACGCTCAGTCGTCGTCGCGACCCCCGGGCGTCAGCTCGTCCCAGAACGCGCAATGGTGCACCCGCCTGATCTCCGACACCGACGTCGCCTGACTGGAGCCGCCGGCGTTCACCGACAGCACCATCCGGCCGGACTCACCGAATCTGAGCTGTGGCCAGATCGGCGTGCCGTCGGCGGTCGGATTACCCGTTCGTGCGAACGCCGATACATGGGCAAGTTCCTCGTCCTGCAGGACCTGCTGGTTGTTGTCGAGCCCGTTCGGCAACGTCTCACTCGGCAGTACCGGCGTGAGCGCCCACGCCCGGACGTGCCCCGCTCCGGAAGGAACGCCGGTGTAGGCGGGCGGCCACGGTGCCGCGTATTCGATCAAGTACTGGTAGATCGGCATCCTTCGCGAAACCGCCCGCGCGGTACGCAACTCGCTGCACACTGTGTATGCATCGGCTGCGATGGTGCGCCAGGCGATGCCCGGCGACGCGAACCGATTCAGTGGATACCTCGCGGTTACCTGACTCGCAAAGTTCCCGAACTGCGCTTGGATCAGGTTCGCATAGTCGTCCGCGGTGTTGGCGGTGCCTGCCAGGTTTTCGTCGCGGTCCGTACCGAAGATGACGGGCACGCTGTTTACGCGGCCATGCTGGAGTAACTCGGCGAGCGAGGCCACGAGCGTCGTGCCGTTGATCGTGGGCGCGATGGTGCCGTATCCACTGTACTGATACCCGAGCCCGGCGACGTTGAAGACGGTCGCCGGGTCCACGGCGCGCATGCAGGCTGCCACATTCTCGGTGCAGCCCAAGGCGGCGGCGAATCGGTCTCCGATCGACTCCGCCAATTGGAGGGACGGCAACCTCGACTTGCAGTCCTGTACTTCAAGTGTCGTTCCAAGCGGTCCTTCGGCTTCGGGAGTTTCGAAAATCGTGTTGTATTGGCCGCTGGTGCTGATGCCCTTGTGGAACAGGCCCGCCGCCGTGGGGGAGGCAATCTGATCGCACACGCTGGAGCCGCCCGCCGACTCGCCGAAGATGGTCACGTTGTTCGGATCGCCGCCGAATGCGCTGACGTTCCGCTGGATCCATTGCAGCGCGGCCTGCTGGTCCTGCAGCCCGTAATCGCCCGAGTTCGGACCGAACGCGTGGTGGGCAGCGAATCCGAAGATGTTCAGCCGATAGTTCAAGCTGACGACAACGACATTGCCCGTCCTGCTGAGCAGCGAATAGTCACCCGCGCCGGAGCCATTGCGGAATCCGCCTCCGTGAATGTGGGCCATTACAGCCAAACCATCCGCTCCCGGCGGCGCCCAGACGTTGAGGTAGAGGCAATCCTCGTCGCCGCCGGAGGACTGCAGGCACTGGCTGGCGTAAGCAGTGGCCTCCAGCACGCCGCTCCAGGGGGCCGCCGCCTGGGGCGGCGCCCAGCGGAGATCCCCGACGGGCGGCGCGGCATAGGGAATCCCTTGCCACGAATTGATTCCGCTGACGAGAATGCCGCAGACGGCCCCGTTGTCCGTCTGCACGGTCGTGCCTGGGTCGCACGCCCGATCGAGGTCGACGATGGGACTGTAACGCGGATCGATCGGATCAACTTGCATATACGCATCGACATCGAGGCGCTCGACGACAGATTTTGCAAGTCGCGCCTCACCGGCGGTCGTCAGACATATCGCCAGAAAGATGTTCGCAGCGAGCATCCAAGATTTGGAACTGGGCACCGCAAAGAGCAGGGCCCGCTTAGATCGTGACATTGCTTGCCTCCCCTCGTCAGGCAGTTGTGCGGCGCGAGCGTAGGCCCAACGCCGCAGCGTCGCATACCAAGTGCTGTATGGTTGAGCAAGACGTACCGATGGGGCACGAATCCTGTTGTTTTCCACGAAAACGTGCGCGAAGAGGGACGGAGCCATGCTTCTCGAATTAGGCGTGGACATCTACAGCGTGTCCAAACTGCTCGGCCACTCGGACGTGCGCATCACGGAAAAGGTATACGCCGCGCCCTTGCGGCCAGTTTCTGGCAAGCGAGGCATCGAAGCTCGGCCATCAGGGCCCAGCCTCATTCGCGAGAATTTAGTGGAGCTAACCGGGATCGAACCGGTGACCTCTTGAATGCCATGTAGACCAAGTCGCAGTCGTGTCCACCACTTGGGAGGGTCGTTCAGCAACCACCGTGACAATCCGATGAAAGCCGGTGCAATTCTGGGCAACCCGGTGAAAGGTGGTTGCCGGCCTACCTCTTCCGAGGCCTCAGAATCCGTTTGAAGCGTCCAAAATGCATGCATTCATAGACGGGTGGATGCATATTGGACGCGTGGCCGCAACATCCACAGACCTCGTCAAGAAGGCGCTGGCACTGCTCTCGAAGCAGGGAGGCCCCGTCCGCCTCTCTGAAGCTCTGAAGCTAGGCATCCACCGTGACACCCTCCGCGTGATGCGGGACCAAGAGCTGCTGAGGCAGGTGTCCCGAGGACTGTACCTTCCGGCCAAGGGCAAGGCTCTTGCGGAGGTCACAGTTGGTGACCGCAAAGCCAGCCACACCACACACGGCAGCCGACCTATCTCTGAATTAATAGCCATCCTTGCATCGACGAGCATAGTCAGCGGATCGACGGCCCCCGTCGACGTGGTCTCTACGACCCGAAGAACCCCGGGAAATTACATCGGAGCCTGCGGGTGCTGGGTATCCGTCCGATGATCGACGTGGTTGACCACGTCGAACTCGGCACTGCAGAAGAGTTGAGCTTTTCGATCATTCGTACCAGGTCGGCCAGGGATTGCCCGCGCATCTTCTCATTGCCCGGCTGCGATGAACCTTCACGGTATTTTCCGCAGTCCCGAGTTCATCAGCAATCTGTTTATTGAGCATGCCCGAGACCACCATCGAGACCACCTAATCTGACATCCAGTACCAGGCAGCTGGGTACGTCTGGCAGCTTTCGTTACCAGAGGCCGTTAGCCGAGTCGAAGCTCTCAACCTGGAGACCGATGCTGCCGATTCGAACCTTGAGCGACGAACGCACCGAAGGATCATCATCAACCACAAAGACCACACCAGCGTCAGCATAACTCATGACGGACTCCCACCGGTTATCGACAGGGTGAAGGAGAACACCGCTCCGTGGGGAAGATTCGGCTCGGCCCATAGGCGGCCACCGTGAGCCTCAATCAGTGAACGGCTGATCGGCAAACCCATCCCCATCCCGTTCGCTTTGGTGGTAAAGAATGGAGTGAAGACGCGGTCTCCTTCCGAACCGAGGCCAGTGCCCGAGTCGCGCACTGCAACCACTACCTCGCCCGATTGGTCGGTGCCGGATTGCACCCACAGTACGCGAGGTCGCTCTGTAACCGCAGTCATGGCTTCAATCCCGTTCCTGATCAAGTTCAGTAGGACCTGTTGCAGCTGAACACGATCAGCCAGCGCGAGTGGTAGGGATTTTGTCAATTGGGGCTCGAGTCGCACTCGATTCTCATGAAGCTCGCGGCGAGCTAAGGCGAGCACCTCCTCGATCACCTGGCTGATATCCAATTCGTTTCTCTTTGCAGGCGTTTTTTTTATAAATGCGCGTATCCGAGCCAACACCGCACTGGCGCGACTGCTATCTGCAACGATTTCTTCAAGGGCTTGACGCACAACTTCAGGTTCGAGATTGCGACGGGCGATCAGTCTCAGGCAGGCGTTGCCGTTATTGGTTATCGCGGTTAGAGGCTGATTTACTTCGTGGGCTATCGAAGCTGCCAATTCGCCCATCGTTGTCAGCCTGGAAACCCGGGCAAGCTCGACTTGGGTCGTCTGCAATGCGTGCTGTGCCTCTTTCCAATCATGCAGATCCACAACGCACCCGAACCACTTCATCACGCGATCTCCCTGGTCGCGTAAAGGCAAGGCGCTGGCAATGCACCAGCGGTACATGTGATCTGCCGCTCGCCAGCAGCGAAATTCATACTGAAATGGTTCACCGGTTGAAACCGCCACGGTCCAAGCCTGAGTCATTCTCTCCAGGTCATCCGGATGAACCGCCCTCATCCAGCCGGCGCCTGGGACTTGTTCCGGGGATAATCCTGTGTAGTCAAGGGCGCGCTGGTTGCAATAATCAATCGTCCCATCTTTATCGGCACTCCAAAGCATCTGCGGAATGGTTTCGGTTAATTCACGCAGACTACGCTCGCTCGCTCGAAGCCTTTCTTGCGCTCGTTTTTGCTCCGTCAAATCGAGCACGAAAGCAACACCTTCGTTCGCACTGCCTTCGAAGAGTGCGCCGCCGAGCAGGACGGGCACTCGGCTGCCATCTTTCCGGAAGTACTCCTTCTCGAACGGTCGGAAGATCCCGGACGCCTTTAAATCAGCGACAGCCCGTTCGTCGCGGCCACGCCATTCGGCTGGCGTCAGGTCCGTCCAGCGCACGCGGCCGGACGCGATATCTTCACGGGCGTATTGCACCATGTGGAGGAATGCTTCATTGGCCTCGGTGATCGCACCTTGGAGGTTCCACATGACGATCCCCACAACATTTGCCTCGACCAGGCGCCGGATCTTGGCTTCCAACCCACTTGCCAGTTTACGGACTTCTGCTTCCGCCTTTTCGCGCTCGGCCACTTGCAATTTGAGGTCGTCTATGTGTACCAGAGCTTGATACGCTGAGGAGGCAAATTTCCCTAGCGAGCCCATGACCCGGTCATCTTCTGAGTCGAACTTGCGACGATCACTGTGCATGATCGCCCAGATGGTTCCGACGGCTTTGCCGGCGACGTAAAACGGAACCAGCAGGCATTCTTCGGCTGCCGGGATGACTGGCAGCAAATAGGGGTAACGCCGCTCGAAATGTCTGAACAACAAGGTACGGTTTTGATCAAGCACGTCTCCGCAGGGGCCGAAATTGCGCGGGGTCCCACCTCCGACGTGCGGATTCCACATGCCGGCGATAGCTGGCCAATAGAACCTTTTGCCACCATCGTCCCTCGTCAGCAGGCTAAGGCCAGCGGAGTCACACTGGGTAATATCCAGGATCGTTTCAGCTAGCGTCTGAAGGACGGTGCTCGGCGAATCGGCTAGCGCGCTCACCAGCGCCACGAGCGCGCGGTTCTCCTTTTCATAATCAGGCGGACGCGACGGGCGGCGCTGCAACTCCTCTGTGCAGAGGATCGACTCTAGGGAAGCCCTGGCTTCTGGAATTGAATCTTCCAATGGAATGTCAATCTTTGATTTGGACAATTCAATCATATTTCTACCCTCCACAGCGGCGCGACTTCGCTCGCCTTAGGGGCCTTCAAGATCCTCACAGTCGTTCTGTTGCAACGCGCCGGCATCCTTCTCCGCCTGGTTGTGTACGTACTCGCGGTAGGCGATCTTGTAAGGCGCATCCCACTTCCACCAAGCAGCCGCGGGTATGCCATGGCTCTTCGAAAGCACTTCGGGGAAAACTTCTGCCTCTGTCACGTACTTGAAGTCCGATTCATGTCACGGCACAGGTCGTACGACTGTGAACGCTCAAGTTTCGGCATTGTTACCGCTCGTCGTGCAGACCCTGGCTGAGAAGACGTTCTCGACCCGCCCCGCCACCTGCCCCTGCGTGACATCGGTATCGTCGGGTACAGGTACGTCGCGCTCTATTGCTCCGGAACAAGGCTGAGCAGTCGGGGCGACATCGCAGTGTGGAAAAAAGTAAATCTCTGACGAAGCCTGCGTCATCGCCCCAGACCTCGCAGCATCGGCAGAACCGCACTGCCAGTCCGCGTCTCCTATTTACCCGTGCTCTCGGAATGTCAAGGGAGTTTGAAGGACACGCGGTTGAACGATCGCCGACCGATTTGGTGTTCGGGAGGCTTGCAGCTTGCACCGGGCGCGATCCAGACTAAGGCAGGCGTTGCGAAGTGACCGATAGTTGACATCGTCAGAGTCGATAGCGAGTCGAAGCTCTGAATTATCGAGCATCACCAGGACAGCTGTTTGCACCCACGCGTGATGGATCTAACTTTCTCATAATCGTCCGGTGTGTCCACGTCAACAGCAGCATCGATGAGAGGTACGGTCGCTACAGCTGGCGCGTGACGTACAAAAAGTAGTTTGGCGCCCTCGTTTCCATTCAGAGCGGCGACTTCATCGAACAAGCGCTTGCTAATAAACGCGGGCACACCGTGCGTATCTGCGTATTCGGAGGCGACGATATCCTTGCCAGTGTTGCAGCGCACTCGCACCAGTCGGTCGATCGCGTCCGCAACTCGCGAATGCGCCTACCGGTCGCGTGGTAGATGGCGTTGGCAATTGCCGGCGCGACCGACACGGCGGTGAGCTCACCCAAACCCTTGGCGCCGAGCGGGCTGGCTTCTTCGTCGAACTCACCAACGAACAGGATGTCGAGCTGCGGGATATCTGCGTTCGTGGGTACGAGGTACCCGGAAAAGTTGCGGTTCAGGAAATGTCCCGTGAGCGGGTCCATCTCGGACTGCTCGAGGCAGAGCTTGTCCGACGCCCCAGATGATGCCGCCGATGGCCTGACTGCGCGCCGTCTTCGGATTGATGATTCGACCGGCGTCGTAGGCGTTGACAAAGCGATTCAAGCGGACCAGGCCAAGGTCCGGATCGACACGCACTTCAGCGAAGAGTGCTGAGAAGCTAAAGATCGCCTTCGGTCCTTTCGCTTCATCAATCGGGTCGTAATTCCCGTCAGCTACGAGCGTGGACAGTCCGTTGCGGGTCAGCAGATCAGAATAGGTGACGTCCAGGTTCCTGCTCGCGTGAGTGAGCCTGCCGCCGCTGACAACCACGTCCTCAGCCTTCGCGCCGGCCAAAGGCGCATCTCGGCCAGCTATCGCTAACGCGATCGCCTTGTCGCGTGCGGCCTTTGCGGCCAACATGATTGAAGCCCCGGTGTTCGCCATCGTGGCCGAGAGCTCTCTTGGACTATGCGCAGTCCGAGGGGCTTGCTGCTTCCAACGTTGCGAAGGCAGTCAAGCTTCCAAAGGCGAGCTACGTGACAAAAGGCTGGCTTCATTCGAACGAGATTGGCCCGTTCTTGGACTGCTGCCAGCTGGTCTTCCGAATGATAGCAAAGCTCGTCGTCTTTACGGGCCTGCGGTGGCGTGAAGTCGTCTTCCTACAACGAGGGGACGTCGACTTGAGAAATGGGGTCATTCAAATTCGGTCGAAGCCCCTCTGGGGCTTCACGACCAAGAATGGGAAAGACCGAAGCGTGCCGATTGATCCTGCCATTGCACCGATGCTTCAAAGTATTCTCAGTCACCTTCCCAAGAGGCTCGATGCGCTAAATTCCTGGCCAAGGAAGTATCCAAGCTCGGGCGCCACCTCAGCCCGCTGCTCATCCGGGCCGTCGAGACAGACACCAACTCAGCTTAATATCCGTCTCGAAGCGGTGGTTGCTGCAACCAGCTTGCAAGCACGCCGCCCCTACTGGTTGCAAAAAAGAAGAACCTGTGGAGCTAGCCGGGATCGAACCGGTGACCTCTTGAATGCCATCTAGACCAAGTCGCAGTCATGTCCACCACTTGGGAGGGTCGTTCAGCAACCACCGTGACGATCTGATGCAATCCCGTGCAATTCGGGGCAATCCGGTGAAAGGTGGTTGCCGCCCTACCCCTTCCGAGGCCTCGACGGCCGGGCGACAACGCTCAGGAACATGGAGACGGGACGGCCGTCAGCTTGGTGGAGTCGGCGCCGAGTCGACACCGCGAGTTGGTGAACACTCCCCGCAGCAGTTGTGGCTTCGGTCGCTTTCGCTCCCCTGGCGTCGGCACATGACGGCCGTAGACGCAGACATAAGCAAACATACCAGCTGCGGAGATTTCCGCCGGCGTCGGTGGTAGAAACGCCTACCGCAGCAGCGGGTCAGTTAGTACGAGGATGTCCTCGATGACAGCGCCTTCTGGATACGTGCTGGAGCCCCTCCGGGAAAGTGCGGACTTCACCCTTTACCGCGGCCGACAGCACGGCAACCCATCCCCAGTCCTGGCGATCGCACTCTCCGCAGAACAACCGTCCCCTCAGGGTCTCCGGCGGCTCGAGCATGAATACTCGCTCGCAGCCGAACTCGATCCCGCGTGGGGGGCCAGGCCCCTAGCGCTCACTCGTCACGAAGGGCGGACGATCCTCGTACTCAAGGACCCGGGCGGTGAGCCCCTGGATTGGGTTCTTGAACGGGACCAAGGGAGTCCGCTCGAGCTGACTCGCTTCCTGCGCATCGCCATTGGCTTGGCGACAGCACTCGGCCAAGTCCATCGGCGCGGCTTCATACACAAGGATATCAAGCCTGCGAATGTGCTCGTCGACGACGCCGGCAACGTATGGCTCACCGGATTCGGGATTGCGTCCCAACTGCCGCGCGAGCGCCAGTCGCCCGTACCGCCCGAGATTATTGCCGGCACGCTCGCCTATATGGCGCCCGAGCAGACCGGCCGCATGAATCGCTCGACTGATGCCCGCAGCGATCTCTACTCTTTGGGCGTCACCTTGTACCAGATGCTTACGGGCGCGCTACCGTTCGCCGCAGCCGACCCCTTGGAATGGGTCCACTGCCACATTGCACGCCAGCCGACAACGCCTAGTGATCGCGCCGCAGTCCCCGAGCCGCTGTCTGCTATCACCATGAAGCTCCTTGCCAAGAACGCCGAGGAGCGTTACCAGACCGCTTCCGGGCTGGAAGCTGATCTTCGACGGTGCCTGGCGGAATGGCAGTCGCATGGTCGCATCGATCCATTCCCGCTGGGCGCGCACGACTCATCAGACCGGTTGCTGATCCCTGAGAAGCTGTACGGGCGGGAGCGCGAGATCGACGCCCTGCTTGCGGCCTTCGACCGGGTCGTGGCTCAGGGTACGCCAGAGCTCGTGCTCGTATCCGGTTATTCCGGCGTCGGCAAATCCTCTGTGGTGAACGAGCTGCACAAGGCGCTTGTCCCGCCGCGCGGGCTTTTCGCGGCGGGCAAGTTCGACCAGTACAAGCGCGACATTCCCTACGCGACCCTGGCACAGGCTTTCCAGACGCTGGTCCGTCAGATCCTCGTCAAGAGCGAAGCGGAAGTGGACCAATGGCGGCACACCCTTCTGGAGGCGGTGGGACCGAATGGGCAGCTGATCGTCAGCCTCATCCCCGAGGTGGAGTTCATCATCGGGAAACAGGCACCTGTTCCAGACCTGCCGCCGCAAGATGCGCAGAACCGCTTCCAGTTGGTGTTCCGGCGCTTCCTCTGCGCGTTCGCCCGGCCGGAGCACCCGCTCGCGCTATTTCTCGATGATTTGCAATGGCTGGATGCTGCAACGCTGGACTTCCTCGGGCGCCTGGTCACGCATCCGGAGGTACGGCACGTGCTGCTGGTCGGCGCCTACCGGGACAACGAGGTCAGTCCCTCGCACCCGCTTCTGCGGACGCTGGAAGCGATCCGCAAAGCTGGAGCGCGGGTCCAGGAGATTGTGCTAGCGCCTCTCGGGCTCGACGATGTCGGCCGGCTCCTCGCCGACGCGCTGCGTTGCGAGCCGGAGCACGTGCGACCCTTAGCGCAACTGGTGCAGGAGAAGACCGGCGGAAATCCGTTCTTCGCGATCCAGTTCTTCACGGCACTGGCGGAAGAAGGGCTGCTCGCGTTCGACCCAGTCACGCAGGCTTGGCAATGGAACATGAATCGCATCCGCGCCAAAAGCTACACCGACAACGTCGTGGATCTCATGTCCGGGAAGCTGAGGCGGTTGTCCGCACCTACCCAGGAAGCCATGAAACACCTCGCTTGCTTGGGCAATGTCGCGGAGGTAGCCACCCTGGCCCTGGTTCACGGGGAGACAGAGGAAGCGATGGACGCGGCCCTTTGGGAAGCCGTCCACGCCGGGCTCGTCTTACGCCAGGATAGCACCTGCAAATTTCTGCACGACCGGATCCAGCAGGCGGCTTATTCACTGATTCCCGAGGAGCAGCGTGCGGAAGCCCACCTGCGCATCGGCCGTGTGCTGCTGGTGAGCATGACGGCGGACGGCCTCGCCGAGCATCTGTTCGATGTTGCAAACCAATTCAATCGGGGCGCCGCACTGCTGATCGATCGCGACGAGAAAGTGCAAGTAGCGACGATCGATCTCCGTTCCGGACAAAAGGCCAAGGCGTCAGCGTACGCGTCGGCGAGCGCGTACTTTTCGGCTGGCATGGCAATGCTCGACGAAAAGGACTGGGCCAGCCACTACGAATTGACGTTCAGCTTGTGGCTCGAACGCGCCGAGTGCGAGTTGCTGAGCGGTAACTTCGAAAAAGCCGAGCAACTAATTGAGGAGTTGCTGCAGCGTGCGGCGTCGAAAGTGGACCAAGCGGCCGTTTACCGCTTGAAGGTCCAGTTCCACGTGATGAAATCGGAAAATCCGCAGGCTGTGGCCAGTGCGCTCACGTGCCTGCGCTTATTTGGTATTGACCTGCCGGTACACCCGACCCTGGAGCAGGTCCACTCCGAATACGAGGCGGTCTGGCACACCTTCAATGGGCGACCGATTGAAAGTCTAATCGACCTGCCGCTGATGACCGATCCGGAACTGCATGCGGCCATGCAGGTGCTCTCGGTCCTTACTCCTCCCGCCTATTTTACCGACTCCCGTTTGTGGTGCTTGCAGGTGAGCCGGATGGTGAACCTCACCATGCAGCACGGGATGAGCGGCGCTGCCGCGCACGCATTTGGCTATTTCGGCTACGCGCTCGGCCCATTCTTTCATCGTTACACTGATGGCCATCGTTTCGCCAAGCTCGCATGCGACCTTGTCGAGAAGCACGGCTTCACCGCTTACCGGGCGAAGATCTACCACATCATGGGCAACGTCGCCGTCTGGACGCAGCCGATCGCAACCCCGATCGATTCCATGCGAGCGGCCTTTCGCATTGCGACTGAGATGGGCGATCTGACCTACGCTTGCTACAGCGGGTACCAATCCGTTGCGGCCCTTCTCTTACGGAACGATCCGCTCGACGCGGTGTGGCGCGCGTCGGAGGTGGCGCTAAACTTCGCCCGCGAAGCCAAGTACGGCGACGCTGTGGACATGATCGAGGGCCAGCAACGCTTCGTCTCGACCATGCAGGGCCGGACCGCGACCTTTTCCACCTTCAGCGATGCGCAGTTCGACGAGGCGACGTTCGAGCCGAAGCTGACAGGGGAACGGATTCCCTTAATGATCTGCTCGTACTGGATCCTCAAACTGAAGGCGCGGTTTCTGTCAGGCGACTACACCGAGGCTCTGGCGGCAGCCGACAAGGTGAAGCCGCTCCTTGCGGCCGTAACCGGCCAGATCCAACTGCTCGACTACTTTTACTATGGCGCGCTCACAGTGGCGGCATGCCATGAGAACGCTTCGGCCGACAAACAGCAAGGGTGGCGCGAACTCCTGACGGCGCACCGGGAACAACTAAGCGAGTGGGCCGAAAACTATCCACCGACTTTCGCCGATAAGCACGCGCTGGTGTCGGCCGAGATCGCCCGCCTCGAAGGCCGGGACCTCGAGGGCATGCGTCACTACGAGCAGGCCATCCGGTTGGCGCGCGAGAACGGCTTCGTCCAGAACGAAGCGCTGGCCCATGAGGTTGCCGCGCGGTTCTACTTGGCGCGCGGCTTCGAGACGATTGCCCACACGTATCTACGCAACGCGCGGAACTGCTACGACCGCTGGGGTGCGCTCGGCAAGGTGAAGCAACTCGACGCACTCTACCCGCACCTGCACGAGGAACGCGTTCCTACGTCTAGCACCGCCACCATCGGCACGTCCGCCGGGCTGTTAGATGTCGAGACTGTAATCAAGGCCTCACAGGCACTCTCGAGCGAGATTGACCTCCCCAAACTGATCGAGAAGCTCATGCGAATAGCTCTGGAGCACGCGGGGGCCGAGCGAGGTCTGCTCATCCTTCTCCGGGAGGATGAGCCGCAGATCGAGGCGGAGGCCACCACCGGCCAGGGCAGGGCCGAGGTGATCGTTCGACAGGCAGCCGTCACGCCATCTGATATCCCCCAATCCGCGCTGCATTACGTGATCCGGACGCGGGGGCGCGTGGTCCTTGATGATGCTTCGGTCGCGAACTTGTACTCTGAGGACGAGTATGTGCGGGCGAAGCGTGCCAGATCGGTCCTATGCCTGCCCATCGTCAAGCAAACGAAGCTGATTGGCGCACTCTATCTGGAGAACAATCTGACTCCGCGCGCGTTCACGTCGGACCAGGTCGCAGTGCTGGAGATGCTGGCTTCGCAAGCCGCGATCTCGCTGGAGAATGCCAAACTCTATTCTGATCTACACCGCAGCGAGGCGTTCCTGGCTGAAGGGCAGAACATAAGCCAGACCGGCAGTTTCGGCTGGAGCGTTCTCAGCGGAGAAATCTACTGGTCGAAGGAAACATACAAGATCTTTGAGTTTGATCCAGCAGTTAAACCCACGTTGGAGTTGGTACTCCAGCGAATTCATCCTGACGACAGAGATCGCGTGCAGCAGGCTCTCGACCACGCGACCAACGAAAACACAGATTTTGATATTGAGCATCGTTTGCTAATGCCAGACGCTTCGGTCAAGCACGTCCACGTTTTAGCTCGCGCGTCGAAGAGTTCATCAGGCAAGCTCGAATATGTGGGTGCCGTGACGGACGTCACCGCAGCAAAGCAGG
>DAIQBK010000039.1:0-21513 GCA_036781205.1 Myxococcaceae bacterium
TGGATCGAGATCCGGCGCATCTTGTGGGTCCACACCAACAGAGAGTCAGGCGCGTTCGAACGACCGAGATAATCGTGACCGGTACCCTTGATCACCAGCCGCAGTCTGTGCTGGCGGGCGAAATTCACCGCAGCCACGATGTCTGCAGCATCCTCGGCGGCTACTGCGTAAGCGCTGGAAGCAGCATCCCAAGCCCCGAGCCAGCCCGTCGATTGGGTGCCGCCCGGCTGGTCTTGGAGATAGAAGGGGTTCTTCGAATTCCTTATCGCTGCAGTGCAAGCCTCCCCTGTCGCGTCGCTTTTGCAGGCTAAGAAAGGCGACTGAGCCTGCTCGAGCTTGCCATGCAGGCTCATTCCCAACGCCCGCCACTCCGCCTCGGTGGGCCAGCACGGCCTATCGGGAGTGCAGCGACAGACTGGCGCCGCTGGCTGTTGGGCCGTGAGCCGACTTGCCGCACATCCCACGCCGAAGAGCACGGCCAGAAAAACGTCCAAAGCGAGAATCACTCGTGTCACGGAGTCGTCTCGAATCCTCTTCTCATGAGTCATTGCGTTGCGCAACGACGGACTCAATCTGGAAACTTTTCCACCCGACGTGTCGAACTGCATTGAATTGAACCGCTGCGCAGCGACACCTCGCCCTCGAGGTTTGGGACCGTTAGAGAAAAGACGATCAGCGCGGAAGCGCGATGGAGAAGAGATATGAGCGTTGCAAGACTGGACGGAGTAGGAACGGAGGTCGGCGATCTCCAACAGTCAGATGTCACCCGCAGACATTTCATCGAAATGAGCGTCGGCGCCGCAATCCTGACTGGTTTGCCTTCTTCCGCGGGTGCCGCGGAGAGCAAAGGGGAGGTGCCGCGGCGGACGCTCGGTCGCACGGCGGAAAAAGTTTCCACGGTCGGCATCGGGGGATTTCACCTCGGAAAACCCGAGCTCTCGGAGTCCGAGAGCATTCGAATCATCCGGGCTGCGATCGACAACGGCATCAATTTTCTCGACAACTGCTGGGACTACAACAATGGGCAAAGCGAGATTCGGATGGGCAAGGCCCTCCAGGACGGGTACCGCCAACGAGCCTTCCTGATGACCAAAATTGACGGGCGCGACCGGAAATCGGCGGCTCGGCAGATCGACGAATCGCTCGCTCGGCTCAAGACCGATCACGTGGATCTTCTGCAGTTCCACGAGATCATCCGGATGAGCGATCCCGAGCGTATCTTCGCGGCAGGTGGCGCGATGGAAGCAGTGCTCGAGGCCAAAAAGGCGGGGAAGCTCCGATACATTGGGTTCACCGGCCACAAGAGCCCGGACATTCATTTGAAGATGCTGCAGGTGGCTGAGGAGCATCAATTTCAATTCGACACGGCTCAGATGCCGCTCAATGTCATGGATGCTCACTACGAGAGTTTCGAGAAGAAAGTCTTGCCGGTGCTCGTGAAGAACCAGATCGGCGTGCTTGGGATGAAGCCGATGGGCGATCACTTCATTCTCGACACTAGAGCGGTGACTGCTATCGAATGCCTGCACTACTCGATGAATCTACCGACCAGCACGGTGATTACCGGCTGCGACTCAATGCCGATCCTCGAGCAGGCTCTCAAGGCGGCTCGTGGTTTTCGACCCCTGAAAGAAGGTGAAGTGCAGGCGATTCTGGCCAAGACCGCTCGCCTCGCGCAGCAAGGAAAGCACGAGCTCTACAAAACGACCCACCACTTCGACGGTACCTACCAAAATCCTCAGTGGCTGGGCTAGGCCAGGAATGCTCAGTATCTGATCAACGCGCGATGATAACGCCGCCGAGGCCAGCAACGGCCGCTCGACGGCGTTTACCTCATTTGCGAGCGCCCTAGGACCTGACCTTACCTGCGACCTTCTCCTTGAGACCCTCGACGCTCTCTTTGATGTTCTCAACGCCTTCCTTGATTCCCTCTTTGAGGGTCCGCAGCGAGATGTGCTTCGACTTGATCGCCTCCTTCTTTGGAACCACCAAGGTCAGCACGCCCTGGTTCAGTTCGGCCTTCACGTGATCAAGATCGCATCCCTCGGGCAGCGTGAACGTGCGGCTGAAGCTGCCGTAGGATCGCTCGACTGCATAATAGGTCTCGCCCTCCTGCCTCTCCTCCTCCTGTCGCTTGCCGGTGATGGTCAGGCGATTGCCCGTAACCGAAATGTCGAGGTCCTCCTCTTTGACTCCGGGCAAGTCAGCCTTGAACAGGTATGAGTCAGGCGTTTCTCGGACTTCGAAGCTGGGCACAAACCGATCTCGCCCTGACCAAGGCGCCAACATCCGTTGGAAGGGATCCCAGGTGCTCAAGTCCCTCATCATCTCGAACGGGTCCCAAAGTAGTGGATCCCAGCGCGTCAGAGAGGGATCCAGCTCGCTTCTCCTGACTAGCTCTGCCATATCTACTGCCTCCTATCCGCCGCTTATTTGCTGCTACGTCGGCCCCCTTCAACATAACCTTCGACAAAGCAACGTCCACGGGTCACAGAATCGGAGGCCTTTTCGAGGATCGCGGGTCGAACGCGGCCTTCAGGAGGCGAAAAAAGACTGACCTTGGGTGCCGGGCATCCTCAATGCATCGAGCCAACGGGCACGTCCGTAGTCAATTCAAGCGCCAAAGCCCAATCACCATCTCAAGCGGTGAGTAGTTTTTGAGAAGAAGGTCTTACCGGTGCTGGTGAAGACCCAGACCGGCGTGCTGGGGAGGAAGCCGATGGGCGACCACTTCGACCCATCACTTCGACGGTGCCTACCAAAATCCTCAGTGGCTAGGATAGGCCGTGGTAGCCCCGCCGAGGGTCTGTTCCCCTACCTGGAAGACCGAGGCGTAACGGATTCTCCAGTGCGGTCTTCTTTTGTCGATGGGTTCCAGGCCCCAGTATTTAAATGGCCAGCTCACCGTCAGGGTGGCGTCGCCCTCGTGGATGTCTTGCAACAACTCCGACAAGGGTTTCCAGCCAAGCTCCTTTGCGACCTTCATTCGAACGTCCAGGTCGACCCCAGAAACGAAGAGATATCCGCCCGGAGCAACCAGTCGTGCGATGTTGCGAAGGCATCTCTCCGCGTCGAGCGGAGACATATGACAAAGGAAGCGGTTCGCCACCACAATGTCCTGCGGTCCCAAACCGTCGAGGATCTCTGAAGAGGCGGCATCGCCAAGATGCCAGCGGATCCCTTCCTTGATCGCCGGCTTCACTCTGAATTCATCTCCCTCGCGGTCGAACATCTCCTGCCGTTCCCGGTCCGTCATCAATTCGAGAACCGGCTCCCGGACCAAGTCAGAAACTCCCATTGAATAAACGCCTCGCTCCGCGGCCTTCAAGGCCTCGGTTGAAATATCTACCGCTTCGATCGCGACGTTGAGGCTTGGGTCCATCGAACGTATTGCCCACATGACGGAGTAGACCTCGGCTCCGTTGCTGGAGCCGAGGACGGCGATCTTCAGACGGCGGTCCTTGGCTTTGAGCTTCGAAAGCCGTCGGATCAATTCCAGCTCGGGGCGGTTCCTGAGAAAGAGAGTGCCCAGATACATTTGTCGTTCGCCATGCAGCAGCACCAAGGAATGCAACAAATGACCGTAGGAAGTGATCGGGCGAAGAGCCCTCATCGAGCGGGGAACGCGATTCCAAATCCACTCGTTGAGGCGCAGGTAAGCGCCGATCGGAGATTTGCCGAACACCCGCAGCTTTGCCAGCCGCTCCAGCGTTTCCTTAGCCATTGCCGCTTGGCTGCTTCGACTCCGCGCAGCGATCACTGAAGATCTGTCGGTATTGCTGGTCGAGAGCCCGACGATACTCCTCTAACTTCTGCTCGATCGCGGGCTTAAGGAGTTCGGCACTCTGCTCCACCTTGATGAACTGTTGCACCAGCATGCTCGTATCCAATTGGTCAACGCTTTGGCAATACTCGGCCAGTCCCACTCCGGACATCAAAGACTTGATCTTTTCATGATACGAAATCGCGAGCACTGGTTTGCCGAGCATCAAGCCGAATACGATGTTGTGAAAGCGGGTGGCAACGACGATGTCAGTTGCTGCCAGCGCCGCAATGAGCTCCCGAACCGATGACAATGGCTCGTCGATGATCTGCTGTCTCTCATACTTCACCCCTCGGGCTTGCAGCATCGTCAGCACATCTCGTCTGATTCGCTGGTCATAAGACAAGTCGCCAATCAGCAAGCGGACGGTGTACTTACGTTCGAGCAACCAAGCCAAGAAACTGGTTACCTTGTCCAAGTAGCTCCGGTACGTCGCTTCGTCCTGCTCCATTCTTTGGCCATAGTAGTCCATCAGACCGAGGCCGATCGCCCGCGAGTTTCCTCCTGCTTTGGGAAAGGCGGCGGGCTCTGGAGGGAGGCTAAATGCCAAATCGGGATAAACGAAATCCTTGATGGTATCGGAACCTATGCTCGCCAGGTAGTCCCGCGAGAAAGTGTCTCGGTATGAGCGGTAGTCAGCGAATGAGATCGCGCGTTTGATGAGCCATCTGCTCAGCGGATGTGCAATTGGCCCGGCCCCGATGCTGACGAAGAGGACCTTGCAGCGAATCAATTTCGCGACGATCGACCATTTGAGGATTTGATAGTGCAAGTCGAAGGGTGCGATTCCAAAATCTCCCAGCATCCCCGTCCCGGTCATCACCAACATGCTGGTACCGCGCATCGATTTGAAGGCTCGGGCCCATTCAACGAATTCAAGAGGAAAGCGGATCAGCACGCGTCTCAACAGTCTCACGATCGCCGTGTTCCGGCGGCTCTCCGACTTGGATTTGAACTCCTGGGAGTAGCGATAGGACATCAGGACCGCAGGGATGTGGTGTTGTGCGGCCGCCTCTTCCGGACCTGGGCAAATACAGCTCAGTTCTGCATCAGGCAGGTATTTGCGAGCATTGTGGATGATCGCCTGCAGCGTGTATTCATTGCCGAGATTTTGGGTACCAAAGTTCCCGAAAAACCTGATCCTTTTGCGCTTCAACTAACGTGCCCCTGTTGGCCGAGGATGGGCAGACCGGCACTGTAGCCCAGACTAACGGAGGAGGGACAGTTCATCGAGCGAAGGATGCCCGGAAACAGCTGACGCCAGTGCGAATCCTGTCTCCTCGACTCACGCAGGGCTCATTGTCTTCAAGCTTGGCGTCGAGCGGCGTGCCACCTCCGGCGACCGGAGGGTTCAGCGTAAGAGGCCCGACAGGGAGAGCCCCGAGCGCCGCTACTGTGACTCAAGCACCAACGCCCAATCGCCGTTTCCATCGCTGTTTGGACCCGGCGGTGTGAAATCGCGAGTTCCGACGTTGGGAAACGGCGATCCGGATATTGATTGAAACATTCCCGATGCCGGATCGTACCAACGAGCGGTGGTGGGGCCGCTCATCCTCGACATCGCTACGGTGATCGTACGAAGGCTGGGCATATAGGCGATCGCGAGAGCTCCATCCTGGGTGATGGCTGCGGTCAGATAATCGCTGGCGAGGTTGGTACCGGTATCAGTAAAGGTGCCATAGCCAGCAATGACCAAGGCATGTGTCTGATCCGGTATGAGGTCATGCCATCGGCGTGGTGCGAACAGGCTTTTGAAATAACCAAACTGAGCTGCTCCTGGAGTATCGAGAAACGACCTCCACTGATTGTCAAACGCCCAAATGTATCCGTTACCGTAAAGCTGACCTGCAGCGCCGCTCAGTTGAGCGCGGTACTCCTGAAGGCGAAGGACCTGTGGGGTGCCAAGCTCCTGTCCTGTATTGTTTTCAAACTCATAATTCGCCTCGACCATGAAGGTCGGGATGAAGTTCGGACGGTTGTAATCGAATATTACCTGCGCGTAGGTGGGTGCGTAAGTATAGGAAGCGTTCAGAGTAATGATCGGAGCCCAAGCCGGGTCGTCGAGAGAACCACTCTGTGGCGTCAACTCAATCGTATGAATGTGTCGTGAATCGTTGTCTTTGATGCCGAGAGCCACCGCCTGAACGAGTGCGTCATCAATCACGTCACTCCACCACTGGAAGTCGTCGCCGCTCATCCAGACTATGTTGTCGAAGTTCTGATAGCGAGCTCCTAAGTAGCGTCCGTAGTCCCGCGCCTTGGTGAGACCATTACTGCGCAACACGTCGAGCCACTGTATGGTGTCGATTGGATCCAGAATAACAAGTTGGTTGTGGAGCGCTGCAAGGCGAATCATGTCGTCCGCGCGAACGAAATAGGACTCATTCGGCGTTGCCAAGTCTCCCAGGACTGTAAATGGGGGAATGCCATCGTAGGTGGCACCGCCCACAGACTCGGTGACTAGAGTGATCCACAGCGTATTGAAGCCAATTGCTTGCCGATTGGCCATGTAGAAGTCGGCCTCCTCCACCGAGAGGTGCAGGATCAGGAACTGTGGAGAATCGCCGGCGATCAGGAAGGGTAGATTGTTTTGGTCCACTAAGTATCGCTGATTCGCACTTGGTCTCAGCGGGAAGGCAACAGCGGGCTCCTGTGGCTCCGAATGCACCTGCGCCTGCGACGGGATCGAAATAAGCGCGACGGCGAGAACCAGCTCGCTGATCCGCATCCACCGCATTGAAAGAAACGGTAACCCGCGAATTCCCTGCATAGCCCCTCTCGTGTTTTCGGCCGGCGCTTTTTCTCTGCCATCACGGAAAGCCAAAGTCTACAAACTTCGATGTGACAGACCGCCAACCAGCGTGGTCATCGATACTTGCCTGTGCGGCGAGGTGAGGAGCGGCCACCTTGAATGCCGTAGACATGCGCCGCGGCCCGCCGCTGGCCCGGGCAGCTAGGGCGAGACTTTTGAGGCGCAGGGACGCCGTACTACAATGCAGGTGCGGCATAAATGAATGAACACGTGACCGGGGTCGCGTGTCACATTGCCGCTCCTCGAAATCCACTCCAGGTGAACCCTCAATCGAACCTGATGTACATTCAAGTGCCGCCCACCGGCGCCCCAGCCTGTGAAGGCGACCGCCCACACCGTTCAAAAGATGACACCGGCTGAGCTCGACAATTGCGTTCTGGATGTGAACGAGATCGGTGATCCCCCAATCGTCCGCGAACGTCCAGTACTGCTCCCCATGCCCGCATACCACGGCACGCTCGCGGCCGTGCGTTGCTTAGGCGCTGCGGGAATTTCGGTTACGGTCGCGGATGGCAATCCGTTGGTGCCGGCGGTTTGGTCGCGCTTCGCGGCCCGCCGCGTCCGGTGCCCTGATCCGTCCAATCCCTCTCGGTTCATCCACTGGCTTCGTGAGTTTGGCGCCCGCGAGCCGGGATACGTGCTCTATCCGACCAGCGACGATCTGGCCTGGCTGTACTCGATCCACCGCGCCGAACTCGCGAAGCACTTCGTGCTCCGGCATCCACCGCCGGAGGTGACCTACGGGTTGCTGAACAAGATTCGGCTGCGCACAGCCGCCGAGGCGGCGGGACTCTCGATGCCGCGCACCTGGGTTCCGGCAAGCGACAGCGATCTGGCAGAGATCTCCACCACCGCCCGCTTTCCAGTAGTGATCAAGCCACAGACGCAGATCCTGTTTCGCCCGCACGCGAAGGGCGTGCCGGTTTGGCGGCCGCAAGACCTGCAGCGCAGTTACGCCCAGTTCACATCGGCTACGAAATACGATCCCTCCCTGCTCACATATGATCCAACTGTGTCGCGGGTGACGGTGCAAGAGTACTTCCCCTCGCAGGCGGAAGGGATTTACGGGATCACTGGCTTCATTGGTCCGCGCGCCGAGTTGGCCGCTACCCGCGCCTCGCGCAAGATCTTGCAGCAGCCCCGGCAGCTTGGCGTGGGTCTTTGCTTCGAAGAAGCGGACCCGCGGCCAGACCTGGTGACGAGCATTTTCACCCTCTGTCGCAGCATCGGATACGAGGGCGTGTTCGAAGCCGAGTTTGTCGAGGACAACGGCAGCTATCTTCTGATCGACTTCAACCCGCGCTTCTATGGCCAAATGGCGTTCGACATCGCGCGTGGACTGCCGCTGCCCCTGCTGGCGTACGATGCGGCGCTTGGCCACTGGGATCGACTCGGCAGGCGAATCGCGTCGGCTTCGAGCTCGAATGGGAATCAAGGCCTAATCTACTGCCGCAGTCTCGAGCTCAAGCTCCAGCTGATCTCCCGACGGCTGTTTGGGAGAATCTCAACCGAGGAGTCGCAGCGATGGTGGGGGTTTCTGGCGACCCACCGCAGCTCGATAGTGGACGCGGTAACCGATCCAAATGACCGGATGCCCGCGTCGTTGGAAGCCTTTCATCATTTCGCCCGGTTGGCGCGTCACCCCCGCAGCTTCGTGCGTCAGGTAGTGATTGATTGAGGTGCATCCAAGCGGCACGGTATGGTATGGGCGGTGGCCTTTGGTCCGCGGAGGAACAAGCTTGGAAGTTCTCATCGCTGGAGCAGGTCCCTACGGTCTGTCACTCGCCACCCATCTGCGCCGCCGCCGGGTGCCGTTTCGGATCTTCGGCCACCCAATGCGATTTTGGCAGGATATGCCGCGCGGCATATTCCTCAAGTCATTCGCTTTCGCGACTACCATCGACACTCCGGAAAGAGTGAGGTTCGAGGACTGGTGCCGTGAGCGCGGCCTCGAGGACCGTGAGCCGTGCAGAATCGAGTCGTTCTCCGAGTACGGGGTGTGGCTTCAGAAGAAGCTCGTTCCCGAGGTCGAGTCCGTCGATGTCCAGCTGATCGAACGGATCCGGGGTGGATTCCTTGTCACCCTCGCGAGCGGCGAACGCATGGAAGCGCGCCGAGTGGTGGTGGCGGTGGGCCTGCGGTATTTTCATAGGAAGCCCGCGGTGCTCGAAGGACTTCCGCCCGGGCTGGTTTCTCATACCGCTGAGCATCAGGACTACCAGGAATATGCCGGCAAGGATGTTTGTGTCATGGGAGCGGGGCAGTCGGCTCTGGAGGCCGCGGCGCTCCTGCACGAGAGCGGTTCTCGGGTTCAGCTGCTGGTCCGCAAACCTCGTCTGATCTTTCATACCAAGACGCCAGTTCAGCGCTCAATCCTTGCCCGTCTGCGAGAGCCCTTGAGCGTTCTCGGCGCCGGAAAAGTGAACTGGGCAATCGAGCATTTCCCGCTGGTACCGCACTTCATGCCCGACTCAGCGCGGATAAGATTGACCCGTGCGTACCCGTCTTGTCCCTCCGGTGCATGGTGGGTCCGCGATCGGGTCGAAGGCAAAGTCATGGTCCGCACCCGTTGCGAGATAATTTCTGCGCGGGCGGAGGACGGTGGTGTGGTGCTGCATCTACGCGAGCAGGACAAGGGCGAGTTCGAGCTTCGCGCCGACCACGTCGTCGCCGGGACGGGCTTCGAGGTCGACGTGGACCGTCTCCCGTTCCTCAGCCAGGAGCTGCGAGCTCGAATCGATCGCATCGAGCGGGCGCCGCGGCTAAATCGACACTGCGAGTCGTCCGTGTCGGGGCTTTACTTCGTTGGGATAATGTCTGCGTTTAGCTTCGGCCCGCTCTTTCGCTTTGTGGCCGGAACGGCCTACACGGGCCCGACACTCGGCCGCCATCTGGCCCGCACCGCGCTGCGCAAGGAGGGCGCTCGAGCTCGAGTTCAACCCGCTGTTACTGGCCGGGCTTTGAGTTAACCGGGCCTTTCTGGTTTGAATCCGGCCCAGCCCTTGGCGTCTTTAGGTAAGTTGCCGAATGTGCGGCACGAATCCAAGCGTCCCCGAACCGGGCCGGGCTCTACGGTCGAGCCGCAGCTCACGTCTGAGGACGCTCAGCGGCTTTGGCTCGAGGTGCACCGGCACCAATGGTCGTCGTTGGTCCTGGTTCCCGCCGATCCAGGGGCCTCTGCTACCAGCATCGCGGCCAGCCTGGCGAAGGCAGGCGCGGCGCTCGGAGACCCAGAGCTTAGGGTGTTGAACGCGGAGGGAATGGGCCTGGAAGCGATCCGCGGCGTAATTGCAGATCTCAAACTGATGGCCAATCTCTCTACCCGCGCGGTTTCAACGACCACCGGCGATCCGTGGCGCGTGGTGGTAACGATCGAGTCGGTCCTGTCGAACCCGCTGGGCGTCATGCTCGCGCAGGCGGCGGATATGGCGCTGCTTTGCGTGCGCAAACGCAAGACGAAACTCGCTGCCGCTCAGAAGACGGTCGAGCTGATCGGTCGCGATCTCTTTATCGGGTCGGTCGTGCTCTCCAGCGGCCGTTAGCGGAATACGCCATGCCGGTGGCACCAGCGAATCAGCACGTAGATCGCCCAGATCCGCGACCAGTACAGGCCGGGCGCACCGTCCCGGAATGCTTGCCAGAGGCGTTGCACCGGTTCGGGGTTTAACCCCGCGGCTGAGATCGCCGCCGGGTCGCGCATCGTCTCATCGATTGCTTTGCTCAGGCCTTGGCGGATCCACCGGTCATAGGGCAGCACGAATCCGCTCTTGGGCCGATTGAACAGCGCGGGATCAAGACCGCGCAAGCCGATCCGCCGAAGCAGCGCCTTTTTACCCACCGGCGAATAGCGTAGCCCATCGTCGAGGCGGTCGACCGTCTCAAAGAGCACCCGGTCGACGAGCGGAAGGCGCTGCTCGATCGACGCTGCCATGCTGGCGGCGTCGTTGTCGCGCAGCAGCCGCTCGCCTAGAAACAGCCGATGCTCCATCACGCTGATCGCCGAGAGGGCTGAACGCTCGGCGGTCTCCTTCTGAAGCAGGATTCGGATCGCCGGGGGCAGTCCATCGACCAACGGCGCAACGGCATCCAACGCTACCAGCTCGCGCTGGAACTTTGGCAAAAAGAGCGCGTAGGCGAGCTGGTACAGGGACAACAGATCGTCCGCCCGGCGCACCATCTCGGGCAGCTTTGCCCAGCGGGTCTGCGGCGCGATCGCTCCTGCTTTGCCGGTCAGACGCGACGACAACAGTGCCGCCGCCGCGACCAGGGCTCCGCGCGGAACCCAACTGAGTCGCTCCGACCAGCGCTGCAGAAGCGGAAGCTCGCGAAAGGACGGGTACCCACCGAACAGCTCGTCCCCTCCGGTGCCGACGAGGGCGACGGTAAACCCGGCTTGGTGGATCGCCTCGGACATGTAATACGAGTTGAGCCCGTCGAAGGTGGGTTGATCGAGACTGTCGAGCGCCCGGTCGAGGTGCTCGACGAAGTGCGCCTCGGTAAGGAGTACTTCCTGGTGCTCGGTGCCGATCGCGGTCGCGATCTTTCTGGCGAAGGGCGCCTCGTTGAGCGTGGGGTCCTCAAATGAGAGGGTGAAGGTGTGTACCGGGCCGGTTGCGGCACGCTTGGCGAGGTTCGCAACCGAGGACGAGTCGACGCCGCTAGAGAGGAAGACCGCTAGCGGCACATCGCTGATCAGGTGCAGGCGCAGCGACTCCTCGAGCGCCTCGCTTAACTCGGTCTCGTCGAGGGGTTTAGACTCGCGATGCGGCGAGATTGTCCAGCACGCCTCGCTGGTGGTCTCCCGCCCCGCGCCATCGAAGCCCCGCAGCTCTCCAGGCATCAGCGACTGGATGCCCTGAACCGCGCTATCTGGCGCGACGATGAAGCCATTCCAGGCGATCGATGCTGAGGCGCGCGGATTGAGTTTGGGCTGGCCCAGCAACCGGGATGCGAGCAGGGCGCGCACTTCCGAGGCGAATGCCAAAGACCAACCCTCGTCGCGGTTGGCGCAGCGTGCGAAGTAGAGCGGCTTGATCCCCAGCGGATCGCGCGCGAGAAGCAACTCACGCTTCTTCGGGTCCCACAATGCGAACGCGAACATGCCGCGGAGCGATGCCACCGCGGCACGGCCTTCAACGCCGATCGCGCGCAGCATCACCTGGGTATCGCCGGTAGATTGGAAGGCATGGCCCTTCGCTTGCAGCCGATCGCGCAGCGACTGAAAGTTGTAAATCTCGCCGTTGAAGCTGATCACCTGGCCGGTCAGCGGGTCGCTCATCGGCTGCGCGGCGGTTGAAGACAGATCGAGGATCGCAAGCCGTCGATGCCCGAGCAGGACGCCGTTTCCGAGCTCGTCGGGTGGCGACTCCCAGAAGCCTTCCCCATCCGGCCCGCGGTGGGCCATCGCGTCGCTCATTCTCCGCACGGCGTCGCGATTGCGCGCATCGAGGCGACCGATGATCCCAGCGATTCCACACATGGATAACTGCCTACCATAGATAAGGATGGGCGCGACAGCGACCGTTCGCCGCTGCCCGCGCGAGCGCGAGGACTTTCGGAAATACCCGGATCGCCTAGCGCCGGAACGGATAGAAGGTGAGGGCGACGAAGGCAACCCATTGTGCATGGGGAAGGCCGCCGACGGGACGACTGAGCCAAGAGCCTCGAGCGCCCACTGACGCGTCGATCTGCCGCGCGACGGCCCAAACGGCGCTGAGCTCTCCTACTCCGTAGCGGTCGCCGCGGACGGTGCCGGAAGCACCCGAAACCCCAGAGGTGAGCGCCAAGCTGCCCGACGTGCGGATGTTCAGCGTCAGGTCGCGCGCCGCGGCGATGGCAACGCCGAGGGTGATGCCGCCGCGTTCGGTGAGATCACCGCTGAGCAGGTCACCGACCGGCTCCGCCGCCGCGCGCACTGAGAGGGAAAGGCCGCGTGTCCCAAGCGCGACGGGCGAGAGAACCAGGTCGGCGCGGGCGACGTACAACAGCGAGTTGAGGGCCCTGCCGTTCGAATCGACGCCTCGCCCGACCGAGGGCCCGGCCCCCAGCAGGAGTGTTCCTCCGCGCGTCAGCATCGTGCCCCAGCCGATCAGCGCGTTCCCAACGCTGACCCGCCGACCGTTGGAGTACCGGCTGTCGAACCCGGATAGCTCCCCGTCAAGCTGGTCAACACGGGTGAGCGAGTGGCTCAGCTGGGCGCGCAGCCTTCCGCCGTGGACGAGCGGAACGGAATTGCGGGAGGCCTGGTCGGCGCCGCCGCTGACCTGCCAGGCCGCGTCGGTTGACAAGCGTGTTCGGCGCGACAACCCGATCTGCACTGCGGCGGAAGTTGTGGACTCTTCCAGCCGTACGATTGGGGTTGCAGGCGGGGGCTGCGCGCCAGGAGGAACGGGACCGGGACCTGCCACGGGCAATCCCGCGAGGGGCGAAAGATCTATCGAGCCGTATGCCAGGTCTTGCCGAAGCTGCACCCGAAGCATCGCACGGTCGCGCAACTCCACCGCCGCGTGGGCGCGGGTGAAGACTCGCTCCACCACCCCTCCTCCCGGATTCGCGACCAAAAGCTGAGGCGCGAGGCCGGCGCGCAACAGGAGCGCGCCTTCGTCGTCCTGAACCAATAGCGCCAGCGCGGCGACTCCACTGTCCGGCGTCGGCTGGCCGGCGACCCGAGAACCGGCCCGCCCCTCGAAGCGCGCAGTTCCGTCGAGCAGCATGCCGCCCAGAAGGACCGCCGCGAGCAGCGCCGCCCCCATTCCCGCTACTCGACGATGATCGCGTCGTCCGCGAGCAGGCGGAAGCGCGCCGCAGGGGTCCCGGGCATCGCCAGCTCATCCATGCGGAAGCGGATCCGCACACCCTCCGACAGTCGTAGGACGAAGATCCGGTCCTTGTGCGCGAAGTCATTCAGCCCGCCGGCCGCAGCCAGCAGGCGCAGCACGCCTTGGCCAGGCTCGATCGCATACACGCCGGGCCGAGCCACCTCGCCAACGATCGACACTTGTGAGGTGTGCGTCTCGTCAACCAACACCGTGACTACCGGCTCGCGCATGAAGGCGAGGAGGAGCTTCTGCAACGTTTTCGCAAATTCACCAGGGCTCTGACCGGCCGCGGGCACATCGTTCAGGAACGGCAGCGACACTTTTCCGTCGGCGCGCACCCGGGTGCGCGCCGACATCGCGTCCTGGTTGAACACCCGCACGTTGATCACATCACCGGGAGCGATCCGGTAATCGGCGGTGCTCGTCTGGACGGCCTGCCTATAGCGGTCGACCCAGATGTATTTCCCGGATGGACCGCACGCGACCCCGGCGCACAAGACAATCGCCCACGCGATGAGCGCCGACGACCAGCGCCCACCGGCCTGGCTGCAATCCATCGATCCTCTCCACCCATGTCCCAAATGTTGCAAATCCTTAAGTTAGCGTACCCGACGTTCTAAATCGTGAACAGAAGCGACAGCTCTTCCTAGAATTGCCCGAATTGTTGCATAGCTGATGGATCCAGAACCGATGAAAGTGATCTATACGCGAGCTTGATCGATTTATTGAATTATCCAGTTCGCGGGGTGGTAAGGACCCCAGGGCGACCAATGATGAAACTCCATAATGGTTTAGTGAAGAGCCCATCCAGGACGTCGCGAAATCTTCAGTATTCGTAAAGGGCCATTTAACGTACGCTGACGAAAGGCTGTTAACAGCTAAACTCAAGTTCATTCCGTCGATCAAGGGGCCCTAGCAGAATGCACACGCAGTGGAGATACGTTCTTGTCTCGCCTTGCCGAGACGAGGCTACCCATATGCGGCGCACGCTCGAAAGTGTCGCGACCCAGACTGTCCCACCACAGCTCTGGGTGGTGGTCGACGATGGCTCTAAGGATGAGACGTCGAAGATTTTGGAGGAATACCAGCGGAAGTTGCCCTACTTGCGAGTCGTGCAGCGCACGGATCGAGGACGGCGCGCCGTCGGCGCTGGAGTGATCGAGTCGTTCTACGCTGGTTTGGAAACGCTCAACCTCGATGACTTCGACTATCTGTGCAAGCTCGACATGGATCTGGAGCTTCCGCCCCAATACTTCGAGCTGTTGATCCGGCGGATGGAGCGCGAGCCTCGTCTGGGTACCTGCTCGGGCAAGCCCTGGTTCATTCACCCACGCACCGGCGAGAAAACTCCGGAAGTGTGCGGCGACGACATGTCGGTGGGCATGACCAAGTTCTACCGCGTCGCCTGTTTCCGCGAGATCGGTGGCTTCGTGAACCAGGTGATGTGGGATGGAATCGACTGCCACCGAGCTCGGATGTTGGGCTGGCTTGCGGAAAGCGTAGACGACGAGGAGCTGCGCTTCCTGCACCTGCGCCCGATGGGCTCGAGCGAAGGTAAAGGTATTTGGTCGGGGCGACTGCGCGCAGGTTTCGGTCAGTACTTCATGGGAACCTCGCCGCTCTACTACCTCGCCGTCGCGATCTACCGATTGACGAAGCATCCGGTTCTCTACGGCAGCTTCGGAATGCTTTGGGGCTACTTCTCGAGCCAGCTCAAAAGACTGCCCCGCTACGATGACCCAGAGTTCCGCCGGTTCCTCCGCCGTTACCAGCACCTTTGCCTGGTGCTTGGCAAGCCGGCAACGGCGCGCAAGATCGCGCGCGAGCGAGCCTCAGCCTGGCAGGCGAAACACCGGTCCAATCTCGCTCCGTCGGCGATTTCCAAGCCTCGCGCTGAGCTGCTGGGGGTTCCGTTCGATGCCGTGACGATGCACGAGGTCACCGACCAATGCCTCTTCTGGTGCACGCCTCCGCGCCGACCCCACACGGTGATCACCGTCAACGCCGCGACTTTGTGCATGATCAGGCACGATCCCACGCTTCGGGAGGCCTGCCTCGCCGGCGACCTGATTGTCCCCGATGGGATGTCGGTGGTCTGGACGTCGTGGATGACCGATCTGCATTTTCCAGAGCGGGTCGCCGGAGTGGACCTGATGGCCCGACTGCTCGAGGTGGGTTCCGATCGTCGGTTAAGCGTCTATTTCCTTGGAGCGAAGCCCGAAGTGGTTTCGAAGCTTGCGCAACTTTGCGCCGAGCGCTACCCGGGGCTGATCGTCGCCGGCTACCGCGACGGCTACTTCTCCCCGGACGAAGAGGTCGCGATCGTGGAGGAGATCCGGGAGCGCGCTCCGGACGTGCTGTTCGTCGGGATGCCCAGCCCGTTCAAGGAGACCTGGAACGAACACCACCGTAAGCATCTCAACGTGCCGGTGATGATCGGGGTCGGTGGAAGTTTCGATGTGCTCACCGGTCGTGTTCGGCGCGCGCCAAAGTGGGTCCAATCGGTTGGGATGGAATGGTCGTGGCGGTTGATGATGGAGCCGCGAAAGATGTGGAAGCGTTATCTCGCCACAAACAGTGAGTTCATCTGGATCGCCGCTCGAGAGATTTTCTCACGGCGGAAGTGGCGGATGGGTGATGGGAGCGTGCACTGACGCACGCAGGAGTTGTACCGGTGAGTATGAAGAAAAACGTGGCAGTGTTCATGGGCACTCGGCCCGAGGCGATCAAGCTCGCCCCAGTGGTCGGTGCTCTTCGGCAGTCATCTGACTTCCATTGCACCGTGGTCGCGACGGGACAGCATAAGGAGCTGTTCCAGCAGGTAGCGGACCAATTCGGCTTCGCGGTGGATGCAAACCTCGACGTGATGCGCCCCAACCAAAGTCTGGCCGGCCTCACTGCGCGTCTGATGGATGCAATCGACGGCTGGCTCGAAGAAGGCCGGCCCGACATCGCATTGGTCCAGGGAGACACCACCACGGTGCTGGTTGCAGCCCTCGCCTGCTTCTACCGCCGGATCCCGATCGGGCACGTGGAAGCTGGGTTGCGCACAGGCAACATCCGGTCGCCATTTCCCGAGGAAGCGAACCGCAAGCTCGCGACATCGCTGGTGTCGCTGCACTTCGCTCCGACCCTCACCGCTCGTAATGCCCTGCTGGAGGAGGGCGTCCTCGAAGACAACATCGTCGTCACTGGAAACACGGTGATCGACGCCCTTTGTGCAGAGGTCGCGATCCACCGGAAGGACGCGCGTCTCTGTGCCGCGATCGACGATGAGCTTGCGCAGGTACTCGGGGCGGACTGGACGAGATTTCCCTTTGTGCTGATCACCGGGCATCGACGAGAGAACTTCGGCGAGGGCCTCGAGCAAATCTGCGAGGCAATTGCGACGCTGGCCCGCCGTTTCCCCGAACACCGCTTCGTCTATCCCGTCCACCCAAACCCGAACGTATGGGTTCACGTGAAGCGACTGCTGGGGAAGCTGTCCAACGTGCGGCTGATCGCGCCGCAAGGTTATCGGAGCTTCGTTCGACTGTTGTCGCGCTGTTACCTGGTGCTCACCGACTCCGGGGGGGTCCAGGAGGAAGCTCCATCGCTCGGCAAACCGGTGCTGGTGATGCGCGATACCACCGAGCGGCCGGAGGGTGTCGAGGCAGGAACCGCGATCCTCACCGGACCGAAGGCATCCGCGATCGTGGAGCGCGCCTCGCGGCTTCTTACCGACGCGATTGCCTACCGAGCGATGGCTACCGCCAAGAACCCATATGGCGACGGCCTGGCGACGGAGCGGATCATCGCCCGGATCCGCCGCCACTTCGGGATCTTGCGCACGCACACCGTTTCCGGCATTCGCAGGCGGCCCGAATTGCCTCTCGGTGCTCCTCTGTGAGCGCAGAGGCGGACGCGATGATCGCGGACGCACGGATGACAGAACCTAGGGTGTTCCTTGTTCCAGCAGCAAAACCGCACTCGCGTTCCAATCAATGATGCTCGCAGCAAACCTGGGCAAACCCGGCGCGCCGCTGACCATTCTCTGCGTCGGCGCGCACTGTGATGATGTTGAGATCGGCTGCGGCGGGACGGTGCTGCGGCTGCTCCAAGAGCGACCGAAATCGACCGTGCGCTGGGTGATCTTCGCATCCAATCCGGAGCGTGAAGCTGAGGCCAAGGCGAGCGCATCCGAAATCCTTGCCGGAGCCGGCCAAACGCAGATTGAAATCCACGCCTTTCGAGAGAGCTTTTTTCCTTTCGTCGGCAGCTCGATCAAGGAGCAGTTCGAGGAGCTCAAATCAACGATCAAGCCCGATCTGGTATTGACCCACCGAGTGCGCGATCTCCATCAGGACCATCGCATTGTCGGGGAGCTGACCTGGAACACATTTCGCGATCACCTGATTGCCGAGTATGAGATCCCCAAATACGAGGGAGATCTCGGAAATCCCAACCTCTTCGTCCCGCTCGCGCGCAGCATTGCGCAACGCAAAATCGAACTGCTGATGCGCCATTTCCGGTCACAGGCGACCCGGCGATGGTTTCGGCCCGAGACCTTCGAGGCATTGATGCGAATTCGCGGCATTGAATGCAATGCTGCCGAGGGTTTCGCCGAGGGGTTTTACGTTCGCAAGCTGGTCATTTGACCCCTCGTCGAAGTCATCCCCTGCAAATTGCAGAGGCTGGCCAAGCTCTCGGGCTTCAACTAGCATCGCCGGCCCACTGCCAACGATTGGGGCTTATCCACATGCGCGTTCTCGTCACCGGCCACAAGGGCTTTATCGGTTCTGTCATGGTTCCATTTCTGGGTGCAGCCGGCCACGACATCGTCGGCATGGATACCGACTACTACCGTGATTGCGCGTTCATCGGCAGCCTCACACAGGTCCCGTCAATCCAGCGCGACATCCGCGATGCCAAGCCCAGCGACTTGGCTGGATTCGATGCGGTCGTCCATCTGGCGGCCTTGTCCAACGATCCGCTTGGCGACCTCGACCCGGATCTCACTTACGACATCAATCATCGCGCCACGGTGCATCTGGCAAAGCTTGCGCGGCAGGCGGCGGTGCCGCGCTTTCTCTTCTCGTCTTCCTGCAGCAACTATGGCGCATCGGGAGATGGTCTTCTCGACGAGAACGCCCCTTTCAATCCGGTGACGCCCTACGGCGTTTCGAAAGTGCGCGCCGAACAAGATCTGCTTGCGCTCGCAACTGACGAATTCAGCCCGGTCCTGCTCCGCAGTGCCACTGCCTACGGGGTATCCCCGCGGTTGCGCTGCGACATCGTTCTTAACAATCTGACTGCCTGGGCGGTGGCGACCGGTAAGGTGCGGATCAAGAGCGACGGTACGCCCTGGAGGCCGATCGTTCATGTGGAGGATATCTGCCGGGCTTTCGCTGCTGCGCTCACCGCCCCGCGCGTGGCGATCCACAAGCAGGCGTTCAATGTCGGTAGGCCGGAGGAGAACTACCGGATTCGCGAATTGGCGGAGATCGTCCACGAGACCGTCCCAGGCTGCACTATTGAGTTCGCCAGTGGAGCGGGGCCGGATGCCCGCAACTACCGCGTCGATTGCTCCAAAATCGCGCGGGCGCTGCCGGATTTTAAGCCTCGTTGGACGGCGCGCGAGGGCGCGCGCGAGCTCTACCTGGCATTTCGCGAGGTGGGTATCAGCGTGCAAGATTTTGAGGGTTTTCGATTCCGGCGAATCGGGCAAATCGAGAAATTGCTAGCCGAGGGGAAAGTCGACCCACAGCTGCGTTGGCGCGCGTGAGGCGCTTCGACGCCGGGACGCCGTTCATCCAGCCCTGACCGAGCCACAAGCCCACTCTCGGCGCTGAACTGATCTAGGCATGGACTTCCGTTGGTCTGCGCCCCAAACGCTAGTTCCCCAAGCGTAGAAAAGGCTATGATGACGAAGGGGTCAACCAGACGCCAGCCACCGTATGAGGGTCTCTGCGAGATATTCGTTCCTGTTTCTCACAACGGGCATCTCTTTCTCAGCGTACAAGGGTGGATTGCTCCAGGGGGCGGGCTCGTCCAACGTGGCGGACACCTCGAAGATTGACAGCGCCGCCGTGACCGTCGCGGTTCCGGGGGCGGCGGTATCGATTTCGCCCTCGAGCCTGGTCATCGAGCCGAGTGCCGGCTTCACGTTCACCGCAGCAGTGAGCGGGACCACTGGGGGCCAATCGACCGCAGTCACCTGGTCGGTGCAAGAGGGCGCGAGCGGAGGAACCGTGGATTCCTTGGGAAGGTATACGGCGCCTGCGACCGCGGGAAATTACCACGTGGTGGCCACCAGTGTGGCCGATCCATCCAGACGCGCAACCGCGACGGCGAGCGTTTCCGCATTCACCACGCTGTCCGCGGACCGCCGCACCGTCTGGAACCCGGGGGTCACCGGCGGCATCCCCAACCGAACCACGATCTGCGCGAAGATCAATGCATCCACCTACGGCAATGGGGCGCAGGACGCAACGGCAGATATTCAGTCTGCAATCAAGGCATGTCCTCTCGGACAAGTGGTTCAGCTGTCCGCAGGCACTTTCACCATCAACAATGACATCCTGTACCTCAACCGAGGGATCACTTTGCGTGGAGCGGGCCCGACTTCTACCTTATTGCGGCGAACCAACGGCGCTACGCCCGGCTCTTACATTCCTGGCGTCGCGAAACCGATCATTATCGTCGGGCCAGCCAGATGGTCTTCTGGCGGCACTGCTTTCAACTTAGCCTCGGATGCAGTGAAGGGTGCGAGGTCGGTGCAGCTTGCGTCCGCACCGGGCGGCGGTCTCTCCCCAGAGCAAATCGTACTGATCGACGAATTGTCCGGTGCCGGTTGGCGGACAGATCCTGCCGGACGGGGCCAGATCTGGGCCTCGTCTGACTGGCGCGTGGTGTACCAGCACCACAACCCTAGCCGAGGAACCGACGATCCCTGGCCAGATGCAGCGGGATGGTTCAGCCGTCCAGATCGCGTCACTGCCGAAGTGAAGGAGGTCCAAAGCTACGATGCCGCGACGAGGACCGTGACCTTCACCTCGCCCTTCCACATCGACTACCGTACCTCGCACACGGCTCAGCTTTACGTGTACACGGACATTCATGTGAAGAACGCCGGCCTCGAGGATCTTAAGCTTCAGGGTGGAGACAACGGTCAACTGCGGTTCGCGTGGGCAGCGCAAAGTTGGGCGACGCGGGTCGAGAACACCGGATTTTTAGGCGAAGGATTCGCAGTCGATAGTTCGTTCCGCGTGGAGATTAGAGATTCGTACGTCCATACTCCGGTGTGGATGGAGCCTGGCGGGGCCAGTTACAACATCTCGCTCTCCAACGGTTCCTCTGAGATCCTGATCGAGAACAACATCTCGGTCGACGCGAACAAGGTGATGGTAGCGCGCTGCTCCGGCGCCGGATCTGTCGTCGGTTACAATTACGTGGATAATGGGCACATTGGATCGAGCCCAGGGTGGGTCGAGACTGGCCTTAACGCGAGCCACATGGTCGGCCCGCATCACGTGCTCTTCGAGGGCAACTACGGATTCAATTGGGATAGCGACAAAACCCACGGCAACTCCATCTACCACACGGTGTTCCGCAATCACTTGAGCGGAAGACGCCGAGACTTCACGGATGCTGGCCCGAGGCGGTGCGCGGGGGCCGGCTATTACTCCTATTGGATGAGCTTTTTAGGCAACGTCCTCGGTCTGCAAGGACAGATGAAGGGCTGGTCCTACGAATCAAACGACCGGAGGCGGCCGACCATCTGGTTGTTGGGCTGGGACGAGTTTGCGCCTTACCCGACGGACGCGATGGTAAGAACCACTGCAATTCGACACGGCAACTTCGACCATCTCACCAATTCGGTCAATTGGGATCCGAAGATTTCCGAGCGCTTGCTGCCAAACTCGCTCTATCTGAGGCAGCGGCCGGCCTTTTTCAATGCCGGCAGGGGTTACGTCTGGCCATGGGTCGATCCGACCGGTGCGACCAAGCTCTACACGTTGCCTGCCAAAGCACGCTTCGATGCAGGGACGCCCTTCAGCCAACCCTGAAGGCAGATTGAG
>DAIQBK010000040.1:0-20250 GCA_036781205.1 Myxococcaceae bacterium
CCGCCCAGGTATCGGTCGACGAGCAGCATGATCTGCGCGGCGGTAAGTGGGCTGACCGCGAGGATCACCAAGCCTGCCATCGTGAGGTTTAGCCAAACCAGCAACGGCATCCTCCCGAGGGTCATTCCAGGGCAGCGCATGCACAGAACGGTAGCGATGATGTTGATCGCCGTCCCGATGCTGCCAAAGCCAGAGACCAGCAGGGAGAGAGTCCAAAAGTCCGTGCTGTGTCCGGGCGAAAACGTCCGCGCGGTCAATGGGGCATAGGCGAACCACCCGACATCCGGAGCGTTCCCTGCGCCATACAGACCGTAACCCCCGATAACGCTAAAGTAGAGAAGGATTCCGCCGAGAGCCGTCAACCAGAAACTGAACGCGTTCAAGCGCGGAAACGCCATGTCTCGCGCGCCGATCATCAGGGGAACCAAATAGTTCGCAAAGCCAAACACCAGGGGCATGGCGGCGAAGAAAATCATCGTCGTGCCATGCATCGTGAACATCTGGTTAAACACCTGCGGTGACACGAAATCGTTGTGAGGTCGGATCAGCTGAATGCGCATGATCGTAGCTTCGATGCCACCGAATACGAGGAAGCTAAGTGCGTAGAAGATGTACATCAGGCCAAGCCGCTTATGATCGACGGTGATCACCCATTGGTGAAGCTTGTCCACGATCGGGATCGCGGGTTGGGTTCTTGGCAAATTAACGGAGATAATCGACATGTGGTTTGTCTCTCCTGATCAACGGAGGCTCACCAGATAAGCCGTGACTGCGTCGAGCTGCTGATTGTTCAAGCCCATCGAGGGCATCAGGCAACCGGGTTTGAGGGTGTTGGGATTTTCGATCCAACGTCTCAGGTTTTCCCGGGTGTTCAGCGCCACTCCCGACGCAATCGTCTCGCGGCTCATCAAATGGGTGAGATCGGGACCGAAGCGTCCGTTCGCCGGAGTGCCCGCAACGGTGTGACAATTGATACACGCGACGCTTTCGAAAATCTTCCGTCCCTCAGAGGCTGTGCCATCCGAGGGCGCCGTTTGCGCGGTTTGGCGTTGTTCTTGAACCCAGCTAGCGAAGTCCTCGGGCGACTGAACGTAGACCCGCAGCAGCATCTTGGCGTGCTGCGTCCCGCAATACTGAGCGCACTGTCCCAGGTAGAGCCCGGTCTCGTGGGGGTCGATCCACATGCTATTGGGATGGTTCGGAATCAAATCCGTTTTGCCCGCCAGCCGCGGGACCCACCAGCTGTGATCGGTATCCGCGGAATAGAGGTTGAGGAACGTCGGCGTCGGGTGGGCGGGGTCGCTCACCGGGACGTGCAGCTCATTCGCGGTCACCACCTTGAGTCCTGGGTACCGGTACTCCCACCAAAACTGGTGTCCGATCACCGTGACTTCGATCGCGCCTGGAGGCGGGGTGGGGTGCTGGGTCTGGAAAATGACGCGCGCGGTCGCGAGGAAGAGTACCACTGAGATCAGCACGGGCGTGAGCGTCCACGCGAGCTCTACCTGGAGGCTTCCGTAGACCTGGGCGGGCTCGCCGCCATTGTCACTCTTCCGCTTCCGGAAACGTATTGCGGAGTATGCAAGCAAGGCCGCGACGATGACGAAAATGCCTCCGGTGATCCCGAGGACGAACAGCGATAGGTCGAAGATGGATTTTGCGGGCGTCGAGACCGGAGCAAAGATGTCGGTTGGGCTCGAGGGCCGGTGTAACAGGTGCGAAATCGCCGTGGATAGCGTGCTCATCAAGATCTCAGCGAAGCCGCCCATGCGGTTTGCGCTTGGCGAGGCCGCCCTGCACGCGCCGTGCCCAGTTCGCAAATCGAGTTTCGCGGGAATTCGTTACCTTTTGGAATGCGGGGCGATGCGTTTCCGACAACCCCTGTCGCAAAGGCGACGAGTTCTCGGAGTCACGATTGCGGGCTCGCCAGAGGATCAGTGCGACCGCGCCGCTAGGCACAGATCGTGAAGGTCGCCGGGGGAATGCACTGCCCGTCGCTAAATATTTTCGGTACTTTTTTTCCGTCCTGGATGCTCAGCGCGCTGATAGGGCTTGTCGCGGGCGTCGTTGCCTACAAGGTATTTTCGCTGCCTTTGATCAAGGCCCGCGTCACCCCGCAACCTCTCGCTTATCCCTCAATCATCCTGACGATCACCTTCATTGTCTGGCTTTTCTGGTACGGCCAATAGCATGGCGGCTCAGCTAAAAGGCGTCGTGGCCTCACCGCGGCTGCTGGGCCGCGTCGTCACGATCACTTCAATCATCCTGACGATTGCGCTCGCGATCGTCGTTCTACACCACCTCGATGTGCGCCCGCGCACCGACGATGCGATTGTCACAGCAAATACGATCCAAGTGGCGCCGGAAATCATCGGGCGGATCGCGACGCTGAACGTGAAGGACGACGCCTGCGTCCGCAAAGGTGACATCCTCTTTACCATCGAGTCCGAGCGTTATGACCTCAATCTGGCGCAGGCGAGAGCACAGGTGCAGTCCCTCGAGGCACAGATCGGCCTCACCAACCGAAGGGTTTCCTCGGAAGTTACCGCTATCTCGGTTTCCAAAGCCCAAGCCGATGCGGTGAGAGCGCGGCTTAAAGACGCGACCGATACGCTCAAACGTCTCGAACCGCTGCTCCCGGACAGATACGTCACGCCACAGCAGATCGATCAAGCCCGAACCTTAAGAGCGACGGCGGAGAGCGAGTTGAATGCGGCGCTTTCCGCCACCCGGCAAACCCGGCAGGCGGTCGGCGATGCCAATGCTCTGATCGCGCAGCTCGAGGGCGCGCGGGCGCTGGTCGGTCTAGCGGAGCGCGATCTAAGGAACACGGTGGTACGCGCTCCTTTCGATGGTCGGATCGTCGGGGTGACGACGTCGGTCGGTCAGATTGTCAGCCCCGCGCGCGCCCTCTTTACCCTGATCGACACCTCGCAGTGGTTCATCATGGCGGATTTCCGGGAGACGGATCTTCAGAGGATTCACGAAGGGGAGACGGTGACAGGATATGTCATGAGCGCGCCGAAAGTGCACCTTCAGGGACGGGTCGAAAGTGTCGGGTCCGCCGTTGCTGAGTTGGAGAACCTCAGCATCGCCGGCGTGCCGCCCGTCGCGCGTGACCTCAATTGGATTCGAATCGCTCAACGCTTTCCGGTGCGGATTGCCCTGGTGCATCCTCCCGAGGACCTGATGCGAATTGGCGCATCGGCGGTCGCGATCATTCATCATGATCCCGAATGAAACTGCCGCACCCGCTCTGATGGCACCGAGCCTGTCTGGGTGGACGGCTCCACGGTCGAGCTTTTTTCAATTCCTACGCGGCGAGCTGGCGCTTTCACGGCCGCGGACTTTCCGGATGTTTCGGATGACAGCGCTGGTGATGCTGGTGGTGATTGTCTCGATGGCGCTCCGCGTACCGGAGGCAGGGCTGTCCACGTACATGATCTTCTTCATTTCGAAAGCCGACGTCGCCACCACAGCACGGGTGGGAATTGGCGGAATGGTCGGCGTCACCATCGCGCTAATGCTGTCGTTGGTATTCTACTCGGTCGCGTTCTCCGAGCCCGCCGTGCGCTTGCCGCTGATGGCCTGCGCAACCTTCGTGGGAATGTATTTTCTTCGAGCATCGCCCAAGGGAGTGCTGGGCATGCTGATCGGCTTCGTTACCACGTACGCGCTCACGCTTATCGATCAAGTACCATCCGCCGAGGTACTCACTCGGTTCATTCTCTGGACCTGGGTGGTCGTCGGCTATCCGATTGCGCTACTGGTTCTATTGGATGTCGCCGTTGGCCGGCGAGCTGCGGACATTTACCGGGATGGAATCGCTCAACGGCTGCAGGCTGCGGGCGAGTACCTTCGCGGTATCGCTGGGCCTGCTTTCAAGCGTTTTCAGCGGACGGGTATCGACGAACTGGAGCCGTTCGCGAACGCTGGCCCCACAGCCGCGGCGCCATTACGTATCAATCTGCTTCGCCAGGTTGAGCTTTTTTATCTGTTTCTTCGCGAGCTCCCGGCTCAGGCGAACCAAACACCCGAGGTGGGATCCGCTCTGCGGCGCGCGAGCGAAGTTTGCCTCGGGGCAGAACACGCTCTGCTGGGTGAACCGGAGACGCCGCTCCCGGGGCCCGCGAGCGTGGAACAGAGCCCGGCTCAGTCGTCCACAGCCTCGGGCAAAACACTCGCGCTGGTGCTGCCCCTCCTGGGATGCGTTGAAGACGTTGCTCGCAGCGTCGCTGAGCTGCGCAACCCACCTCCCCGCGCTGCTTCGAATGAATCGACTGCCAGTGCACACCCCGCGAGTACCGGCGAAGCCGCGGCAAAGAAAACCGAGTCCATTCAGTTTGCCCTCAAGGTGACGCTCGCGGCGATGACCGCGTATCTCATCTACACCGGCCTGGACTGGTCGGGCATCCACACGGCGTTGATCACCTGCTTCTTCGTAGCTCAGGACAGCGTCGGCGGAACCATCCATAAGTTCACGCTCCGTCTCCTGGGGGCGATCGTTGGTGGCGCTTTGGGCATCGGAGCGATCGTTTTCGTCCTTCCGCACCTCGAATCCGCTGGCGGACTCGCCCTGGTGACAGCGGCGGTGATGCTGCCGGCCGCTTGGATTGCAACCGGCAGCGAGACGATTTCGTACATGGGACTGCAGATGGCGTTTGCCTTCTGCCTCGCGGTACTTCAGGGATTTTCCCGGACATCTCACATGGTCGTTGCCCGCGACCGCGTGATCGGAATCATTCTGGGAAACGTCCTGATGTCCCTGGTTTTTACCGTCCTCTGGCCCGTGCGGCTGAGAGTGTCCGTGCGGCGGGCTCTGTCGCGCTCGGTGGAAGCCCTTTCCGCGATGATCCGAGGCGGACCCGAGGAGACTTCGGCGAATTTCCAAACGAACCTTGCCGTTGCCCGAAAGCAGGCCCCCGTGGCACGGCTCGAGCCGGGAGAAGACGATCGATCGTCGTTGATCCCGGCGATTGAATCGCTCTTCGTTCCGATCCATGTGATCTCGCAGACGGCGGGCGTATTGCCTGCAAGTGCCAAAGAAGCGCTCCATGCCGTTGCCGACCCGATTGCAAATTGGCTCTCTGATCTTGCCCGATCGTTCACTGCGGAGCTTCCGGTACCTGCTTTCCATCAGGCGGAAGCCGCTGTTCAGCGCTTGAAAGCCATCGTGAACGACTCCGCCGAGCGAGCCGGTGGGACGCAGGACTTGCAGCTGCGCTACTTCTGGTTGGAGCGTCTTTCCACCCGAATCCAGCAGCTCGCCAACTACGGACGCGAACACACCACGGAAGGAGCAGCGTCATGAGAACGCTTCCGCGACGTGCGAACGGACTCACCGTCGCGATTGCTTGCCTTGTCTGTGCCTGCGCGACCTCTCAGTTGAAGCGCGCACCCAGCGCCCCGAATGTGGCTTGGAAACCAGCCAGCAATGATCCCCACGACTTTTCGCTTCCAGCGGAGCCATCGCTTCCACTTCATCCGGAAGAGATTTCAACCAGCCACCCCGATCGCGGGTACACCTTGCCCGAACTGATCGACATTGCGGAGTCAGCAAATCCTGATACCCGGATCGGTTGGGAGCGAGCGCGCCAGGCGGCCCTCGCGGTCGGAATCGCGAAGGCGGAATACCTGCCGGTCATCTCCGCCTCGGCCCTCGCCGGCTATTACCATAACTGGTTTCCGGTCTCGGGCCAGAGCCAGTTGGCGTTTACACCCGGACCTCTGCAGCCCGGAGCGTCAACTCCACTACCGCCCCGCACTCAAACCTCAGGCCATGTTGGCATTGATACACTTAACTTTTTCCCCTTCCTTGCGCTCAGGTGGCAGATCCTCGATTTCGGTCGCGGGCCCGGAGTGGATGCCGCGGAGCATGCGTCGGACGCGGGGAACGCGGCGTTCACCGCCAAGCATCAGCAAGTCGTCTTCGACGTGACCCGCGCCTATCTTCGCCTGAGCGCCGCGCGCGCTCAAGCAGCGGTTGCGCGCGATTCGCTGGAGCGCACGCGCGCGAGCGCGAAGGCCGCCGAGGGACGCTACGCCCAGGGCATTGCGACGACCGTCGAAGTCACAGAAGCGCGCCGTGAGGTCGCAAGCGCAGAGTACAACGTGGTGCAGGCCGAGGCGGCCGAGACCACCGTCTACACTGCCCTGCTTTCGACGATGGGCCTCGACCCGGTACTTCGGCTCAACATTGCGTCGAATCCAAGCCGGGAGCTTCCTCCACAGCTCGAGGGCGACGTCCAAGCTTTTGTTCAATCCGCGTTGAAGACGCGCCCCGACCTGCAAGCTGCTCTTTCGCAGCGCGCCTCAGCGCAGGCGTTGATCTCAAAGAGCCAATCGGCATACCTGCCGCGGCTGAGCGTGCTCGCGACCGGCGGCGCTGCGGTGCTTAAAACAAAGATCGACGGGGGACCCTTCTCCACCACGACGATTCCGAACATCGGCGCAATCTTGAACTTCGAGTGGCTGCTCTTCGATGGCGGAATCCGGGAAGCGCAAGTGGAAATCTCTCGATCGCGGAGGAACGAAGCTGAGCACGAGCTCGAGAAGCTCCAACGCGACGCTGCGCAGCAAGTGGTCAATGCCTACAACGGAGTGAACGCCAGCCTTGCTCGATACAAGGCGGCGTTGTCGTTGGAGAAGACTGCCTCAGTGGCCGAGGACGCTACCACCAAGTCGTACGCGAACGGGCTGTCCACGTTCACCGACGTCAACAACGCTCAAAAAGCGCACTCGCTCGCATCTGCGACGAAGGAACAGGCCTTTGCAGAAGCACTCATCTCCGCCACTGCGCTGACATTCGCAACCGGGCAGCTTGGCTCGGCGAAGTCAGTTCCGAGTCTTGCTCGTTGACTCGAATCAGGCGGTCCATCAAGAGAGAGTGACCGAATGCGATCAGCGCGCAGCCAACCGCTCGACCCTAAAGGCTCGCTTGCACACCCTTCCTGCTCAAGGGCGGCGCGTTTCGACTTTCGTCACGGTGGTGGTGCGTTGTCCTGGACCGCAGCAAAGGCCAGCGGTGTCCACCGGTCCAGCGGCCTCTGCCGCACCGAGTCTACAGCGCCGTCAGACCGACTGAACTGAGCTCGGAATCAGGCCTTGATGACCTGCGGAACCGGAGACTCTACGAGCCGGAACCGCGACGTGTCCACAGTGCGGATGGCTTCGAGCGCAGCGTCGAGCTCGGGTTGCGCGAAGACCTGAGTGTCGGGCAGTTTCAGCTTACGGGCGAAGTTCGTCCATGCGGTGTCGAGCAGGACGATCGGCGCGAAGCACAGCGGTACGGCCGCGTGCATTATGTCGATCGCGTCGTTGTTCGTGATCGTCTTCCCGTCTTTGACGAGGAATCGCACGAGTTCGACCTCGATCCACATCGGGGTCCGAGGCGGGTGCGGATTCGGAATCATCCTTTCGCGCCGACGATGGCGCTGGCGGTTGTGCTTGATGAGGTGAACGAGGCTGGGCCGCGTGAGCATCCCCTCTACGGCGTCCCGGAACGCCTGGTCCTGCAGGCGGTCGACGGCGGTGCCGAGCCGGAACGCGCCTTCGGGCGCGGTTCCGAAGATGTGCGCAAGCAACTGCACGGGGGCGAGGAACGCGGCGGGGGCGATGAAGCCAGCAGCGAGGCGCCGTTGAACTGTTTCCGGATCGAGGTCGCTCAGGAGCCAGAAAGGGCCAACACCATCGAGGAGGTCGCGGATCTTCCTGTAGGACTCCCTGCTGTTCCTTCCCATCTCGAGGATGTTTAGGATAGAGAACATCAGCGTCCCCCGATCGCGGAACGTCTCGAGGAAGTGGTCGCGGCGCGCCGGATCCTTCGAGATCTCCCGGACAGCCCAGTGGTCCAGGTACACGAGGGGTGGGCGGAGTCCGAGCTGCACGTCGCCGTTCGAGAGTCGGGTGATCATAGTGGCATCGCTCCCGAATGCGCCCCCCGCGGGAGCGTGTTCGGCCCGGATGCCGGCCATACGCTTCGCAAGGGCCTCTCTGCTGGCCGCGGCCCGCTAATTCGCCGTAGGTCACGCGTCGTCAGGCACGATGCGGCCCACGGGTCCGTCCAGTCGCATCCTCGGCGACGCGGGTGGAAGAGTAGGAACATCGCTCAACGGGTTAATGGCTGCGGAGTGAAAGATCCACTTTTGACCATGGTGAGGCGGCCGATGGTGGGATCCCTGCGAGACCAAGCTGGGCGGTGGAAAGATTGCCCAGCGGCTCGAGATTACGCCGCGGGCCCGCCTGCTACTCGCCGACCGTGCATCATCCGAACTCGAGAGGACCCGGTAATCCGGCGAAAGTCCGACGGCACCGAGAGCCTCGGCGGTTGCCCAACTGTGTCTGCTCACGGATCCGAATCGTCATCGAAGCGGTCGTGGGTGGCCGGTGAACCGAACTGCCCAGCCCATGGTCGCGATATCGCTGCCCGACTAATCTTGTTGCATCCAGCCGGCGTTCTTCCCTCCACTGCGGTCGAGGATCTTCGGTTGGTGGGAGTGCCAGGGCGGGTGCCATTGATTGCGTAGTCGCCTGCGGCGCCACCGCTGAAGGCCTGCGAGACTTGCGCGTTGCGAGCGCCGGGCAGCCCTCCGCGAGATGCCTGTTCAGCCGAGTCTGTCGCGAGCGTGCCCCACAGTACGGGCATTTCGTCAGCACTCGCGACGGTAGCCGGGTCGAAGTCGGCGGCTGCTTCATCGGTGAGAATCTATCCGGATCGTCATCGAAGCGGTCATGGGTGGCTGGTGCGCCGAACCGCCCAGAGTCGCGATATCGGTGCCCGACTCCCCGTGTTGCGTCCGGCCGGCGTTCTTCTCTCCACTGCGGTCGAGGATCCTCGCTTTGTGGGAATGCCAGGGCGCGCGCGATTGATGGCGTAGTCGCCTGCGGCGTCACCGCTGAAGGCCTGCGAGACTTGCGGGTTGCGAGCGTCGGGTAGCGCTCTGCGAGATGCCTGTTCAGCCGAGTCTCTCGCAAGCGACCATGGGTCAATGGTCTCACTGATTGACGCCTAATTGACGTGCGGGCGCGGTTTGGAACGGAACCGCGGTAAACGAAACGGCACGGGACGGGAGAGGGTTCGAAGAAAATCAAGGCGATACAGGGTAACCGCGCGTGCTGCTTAGGTTTTATTTCGCCTTGAGAAACTTCAAATCCCTTTTCCCGCTCTGAAATCCAGAGCTTACAGCGTCAGCCGAGTGCATCAGCAAAGTGATGCATTCGGCTGATGCATTTTTGAGGTTTGCGCCCTGCGATTCAGAAACCCTATGGCCATTTGGCCCGGGGGTTTACGTGGCCGCAATACCGTAGCGAGACCACCCCGGGCTATGCTTTTTTCATTCCAAACTCATCCACCGTCGCGACAAGAGCCCCAACTCACCCACCATCGAGCGACAAGAGCGGCTATGACCGCTCTCGACGTCGCAAAATCCTTTTCGCTGGCCGCCCCGACAAGGACCGCGCCAGTCCGTCACCGAACCTCTGGTCAAGCTCCGCGCGCTGGCCCAGGCACTCTCCATCGAAGGTCCCGGCGCGACTCGCTGGATCCCCGTCGGCCGCGCATAAGCTACCAAGTTAGACTTAGCAAGAGGAGGCCGGCATGCAGTTTCAGGGGACGTTCTGCTCTATGGCATTTCCACAACGGTTCCTCCAGGAGGCTCTCGAGGTCGCCGAGCAACACGCGCCTGGGGCACGAAAAACGCTCGAGGACCAGAGCGCCGGGATCGTCAAGCACGTCGCAGCAGCTGGTGTCGTGCGGTTGCCCGGTTTACTTCGCGCGATCCGCATGCTGCTTGAAGCGGGCTTGGTCGTCGAGTCCGAACCGCTTATTCGAGTGTTGGTGGAGGTCGCCATCGTCGCGATGTGGGTCGGTATCGACGAGGAGAGAGCGCGCAGGGTCCGGGCCAACACTGTGCTCCAGGTATGCAGGATGCAGCAGGGGATCGAGATTTTCGGCGTCGCGGGCGAGCGCCTGAACCTCGGGCCCGCATACCAGGCGCTCGCTGCAGAAGTGCGCAACCAGGCGCGGGAGGCGACGGCTCTATTGCCGATTGCCGACCTGGCAAAGGATGCGGACTTTCCGACGTGGGCTCGGGACAAGGGACAAGCCCTCCCTCCCATGGGCCTGTTTCTCTACCATGGCTTGTTCAGGCTCTTCTCTTCTTCAAGCCATGCCGACATGCAGCCTGCATTCATTGTCGCCAGCGGACAAACAGCACCAATGATGCCGACGAACTATTCGCTCGCAGCAATAGCTGCACTTTGCGCGCTCGTGAGCGTCGCGGAGCCTCTTGAACTCGAGCGCGAGCCGATCGCTCAGCTAGTCTTGCTCTTCTCCCGGCTCTCGATTCGCGGTGCCGAGGCGTGATGAATAAGAACGCCATGGGTGCATGTCTACCCCTTGCGGGCGCCGGAGAGGGTGCTCGCCCGGCGCGGGCCACTGCTCCGATTGCGCGTTGACGCGGAGCTGTCTCTGTGGTGGCGCTGGAGCGCGAAGACGTGAGACCGTTGCCGCATTTTCGCCTCCTTAGCGCTTCCTGCTCGGCGACAATTACGTCTTCCGAAGCAAGAAGTAGTTTGACGCGAGGGGCCTCTCCGCGTGACGGCTATCAACGCGACATTCGCTGAGCGCTTCGGTTGCCCTCTCCTGAGCTGTCTAGCGCATGTGGGCGAACCAGTGCGAACTCTTGAAGTGTGCCATCGATTGTTCGAGACTCTTCCGCAGTGGGTCAAAACTAGGGGATGGCAGCCGTTCCTGAATAGAATGAACATTCTTTGCGAATTGACTGAAGGTGTCTTCTTCTAAGTGATCGGCAACCAAGGAGTACAACACGGAAGCAAGGGTCATGTCCGGTGTCGGAATTCTGGTTGTAACCCAGCACTGATTTGGCCGAGCAGGCGACCTCACTTCGAGGTCGAAACCCGTACTCCGAAGGTCTTCTTCGGGAATCGGTTCGTCGCTGAGCTGTACGTGAAAGAACGGGTGACAGGCTTGCCCACCTTCCACGAAGTCGTAATGCAAGGCTTGCACCAAATCGGCTATAGAATTCGAGACGACAAAGTAATTCAGGTAGACGGTCGACTTCATCAGTAACCAGGAGGGCCGGGCGAACGTTTCGAGCGCATTGATAACGACATCTAGTCGCTTGGTCCCAGAAAGTTTCCGGCAAGGCCAGCCCTTCAAGTATAGACTTTCCTTGAACGCCGCAGTCGTTGCGTCCCCGGTTTGGATAAAACAGTTACGTACCGGACGAGGAGGTAAAGAGAGACTAAGATTTGCGTCTTCGACGGCCGCGCGGAATGCCTCGAGAAGGCTCTCGTAGGCACTTCCAACCTTGTTTGGAGGGAGAATACCTTGATTACTCATACCGAACTCAGGCACCGAGCCAGGGTCCGTACTCATCAAACTTCGGATTGCTGATTCTGGTCAGGTCTGCCCCCCTAGGGAACCAACTCAGGCCGCCCTTAGAATTCTCCAGGCTCACCGGCTTGCGGGAAATGATGCAATAGTAGCCCGCCGATTTGGATGAATCGACGCAGCATTGGCTGCGACGGATCGCCTGGCCAATCTTTTTTTGAACTAACGCAAGACCGTCGGTGCAGTTCTCGCGCGCAACGATATCATCGAGGACTCCCCGCCACCATTGCGGCTTCTTAACATCCTCAAACGGACCGTGGTAAAGGGCTTCCTCGAAAATCACTTGCACTTTCTTTTCATCAAAATCACTTTCCGCGATGTTGAGATAGCTGCCTGCCGCGATCTCGTTCACCAGTAGTCCCGGATAACGCAAGAGTGAGTCCCAAAGCCAATAACCGAGAAAGTGCGTCATTCTCTGTATTCGCTGATCCGGCAGTTTGGCTTGGGCTAGTATCTCCGACAATCGATTCTGGTCTCCGACACCATAAAGCGCGAATTTCTCCGAATACTCCGGTTTGCCAAGCAGAGCAGCCAATATCTTTACAGCCGAGTTGTTGCCTGCGACCGCCATGACTTTCGGCAATTCCGCCGCGATTTGCGCAAATCCGCGAGCGGCCACCGAAGCACGGCGAGCAAGTTCGTCCTCGCCTTCCGAGAAGCTAAGGACGATGTGGCCTTCCTCCCAGCGTCCACGCCAATCGTAGTTGTCGCCCTCAGGCTGGCGTGCGTAAGAACAAATTGGTATCGCTAACTTCTTGGCCGCAGCTGCAACCGCATTCACAGAAAGTCCTGTAAAACCTAAGTTCACACTCTTTGACAGATCTCGATCAGCGACAAGCAGGGTTGAACCAGCAAACGGTTCCTTCGTAAGGATGTTTTCGATACGATTCTCATACATGAGTTTTTTGTCATCTTCTGATTCCTCGAAACCGTTCCCAAATGGAAGGACCGTGCCGTCTGGTTTGAGGTGCTTGGCTAGAGCACGAAGAATTTCAGATTGAGTTTGCGCTGTGTCTTCGAACAACACTACTTTGATTTCGGTTGGCATGTGCTACCCCAGGGGAAAAGCAACATGGAAGCAGGTATTAAACCCGGGCGGCGGTTCGTGGGCGAGGATGATCTTGCCGCCCGTGTCTTCGACGACTTGTTTGACCAAAGTCAGACCGAGGCCCATACCTGAGCCAAGTGGGTTCCCCGTGTCCGAGGTTGTGGTGTATAGCGGGTCCCAAATTCGCTTCTGCAATTCAGGCGGAATGCCTACCCCATTATCGGAAACCTCCAGACAATGAGTGCCGTGCTCGTTCCACGCCCGGATTGCAATCTTCGGGTCTCGGAGCCTCGATGTCACCGCCAGCACGGCTTTGAGAGCGTTCGTGTAAAGGTTCAGCAGGACGCCGCTATAAACAGCTGCGGGAAGCTTTGGAGTCTGTACCTTAGAGTCAGCCTCCCAGGTGACTTTAATATCGTGGTCAGTGGCGAAGCTCTCAAAGCGTTGCAAAACATACCTAATCTGGCCGGAGGCAGACATGTGTACGGACTCATTTCTTCGCACGCCGTTGAGAAACATCTGCGAATATTCGAGTTCTCCTTTGAATGTTTGCAACCTCTTTTCTATTTCGGCAGCAACACTCACAAGATCGGGATGCTTTTTCGCCAGCGAACTGACAATGCGGGCGGCCTTCCCCATTTCGAAGACTAGGCTCTTGGTCTCATGGGTCATAAACCCGGCAACCACGCCAAGCAGGCCCATGGTCATTAGGCTCTGCCGCGCCTTTACGTTATATTCTTCAACTTCCTCAATGCGTTCAGCTAGCCGACTGTAAGCCTTTGTGATTCGTGCTTTGTCCGGACCTGCGAGCGTGGGACTGCGCTTGATATGCTCAATTGCGCGGCGAAAATCTTCTTTCAAGCTTTGAGAGGCTTTTCGTGCGTCCTTGGCGGCTATCCGATCTAACTCGCTCTTGTCTTGCACGGCGAGAAATTCAATGCCAGCACGGAGGAAGTCAACCAGCTCGTCGAAAGCTTGGTTCTTAAGAAAGCCCTCGCGATCCATCGAGGGAACGAGGTCACTTGTGGATGTTGTCGAGGATGGCGGTTTTGACTCAACAAAGACAGCGCCGACGAGCTGGAAATTGTAAGGAAGATTCAGGGCAGGGTTCAGGGTCGGGCGGTTGCGAACTGTCGCCAAAATTGGAAAATGACCCTTAGCGATCTGCGAACGCCAGTCACGCTCACTGTGCGCCTTGTCTAAATCTAAATGAAGCCAATCATCGTTCTCGTAACCATACGGAACCACTCTGAAGCCGTGATCAACGACTGCGACACCATGATTCTTGCGGACCCATTCCCAGGCCACCTTCCCGTTGATCTCTTTGTTCCGAAAAATGCCTTTGCGCCTTGGAAAAAAGCGTATGTCCGCGACGAAACCCGCGGAAACCGCAGTAGAGACCCTTACTTTGAGAAGCTTGGGCGCGCGAGAAGACGAAAACCAAACGTGGAACGTGAGAAGGTGTTCGCGCAGCTCAATCTTTAGTTTCGCCCAGTAGTGTTTGAGTACCAGCTCCGCGACATCAACCTCACTGCGCCCTGCCTCCTCATCTCCCGGAAGCACCACCCGAAAGCCAGGGTCTGTCTTGGAACTTAGATGGGACGATTTGAACCTGCCCGCGTCCAAACCTTGAAGGGGAGTTACGATACGCAACACATTGGAACGCAATGATTTCTCGCCAGTGAACTCGGTGGACGTCTTCAGCTTGCGAATTTCTAGAGTAGTTCCTGTCGGCGCATCCACGGGCGCCTGCTCAAGGGTGTAATCTACTTCGGCGTCACTGATGTCGCTTAGGCGGTCGATCTTCGGCCAATCGAATCGCGCCGTTAGTCGCGTGTTGAATGTCCGCTTGAGGTCTTGTGCGATAGTAGTGAGCGTCAAATGATCACCCAAGTAGCGCACTGCGAAACGTCCTATGCCTTTAGCGCCTGTTAGACGACGCTTGTAGATGCGCGAGACTCGCTCCTCTACTTTGCTGGATGTGGCAATGCGCATCCACTTGCCGACGAATTCGTCGAATGTCATTCCGTGTCCCCTGTCGGAAATGACGAGCGTCTTACTGTTATCGTCGAGCCGAACCTCGCAAAAAGGCGAATCAGCGTCGTAGGCATTTTTTATCAATTCAACCAGGGCGACCTCGGGACTTGCCACCAAGCGCTGCCCAAGTTCCTGGAGCAGACGGCCCTCTGTCTGGAAAGGGATGGTGCCCTTATCGAGAACCGTTTCTGCCATTCTTGCGTTCCTGTTCAACAAATGCATTCAGTACGGCGTTGAGTTGTTTGACTTCAACCTTTTTTAACGTCTTGGCGTGGGCAACGACCCGCGTGGCAAAATTCATGTTCAACAGATACGTTTGGAGACGACGAAGGGGGAGAGCCGTCTTCGTGTGAACCCCCCAGACCGAACCGACCGCACGGGCACGGGCCGAGTTGACTAATACTTTGGGACCGAATGCGGTAAAGCCAGAACTAAACAATATTTTGGGCACCGGATGGGGCGAGTAATTGAACCATGGTGTCTGATTTTGACAAGTGTAAGTCTGGCGGGCCTTGGCAGGTACGGACTCTAGATAGGCGTTAAGCGTGTTGCTCCGTTTGTCTTCGTACGATCGAATCAGCCAGCACTTTTGACCTGCTTGCACGAAGTGTTTTTGAAACGCCGCCCACGAAAGCGAGCGGAGATCAGGGGGGACGTTCCGAAGGGTGGTGACGCAAGGAACTACGTCCCGTTTGTCAAGTCCAGTGCGTATGCGCTCCCCCTCGGTGAGGGTGAAGATTTTTTGCGAGCCTGGGCTGAGCCCACGGAGACCAAACAATTTCCCACGTTTTTCATAATCGAGCACACCCTGCCTGGAGTCCGTGATGCCTTTTCGTTTTACTACTTCATAGGCAGTCGTGATGTCGTAGTATTTCCAGCGCCCCTCCGCCGTTGCTTTATCTACGATACTGATTGACGCTGTCGTCATGACCCCTTCAAAAATTGGCATTTGGAAGCGGTAGACTGCGACGTTCCAGTGATTTCGTTGTATGTATTCGCGCAACGCACGAGCTGATGGCCGGGAGACCCACTCATAGGGTATAAGTAGGGCGACCAACCCTTTTTTACTAGATTTGATTAAGGCGAGACAAAAGAAGTAAATATAGAGATTACAATGCTTGTCTATTGAAATATTCAGTTCGCGTTCAAGTCGAGCAACGGTGCGCCCTTTCCACGCCGTTTGGATATCATGATGGCGGGCATAGGGAGGGTTGCCGATACAGGCATCGTAGTCAGCGGCGTTGTGCTGAAACACACAACTCTGGATGATCTTACCATTCGGTGGGGGCTTCGCACTCGGGACCCGCGTTCGATCTATTTCGACGCCAACATAGCGGTCGAAGGAGCCTCCGTTGGCGAAGCGGCAATCGCCAGCTCCCAAATCGAGCACCGTCGTTAAACGATCGCGGTATTGCTTGGTCAGTCGCCAGAAGAGCGAAACGACTCGTTCCGGAGTCGTGACCTGTGACTCGCTAAGCTCGTAGGCTCTTCGTGGCTGGGTCATCGTCGGTCAGGATCATAAGCGAATATTGTGGCCTCCGAGAACATAAGCGAGGACGTAGTCTTAGGGGCAAAGGAATGCATTTGGCTGCGTTTTTAGCAACGCTGATAGGCGGAAGGAAAAGTTCAGCGGCCTTTTTGGACAGCGCAGCGAGGCAATCCACGAAGGTTGGTGTGCGGGCGGTTCATCGAAGTCACGCGTTGTCGATGACGACAGGCCTAGAAGCGGGTTGCGTGCATGCCCCTCCACCGGTGTCGTTGGCCAGAACTCGGTCCCGGCATCGGATGGACCATCATGTGGCGCGGGCCACCGAGTTGGACACGGGCGCACGTCGACGGCGCGGTCGGCAGTCAGATCGTCGCCGTGCCCGCTCCGATCTCTTCGCGGACAGGGCGAGCGTGGCGCAATGAGAACCTCGGCCAAGCCCATGGTTTTCACTGGTCGCTGGAACTCGCAACAGGTCGAAGATAAGGAATACCTTCGGCATAGGTGCAGGCGGTATGCTTCGCTCTACTGTATGTGAGATCGCGATTCGGGCCTATCAATTCGCAGGGCTTGGCGATCCTCCTCTTGCTCTTCGAGGTGCCGTGAGCTTCGCAGTGGTCCTTATCGAGGAGAATTTTCGCTCGCCGGATTGAGTCACGACCTTTCTGTCGGCCGTTGGTGCATGGCCACGCGTGTCCTAGCGTGGGTGGCGCAACATCCACCCAAGTGCTGGAGCATTTCCGATTCGAGTCCGCGGTCGTTTGCGAGAGCCGCATCACATCTTGCCGGAGCAGCAGATAGAGCTCGCTTACCATGCGTGACGCGCTCCGAAGTCGACCGCGCCCAGACGAAAATGCCGGTCGATTTCCCTGCGAACCTTAAGAGTGGACACCGCGAGTTGTAGATGAAGGTAGCGCGGACTAGATGTGACCTTCTGCCCGGGGCGAATCCGGTATCTACCGAATTCGTCGCTCGTGCGGTAGGTTAGCCGAATGCGACCGCGACTCTCTCGCTTTTCACTGCGGGGGTTTAAGACAATCCGGGAACTGAATGATTTCGAACCGAGGTCCTTGACGGTGCTGATTGGCCCCAACGGCTCGGGAAAGAGTAACCTCATATCCTTCTTCAGGTTGCTTTCGTGGGCGCTTGTGCCCCCCGGGCAGCTTCAAACCCATGTTGCGTCGCTGGGAGGAGCTAGTGCTTTGCTGCACGGCGGTGCACTTCAGACACGTGAGATCGAAGCGTCACTCAGCCTGACCACCGAAAAGGGGAGAAACGAATACGCATTCCGGCTCTTTCACGCCGCAGGAGACACACTGCTGTTCGCCGATGAGTGGTTTCGGTTCGAACCCACGGGGTCGAGCAAGCAACCGCGAAAGTTGGGGGCAGGACACAAGGAGCCTCAGCTGATTACTGCCGCAGAAAAGGGCGACAAGACGGCGAATGCGATTCATAACATGCTCCGAGGCATCATTATTCATCAATTCCACGATACTTCGTCGAGAGCACGTATCCGCCAAAAGTGGGACATGGAGGATGGCCGCTGGCTGAAAGAAGATGCTGGAAACCTTGCTCCGTTTCTCTTTCACCTAAAAACTAGCGCGCCGAAATATTACGTGCGGATCGTGGAGACGATTCGTTTGATCCTCCCATTTTTTTCGGAATTTGAACTTCAACCAGACTACGACCGATTACTTCTGAGGTGGCGGGAACAGGGCTCGGATCTTGTTTTCAATGCTTCGCAAGCTGCAGACGGCATGCTTCGCGCGATGGCGTTAGTGGCACTTCTGAGCCAGCCTGAGAATGATCTTCCGAACGTGTTGATTCTTGATGAGCCAGAACTCGGGCTGCATCCGTACGCCATCGAGGTTCTGGCCGGCCTGATTAAGGCTGCCGCGAAGCATGTTCAGGTTATTGTCGCGACCCAGTCTGTGTCGCTCATCGATCGGTTTGAACCTGAAGATGTTGTAGTCACCAATCGGTCTGGGGCAGAGTCGAACTACCGGCGCTTGGGAACAGAAAGCCTCAAAGAGTGGCTTGAGGAATACACGCTCTCGGAGCTCTGGGAAAAGAATGTCATAGGCGGGAGGCCAGCAAGCTGATCAGACTTCACGCGCTTGTTGAAGGTCAGACGGAAGAGAGCTTTGTTAACGACGTGCTTCGTCTCGAGCTTGGAAGTGTAAGAGTCTTTGTCGATGCGCGAAGGGTGGAAACAGGAAGAAAACACGGTCGCCGTTTCCGTGGAGGGTTAATCAGTTACTCCCAACTCGCTGGAGATCTAACGCGCTGGATGAAACAGGATAGGAACCCCGAGTCCTGGTTCACGACGATGTTCGATCTGTACAAACTGCCGAGTGATTTTCCGGGCTATGCGGACTGCAGACCAATCACGGATCCGAGAAAGCGGGTTGAGTGTCTAGAAGAAAAATTCCGGCTGGACGTAGAGGGACGCTTTGGCGACGATCCTATCCATCAGCGAATCGTACCGTACATCCAACTGCACGAGTTCGAGGCACTGCTGTTTTCGGATCCCGCCAAATTCTTGGATGTCTTTCCGGCGGCACATTCGGAGGTGAAGCAGTTGCGTGCCGTTGCTGCACAGTACGAGAGTCCAGAGGACATCGACGATGGAGAAACGACCGCTCCTTCGAAGCGGATCCTCAGCCTTCTCCCAAACTACGTGAAACCTGTATCTGGTATCTTGATCGCCAGGGGGATCGGGCTGTCCGGTCTCAGAAGTGAATGTCCACACTTTCGCCACTGGTTCGAACGTCTATCGCAGCTTGACTCAATAGTTTGATAATTACCGCCCGTCATACGCGAGCAGGTTCTGACTCGGTCGGAACCTCGCAAATTTCTATTAAGACGGGCGCAGACACCCGCGGCATGATGTGACTGTTTGTTCCCCAAGGCTGGACGTCAGCCGCCGGTTTTTTCAGGCTTGGTTTTTCCTGCCGGGAACCCTTCACAGCAATGGGCGAAGGTACCGGGGCCGAGTCTCAACTGCTAAAGACGCTTTCGACCGCAGCAACGCGTATTCCCACTGCTCCCTCTGTTCGCGAGCCCAGCGGCCGTATCGCTTGGCCGTCAACTCGATATGGCTATGACCCATCCAGTGGCTGAGCATGGTGAGTGGCACGCCACGAATGAGGTTTTGCACCGCGTAGTAGTGGCGAAGGTCTCTCATTGCCACGCCTTCAACGCCGGAGACTTCGAGAAGCCTTTTCCAAACGCTCGTTCCGCCCTGTCGTTGGCCAAAACTCGATCCGACGTAGTCGACCGTTTGGATGAGTCGAGGTGCACGCATTCGATGGCCTTCCGTGGATGTGACGGGCGATGTAACCGGGGCGATTCGGAAGCGATGGCCCGCGCGCCGAGATCAGGCGTCGATCGTCCTCCCGATACCTTCGCCGGTGCCTGAAGCGCTGGGGCCGGGCCCTATTTACTTGACGCCGAAGGACTGACGACCGCAACTACCCGGCGCGGCGAACGTAACGGTGGTGGAGTCCACCGACCTGGGGTAACCCAACGACGCGACCATGCTCAGGTGGCTCGACCGCGCGTGGCTCTGGCGCATCCTTCTCGAGGGCCAGGTGGGTTCGAGACCCGTGGTAGTAGCGGAAATAGCTGCGCAGACGACGACGAAGGTGGCCCTCGTTCAGGACGATCACGTGGTCGAGGAGCTCTCTGCGGATGGTGCCGATCACGCGCTCGACAAACGGGTTCTGCCAGGGAGAGCGCGGGGCTGCGAGAACCTCGGCGATGCCGATAGCTTGCACCCTTCGGCGAAACTCGGCGCCGTAGATGCTGTCGCGATCGCGCAGCAGGTAGCGGGGCGCCGAATCATCGGGGAACGCCTCGATGATCTGTCGCGCGGTCCAGGCGGCGGTTGGGGAATCTGTCACATTGAAAAGCACGATTCGGCGGCGAGGATGCAGCAGGACGACGAACACGTAGAGCACACGGAAGGTCGCCGTCGGGACAACGAAGAAGTCGACTGAGGCGAGTTCGGCGACGTGGTTCTGCAGGAAGGTTCGCCAAGTCTGCGAAGGCGGCTTCGGGCGACGCGGCATGAGACGGGCAACAGTCCGCTGCGAGACGTGGAGCCCCGACTTTCGTGAACGTTTGCATGATTTATTCCTCGCTATACCTGCAAGATGCTCACGGCAACTGGTAGGTCGAGGACGTACGACCAAGCTTCATTGGGACTCTCCTTTGTTCAAGGGGACGGCGTAGATCCGGAACGGCAGGGCGGGTGACTCGCCC
>DAIQBK010000041.1:0-10936 GCA_036781205.1 Myxococcaceae bacterium
TTGGGAAAGGCATACAGATCAGTGAAGTCCAGTCGGGCGTCCCCTTGGGGAAAGCGGAAGTCTGGGCCAGAATAATGATGCGACATAGATTAGTCCTCCTCTTGCGACCAGCTTGATCCATCGGCCCACGCACCGTGAACAATGACAATGTTTCTAACCCCGTGAGGGGAGTTCGCCTGAGCGACCGGTCCCGTGTGAAACACCGCTGTCAGTAGGAATCCTGCAATTGCAATCAAAGCAGTTCGGGATGTTTGCGAGAGTGTCATATTTTTCTCCTTCGTTGCATCAAGATTGAAGTCATAGTTCGTCACGCTCTTGCCGCAATCACAGCCCGCGAGAGCCGACGCAGTCCTTGTAAAACGGTCTGCTACAGGTCCGGTTTGCGAAATGACCGCCGTCGAGAATGTGAACTTGAGCGTTTGGAACGTCCTTGCGGTATCAAAACAGAGGTGCGAAGGCGAAACAATTAGACGAAGGTATCGTCGATACCTTCGTATTAGTCGACGTCTTCGGCGAATGACCGATCATGCCGTAGTGATTGCCACGGAGTGCGCCAACCAGCCCGTCGGTCGTTTGTTGCGTGTTAGTCTTTTATTGCGCGTTAACCCAGGTGTCTGAACCCGTCAGCTTAACGGCCACATCTGAAAAGAAAATCCGCAGCGGCTTGCCGTCGCCTTTCCCGCGATGGTCCAAGGAGACAAACAGAGGACCGACCTTCTTGTAATCCAGCCACTTCGCGATAACGATTTTAACGATACTCGGCTCCCCGGGGCCCCGGCGCCAGAGAAGTTGCTGGATCCGGTTGTCAGGGCCGACGTACATTTCCCAGGTGTCGCCTGGAGTATAGCCGCCGCCCTCGGGCGGGTATGTCATAACGACACGCCTGGCGGAACCCCCGCCCATCGGCAGTTTGTGCATGCCAGTATCTTCCACTTTAGCGGCGGTGTCCCAGCAGGCATGAAAGGGAAGGAACAGCCAATACTGATTGTTGTTGAAACTCGGATCGATTTCTTTCTTCACGCTGTCAGGCTGGCTGCTGAGCTGTGAACGGACGTAGGTAACCTTCACCGGATTGCCTGCCTTGTCCTTTCCCTCATAGGTGACCCGGTCGGCTTTGGGCTCCCAGATCCAGCTCTGAGAGATTTTGAGTCCGGGAAAATCTATGTTGAAGGTGGAGCGAATCGCATCAATTTGCTCGAACGAATCGAGACCGTACGCCTTGGCGAGCCCTTCCGCGGCTGGCGGGCACTGCTGCGCCCAAGAAGCTGAAGCCACAAGCAGCACACCGAAAATCAGATTTGTCATGAAAAAGTCCCTCCTCGAAAGTGGCACGCACGAATCTATTGGACGATGGTATTAACTAGAGTAGGGGTTCGTTGAGCCGCCGGCTTACGCTCCGCCGGTTGCGGTGCGGAGTGTCAGCCTTTCGGCCATCTTCACCAACTCAGCGAGGGAGTCGGCCTTCATCTTCTGCATCACTTTGCCACGGTGTGCCTTCACCGTGATCTCGCTTATGCTGAGCTCCCCACCGACCTGTTTATTCAACAGACCGGAAACCACCAGCGCCATGACTTGCCGTTCGCGGCGGGTGAGCGACGAGTAGCAGCCCCGAAGCGCCCGCATCTCCGCCTCATGACCCAGAGCAATGCGGCTACGTTCGATGGCTTGCCGGATGGCGCTCAATAGCACGTCATCACTGAATGGTTTGGTCAAGAATTCGACCGCTCCCGCCTTCATGGCTTGCACCGTCGTGGGCACATCGCCGTAGCCGGTGATGAAGATGATCGGCATGTCAGTCCGCTCAACCGCGACGCGCTTCTGCAGATCGAGGCCATTGAGGCCTGGAAGAGAAACGTCAAGTACGAGGCAACTCGGGACAAGGGTTGGTGGGCGGATAAGGAATTCTTGTGCGGACGCGAACGTCTCTGGCTGCCAGCCCTCGCTGCGGATCAACAAGTCCAGCGATTCGCGCACCGAGACGTCGTCGTCCACAACGAACACGACTGGTGTTACCTGCGACATGGGTGCCAACTCCAATTCATGGGCCAAGGCGCGTGCTGGATTCATCGAATATCGCTCCAGGCCATAAAAAAGTAGCGAATCGCTCAGCTCCCTCGAAGTGCGGCATTGAGTGCCTCAAGCAGAGCAGTGTCGCTGAATGGCTTGAACAGGCACTCCACCGCCCCCTCTTCGAGCACTCGTGGACGAACAGTCTTATCTCGGTGGGCGGTAATGAAGACGATCGGAATGTCTTGCCGGCGAAGCTTCAATTCCCGTTGCAGATCAGGTCCGGTCATGCCCGGCATGGCGATGTCGAGGATCAGACATCTGGTCTGGCCGACGCAATCGGACGCGAGGAACTCTTCCGCCGACGAGAACGCGCGGGAAGCAAAGCCGAGCTCCCCCAACAGGTCGGGTAGTGACTCGCGCACGGACTTGTCATCATCGACCACCGATACAAGGGAACGTCTGATCATCATTGATTCCTCATGCGACATCCGTTGCGAACACTGTCGGTGCCCGCCGCACTCTCGGTCCGCGAGGAAGAGAGAATGAAAATGTCGCTCCCGGACCATCATTCAGTGTGGCCCATAGACGGCCATGATGACTCTCGATAATGGAACGACTGACGGATAGCCCGATTCCCATACCGTCATTTTTCGTTGTGTAGAATGCGTCGAAGAGTCTGTCCGCAGCTTGAGGCTCGAAGCCGACTCCCGCATCTTGCACGGTCAGGCGCACGCGATCGCCTTCGTCTCGTTCGGTTCTGATCAGCAACTGCCTCGGACGATCGTCGACGGTGCTCATCGCCTCTGAGGCGTTCCGCAGTAGGTTCAGGATGACCTGCTGGAGCTGCACACGATCGCCTGTGACAAGCGGGAGGTCTTCAGCAAGTTCAGGCCGCAGAACCACTCTGTTTCTCTGAAGTTCACTCAACGACAGAGCAATCACCTCTCGAGTAGCCTCATTCAGGTCCACCGATTCCGTGTTGGCGTCCTTCTTGGCAAAGAGCGCGCGCAATCGCGTAACCACATCAGACGCACGGTGGCCATCGCGAATTGTCCGCCGTGCGGTCTCGCGCGCGCCATCGACGTTTGGAGGATCGGCGGCTAGCATCCGTAGACAGGTGCCGGCGTTGGTGATGATGCCCGCCAACGGCTGGTTGACTTCGTGGGCGATCGACGCCGTCAACACTCCAAGGCTCGTGACCCTGGCTACTTGTGCGAGCTCTGATTGTGCCTTCCTAAGTGCCTCTTCCGACAGTCTGCGTTGTGTTACATCCTGAACCGCGCCGATGTACTCGAGGTGGCCATCCTTGTCTCGAGCCCCGTGAGCGATCAGGTGCAGGTACTTGACGGAGTGGTTAGGCATCAGCAGCCGGTGCTCGTATTCAAAGTCGCTGACGCCGCCTCGCGCCCGTTCGATCATGTCATCCATCATCGGGATGTCTTCCGGATGGACTCGAGTGCCGATCAGTTCGAGAGTCACGGGCACACGATGGTCGAACTCGAACATGCGATAGAGCTGCTCTGAGCAGACGAGTTCGTCTGTCGCCACACGCCAGGAAAAGCTGCCGATTCGAGCAAGATATTGAGCTTGTGCGAGAAATGCCTCGCTGCGCCGCAACTTCTCCTCCGCCTCTTTGCGGTCCGTGATGTCGCGCAGGTAGCCAGTGAAGGAAGGTGGCCCGTCCAGCGGGATACGGGTAATTGCGATCTCGACGGGAAATTCGCTCCCATTGGCACGAACCGCCGTCATCTCGAAGCGCTTGCCGAGCACTCGCGACTCGCCCGTGGCAAGGTAGCGGGCGAACCCCCGCCGGTGCCTCTCTCGGAGTGACGCGGGGATAATGACGTCGGCTAGAAGCTTCCCCACGACCTCGTCCCGACGGTACCCGAAGGTGCTCTCCCCAGCCGGATTGAACTCGGTGATACAGCCTTTGTGATCGATTGTCACAATACAGTCGAGTGCCGAGTCGAGGATGGCCGCCTTTCTCACCTCAATGCGCTTCAGCTCTCTTTGCTCTTGACGGACCCTCTCTTCCGCCAGCCTGCGTTCGCCAATTTCGTTTCTCAGCTCTTCATTGGCTTTGGCGAGTTCTCCAGTTCGCTGCGCGACCCGTTGATCGAGTTCGCTGGCGACCCGCTTCTGTTCCCTTAGGAGCCGTGCCTCTTGTAGCCCGATCAACGCCTGATTCGCCGCTGCGCTCAGAATAAGCCTCTCGGTCTGTCCTGGAAAATCCGCTCGCTGAGACCCTGCTACGATTACGCCGATTTCACCCCGCAGCCCCAGTCGCAAGGGCACGATCGAAATGTCTCGATCTCCAATATGGTTCCGTACCAGCGGAGGCCATTTCAGTGGGTCATCTCCCAACCGGTGGTTGAGCATCTCGCAGATCTCTTGCGGTCGGGGCATCAGTTTTCGTGATTCATCGACCCTGACCATCTCGATGTGCGCCTCGCCGACTGGGTCTTTCAACCACCCGTAGACGATATCCAGGTGGAGCGTACACAGCAGCGCGTCGAGCAAGGTATGAAGAATCTGGGATGGCTCGCCGCCACTCCAGATGGAAGGAAGAGCTAGGATCCTGACAAGATCGTTAATGCAGCGCTGAAGGCGCTTAGTCTCCTCGGCGGGATGTTCGAGTTGCACTTCCACGTTAGGCCGCCGTCGAGGGTGACCTAGTCCGCCTGGCCCGCCGTTCCCGAACTTCACGCAGGAACTCCTCCGGGGGTACAAAGAACGGATTCTGCCAAAGAATGCCGCGGATGATGACCATCGGATGCGTCTGCATGATGTCCATCACCGTGTCTCCTCCAAATTTCGTAAGATGATACGTGCAGATAACCGCATCATCGTGGCGACTCCACACATCATTCACACGCGATTCAAACTCAACGACATTCTCGACGTGCGATTCACCTTCAACCGCCCAGTCCATGCGGCAGACAATGCGACTGAGCGGAAATCCTCCCTTGGCGTTGCCGCTGGCCAACTGCTCGAACACCTCTAGCATCCGAGCCGGATCGAAATGGCCGTCCCGAAGGTACGTTTCGGTGTTGGTCCGAAGCTCGAATTGCCCACTCTGCTGAGCAGCCGTCGGGTCGATCCCCACAGCTGCCAACCGTTGCAAATGGTCGCGTCGTTGACCCGGATTAACGATGTGAACCGCCTTGTCGCCACACTCGAACCCGTCCTTAATGAACGGAAGCAACACGCGATACTCCTCATCGTCGCTGTTAAAAAACGCACAGACATGACGTGCTTCGTCGAGCTGGGAGCCAGCAAGGGAAATGGGTACCGCGACCCTCCTCATGGCTTATGCCTCTCGCGATACAGACCTCTCGCAGCGCTGGTCGTTACATCGCCGTGGTCTCCTGGGTGGTTCGAACGGTTGATCCTCTTGCCCGCAGCCTTGACGACGCGAGCGACCTCTTTTGGGATCTCGTGGGCGACTCCGAGCGTTCGCGCGTCGGGCGCCAATACCAAGGTGTAAGAGATTTTTTGCGCTGGTTACGCATAGTCGGGTAAGCGAGATCCACTATGAGCGACCAGTGCCAGTCTGTTTACGTGGTCGACGACGATGCGTCGGTGCGCGAATCGGTTGAGGGCCTGATCCGCACGGCGGGCCTGAGAGTGGAAAGTTTTGCGTCGCCGCAGGAATTCCTCAACCGATGCTGCAGCAAGCTCCCAAGCTGTCTCGTGCTGGATATGAAGCTGCCCGGGATCAGCGGTCTCGAGGTGCAAGGGGAGCTCGCAAAGGCTGACGTCCACGTTCCGATCATCTTCCTTACCGGCCATGGCAACATCGAGATGTCGGTGCAAGCGATGAAGTCGGGCGCCTTAGACTTCTTCACGAAGCCCCTCGACAGCGAGGCGCTCCTGGTCGCCATCCGGGACGCGATCGACCACTATGCACGTCATTCTCGTCAAAGGACGAATCGTGCTCGAGGGGCCCAGCTAGGATCTTCAGACGCAGCCAGAACTGTTGCAGCGCTACCTGGGTATCTGAATCACTTAAGCAGGCCTCGAATTTCGCCGCCGGGGTGCGCTGCGGTGTGAATGTTGACGTAGGTATTCCCGGCTCGGATCTGGGCAATCAGGTCGTCCAGGGTTTTGACGGCCGGATCTGTCTGCGGCTTGATGTCCGCCTCGGCGAACGAACCAGAGATCGTAACCGAGCCGTTGGCGCCGTTTTTGATCGCGGTCGGGGGAAAAGGCACGACCACGGGTCCGGCGGCGGTGGTTGAGCCGAGGTGGATGTGCGCAGCAGTCGCGTTACCCGACAGGCCAGACGCGGTAACTTTATACGCCACCGAGGTGCCCGAAACAGTCAGTGTCGCAGTCCCAGTCGCTTTGGTGTCGACAGGTGGAGTTTCGCTGGCCCCGTTGAGTTTCGCTCCGAACTTGCCCTTGCCACCTGCACCGTTGGCGGCCAGCGCCGTCGCCAAAACAAGTGCTGCGGTGACAACCATCGGAAATCTGCTTCTATCCATGTTCGACCTCCTCCGGCGGCGGAGGTTGGCTATCGAGGTCGCCATTTGTCAAACACAGAATTCAGCTCGTTCGTAGGTATCGTCCTCCGTACCCAAGTAAAAGAGCCTTTCTCCGCCATTTCCCGCGCGCCCTCCATGAAGGCACCGAGCGCGAGCCGCGACAGCGCACCGCCGACGCTGATGCGTTTGACACCGGCATCCGCCAGCTGTTCTGCGGTGATCGACGGATCCGCCATGCTGATCACCACATTGAGCGGCTTCCCCACAGAGCCGACCACCGCGCGGATGGTGCGGAGATCTCGAAGCCCCGGCGCATACAGCACATCGGCACCGGCCTTCTCGAACGCTTGCAGCCGTCGGATGGTATCGTCGAGATCGTTGCGCCCTCGCAGCAGGTTCTCCGCGCGAGCGGTCAGCATCACCGGCACCGCCAGTGAGTGCGCCGCCTCAACCGCCGCTTGCACCCGCTCGAGCGCGTGTTGGAAGTCGTAGATGCCGCGCTGCGGGTCGCCCGTGAAATCCTCGATTGACGCCGCCCACTGCGCCGGCTTTGGCGGCGCGTCGGATGGTTTCGGCGACGCGCTCGGGCGCATCCGCGTAACCGTTCTCGAGATCGGCGTTCACCGGCAGGTCGGTGGCCTCCGAGATCGTTCGAACGTTCTCGATGACTTCATCGAGCCCCACGGCGCTGATTCCGTCGGCCCGGCCAAGCGTGTTCGCAAGTCCGAGACTGGTGGTGGCAAGCGCTTCAAACCCAAGGGAAGCCAACAGGCGCGCAGTACCGGCGTCCCACGGGTTGGGGATGATGAATGCACCCGGCCGATCGTGCAGGGCGCGAAAGGCAGCGGCCTTCTGTGCTTGCGTGCGCATTTTAAGTCTCCGTTCGTCGGGACCGATTATCACCGACTGGGGAGGGCCGGAACGCCGAGCGTGCCTGGGACCGCTTCGACGAAGGTGCGCTCCTCCCGAAGGATGAACCTGCCTTCTTGCGCGGCGGCAAAGTTCTGCCTTCCTTCCGCATCGGCCCGCGCTCGCGCCCGGTAGGCTTCGTAGGAGGCCAGGCTGTCGTGCAGGATCACTCCCCAAGCCACGTTGTTCGTTCCCTCGTGCGGCAGGAAGTAGCCCAGTAGCTGCGCGCCGCATCGCGGGATGACTCGACCCCAGGTCTCCGCGTACTTCGCGAACGCCTCGCGCTGGCATGCCGCAGGCAGGCGAAGCTTTCCAGCAGATAGTCACGACCCATCCGCGGCCGAGCGGCGACCGGTTGTCAACGGAGCTGCTGGCCAGTAGCGGAAGGCAAGATGCCCGCGCGCTCTCGGAGCGCGCTCCGGCTTGATCATTCGTGGTGTTCATTGCAACGTGTTTTGCCGCGGAGGGAATCGAGCGACGATGACGGGAGCACGCGGCAGGCAATCTCGGCTTCCATTCGGGCTGGCCGCGCGACGTTCGATCTTGTTGCTGGCGGGCATCTCCTTGGCCGTCCTCGTCCTGGTGCTTCTTCGGAGCCGGGCGGCCAGCGTCACCACGGCGCCGTTACCCCGAACGCCGAAGGCATCGCGCCTGGAATCGCCGGTGCCGTTACCCGCAGCTCGGCCCGCGTCGATCGCCGGCCGGATCGTCGATCCGGGTGGACGGGGCCACGCCGGGGCGGTGGTGGCGCTCGTCCGGTCGGGTAACCCCGGCGACGACGACGAGCCCCTCTTGGCGCGAGCTGGCGAGGGCGGCGGCTTCCAGTTCGACGCGCCGGGACCGGGGACGTATGGCCTCACCGCCACCGCGGTCGGCCTCGGCGCAGCGGTGATCGAGGGGCTGGTGCTGCTCCCGGGTCAAGCGTTGGAGACGGTGGAACTCGTCCTGTCCTCGGCCGACTCACGAGTCTTCGGTACCGTCCGCGACTCGAGCAGCGGGGTGATCGAGGGCGCCGCCGTCTTGGCCTCCAAGCCGGGGGGCGGTTCCTCTGCCGTCTTCGCCACCTTGTCTGACCGACGCGGCGGGTTTTCTCTGAGCCTCACCGCGGGCACGTATCTGATGGCCGCGCACGGGGATGGGTACGCGTCGGATGAGAAGTCGGTGGCCCTCTCTACAGACCGAGAGGTCGACTTCGTGCTCAACCCGGCGGCTTCAATCTCGGGCCGCGTGGTGCGGGATGTCGACTCACAGCCGGTGGCGGACGCGGTTGTCTCCGCCTACCAGCGACCGCCGCAACACGCCCCGTGGCTGGGAAAGCAACGGCGGGCGCGAACCGGCGTCGACGGCGCTTTCGAGGTCAGGAATCTCGACCCCGGTGAGTATCGCGTCTTCGCCGCTCGCGGGAATCTGGCCGGACGCCTCGAGGGTCAGGTGAGCCTTGGCCTCGCCGAGCGAAAAACCGTGGTCGTGCGAGTCGGCAACAGGCCGCAAATCTCCGGCCGGGTGAGCGATTCGGAAGGTCAGCCCGTGGTGGGCGCCGAGGTTGGGCTGCGGCTCGTCGAGCCCCAGGCCTCAAGCGGGTTGACCGCGTCCACGGACGCGAGCGGCGGCTTCCTATTCGAGGCTGTCCTGCCGGGATCGTACGGCCTGGTCGCCCGTTCACGCGAGCACGCTCCTGCCCGGCGCATCCTCCAGGTAGCCGAGGAGGACCTCAGGGTGGATCTGGTGCTGGAGAGCGGGGCTCAGCTGGAAGGCAAAGCGATCTCGTCCACCGGAGAGGCCGTGGAAGGCGCCGCGGTACAGGCACAGGTGGTGGCTGCGAACAGGCTCGGGGGGGAGGTTGTCGACTTTACCACCAGCTCGAACGAGGGCGCGTTCCGCCTGAGCCGTATCCCCGCCGACGAGGTGCGGGTAATCGCGAGCCACCCGGACTTCGGACAGGCCTGGTCGGAGCCCATGTGGCTGGAGCAGGGCAGCCGCCACCAAATAGTGCTCACTTTCCAGGATTCGGCGACCGTCTCCGGCACCGTCCGCCGCTCCGATGGGCGGCCGGCGGCGCGCGCGGCCGTCTCCGCGCTTCCCCTCGCCCAGGAGAGAGGCTCCGAGAGAATCGAAACGGTCACCGGCGCCGATGGACGCTACCGGGTGGGCCCGCTGGGCAAGGGCAAGGTTGCGCTGCACGCGATGTCCGAAGTGGTGGCGGCGAGTGGGAGCACTGTGCTGAAGGCGACTCAGGTGATCGAGCTGGAGAACGGTGAACAGCGGAGTGGCGTGGACTTCGTTCTTCCCGAAACCCATCGCATCCAGGGTGTGGTGGTCGACCCGAACGGCGACCCTGTCTTGGGAGCCATAGTGGACGTAGCGAAATCGCTAAGAGATCCTCGGCAAGGCTCTTTCACCGATGGCGAGGGGCGCTTTGCGGTGGAAGATCTCCCGAAAGATGTGTTTACGGTTTCAGCCTGGCATCCCGACTTTCCGGTGGCCCGAGCCGACCGCGTCCCGGTGGACACAGACGTCCGGCTGCAGTTTCGCCGGGCCTCGGCGATCTCGGGGACGGCGATCGATGGGAGTGGAGCGAGGGTGGCTGACTACGCCGTGGGCCTGAGGGCGCGGTCGAGCTCGGTGGTGGACGACCTTCTGCAACGAAGCCCGTTTGGACCGCTGCAGGCCCGCGCCGTGGACGGAGCGTTCCAACTGGCCAACGTGCCGGCGGGAACCTACGAGCTGCTGCTCATCACCTCGGATGGGCGCGCGGGAAGGATCGACGAACTGCATCTCGAGGAGGGGCAGCAGCTCCCCGTGGGAGCCGTTCGCTTGGCGGCCGGGGCGTCGATCCGAGGTACTGTCGTCGAGGCCGGAACGGCGACGCCCATCTCCAGCGCATGGGTGGGAGTGCTGGGTTTGCCCGAGCCGAGGGCTGTGGGCACCGAGGGAAGCGGGAAATTCGAGCTGCAGGGGCTGCCGGGCGGCGTGTCGCTCCAGCTCATCGTGTTCGATCGGGAGCGAAGGTACGAGTCTCGCGAGGTCCCGGTCACCGCGCCCGGGGGCGGCGAGGTCGCGGATCTCGGCGCGATAGAAATGCATCGCTTGCCTCGATGAGCATGCACCACGGAGGAGGGCAATGACGACAAAGAACACTCACCGCCTAAAGACCCGTGCTCGCGCAGTAGCGGGCCCCGCTATTCAGTAAGGGCCTGGGCGGATACTGGTCGCTCACTTCCGCCCCAGACGATCATCTCGGTACCGGTCCAAACGGCTGTGTGATTGAAGCGACCTTGCGGGGCGAGTGCTGTCGACGTGGCTCTCCAGCTGTCAGCGGCTGGATCGTACCGGCTGCCCGTATTCTCAGGGGGAGCGCCGTCGGCCCAAACCCCGCCCCAGACGATCATCTCCGTACCGGTCCACACCGCGGTGTGGTTAACACGGTTGCTGGGGCGCCCAGCGGAGCTGGCTCTTCTCCAAGAGTCTGAAACGGGATTGTAGACATTCGCTGGGCCTTGCGCGCAGACAATCATTTCCGCACCGGTCCA
>DAIQBK010000041.1:11036-19405 GCA_036781205.1 Myxococcaceae bacterium
CCGGTCCAGACGATTGACCCTCCATTGGTTGGGGCACCTTTGGTGTTCATGACCGTCCAAGTATCGCTTCCGGGATCGTAGCGCCCACCAGCGGAGTAGCTGGGCTTGTCCATCATTTCGGTATCGCCCCAGACCGCTCCGCGTCCGCCATTCGGCGCATTCACAGTGCTCACAGGCGTCCAAGTGTCGGTTGCTGGATCGTAGCGCCCGCCGCCGAGTCGGTAGCCGCCCCAGATGATCATCTCCGTGCCGGTCCAGACCGCCCCGGGATACGCGATCGGTACTGGAGCGTTGACTGCACTTATTGGCGCCCAGGTGTCGGTCGCCGGATCGTAGCGAGCTCCGGTGTCGAGATACTCTCCCGACTGCCCGACTCCACCCCAGATGATCATTTCGGTACCGGTCCAGATCGCCGCATGATGCTCCCGAGCGGTTGGCGCTCCGTCCGTACTGATCGCTGTCCAGGTGTTGTCCGGACACTCGCTGGTTTCTCGACCAGGCCCCTCCGCCCGGGCGCTCAGCGCGCCGGTTGGCCAGTTCACGTGATACAAGGGCAAGCCAGAGCTCCAGCACTCCGTGGGTTTGTAGGAAGCTCTTTGTCGGAGGGGAATATGCGATCAACCGTTCTAGGCTTTTGCCTTGGATCCGTACTCTTTTGCGCTCCGCCCGCTTTAGCGAAGCTGCCCCGCAGCCTGGGTGTTGGCTCGGTAACGGACGTAGGTCCCGAAGCCGGTCTGGTGTGGCGCGCTACGAGTCAGCCATTTCTGTTTCGCGGACAGGACGAAGTCCTCGTAACCTCGGGACGAGCCGGCGTCTACAAGAGTCTTGATCGAGGCCAGAGCTGGGTGCGCGGGGAACGTGGATTGCTCACTCCGGAGGGAGTGGAGCCCTACGCGCTGGGATTTTGCCAGTCGCGTTCGGCGCCGGACATCGCTTATCTGATCACGATACAAGATGGTATCTCCCGAACGGCGGATTTTGGCGAAAGCTTTGAGCCACTTGTTCTCCTGCCAAACGCCAACCTCTCGGACTGCGCAGTAGACCCGGCAGACCCCGCCGTGGTCTACACGGTAGCGGGCTTCGATGCGCTCCAGACGGGAGTGCTGTTCAAATCAACCGATGCCGGACGCACATTTTCCAGGGTGGGCGCGGGACTGGAGACGGTGGAGGGCGCCTATCAGATGTCAGTCGCACCGACGAATCCGCAGGTGGTTTACGTTTCAGACGGATACACCGGCGACTTGTATGTGTCTTCTGATGGCGGACTCAATTTTCGTCTGCTCCCCAAGGCACCGGCAGTTTCGCTCGGCGTTTATGCACACCCGACGGACGATGGCACCCTGTTCGTCGTTGCGTTTAACGACGGCCTGTTTCGCTCGACCGATGGGGGAGACTCCTTCGCAAGGGCCGGCGCGGGACTTCCGGCTGGGGCGGGATTCGGTCTCGCCTTCGACCCAAGCGACTCCGCTGTACTCTACGTGCCAGCTGGGGCTCAGGGCCTGTTCCGGTCCACTGACGGAGGTCTCACCTTCGAGCGGGTCAACGGCCTCGGTGAGGCTGAGCTACTTGGCGCAGGCGTGACGACTGTCGGGGTCAGCCCTGCCGACAATGAGAACCCGCCGGTCGTTTACGCCGGTACCTCGCTCGGACCGTTTCGCTCCGAGGATGCCGGCGCCACGTTTGTCCCAATCCACACCGGCTATCGGGGCGTGCAAGTCGAGGACTTCGCCATCGATGCTGCGGGCAGGCTTTTGGTCGCGGCGATCAATTCCGTCGGAGTGTTTCGAGCCATCGATTCGCCCGGGAGTTATCAAATCATCGGCGATACGCTGCCTCGAGCAGCGCTTACCCAGCTGCAGGCAGTGGCGGCGGCGCCGGACAACCCTGACCTGTACCTGGTAGCCGTCAACCTATTTCCCGGCGGAGACGGCGCCATCTTCAGGACCGACGATGGCGGCCGCTCCTGGTCGCGAGCGGCGGTTAGCCTGCCGCCCTACTTTTCATTTTTCACACGCATCGCATTCGCTCCATCCGACTCGCGCCGGGTCTATGTCTCGTCGGGGGTTGGAGGTCTCTTGCGCTCTGACGATGGCGGCGAGTCATTCCAGCAATTGCAGTTTTTCTCGCTCGGTTCTATCGCGGTCGATCCAGGCGACCCGAACCTCTTGTACGTCGGTTCCCGGACGGGCAACCGCGGCCTCTTCAAATCGGCTGACGGCGGTCGCACTCTGCAGCAACTCAGCGTGAGGGTGGATATCAAGGCGATCGCCCTCGACCCGAAGCGGCCACAGGTTCTCTACGCAGGTTTGCAGATGGGCACGGTGATCCGCTCGCTTGATGGAGGCCAGACATTCGCGCTTGCAGACAGGGGTCTCAGTGGTGATCGCCTGCTGGGCCTGGGTGCGGATCCTAGAAACCCGATGCGCCTCTTCGCCTGGATGCACGCGGGTGGACTGTTCCGAACCGAGGACGGAGCGGACTCGTGGAGCGCGGTCGACACCGGCGAGACGCTGCGCCGCTCGACGGCTCAGGCAGGTGGCACGTCGCTTATCATCGACCGCGCCGATCCGACGAGCGTTTACGTCGGAAACGGCAGCATCCTGCAGTTCGTAAGTCCGTAGCTTCAGGTGGCCCACGAAAATCATCTTGCCACCCGCCGGTGAGTCCAAGGGACTATCGAGTTGACGTCTCGCTGCAGACTTCATCCGTGTCTCCAGTATGTCTCCAAAATCCTGGTCGATTGATGGACCTTCATGAGCATTCATGTAGACAGGCCGATTCGATCCAAACCCCCGTCCAGCAAAGCGAAACAGCAAAAAGGCGTGCGCTGTCGCATGTTTAATTTAATTGCCGAAATAGGGTTCGAATCCCGTCGGGGACAAGCTCTCGCGCACCCAGAAACACTGGGAAGTCATGTGGCTCTGAGTTGACGCGCGAGCTATAGTAAAGCTCCGTCGCTAGGATTCGAACCTAGCCGCTCAAGTCCGCTGCGATACGTTGAGTACCGCTGCAGTGACAGCTTCAGACTCGCTACTGCACGAAGTACGGGCTTACGACGGATTCGACCGTGACTCGCAGCCGCGACCCGGAGACGCCGCCCGCCATGTCGATCTCGTTGTAGCGGGCGATGGTCAACGACTGGTTGTTGTTCGGTGGGTTGCCGGGCCCTGGGATGGTGAACGTCCCGGTGTCGGTCGCTGCCGCGGGGCCGTAGTCCTTCGTCCTGATCGTGGCGCCCATCGCCAGCGACGGCGTGGTCCAGCTGAGCTGGAGCGGCACGTTCTTGGGAACGATCGCGTTCTGCGCCGGCGCGTTGATTGCATGAACGCCCGGGCCTCCGACCACCACGTTCTGCACGTTGGCCGGGATTCCGCTCGGAAGGGTGGCCGCGACGCTCAGGGTGAAGTCGCCTGCGGGGAAACCGATCTTGGAGCCGACGTACTGGCCCGAGGGGGGATTCGCTTCGGGCAGCGTCACTGGACCCCAGGTCGGGTTGGAGATGATCACGGTCGCGCCGGAGATCCTGTTTCCGGCGGAGTCACGCACCTCGACCTGAAGGTCGGTCGAGCTCGGAGTGGCGTCGACGTCGGCCTGCACCCGAAGCGTCGAGGTGCCCGTGCCCGGGTTGTTGCGCGAAACGGCGTTGTTGTTGCCCCCACAGGCTACGAGCGTGAGGGCGAGCGGGATGGACAGTAGGCGGGAGTTCATGAGGGCCTCCTTGGGCCGGAAAAAATTCGAGGGGTGGAAACGAGGATCCATTTCTGCTCCGTTGGTGGGCGGTCAGTGCAGCTCGCGCAGCTTCGGGCTTAGGCTCGCGACCATGCCGCTCGAGTCCAGAATCAGCGAGAGGCCGGCGTCGAAGTCGACCTTGATCTCGAGCGAGCCGTTATGCTCAAGCACATCGTCGAGGTCGAGCTTGAGGCCGTTCGTGTGGCCGCGCGGCACGACGATGTCCGCCGACGTACCGTCGGTGTAGACAATCTTGATCGCGGTGACGCCCAGCCAGATCTCGTCGATCTTGCCGGCGGGAACATCGATCGGGTTGGGGCAGAGCGCGGCGAATCGACCGTTCGTCAGCGACAGCAGGTCGAAGGTCTGCAGGCCGGTGCAGAGCACGATCCAGCCTTTGCCACGCACGCCGTCCTGCTCGGCCTCGGGGTGCGTGGCCGGGCCGCCGTTAAGGCCGGGCTTGTCGTCATCGGGCTCGTTTCGGTTTTCCGCGTCCTCGGCTTCGTCCTTGATGCGGACCTCGTTGATGGTGATCAGCACCTTCTGGACGTTGGCGGGCGCAGGCGCGTCGGTGAGCAAGGGGCGCACGGTGCCGGTTCCGCGGCCACAGGCGGTGGTGGCGGCAGCGGCGATCAGTGCTCCGAGTGCGGCGAGTCGCATCTTCATAGGGTTCCTCCGGGATGGACTTCAGGCCAAAGGACACCGGCGGCGGGCGATCGATTGCACCGGTTCAGCGAAGATCGAACTCCACGCCCAGCGTGGTCCCGATGGAAACGGTCGGAAGATGAAAAAGCACGTCCGTGTCGGTTTCGATGCCGTGGCTGTGGTGCAGCGCCGCACGAGCAAGGAGAACGAGCGTGAAGGTGCGCAAGGGTAGGCGTCCCTCCACCTCGGCGAGCGGCCCGGCGAGGAGCGCCGAGCCTTCCCCTCTGTCGCCTGAAGCCGCGACTCGCAACAGCTCGACGCCAGCGCCGGCGCGCAGTATCGGAAGCGCGGGGTGCGCAACCGATACGACCAGTCCGACGGGCAGGAGTTGTGCCCGGTAAGGCCCCGCCTTCCCCGTGCCCTCGCGTGAGAAAAGGTAGCCGGCCGAGAGCCGGGCTGCGAAGACCGGACCGAGCGCCGCCCGGGCCCATAGCGATGGCCCCCCGGCGAGCAGGTCATCGTCCCGTCCTGCGCCGGCCGTGACGCCGCTGCCTACGGCGATGCGCAGCCAGCGCGTGGGCCCGGGCAGTGGCGAGTTGGCTACTGGCTCAAGCGCTTGCGGACTGATAGCCGGTTTGGATTCTGGCGCGACGAGTGGCGGCGCAGATCTCGCGGGCGGCTCGGAGACCGGCGCAACGGGTGGCAGAATGGGCCCTGCGAGCGGCGCAGCCGGAGCGGGGGCCTGTGCAGCGGCGCGCACGGATTTTTTCCGTAGCGGCCGCCGGGCCTCGTCTGGCAAGTCATCGAGGAGCGCGCGGGCGCGCAGCGCGAGGGAGTGAGCGCGCTCGAAAGAACTCGCCTCCGCAGGAAGCGAGAGCCGTGCCGCGCGGCGATCTTGCAGCCGCGCCACCTCCACCTGGTATGCGCTGGGATCGAGCTGCTGGACACGGACGCGCGCGCACCCAGCGCCGCAGGCCGACGGCGGTCCGGCGATCACGGCCACCCCTTCGGCCACTAGAGCTCGTGAAATGGCCAGCTCAAACGCAGGCGCCGCTGCTCCGTCCATATCGAGCACTTCGACCCGCACCGGAGCCGCTGCAACGAGCACCGCGGCGAAGATCGTGGCCAGCACGCCTCAGCGCCCCCGACCCAGGTGGCGGCGCGCCTGCTGGACGTGGATGCCGTCGGGGAAGCGCACCAGGTAGGTTTTCCAAGCGTCGCGCGCGCCGGCTGCGTCTCCGCCGCGCTCGAGCAGCAGCGCCAGCTCGGCCGCGGCGTTGTCTGCCCAGACGGGGCGCGAGCCCGGCGGCGCGGCCGAGAGCGCGCGCTGGTACTCGGAGAGCGCTCCGGCCCGATCACCCGAAGCCTGCCGCACCCAGCCGAGCAAGGCGTGCGTCTGGCCCTCGAGGTCGCCGGTCGGTTCGGTGGCGAGCAATTGTTCGAGTTGGGCGGCTGCGGCGGGGAGGTCTCCGCGGGAGAGCGCCCCCAGCGCTTCCTCGTGGGCGCGCAGCCGGTACGCCTCGAGCGGCTCGACCCGCGCGGTCTCGCCCGCGCGCAGGAGCAGTGCCGGGCGGCCCGCGCCAGAGGGCTGCACCTCGACGACGCCTTCCGTCACCGAGACCACCGTCGCGGCCGCAGTCCGCTCGACGCGGAAGCGGGTGCCGCGCACCTGCACCTCGGCCTCGTCGGTCGCGACCGACAGCGTGGCCCCGGGCGAAAGCTTGGGCACCTCCAGCGCCACCGCTCCAGAGCGCAGGCGTAGCCGCTGCCGCTCGCGTGCAATCGACTCGACGAGAAGCGCTCCGCTCTCGATCGTCACCCGCGCTCCGCCGGGCAGGAGCGCCGAGCGGGCTGCGCCTGCGCTCTCCAGTTCGGCGTGCGCGGCGAGAGTTGGAAGAGGAGCCGGCCCCCGGGGTGAAAGGAGCAGCACCGCGGCCACGACTGCCGCGGCGGCCGCAAGGCCCGCGAGCGCGGTTCGCAGCGTCCGGCGCCGGAAAGGGAGCACGCGCGCGCGGGCAGTGGAAAGAGGCGGCACCGCCGGCAACGGGGCGGTGGCGAGCTGTTCCAGTCCCAGATCGACTGCGCGCTGCGCCGCGGCGAAGCGGCGGCAGTCGGTGCACCCAGCGAGGTGCGGGTCCCCTTTCGCGCCCGGGGTGCCCTCGAGCAGCCGCGCGCGCAACTCCTCGCAGCGGTTCATATCTCCTCCCCTGGGGGCGTGAGCCCCTCGGCGGCTGCCAGCGCGACCAACTCGGCGCGAGCGCGGGAGAGCCGGGCCAGCACCGTGCCGCGAGGCTCGCCCTCGATCTCGGCGATCTCCGCGGCGGTGTAGCCTTCGACTTGCAGTAACAGCGCCTGGCGCTTGCGGGGCTCGAGCCGGTTCATCAAGGCCAAGAGGCGACGCGCCAGATCGAGAGCTTCGGGGCCGGCAGGTGCTGTCTGGCTCGTGTGCGCGCGCATCTCTCCCTCCTCCTTCGTCTCTTCCCGCCTCCGCGCCCGCCCCCGCCGCGCGTTGAGGGCACGACGCAGCGCGATGCGCGCCAGCCAGGTCGCGAGACTCGCTTCACCTCGGAAATCGCGCGCCGACTCGAAGGCGGCGAGGAAAGTGTCCTGGAGGATCTCCTCGGCGAGCCCCGCGTCGCCGAGCAGTCGCTGTAGGAGCCGCAGAAGCCGCGGCGCTTGAGCCTGGTAGAGTTCGCGGAAAGCTGCGGCGTCGCCCGCTGCGAGCCGCTCGCGCAGCGAATGCGCGTCGACGACGGCCAGGGGCGGCAAGGCGGTTCGCATCGCTGGAGCGGACTGCCGATCAGCGATCGGCGTCCGATGGTACCATCATCCCTTCTGAGAGCGCGCACACATCACCGCCGACCCGATTGACACCGCAGGCGCTAAATCGATTGCATGCGCGGAGCTTACCGACCGACCTCTGGGTTCGCCCCACGGGGTGGGTGTAATGCCCGGAAGCGCCGCCGGACTCTCACAGCAGAGGGCGTTGGAGTGGACGGAACAGTCGCTTTCGGAACCGAGGGCGTCTTCGGGCGAGCCGGGTCATTCCGATACGGCGCCCTGTGGACGAAATCCAAAATGGAAATTCGCGGTAAATTCTCTTTGCACGGTGCAATCTTAGTCGCCATCTCGAATGGGACTTGCCGACGATCTGCCGGGAGGACGATTGACAATTTTCGGTGTTCGCTCTGTAACCACCGCTTCCTAAGCTCGAAACACCGGTTTGTTTCACCTCACCAGATGACTCAAGAGCTCGCGAGCTTGGACATTCGGACCCGCCAGAAATGGCGCGCGTGGCTGGAAAGGCACCAGGCGACGAACCCCGGGGTTTGGCTCACGTTCTATAAGGCCCACACCGGCGTGAAGTCGATCCCTTACGAGGAATCCGTCCGCGAGGCGCTGTGCTTCGGATGGGTCGACAGTCTGGTCAAGCGCCTCGACGACGATCGGTATCTCCTCAAATTCACGCCGCGAAAATCCACCAGCCCATGGTCGGACAGCAACCGCAAACGGTGGATGGAGCTCAAGGCAGACGGCCTGCTCGCCGCGGCCGGGTTCGCGGCAGCCCCAACCGACAAGGGTTATGCGCCGAAACCGGTAATCCCCGAGCTTCCGCCGTACGTGGCCAAAGCCCTGAAAGCGAACTCGAAAGCATGGCGCTTCTTTCAGGAGTTGCCGCGAGGCGAGCGCCGCAACTTCGTGGTCTGGATTCAGATCGCCAAGCGACCAGAAACGCGCGAGCGGCGCATTCGCGAATCAATCGCCCTGCTGGCAGCCGGAAACCGCCTGGGTTTGAAGTAAGAGCAGCTCCGCCATTGACAATGGGTCGCGGCCATCATGTAACGCCGGCGATTCGGTGCGAACGTTTCGGCCGCTGAACGCGCCAGCGCCACAGCGTTGAAACGAGGCTACCGTGACAGACACCGTCGCGATTCTACTGCTCGCCATCGTCGACCTGGCCGGTCTCCTGATGGTGCCGCTTGGACTGCCCGGCC
>DAIQBK010000042.1:0-17770 GCA_036781205.1 Myxococcaceae bacterium
ATGGAAGCACTCGGATTCAGTCATGTGGCATTGACGGTGACGCATTGGGATCAGTCGAAGCCCTTCTGGGAGGCGCTGCTCTCGTATCTAGGGGCTGCAAAAGTTATTGACGTGGTTGGACCGCCGCACCGCCGCCCTGACGGTCACATGATGATGTACGCGGGCAAGAGTTTCGCGATGACCATCTGGGAGGCGTTCAGCGAGTTTCAGGAAAACAAGTTCCAACTCTACAACGTCGGCCTCCATCATCTGGCGTTCGCAGCTCCGAACAGAGCTGCGGTCGACGCGCTGCACGACAAGCTGGTCACGGAGGGGGCGAAGATCTTGGATCCGCCCAAGAACTATCCCTATTTCAGGACCTACTGCGCCCTCTATTTCACGGATCCAGATGACATCAAACTCGAGTACGCATTCGTCGAGACCTGACTGCGTCCTGTATAGGATTCTGGTAGACGCGAGACCATCAGCAGCAGGACAGCCTGCCCTCCTGCGGAGAAACCATCGAGGATCACCCGCCCCGGGTCCCCTCCGAATCTGGCGATGTTGTGTCTGATCCATTTCAGCGCGAGGATCTCGTCCAAGACGCCGTAGTTGCCGGACATGCCGTTCTCGCTCTCGGTCTGATCTTATCCGTCTTTCGGCCTCTAACGAGCCGGAGAACGCATCGGGAGGGCCGCGATGCGTTCGAGCACCGCGCGCAGCTTGGGGACGGCGATGTCGACGAACGCGCGTACTTTTGCCGCCGGAACGTCCGCGGCCGGATGCACCACGTGCACCGGGAGCGGGTCGGGCTCGTAAGCGGCGAGCAGCCGCACCAGCCGGCCGTCCCGCAACTCCCTTTCGATCTGATAAGAGAGCACGCGAGTCACTCCTATGGGGCAAGAACGATCCCTTCTTCCTGCCGGCCGGTGCGGAGGCGTTCAAACGCGACATTCCCGGCGCGGTCATCCGCTTCTTCGACACCGGCTACTTCGCGCTGGAGACGCATGCCGAAGAGATCGCGGCGGCAATCCGCGACTTCCTACCCCCCTGAATCAAACCCGGCGTTGCCCGGCGAGCTCTCTAATCGATTTTCCTTCCCGCCTCGATAGCCTTGAGCGCGTTTTCGAGGTTCAGGCGGTTGCCATCGTCGGGGGCCTGCTTCACCGCCAGCCGCCCTTCCTCCAGCGCCTTCGCTTTGTCGCCGGTCGCCGCATAGCCGCGCATCAGTCCGACATGCACGGGCCATTGATTGGGAAAGCGCTTGGCATTGATCTGGAAGATTTTCATCGCCTGCTCATTTTTCCCCTCGGCGAGCAGCGCGCGACCAGCGACGTGGAAATCGATCGGTTTCGCTGCAGGGCTCGCGAGCGCCCTCTCGAACGTCTTACTTGCTTCCGCGCTTTGGCCGTTCGCAGCCTGGGCGCGTGAGAGCGACATCAGCGTGGCGACATTCTCGTCGCCACCCAGCGACGGCGTGCTCGCGCGGTTCGCCCACGTCATCGCTTCCTGAAGATTGACTTTGTTGCGTACGCAGTAATCGGCGGCCCGCTGCACATTGTGCCAATCGAATCCGGTGCTTCCACGCAAGTCGTCGTGCATGGCCGCGCAGTAGAGCGCCGGTGCGTTGTCGACGGAGATAGTAAGGGGAATCTGCAAATCCTCCCACACCAGCGCGACGGTCGCTTTGGCCGGCTCGCGCTCGATGAATTCGTAAGTAAGCCACTCGTGGTAGTCGGCCTTGACCGGCTTGGTCGTCACGCGCAGGGCGTCCTCCTTGGCGTCATAGGAGTAGCTGCCCCACGCAGTGGAATTCTTCGAGAAGATGACGGTGAACTGCTCTTTGCCGGGCATCATATGGAGCCCATACTTTCCGGCGGGGAGCGTCTGCCCCTGAACCTTTACGTCGCGGGAGGCAGTGAAGATGGTGTTCTCGTTGGCGCCCGCGCGCCACGGACACTGGGGGCAGTCGGGGGCGAGCTTGGTCAGACCATAGGGCACGAGCTGGCCCCAAATCTTGCCGCGCCGGTTATCGCCCTTCAGCGTCACGCGGGGGCTCGAGTATTCGACCGACACGACGACCGGGCCGATCTGCTGGGTCACGGTCGCCCGCTGGTTATCGCCGCTGGGCGGCAGTGTCAGCTCGGCGAAGGCAGGGACAGCGGCGGGGAAAAGGACAAGGACCAACAGGGGAAGCTTCTGCGATTTCATGGACCACCTCCGGGGAATTGGCCTGGAACACGCAAAGTACGAGACCATTCCGGAGAGGGCCACGAAGTTCGAGCTGGGTATCTGTGTTCAATTCGGTAGTGTTGGTTTACGTTCCTTAGTCTTCTTCCGACGTAGTGACGGACAACAGAAACACGGAAAGGCCCCTTAGGAGGGGCAGTGGCATGATGATGCATCCAAACTCACGCGCGCAGGTTGAAGCGGAAGCCTTTCGCGAAAGGTACCCCGGCGGGTACTTCGAAGGCGATCCTTTGGACCCACTCGCCCGCTCTAGCTTCATCGACGGCGGGTACATGAGCATCCTCTATGCTTGCTACTTGGTATGCATCAGGCCGTATGTGAACCGGAACACAACTGTCCTCGAGATCGGACCCGGGCGTGGCGCGTGGACGAAGTGTTTCATAGAACGCCAAGCTCGAGAGGTCGTTTGCCTCGACGCTATACCTGCCGAACGGAACCAATTCTGGGAGTACATTGGGCATTCCAACAATGTTCGCTATCTCGTGGTGCTGGACGCTTCGCTCACCCAAGTCCGGAATGACTATTTCGACTACTTCTTTTCTTTCGGCGTGTTCTGCCACCTCTCGCCCAACGTAGTAAGCGAGTACCTGAACAATCTGTTTCCCAAAATGAAGTCGGGGGCGAACGGCTTCTTCTTGATTGCAGACTATGACAAATACAATCAGTTTCTTGCACACCCAGAAGTGTACAGCGTGGCCCGCGCGCTGCGGGATTGCTACCAGGGACCGGAGCTGAACGAATTGCTACAAATAAGTCCGAATACACATTTTCGACCGCTCTTCGTCCGCCGGAAAGATGAGGATGACCACATTGATCCCAATCGTTGGTACCACCTCGGTGTTGCCCGCGCGGTCAAGATGGTGCAGGACGCCGGATTCGAAGTCGTTGCTGAGGATGTAAACGTCCTTCACCGTGATCCCATCTTGCACTTTAGCAAACCATGACGTGAGCCCGCACGTTGTCGAAGCCAAGCCTGGAGCGCCCGCGCATAAACGTCCCAGTTTGCACCGCCCCCCTCGTCACTTGCAGGCGGAGAGGTTGCTTGGTGAGAGAGACCAGGGTCTCGATGAACTTCGAGGCGTGCGGCGCTAATGCCTTTCTGATCTCCGGGACCATCTTTGGGTCCGTCGGGAGGCACTCGTTGAGTTGCATCGTCATGGTCGGACGCAGCGGCGCTGTCTTGACGCGCTGTATTGTGCCGCGTGGTTCTATTGCATTTCTCCCCCGGGATGCTCGTTCGTGAGATGAAACCTCGACTGTGCGCATCTTGACATGGGCCAAAAACACGCGACGGCCTTTGCGCGTTACAGCCGGAGGATTACATCCGAAGGAGGCGTGGTCACGAAGATCGTCGACGGAGAGACTCCACAGAGAGGGCCCATGGCCCAAGGAGCCTATCAATGAGCTCAGTGTCAGCCGACACCTATCGGCGCATCGATAATGACGTTTACAACCGGGAGGGAGACCTCTGGTGGCAGAAGGATACCGTCCTTCACTTGCTCAAGACCTCTATCAATCCCGCGCGGGTCGGCTATTTTCGGCGAATGCTCTTCGAGGAGCTTAAGCTGCGCCCAGTGGGAAAGACGGCCCTGGAGGTTGGCTGCGGCGGAGGGATTTTGTGCGAGGAAATCGCACGCATGGGGTTCAAAGCAACCGGAGTAGATCCTTCCGAGTCTTCGCTCAATACGGCGAGAAATCACGCCAAGCTAAGCCGGCTCGACGTTCGTTACGATCAGGGATCCGGCGAACAGCTGCCTTATCCCGATCGGTCCTTCGACGTCGTCTTTTGTTGCGATGTACTCGAACACGTTCGAGACCTGCCAAAGGTTACCGCCGAGATTGCCCGAGTACTGAAATCCGGGGGCGTCTTTTGCTACGACACACTCAATCGCACGTTGATAAGCAAGCTGGTGGCGATCAAGATTTGGCAAGAATGGAAGCGTTACGCTTTCATGCCGCCCAACCTTCACGTGTGGGAAATGTTCATCAAACCGAAAGAGATCATTTCCCTGCTAGAGAGGAATGGGTTCGAGTCCAAGGGCCAGCGTGGCACGTCACCTAATTTAAGTATTCCAAAGATGCTTTCCGCCTTACGCAAACGCGTCAAGGGCGAGTGGACCTACAAGGATCTGGGCGAAAGATTTTTCCTCCGTGAGAGCAATGTCAAATCCATCCTCTACATGGGCTACGCCGTCAAAAGGTGAGGCGATTTGATAATGCTGTGGTTTCGTCCGAATCGTCGGCAAAGGTTTCCCAAAGGGTAACGGTGCTATCACGGTGCAGATCACCGACAGCACCGCGATCGCCGCACCGTTGGGACGACTCAGCTCTCCACGTGAACCCGCCACACGCCGAAGGCCAGCATTCGGGCCGCTAGGCGAGCGACGAACGGCAGGTGAAAGAGCCACGGCAGCCAACGCGGCACGGGCCCAGCGGAACCCGAACGGAGCCGGCCGCCGAGCTGGCGCAGCCCCCACGCCCCGAACGCCTGGATAAGGCGCGTCGGCCATTCGCGTCGGCGCTGCACCTCGGCCAGGTCGCTCAGACGCACCCCCCGGGCCAGAAGCGGTTCGGCCAGCATGTTGGCCGCCACGACCGCGTCCTCGATCGCGTACTTAATGCCCGCACCGGCAGCCGGCGTCATCGTGTGAGCCGCGTCCCCGATCATGAGCAGGCCGGGACGATACCAACGCGGGCAGCGGCTCGATGCCACGGACAGCAGCGAGAACTGCTTCCAGTCAGTCAGCGCCTGCACGTTCTCGGCGAAACGCGGCTCCAGGGCGACGATGCTCTGGCGCATCACCTCAACGCCCGCTGCACGCAACTTGGGATAATCCCCCGCCGGGAAGAAGTAGCCTACCTGCCAGTGATCGGCACGGTCGATCATGAGGAGGACCTGTTTCTTGCCGAACCGCGGGGACACGATGCCGGTCCCCTCGGGATCGCCGGCAAGGCGCGGCAAGCGGAACCAGAGCAGCTCGACGGGCGAGGACGTCGGGATCGCCCGGAGTCCGGCGAGCTTCCGCAAGCGCGAGAATCGGCCGTCCGCGGCGACCGTGAGCGCGGCGCGGACCTCGTGCCAGCCATCCGTGTCTCGGTAACGCACGCCGCGAACCGCGCCGTCCTCGGTTAGAAGCTGCCGCACGGTCGCCCCCATCACGAGTCTGAAGGAAGGACACTCTCGGCCGGCCGTGGCGAGGAAATCGAGGAAGATGGGCTGCGGCATCCACATGATGTAGGGGAACCGGGTTTTCAGCAGGAGGCGCATGTCGAACAGCATCACCGGCCCGTCGGCGGTGGGGATCGTGGGGCCGTACATCTTGACGTGCTGCCGCTGGTGCAGCCGGTCGGCCAGGCCGATCTCGTCGAGGATTTCCAGAATGGCGGGATGCACCGTATCGCCGCGGAAATCACGGTCAAAGGTCGCATGCGCTTCGAGCAGCGTCACTGGAACTCCCCGGCGTGCAAGCAGCAGCGCCAACATGAGTCCGCCCGGCCCGCCGCCGACAACGCAGCATGCGGTCTCGTGTACGTCGAGAACTTGCTCGGCGGCGGCGTGCCCAGAAGCGGCTGGGATTCCCGCGTTCATGCAATCCCGAGTATCTGGTTGAAGAATCGGACCGGGTATTTCCAGGCGAGGTAATAGATGGCGAGTCCAAGCGGCAAGAACGTCGCCGCCAGGCTCGGCGTCACGAATGAGATGCCCAAGCGGCGCGCGAGCCAGAGTCCGGCAGGAATGAGCAACAGGGGCAGAATCGCGCCGTGCAAACCAATCGGCCACCTGCGCGGATGGAGCGCGAGATAGATGATGTTCCAAGCGCCCCAGGCGTTGGGAACCACGGCCATCGGGAAGATGATCGCGCGCTCGATCGGAATCTCGAGGCGATAGCCGTATCGCGCGATTACAAAGACAGTCGTTCCAATCAACAGCGCCGCGGAAGGAAGGGTGACCCCCGCCATGTACGCGCGCAAGTAAGGATATCGATTCACCGCAAGCCTCCTTGCTACATTTGATACAGCAGAAACAGCAATGCCTTTGGAAAGGCGACGCACCAGGCGGTGAGCAGCGCGACGAGAGCCCAGTCGAACCAGGGCACCCGAAGCGCCGAGTCCTCCACCCTGCGTCGCAACCGCGGCCAAAGCTCCCGGCTCGGTTCTACATCCCCGAGGGGAGGAAACGCGCTCTTGAGCAGGTCGCGAATTCGTTTATCGTCCGTTTGTTTCATGGCTCGATGCCCAGCCTCTTGAGATATTTGCGAAGAAGTCGGATCGACCGGAAGACTCGCGACTTGACCGTGCCGATGGATGTCCCGAGCGCGTCGGCTATCTCCTGGTAGGGTTTCTCCTCGATCAGCGCGAGCGTTGCGGTGAGCTGGAGCCGTGCCGGAAGGCGGCAGAAAGCCTGTTCGATTCGAGGATCCGGATTTCGCAGCGGCTCTGCGTTGGCGGCGGGCGGCTCCCCCCATCGCTTCGGGGCCGCTGCCGACCGCCACCGAACCGACTTCAGATGACCGAGGGCAAGGTTGGTGGCGATGCGCCGGGACCAGGGACCGAAGTCGCGCGCTGGATCGAATCTCGATCGAGCTCGGTAGATTCGCCAGAAGGTTTCCACGGTGAGCTCCTCCGCCGCTGCGCGGTCGCGGACGATTCTCAGGATCCACTGGTAGACGTCCCGCTCGAAGCGCCGAAACAGCGCCTCGAAGGCATCGAGGTCGCCGCGTGAGAAGCGCTCCAGCAAATCCATGCGTTTTCTCTCTGGAGTGCCTTACCGCTGATCCGGCTGGCTGGTTCCCTTTTTGTTGCAGCGCCCTCCCGAGGACAAGCGCCGCTCGCGAGCTGGTTGTCTCAGCGGTCGTCGCCGAGGTGGCTGTGCGCCCATCCCGGGCCGGCGATCACTTCGCTAGGCCGAGCTGCTGCATGAAGAACCCGCCGTCCCAGAACAGGGTCTCTGCATCCATCTTGCCGTCCTTCCAATGACCGATGGTCACCATCGGGAGCTGGAAGGACTTACCCGTCGGCAGAATCGTCTTGCCGTCGCCGATCGGCATCGGCTGCGTGAACGTGCCGGTCATCTCGCCCGTAACGCACGTCCAGTCGCCAGAACCGAACCGGATGGGATGAACCTTGATCTTGATGTCGGGCGCGTAGACGAACATCGCCTTCAAGTCCTCGATGTGTTTCTGAATGCCCTTGGTCTGGTGTCCGTCGGGCCAGGTAACGACGATGTCGTCCGAATGGCTCTCCGACAGCCGGTCCCACTTCTGGTTGCTGAAGACATCGAAGTCGAGCACGTCGAAGACCTTCAAATGCTGCTCGACGGCGCCGACTTTGCCTTGCGCCTTCGCGTTCTTTCCACTCGCGAGTGCGGGGGCGAGCCCGATGAAACAGATTGCGAGCGCCAGGGTCAGGCTGGTCAAGACGCCGCCTACGCGCTTCATGAATGGCTCCTGTCGTGGCTAAGACTGCTGAGGGTCTAGCGCGTATCGAGCGCCGGCGATACGAGGCACTCCCAATCGGACATCGTGCACTGGGAAGGCTCACCTGAAAAATGTACAAGCGCGCTCGTTTCGTTGGCGTCTAATGGCAGAAATCGCGGCACCGCACCGGACGCCACGGGACGGGAGGGAATTTCGAGCCGAACGAAATCGAGGGGGTAGGGGGTAACCGGGCGCACTGGTTAAGGTTTTGCAGGGACAGTGGACTTTGGGACCGGCGAGATTTCCGGCGCCAACGGCTTTTTACTCGAGCTCAGCCAATAGCGAGCGCTCTTCAGCAGTAGCGCTGAACCGTGCTGAGAAGCCGGTCGAGCATGAATGGCTTGCTTAAGAAGCCAGCGGCTTTCATCTCGGCGGCATGGCGTCGAATCTCGGTCACGGCTGAAAGAACGATCACCGGAAGCTGCGCTAGCTGCGGCTCGCTGAGCTACCTCGGAGGAAACTGCCAGCTGTCCATGACGGGCATCATTGATTCATGCCCCGTTGCTGCAGACTTTGCCGACCGTTGCCACTAGGTCTTCCAGCTGGAACGGTTTTATCAGGTAGGCCGAGGCGGAGACCTGGGATGCTTCTTCCACCACGTTTCTGTGAGCTGAAATAACGACCACCGGGATCTTTGAGAGCACAGGATCTCGCTGTTGCTCAGCGCGAAACTCCCATCCGTCCATCACCGGCATCATCAGGTCCAAGAGAATCACCGAGGGTGGTTTCGGCAGGACCCGAAGCACTTCGAGGGCCTCTACCCCATTTGACGCGGAAACGGCGCGGTAGCCTTCGTCTTCAAGCGCGTCGACCAGGGCGTAGCGAATATTGACATCGTCGTCGATGACGAGGACACCTCGGCTGACGTTTCGGGTCACGGAAGCCAGGTTGAGAGGCTCTGAATCCGCCGTGCCTGGCACGCTCCAATCGGCAACCGCCTTTGGGAGTCGCTGTTCGGTTTTCGGCTCCGTAAATCGCTCTTTTGTAAGCAAATCGACTCGCGCATAGCCGAAAAGCCTCTCAGCTTGAGAATTGACCAAGACGATTCTGCCCTCCTGGTCAACAACCACGGCGGCGTTTTCCGTCTGGAGGGCTGCGCTGGAGTCGGCCTGGATCTTCTCGCCCACTGCTAACTCTCGCGTGATTACGCCATAGCCCACAAGCGATCCGCTGCCGTCCCGTATCGCCGTCATCGCTACGTTTGCCCAGAATCGGGAGCCATCCTTCCTGACGCGCCAATCCTGGCCCTGAACGTGCCCCTGACTGGCGGCGACCCTGAACTCCGTTTCCGGTTTACCGGCTTTGACGTCTTCCGGGATGTAGAAGCACGAAAAATGCGTGCCGAATTTCTCGATCATGTCTCGGTTCCGGTGGCATTTCCCGCGCCGCTTCCCTGCACCCTTTCGATCTCTCGAAACAATACGCTCGGAAGGATGGGCTTGGGGACAAAGCCGTCCATCCCTGCTGCTAGACACTGCTCACGATCACCCTTTTTTACGTGCGCAGTGATCCCGATGATTGGTACATGCGCCCCAGTAGTCGACTCAAGGCTCCGGAGAGCATCCGTTAGGGCCACCCCGTCCATTTCTGACATCTGCACGTCGGTGAGCATGAGGTCAAAAGGCTCAGCGTGGTAGCGCGCTAGCGCCTCGCGACCATTACGGGCCAATACCGTCACGTATCCCTGCTTCTCGAGAAGGGTCCGCACAACCAGCTGGGCGACAGGGTCGTCTTCAGCAAGAAGCACACGTAGAGGTGGCGTTTTCTGCGGGTTCGCAGGCAGCTTGTTGATCGGTCGAAGGCTCATGACGCGAAAGAATACGAAGTGACGATTTGCCGGCACCAGTAACGCGATGTCTGACCGTCCTCCCAATATCGGCAAATTAACAAATGAGTGGGAGTGCGACGCCGATTTTCTCACCCTGCACTCCGCAATAATTCCATTCTGTCTTGAGAGCTCGGAGCGCCCAGCGCCTTCCACCACTGGGCGGACTTCCTCATCCGGCTGGGCAAGTCTTCGGCGGTGACGATTACCGCTCTGCGGGGCAGGGCTCGCGGTGCGGGCAGCGAGTTCGCCCTCGCTAGCGACATCCGGTTTGCCAGTCGGGAGCGGGCCGTGCTGGGGCAGTTCGAGGTCGGGTTCGCCGCCGTGCCCGGGGGCGGCCCCTCGACCCGTCTGCCGGGCATCGTCGGTCGCGGGCGGGCGTTCGAGATCCTGCTCGGTGGCGAGGACTTCGACGGGGAACTCGCCGAGCGGTACGGATACGTCAACCGCGCCGTTCCCGACGCGGAGTTCGTCGGGTTCGTCAATGCCTTCGCGGAGCGGGTCTCGCGTTTCGACCTGCTCGCGCTGGCCGACATCAAGCGCTTCGTCAACGCTGCGTCGCTTCCCGCCGACGACGCGCTGGCTGCTGAGACGGACGCCTTCGGGAAGGCCTTCGCCCGACCGGCCACGCCTTCTATCATCGAGCAGGCGTTGAAGCAGGGCTTCCAGCAGCGTAGCGACGTTGAGCTGAGCCTGGGCGCCTGGGTCGGCAAGGTCGTCCACAAGCCAGGGACGTTCCCCACCGGCTGAGCGAAGCTCGCCGGAGGGCCGCCCGGGGCGACGTACGCGCCGACTCCCGAGGGAAGCGACGAGCCAGGGTGGGAATCAGGAGAATCCCTTCCGCGCTTCTCTCAGGATCTGATCCGAAAAGGCGCGGTCGTCGACGGCGCGAGCCAGGATCATCGCACCGACAAGCGACGAGAGCATGCGGATTGCCTCACCGCGCGCGACCCGCTTCGAGGTCCCCGGCAGACAGTCGGTGAGCTTCTGCACCAGCGCCTTCAATTGCACGGTGAAAGGCCCTCGCAGCCGAGGCTCCTGCCTGACTTCGGCAGAGAGGGCCGCGATGGTGCAGCCGGCTCCGGGAGCATCGCGCTGTGCGGCGCATAGGTAGTCCTTCACGTACTGCGTTTTTCCTTTGGGGCTGCCGCAGAGCTTGTCGAGCTTTGCAAGCGAGCGCTTGACGCCGTGGGCCACCGCCTCGGCCATCAGCCTCTCCTTGGATGAAAAGTGGTTGTAGAATGGGCCGTGCGTCAGTCCGGACGCCTTCATGATCTCGCTGACACTGACGCCGGAGAAGCCGCGCTCCCGAAAGAGACGGCTTGCCTCGTGCAGAATCCGCTCATGCTTTGCCGCAGTGTCCGCCGCTGAATAGCCCATACCTTTGCCTCTTCGCTTCGAGTTGACATCCACCATGATGACCGTCATGGTCAGCTAATCAGCATGACACTTATCATGCTGAGACACAAATTGTAGTTGTCCAATTGGCCTCATAGTTAGACGGTTATCTAACTATGAGGAGGGCGGCAATGAGCAAATTGACGGGAAAGCGGGAGATAATAATGAAAAGCATGTCGACGCGGATCGTCATCGCAACAGCAGCTTTTCTGGGCATATCATTGGCCGGTCCAATGTCCGCCCGGGGCGACGCACCCCAACATCATGATCAAGTACCCGGGTTCTATCGTCTCAAGGTCGGCGATCTTGAGGTGACGTCGCTCTATGATGGAGACGGCAAGTTCGACCCGCACTGGCTGAACGGGAAGGAGAGGATCATGACCGCCGTCTCGAACACGGCGCAGAAAGAACCTCATTTCCTCGACGCTTCCGAAGTGGTTTTTCTCGTGAACACCGGGAAGCAGCTAATTCTTGTAGACTCAGGCTCGGGACAATGGTTTGGCGGAGGGGCGTTCGGTCGCCTGGAGACCAGTCTTCGCAGCGCCGGATATACCCCCGAGCAGGTCGATCTTGTGCTGATCACGCACCTTCATTCCGATCACATAGGCGGATTGACCACTCGCGATGGAAAGCGCGTGTTCACCAATGCCGAAGTTTACGTTGCGAAGGCTGAGAATGACTTTTGGCTGTCACCGGAAATCGCCGCCAAGGCACCGAAGGAGGCGCAAGAATTCTTCCAGGCCGCCCAGGCCATCTGCCCGCCATACATCAAAGCGGGGAAATGGCACACATTCAGCAGCTCGGATGAAATCGCGGAAGGAATCAAGACTGTTTCCCTTTCCGGCCATACGCCAGGACATACCGGATACGAATTCAGCTCAAAAGGTCAAAAAATACTGTTCTGGGGAGACATCATTCATGCCCAGAGCGTCCAGATGAAACATCCTGAGGTCAGCGTTGTCTTCGACATCAACCCGGCTGCGGCGGTGGCCACGCGGAAAAAGTTGCTGCCTACTCTGGTTGACGGGAATGTTCTAATTGCCGCTCCGCATCTGGCCTTCCCGGGAGTAGGCCGTCTGCATAAAGATGGCAATGCCTATGGTTGGGCACCCATCCTGTTTACCGAGCACTGGATTCCGAGGTAGCGCTGAAAGGGGGTCGATCACGAATATGAAGATAGGGATATTGGACGATTATCAAGATGTAGCCCTGCAAATGGCGGACTGGTCGTCGATTCCCGGCAACCCCGAGATCAAGGTTTTCCACGACCACGTCGCCGAGCTCGAACCGCTCGTTCAACGTCTGCTTCCGTTTGATGTTCTCTGCATCATGCGCGAGCGGACCTTAATGTCGGCGGCCCTGTTGGATCGTCTGCCGAATCTGAAACTCATCGCTTCTACGGGGGCGCGGAACGCCGCCATCGACACCGAGGCGGCTAAGCGCCACGGCATCGAAGTTCTTCATACGGGCTATGACTCGGCCCCGACGATCGAGTTTACCTGGGCCCTAATCCTGGCGTTGACGCGGAACGTTGTAGCCGAGAATGTCTCTCTTCGGAGCGGCGGCTGGCAGACGACCGTGGGCGCGGACCTTCATGGCAAGACGCTCGGGATCGTGGGATTGGGGAATATTGGATCTCGAGTCGCCGAGATCGGAAGGGCTTTCCGCATGAACGTGATCGCCTGGAGTCAGAACCTGACGAAAGAGAAAGCCGAGGCCTCAGGCGCCAGCTTGGTTTCCAAAGAGGAGATATTCCGCAAAGCGGATATTTTGTCCATCCATCTCGTTCTCAGTCACAGGAGTCGAGGCTTGGTGGGGAGAAATGAACTCGACCTGATGAAGCCGACGGCATATCTGATCAATTCTTCACGCGGTCCCATCGTCGATGAAGCAGCGCTCATTGAGACGCTGAAAGCTCGGAAAATCGCCGGTGCCGCTATCGACGTATTCGATCTTGAGCCATTGCCGGCCGAGCATCCTTTCCGCCATCTCCAGAACGTTCTGGCGACACCGCATATAGGCTATTGCTCCAAGTCCTTGTACGAGACCTTCTATAAGGACTCGGTCGCGAATATTAGATCGTGGTTTCTTAGAAACGAAGGAAGGATGAAATAGCCGGTGAAACAGTCGCGACCGGAACGATCTTGTCGAGGTTTAGCGTATCAGCGACCGCAAGAAGGTCGTCCAACTGTTGTTTGAAGCTGTATCTCGCACCCACGGGTTTGTCCGAAGCCCCAAAACCGAGGAAATCAAAAGCGACGACTCGGGCGCCATTGAGACCGACTTCGGCCGCCCGTTCGCCGCGTGTCGCCGGAGGGCGTAAGTTGCTGGGTGGTCAGTCCTCGTCGTCGTCGCCCTCCGAATCTGGGTTCGCGATGTCAAACACCCGGTTCACGTCTGAAGGGCCGAAGGATGCGTTTGGCACCACGCCCCGGAACCCGACTCCGCGCCTCGACCAGTCGCAGACACCCGACGGGAAGATGCGGTGCAGCCGGTCGAGTTCGGAAGTCGTGAAGGACACCCTGTAGTCGGAGGGATCGATCGGCTTCAGCCGGCACTTTAGATTGTTCGCCGCCAGCGGCCCGCCGGCGACGTGGCGCGGGAATGCGTACGACGGGAACAACGCATTGCAGCGCGACGAGTGCGTGTCGCTGCTGAACGTCTGCCGCTCGGCGATGAAGTTCGTCGGGCTTGACCAGCAACCGTCGACTGCGAGGGCAGGCTTGTTCCGGATTACCTTTTCGCGCGCGGAGCGATCCGAGGAATCGGCGCTGACGGCCTCGACCCACTGGATGAGTGTGCTCCAGGACTGCGCCTGCGGCACCGGGTTGCCTCGCCACATCACGTGGTTGTCGGCATTGCCGTTCGCCTGGGCCATCCGGTCGCGCGTGGCGAAGTGGAACCACTGGTAGTGGTACCCGCCGTCGTCGTTGTAGATGCCCGTGATGTCCATCACCGGGATGCTTGCGAGGCCCCCGCCACCTCCGAGCTGAAGGCCGCTCTGGTACGCCCGCCGGATCGCTCCCGGATCGCCGACCGAGCGGGACGACACGTAGTTGAAATCCTGGTCATAGCCGCCGATTCTCTGGTTCAAGTCCAGGAATTGCGTCGTGCTGATTTCCCTGCGGTTCAGAGCCTCCAGGCCGTACTGCAAACCGACGTTGTCGAATGGCCGAAGCGCGAAACCGGTGACAGGGTCAATTCCGTAAACGTTACGGGCGGCATCGTAGACGGTGCCGCGAGCACCCCGCGGATTGGTGACCGGATGATAACGAAGCGCCACAGGGACTGCGGCGCTAAATGGCGCGGAGACGTAACCGGGAATGTCGACGCGGTTTGGGACAGGATCGGTACGGCCCGACTGATTGGCGGCGTCGATGAACGCCCTTAGTCCCTTGTAACCCGATACCGCTACCTGGTGCGCTTCCGTGAAGCCCGTGGGATCGGTGGCGTTGAAGTAGTGCGTCAAGAGATGGCCGTCAGACCCGGAAAACGCGATTCCGAGCGGATCCGGGAACGTGCAGGCGATCAGCGCGCCATCGAACAAGCCGGGCACCTGATCCGCGAGTTGGATGCTGCCGTACGATCCGCCCGAGCATCCTGTGCTGACCGTATACTTGGGCACGCCCCACGTCTTGATGAAGTGCTCCTTGCCCATCATCGCCGCTTCGGCCGAGAGCACCGAATTGCAGTTGTTGGAGGGGTGCTGGAGCGTGTTGCTGAACATCGCGTAGCCTTCGCCGAGCCGCGTAGGGCTCAGCAGGTTTGCGTCCATCACTCCGGGAAGTTCGAGGCTTCCGATCGCGGCACCCTGGATGTACCAGCCGCCTGGGCAGCCGAATCCCTCGATGGCGATGAGCCGCCCGTTCCAGCCCCTCGGCGGCGAAAACGGAGTCGGCGCTGGATCGGATAGCGGGTCGTGCAGAACGGCGCTTTGATAGATTCCGCGGTCGATCGTGCTCGTCTCGACGCGGACGACGAACCTCACGGTCACCCCCGTCGTCGTGGTCGTCATCGCGACGCCGGTGGTGGGAACATCCGAGGCGCGGGACACAGCGTGGAACGTCGTTCCGCCCTGGGGCATGTAGAGGTAGTTGACCTTCGTCGGTGCCGAGCAGTCGGCGTCGGTGGGGGCGCCGAGGACGGTGCCGTCCGGCAGCCTGAAGGTCTGGGTCTGGCAGATGAACGGCTGAATGTGCGGTCCCGATGTGATCGGGCCGGTGATCGGATAGTTCGTCAGCCGCAACGATTCCGTCCCCACTTCCTCGGCCCTCACGGTCAGCCGGTTCTCGCCGACCACGAGGCCGCTCACGAGGCCGACGAGAATGCCTGGCGCGGTTTCACGGAAGCTCGCAGTCACGTCCTGGTTGGTGGGGTGGAGGGTTACCATCACGCTATCGTGTCGGGCGGCGCGCGGAAGCGAGATCTTCACCAGCACGTCCCCGCCGCTCACGCGATCGGGGTTGGCAGACAGTGCCCGGATTTCGATCCTCGACCCGCCCTCGTCATCATCCGCGCGAGCCTCGGGCGCCCGCGAAACGAGACCCATCGCCAGCAGCGTTACCAAACACCCGTACGTTCCTCTTGTCATCATCGTCATTCTCCCGTTGAAGGTACTGCTTCCTTAGTTCCAGAACGCCCGAAGCCCGGCTCCCTCGGAACGTACACGTTAAGAAAGAGGCAATCCTCGCTCGCGTTTGGCTGATTCGCCGACGCCGGCTGCGGGCAATGAGCGCCGAACCGTGTGGCGTCGCGGAGCCCTCTCCAACGGCGGCGCGGCTCTGGTGGCCGCCACCGCAGCTCGCCCACTGGCGGCTCGGCATAGGGGATTCCAAGGAAAGTAATCGTCGTGGCCTGATCGTGCCCCGGATCGGACCATCATCCGTGTCGACGACGGCCGTCGCTTCGTCGCCATCCTCCGCGGATGCGACTGAGCCGAGCGCCAGACACGCTGCGAATGCAAGCGCAGCCGAAGTTGCAGAGAACCCGGTGCCCGTCATTTTGTTTCTCCCCCGTGAAGAAGAGAGACGTTACCGGATGATCCAAGCGGTGTCTTTCACATTTTCGATGGGATTTGACGTTTCCCGACGGGAAATGGGTTCTTCGTTGACGCGCTGCGGCTGTAGTAAATCCCTGCCGCGGCCCTTCCGCCTCGCTGTTTGAATTCGCAACCTTGCGCAGCTCAAGGGCGCTCAGTCGTCGCCCCGCTGAAACAACTCCAGGCTGACGGACTTGCCCATCCGGTAATAACCCGCAGGGCTGGGATGGATTCCGTCGCCGCAGTTGAACTCCGGGACGAGCAGATTCGGATGGGCCGGCTGGCGTACGATCCTGTCGAAATCGATCACAGCGTCGAACGACGCCTCCGTGCGGATCCATTGATTCACCGCGTTGCGGATCGCCGTCTTTGCATCGTTCCAGCCGGTGTTGGTGCCTGAAGGCGGCACGTTGTGGCGGGGGATGATCGTGACTCCGTAGATCTTCAGCCCCCTCGCGTGGACCCGGTCGATGATCTCCTGCATCGCGTTGATGACCTGCCTCGCGGAAGCCTCACGGCGGATGTCGTTCGTCCCCTCGAAGAGCACGACCTGGGATACGCCTGAATGTGAGAACACGTCGCGATCGATGCGCTCCAGCCCGGGGGTGCTGTCCGGCGGAGGCTGCAGGTTCTGGCGCGTGATGGTATTGCCGCCGATGCCTTCGTTGACGATCGCGGGGCGTCCTCCCGACCGATCGCCCTCGGCAAGATCGAGCCGCACCGCGAGCCAGTCCTCCCAGCGGTCGTGCGCATCGAGGGTCGAGCAGGTGCCGTCGGTGATCGAGTCCGCAAAGGCGACGACGGCGCTCGTCGACGGGGGCGAGAAGACATCGATCGATTTGAGCCAGTAGGTCGAAGTGAACGTCCCGGTAAACGGCGTCCTGGTCTCATCGGCAGTGAAATCGCCCGACCCGGGCGCGCTCACATAATTCGTCACCACCGCTCCACCGTGGCGGCTGGGGTTTACGGCCGTCCCGGGGATGTAGAGGCTCACCGCGATGTCCTGCCAGGCGTGGACGGTGAGCGCGACTGGATCGCTCTGCACGCTGCCGCCCACCGGGATCGTCACCGAAGCCGAGCCACCGAACGTCACGCGCCGAGTGGATCCAGCGGCGACCAGCGCATCCTGCACGCGGTGGGCGACAGAAGCCTTCCCGATGGTCACGGCGGCCGGCCCGAACGTATTATCGAGACGGATGCGGATGAGCTGGCCGGGGATCGTGACGCGCGCAAATTCCCGGACCGTGGCGTTGCTCACCGCGGCGGCCGGCACGTTGGGCTGCTGCGAAGTACCCCACGCCGTGACCCAGTGCCAGGAGCCGCCGGGCTCGTCGGCGAAGGCGGGCATGCACAAAAGCACGATGGAGAGACAGGCGAATGCACCGACTGCGGTGGTCAGCTTTCCCCCGGACATGACGTTCCCCTTTCGACGCGATTTTGCGGACGTGTAGCATGAGGTCATGGGGCGTTACGAGGACTTCTGGAAAGTGCGCGAGCGCCGACGGGTGCCGTCAGTTCAGCGCGAGGGGCGCTTCGATTCCTTGCTCGTGGAGTCGACGGGGATCTCGGAGCCGCTGCCCGTCGCGGAGCCTCGCTTGGGCCGGCGGACGGTCCTCACCTTCCCGCTCCTTCCTCCTCCGCAGAAGAACTGATCGCCGCCATCGGACTCGAGCCCCGAAACGCCCACTCCGGGCGGCATCTCGAGCCTCTCCAGGACCTCTCCCGTTCGAGGATCGACTCGCCTCAAATCGCTCTCGTCACCTTCCCAGGTGCCGTGCCAGAGCTCTCCGTCGATCCAGGTGA
>DAIQBK010000043.1:0-17513 GCA_036781205.1 Myxococcaceae bacterium
AAAGGAGACGGCCATGCTTCGCGCAGCGACCCCGGAGCGGTTGAGCGCGTTCTCAGACGGGGTCTTTGCCGTCCTGATCACCGTCTTGGTCTTGGATCTGCGGCCGCCAGAGGTACCCGCCTTCAAGGCGCTCCTTTTGCGCTGGCCTACATGGCTGAGCTACGCAGTCAGCTACCTTTTCATCGCAATTGTCTGGGCTAATCACCATCATCTCATTCTCCACGCGACAAAGACGACGCCCCGCCTGATGTGGTTCAATTTCGCGCATCTGTTTTCGGTGTCGCTGCTTCCGCTCTCCACCGCGTGGATGGCCGTGAGCGAATTGGCGCCCCAGCCGGTTTCCTTCTATGCGGCGGTCTTCTTCCTAGTGAACGCGACGTACATACTTCTGATCTGGGAGCTTATTGACCGCAGTCCTGTCGATGACGTACCGCCGAAGGTGCGCAGGATCATGCGCGTCCGATCGATCGCGACCCTGTGCCTCTTCGGAGTGGCCGCGGTCGTAGCCCTCAAATATCCTCTCGTTGGCTTAGGGATTTGTGTTTGTTGCCTATTCGTTTATCTGAAACCCGAGCCCTCAGGAAAAGACACTCGAGTTTCTCGTTCGGCTCCTCTCTCGCGCCCTTCCCCTGGACGATGACCTCGCCGCACCGCCAGTTCATGTCTGCGAGCGCGCACACTTCGCTCGCCCGAAGGCCCATTCGCGCGAGGAGCAGCACGTTTGCAGAGTGGCGTCGACCGAGTGCGGTCCGTCGACCGCAACTCTCGAGAAGCCGTGCACCTGCTCGTGCTCCAGCGGTCCGAGGGAGACCTCGTTTACGACAACTTCCAGCGAGACTTGAGGGCGCTTCGACTCCGACCGCGCTTACAAATCGATGACCACGTCGCCAACCGGTTGCGAGCAGCAGACGAGGAGGTTGCCGTCGGCAGGCTTGTCGAGTGGCTCCGGTCCGTAGACGACCGCCCCGCAGACCAAACCGCTCTCACAGTTGTGACAAACACCGGTCCGGCACGACCAACGGACCGGGACGTCGCACGCCTCGGCCAGCTCCAAAATGCTCTGGTAGGCCGACGCCTTCCAGTGTGCAGCGATGCCACTGCGCGCGAAGGATACGAGCGGACCGGTGTTGGCGTCGTCGTTGGGCAGATGCGGAGCTCGCTTCGCTGCGCTGACGACGCCAGGAGTCATCGACTCGCTGCCGTTGAAGATTTCCACGTGAATCCGCTCCGGCGCTACGCCCAAGGTTCCGAGCGCCTCTTTCATGTCTGCCATGAAACGGGTCGGCCCGCAGAGGTAGACATCCGCCTCTTGTGGGACGCCGACCTCGTCGAAGGCCGATCGTGACAGGTGACCGGTAGCGTCGAAATCCTTACCCATCTTGTCGCGCAAGCCCGGCCTGCTGTAACAAACGTAGCTGCGGCCGAGCGTGAGCGCGAGCATGAGGCGGCGGACTTCGGCGGCGAATGGATGATGCTGCCCATCGCGAGCCGCGCGCAGCCACAAGACCTGCCGTGTCGAGTGGGCCGCCGCCAGCGCGTACAACATCGCCAGAACAGGCGTCGCCCCGATTCCCGCGCTGAGCAGCACCACCGGCCGCTCTCCGGACTGGAGAATGAAGCTTCCGCGCGGCGAGCTTACGTCGAGAGCATCGCCCACGCGGACATGCTCCCGGAGGTAGGTTCCAGCCACGCCATTCGGCTCGAGCTTCACGCTGATTCGATAGCGCTCCGTCGAAATGGGACCCGAGAGCGAGTAGCTGCGAAAAAGCGGCGGGCCGCCGGTCGTCGGTTGAAGACGCAAGACCACGTACTGACCTGGCAGCGCCGTTGGCAGGGGCTGACGCTCCGGGTTCTGCATAGTTAGTGAAAGGACATCCGCGGACTCCTGATCGATTGCCGTCACCGCGAGCGGCCGAAATCCTGGAGCAGCCGGATGCGCGGCTGCCGCTGGCGCTAGCCCCGCGTTCCCGCTCACTGCGCCAGTCCTTTGGCTGTGCAGTAACGCCTCAAACGACCAACGCCATCCCGGCGAAAGCGCCTCGATCCGCAAGGCGCGCTCCAGTCGATCCCGCGGATGATTGGGCGAATAGAGGAGCGCATTGATCTCCGCGACGGTCATTCGCTCCTTCGCCTCACCTACTTTCACGATTTCGTCGCCCGCGCCCACCTCGCCTTCCTGCAGCACGCGGAAGTAGAACCCGGGCCTTCCGTTGGATGTCAGCAATGCCGGCATCCGAGGCTCATTCATCCGAATGCCGACGCGATAGCAGGTTACGCGGGGTTGAGTGATCTCGAAGAGCGCGCTGCCAATCCGATAACGGTCGCCGACGCACACGGCATCGTCGTGCAATCCTTCGATGGTGAAGTTCTCGCCGAACTGTCCATGGACGAAATCGGCCCTCTTCAATTGCTCCTGCCAATAATGATATGATTCAATCTGGTAGACGAAGACCGCGCGCTGCTCACCCCCGTGCCCGGCCAACTCGCCTTGACCATCTCCATCTAGATTCAACCGGCCGACCCGACAGCGGCTAGGCACCGAATTCTTCCAGATCCCGGTGTGCACGGTGCGACCCTTCCACTCAATGTCGCGCGGAAGTCCGACGTTTACCGATAGTAGTCGAGCCATGTTCCCGCGTCGCTAACGCCGGAGAAAGGCAACAAGTCGGCGTTGACTTGGTCCTGATTCACGAACGGCATGGTCGCTTCATAATGTTCGGCTGGTTGCACGGCCATGGCCAATGGTGTCGCTCAGATCTCTCCAAGCTACGACCACTTATAGAGAGGGAGTTCGCAAAGCTCTGCAAGCGGAAGCGCCAACCGAAGAAGCGCTGAGTGCCTGAAGAACTAAAAAGGCTCTACCCACCACCAACTGGCTAGCGAGCCCTCAGTCGATGCTGGCTCGAAGCTCTGAACCGCGCGTCACCACGACAAAGGAGCTCGTAGTCGTCCGGTGTGTCCACATCAAGAGCGGCTTCGATGAGGGGTACGGTCGCAACAGCCTGCGGATGACGTGCAATGAGTCGTCTGGCCCCGTCGTTTCCATTCAGAGCGGCGACTTCATCGAACAATCGCCTGCTGATAAACGCCGGCACACCGTGCGTATCCGCGTATTCAGACGCGACGATATCCTTGCCAGTCTGGTAGTGCATTCGCACGAGTCTGTCGATCGCGTCTGCAGTAACCAGAGGCTGATCGCACAACGTGATCACTGCGCCGTCGATTTCACGGTCGGTAACCGTCGCAAGCGTCTCGATGGCCACTCGTAGCGATGAGCTCATCCCACATTCCCACGCGGAATTCTGGGCGATCGCCACGGGCGCACCGTCCAGTTCATGTCTGACCAGCTCCGCGTGTGCTCCGATCACCACCACTATCGGGCGACACATGGACTCGACAGCGGTCTCCACTGAATGACGAACCAGAGTCCGCCCGCAGTGCACCAGCAACTGTTTCGGACGCCCCATCCGCTGTGATGCGCCAGCAGCGAGAATCGCGATGCCAACACGCTTCAGCTCCATCGTCAGATATACCCCAGACGGCGATGGCGGCCGCGCGCCACCGCATCATGATCAGGCACCGGGAGCTAGGCACCCGATGCGAGTCCCCGAAGAGATGGCCGCGACCGGCGCCCACTTCTTCGGGGCGTGTGCCGGTGCGTCACCGTGAATCGAGCCGCGGCGACCGTGCAGAGGCCCACCGGAACGCTCCCTGAGCACGGCCAGAATTTCCGCAGCAATCGACAGAGCGATCTCCGATGGACTCTCAGCTCCAAGGTCCATGCCAACCGGCGCGTGCAGGCGGCCCAAGGACGACTTGCCCAGCGCTACAGGCGCGCAAGGTAGTTCGGATAGGAGCCGCTCGGTGCGACGCCTCGGGCCCAGGCAACCCACGTAGCGTGCCGGGTTGTTGAAGAGCACCTTCAGCACTTCCAGATCGTGAAAGTAGTTGTGCGTCATTAATACCACCGCCGTAGATTCCGTTAGAGTCACGCGAGCGCTGACCTCTTCCGGACGGCAGAGGATTACCGCATCCACATTTGCGAAACGCTCGAGACTCCTGGAGCGAGCGTGCGTGTCGACTACCGTCGTATGCCATCCAAGTTGACGCGCCATCTCGACGAGTGGAACCGCGTCGGCGCCGGCGCCGAAGATGACCAGCGGGACTTGGGGCTCGACCACTTCGATAAAGATTTCGACAGCGGCGTCTGCTCCGAAATGTGTGACCGACGAAACACCGCTGCGGACGGCAGCGTGCAGGTCGGTGAGGATTTGTTGCATAATTCTTTCAGGCAAGTCGGCGTCGGACTCTGAGATTCCGTCCGGGTAGAGGAACAATCGAGTGCCGAGCGCGACCTCAGCGACCCCTTCGGACCGAATCACCGTCGCAAATGCGGCGCGGTCTTGACCCTTCGAACACGCATCAAGAAACCGCACCAGATGATCGGTGTGGTCGCTTGCTGGCTCGATAAGGACGTGCACGATACCATTGCATCCTAATCCGAGGCCCCACACGGTCTCGTCGTCTGCCGTCGTGTCGTACTTGACGAGAGTCGAGTTACCAGTTCGCATGACCCTCACGGCGCGCTCCTGGACGTCGCCTTCCAGACACCCGCCACTGACGACGCCACTAGTTCGTCCGGTTTCCGTGATCACCATGCGCGCGCCAGGCCGCCTGTACGCCGAGCCTTCCACGCGAACAACTGTCGCCAGCGCCGCGCGAACGTTCTCCGCACTGGCGCGCCAATACGCCTCGATGATGCTTTGTCTTTCCGTCACGGGGCCCTCGGTATCTCGCGCGGCCATTTACAACAGCTTGTCCAGCGTGATCGGCAACTCGCGAATGCGCCTGCCGGTCGCGTGGTATACGGCGTTAGCAATGGCGGGCGCTACGGGCACGGCTGTGAGCTCACCCATGCCCTTTGCGCCGATTGGGCTGGCTTCGTCGTCGAACTCACCAACGAACAGGATGTCGAGCTGCGGGATATCCGCATTGGTGGGAACGAGGTAGCCGGAAAGGTTGCGATTGAGGAAACGTCCCGTGACCCTGTCGGTCTCGGATTGCTCGAGCAGAGCTTGTCCGACGCCCCAGATGGCGCCGCCGATAGCCTGGCTCCGCGCCGTCTTCGGATTGATGATCCGACCGGCGTCGTAGGCGCCGACGAACCGGTTCAAACGGACCAGCCCAAGGTCCGGATCGACCAGCACTTCCGCGAACACCGCTGAAAAGCTGAAGATCGCCTTCGGACCCTTCGCTTCTTCAATCGGGTCGTAATTGCCGTCCCCCACGAGGTCCGACAGTCGGTTCCGAGCCAGTAGATCCGAATAGGTGACCTGAAGGTTCCTGCCCGCAAGAGTGAGCCGGCCGCCGCTGACGACCACGTCGTGGGCCGCCGCACCGCCGAAGGGCGCGTCTTTGCCGCCTATCGCCAGGGCGATTGCCTTGTCACGAGCGGCCTTCGCGGCCAGCATGATCGACGCGCCAGCGTTCGCCATCGTGGACGAACCGATGGACCCATGCGAGTACGGCAGCCGCGTGTCGCCGATTCGCACGGTCACCTTCTCAGGGGATAAGCCGAGGGTATCGGCCGCCACTTGTTGCATCACCGTGTAAGTGCCCGTGCCGAGCTCGTGCGTCGCTGCCTCGACGAGCGCGGTACCGTCACGGGCGAGCGTGACTCGCGCTTTCGCCGGCCAACGCCAGTGGGTATAGATCGCACTCGCCACTCCCTGGCCAATCAGGTAACGGCCATCGCGCATCGAACGCGGCTCCGGTGTGCGCCTGTCCCAACCAAAGCGTGCAGCCCCTTCGGTCAAGCACCTGCGCATCGCGCGCGTCGAGAAGGGCCGTCCGCTGTACGGATCGACGTCGGTGTCATTGAGCAGGCGCAGTGCAACGGGATCGACACCGGTTGCATAGGCAAGCTCGTCCATCGCGCTCTCGAGCGCGAAATGCCCGAGCCCTTCGTGCGGCGGCCGCATGACCGTCGGGGTGTTGCGGTTCACATAAACGACTCTGTGGGTCGTCGAGATGCCTCCGCTGGCGGCCCACAGCGAGCGGGTGCAGTTCGCGGCGTATTCAATGTAGCTGTCGAACACGGCAGTCGGCGAAATGCTGTCGTGGCGAATGCCGGTCAGCTTGCCGTTCTTCTTTGCGCCGAGCGCAATCGTCTGAATTGTCGCGGGCTGATGACCGACCATCGAGTACATCTGCGCGCGCGTAAGCTGCACGCGCACCGGCCGGTTCAAGACCTTTGCAGCGAGTGCAGCGATCAACGTATGCGGCCAGACATAGCCCTTGCAGCCGAATCCGCCACCCAGGAAATGGGAAACGACGTTGATCCTCTGTGGCGGTAAGCCGAGCACGATCGAGACCAGATCCCTGGTGCCAAAGAGGTATTGCGTGGTGTCGTACAACGTCAACGTGCCGTTGGCATCCCATACCGCCGTCGTCACGTGAGGCTCCATCGGGTTGTGGTGTCGATCGGAAGTGCTATAGGTCCGCTTGATCATCACATCGCCGGCCGCGATACCGGCCTCGGCATCGCCTACCGACGAATTGACAGGCCACAGGAATTGTGGCGGCTCCACGGCGTCCTTCGTCGAATGCGGTCCGAACACAACCGGTTGCTGCGCCTGGTACTCGACGCTGATCAGCGTCCCGGCGTATGCCGCTTGGTCGAGCGTGCCGGCGACGACCAGCGCGATCGGCTGGCCGGCGTAATGAATCTTGTCGTCCTGGAGCGGCAGATAGGATTGCCCGTGCGGATGGTGATGGTTCCAGGGCTTTGGTGTCGGATTCATGCGTGGCATGTTGTGGTAGGTGAACACCGCCAACACGCCAGGAGCGCGTTGGGCCGCAGTAGTCTCGATCGACACCGTACGGCCATTGGCGATGGTGCTGTGGATGATCGCTCCGTGCGCCAGTCCTGCAAGCGGAATATCCGCCGAATAGCGCGCTCCGCCGGTCACCTTGAGCCGCCCGTCGACGCGTGAAATTGGCTGTCCGATCGCGGTCATATGCGTGCTCCTGCGGTCTGCAGCGCGCGCAGAGCGACGCGCTGCGCAAGTTCGACCTTGAAGGCATTGTTGGCGAGTGGGCGAGCATCGGCGAACGATGCGGCGATCGCGGACCTGAGTGCGTCGATGTTGTCCAGCGATACGCCGCGCAGCGCCGTTTCGGCGGCTGTCAGGCGCCACGGCTTGTGGGCGACGCCGCCCATGGCGAGCCGCGCTGAGGCGATGCGCCTGCCACTGGTTGCCACGGCGGCCGCCGCTGAGACGAGCGCAAATTCGTACGACTGGCGATCGCGGATCTTGAGGTAATGCGACGCGCGTCCTTCGATCCGTCCGGGTACTTCGATTGCGACAATCAGTTCGCCCCTGTCGAGCACGTTATCCCGTTCCGGTGTATTTCCGGGCAGGCGATGGAACTGAGTGAACGGAATCGACCGTTCTCCGGTCCGCGCGCGTACGATCACGTTTGCATCCATCGCCGCGAACGCGACCGCCACGTCAGACGCATGGGTGGCGACGCAAGCGTCGGACCATCCGAAGATAGCGTGAGTGCGATTGAGGCCCCTCAGCGCCGAGCAGCCGGTGCCCGGGCGCCGCTTGTTGCAAGGGAGGTCATCGGCGTCACGGAAGTAGGGGCAACGTGTGCGCTGCATGATATTGCCCCCGATCGACGCCATGTTGCGGAGCTGGCCAGACGCAGCAAACAACAGCCCCTCTGCGATCACGGGAAAGCGCTGGCGCACTTCTGCGTCAGCCGCCACGTCGCTCATCCGAGCAAGTGCGCCGATACGCACGCCGCCACCCGGCAATGGAACGATCCTCGCCATACCGGGCAACCCGTTGATGTCCAGCAGACGCTCGGGCAGTGCGGCGCGATCCTTGATCAGGCCGAGAAGGTCCGTACCACCCGCGATGAATGCGAGGTTGGGATCGGCCGCGTGGGCCGCGATCGCCGTCGCGGTTTCAACAGCTCGCGAAAGCGCAAAGGGATGCATTCGTCACCCCCTCCTTGCCGCTTGCGCGATGGCAGCAACAATGTTGGGATAGCAGGCGCAGCGGCACAGATTGCCGCTCATCCGCTCGCGAATCTCGACATCCGACAGATCCGCCAACGTGAGCTTTCTTCTAACGTCTGTCGTCGCAGCACTCGGCCATCCCTTCTTCGCCTCTTCAATCACGGCGACGCCAGACATGATCTGGCCGGAGGTGCAGAAGCCGCACTGGAATCCGTCATGCTCGATAAATGCAGCTTGAACGGGGTGGAGGTGTCCGTTTCGTCCGAGCCCTTCAATCGTGGTGATCCGTTTCCCGTCCTGCATTGCCGCCAGCGTCATGCAGGAGAGAATGCGGCGGCCCTCGACATGGACCGTGCATGCGCCGCATTCGCCGCGATCGCATGTTTTCTTGGTACCGGTCAGACCTAATCCGTCGCGCAAGGCATCGAGCAACGTCATGCGCGGCTCGACACGCAACTGGTGGTCGGAACCGTTGACCCGCAGGCGCACCGCAACCGTCGGTCCCACGATTCCTGGCACCGTCGGGGATTGCTCGACTGCAGCTGCCGGCTCCTCCCTCAGCAGCCCTTGCCATACGGCCAGGCCACCGCCGACGATTGTCGTTCGCTTGAGGAACTCGCGACGCGGCATGCCCGTCGCAACGTCGACCGGCGGCGCTGCGGATTCACGGTCGGGGGACGTTGCTGTGAATGTATCCGACGTCTGCTCTTTCTCGTCCGTCCTTGAATAACGCTCACGTCCATCGCCCATATCGCGGTCTTCCTTGCGCGCGGTTGTGTCGCGCGCCAGATGTTTTGCTTATGTCCGCTGCAAGAGGAGTGCCGACTTTGAGCCTACGTTTCGAGCTCGCAGCGTGTTGCTTGGCGCAACCCTACTCTTTGCTTGGCGATGCCCGCGTCGCAGCACGTCTAATCAGGCAGGCGTGTCGAGCAGACGTCTCCATGTTGCTATCGCGACACCGCCGATTGAGCTTCAAAGCTTCTAAACGCTCTTTCGCGCTGCACAACGCGTCAACAGAAACCGTTAAGGTTCGAAAGACACAGTTCAGACGAACGATGGCACGCGAAGTGCTTTGATCAATCTCAAAGGAGATAGAAACTATGCAATCGTTCAGAAACAAAGCAATGGGTGCATTGGCGGTTGGGTTTTTTTTGAGAGTAGCGAATGCCGCACCGGTCATTGTTTTCGAGGGACCAATCGACAAAGGGCACCAGGAAGTCTCAGCAGACTTCGGGGTCAACCGCCAACTGGGTCGAGCCTGGATTGATGTAAAGGTGACCACCGATTCTTTCAACGAATCGCCACCGATACAAGTGGTGACCATGAAGATGGTCGAAGGCCTCTATTATGATTCAGCCCACAAGCAGGTGCTTTATCGGACCGTGTCCGGACCCATCGTTTGCGCTGAAGACACCACCTTTCTCTGGTCGACTCAGTTGAAGAGTACAGGGCAGTGCCTGTTGAACGAGCGCACCGAGCAGCGAAACGTCGACGATGGATTTGAAACCCGCGAGCAAAGCCTAGCCCAAGTCGTGTTCGACGCTCAGACCCCCACCGGCAGTCAGCACGCCCCCGCTTCAGCTGAGTGAGTCGCGGGAGGATTCCAATCGCGATTAATTTGTCCGGAAAAACAGCACTCGTTACTGGTGCGTCTCGCGGCATCGTGGGTGACCGCTTGGACATCCTCGTGGCCAATACCTCGGGTTCGTGCTTGGCCCGCGCGGCATTCACGCCAACGCGATTGCGCCGGCTGTGGTCGCAACCGAAATGTCGAACTTTGCCAAGACGGAGCCAGGGACGCGATTACGCCCTAGGCATCCAGGCCCTAAAGCGCCTAGCCCAGCCCGACGATATCGGCGGAGTAGTTGCATTCCTGGCATCCGAGGATGCCCGCTGGATCACTGGCGACACCGTTGATAGCGGAATTCGAACCTTGGCCACCGAGGAAATCAGCGATCGCGCGAGTGCAGGACAGTTAGGCTCCCTCCTTTGCCAATCCGCCGGTCTCGATAATAAAGCTTGCGATTTGCTCGACGCCTTCGCCACTCTTTAAATTCGTGAAAACAAAAGGTCGCTTCACACGCATTCTCAGCGTATCCGCTTCCATGACCGCAAGGTTTGCGCCAACGAGAGGAGCTAGATCAATCTTGTTGATAACCAGAAGATCGGAGCGTGTAATACCGGGGCCGCCCTTCCGAGGTATCTTTTCACCTTCCGCGACGTCGATGACATAAATCGTCAAGTCGGCCAACTCGGGGCTGAAAGTTGCCGCCAGATTATCGCCGCCCGACTCAATAAAGCATAATTCCGCGTGTGGGAATTTCTGACTCATTTCTTCAATCGCGGCGAGGTTCATCGAAGCGTCCTCGCGAATTGCGGTGTGAGGGCAACCTCCCGTCTCGACCCCCATGATGCGCTCCGCCGGAAGCGCTTGAACGCGCGTGAGAATGAGCTGGTCTTCTTTCGTGTAAATGTCGTTGGTGATTACATAAATGTCGTAATTGTCACGCAGCCCTTTGCATAGCGCTTCCACTAGGGCGGTTTTGCCTGAGCCAACGGGACCGCCGATCCCAACCCGCAAAGGGTGAGTTTGTGATGCGGTGCGAACAAGAAGAGTCATGAGCGGAACAACCTCGTGTATTGAGTTTCATGTGCCATCGAGGCCAGATCCACGGTGAATGCGGCAGATCCGAGATCGTCAATCGTTGCTCCCATCGCTTCCTCAGTCGCAGCGAGCACTGCTTGTTCAAGCGCGGCGATCGCACGCTGACCGTCCGTTTGACCGAGGGGGATCAGTCGAACTCCAGCAGTCACCAGATTGGCGACATAACTCTGCAGGAAGGCGGCCAAGGCGAGGTTAGCTAGAACTCCCGCCTTTGCGGAAGCGACTCCGTGAACGACGGCTAAAGCAGGCGGAAGATGCTGTTCACTGAGTAATTCCGAAAGCTGGTCTAACAGATCGTCCGGCCAGACGCGGCGTAGGGTCGAGAGGCAACCGCCGCCCTGCTGTGATGATTCAAGGGCGAATTCCGAGGTTCCCCGAAACGCGCCTGCCAGTTCAGCAATTTCAAACAGCTTCACCCGATCATCGCGTGCGGCCGAGCGCCAAGCCTCGATGAAGAAAATCGCTTCATTTCGTCCCGAGCCATAGCGAAGGTCCGCCTCGAGCCAATCGATGAGAGTTTCGTGGTCATCTACATATCCCGCCTCGACGGCCCATTCGAGGCCATGGGAATAGCTGTAAGAACCGGAAGGAAATGCCGGCGAAAGCCAGCTCTGCAGCCTCAGGAGCGCCAGCGGCGTAGAGTTGTACCGTTTATCACTCATGATGATGCCCGCCGTCGCCATGGTCGTGAGGGTGGCCGTGGTCGCCATAAGCGCCACCCTCGGGCTGGAAAGGGGCCTGCACTTTCGTGAGCTCCGCGCCGAAGCCGTAGAGCATATGCTCGATCACATGGTCGGGCCGAATGCGGAGAACCTGGTTCCGAATTTCAGTCGGCAGATGCCGATTTCCGAGGTGCCAAGCGAGGCGCACAAGCTGGTTGGGATCTCTGTGCCTGATTTCGACAATAGGCTCCGCAGCAGCCTGAACCAACAGCCACCTCCCGTCTTCAAGTTGCAGACCATCTCCGTCAGCCATCGCAACCGCTTTCGGAAGGTCGAGAAGGATATCTTCGCCTTCATCCGCAGTCAGACGAATCCGGCGGCGATGACGCGCGTCAAAATCGAGAGTGAGAGTGCCTGCCGCATTTTTCTTCGGCCAATGGCCAGCGGGGCGATGAATTGAAGCGGAATGCATAATCCTCTCAGTACATGAAATAACGTTGAGCGAGCGAAAGCACTTTTGCTGGATCGCAGGTGAGGAGCCGGTCATCGGCCCACACTTCATAGGTCTCCGGATCGACCTCCATCCGGGGGACCAGGCTGTTCAAAATCATGGAACGCTTGCTGATGTTGCGGGTGTTCGTAACCGGAAGAAGCTTTTTTGCCAATCCAAGCTGCTCACCCTTCTCTCCTAGAGCTTGGCTAACGAATGTGACCGAGCTCGCTGTCATACAGCGGCCAAACGCACCAAACATCGGACGGTAATACTCTGGCTGAGGGTTAGGAATAGAACCGTTGGGGTCTCCCATGATTGCGGCAGCAATGACACCGCTCTTCAGCACCATGTCCGGCTTCACGCCGAAAAAGGCCGGGTCCCAAATACAGAGATCGGCGAGTTTCCCGACTTCGATCGAGCCGACATAATTGGAAATGCCTTGAGCGATCGCGGGATTGATCGTGTATTTCGCGATATAACGCCGCGCCCTGAAATTATCGTTGTCACCCTTCTCTTCCGGCAGCCGCCCGAACTGTTTCTTCATTTTATCGGCGGTCTGCCAAGTACGGATGATGACTTCGCCTACCCGGCCCATCGCCTGACTGTCCGATGAAATGATCGAGATTGCGCCTAGATCTTGCAAAATGTCCTCAGCCGCTATGGTTTCCTTGCGGATGCGGCTCTCGGCGAAGGCCACGTCCTCGGGAATGCGGCGATCCAGATGGTGAGTCACCATCACCATGTCGAGCGCCTCTTCGGCCGTATTCGCGGTGTAGGGCCGGGTTGGAGTGGTCGAGGACGGAATGACGTTCGCCTCACCGCACACTTTGATGATGTCCGGAGCATGCCCGCCACCAGCCCCTTCGGTGTGAAAGGTGTGAATGGTTCTACCCTTGAACGCGGCGATGGTATTTTCGACAAAGCCGCTTTCGTTCAGTGTGTCGGTGTGGATAAGAACCTGGATATCCATCTCATCCGCGACAGAAAGGCAGCAATCAATCGCGGAGGGAGTTGTGCCCCAGTCCTCATGAAGCTTCAGGCCGCACGCCCCAGCTTCGATCTGCTCAATCAGACCCGCTGCGGAGCTCGCATTGCCTTTGCCGAAAAAGCCGAGATTGATTGGAAAGGCGTCCGCAGCTTGAAGCATCCTCTGAAGATGCCAGGGGCCCGGCGTGCACGTCGTAGCGGTGGTACCAGCCGCCGGCCCCGTCCCGCCGCCCATCATTGTCGTGAGGCCTGAATAAAGCGCTTCCTCAATTTGCTGGGGGCAGATGTAATGGACGTGAACGTCGATGCCGCCAGCAGTGATAATCTTACTTTCCCCGGCGATCACTTCTGTTCCCGGTCCGATAATAATGTCTACATTCGGTTGAACATCGGGATTGCCAGCTTTGCCGATTCCAGCAATCCGACCGTCCTTAATTCCGATATCGGCTTTCACAATTCCCCAGTGATCGAGAATCAGTGCGTTGGTTATCACCGTGTCCACCGCGCCATCGCGGCGGGAACGCTGCGACTGACCCATCCCGTCGCGGATGACCTTCCCGCCTCCGAATTTCACTTCCTCTCCGTAGGTGGTGAAGTCCTTCTCCACCTCGATGATCAGGTCCGTGTCGGCAAGGCGCATCTTGTCGCCGACCGTTGGGCCAAACATCTGTGCGTAGGCAGCACGATTCATTTTGTGGGGCATTTCAACGCTCCCATCACCGCTTGGTTGAACCCATAAACCAGGCGCGCACCGCTGTAGGGGACAAGCGAAACATCACGGGACTGTCCTGGCTCGAACCTCACGGCTGTTCCCGCCGGGATATCCAGGCGATAACCGAGAGCAGCCTTTCGATCGAAAGAGAGGGCGGCGTTGGTTTCGGCGAAATGATAGTGGCTGCCCACCTGGATCGGCCTGTCGCCTGTGTTCGCGACTTTGAGACAAATTGCCGCTCGGTCCTTGTTCAGCACAATCTCGCCAGATGCTGGAAAAATCTCGCCCGGTATCATGTCAACCCACAATCGAAAAAATTCCGCCCAACACTGCGAGTCCGCCCAGCGCGCGCAAGGCGACCTTCCCGATCGAGCCTCCGGCGAAGCGCCCAAGCCCGATCCCGGCTACGTGAAGCCCAGCGGTAGCGAGCGCGAAACCGGCCGCATACGGAATCAGATTGGCCGCCGTGGCTTCAGTCCCATGGGAGTGGCCATGAAAGAATGCGAAAAGCGACGTGATCGCTGCACCCCGCCAGACCGGGGCTTTCACCGCGAGCGCGACGAACAGCCCTAAAGTGACGAGCGAGGACGATATGGCAGGCTCCACGAATGGCATCTGTAGGCCCAGGGTCGCTGCTGCAAAGCCTGCCAGCATCGTTGCCACGAAGGCCATCGGCCAGAGCCAGATCGCGCGGCCGCCCGTAAGCACAGCCCACAGACCGACAGCGACCATGGCGAGGACGTGGTCCGCCCCATGAAGAGGATGAGCAATCCCCACAGCGAAAGAATTGGTTTGCCCCACGCCGGTATGAGCGAAAGCAGGGGAGACGAGTGCTCCAGTCAAAGCAAGGCAAGTCAAGATCAAGCGCATCATTGGCTCCTTAGCGAATTGGATCGTGAATGCTCACGAGTTTGGTGTTGTCGGGGAACGTTGCTTCCACCTGGATCTCGCGGAGCATTTCAGGGATGCCTTCCATGACCTGATCGCGATTCAGGATTTTGCCGCTTTCGGACATGAGCTCAGCAACAGACTTGCCGTCTCGCGCGGCCTCCAAGACGAAATCTGTGATCAGGGCGACGCTCTCGGGGTAGTTAAGCTTTACGCCTCTTGCAAGGCGGCCGCGAGCGACCAGTGCCGCGAGCGCGATCATCAGCTTGTCTTTTTCGCGTGGCGTGAGGTTCATGAACTCCTCCGTGATCGGGCGCCCGTTAGCATGACCACATCTTCGGTACCCGGAATGGGCCTGGGCCAAACGCTCGGCTGAATTGCTGCAGAAAACTGCGCAAGGCAACTCTCAACTCGCTGGAGAGCCTGGTTGCAAAGCGAGCGACAATCAGCCCACCGACCAATGTCGCGGCGCACTGACAGCGCAGCGACGCAACAATGTCGCGCACGAACTCGAGTCGTGTCTCAACCGCGCGTCCGAAATAGATCAACGTTGCAACCGCTTTGCAATCCGAAAGCAGGGCTCTTCTGCTAAGCTGTGGAAACACCCCGTCGGTGACGCGGAAGCTATCCGCCCAGATCAACCTGCCGTCCTTCTTGACCCGCCAGCGATCGGTTATGTGTCCGCCGACCACTTCCTCACCATGCGCGGCACGCCCTAGCACAAGCGATTCAAGCGCAAGCAACTCCGCGCCAGACGAAACGTCGATTTCCGTGTCTCGACAAATGCGTCCCCAGTTGAAAACAATTGTTTCTTGAGGGAGCCACGCGAGTCTGGCGCCAGCGTGCGCTTTCAGCTTTGTCGCAATGTGTGCGGGTTCGTTCAATGCCCGGTAGACCTTTTCAGCCGCCTGCGAAGTCACCGCGATCGAAGCATTGGCCAGCGCCGTCACAGTGCATTCGAGCCAGTCTCCACCCGCAACACCGCCTGCGGTATTGATGAGAACAGCCTCTTCCACCGGGGCACCGCCCACCCTTGGAAACATGATCCGAATAGGAGACCGTTGAAAGACATCCGTTATGCAGGTGCCCTTTTCAGAGCCGCTCACGACGATGCGTCCGGAGCCTTCGGCGCGCTCCAAATCCTTATCGGACGGATGCGTCATTGACGTGCTTTCGATCTTTCCGTCGATGGCGATGCATCCAAGCATCGCATCTGCACGGCTGAAGACAACGGGTGCGGCGCAGCCGCTCGCGGGATTGCGCTCCAGGCGCGCTGACCAATCTGCGTCCCGCAAGCAGCTGCTCATCGCGCCCGCCTCGAACCGAGTCAGAATCCCGCCAAGCCTTGCGGGCTATTGTAAGGAATTCTTACGCTGGTAACTTGCGCAAGAGAACCATCCGGCCGTGTGGCGTAGCCGATTAGTTTCGAGGCGTTACCGTAGATCTGGTAGAGATACGCTCCATCCGGCGTCAGCCAGCTATCGCTCGGGCCGCTGCTAACTACTCCATTGATTGCTCGGAAAGTGCCATCCCCCCGGACCTTCGGGCTCGCGGGATCCTTCGCGATGGAGAGCACGGTGCCGTCGATGCGGAAGCTGCTTACGGTGCTGTAACCAAAGTTCGTCGAATAAACGAATCGGTCATCCGGGGAGACTGCCAGCCAGCACAGTTCAGAGGGTAGCCCTGCGCTCGTGTCGATCTGCACGAGCTTACTGATGACGTTGATTTTACCGTCTGCGTCGATGCGGCCCATGGCGACCCCGTCAGAAATGGCGAACCCGATGATGAAGGTATCCGGCCGGTTGTGCAGGAAGGCGATGTAGAAAGGAGAAGCGCCTCTGGCGTCGTAAAATGAGGGTTCGCGGAGTGCGCCGTCTTCGCCCACGGGGAATACGGCGATGCCGTCGGGGTCCGGTGCATTCGAAGCGATGATGTGCAGTGCGCCATCTTTGTGCGGGATCCAGAGAATCAATGAGCCGTCCGGATTTTTTCTACTGGGCAACTCGTCGAACGTGGTGCCTACAACGAGGAATTTCCCGTCGGGCGAGAGCAGGGCCATCGTTGCCCCACGATTGGGCCACTCCTTCGTGCTCACCGAGTATCGCTCCGGGCGTGCCGTGAGGTTGCCTTTCTCATCGACCGACATCAGACGGAGTTCGTCAGGGCCGAACGTGTGCAGCACGAAAAGTGTGCGACTCGATGGGGCATAGGCCACCGATTTAGCGCCACCGCTTGTTGGGTTCCCCGTCAGCTTGACGTCGAGCAGCGTGATCCGGCCTTCCTTATCTACAGCGAAGCTGGAGACGGAATTGTCGCCGGCGTTGGTAGCGAACAGAAAGCGACGATCCGGCGTGAGAATGACACTACCCGCACCCTCGAAGTCGTTCGGCCGGTTAACGTGGTAGATGGGGCTCAGTTCCCCAGAACCGGCACCGCCGGTCGCGACACGTTCCACCTCAGCAAGCGCGCCGCTCGTAGACCAGCGATAGTGCACGATCGCGTTGCGGGTCTCGTTCGTCTGCATGTACAGATGCCCGCCACGAGGATGCGGCCTACTCGTCGGATTCGACATCCGCATCTGCGAAATGCCGCGGTCCATCTGCGCAGCAGCATTTTCTGGCATCCCACATGCGACGGCGGCTACAATTACCGCCGCTATCATCTGAAGCGAACCTCGACGACTTACGCCCCACAGGAATGGATGAAAGTTTCTCGTCTTCTTGGACATGTTTATCTCCCGCTTAAACATTGATTCTTAGGAGGGCACGATCTTCGCGCAACGGGGGCGCCGATTTAACCTTTCGCCGTCGGCGATGCCTTGCCGGCAGCGATGGCGCCCCCTCGCGAGCGAATCAAAATCCCGCCAAACCCTCCGGGCTGTTGTAGGGGATGGCGACACTGGTAACCTCCTCTAGCGAGCCGTCTGGCTTGGTGGCGTACCCCACCAATTTCGAGGCGTTCCCGTAGATCTGGTAGAAAAAGGCGCCATCCGGCGAAACCCAGTTATCGCTCGGTCCGCTGCTGATGTCTCCACAAAGCCCCCTGAAGGTGCCATCGCCCTCGACGTCGGGGCA
>DAIQBK010000044.1:0-15776 GCA_036781205.1 Myxococcaceae bacterium
TGGGGATTGCCGAATACACGTAATGGTGAGTCCCATTTAAGGGGTAAGTAAAGAAAAGCACCCAGAAGCCCACCATCGATAGGAAATGACTGAAGATCGGACGGCGCGTGGCAGCGGGGATAACGTAATAAGCGATAGCAAGAGCAAAAGGCGTCACGAAGAGACCCACGGCATCGTGAATCCAGAGGCCGCTGAACGCTGCGCCCTGCGCGCCGGGAACGAGCTCCGGCACAAAATTCCCAACCGGGTAGGCAAGCATCGTGAAGATAATGCCGCCGATGATGTACCAAGCACTGACATAGAGGTCCGAGAGCCGAGCTTTAAGGAAAGGCAGGACAAACTCGAAGACCATCAGGATGAAGGCAAGGACGACGAAAGCGTCTACGACAAGCGGAAACTCCGCCCACTCCAACGGCTGGCTGAAACCGGCGGCAACCAGTACCCATCCGGGAAGGACTACCGCAAAATTCCAGATCCAGAAAAGGAACCATCCCAGCTTGCGGCTCAAGACCGGCCGATTTGCGAGGCGTGGCACCGCGTAATAAAAGAAGGCCAGGAATGCGTTGCCCAGCCATCCGAAGAATATGCCCTGCGTATGGTTGTAGCGAAGCCTGCCCCAGGTAAGCCATCCGTGGCCTCCCAGAAATTCGGGAAAGGTGAACTTTGTGGCAACCAGAATGCCGAACAGGACCGAGCACACCAAGGTCACGAGTGACGCAACCACGTGGGCGCGAATCAGACCGCATTCAACCGATGGAAGCGCACCCAAACTCTGGGTATTTCCTTGCTCATTTCGATAGGAGGAATCTTCTGCAGACTTTGTCATTTACTCACACCTTTTAGAATCCAAGTCGCAAGGGCGATGCGGTCATCAAGCGACAGCTCAGACTCCAGGGGGCCCGGTGCAAAATTGCCCCATCCTGGCCGCGGATGTGTCACCGCTGAGGCCAATCGAGATCGCAAATCTGGACTGCCGGCTGAGATCGGAACTTCATGGCGATAGAAGCTCACAATTTCCTGATAACTGGGTGCGCTGGTGCGCGTGGCCATTTCGTGACAACCCGCGCATTGCCGCGTTGAAATTTCGGAGCCGCGATCTAGCAATGCACTCTCTCCCTCCGTCACCTTAGGAAGATCCACGCCTCCCGCCGCAACTGGTTCGCGCAGCGCTTCCCCAAACAGATGACGCTGATCGCGGGTGCCCCACCAAGCGAGGAGCGCGCCCAGAACCAGTACGGAACCGAGCAGGCGCATCGGCAGCCGTGACGGCGAGTGGCGCTCACTTCCGATTCTATTCGCCATACTTTGCGACGCTAGGATCGTGAGCTGCGTCGGGCTCTCCGTTGATAGAAACCAGGTAGTCCTTAATTTTTAGCACCTGCTCATCAGAAATATGTGCGCCGTACACATTTTTCATTTTGTTGACTTCGGCCAGCCACACAGTCCGGGAAAATCGCGGCTGCATCGTGATGTATCGCGGTGAGTGACAAACCACGCACGCGGTCACAAATTCATCACGGCCAGGACCTGGCGGAAACACCGGCTCGTCATGCGGCATCACGATGGTATGAATCGGGCTGTCTGGCTTTGAATCAAGCATCGATCCCATTGTGGCGTTTGTGATTTCATGATCCGCTTCCTTGGAGATGTTTGACGAAGGTCCACAGCCGGCCACCAATGCCGTGAGCCCCAGTGAGAAAAGTGCGTTCTTTGTTTTTGGCGCCATCGGTTGTTACGCCACCTTGACGTCAACTTGCTGGATTACATTCCACATAAAACCGCTGCGGTTCCACTGTTCCTTGCTCTGAGTCTCTCCAATCGCATTTGTCGCGCGAGCCATCAGTCGATATTGACCGCGATTTCGCGGCGTCCAGGACGACCGCCAGCGTCGCCACGAATACTTTCCGATTTCCGAGTCCAGTCGAGCATCCGCCCAGGTGGCTCCCCCGTCCGTTGATAACTCCACTCGCCGAATCCCGTGACCGGAGTCGAACGCAACACCCTCAATTTCATTCGGCACTCCAGGCCGGAGGATTTCATCGGGCTCGGGACGAACGAATATGGAACGGACGTTGAATCGATTGATCGGAATTGTGTCCTTGGCCAAGTCCTTCGGAGATTCGGTGCCATTGGGAGCGTTTGGAATGCGATAGCCTATGTCCGTCCAGTAGTTGTGGAAGTCATGAGGCAACACGGTGATGTCGCTGAGGGCTTTCACCCAATAAGTTCCGTACCAGCCAGGCACGACGAGGCGCAGGGGGAAGCCGTTCACCATCGGTAACGTTTGGTCATTCATGGCATAGGCGATCATCACCTCCCCATCACGCGCGTGGTCGAACGAAAGGGCTTTCACGAAGTCAGCCACAGAAGGCAATGGCGGCACGTCAAGCCCATTGAACGAGACGTCCACCGCGCCTGATTTCACCTGCGCACGATCCAAAATCGACTTCGCGGAAACACCGGTCCATTTGGCGTTGCCGACTGCACCGTGCTTCCACTGACCGCCCGGAACGCGAGGCTCGAAGAAACTACGAGAATTGCCGGAACATTGATTGACGGCGATGATCGAGATTGGCTCGAACTGGGATCGAAGGTCGTCCACACTTAGCTGCAGTGGCTGCCGGACGTGGCCGCTGACATTGAGCCGAAAGGTTCGAAGATCCACCGAAGTCGGGATGCCTTGGAGGTGCCAGCGAACGAAGAACGCTTCGTTCGGGGTGAGGTCCTGACGGAAATAGTGGATCGGAGTTTCCAACTGCGGCGGCCGGTCGGTGAGGAAGATCATCTCGGTCTTTTCCGGGAATCGAATGAGGTTGGTCCGACTCGATGGAGTCCCCACCTTGGAAGTCATTCGCTTGCAGGAAGAGGTCAATGCCGCAACGCCGGTAGCACCGACGAGTTGCAAAAATCGTCGCCGGTTCATGAACTAACTTCCATCACCGGCTGCAGTTCTGATCGTGATCAACACCATTCCCTCTATCTCGGTAGCCCACTTGAAGTGGATTGAGTCAGAGTCTGCAGAGCAACCGAAACGTTTCATGAGCCCCACCGCACAGGGTCGGCGTTGGTGGGTTCTCATGCAAGACGCGAGGGTTAGTAAACGCGGAGCAGGCGGACCGTGCAGGTGTATTTAGGATCGCGCAGGTCGACGACGTAGACGTCGCCGTTGGTCTCATCAAAGTTTCCCGTTAGCAAAGCCAGAGGGCTGGATGCGGCGAGGTACCACCAATCGTCTTTGAGATGCATGTCCCTGAGTTTCTTTTTGTAATGAATCCGTCCCTCGAAAGCCCATTCGCTGCGCAGGCCATCAGAATGGATCCCTGCTCCTCCTGGCTTCGGACCGGGAAGTTGGAGGATCGCTTTGGGAGCGCTTCGCATCACGTGCTCATCGAAAGCCTTGTTCCCAGAGGACTGAATCAAAAGGCTGGCGAGCAACTCGCCGGTGGCTGACTGGCGCAACTCGACCACTGCCAACAGTGCGGCCCCGCCCTCGGCGAAGCGCCGCAGGGCAGATCCCTGACCCAGTTTGTTGGCAAAATCTTCATAGCGCGTGCCGGCCGCCTCTTGCCGCGCACGGGAAAGCGGAGAGACGTCGTCCTGGCCGTATGGGTTTCGACCTGCACCGTAGCGCTGCGCCGCGCTCGACCAGTCTGCGAAGAAATTGCGGGCCAGGTGCGCCTCGAACTTCGGTGGGTTGGCAGCGGCCTGCTCGAGCGCCTTTTTCATATCGCCGAAGTAGCGATCGACGAGTCCCTTCTCGACCCGCAAAGAAGCCACATCGTCCTTGATCCAATTCTCCACCCTCCGTTTGACCCGCTCCGCATTCAGCGCAGCTACCGCCTGGGGATCCGGTCTCTCCTGGGGGGTGTTTTGAACAGTTTGTCCGTGCGACTCGGGAGCCGGAGCCGGTTTCGAGAAGCCGCCCCAGGACTGAATTCCGGGCACAAGATGGATTGCCCGCGGCGAATCATCTTTCAGAGGTGCGGACGCAACCGGTGCATCGTTCGGTGTGGTGTTCCCGCTCTTGGGGGCCTCGACGGGCGCCTGCCGATGCGAGGGCTTGCGAGTCCCTCGGGCCAAGTCTTGACTCTCGGGCGCCGGCTGCTTGGGTTGAGTTTGAGGCGGCCGTGGTGCTGGGCCCTCCTGTCGAGGGACAGTCCGCAGCTGAATCGCGATCGGCGGCCTGGGATGCGTCGCCCGAGGCTGAGGCCTGCGGCGCGCGAGTACCATCAGCAGCGCGCAGTGAAGCGCCACCGAAATGCCAAACGCAACGCTCTCTCGTCGTAGCTTCACGTACCCGTCCGCCGACCGGTAGTCTCCGCTTTCGACTGGCAGCTTTCAATAAAGCTAGTGCGAATCCTCAGGGCGCGCGCACTCCCGGTGATCATCATCAGCCTGCGCGCGCAAGATGCCTTCTAGATGCTGGTAGAGTGCCATAGCCGTGGCGATCATAGACCAGCACCGAGAGGATGAGCCCCGCTCCGCGCCCAGCACTTTCGGAACACGAAAGATCTTGCTGTGCCGTGACGGCTTGACGGTTTCGACAGTGAGACTGAACGCCGGGCTCCAGTTCGCCTCACACGCACATGACCACGACCAACTGTGCGTTGTGCTGGAAGGTCAGTATCAGGAAAGCTCCGAGGGCAACTCGGTGGCACTACGCGCTGGAAGTGTCCTCTGGCGTCGCGCCGGCGAGCTACATGCCAACGCCATCGGGACAGACGACGTTGAAGTCATTCTTGCTGACATTGAGCCGGAGCGTTCCGGGAGGTTCTGTCTCGATTCGGCTGGGCAAGCCGCCTATTTCGTGCCCGGAACTTTCGAGGATCTCCACCGCGGCCTTCGATCCGAGGTTCATCGCTCGGACCGGACCTCTTCTGTTGCAATCGAGGGCTTGGTCTACCTCCTGGCTGCGCGTACCGCCCGGCATTGCACGCTGACCAAACCGCGAATGCCAGACTGGTTATCAAACGCAGCGAGACTGATCCACTCGGACTATTCGCACTCGATCAGGTTGTCGCAGGTCGCCGCAGCAGCCGGTGTTCACCCAGTGACCCTGGCAGTTGCGTTCCGCCGCCAGTTCGGGAAGTCGGTTGGGCGCTACGTCACCGACTTGCGCATCACCCATGCAAAGCAGGAGCTTGAGAACACCCAACGTCCGATTGCCGAAATCGCGCTGGAAGCTGGGTTTTACGATGAATCGCACATGGGCCGTGTCTTTCGCGCCCGCTTTGGCATTTCGCCCGGGGCCATTCGGCGACAGTCGATTCAACGCTCGTAGCATTAAGCGCGTACCATCCCGCACTTCTGCCGTCCTATCGATCCGAGCTTGAATCACCTAGCCTCAAGCCAGGAGGTTGAGATGCGCACAAAGCTCCCGGCATGGTTGCGCAGTGTTGCGAGCGTCTTTCTCGGATACGTCGTCATCGTCGCATGCACCACCGCTGGGTTTAAGCCACTGGGGGGAATCATTCACCTGAGCGCGCCGCTGCGTATTCAAGCAGCGGGGGCGCTGGTCGCGATCCTTTCTGGACTCTTGGGAGGCCTGACCGCGTCCGCGATCGCTAGCGGGCATCCTGTGCAGCACGCGGCTGCAGTGCTGGCATTCCTGTTGGTTGATACGCTCGTCGTGTTGTCGCGGGGCAGCCCCGATCCACTCTGGTTCGAGCTCTCCGGCAGTGCAACCCTGATGGGGGCCACGGTTTCGGGCGGGCTGCTTTATCGACTGCTGAAGCCGCCTCGCCGATGGGTGTAACAAATCAGGCGCTGGGCTAGGCCGCGCGTGTCTTTCTCGTCTTGGCGATGCCTTGTAACTCCAATGGCAGGTGCGCGTCCACGAGCGACGCACCACCGTCCACATCAATCAATTGGCCGGTGATCCAGCCCGCTTCTTCCGAGCAAAGCAAGGCGACCGCATTGCCGATATCCACCGGTTTTCCGAGTCGACCCATCGGGGTCCATCCGCGCTCCTGCCATTCCCGCAGACCGGTCTGGAAAACTTCCGGCAAGCTGTTCAGCACGCTGTCTTCGACCCAGCCGGGGCTGATCGTATTCACCGTGATCCCTCGATCCGCGAGCGCAACGGCGAAGTACCGTGCCAGCGACTCCATCGCTGCTTTGGCCGCGCCCATCGCTACCCACGGCTGCCAGCTTCCAAATCGTCCCCCGGGCGCAAACGTGATCGCTATAATCCTTCCCCCGTTGGACATCAGCGCAGCGGCTTCGCGCACCGCAACCAGGAATGCCTTGGCCTGCGAATCGAAAGCGCAGTCCCACTTGTCCAGCGTGATTTCCATCGGAGCTTCATAGAATGCAGCCGCCTCGGGTCGCGCATTGCTCACGAAAATAGCCAGTGAACCGAACTGCGAGCGAACTTGCTCGAACATCCGGCGGATTTCCTCCGGGCGGCAGACGTCTGCCTGCACCAGGAATCCATCCGAACCCAGCTTGCGGATGTTCTCCAGTGTTGCCTGCGCGGCCTCGCGGTTGCGGTAGTAATGCACCGCAACGCGTGCACCTTTTTCAGCCAACTTGAGAGCGATACCTCGACCAATCCCTCGGGAACTTCCAGTGATCAGAGCATTCTTGCCTTGGAAAGACATGGGTACCTCCTTTTCCGCAGAGCGGAATCCTCATTTCAAACATGAATTGACTGGAATTGCCCCACGCAGCGCAGTTGCCGCAATAATGGCAATAATCAGCTTTGTCGGCTTTTAAGCGATGTCAACAATCGACATGTCGCGCACGAAATCAGTCACGCACGCCTGCTCGGTGTCCAGCCTGGCTTAGGCGCTGGGAACATTTCGCTTGACCCACTGCTCTGCTCAGATAAAAGGAACCGTCGCGTTTTAAACAGACACCAGGCGAATTTAGCCTTGTGTATGTCTATTCACGTCCCCACCGGACACTGAATCCAATCATCAAACCTTGAAGGGGGAGTAATGAGAAACACGCTACAGAAATGCCTAATTACAGTCGGAGTTTTGCTTTTTGGGATCGGAGCGTGGGCGGCTGACAGTGAATGTGACGCAGTTAAGGATAACCTGATCACCAATTGTGGATGGGAGTTTAATTGCTGGGCTGGCTGGCATCCCAGTGCGTCTATTGTTGATATCGGACGCGATGAATTTGCTCACAGCGGAGATTATCGGGGAATTATCCATGCACACCCCGGCCTCGAATATGTCGGGCAGCAGGGACTCCCGGTCGTTGCTGGCCAGGCTTACACACTAAGTTTTTGGGTGCGCAACACCCAACCCATGGAACGGCTTCAAGTCCTTTGGACCCCAGATCGCGTTGACGAGATTGTTTTCGACCTGGAGAACATACCTGCGCAAGACTACACGCAATACGTGATTGAAGATCTGATCGCTTCAACCGACAGTGCGGAAGTATGGTTGATGTTCGGCAACGCGCTGGGCGATGTTGATATCGATGATGTAGTGCTCGTCGCAAGCCAGGAATAGTTAATGGGGAAAAGCTCGGCGGCGCGTCCTGTGATTCGACGCGCCGCTTATTGCTTGGGGGTTTCCTCGATCACGATCATCTTTACGGCCCTTTCGACCAGAGCCTTTTCGATCGCCGGCCACCGATCGTGTGCTTTGCCGCCCTCGTCCAGCCCGGCGGCGTTGAACCCCGTTGGTGTCACGTCTTCGCCGTAGATGATCATCAGCTCCTTTCGCTTCTGTTCATCCAACAAGTGTACGAGACGCACGTCCATCATCCCTGCCGGCATCTTGTACCCTCTCTGCCGTATCAGTGCCTCGATATGCTCTCTGTCTGAACCCGGTCTGGTCTTGCCATCTCTCGATCGGACCCAGGTGTCGACGTAGAAATCCATGCCGCCGATATTCGCGTGTTGCGGCGAATTGTATTCATGCTTCAACTCCGGCCTGGTTGGGATGTAGCTCTCGAACTGCACCCAATAAAGCCGCTGCACATTCTTTTGCTCGTCGGCCTCAACGAACGCGTGGAGCTCGCAGTCCGCGATACCATAGAGCACCCACCGGTCTGCGCCGACGTACTGCACTGCCTTCGGCAAGCGGAGCCGCACCTTGGGATCGTGCTCTGACGTGATCACATTGGCTACGACTCTTCGTTCCGGACCCTTGATCTGGGCAGCAACAAAACCGCCAAAGAAAAGCACGATTAGGATTTTCGAGCAGGCCATTGAGCGGTGGCGATAGGCATGGCGCCGCTTTAAGATCAACTCATGCCCGACCACATCGGTATTGTGGCCTGCTCCGCCGAAGGTGCAGCGCTTTGTTATCGGACCATTTGCGCCGAAGGAGCGCAGCTTCTCGGCGCGCACGCTCACCCCGAGGTGTCCATGCACGCGCACTCCCTTGCGGAGTACATGAAATGCATCTACCTCGGCGACTGGCAGGGTGTCGGTGAGCTGATGCTCACCTCTGCAAACAAGCTCGCGAAAATCGGGGCCGATTTCCTGATCCGCCCCGACAATACGATTCACCAGGCGCTTCCCTACGTTGAATCGCGATCACCGCTGAGCTGGCTACATATCGCCGAGGTCGTCGCGGCACGCGCGATCGAGAGCGGGTTCCAGCGTCTCGGCCTGACCGGAACTCGTTGGGTCCTGGAGAGCGAAATCTATCCAGAAAAGCTCTCCGCGCGCGGACTGGACTACGTCCGCCCGAACAACGTCGAACGCGAAGAAATCAATCGCATCATCATGGATGAGCTGGTGTACGGCATCTTCAAGCCGGAGGCGGTCGCCTATTTCCAGCGAGTGATCGGACGGCTGAAAGATGAGGGCTGCGACGCCGTCGTACTCGGCTGCACCGAGATTCCATTGATCATCGACGACTCAAATTCTCCCCTCCCGACGCTCGATTCCACACGTTTGCTTGCGCGGGCGGCGCTGCACCGCGCCGTGCAGGGCACGTCCCCCACTACCAGTGCTCGGTAGCTTTCATCGCCCGCTCCACCCGGCCGGCGCACGAACTTCTATCTCCTCGCCCACCACACAGGAGCTATTCAGCCCAACCGTCCCAGGCCTACAAGCAGCGGCGCCAGGGACCTGAAACTGCGGAGCTGACCTCGGAAGAGCGGACGTCGCTGCCGAATTTGCTGCCGATACGTCCACCCCAGCGCTCTTGGGTGGAAACTGATAGGCGTAGATGAGCAGCCACCAAAGAGCGCCCCAGATCACCGCGCACGCGGCGCCCCCGAGGAAGGCTTTTACCGAAAGATCTCGTCCTTGTTGTTCGCACTCACGGTTCCTCGACGTGGCACCGAGGTTGCCGAATCGGCAGCAAGCGTTGAAAGTGAATCCGTCTGTCGAAAGTGAGGTCGTTTCCATGGGGGGTAGAATGTCCTGGACCTGGCATGTTCGAAAGAGCCAGTTTGTAGATCTTCGCTAGACCAGCTCACATGCGCGCCTGGGACCTCAATCTGACGCTCGATCCTGCCGGGGGCCTTCCCGTCTTCCTCCAGATTGCACGGGCGATTTCCAACGAAGTCCGCCGACACCGGCTGCGCCCCGGCGATCCGCTCCCCGGAAGCCGGACGCTGGCCAAGGCGCTGCAAGTGCATCGCAACACAGTGGTGGCTGCCTATGTCGAGCTGGTCCGGGAGGGCTGGACCGAGACGCGGCGCGCCGGAGGGACCTTCGTCTCTCGGAGTTTTCCGGATGCGAACCCCCGCAGCTTCGCGCCGACCGCACCGCGCCTGAACGTGCCCGCGCGCGCTGGATTCGATTTACGTCCAAGCCTGCACGGCGAAGAATCTCCTCCCATTCCGCGGGGTACGTTGAACCTGGCAAGTGGCGTGCCCGACCCCCGGTTGCTTCCCGCTGCGGCCCTGTCGCGCGCTTATCGGCGCGCGCTTCGCTATCGCGGTCCCTCTGTGCTCGACTATGGCGATGCGCGCGGGCATCCGCGTCTCCGCTCCGCTTTGGCGCAGATGCTGTGCGCCACGCGCGGGCTTGCGGCCACCGCCGATTCCCTGGTGGTGACCCGCGGCAGCCAGATGGCTTTTGACCTCGCCGCGCGGGCGCTGTTGTCGCCCGGGGATGCGGTCGCGGTCGAAGAGCTCGGATACTCCGCGGTCTGGGCATCGCTAACGCTTGCGGGGGCGCGCCTGATCCCCGTTCCGGTGGACGCGGAGGGAGTGCGGGTGGACGCGCTGGAGAAACTTGCGAGCCGGGAGACTTTGCGCGCGATCTACCTGACGCCTCACCATCAGTACCCCACAATGGCGGTGCTGTCACCCGCTCGCCGGCTCCAGCTGCTGGAATTGGCTCGGCGAAACCGATTCGCGATTCTCGAGGACGATTACGACAACGAGTTCCACTATCAGGGCCGGCCGGTGCTCCCGCTCGCCAGCGCCGACCAGGCCGGGGTCGTGGTCTACGTGGGAACGCCTCCAAGATTCTCGCGCCCGGGCTTCGATTGGGCTTCATGGTCGCCCCGGAGCCCTTGCTCGACCGGATCGTTCAGCTACGGACGGTGACGGATCGCCAAGGAGATCTGGCGGTCGAGTGCGCGGTGGCTGAAATGCTGGAGGATGGCGAAGTGCAGCGCCATGTGCGGCGGATGCGTCGCAGCTACGAGTCTCGGCGGGCTTCGCTGGTAGCCGCTCTCCGAACGCATCTGGGTTCGGCGCTGTCCTTCGAGGTTCCGAGCGGAGGCGTGGCGCTGTGGACACGCGTGGCCTTGGACATCGACGTAGATCGCTGGGCCGAGCGCGCCCTCTCCCTGAAAGTGGCCTTCGCGCCTGGTCGCGAATTCGCGTTCGATCGCAGGTCCCGACCCAACGCGCGCTTGACTTTTGCACGTCAGACGGAATCGGAGCTGCAAGACGGCGTTCGTCGGATGGCCGCCGCGCTGCGAGCCAGCAGGACAGGAAGTGCTCCAATTAGACGGGTCTAGGCGCGACAAGGATCGCTACCTGCTGCGTTTGCCCGCCCAGCGGGCGGACGCACTCAGCGATTGAACAGTGACCGCCAGTCCAAGTTGACATTGGCAATCCCGAGGAGGACGAAGCGCTTGCTGTTTCCCCGGGGGGTTTCAATGCAAAAAATAATCTCGACGGTGGTGTCGAGCCTCGCCTGTACGGCTTTTTGGCTCAGTCCAGCGCACTCCTTTGCAGATAACGGCGACAACGTGGACTGGCGAAACCACGGCAACGATCTCGCCAACACCCGATTCCAGGATGTGGACCAGATCAATCGCTCCAATGTTGGGGATCTGCGAGTCGCCTGGGTATTTCACACTGGCGTGCTCGACGAGCTCGCAGAGTTGCAGGCGTCGCCGATCGTAGTTGATGGACAGTTCTACGTGACCGACGGCCACGATAACTTATTTGCGTTGGATCCAGCGACCGGCCGTCTGATCTGGTCCTACCGGCCACTCCAGATTCCTGGCGAGATGCCACCGCTCGATGAGATTTCAGTCTGCTGTGGCCGCAACAACAAAGGGGTCGCTGTCGGGGACGGCAAAGTTTTCTACGGCCGACTCGACGACGTGGTTGTGGCCCTCGATGCCGAGACAGGCGCGGTGATCTGGAGGACGAGGCTAGCCAGCTTCCGAGATCACTATGCGATCAACAATGCCCCACAATTCGTCGACGGGCTTGTGATCATCAGCCTTTCCGGTGGCGAATTCGAAGTGCGTGGACAGGTTTTCGCCCTCGATGCCGACACCGGCTCAGTGGTGTGGCGCTTCTTCACCACCCTGCCGCAGAGCTACGCCGGAGACTCGTTTTTGCGCGGAGGCGGGGCGGTGTGGAACCCTCCAGCCATCGATGAGGAATTGGGGATGGTTTACGTCGTCACCGGAAACGCAGCTCCGGATATCCTCGGGGAGGAGCGGGCCGGCGATAATCTGTATGCGAATTCAATCGTGGCTCTCAACCTATGGACTGGACGTCATCAGTGGCATTTCCAGGCAGTGCACCACGACATTTGGGACTACGACAGTGCGCAGCCGCCGGTGCTTTTTCCTCTGAGAAGAAACGGAAGGGACTTCAAGGCCCTTGGTCACTGCAGCAAGACGGGTCAGTACTACATCCTCGATCGGCGCAACGGCCAACCGATCTACGCGGTGACTGAGAGGCGTGTCCCGACCACGCCCTCGTTCCAACATCCCGCGCCGACCCAGCCGTTTTCCGCCGTCGAACCGCTGACGCCACTGACCTTCGTCAGGCCTAATGACACGGGGTTTCCTGCGAGACCACAATTCACCCCACCCGCTCCGGATATGTTCGTGATGGTGCCCGGTGACGATGGCGGATGCGAATGGAATCCCGCCGCCTTCAGCCCGCGCACCAAGTTCATCTACTACGGTACCCGCTACGAGCCGACCACTTTCCAGACTCATTCAGGCAATCGGAGTTTGGTCAATGGACTGCACCTGGGTTCCGTCTTCGTCAACCGGGTTCCGGGTTCCCATCCCTTTGGCATCTTTGGCGCGACCGACAGCACAACCGGCAGAATCGCTTGGAGAATCGAGGTACCTCTGCCGGCGAAATCGGGCGTCACGGTCGCCGGAGACTTGGTGTTCTTCGGTGAGGGCGCCGGAAAGTTCCACGCCGCGGATGCGGAGAACGGCCGAATCCTGTTCACCTTCGATCCGGCGCACAGTCGCATCCCGAACGTGGGCGGAGCAGCTGCCGCTCCGGTCGCCTACGTCGCAAACGGGCGAGAGTTCATCGCGTACGCTTTTGGTGGAAACGTTCCCGATCGAAACAACTTCAGCATCGTCGATCCCAACAGCGGCAGGGTTGGAGACGCGATCATCGCGTTCGCGCTTCCTGGAGAGGACGAGGGAGCAGGGCAATAGCCTCCGCGGTCAGATCAGCCGCGGCAGCTTTTCGGGCTCGCTAAAAAACCTTCTCGCCGCTTCCATCCGGGCGGGCGAGAAGGTAAGCGATTCAATCAGCCGTCGCATGCCCCAATAGAATCCCTCGACGGTCAGCCAGACGAGATTCCTCCAGCGAGCCTCCTGCGCCATGGTCGGGCGAAGGACGCTCGGGCGCGTCAATGCCTTCTCCAAGTCAACCAGCGCCTCTTCGGTCCAGTCAACCGCCCCATGGGCTTGCTGTCGGCGGACGCCGATCGTCTGCCGCCTTAGTGCACCCCGAAGTTCACCCGCATCTTCGATCGGTGCGATCGTCACCACGTGAGAGAGCGGATTGCGATAAAGACTGTACAGAGCATTGATTGCGGGGCCGGGCGCGATAGCGCCCGCAGGTTCCGCTCCCCATGGATAGTGGTCGTTAAGAATTGCTCTGAAGCTCTGTTGCAAATTGCCCTCAGTCTTTCGATAGGTAACCGTGGATAGACCCCTCACCAGCGAGAGCAGAGTCTGAGCGATGGCAAAAGGGCAGGCGGTCCCGTGCGTACGAAGGGTGTGACTCCCAAGCAGAAGCATCACATGGAGTTCACTCAGCTGCGCCCTCTGGATCTCGTCGATCAAATCCCGGAAGTTCGCCGGAGTCTTGGGGCTCAGCTTCACCGGAACCGCTGGCATATACGCCGATCTTAGCCCAATTCCGCCTGTCCGCAGTGCAGGCTGCCAAGGGGGCAACTACATCAGCGCCGCGCTTGGTTCCCAGCTGCGCTCACAGTGCGGAGCGGAATCCGGTGTGCTCATACACAGCGCTTCAGCTAGGGCGCCTTAGCGCGCCCTGCAGGAAACCGGATCGCGTCGTCGGTCGTACTCGGCAAAGTCATGTTTCACGTCGAACAAGTCACTCCGAAGGACCACGCGAAGGCGGTGCGCCTCCTGCAGGCGCAATTCGACGAGCACCAAATCTCGCTCTCCGCCGAGAGTGTCGATCGAGCCGTCGCGCGCCTGATCGAGATGCCCGAGCGCGGAGTCCTGCTCCTCGCCCTCGAGAGCGGCGTGCCGGTGGGCCTGGCAGCGATCGCGTACACCTGGACGCTCGAGCACGGCGGTTCGGTGGCCTGGCTGGATGAGCTCTACGTCGTTCCCGAACGTCGGGGGCAGGGGTTGGGAACGGCGTTGTTGGGCGCCGCACGGAAAGTGGCGACCGACGCGGGTTGCGCCGCGATTGAATTGGAAGTGGATGCAACGCATCGCCGCGCCGAGAACCTGTACCGCCGAGCAGGGTTTGAGCCGCTTCGCCGATCTCGCTGGTCCCTGCGCCTTGCCTCGTCCCGATCCTGGACATTTCCGGGACACCGGCCCTTCGCCTCCCTCGACCACATTTCGCTCGGGGTCAACGATCTCGCGCGGAGCAAGGCATTCTACGATGCAGCGCTGGCGCCCCTCGGGCTGGTTGCTCACGTCCAGGTTCCCGGCGAGGTTGCCTACGGGCCGCGCGGCGATCTGAATGTCGACGAGGGCTTCGCCTTCTACATTGGATTTGAAGATCCTTCCGCCAAGCGACAGGTAAGTCCCTCTGCCGGATTTCACGTCGCGCTTCGAGCTCCCACGCGTGAGGTGGTACGCCGCTTCTACGAGACTGCGCTCGCTGCCGGCGGGCGCGACAACGGTCCGCCCGGGCTTCGTCCGAACTATCACGCGAATTACTACGGCGCGTTCGTGCTCGACCTCGATGGACATCACATCGAAGCGGTTTGTCACGCACCTGAAAGCGAGGTCGGTGCGTAACTTCCCCGTGTTTCGTACCGCGTACCAGCTCGAAGACTGCTGAAGTTCGCATTCGATTACCCCTGAGCAGGCTTGCCCACATCTTCCGCCAAAGCGGAACATTCGCGCAGAGATGAAAAGGTTACAGAGCCCAGAGGTAATGGCGACCCACCACTCTTGAAAAGAACGGCCCGTTTGTCAGCGATTACGCCACCGAAAATGGCGGCATGGGGATTGCGATACCCGGGCAAAGAATGGGGCCGAATCCTCGATAAGAGCAAACCCCGGGCAACCGGGGGGCGCAAAACCCACAGGGACTCACCGAGTCAGCCGGGCTGCCGAATGGAACTGAACGTGTCGACATCTAAATGCGAAACCGCACCGGCACGCGGCTCTTGCGGCTTCACGCTCGTCGAGCTGGTGGTTGTGATCGCGGTGATTGGCGTGGTCGCGGCCATCGTTCTCGGAGGCATTGAATCACTCAGAAAACGCGCGTCGTTCACCGGGGCAGTGGGCGACATCGTCACGAGTCTTCGAAAGACACGAGCGGAGGCCTTTGGGCGTGGGATCTATACCGCCTTCATCGTCGACACGGTGGGTGGCAGATGGTGGGCAATCGAAGCACCGAACGGAATCAGCCTCTCCACCTTCAATCCGTCCGCGCCGGGCACGGTAATCCTCACTGGCAGTCTGCCCAACGGAACGGTCTTTGGACCGACCGGAGGCTACGGACTGGCGTTGGCTGACCCCTTCGCAGGAATCCCCATCCTGTCCGGGCAATCACCCAATTTAAATTATTGCAGCTTTTGCAACACCGGAGCGCCAAACCAGGGATTCGGAGAAATTCTCTTCGAGCCCGCGGGGAGCGTGCAATTTAGCGGAGGCCCACCGGGCGTGGGGCAACAGTTCACGCTCCAAGGCACGATTCAGAGCTCAGCCGGCGTAGCGGTTCGGACCACGGCCGTGACGATTACGGCCCTCAGCGGCGTAATTGAACAATTCGACCAGTGACGATGAGCAAACGAACTCAAAAGACCGGCGCCCCTCGCGGATTTACCGTGATCGAATCGCTGATCACGATGGTGGTGTTGATCATCGCCTTTCTCGGCTTTGCCACGCTACAGCTCGTTGGCGTGCAAGCGAACTATTTCGGTGACCGCCTGGTCCAGGCCTCCCAGCTTGCAACCGATCTCGCAG
>DAIQBK010000044.1:15876-17278 GCA_036781205.1 Myxococcaceae bacterium
AACTATTTCGGTGACCGCCTGGTCCAGGCCTCCCAGCTTGCAACCGATCTCGCAGAAAACGTCCGGCGATGGCCTTACACCGATCCGCGGCTCACCCCCTTGTCCACCATCATCGGGCCAAGCGCGATCTCGGACCCGAGCATCACCGGAAACTGGGATCTGGGCACCAGCCTCTCCACTGCGTCGAAGCTCCAGTATTCCGATCTGGCGAATGACCCGAATGCGACCAACCCCGGCGCACTCAGCACCAATTATCAAGGGCTCTCAAGCGACGTAAACGGCGACGGGGTGCCCGATTTCACTCGCTACTGGAACGTATACGCGATTGATTTGTCGAACAGCGGGACGCCCAATGGGCTCCTCGTCCAAATCATTGTCCGCTGGAAGCAGCCCGGTTTCGGCTATCGGCAAGTTACAGCCACTGCCTTTAAAAGCAATCCATCGAGCGTATTCTGATGACACACTCCAGTTCAGAATCGGGCGTGACCCTGATCGAGCTCCTCGTGGGTACGTCAATTGCGGTCTTTGCGCTCGCGATCGGCTCAATGGCGATGCTCGCCCAGACCCAGGCGATTCGCGCAATGGATCTTACCCGAGGCGCGAATACTGCGAGCCGCGAGACGATGCTGCAAATTGAGCATAACCTGCGGCTGCTCGGCTGGGGGATTGATCCGCATTTCGCAGTCGATCTGTCCACCAACTGCATTTCCGCCACGCCGCCCGGCCCGTGTCGGGACCAGGTCAACGCTCCTGACCAACTCGCCTTCGTCGCGCGCAATCCGATGTATCGGTTTCTGAATCAAAACGAGAGCGGTTGCACTCTGGTGAACGGCTGCACCTACGGGAAAGTCTGGCCAATCACCGCGATGACTGCAGGAGCTCCCAATACAATTACGATTACCCCGCAGGCCACCAACCCCTCGACAATTACGTTCGAACTGGGACGGGTGGCGCTCGCGCTCTGTGCGGGAGGACAGAGCGCAACCATGGTAACCATTTCTCAAAACTACACCGTCACCAATTCGGGGTCATTCCTACTGACGCCGACCGCAACGAATAAACCGCCTTACAACGACTGGAACAGCCTCCAGGCATGTCACGGACAACCAGGCGCGATGCTTTTTCTTGTCGATCGATATCGATATTTCATCCAGAACTTCGGGACTACTCCTTGGCTGATGCTCGACGTCGGTCTGGACCTCAATGCAAACGGCATCCTACCGCCAGCGGATACTGCAGATCTGATTCCGATCGCCAAGGACATCGAGGACATGCAGGTGGCGTATGTCATTCCGCCGAACCCGGCCTGCGCCATCGCGCCGGACAATGGGCCCGGTGCGAACGGGGATTGGATCATCGGGAACAACCCCGGGATTGTGGAAGAGCCGGTCGGCACCGCGGC
>DAIQBK010000045.1:0-16043 GCA_036781205.1 Myxococcaceae bacterium
GGGCCGCCCTAGGGACGCCGGCCTACATGAGCCCGGAACAGGCGCGTGGAGCGCTCAGCGAAATCGACGAGCGCAGCGACGTCTTCAGTCTGGGGGTGATCCTGTACGAACTGCTTACCGCTCGCGTTCCGTTCGAAGGAGCCTCATCCCAGCAGATGATCGAAAACGTCCTTTCCGGACGGTTCCCGCGGGTCCGAGCCGTTTGTCCAGACGCTCCGGCCGAGCTAGCCGCCGTATGCGAGCGCGCTCTGTCTAACGTTCCGCAGGACAGATACCGGAGCGCAGAACTGCTCTCGAAGGAGCTCTCCGAGTATCGAGCTGGCGGACGAGTTGCTGCCTACCAATATGGGGCGTGGGAATTGGTGCAGAGATTCGTCACCGGTCACCGCGCGCTCGCGGCGGCCACCGCGGCCGCTCTGTTCGTCCTTGCTGCGTCTTCGATCGCGATCGCATACCAGCTTTACGTCGCGCGGTTGAATCTTGCGGCCTCGTTTCTGGAACGGGCGCGAGCAGCGGAACAGAGCTCCGATTGGGGTCGGGCTGCCGGATACTACGCCGCTTCGCGAATTGAGCACGACTCGCGGGAGTCCCGCTGGGGTTACGCCTTGGCACGGGAGCGGATCCCTCGCCGGCTGTTCGCCCGTCGTGGCCCCGATCAGTCCGCGGTTGACGTGGGCTTTCTAAAGGACGGGCGAGCGTTGGCGCTGGCAATCGAAACTCCCTTTGTGATCGGACGAGAACTGGAAACCGGGCGCGAGCTGTGGCGCTTCCAGCCGAGCGCGGCAGCAGAAATGCCGGACTTTCTCCCGACCGGTCAAATTCGCTTCGCCAGCCGTGACCAAAGAGTTTACCTCGACGCTGCGACTGGACGTTTGGTCGGCTCGTTCTTACAGGGCAAAGCCCTTCCATGCTGGTCAGGACCCGTGCCGCCACCCGTTGTATTGACGGCCGAGGGTCTAGTCACTAGCGGGGGACACACCGAGCCTCTCGTGCTTGCCCCGAAGCTCGACTCGAGAGCTCTTTGCTCCGTTTCCGACGACGGCCATCGGGTCGCCTTTCAAGACGGCAACGGCGTCGTACATTTCTGGGACCTCACCCGAAGGGAAGAGCTCGCGAGCCGCCCGATTCCAGACGCCGGTGAGTTGATTTTTACTGCGCACGGGCTGGCTGCCATCCGCGCGCGGGCGATCCAGGTCTTCGGTGGATCGGAGGGTGACTTCGCCGTCGCAATTCCTGGACGAGGCGACAATGGCCTAATCCACCTCCGGGGGAGGGGAAACAACGTCTCGCCCGATGGCCACCTGCTGGTCACGGCAAGGCTTACGTCGAATCACGCGGACCTCGTAGACTTGCGGACGCGGACCGTCGTCTCGTCGTTCAGCTACTCTCCGGGAGTGCCGAACTTTACTTTCTCCCCCTCCAGCGACCGGCTCATCGTCTCCGGGCTGCTCAACGGCTCGACTCTAGCGGCCTGGGATATTCACCCTCTCACACCGGCGCATTCCGCTGCGGGAAGTCCTGTGATGGCCTTCCAAGTAGCCCGCGATGGCGGCCGCTTCAATGTCTTGCACTCTGGTTTCTATTCATCCCGGTACGAGGTCTGGGATGAGAACGGCTCGCGGCTGCGTTCCGGAGATCTGGGCGCCCGCGCGAGCGTCGCTATCTCGGCCGATGGCCGACGGATCGCCGTAACCGACTCAAGCGGTGTGGGCGTCCTCGACGTGAGCACCGGTGAGAACCTTTGGCACCTCGATTGCGAGAAGTGTTTCATCCTCAGACTCTCTGCGGACGGGGGGCGTCTTCTCACCTGGAAGGAGAAGCGTCTCGAGCTGTGGGACGTCGCGCAGAAAAGGTCTATTTGGAGCGAGTCGTCGCGCGTGGGCACGGGCACGGACGACCTTGACGTCTCTGGTGATGGCCAGCGGGTGCTGTGGACACGAGGCTCATCTGTCTTTGTTCATCGGGTTGGCGAGAGCAGCGATGCCGAGCTCCGGCAGGACAACGCGGTCGAGTCCGCCAGCTTCAGTCATGACGGCATGCGCGTCGCCGTTGTGAGCTTCTCGACGATCAGTGTCTGGGCCATTGGTCGATCGCGGCCACTCTGGCAGACACCTAATTTCTCCTCGGTTTTTCAAGAAGTGAACTGGTCGAGCGATGATTCGGCGCTGGTGGTTCTTTACGTCTCCCTGGGCACGTCGTTGTTGGACAGCGAGACTGGCGAGCGGTTCGCGAATTTGACGGTAACGAAGTCCGCGGTCTTCTCGACACAAGAGATCGTCCTGCCAAGTCTTCGCCACCGAATCTCCCTGGGTGACAGCGCATGGGAAATGTGGCCGCTGCCTACTCCCGACGCTGGCCCTCCACGCGAAAGCCTGACGCGGGTGTCCTCGGAAGCGGGACTCGAGATGCGCGGAGTCGAGTTGGTGGACGCTGCTCCTAGCCCGGGTACGGTGGCGTTATCCCAGATCAAGAACTAAGCGAGTGTGCAAACGGTTGGCCCGCGGGTGTGTCGACACAGCGAAGGTGTGTCAACGGTGTGTGTCGACCGCCAACTGTCTAGCGGGATACCTCGGCGGGGAAGACCAGAGGTGATTTCGCAACGCTCGCTGGAGCCCGGATCGCGCCCGGTGCAGTAGCACTCGCTGGTTGGTCCCGGTGATTCGAAGACGCCTAGAGACCTCCTCCTGTCCAAGGCCTTCGATCAACCGCAAATTCACCACCGCACGCTGCTTGGGCGACAATCGCTCTAGCGCTCGCTGCAGGTAGCCCATCGTCTCCTTCTGCAGGAGCAGCCTTTCGGGGGTGGATGCGTTCTGCGGCGGATCGAGCGCGCGCTCGTCAGTCTCGGAGTTCGTCAGCGGGGAAATGGAGACCAACCGCTTGCCGCGGAGCAAGCGCGTCTTGGCGCGGTTGGCCAGGATTCGAAAGATCCATGTCTTGAGAGTCGATCGGCCCTCAAAATTGGCCAGACCCTGGACCACCGCCGCCCAGGTCTCCTGAACCACCTCTTCCGCCAAATCTCGGCTACGCAGCAGAATCACGGCCTGGCGGAGCATGGGGCCGTGATATCGCCGAACGACTTCGTCCAGAGCAGCCTCGTCTGCGCCACGCGGTCGGGCTAGGAGGCTTAGTGCTGTGCTTGTTTTCATGGGCAAAAACCACTTCTCACTGGGCCCATTCGTGGGCCCAGTTGTGTTTTGGATTTCATATTTTTCTCTTTTGATCGGGCAATTCCGATCGCCCACGCACTCGCTGTGCAACCGTTGTGCCAGGGAGTAAGTCGGCGCAGCGAGCGATAAAAGAGATTTCCAATCACGCAACAGGACCCGTTGCATCGTGCATTGGCTCTCATCCTGAACTCTGCAATTAGCAAAGCGGTTTAGAGGTCTCGCCTACTGAATAGGCGAAGCGCGAGGACGAGGCTCACGGCCGTGTAACAGACGGCGTAACCGACCATCGCCCCGCTGGGAGTGGCCCCACTACCAAACGGCGAGAAGCCAGTCGCACTAAGCACCGGCGACTGGATCTCAGACGCAGCCCTTCGCCAAAGAGCCTCGCTCGGCATGACGATACTCGCGAGCACGCCGATGTTTGCGACGGGCTGGCTATTGGTGAGCATGCCGAATTGTTCAATCCAGCCCCCGAGAAAAGCGACTCCGTGCAGCCCCAGAGCCAGCACACCATTGGTGAGCGTGGACAATGACGTTCCAAAGAGGAAGGTGAGGTTGAGCAGCAGGACGCTCTCAAGCCACATCAGAGCCATTCCCCGGAAGAGATGATGGGTTTGGGCATGAGTTATCCAATGGTGCGCTCCCGCCAACCCGCTGACAATCAACGTGAGAAAGAGCGTCATCATGCCCACAAATCCCAGCCACTTCCCGAGCAGCAACTCGTAACGGCGTATGGGCTTGGTGGCTAAAGCGTGGATGGTCCCGGAGGCAATCTCGCCCGAAAGCGTATCTACCGAGGTCAAAACCGTCATCGCCAGGAGTAGAAAATTGAGCGAGTACAATCCAACCACGAATTGAGCATTGATGATCTGCCGCCGCACCAAGGGGGTCACACGTGGGCCGAAGCTCTGGTAGTGCTCTGCGAGAGCAAACAAGACGAGAAAACCCAGGCCGACCACCAGCGCTGTCCAGAGGATTTTCTTCCTTGCCGCTTCTTTGAAGGTCAGCCGGGCCACCACCCAGATCCCCATCACAGCCCTCCGTCGTCGCCCACGACCTGTAGAAACCGCTCCTCGAGAGAGAGCCGCTGCGGAGTAACTTCGTAGACATCGACGCCACGCCCGAGCAGGTACCTCAGTAGCTCGGGAACCACGTCCATGCTCGCGACGTTGAGCGTGAAGCACTCGCCTTCCGCGCGAGTGCAGGAAGCCCAACGAGCGAGACCAGAAATCGTTTCCGGCCCAAGGTTCTGCGCTCGCAACAAGAGAGTGGTCTCGCGCTCGACCCACGCTTGAATGGATCGCGTCTCCAAGACCTCCCCGCGCTTGATGAAAGCGACTCGATCGCAGGTGATCTCCACCTCACTCAACAGATGCGAATTGAGGAACACTGTCGCACCGCGCTCGCGTTGTGTCTTGATGATGTCGCGCACCAGGCGCCGGCCGATTGGATCGAGGCCGGAAGTCGGCTCGTCGAGGAAGATTAATTCCGGATCATTGAGCAAGGCTTGTGCAAGCCCGATGCGTTGCAGCATACCCTTGGAGAAGTCGCGCAAAGGCTTGTCGCGGTGCGCCGCGAGCCCCACCAGCTCAAGAAGCGCAGCGGCTCGCTCGCGCAAGCGAGCGGTAGGAATGCGGTACAGTCGCCCATGCAGATCAAGAAGCTCGGAGGCGGTCAGCCACTCATGAAATCGAAAGTGCTCGGGTAGAAACCCGACCTTCCGGCGTGTTTCGACATCTCCCACGGGACGGCCGAGGACCTGAGCCTCGCCGCCGCTTGGCGCGACCAGGCTGAGCAACATCTTGATCGACGTGCTCTTTCCGGCCCCATTGGGTCCAAGAAAACCAAAGACCTCGCCTCGATGCACCTCAAGCGTCAGGCCCTCGACGGCCACTTTGTTGCCGAAGGTTTTCCTAAGCCCTCGCGTATGGATCGCGAGGTCCTCGATGGGCGTCAAACGGTTTCGTCTAGTTCAGCGATTCCGCCAGGGTCAAGACGTCGGCTGAGTCTCCCCAAACGAAGAGCGCATAAATGGTCCCGTTTTTGACCCAGAACAGCTTGTGAACGGACGGGCGTCGATCTCCCCACCGGGAATCCTCGATCAGCGTACCTTGCACGCCGTCCACCTCGACCGTTCGAGCCGACGTACCCTGAGGGATGCCCAGCACGAGCGTGGTGGTCCAATCGACGGATCGACTGAATTGTTGCGCGGCCTCCGGCTTCATCCCGCCGAGCTGCAGCACCACCTCCGCAAGCTCCGCCATGTTCAGCTCGGGAGGAACACTCACCGTCGGACTGGGAGCCTGTACGAAACGGATACAGTCTATTTGCGCGACTGCTTCTGGGTTGCGGCGCGAGCAATGGCCATACTGAACGAATGCCAATTTGGGAATGCGCGCGGTGATGGTCGCTCCGTCCAGATCGAAGGGAAGCTGCAGATCGGATCGTCCCGCCTCGTCGAGAATCGTCTGCAATCGGTCCCGGTCGATTGTCAGATGGAACGCCTGCTCGCCCAGAACCTTTAATTCCGGCGCGCGGCCCACCTGGGTGAGCAGCCGAACCTTGAATCCAACCTTCCGTTCCGCTTCCTCGGGGCTCCCGACCAACTCGGGCTCACTGGGTTTGATGGTGAATACGACATCGTCCGAGATCAACTGTGAAATCGTTTTTCCCAGCCGAGCGCGATTGCTCGAGTCGTCGAGCGCCCCGAAGTCTATAGGTACCACGGTGATCTTCTGCACTCGCAGCAGCCCCAGAATTCGCTGGGCCCAACTGCGTGCGGGAGCGAAGGCGAGCGCGCCCGCAATCAGGCACACTACCGCGAGCGACACCCAGGCTGGCGCCAGTCGCTTTGCAAACAGCGAAGCCATCAGCGACGGGCCTTCGCGCTCGAAAGCTGCCCGACTCGCTTGGAACCGCAGGAATCCGGCTCGAGCATCCGAAGGCGTTTCCTGCTCCACAGGAAGGAGGCTCGAAAGAACGCCCCGGACGCGCTCGGCGGAACGCGCGATTGCCTCGGCCCGCCTTCGGCACTCGGCACACGAGTCATAGTGCCTTTTCACTTCCAACTGCTCCGCTTCGCTCAATTCACCGTCAAACTGAGCGCGCAACGTTCCGTCCGTGATGCAAGCCATGGTCACTCCTCTGGTCCATGCGTTCGAAAATATCGTTTATGGAACTCCCTTTCCGCCCGCGCGAGCATGGTTCCCACGGAGCTTCTCTTCACGCCGAGGGCAGAAGCCAGCTCCTCGTAGGATAGCCCGCTCGAGCGCAGAATCAGGATTTGGGCCTGCCACTTCTTCATTGAATAAAGCACAGCCTGTACCTGAATCCGTTTTTCCTTCTTCAAAAGCCCATCTAGCGGCGTGAGCGAAGCACCCTCGTCGCGGATGTCAGGCCCGGCGATCCGCTCGTACCGCTTGCGACGCGCGGTCAAGCGAAGATCATCAATGCCCAGGTTGGTCGCGGTGCGGTAGAGCCAACCACCGGGGTTGCCGTTGACCGCGCGCGAGGACCATTGACGATGGGCTCTCCAGAATACTTCGTTGGTGAGCTCCTCGGCGCGAGTGCGATCGCCCACCACGCGGTACAAGACGCTCACGATTCGGGGGTAGTACGTCAGGAAAACCCGCTCGAAGCCCAGCCCAGGTCCTATCGAGTCGAATGCCATGGTGTACGGCAGAGCTTCTACACCTTCGGTGGTCAGTAGAACGTCGCCGGGACGGTTCAGCATGGACGTTAAACGTCAGCCGAGCGGAGAATGTGACAGTGGTTCTTGCGCATCCCTTCGAAACTGGCCGTCAGCGCATGGATGGGAATGCGAAGCGCACGTGGGTGGTTCGCGAGTCGGAAGGGGACCCGGTGCGATACTCGACTGCTGCTTTCACGCTGTTTGCGTCGGTTGTTCTCTCGGTAGATCCAGCCGAGCCACCTCGGACGTTACTCGAATGGGTGCGCGATACGCGCGCAGCGCGGTTGAAGGGGGATCACCGAGCGTGGCTGGAGGCAGGGCTGCACGCCCTCGCGCTGGCGCCGGACCATCCGGATCTACTGATCAGCGTGGCGCGCGCAAGGGCCGCACTCGGACAGGCGAAGGAGTCGATAGCTCTTGTGCGCCAAGCTGTCGATCGCGGAGCGGGCATCGACGTCGCTCCGGAGCTCCAGCGTCTTCCGCCTTCGCCAGAGCTCGAAGCGCTCATTGACGATGCCCGAAGAAATCTGGGCTCGGTTCCGCGAGCCCAGATTTTCGCGCTCATCTCCGATTCGGCGGCGCCGGAGGGAATCACATACGATCCGGTGTCGCGCCGCGTTTTTGTCGGCACGATTCACGGCGAAATCCTTCAGGTCGATGAACGCGGTCAGGTCAGCGTCTTCGTTCCTCGCGACTCGGGGCTGCTTCAGGTACTCGGCCTGAAGGTCGACCCCGATCGCAAGCTGCTCTGGGCAGTGAACGGCATCTTTCCGGAGCTCCTGATCAGCGAAGCGCCTAAGCCCGAGGTTGGCGTCGGCGGCATCCACGCTTTTCGTCTGGCGGACGGCAAGGTTGCCGGCAAGTATTGGCTCGACGAACGGCCATTGCTCCACGGATTCAATGACTTGGCACTGGCGCGCAACGGCGATGTCTATGTGACCGACAGCGCGCAAGCGGCCGTGTACCGAGTGCACGCCGGCAAGCTCGAGCTGTTTGTCCGCGATGAGCACCTAACCTTCGCCAACGGCACTGTCCTCGCTTCGGACCAGAAGCGCCTCTACGTCGCCAGCGTGGAAGGCATCAGCTTGGTCGATGTGCCGACCCGGAAGGTGCGGCGCCTGGCCGTTCCGGCGAACGCGAGCGTGAACAGCATCGATGGGCTGGCCTATCACCGCGGTGACCTCATCGGCGTGCAGAGCTCGCCGTATCTGGGGCGGGTGGTGCGAATTTCACTCGGCATCGATGGGCGATCTGTGAGGCGAGTGAGCACGCTCAGCTCTCGCTCGCCAGTGGAATACAGCCAGACTACGGCTGTGGTCGCGGGTGATCAGCTTTATGTTGTCGCTGGCACACCAGCGGTCGATACGGCGGGCGCGCCACTCGCCAAGGAACCCAAACCGCAGATCGTGAAGATTCCGCTCCGCTAGGTGATCGTATGCAATCCATGATGCTGGTTTGGTTCGCCGTCGGTCTGCTGGTCGCGACCGCACCAATGCCTCGGCAAATCACGCGAGTGTCTCAGGACGAGGCGTCGTTTTCGCCAGACGGCGCGCGGATCGTCTTCATCAGCGCGGCGGATGGGCCGGCCAACATCTTTGTCATGGACACCTCCGGCCGCCACATCGTGCGGCTGACGCGGTCTTCGCTCTAGACGGCACACGCCTGCGTAAGCTCCCGCTTTTGATTTGAAACGCATTGCGGCGAGGTGGTCAGTGAAGCGCCTGAAAGACGCGCGCGGCCTGCTCCCCCATGACTTCATGTCCCAGCACACTGGGATGAATTCCGTCTTCACCTAATCCCGGAAGGAAATGATCGGGATCCGCTTCCGAGCGGAGGACTTGTTCAAAATCGATGATCCGTCCGTGCCTACGAATCCAAACATTGACCTCCCCACGGCGAGTCCTCACCACTTCGTAATCACCACCCGTGGTCCGCTCCTTCGGAACCAGCGTGCTCAACCAGACACGGCAATAAGCGCTAAGGCTGTCGATCAGCGTGTTCATCCGTGAAGTGATTTCATTGGTGTTCATCGCCCACAGGTCGTTGGTGCCGATCAGAACGAAGCAGTCGGTTACTCCGTGCAGTGGAAATACGTCCTGCGACAAGTGGTCAAGGACATCCTGGACGCCTTGACCAGAGATTCCCGAATTCACCACCGGGATCCCAAGAATCCGGGCTGCAATCGCCGGCCAGGCATTTCTCTGGTTGTCACTGGGTACGAGAAAGCCATCCGAGACCGCTGATCCGGAGGCAACTTGGCTCGAGACGTAGCCCTCAGTGATGCTGTCACCAATCGCGACGCCCGCGAGTCCAGGTTCGCCTTCCACCTCAATCGTCGTCAGGCCAGCCGCCCTGGGGTGTTCGCCCCCACCAAAGGGTTGTATGCTCTGAGAATAACTTCCTTCGCGAGCGTAACTTTCCGGGAACTCACCAATCGTGCTGGCGGCCAAAGTTCCGTCGACCTCGAAGGAGACATAGAGCTGAGCTCCGCGAGCCACTCCAAACTCTAGGGGATCGCTCCAGAGCCGTTGATTTGAAGAGATCGAAACGCCCTCCGAACGAGAGAACGTAATAGGCATTGGGGTGGATGCGAGTGCGCCATGAGCCCCCGCCCGCGCCACGTTTGCCCGAAATAGAATTAGACCTTCCTGCCCGGCGAGAAACGCGAAGCGAACTCGCGTTCCCGATCGGTCCACCGGCACCTTGAAGCGAAACGTGGTGAGTTCCGAGGTCTGCACCCGGCTACGAAGTGCTTGATGGAAACCGGGCTGAAAGATGCGTGGGACGCCGGCGTCGGGAGGATGACCTGCGTCAGGCGTTCCGGCGTCGGCCGCGCTCAGGTCCGGCGTGAGGGGCTGTACGGGCGGCAAATCTTTGTCGCTGGCGAGGGGAATTTTTTCACCATCCGAGTGATGGTTTAAGCCCTTGCCGCAGGCCCAGACGATGCCGGCCCCCGCAACGACAAGGGCGATGCCCCCTCGAGCCCCCATGGGCCACGAAGCAAAGCAAACCCGATGCCACAGCCTCGGCGGGCGGTCAGGTACGGACGCGTCTCGTCCTCGTACACGGCTGCTAGCTGAGGAAGCCAGCTGGTGAAACAAAATGGCCGTTCAAGAGTCTGAAGAAACTAAAGAAGAATCGGAGAACAGAAACAATGAAGACAATCAAAAATAAGTTGGGTGCCGCCATTGTATTCTTGGGCTTAGCAGGGGGCCTTCCCGCTGCAGCCGCGGATGGCTCGGCAGGGACGGATAGGGATGTGGAAAAGAAGGTCTACGAGAAGGTATCAGAAGATGAAAATGTATCAGCGGATTTCGCCGTGGACCGTAGCCTTGGGCGCGCGTGGGTCGAGGTGGCAGCCGCGCCGTGGCTCGACCAACGGCAGTGGGCTGTCATCGCCCGGAAAGACCTCAAAGGGCTTTACTATGATCCGGACCGGAAAGCTCTCATCTACCAGAATGGGGCGAACGAGGCGATCTGCGCCGAGGACTGGAATTTCTTGCTCTCAACCTCGCTCAAGAGCACCGGAAATTGTGATCTCCTAGTCAGCTCCGCAACCCGCAACCTTGATGATGGGTTTACTGTCAACAAAGAGCCGGTGACTACGGTTACGTTCGTGGCGCACAACGCAATGCCCGCGCGGACCGCCAGCGTCTCGATGGGCGAGGTGGACATCATCGTCGTCACCCCGGAGAAATAGTAGAGTCTAGCGATCCACTCGCGCTTTTACCGGTCGAGGAGCTCGTCGAGCTTCTCGGCCGCCATCACCACCTTGAAGTCCTTTGCGCCGTGCGAGGTCACTTGTTTTTGCCAGGAGTCCAGGCGCGCTCGGTAGGCTGCGGGATTGGCATTGTCTGCGTTGAGCCGTTTCACATTCATCGCCAAGACGCGCATTCCATTGAACTCATCCGCCGCAAGGGTGCGTTTCACGCCCTTCGGCAGATCCTCCTCTAGATCGCTGAACACCACGATCGTCCGCACCCCGGCGCCCGTCTCTTTGAGGTATTCCGCTCCGAGCATCATTGCCCCGCGGATGTCGGTGTGCCTAGTGCGTTCATGCTTTCGGGCAAATGCATCCAGCTGATTCGCGAAGGCCAGCTTCTGCGCATTGGCCTTCGAGGGACGAACGTCAAGGGTAACGGAGCCCTCCAGGTTACCCCTCCGATAGCTCTCGTCGTCGATCCGGATCACGAACAGGCTGTCGCCCGGGTTCAGCTTGGGAAGGATGCCCTTCTTGATCAAGTTGATCACCTCAGGCTTCTGGTCCACATAAGTCCCGGAGACGTCGACCAGCGCGGCGATCGCCTGCGCGTAGTTGCGACCGCTGGAGCACGCGCTGAGAACAACGGCCGCGGTGAGGATCAGCCTTTTCATCGGCGTCCCCGCTCCTCGGCCGGCTCGCGCACCGTCAGCCCACCACGGACACCGGTAACCAGCCGTTCGAGTTGCAACGGCACGATGATGTAGATGTCGTAGACGTGCCGGACTGCATCAATCAGGTACTGCCCGCCGTGCGCCAGCACGCGCGCGATGGCCGAGCCAAGCGCGAGAATGCCTGCCGTCACGGTGAGGGCAATGTGCCCGCCCGTCGAGATCAACGTCTCCAGCGGCACCGCCACCATCGCCAGGATCCAGGGCAGGATGAAACCGAGCACCGCCTGGCCCACCACTGGGATCTGCGAAAACGCCGGGTCCGCAACCGCCCGGTCCGAGACACCCGCTAGCGACTGCTTCAGGGCCGAAGCGGACTCGACGATCTGCTCGCGCAATATTGCCAGCGAGCACTCGATACAGGCGAGCAGGAAGAGGCCGCCGAGGGAAACGAAGAGGATGATCCGCCGACGCGAGACCGGCAAGAGGTCCATCTTGGGGAAGAAGCCGGTGATGCCCAGCATCTCCAGCACGAAGATGCCCGCCGCAACTTCCATCAGCACCACCACCAGCGCGGCAACCGTGGACACCGGCATCCCGCCGATCCGGCTACCGGAGGGCACCAGCTCGGACATTGGGAGCGCGATCAGATTGAAGTTCACGAACGCCCCGCCGATCGCAATCGCGAGCACCAAGAGCGAGACCACGAAAAGCTGGGTGGATTGCCAGCCCATCGCGCGAACCGCCTTCTCGTCGCCCTTGCGGAGCTTCTCGTAGTTCGCCATGTACGTGTCGACCTGCTTGGCGGATTCGAGCGCCGCTGCTACCGACTTCGACGCCTCGTCGGCGTGCTCTTTCAGCTCCTTCCAGAGCGGAGCCATCGCGCCCAGGATCTTGTGCCGCTTGGCGGTCGACTCCCGGAACTCCTCCAGGGCTTTCTTTTCGCTGTCCTGCGCCGCTTTGTGCATTTCTTCGAGGAGCTTGCGAACTACGTTGTCCCCGCTCTGCGGCATCTTCGCCACTGCGGCGGTGGCTTCGGTCCAGCCCGGCGGCGAAGGCGGCGCGTTTCCGCAATCCCGGTAGTCGGCGTCGAGCCGGGACACGAGGTCGTCCATCTTCCGATGGAGGGCGGGGTAGCGGCCCAGCTCCTTGGCCAAGCTGATCTCGACCCGGCGAAACTCCCGCGCGAGCTTGCCCTGCGCACTGCTGGTTCCCATTTCCAGCATCATCTCGCGGTCGCGCGTTGCCACCGAGGCGGATACCGACTTGCACCACCGCGCGGCCACACGCAGGGCGCCAGAGAGCACGCGCCCGATGCTGCGGAACGCGCGGTGTACCGGCCCGCGCGCTGCCCAGAGGATGAGCTGGCTGAAAACCCACAGTACCAGGAGTGAAGCAAGCGGGTTGTCCGGCCAAAGATACAGGGCGTCCATGGCGCTCCTTTGCGCGGCCGCGAGCGGCCTTAGAAGACGGAACGCTAGCGTTTTGACCCTGTATGCCGACTAGCTGATGGCGTGCGTGCGGCTCCTATCACACCCACATTTCGCGACTTGGCAGATGGCTACAATTGCCAGCCCCGGAGTAGAGGGGACTCGCGAAGGCGACGCCAGTGGTCATCCCCTCGAGCACCCGGACCGAGGCAGGGCACCGGCGGAGGCGCCGCCGGACGAGGCAGATCCGGCACCTCGGTCTGTGGATTGTCAAAGTCGAGCGCATCGACCAGATTGCCCACGTCGTCAGAGGCGTCGCGCAGTGTGAGCGGGGGAAGGTTCCAGCGCCACTCGATCAACTTCAACACAGAAGTGTGGTCAAAGATTGTGCTCTGAACTCGGGGATCATCTGGATTGCCGCGGCTGAACGGCGAGGCAACTAGAGTGGGAACGCGGAAGCCCAACAGGGCTCTTCCATCCACGAGATCCGGATCGACGTTGTTGGGCGCGGTGGCCCGGATCGGCGCGACGTGATCGAAGAACCCTCCCCATTCGTCGAAATTGACGACAAACACGGTGTTGGGCCATCCGGGACCTTCCGCTAGCGCGTGAAACACCTCCGATACCAAGGCGTCTCCCCTACGGATGTCGGCGTGCGGATGGTCATCGTTGCCGGTTCCATCATCGAGAACGGTGTAGATCGGATCGACAAATGAGACCGCCGGGAGCGTTCCTGCCGCCGCGTCGCGCAGAAACTGACTGTAAGGCAGCGAGATGTCCAGATAGCGAGCTCCCCACAACCCGGTGAACGGAAGGTTTCCAAAGTAGTACCTTCCACTCACTCCGGCAGCGGCAAGCTGGTCCCAGATCGTCGGCAGCTGCGAGATGTCCGGCGTATTGCTCAAGCGATCCGTTTGAGCCGAGTGCATGAAGAAACGATTGGGAAAAGTAGGCCCTAGTATCGAGCAGAAGTAACGATCGAGCGCGGTGTAATTGCGCGCCAGCGCGCTGTAAAACGGGCGGTCTGCTTCCACATAGTAGCCGATCGTGAAAGTATCGTTCCGTCCGGATCGCAGGAACCCATCCATCGCGCCGCCGTTGTATTGGACACGGCCTCCGCCGTAAGAGTGATCCGGGTCGGGATGCCCGCATCCGGTCCAGTCCGGCGCCCAGCGAGTCGTGCTGTGAGGCACTCCGTTGGAATCGAAGTAGGTGAGACCTGCCTGCATGCCGTCGGCATTGGGAAGCCAACCCAGGTAGTGATCGAAGCTTCGATTTTCCATCATCAGCACGACTACGTGCTCAATCCTGCAGTCCCCTGGCGACTTCGCCCTTCCGAGCTTCGGGGCGAGCAGCGCGGTCCCCGATACCGCCGCTGCGCCCTGGAGAAACCGTCGACGAGTGATCTTCATCTGCGTCCCCTTTGTTCTTGGCGAGGCCACGCCTACCACGCCTTTCGCAGCTCATCTGTGACGATTGGTTAAACCAATTCGGAGTTCTTTATAGAACACTGAGGTGGCGACCGGGACTCCGTCCGGGAACAGCGCATATCCGGGAATCTCGCCAACCTTCACGCAGCCGCACCGAACATACATTCGCTCAGCTGGGCCGCCGGTCACCGTGTCGAAGGTAAGAAGGGTTTTTCCCCGGGCGATCGCCTCGCGTTCCACTTCATCGAAGAGCGCGCGGCCAAGTCCGGATCGCCGCGCGCGACGGTGCACCAGCATCTTCGCCAGTTCTACGCGGTGCGGCTGGTTCGGCGGCACGCCCAGGAGAAGCTGGGCCGTACCGTCCAGTCGCTGATCGTTGAACACCGCGAGCAGCGCGCGCCTGCCAGATCTGACGTCGGCCGGGACGCGTGCGAAGAACTGCTGTGCCTGGTCGACTTGCAGATCCCCCATGAAGCTGACCGACGCTCCACCAGCAACGCAGTCGGGGAGGACCGCCGCAAGCGCATCGGCATTTGTTTGAATCTCGGCATCACTCAGCCACTTGAGTTTGCGCATCGTCTGATCACCTTCGAAATGCGTCACGGTGCCGACTTGCAGGACCCGTCGGTCGACCACCGCTCGCTGCCGACACAATGGTGGCAAAAGAACAGATCTTCGGGGTCATATTTCCGCTTTATTCTCGAGAGCCGCTCATAATTTTCGCCCCAAAACTCCTGCTGCCAGTTCGGCTCGAAATAGTCCGTCTCATTGACATAACTTCCGGTACCAGGTGTGGCGTCGCGAATAAACTTCATCGCTGCCGCTACTCCAGCCCTCGCGGCCTCCCCCTCGGCCTGGTTGGGCTGATGGCCCGCCACGCCCGGGTAGCCAGGTGCGCTGGCAGCCACGATGACCAGAGCTGCTGCCTTGAAGACCGCCGGGTTCATCGAGGTCTCTCGACCACGCTGCACAGCCTCGGCCGCGGCTCCGGCTTGTCCCTTGTTGAAGTGCAGCGATACCGACCAGTGTCGCGATGCTTCGAACAGCGTGTGCGCGAAGTTCTTCGCGTTCGCACCCTCGAAAAGCTCCAGGGGAATCCAGCGCGACTGATACGTATACCAATACGTCGACACCTGGTCGCCATCGCCCGCCCACCAGAAACGCGTGCCGGGTTGATCGGCCCGCTGATCTTTCTCGATTGCGCTCGGGACGTGCTGCTGGAGGAAAGCCAGGTCCCAGACTCGATCGGCCGGGAAGTGGATGAAGTTCACCTTGATGGTGAAGGTATTTGCGTTTCGATCGATCCAATCGCGAAAGGGATGCCAGACCTGCTCGGCCTCCTTTGCGGTCATGCCCTGGAATGTGAGCGACAATTCAAGCGAGTTGTTCCTCCGTGCTCGGACCGTCTCTCCCCAATGCTCATTGCTCAGTCTCTCGCGACAGAAGAGCAGAAAGCGCTCGAGAAGCTCCTCAAAGGCCGCATCGTTCTTCGCAACGATGCGGCCATCGACCACGCCCAAATAGTTCGGCAGAGGGTGGGTTCTCAAAGTCGCTTTCGTAACGATTCCGAAGGTACCGCCTCCTCCGCCGCGCAACGCCCAGAACAGATCCTGGTTCTGGCAACGGTTTGCCACCAGCAGCTTCCCGTCGGCGGTGACCAGCTCTGCCTCCAACATGCTCGCCGCAGCGATTCCATATTTCTTGGACCAACTGCCGAAACCACCGCCCTGTAGGAATCCGCCCACGGCCCCAACCGAAGTGCAACCCCCGCCTTGGACGTATCGACCGTGGCTCACCGTCACCTCCTGGTAAGCTTCAAGCCAGCGCGTGCCAGCCTCCAGGGTGACGGCCGGACTGCTGACCGTCTCGTCGCAGCCCCGTGGGACGAACGCGTCGTGGATCGAGATCCGGCGCATCTTGTGGGTCCACACCAACAGAGAGTCAGGCGCGT
>DAIQBK010000046.1:0-13676 GCA_036781205.1 Myxococcaceae bacterium
GCGGCAGGATCGACCAGGTCCTCGGCGATCACGTACGCTTTGATCCCCCATTTGCCAGTCAGCTCATTGGCGAGCGCATGGAGCCGATCTCTTCGTCGCGCGACGAGCACAACATCCCTTTTGTCCGCCGCGAACAGCTTCGCGTATTCCATTCCCAAACCTGACGATGCGCCAGTGACGAGGGCTGTTTCAGACATTGGATCGCCTCCTAGAACCGAGATTCGGTCAGTTTCACGTCGGCTCTCGCCCACGCCTTGCGGAAGCGCGCTTTCGCCGCGGCTGCTGGTTGCGACCGACCGTCGAGACTTTTCATCAAGCCGAAGAGCGCCCAGCCATTCTCGGGATTTCGCCTCAAGTCTTCGCGGTACACCGCCTCGGCCTCGGCCGGTTTGCCCGCCCTGAGCAGCACCGCCCCCAACGATAGGCGCACCGGCTGGTACCAAGCGGGAGGTTCCTCGTATCCGAGACGATCCTCGAGGGACACCGCTTCCCCCAGCACCCGGACGGCTTCGTCAAGTTTGCCTTTTGAGGCGGCGAGCTCTCCCTCGAGCGTCTTCGCCGCAACGGCGAAAATCGCAACGGCGGAATTGTTTCCAATCACAGCGTCCGGCGCCAAGCGTTGGACGAAGGAAGCTAGTTGAGACTGCTCCTCCTCGGCAGCGGTAAGCTTTCCGGTGCGGATCAGGGCCAGCGAGCGCGCGTAGTGCCAAAGCGCCTTCAAGTACCGAAATGAATCGGGCGGCTTCGGATAGTTGAGTGCGTCCTGCCATCGGCCGAAGCGGATCAAGGCGAGCAGAGGGGGACCCAGGTAGTAATCCACTCCCGGCATCGCCGCCTCCATCTGCCCCACCATTTCCTCGGGGAACATCGCCGCCATCTCGCGCGCGGCCTGAATCGCCCGGGCGCTGCGGCCCTCGGCGCTCGCCGTCGCCCAAAGGAACTGAAAATTATGCGAGGCGTACATCATTGGATAGATCCCGGTGGGTTTCGCTTTTTTGAGGTAAGCGCGGTCCACCTGGATTGCCTGTTCGTTGCTCCGGCTGGCTTCAGCATACCGGCCGACTCGCAGATAAATGTGAGACGGCATGTGGACCAGGTGACCGGCTCCAGGCATCAGCCCAGGCAGCCGCTTCGCACAGGCAAGAGCCTTCTCCGGATGCGGCGAGGCCTCCACCGCGTGAATGTAATAATGGTTGGCGCCCGGATGAGTTGGGTGCTTGCGCAGCACCTCCTCCAGCACCGAGACGATTTCTTCTGTCCCTGGCTCCGGCTTACCGTCCAGGGTCCAAAGCTTCCAGGGACGAAGGTCCATCATTGCCTCCGCGAAAAGCGTCGCGGCATCGCTGTCATCCGGATCACCTTTCGACAGTTCGCGCATCGCGTTTGCGTAGGCGAGGTCGAGCGCGCCCGGGTTTGAAGCCGGTGGTTCGGCATAGCGCTTCGCGAGGGCCGACAAGTACGCGGCCTCCCGCGCGGTCGCGCGCGGTGCCAATGTCTGTGCCCGCTGGATCGTTTCCCACGCGAGCCTTTCCTTCTCCGAATCGCGGGCAACGTTGATGTGTGGCCCAAGCGAAAGCGCAACGCCCCAAAGGCACATCAGGCACTGTGGATCGCGTCGGACTGCTTCCTGGAAATCGCGCAGAGCCTCATCGTGATTGAAGGCATAAACCAGCCGCAGCCCTTGATCGAAATACCTCTGAACACCGGAAATGTTGGTGCTGATTGGGTGGTGATGGTTGCCGAGATTGTCGAAGAGGGGAGGGGGCTGTACCGGCGTGGCACTCAGTGCAGCGGCGAAGAGCACGTACCGCAAGATCATCAGTTTACGGCTTAACAAAGATTCTTGGGCAGGAAGAGGCCCTCAAAAAAAGAGTCCCTCGCGCCGCCCCAACAAGGAGGGAAAGGCGACGCGAGGGAACTCCTGCGTTTCAGGTCGCGGCTGAGCGACCCGAATTGGGGTGCAAAGTTGCATAACACCCTACGAGTTATGATGTCAACTCAGTCCTGCCGAAAAAATTTGAGCTGGTTTTTTTGAAAACCTGACGCCCTGTGGCTGGCAGAACGAGTCGTCATCCTCACTCGAGCGGCTGAACCAGGATCGGATCATTCTGGTCCGGCAAAACTTGCTGAGTGGGCTCCAGCCCGGGCCAAACGCACCCATTCATGCTCTTGGTCTGGGTGGTGCACAATCCGGTCACCCCAGCGGCGCTTCGCGCCTCGGTTAGCTCATTGTCAGTCAGAACTCGAAGAGTTGTCTTCTTCAAGTTCAATCGCTTGATGTGTTTTGCTTTCATACCGTTCTCCACTTCGAAATATCACTCATTCTCCGGATTAATGTCCAACCGGGTCACCGAGCTGAGCCAGGAGCCAAGCCCCTCGATCGCGCCCGGCATTTCCTGAATCTCGTGCGCTCGCCACAACCGAGCCGTCTGATCATCGCTGACTGAAAGGAGGTACTGGCCATCCGGCGAGAAGGCGAGCTGCTTCACATCTGCGTCGTGCTGGTGCACTCCGATCAAGGACCCGGAACCCAAATCCCAAACCCGAACGGTACGATCGGCGCTGGCGCTCGCGGCGAGCCGACCATCGGGGGAGACCGCTACTTGGTAAATCAGGGCCCGGTGACCTCGAAGGATTTTTTCGCTACCGCCCTCCAAGCTCCAGATCCGCAAGGTCTTGTCGTCGGCTGCGCTCAGCAACCGATGACCGTTCGAAAGAAAGCTCACGGTTCGCAGGCGATCTTTGTGGCCGCGAAGGACCTTGCTGTCTCCCGCGTCGACGTTCCAAACCCGAAGCGTCCGGTCGTCGCTGCCGGAAGCGATCAGCTTGCCATCCGGCGAAAAGGCCACCCGGTAGACCGCATCTTCATGCCCTAGAAAGACTCGGCTCCAGCTCGTCGAAGGCTTCCACAGCCTTACCGTGCGATCCGAGCTTCCCGAGGCGAGCGAGCTGCCATCCGGAGAGAAGACCACCGATCGGACCGGCCCCTCATGGCCACGGAGCACCCGAGCTACGCCGGAGCGCAGCTCCCAGAGACGAATCGTTCCATCGAGCCCGGCCGACGCCAGCTTCTCGCCGTTGGGTGAGAAGGCAATGTCCCAAACGGCATTGTCGTGGCCGCGCAGTACCGAGGTTTGGCCGTTGGTCAGGTTCCAAATCCGAACTGTGTGGTCGAAGCCGGCCGAAGCCAGCTTGGTGCCATCGGAGGAGTAGGCGAGCTTGATGATTTCGCCGGTGTGTCCACCCAGGACGGTCGAGCTTCCGCTGGCTGCGTCCCAGATCCGCACCGATTTGTCTTTGCTCCCGGTTGCGAAGGTGTGGCCGTCGGGAGACCAGGCGACGTCGTTGATATCGTCGGTGTGCCCGGAAAAGAGTCGCCCGGTTTCGCCTCGAAAGTTCCAGAGCCGAACAGTTCCATCGTTCGCACTGGTGAGCACCGTCTGTGCATCGGGCAAGAATTTGAGGTCATAGATGAACGACTGGTGACCTCGGAAAACCTTGAACGGCTTTTCGCCCGCGGGATCCCAGAAGCGCACGACTCTATCTTGCCCCGCCGAGGCGAGAAACCGTCCGCTGGGGTGGAACGCCACGGCCCACACCTGATTCGCGTGGCCCTCCAGTAGATGGCTTTGGCCGGAGACAACGGACCAGACCCGCACCGTTCCGTCGGAGCTGGCCGACGCCAAGCTTTGGCCTCCCGGCGAGAAAGACAAGCTTGTGACCGCGTTCCGGTGCCCAACCAATTTCTGTCTTCGTTTGGTCGCGAAATTCCAAAGACCGATCGAGTTGTCGGGTTGCGACCAGGCGATGATTTGATCGTCGGGCGAGAAGGCGATTGCCGAGATTTCTCCGCCACTTTCGCTGATGATCCTGGAGCTTTGATCCGATAACGACCAGGCGATCACTTGTCCGTCTTCGGTCGCGGTGGCGAATCGAACGCCCTGATGGGCGAAGGATAAGTGGGTCGGATTGCTTCGATGGACGCCCAACACCCGGTTTTCATCCGAACGGGTGGACCAGAGGCGGAGCTTCTTGTCGGCGGAAATCGATGCGACCCAATTCCCGTCGGGCGAAAATGCGGCCGCGTTCACTTCGCCCTCGTGGCCTTGCAGCGCTCGGACGAAACCGGTCTCGATCTCCCAGAGATAGAGGACAGTCCCATTCCAGTTGAAAAACAGGACGAGCTTTCCGTCGGGGCTGAATCGGGTGCTGTGGACCCGTCCGCTGTGCGGAAGCTCCTTCAGCAACTTCGAGGAGGGGAGATCCCAGATCTGGATGCTCTTGGAGGCCGCCGCAATCGCCAGCCGCTGTCCATCTGGCGAGTAGGAGGGGTAAGAACTTTGGGCACGAAGGACAAGTCGGGACGGGCCGGCATCAAGCGCCTGGAGAGCGATGTCGCGAACCGTTTCCCAGTTGTTCGCGGAGACCGGGTAGTGTTTCAACCAAGCGAGGGCCGCGGTCGGATCCGTGTCCAAGGCTGAGCGCGCCTCGATCAGAATGCGCTCGTTTCGCGCGGCCTCAGCCAGTTTCTGCTGAATCACTCGTTGGAATGCGAAGCCGGCCAAGAGCATGAGTGCGACGACGCCCGCTGCAACGGCCTTGACCGGCAAGCGGTAGGTGCGCAGTCGGTGCGAAATCAGCCCGAGGAGCGTGTAACTGTGGGCGCTGACCAGTTTCCCGGTCTGGAATCGCTTGAGGTCGTCGGCCAGATCCTTGGCGGTGCGATAGCGATCCTTCGCCTCTCGTGCCATCGCCTTGTGAACGATGGTGATCAGTTCTCCCGCCACTCGGCGCTGTTTGCGTTCGATTGGCTCCGGCGGTTGCTCGAGAACTTGTTCGATGATCTGGTTGGCGTCTTCTCCCTGGTACGGCGGAACCCCGGCCAACACATGGTAAAGGATGGCGCCGATCGCGAAGACATCGGCGCGTTCGTCGACGATTTCCCCCCGCGCCTGCTCGAGCGGCATGTACTCCGCGGTGCCCAGGACGACCCCGGTCATCGTCAGCGATGGCCGACCGGTCGCGGGCACCTTCTCTCCCGCGGAACTGACGGGGATCCTTGTCTCACTCGCCGGGCGAGTAATCAGCGAGCTGCCTTGGTTGTTGGAGAGGTCCGCGACCAGGCCCCAGTCGATGATTACGGTCTCGCCGAACGAGCCAATCAGAATGTTCGAAGGATTCAGGTCGCGATGGATCACCCGCTTGCTGTGGGCGTAAGCCATCGCGTCCGCGACCGCGATGATATTCGGAAGTAGCGCGAGCCGTTCCTCGAGCGTTGTTCGCTCGGTGATCAGCTCTCCGAGCGACCGCCCCGAGATCATCTTCATCGCGATGTAGGGCTGGCCGGTTCGCCATCGCCCAACGTCGTGAACCGGAACGATCGCCGGGTGCTCGAGGCGAGCGGTGATCAGCGCTTCTCTAACGAACCGAGCCTCGTCCTCCTCGTCGCCCGAACGAATCAACTCCTTGAGGGCGACTGATCGATTCAGCCGCCGGTCCGTGGCTTCGAGGATCCGTCCCAGCCCGCCGCGCGCGAACTCGCGCAGGACGGTGTAGCGATCCCCATCCGGCAACGTCCAGGAGCTGAACTCCCATCGTGAGCTGGCGCCGCCATCGTCCGAACGCGAGAATGAGTTCCGGGACGAGAAGTCGCGCTTGACTCGGGCGCTGGTCAGAAAAGGCCGGGATGGTCGCAAGCGCGCGGAACTCAGAATCCAACCCCCTCGGGTTCGTGACGGGCGCCAGAACCTACTGCGAACGCCCAGGAAAAGCGAACGGATAGCGCGTGGCTCCGAGCGAGGCGCTCACCCGGTGACAAAGTTCCCTGCCAACCCCTTGCCTCACAGCGGCCCGATAACCATCTAGATCAGCCGGGGGAAGCTGGGGATGGGTCTGGGCGCGCGCCGACTGCGGATCTTGGCAATTGCCATCTTCGGGTGCCTGAGCGCTTGCCATGTCGGGGGCGGCGAACACCCCAACGACACGGGGCTTTCGAACCGACCCGATGGCGGAATTGACAATGGCGACGCCAGCGTGCCCGACGGCGGGATCGATGAGGAGGACCCGCCGCGCGATCCGGGAGTGCCGTGCACGGCGATAGCCGATACGGGGCCGCTGGCGACGGTTCCCCAGGAGAATCAGCGGCCTGGAAGCAGTGATTGGCGTCGAGTGGATGGGCGCGCTGGCTTGGCTGGGTTCGCGGATCGCACCAGCTACAAACCCGGCGAGAACGTGGTGATCCACGCTGCCGCTCCAAACGCGATCGAGACTCGCTGGGAGGTGTGGCGAATGGGCTACTACGCGGGCGCGAGAGGCAGACGGATCGCGGCGGGCGGTCCCCTTCAGCTGCCGGCGGCGCTGCCCGTGCGGTTCGATCCACAAACCGGCGCAGTTTCGGCGCCGTGGCCGGCGAGCTTCTGTTTTAAGCTCCCATCGGATGCGGTTACCGGAATGTACCTGGTGAAGCTGATTGCATTCCATGGACAGTCCTACGTTCCGTTCGTGGTTCGGCAGATACAACCGACCGCTCCGATTCTGATCGTGATGCCGTTCACCACCTACCAGGCATACAACTCATGGGGCGGGACGAGCCTGTACGTGAATGGCCGCCCGGATTGCCCGCGGCCGCATGCCTTCGCTGCTTCCTTCGATCGTCCGTTCAATCTGGGCGTGGGCAGCGGAAATTTCCTGTCGGATGACAGCTACTTTCTCAACTTCGTCGAGGGGCAAAGGTACGATCTCGCCTATGCCACCGACGTCGATCTCGATGCGCGACCGTCCATTCTGGCATCGCGAAGGCTGATCATCATTTCCGGTCACAGCGAATACTGGACGGCGGGCATGCGCCGACACATCGAGGAAGCGATCGCACCGGGTACCAACCTCGCTTTTCTTGGCGCGAACGATATCTACTGGCAGGTCCGCTACGCGCCTTCGGAGTCGGGATATCCGCGCCGCTCGGTCGTGGGTTACAAGGAATTCGTTGCGCTCGACCCGATGCAGCAGGTCGACCCGACTCTGATCACGGCGCGCTGGCGCGATCTGCAGAGCCCGCGCCCAGAAAATGCGATCTCTGGAACAATGTACGGAGAATGGATTTGGAAAGCGCGACCGCTGATCGTGACCGATCCCACGTCTTGGGTCTGGGTGGCTTCGGGCGTTCAGTTTGGCTCGCCCTTGGCCGGGGTCGTCAGCGGCGAGGTGAATCGTCGCTACGACAATGGATTCGAGCCGGCCGGGGTTCAAGAAATCGCCGGCGCCGACGTGGAGAGCTACAACGCCTGGCTGCAGCGAGCCCAGATGACGGTCTTTTCTCATCCCAGCGGCTCTCAAGTATTCACCAGCGGGACGCTGGTTTGGACCCGCGCGGTAGGCCACCCGGACGTGTGGGACCGGCGAGCGCAGCAGGTGATGGCCAATGTGCTAGCGAGGTTTGCCGGCGATGGAGTACTGGGCGAAACGGCCCTGACGCAGATCGATCTTCCTTCGCGGACGGAGATCGAGAACCGACCTCAGGTGTCGGTATCCACCGTCACCACCGCGCTCACCAGTCCGGTGGCCATTGCCTTAGGTCCCGGCGACGACGCGATCGTGAGCGACAACCATCGAATCCTGCGTGTCACCCCAGCGGGCGTGATCAGCCTGATCGCCGGCGATGGTCCGGGGTACAGGGATGGATCGGGCTCGAACGCGCGATTTTTAAACCCGCATGGCCTGGCCGTGGATCGCGACGGCACCATCTACGTGGCGGATACGGGCAACAGCCGGATTCGGGTGATTTCACCCTCGGGAGACGTGGGTACGTTGGCGGGCTCCTCGGATGGCTTTGCGGACGGCCCGGGATCAGTGGCCCGCTTTTACCGTCCCACCTCGATTGTCCTGACTCGCGGACGGACCTTGGCGGTAGCGGACAACTGGAACTTCCGCATCCGGGCGGTCGCGCTCGATGGAACCACGTCGACCTGGGCAGGGACCGGAGCGAACGGAATTCTGGATGGTCCAGGTCGAATTGCCAATCTCACCCATCCCTTCTCGCTGGCGCTTCAGTCCGATGACGGGTTGCTGCTCGTCGAGCCTGAGACGGGTCTCATTCGGAGAGTGGCTCCCGATCCGGACCATACTGTTTCGAGATTGTTTGGAGAGCTCAACCGCTATGGCTGGCAGGATGGAAACACATCGACGGCATCCCTATCCGAAACGATGTCGATTGCTCTGACGGCGGACCAACAGTTGATTTTGTTGGACGCCGCTAGCTCGCGGGTTCGGCTGCTCGCAGACGGTCGAATTCAAACCCTGGCCGGCGGCCGTCGAGCCGATCTCCACGATGGATCGGGGGACGAAGCGGGCTTTGGCTTCCCACGAGCCGTGGCAGTCACCTCGGACGGAAATCTACTGGTCGTCGACACCACCGAGCACGCGCTGCGTTGCGTCGTCTGGCGCCCGGGACCGCCCTTATCGCGTTGGTGCACCTCGCCGCGCTAACCATTCGCGGCTCTCGCGGTTGACGGCGTCCCCTCGGCGCGCGAGGGTTGCTTTGAAGGGGGATCCCGATGCGACGGCTAAAGTTAGTGTGGCTCGTTGGTTTGCTCAGTGTGGCCGTGCTTGCGCAGCAGACCTCGCAGTTGCTGCCGAGGGTGGACGGCCACTACCGCATTCAGACGGTGAGCTTTGCCGACCGCGACTGGCGGCTCGACGATTTCTCCTATGTCGGCTACTACCTCGGAACGCGCGCCCTCGGCGAAGTGCCGCCCAACGAGTTTCCGGTCGACCCCGCCGACGACATCACTGACGCCGTGCAGGCAGCGATTGAAGCGGCTGGGGCGGCAGGGGGCGGCCGGGTTCGCATCCCGGACGGAACGTTCACGATTTCGAGGTCGATCGAGATTCCCTTCAACAACATCTCAATCGAAGGTGCGGGCAGCGCCCGGACGGTCCTCAACATTCCCGAGAGCTATCGCGTGACCAACATTCGGTACGAGGGAGTCTTCACCTTTGGTCGTCGAATCGTGGAATCGCGCGTCGAAGGCTGGCTCGACCGCGGGCCCATCGTCAGCGGAGTCTCGACGGTCGTAAATCGCGGCGACACGACCGTTTTGGTTGACGATCCTTCGAGGCTGAACGTGGGCGACTGGATCGTGCTGCAGCAATACTTCTGGCAAGCGCTGGTGGATGGAAACTCCGGTAACCCAGATCACTGGGTACCCAACGACTGGAGGTTTTCCTTTACCTACTTGCGGCAGGTTATCGGCATCGAGGGCAATGCAATCTCGGTCGACGCGCCCATCCCCTGGACGCTCGATCCGTCCAACAATGCCGTCCGGGTCCGCCTGACCGACGGGCGAATGAAGGAGAACGTCGGGATCAGCGGGCTGACCTTCAACTTCGCGAACAACATTGACGAGCGGACAGGCCACCCCGAGGGGGCGCCCGCGTACTTCGAGGGCGTGCGCAATGGCTGGGCGAACGATATCCGGGCGAACAACATCCCTCGTTTCGGGCTTTACACCCAGACCGCGGCGCGAATCACTTTTCTCGATTGCACCGTCACCGGTGCGCAGGACTACAGCGGCGGCGGGTATGGATACGGCTACCATATCTACGGCTCGCAGAACGTACTGCTTCGCCGCTGCTGGGGCGAAGACACACGCCACAACTTCACCTCCCAACGCTCGTTCACGTCGATGCTGGTGATGTCGCGCTGCACTTCGGTGAATGCCACGCAACCCAGCGACACCCATCACTCGTTCGAGCACGCCATTCTCTGGGACCGGTTCACGCAGCTTCAGGGCGACAGCATCTACGCGCTCAACCGTGGCGACGAGAGCACCGGCGCTTATGAGACGCTCGGATCCGGAGTGATCTGGAATTTCTACGGCGATGGAGTGCGCGGTCGTCTCTCTCATGGAGGTGGGGTGCACGTGAAGCCGTCACCCGACGGCTGGGGACTCGTCCTCGGCGTCACCGGCGCGCACGCGGTCTGGGACAATACCGTCATTTTGCCGTCGTGGGACGCCGGCAGCCGGATGCCCCCCAATCCGGACTTGCAGGTCGGGCCGAATCCGGATGCGCTCCACAATGTGCTGTACGAGAATTTATACGGCGACCCGCTCGACCCGGAATCACTCTACGAGGGATTGCTTGGCGAACGCGGCTTCAGTCCGGCCGAGTTTCGGCCGCAATAGATCAGTTCCAGGCCAGACGCGCCCGACTCGCCCAGTAGTCCTCGGCAGGTAAGCGAAGCGCGTTGAGAATCTCGAGATCCTCCGGGCAGAGCTGAACTTCCGGTGCTCTTAGATTGGACTCGAGTTGCTCGATCGTAGACGCGCCCAACAAGATGACATCCGCCCAGCGTTCCTTCATCACGAATGCGAGCGCCACCGTATCCGGCGAAGAGTGGAGGCGATCGGCCACCGTGCGGAGCGGGCCGGTTGTCCCTTCATCGCCATTTAGCGTGAGGCGGCCGTTGGCCAGCGCTTCCTTGACGAGGACGGTGAAGCCAGCTTCGTGGGCCTCGCGGAGGGCGGGTTCGGCCCGCCTCTCCAACAGGTTCCATGTCGCCTGAACCGAAGAAAAAAGCGGTTCGCCATCGAAGCGGATCGCAATCGCCCGGCGAATCGTTTCCAGCTGCCTAGGCCCGGTAGTAGTGACGCCAAGCAGCAGGCCTTTCTCGCGCAGCCGCCTCAGTTCTTCGAGAACGCCCCGGTCGTCCAGCACCCGCGTTTCCAGCGCCGCGGAGTGAATCTGATAGAGGCGAAGATACGGACCCAGAATGGAGGTTGATTCGACAACCTGCGTTTTGAGCATAGCCTCGCTGTGGTCCTTGACTTCCTGTACGCGATCGTCGACTTGCCACCCGCCGGTGTACTTGTATCCCCACTTGGAGCCCACAACGATGTCGTCGGGCCGCAGTCCGCGGCGATCGATCCAGGATCGGAGGAATTGCTCAGCGCGACCGTAGGACCGGGCGGCGTCGAAGTAGCGGATGCCAGCGGTGAGCGCCCTGTCGAGCACTCGGCAGGAGTGCTCTTCCATCGCCTCGGCGGAGCGCCCTTCAGAAAAGTCCTCCCCGTGTCGCAGGTTGATGTACGCGGGCCGGCCGAGGGCCGCCATTCCGAGGCCGAACCGGGTGATTACGGGTCCTTTCGGCCCGAGGCGCCGGGTCTCCATCGGCGTGATCGCGCCGGCACGCCCACGGGACTGCTCATGCACTTGCGCTTCGTTACGCTGGTGACGATCGTGCAACTCGGTCGAGGTGTTCTCGGGTTTCCCAGCGCGATCGTCCGGCACTGCCAACTTCTATGCGAGGGCTCCATTGGCCGCCACTGCTGAGCTCGGTTAACCGTGCAGGGCAACGCCCGCCTGGCTTGCCGGCTTGCGGAATGCCGTAACGAACTAGCTCCAGAGCGCTCAATTGCATTGGTCTGTTGACCTATTGACAGAATAAGCGGTTGTTGCAGCATACGGCTCGGCTCTTGGGTTGGGGCACGAAGGATTGCGGGCGGCACGCCGCACGCTCGAGCAGCCTCGGTGGGGTAGTAGTCATGAAACGGCTGGATCATCTCCGGGACATCGACGAAGTCACCCGCAAGGCGCTCCCCCTGCCGCAGTTGCTCCAAGCAGTGCTGGAACAGGTCAGCAACTACTTCAAGGTGGACACGCTCTCGATGCTGCTCGTCGAGGATGACTATCTGCGTGTCAGCGCCGCGCTCGGGGCGGTGGCCGATGAAGTGCGGCAGGGCGTCAGGATTCGTTTGGGAAGCGGATTTGAGTCCAAATTGCTGGCATCCGAGGGGCCTCTGATTCTGGACAACTTGGGAAATGAAGAGGTGCTCAGTCCTACTCTGAGAGCAGCCCAGCTTCACTCCATCCTCGGCGCGCCGCTGGTTGTCGGAGAACGTCACATCGGAGTCATTCACCTCGGTTTGGCGTCCCCTCGAAGATTTACGGCGGACGAGGTGGAGCTAATCCAGCGGGTCGCGGACCGAGTGGCCCTCGCGGTCGCACACGCGCGAGCAATTGACGAGCTTCAGCGCGCCAACAAGCGCTTGCGCGTGCTCCATGCCTTGGCCGCCGATCTGTCGCGTGGTGCGACCGCCCGAGAGGTTGCCGCCACGTTGGTGCGTCATGTCCACGGGGCGGCGGCCAATGCTTCGGCGTCGGTTGTTTACCTCGCGGAAGGCGACTCACTGAGGCTAGCGGCGCAACGCGGCTTATCGTTGAAGGCTCTGAAAAAGTTGGAGAAGTTGGATCGGAACAGCCGCCGGATGCCCTTGACCGAGGCATTTTATTCCGGCCAGCCGCTGTGGCTGTCTGACCGGACAGCGATCGCGTCCGCCTTTCCGAACTTGACGAGGAGCACGATCGCCCCGGAGGAGCTCCAAGCCTGCCTGGCGATTCCGCTGGTTGCGGAGGGCGAACCGGTCGGCGCGTTCGCGGTGTCCTTCCGAGAACCGCGAGCCTTCGACAGCGCGGCTCGTTTCTTCTTTGAATCGGTGGCACGAGAATGCGCCTTCGCGCTTGTTCGGGCTCGCCTTCTCGACGAATCGGCGAAGGCGAGCCGAGCCAAGGACGAGTTCTTGGCAATGCTCGGACACGAGCTGCGAAATCCACTCGCCCCGATTGTCACGGCGCTTCGGTTGATCTCACTCAGGGGGAACGATCGGAGCCGCGAGCACCAAATCATCGAACGTCAGGTCGCGCAGTTGATGCGGCTGGTGGATGACCTCCTCGATGTTTCGCGAATCGCCCGCGGCAAGGTGGAGATGCGGCGGGACATGTTGGAGGTGAGCAAGATTGTCGCCAACGCCGCTGAGGTCGCCGCTCCGCTGATCGAGGAGCGCCGCCATCAACTGACCCTCGAGGTGGAAGAGGGGCTCGCGGTGACCGGGGACGCGGCCCGCCTGCAGCAAGTGATCGCAAATCTTCTGACCAATGCCGCAAAATACACCGATCCTGGAGGATCGATTGCGGTACGCGCGGCCCGTTCTGGTGAGCAGGCGGTGATTCGGGTCGAGGACAACGGAATCGGAATCCCCGCCAGCGTACTTCCGCATGTGTTCGAGCGGTTTTACCAGGGACCCAGAGATCAGTCGCGCGCGCAAGGCGGTCTTGGGCTCGGCCTCGCAATCGTGCAGAACATCGTCCGACTCCACGGGGGCGAGGTAGTCGCTGACAGCGCGGGGCCCGGAAAAGGAAGCGAGTTCGTCGTTTGCCTCCCGGCAATTGCGGCTCAGGCCGCTCTGTCGTCGCAACCCCAGCCGACGCCGTCCATCACGTCCCCGATCGAGGGCCGTCGCGTCCTCCTCGTCGATGACAACGCGGATGCCGCGGATTCTCTCGCCGATATGCTGCGCTCCTTCGGCCATGAGGTGCGGGTTGCCTACAACGGGCCCGAAGCGCTGCGCGCGGTCGACGGCTTCCAGGCGCAGGTGGCGGTGCTCGATATTGGGCTACCGGTGATGGATGGCGTCGAGCTCGGCACGCGCTTGCGCGATCGGGTGGGCTCCGCACTGCGACTGTTCGCGCTCACCGGATACGGCAGTGCCGAGGACCATGCGCGTACGGCTCAAAACGGCTTCGAGCATCACTTCGTCAAGCCGGTTGATCCGGCGGTGCTCGCCAGCAGCATTTCGGCACCGGCGCCCGGTCGATCCGCTTTTCAACCTGGGGCGGAAGGG
>DAIQBK010000046.1:13776-16041 GCA_036781205.1 Myxococcaceae bacterium
CCAGTTCGTGGTCTCGTTGCTGGCCCCCGCGGTATAGGACCAGTTTGCATTGAAGTAATGTCCACTCGATCCGCCGCTCGGAGCGCCGCCGATACGGTACTCGCTGGTGGAAACCGAAACGCTGCAATTCTTGCGTATGCAGGCCTGGATGTTGGCAAGGCCGCAAATGCCTCCATTTGGATCCTTGATCTGGTCGCGATCGCCCGAGCCCAAGTAAACGCGAATCGCGCCATTGGACAAGCTGGTTGCGGCCGCTCGCGCGAAGAAAGGGCTTCGTTGATTGAATGCCTGTCCCTTGAACTGAATGAAGGCCCGGCCTCCGTACCAGTTACTGTAGAGACCGTTGCCCCCCACGGTCGCGGGATTGAACAAGCTGAACGTCCACAGCTGGCCATGGACGTCTCCCACCACCGCCGTGTCGAAAATCCCATCGCCGTTGGTATCCAACATCGAAACCGGGGCAGCAATCGGGTACAGCGAATTGCGGGGATCCGAGCCTCCGGATGAGTCCATTCGCGAGTAGCGCCACAACTGCTGTCCCGTCCACGCATCGTAGACATAGAAACCGCGTCCTCGCAGGTACGCAGCCTCATAACCTCCGCCGGTCGCAAAAACGTAGCGCTCGCGCGCAGACGTTCCGTTGACCGAAAAAGTCCCGCTTGCATCGTATTCAGCAATCGGCCCAATCGGGGCCGGGGAGGGGCCGAGGTCATTCCAGGATCCGCCCGATTTCAAATCTTGGGTGTTCCCTGCAGGTGGAGCAAGCCACAAAAAGCGGGGATTCATCGGATCGGTCACCTCGAGCGCGACGTAGTGACGTCCACCCTCACGCTCGCCGACAATCGCGATCGTATGATACTCGTCATACTGCTTCTGGTGATCGGCGAGTGTGGATCCGCTGCCATCCACCCAAATGTCGCGGACCATCGCAGTGCCGTCTACCAACAGCTCATGGCGGTCCCCGACGACATAGCGGATGAGCTTGGGCAGCATGTCGGGAGGAACGAAGGCCCACATCTCCTGGCCCGTTCCGTTGTCGAAGCTATGAACGCCATTGACGACCGTGTCGTTTCCGGCGTTGTACGCATGGATCATTCCGTCGTTCCCGCCGACCAGCACAAATTGGGTACGGTATTGGTTGTTGGTGAAATAAGTCTGATAAGCGTTCTGCCCACCCGGCTCCAGGTTCGGCGCGTAGAGCGATGGCACGCACTGGTTCATCACTCCCAGGTCGCACAAGTACGTCGGAGAGGGCGGAGTCACCAGGACCGGCGTGGAATGAAAGATATCCGCGAGAATATTGGGCCGCGACTGGTAAAAGGCCGGTTGGGGACTGGTCCGATTGTACGGATTCTGAAAAAGAACGTCCTCGCCCTGAATGAACCGGATCACGTCGGAAGCGCAGTCGTCCTCGATCACGTAAGGGTGACGCGACCTGAACCCGAGCGTGGTGCAGAAGTCTCCATTCACCCCACCTAGCCTGAGCAATGGAGTGATCGCGGATACGTTCGCAACGGTAAACGGAACCAGCGTCCCGCTGTAGGTACCGGTGGTGCCATTGGGCGCGACGGTAAAGATTCTGCGTGCGTTGGCGGTGTTGCCGGCGAGAACCGAATTCTCGCGAGTGGTGAGCAGCGAGGCGGCTTCCCAAAGCGGCGCCGCGGGTACGTATCCACCATCCGCGGTGGTTAATGGGGGCCAGCCCCCATCCCAGGGCTTGCTGGTGTCCGCAACCACAAATTGGCCCTTCACTTCTTGAATGAAGTTATTGTTTTTGTCGGTAAGAAAAACGTCAAAGCAACCGTTGTCCCCGTCTGGATTGACCGCGTCTGTGATTCCATAGTCGGCGCTGCTACAACCCGCGGCGAATTCGTTGAACAGTGCATATCGGGTGAGCGTCCCCTGCCATTGGGCGCCCACGCTGGGCGTGAAGCGTGGAATGAACGCGGAGGTGTAGCCATGGGTTTGCACGGTCGCAACCGCGGCGGAAGAGAATGACGTCGCTCGGTTGATAATCTCCATGAAGACTTGTTGGATGTTGGACTCAAGGTTCACAAAATTGTCAGCGGCGAGGTATCGCCCATTTCCCCGTAACGCAATCTGCTGGAGGATGGTCATCTCATTATAGGTATCCTGAGGATCTCCGACCCCAACCACGTAGGTTCGAATCGTGTCAGGAGTTGACACGGAGCCGACGTTATTGTTTGCGATCCACCCGGCCACATCGTCTGCCAAATCCATGTCGCAGGTGCCGCCCGGTGTTTG
>DAIQBK010000047.1:0-1816 GCA_036781205.1 Myxococcaceae bacterium
GCGGAGTCGTCGCCTTCCTCGCCTCCGACGAGGCCCGCTGGATCACCGGCGACACAGTCCGGGTCGACGGCGGCTCGAAACTCTGAGTCTCAGAGATGACGTTCAGAAGTGAGAAGGTCTCTGACGGGAAGAACACGATCCTCTGGCTCAGCGGCCGGATCCAGTCGGAACATCTCGAGGACCTCAGGTCTCAGATCGAAGGCAATGGGGACAGCATCGTGCTGGACCTGGACGAAGTGACCCTGGTGGACGTCGGGGCGATTCGCTTTCTGGGCAGCTGTGAGCGCGAGGGCATCGAGCTCCGTCATTGCCCGCCTTTCGTGCGTGAGTGGATCGCCAGAGAGCAAGAACGAAATGAATGAAAGGAGAAATGAAATGTCGCAATCGATTGAAGAAAGGAACAAGGCCTTTGTGCTCGAAGCTTTTGAGACCTTGTTTAACAAACGCGACTATGCCAGGGCCGAGCGTTTCTGGTCGCCAAAGTATATCCAGCACAGCGCGCACATTCCGCCCGGGCGCGAGGGGCTCTTTGAGCTGGTGAAAAACGTCCCGGCGACGATGAGGTACGAAAATCAGCTGATCTTGGCAACCGGAAACTTCTTGATGTTGCATGGTCGTTTTTCCGGCCTCGGCGAAGGAGTACCCAACTGGATCGTGCTGGATGTCGTGCGTTTGGAAAATGGCGTCCTCGCTGAGCATTGGGACGTTGTTGAAGACGAAGCCACGCGAGCCGCCTCGAAAAGCGGCCAGCCGATGTTCGGAGATAAGTTCCCTGGCGAGGAGGACTGACCATGCCGATGATCGATGTCTATGCCGCCGCGGATCTCTTTCCTCCCGGAACGGATCGCCAGCTCGGCGAGGAGCTTACGCTCGTGTTGCTACGAGCTGAGGGGGTCGAGAAGCCCGGTCCGACACACCTGAACAACACGGCAGCGTACATCCACCGGATGCCAGCGACCGCGGTCAACACCGCGGCGTCAGGCTCGGCCCGCACCGTCCGAGTGCAAGTGCTGACCCCGCCCGGGGTGCTGAAGCGGCCCGCACAGAAGCAATTGGTCGCCGACATCACCCAAATCGTCACCAAGATCTCCGGTGATCCAGGACAGGCCGGACGCACCTGGGTGCTGCTCACCGAGGCAGCTGAGGGCGGATGGGGGATTTCAGGGGCGGCCTTCGGGCAGGAAGAGTTCGCCGTTCTCGCGGCGAGGAAGAAATAGTCGCAATCGGAGCAAAGACGGCCGTGACTTCCAAAGACCCGTTTTTCACTATTCTGGTAAGCATCCCGCTTAAGCCCGGCTGCACCAAAGAGTTCTTAGCGCTGTTGGACGACCTCTTCGCCGCCATGCATAGCGAGCCAACATTCGTGAACGCGACGGCGCTCCAAAGTACCAATGATCCAGACACGATCGTGCTGTGCGAGACATGGCTCGACGTCGATAATTTCTCCACCGTGCAAATGAACCGACCCTACCGCGCCGCCTACGAGGCGCGCCTACCTGAGATAGTTCGCGAGCCGCGTCGTATCGACTTCTTCCGCGTGGCGAGCAACGTTTCGCATATCGGCAGCCCCCCGCGCTCCTAGTTCGACCGCCACGATGAGTCCACCGGTGGAGAAATGGCGCCCCGCCGGCTCGACCCTCCTCATCATGTCGGAGCTGGACTCGGCCGCAGTTGATGCCTGGTGCGTGTTCCGCGAGATCGGCGCGCGGATGGGCGAGTTTCGAACCGATGCCGCGAGAAATCAGCCGCCACCTGAAGGGACGGCCTTCGGGCAGGAAGAGTTCGCCGCTCTCGCGGCGAGGAAGAAATAGTCAGT
>DAIQBK010000047.1:1916-16011 GCA_036781205.1 Myxococcaceae bacterium
CGGCCTTCGGGCAGGAAGAGTTCGCCGCTCTCGCGGCGAGGAAGAAATAGTCAGTCCGTGTCGCAGGACTCGAACCCGAATGCGGTGCTCGCTCTCGTGCGCATCGGGGAGCTCGCTTTGGTCTCAGGCTGCCGCGCCGATGGACAGGTCGGCGATCCGCTCCGATACGGTCCAGAGGCGCTGCGCAATAAGGGGATCGTCCAAAAGCGTTGCCCTCTGCTACCTGGCAGTCGCTCCAGTACTCCCCGGTGATACCCTCGACAAGTGGGCTCGCCGCAAGCAGCACCTGTGTGGCCGCACCCTGCGCAACTGACTTCATGAACCGTTGCGCAATCGAGAGGATGAGACGGAATCGGAGGCCGAGGTTGGCGTTGAGGTTCGTACCCCGAGTGGCACCAGGGTGCAGGGAGTTCACGGCGATGCCCCATCCGGCGAGACGACGCGACAGTTCCTTCGCAAACAGCGCCGTGGCGAGGTTCGACTGTCCATAGAAGGTGAACGGCTTGTAGGAGCGGCGGCCGTCCAGGTTGTCGAACATGATCCCTTCCTTCGGCGCTTACTCGGTGCTTGCACTGCTACTGACAATCACGATGCGGCCAGTACCGTCTGGGACAAGGTCGACGAGGCGCGTGACGAGCAAGAAATGACTGACATGGTTGACGAGGAACTGCATCTCGACGCCATACCGGACTCGCAGAGTCGGCAAGTTGGCGATGCCAGCGTTGGTGATGAGAGCGTCGAGTGGACGGCCGATACCCCGTACCGCCTTCACTGCCGCATCCACCGAGACGAGGTCCGCGAGATCGCAGGCGACCGCCGTCGTCGATCCGCCGGCCCTGGCGCAGGCGCGCTGCGCGTCTTCGAGCGTTCGCGCGAGCCCGATGATGTGCGCCCCACTCGCGGCGAGCGCACGCGCCGTCTCGAATCCAATGCCTGAATTGCATCCCGTGATCAGGATCGTTCTTCCTCTCAGGTCGAGTCCTGCGAGGACGTCGTCTGCTGTGGAACGGGAGCCGAATCTGTTGATGGAGCGCATCAGGCTTTCGCCCTTAGCGGAGCGCTGAGCACTCGCACGGCAATTTCGAGGTTCTCAACGAACGCCGCCCGCGACACGGCGACTCCTTGAGTCCCCGCGCCGTGGCATGGAGAGTCCGCGCGAGTTGGAGTGCCGTCAGGCCCGCCGGCGCATACGCGCCGATCAGCGGTGACCCCGCGATGGCTTTTGCGACCACTTGCTCGAAGCGCTTTTCGTTTTCGGCCATAACCGACCCGGTCAGCCTTTCTGCGTCCGCGATCAGTTCCCGGGTGCTGGCTTCGATCATTTTCGACATAGCGACCGAGCCATTCGTCGAAAGCGGCGATGAGCCTTCGGTCGATGGACTGCTCCTTCTCGGCGAGCGCTGCGAGCGCCCCGTTCAGAGTGCGAGAGTAATGGTGCTGGACGGCTGCCCGGAACAGATCCTCCTTGTCGGCGCCGGTTTTCGCGACACCTCACTGACACTCTTGGCCAAGGTGCCATTCGATCGTCACTGGTCGGTTCAGGCGTTTGTGCAGATCAGGTACTTGCTCGGCGACGCGGCGAATAGCCCACTTACGCAGAGTCGTGTGCAGCCGACCTTCGCCGGTTTTTTCGCCTATAGTTTTTGATCTCAGAAACCTCGGTCAGCTTGACCCGCTCCCACCTCGAACAGAGTGATTCGAATTCGAACTGAATGCCTGGGGCGCGCGGGCCGTGCTTAGTATCCAAGGAATGGCGATGAAACTGTTCAAATATGTGGCACTGGGTGACTCCACCGGCGTGGGCATCGGGGGCCAGGCGGATGGTGGTTATCCGGAGCGATTGTTCCGGCGACTCAAGTTGACGGGAATCAACGCCGGGATCTTGAACCTGGCGCGAAGCGGTGCGACGACGAGCGAGGTGCTGCAGGGGCAGGTGCAGAAGGCGGTATCGACGCGGCCTGCGCTGATCACGCTGGCGATCGGCGCGAACGATCTTTGGCGGATGATTCCGCTCGGAACCTTCGAGATGAATCTGAAGCTGATCGCCAATGCGCTCGAAGCGAGCGAGGCGGAAATCGTGGTCAGCAACCTGGTGGACCTCACGCAGGCGCCGATCGCAGCGCTCGTTGATCTCGCGCTGCGCGTGCCTCGCGCACTCTTTGCCCGGCGAGTGCAGGAGATCAACGAGCGGCTGAATGCGCTTGCCCGGCGTCCGCGATTTACGGTGGTGGATGTCTTCTCGCTTACCTCGCGCGAGCTGCCGTCGCATCCGGAGTATTTTTGCCCGGACGGATTCCACCCGTCGCCCGCGGGCTACGATCGCTGGGCCGAATTGATGTGGCCCGCGGTCGAACACATCGCTCAGCGGTGGGGACCCTCCAAAGCAGCGTACTAATGCATTAGTACGGCAAGCTGCTGGTTTGACTAAGCTTTTTATGATCGATGTGGGTGAAGCAAGGATGGGCTCCTACGGGACGCGGCCGTCGGATAACTTCACCTGACCTTTTGAAGGGGGGAACGCATGGAATCGCCGATCGTGGAGTCGCCTGAGCTGATCGAGGCGGCCAAGATGCTCGAAGCCTGCCTGAACGAAGGCGAGAAGGCAGCTTGGAAGGCCGGGGTCTACTACAACCGGATCGTCGATCAGAAGTTGGCGGAGAAATCTGGATATCGGCATGCACGGGATTTTGTCTCCGCTCGCTTCAAGGACATCTCGCAAGGCACATTGACCCAGTACGGTGCGGTGGCGAGGGCATTCTCGGAACCGATAGCCTCGAAGTATGGGGTGTGGCGGCTGGGGGCGCTCCTGACGTACGAAAAGCTGGCCGGGCTTCAGTTGCCGCAGGGAGATCCAGGATCGGTGATCGTGCAGGTGCCTGCGGAGCGCGATCCACGCACTTTCGCCGATTGCAACCGCGCCGACGTTTTGAAAGCCATTCAGGCGTTGAAGAAGCATTCCGGCGAGCCGATGCGCGCCGACGAAGCGGCGCTGCTGCAGCGGCTGCACCAGACGTTGGGCGACGATCACCCGATTGCCCTGACCTCGCGCCAAGGCAAGGAAGGCGCGGTGGTCGTCTTCACCCTCGCGCTGAGAGAAATCACCTCGTTGCTCGATGTGCTGGAGCGCGTTCTCAAGGGGCCGGAAGCGGTCAAGGCGTCGGAGGAAGTGATGAAGCAGTTTGCCGATGAGTTCGCGAAAGGGGTCGAAGCCTGGGGAAAAACTCTGGGAACGGCGTCAGGCCCAAAAGAGCCGCGATGATCAGCGCTGATCGTTTGTCGTTGTCCGCTTCCGCTCAATTTCCGCGCGCAGGCGCTCTTCCTGCGCTTGAAGCTCGGGCGTGAAGTCCTTGCCGAAGTCCTCCGCCTCGAGTACCGGGCGGAGCTCGATCTCCGATTCTTCTCCGGGCATCGGATCGGGGCAGCGCCTAACCCACTCGAGCGCTTCCTCGATCGACTTCACCTGCCAGATCCAGTAGCCGGCGACCAGCTCTTTGGTCTCGGCGAAGGGCCCATCGATGACAGTCCTTTTCCCGCTGGAGAAACGCACACGCTTGCCGTTGCTACTGGGGTGGAGCCCATCTCCAGCCAGCATGATGCCCGCCTTGACCAGCTCCTCGTTGAACTTGCCCATCTCCTCGAACAGCTTCTCGTAGCCGGCCGGTGCCCTGGGGTCGCCGGGCATGATGCCGGCCTCTGAATTCTTCGTCGCCTTGACCATCACCATGACTCTCATCGCTTGGCTCCTTTTCTGAGCGCTCCAGCGCTAGGGGCCCATGCCGGGGTCAAACATCGGCCGCACTTCGGACTCACCCTCAAATCCGGGCCAGTACTTTCGGTGCAACTCCATGAACTCGGTGGCGATCCGGATCGCTTCAGCCTTCGAGTCGGTTTTCAGGATTGCCCAGCCGCCGATGACCTCCTTGGTCTCGGAAAACGGGCCGTCGGTCACGGTGATCTTGCCGTTGGCGAGCCGCACGCGGACGCCTTCTTTGCTCGGCAGCAGACCTCCAGTGTCGACCAGGGTGCCCTCCTTCAACGATTTCTCTACAAACTTGCCCATCGCCTCCAGCAATGCCGGCGGCGGCGGGGACTTGCGATACGATTCGGAATGGCGGATGAACGTCAGGTATTTCATGGCTCCTCCTGTGGGTTTCGATCAGACGACGAACGAGCCCGGGCCGGATCGACACGCCGGGAATCTTTTTTCGCGGTGGGAACGGTGGTCGCACCAAAGCGCCGCTGATTCAAGCGCTTAGGCAGCAAGAAACCAATGCCGTCTCTTTTCCAATTTCGTCCCGGCCTGGGGAGCCTGCCTACTGCGCGGAACTGACTTCCGACCCTTCGAAGCCAATCACGGGGTGGAGCTCAATGCCATTCGGCGCGACACCGTCTTGACCGTGAACGCGGTCGAAAAAAACTACGCCAGTGACACGGACTCTGATCAGCTTGCGCACGTGAACGAAGCGACCGGTGGGCAACGTCCCGATGAGCTGGAGAAATCTCGTTCTCGCCGCCACGGCCTGCTCAATTACCTTGGAACCTTGAAGACAGCCGGGGTTTGGGAACTCGATGATCAGCGTTTCCCCCGCCGCGTTCCGAATCACCGCGTGGAAGTCCGAATCTGCAGCGAGTGTGTAGCCAACGAGGAACCCATCCACCGTGAACACCGACTCCTCCACGGTTGAGCGAGGATTCGCAGCCCGGTATGCAGGAGCTGGCAGAGCACACAACTCCTCGATCGTGGTTGTCTCAGGCGAATTGATCTTAACCCTCTCGGCCTCCGGATCGGCCAGCGTCTTCACGGCCCACCTTTCCTTTCCACACGCCGCCGCCGGTAGTTGCTCGTTGAGTGCAGGACCTTCGAGGGGACTCCCGCAACTGGCAGGTTCACAGGCGCATCCGCAGCCTCTCGGGCGATGACAATGGCACTCGCCAGTTCTTCGGTTGAAATGGCAACCGCACGGATTGAGTGCGCGGTCATGCGCGAAGGCCGAACCGGATAGCCCAAATAGAAGGGCGCAGGTAACGGCCCGCAATCGCCTTACGGCCACGGCAGCTTTCTGTTTCGGCACTGGGGGCAAGGGAGAAGCAGTCGATTCTAATCGACAACCGTCCCGGGACCGCGCTGCCACAGTGTGCGCTGCTGAATTACAGAGCGTTTCTCGGCGATCTCGGGCAGGAAGAACGCCGACTCGACAATTTTTTCGGAACTGATCTGGAGGAGGAATGGCCATCCCGCAATTGCGGCCCGCATAGATGCTCCATGGGCACCCGCGCCGATGTTATCTATGTCGTCCTGCTGGCGGGCAAGGTTCTTTACGAGGGCGTCGACGCCCAAGAAGCGCTGCGAATCAGCCAACAGACGAAGGGAGCCGAGGTGCGGATCAAGAGGGCGAAGGGATAGCGGCAGGTGATGCAGCAAAGGTGAAGGTGAAGAAGATCAAATCGGGAAACCCGGCTTAAATTGGGCTTGTGCGCGCGCCGTTCGCGCACTACCAGCAACTTCTCTGCCCTTCGGCAACTGGAAGTAGAACGGCGCTCACTCAAAGTTGAGCGCCTCCCCTTGCGGGTGCTATGGCGCCGAGTTGCGCGAGGCCAAATTCGACCCCTCGCCTAATTCCTGGGGAGGGGAATCCAACATGAGCTTGCGAAGACTGAGCAGTAAGACACTTTTGTTTTCAGCTGTACTTCTCACTTTCGCCCCGCCTCTCTCAGCAGAAGCGCAAGACGTCGATGTCCCAGGCAACCTCACGATGCACGATTCAACGGACTCCACCGTGGGCACTGTTTTGAAGGAGGGCGTGCCGTTCCTTCACAATTTCGGCACGTCCAACACTTTTCTAGGGAGCGGCGCCGGTAACTTTACGATGTCCGGCAGCGACAACACCGCCACCGGGGTCAGAGCGCTCCAAAGCAACACAATCGGCGTCCTGAATACCGCTAACGGAATCGGAGCGCTCCAGAGCAACACCACCGGAAGCCTAAACACCGCCACTGGGGGTAGCGTCCTTCAGAACAACACCACCGGCCACTACAACACCGCCAGCGGGTATGCTGCGCTCCAAAGCAACACCACCGGAAGCCTAAACACCGCCACTGGGCTTGCCGCGCTCCGGGACAACACGACTGGCGGATACAACACCGCCAGCGGGTTTAGTGCGCTCGAAAACAACACCACCGGCAGCTACAGCACCGCCAGCGGGTACGCGGCGCTGTATCTTAACACCACCGGTAACGACAACACGGCCACCGGATATAACGCGCTCCTGAACAACACGACTGGAGGCGACAACAGCGCCAGCGGGTACGGCGCGCTTCAGTTCAACATCACCGGCAACGGCAACACCGCCACCGGATACTACGCCCTCCTCAACAACATGAGCGGCACTTTCAACACCGCGATTGGCTATCGGGCGGATGTCTCCAGACCAGACTTGATGAACGCCACTGCTGTCGGCAACGGGGCCGTGGTTGACGACAGCAACAAAATCCGGTTGGGTAATGCTGATGTCACCATCATCGAAGGCCAGGTTCCTTACACATACACCTCCGACCGCAACGAGAAGGAAAACTTCCGCGCCGTGGACGCAGACGAGGCGCTGATCAAGCTCCGTGGGCTCGCCGTCACGAGTTGGAACTATAAGGGCCAGGATGCAAAGCAATTCCGCCACTACGGTCCGGTGGCCCAGGATTTCTTCGCCGCGTTTGGCCACGATGCTGTCGGAACCATTGGGACGCCTACCACCATCACCTCCGGCGACTTGGACGGCATCTTGATGGTAGCGGCGCAAGCATTGGAGAGGCGCACGGTTGAGCTGAAGAAGCAGATAGACGCCCTGAGAGTCGCAAACGCTAATCTCAAAGCGCGGCTGGAGGCTCTCGAGCGTAGGGTGGGCACCGAGGCGCGAGCCGGGTTCTAGGCGCGCTGCTTGCGCGAGCCTTCCGCTAATTCATCCCATGGATCACGATCTCTTCGCGACAATCAACGGGCTGGCAGGCAGAGAGCGCGTCCTCGACATAGTGTCCGTGGCTCTAAGCCGGTTTGGTCCCTTCCTGCTGTTTGTCGCGCTTTGCCTGATTTGGTTTCTCCCCGCTACAGACGCGAAGCGCGAACGGCGCCAGCGGCTTGTCTTGATTGCGGCCATCGGGGCGGCGAGCTCACTGCTCGTCAATCAGATCCTCATTCGTATCTGGAACCGACCACGTCCCTTCGCCGTCCAGCCTGCCAATCTTTTGCTTCCGCCGTCGCATGACCCTTCGTTTCCAAGTGACCACGCAACGTTCGCCTTCGCGGTCGCGGTGGCGCTGTTCCTCGTTTCGAAGCGCGTGGGCGTCCCCGCCCTCGTCCTCGCGGGGCTGATCGGACTGGCGCGCGTCTACACCGGTGAGCACTACGTCAGCGATGTCGTGGGCGGCGCGCTCATCGGGATGCTCGCGACATTCAGCGTCGCACGAGCCAGAGTGCTGGAGCCCTTCCTCGCCGGGGTCCTTCGCCTCGCCCGACGGCTGCACCTCGCGTAGGGCAGCGGCTTACCATGATTCCCGGGACTGATCGGGTAGAGCGACGATGCCTCAAGCGAGGGGCGTAACGAGCCAGTCGGCCCTGAGACAATTACCTAGGGAGGAGAAAACATGAGAATAGTCAAGAATGTCTTGAGTGCTGGTGTTGTGTTCACGGTCTGTGGCTGGATTCTTCCCGCTGCTTCGGCGGAGCCCGCGCCAGGAGCTGCAGGCGCCGTCAGCGAGACGGTTTTCGAGAGGCCATTAAACCACGAGACGCTAACGGCGCATTTTGACGTGGACCGCGAGCTCGGGCGCGCCTGGATCGACGTGATGATCGAACCTTCGGACTACCCCTCCCGAGAGCCGCTCGTCGTGCGGCGTAAGCTCAACGGGCTCTCCTACGATTCGACCCGCAAAGCGGTCATCTACCAGAACGGGAAGCAGAACATCGTTTGCGCCAAGGACTCCAGTTTCTTGGGCATGACCTCGTTGAACGTCACCGGGCAATGCATCCTGCGTACGAGCTCAGAAACTCGCAGGGTGGACGATGGATTCACACCCAAGGACGAGCCGGTGGGCAAGGTCGTGTTTGAGGCAAGAAACACGAAGTAAAACAGCTCACAGGCTCGTGCACGCCGCTTGTTTTTGCACTTCACGCAATGCACCGAGCCGCTCCTCGCGGTCCACGAGGATCCGGAACAGGGCGATGCCGCGTTTGGAGGGTGAGCGAACGAGGAGGGCCGCTTGAGATGCGTTGGTGTTTGGCGCGTCAGCGATGGGCTCTGCGGACGTCTGCACTGAATCCGGCCCTACCAGGTTGACGGTGACGGATTTCCCCACCACCTTCCGATCGTTCACCACGAAGAAATTGTCCGTATTGTCGGCATACAAAGACAACGACCAGTAGGTGTCCTCGGGAACGGTGGCGGTGAGCTTGATAGGGTGCGCGGAAACATCGAAGGCGCAGATGGTGTAGAGCAGGTCGGGGCTGGGTAACACCACATCTCGGCTGGCCGCCGTTGCTTTGCGGGCATGAAGGGCTGCGTTGATCCCGACCTTGCGCGAGACACCCGAGATCACCTGGCCAAGAATCAGCCGCGGAGCAGCCCAGACGACCGCGAAATGCACTCCGGCCGCGAGCGCGAGCGTGGCCAGCCCCAGCTTCAGCCAGCGTTTCACGAACAGGAGTCCCGGAGGATGCTGGGCAGCGAAACGGCGCCGGGATCCTCGAGGATGGCCGGCGCGGCCTCGTATAGCCGGAGGCACATTCGGATCGCGGATGCCCTCCCCGTCGGAAGCCAGTTGCCCTGCTTCTCCGAGCGCGAGAGGCGGATGATGAACCTTCCATTCGGTTCACGTTGGACATTGGCCATGTTGTACGAGTACCGACTCGCTGGATTGTCGATCAGGAAAAAATCGCCCGCATAGGCTGTGATGCTCCACCAGCGGGCGTCCACGTCGCGCCCCTCAATCCGGTAGTCGCAGCCGTTGGCAGCGCCAGTCGTGGTGTCACCAGAATCGTACTTGCCACTTCGGGCTGCTTTGACCCATATGCTTCCTTGCGAACCGCGCCAGCAACGGCGAACGCTCTATCCATGTCGGTGACGTAGAGCACTTCCTCGACCACGTTCTCCAGGGTCGCGCCAAACTTACCGAGAATCTTTGTCGCGTTCGCATAGGTTTGGCGCATTTGAGTTTCCATGTTCGAGTGGTCGAGGATCTTGCCGCTATCATCGAGCGGGGCAGCCCCGACTATATTCCCTTGGTCATCATGGCTCAGTTGACCGGAAACGTAGATCGTGTCATCGACCTTTACGGCCTGGACGTAGCCATACTGTTCCTCCCAAGGCATTCCAAATCCTTTCACGTCTTTGCGAAATGCCATCGAAACGCCTCCTTGTCTCCCGCTTCATCGCGTTCAGCCTAGCAGAGCGCGGCGGCAGCGAACTACAGTCCGCCGCGCAGGGAGGAATCAAGGGCGAGTCCGCTTCCATGATGAAACGCAGCGCGATGCGTCCGGCGACGGGCCCGCCACCGAGGGGACTTCTCTGACGTCGAGAGTGCTCGCCATCCGGAGGCATCCATGATGTCGAACGAGGAACATTCGTGGAAAGCTGGCATGGACGTTGCCCTGCACGCGATTCAATATCTACAAGATCGAAAGCGGCCTCATCAAGCTGACCATGCGCGGATGGTTCAGCGTCCTCGTCGCGGGGTGTCCGAAGGTGATCGGCTGGCTCGCGCAGAGGGGGCTGAAGGGCCCGTCGGCTGTGGCCCGCGCGCTGTCGCTGCTGAAGAAGCGCTGACCCGCTTCGAAGCCCCTGGCCGGCTTGACGGAGCAGGAGCGATCGAACCGAAGGAGACTCGAGGAGGCGCAGGGCCAACGGCGCGGTTTCGTGCTGCGCAGCGGTGATACTTCACGAGGGCAGAAGGGCAGAGAAGATGAGTGAGCGTCGGCAGAATGACCCTCGAACGGTGCTGGACTGGTATGACTTCCTTTGCCGGGTATTGACCTCGCGGGTTTGCATGCTGCCCTGGCTGATGGCAGCGCCGCGGCAGCCGTGCAGGAGGCCGAGATGATTGGCCACAAATATGGCGTTCAAGGCACGCCGGCTTGGCTGTTGAACCAACGATTGATTACGGGGCTCCTCCCTGCAGCCGAATTTGAACGCGTTGCAGAGAACGCTATGCAGTTGGCGCAATAATGTGGATCGCTCCGCAGCGAGACTTATGGGAGGAACGGTCGCGGCTGGTCTGCTCGCGGTTCTGATTTTCTGTATTGGCAAGCCGGTGCGAGATCGACGAGGTACTGCAACAGGTTCTTCGGCGCGGCAGAGCCAAAGACTGGTAGTCGTAGTAGTAGTAGTAGTAGTAGCCAGTGCTGTAATCCTGACGATGATCTTGATAGCGGCACCTAGAACAACCGATCGGAGACAGTTTATGCAAACGACTTCGTTACCGCCGCGGGACGACAATACGATCGAAGCAAGTGTAACGATCAAACGCCCAGTAAAGGAGATTTTCAGTTTTCATCGTGATTTTAAGAATCTGCCGAGCTTCTTGGGGGACGTTATGGCCATTGAGCAGATCGGTCCGGCAACTTCTCGATGGACAATACAAGGCCCCCTGGGCATTCGAGTGAACTGGACGGTAAAAGTGACTGAGGAGCGCACAAACGAGTTGATCCGCTACGAAACCGTCACTTCACCTGCGCTGAGAACCTACTGGGAAATCCACTTCGCCCCTGGATCCAAGGCGGGTGACACGGAAGTCCGCGAAGTGATGAAAATACCTCTCGGCAGACTAGGACGCGTGGCACTTGCCCTGATTGGAAAATTCCCGGCCGAAGAAGTGTCTTCAAATTTGCACCGATTGAAGGAGGTAATGGAAACGGGAAGAGTGACTGACACGAGCTATTCCGTACCGGGCAAGTTTCCTCAGCCTCTGAATCAACACGAATTGAAGAAATAAGAGCAGCGATGAACAAAAGCAAAACGCTGTTTTTACTGCCGCCGGCCCTGCTCGAGAATGACAAAGTCGTCGTTCTCCCGCACATCGGATCGGCGACGCACCACACGCGCGCGATCATGGGCCAGCTGGTCGTGGACAACCTCTTCTCGTGGTTCGACGGTCGTGGGCCGCTCACACCGGTGCCGGAGACACCCTGGCCGCGGCATCCAACATCTGAAACGAAGGGAGGCACCCGCCTTGGATCTTGACCGCTCGATCGTAGAAACGCTCTCGAACGTTTCGACCGCAACGATCACCACCATCCTGCTCAAGAAGGGGCTGCGCAACGTTTGGATGCGGGGCACGCGCCCGCTCCAGCCGGGGCAGCCGCGCCGCGTCGGACGCGCGTTCACCCTGCGCTTCGTGCCGACTCGGGAAGACCTCGCAACGCCCGAGTCCTGGGCGTCGCCCAAGTCCACGCGCGCGGCGATCGAGGCGATGCCCGAGGGATGCATCGCGGTCGTGGACGCGATGGGCGTCGCCGACGCCGGGATCTTCGGCGACATTCTCTGCGCCCGGATGCGAAAGCGCGGAGCCGCGGGGCTGATAACCGACGGCGTGGTGCGCGACGTCGCGGGTGTGCTTGGGACGAAGCTTCCCGTCTGGTGCCGCGGGGTCGGTGCTCCTCCCTCCGTCGCGGGCCTCACCTTCGTCGGCTGGCAGGAGCCGGTCGGGTGCGGTGGCGTGGCGGTCTTCCCCGACGACGTCGTTGTGGCGGATGAGGACGGCGGTGTGGTCATCCCGCAGAAGCTCCTCGACGAGGTGCTCGCGGCCGCGCCGGAACAAGAACGCGTCGAAGCATGGATCATGGATGAGGTCGACCGCGGCGTTCCCCTACCGGGCCTCTACCCGATGAACGCCGAGACCAAGGCCCGCTACGAGGCCTCAAAGAAAAAGTGATCGGAGGCTCGCCTGCCACGGCAGTTCCGGGGAGGTAAAGGAAGATCGAAGCACAATTTGCGGAGCTGCAGAGGTCGCCGGCGGCGCCCCAACCAAAGCCAACTAGCGCCCGGTTTCTCGAAGCGGTGTCTCCAGGCTCGCCCACCATTCTTTTTCCGCTGTACTTCGATGTCCGATCGCATCAAGGGCCGTGGGCGCCCGCTAGCACTTGTCGTGGTGGCGCAGCGTCTTGGCGGGGCTGGTGCGCCAGCTCTCGGCCAGGGTCTGCGAAACAGGGTCGGGGAAAACGCCCCAGCGAGCAAGACACCAGGGAACCGGCACTAAATTTAACGCTCGGGCCAATCTCATTCCGGGCGATCGATGCCCTGAGTCTCGAATTCCCGAGGCTACAGCATTGCCTTTTGATTTCGCGTACTCGTCATGGCGCTTGACCCATGCCATCGGCCATTCAAGCTTATCTTCATCTCGTCCCTTAGGCACGAGATCGAGAATTCCGTAAGTGGAGTTCAGCACCTCAATACCACGACCGGTGGTAAAATAGGTATGAAAGACATCGTCTCCCTCGCGAGCAAATATGCTTATACCGGGCGATTCATCGTCCTTTCCGCTTGAAACTCCGAGATCGAGATTGAAAGTGCTTTCCGAAGAGGAAACCCAGTCAAAGCTCCAGCCCATTCTTTTCTGATATTTTTGAATATCTTTCAGGGCAGCCCTGGAAATGACCTTGAACGTGACGTCTCTCTGCGGGAGATGGTGGGTAAGTCCGTTGAAATGATCAGCCCAGAATGAACAGCTTGGGCAACCCTCACCCCAACCCGGCCCAAGCATGAAATGATAGACCAGGAGCTGGCTCCTGCCATCGAAAAGCTCTGCGAGAGTCTTTTTCCCTTCCGCAGTCTGAAACACGTAATCCTTTTCAATCTTAACCCAAGGCATTTCCCGAATCTGTGCAGTGAGCTGGTCCCGCTTTCGGGTGAGTCCCCTTCTCCTTTTCCAGCAAACTTGCACGACTCTTTTTATCTCTTTCCGATTCCATTTCCATGTCTCTCTCCCTTACCCTTCCCCTTTCACGAAGGCTGCGTTTTGGTGTTCAAGTGCCTTCGCGGCACTGGTGCGCCAGCTCTCGGCGATGGTCTGCGAAGCAGAGTCGGGGAAAATGTCCTCTTCTCCCTCCTTGAGGCCATCGAAGATGGCTTGCGCCACGGACTCGGGCGAAGCTTTCGGTACATCGAAGCCGCGGCTCATGTCGGTATCCACTGGGCCCGCGAAGACTCCATGAACCGTGACGCCCTTGCGGGCCAATTGGGCTCGCAGCGACTGCGTCAAGGAAAACAATGCCGCCTTCGAAATAGAGTAAGCGGGTATGATCGGTAGGGCGGCGAAGGCCGTAGTCGACATGATGTTGATGATCGCTCCTTTGGAGCGCGTCAACAGAGGCAGAAAGCCGCGCGTTACGTTGAACGTGCCGTATAGATTGACAGCCAAGATCTTCTCAGTCGCGGCGGTGTCGCTCAGGTCATCGAAGGTAGCGACGCCGGCGTTGTTGATGAGGACGTCGAGGGCTTCGACCGCGCCAACCGCCCGCTCGATCTGCGAGGCATTGGTCAGGTCCAGCGTCAATCGCACTACACGTTTATCGGCGTGTTGCAACCCGCTGCGCGTTCCTGCGTAGACTCGCTTCGCGCCCCGTCTGAGGGCCTCGTCGACGAGCGCCCGGCCGATACCGCGATTAGCCCCAGTGATTAGGACCGTTTTGTTTGCGATGTTCATGAGAATGACCTTTCGGTTTGGGTTGTCGGGACAGCATTCTTACCGCGGGTATTGGAACGAAGTTTTTTCACGACGAAGGCCGCGACTCCCCCCGTCGAAGTTGCACCAATGGCGAAAAGTGCAAAGGTTGTCAGGCAGGCAGGACACATCGGTTCTCTCTCCTTTCAAATTCGTTCAGCCCTGGTTGTACTCGTCGTGGCGGCGCCACCAGACGCCCGTCTCGTTGCGCCCCTTGGGTGCGCGGTCGAGCCACTGGTACATGCCCCAGAGGCCGTCCAGTCCGCGCGCATAGGCGGAATAGGCGTGGTAGACGACGCCGTCCTCGAGCGCGAACGCGCTCATGCCCGGCCTCTCGCGCGTGTACGTGGCCACGTCGGTTCCGGTCATGGCCGCGATCTCGGCGACAGGCCCC
>DAIQBK010000048.1:0-15869 GCA_036781205.1 Myxococcaceae bacterium
GCCCCCGCAACTAGAAACGGGAAGCGTCACGGGTTCTCAGCTCGCGGCGCTTTTCGATTTTTTAGGATTTCAATCCGGCTTGAAGCCTCGAACTGCATTGCGGAGACCGTCATTGGACAGGACGTCCAGCAGCCCTGCAAACGCCCTCTGCCGAAGACGGATTGATGCAATGTGGTTGAAGCGGGACCGTGGGCTCGGCGTAGATCGTCGCCGTGACATCTTGAGCGGTTTTGGCACTCGAATACGCAAAGTGCCAGACCTTCATGCGCCGATGTGTCCGTGACATCTTTTGCGAAACCTCAAAGTGGGATCGGGCTAGTGGAGCATCGGGTCCTGTGACATCTTCGGCAAAAGTAGACTCTGATCGAGTGCCGTGTAGAGCTCGCAAAATTGCCCTCGTCTTTGTGACATCTTTGCAATGCTGCTCAGAGGGAAAATCCGTGACATCTTTTCGATTCTCCAGTCCGCATTTGGCGGCCAATGGACCATCAGATCGATGGGATGCGGCCGTGACATCTTTGGCGAAGCTGGACGTCGGATACTTCTCTCGATTTATAGCCAGCCCCGTGACATCTTTTGCGATCCGATGCCGACGACAAATCGATTCTCGTCCGAGCTCCCGCCCCCGCACCGTGACACCTCTGTGGATGTGCGGTCGGTGGAAGCGTCGCTGGAGGCTGATCGATCTGAGTGTGGACGGGGTCTCCCGCTTGGGCTGAAATTCGCACGCCTGTCGTGAAATTTTTCAGGGCGAGTGGAGCCGAGGCGGGTCGTTAGATTTGCGCCTGCCCTCCGAACTCGTTCCGCGTCCTAGTTGCCGAAGACGAAGCGCCCCAGCGTGAAGCCCTGGTCGCCCTGCTCGGCGAGCTCTGGCCGGAGTGCCGTGTCGTCGCCAGCTGCTCGGACGGGCTGGAAGCTCTGGAAGCTCTGGAACGTGAGCAGCCGCAGGTGGTGTTCCTGGATATCCGGATGCCGGGTCTGAGCGGCTTGGAGGTGGCAGCGGCCGCCGGCGGGGGGAGGGGCCCACGTCGTGTTCGTGACCGCCTACGACGAGCATGCCGTCCGGGCCTTCGAGCAAGGGGCGACCGACTACCTGCTCAAGCTGGTGCGGCGCGATCGCCTGGCGGCCACGGTGGATCGGCTGAAGTCCCGCCTAGGCGGGGCGCTCTCCTCGAGTCTTCCGCCGAATCTGGATGTCCTGCTGGCCCGACTACGCGCCGAGTTGGGGCCGTCCCGGCGACAGTCGCTCCGCTGGATCACCGCCAGCGTGGGCGACACCGTCCGACTCTACCCACTCGACGAGGTGCTGGCCTTCCAGTCGCAGGACAAGTACACGCGGGTGCTCACCGGCGGCGATAAAGCGATCATCCGCAAGTCGCTGCGCGAGCTATTGGAAGAGCTGGATCCGGATGTGTTCTGGCAGGTCCACCGCAGCGTCATCGTGCGGGCCGCCGCCGTCGATCGCGTCAGCCGCGACGAGGTGGGGAAGCACTGGCTGACGCTCAAAGGCCGCAGTGAAGTGCTGCCCGTCTCGAGCGCCTTTCAGCACCGCTTCCGCGGGATGTAGAGGTCGGCTCGCGTTCGCGCGTCGACCCCTGCCCGATCTCGGATCGGCATCGATGGTTCTCAGCGTTAGGTTCGGGTGCGGATCCAGCCGGAGCGCTCGTTGCTGCGCAGTCCCCGCATCTCGGCGTATTGCTTCCGCGCCTTGGTGAAGTTGTCGTTGGGCAAGTTCATCGTGAGAACGTAGCCGTCAACGCTATTCAGCAGCTGGGTGAGGCTATTGGGGATTCGTGACGGGTAGTCGACCGGCAAGGGGTTGTATGCGCTGCCACACTGTCCGACAGCGCGGACTTCCCTTCCCTGGAGCCCATACAGGCGTGCGCTGTTCAAACCGAGGATTTTCCGCTTGTCCTGCTCAGTGATCTCCGGATAATGCCACCGCTCACGGATCTCCTCGGGGATCTGGAAGCGCCACAGTGCCTCGATCTGCCACTGCGGTCCGCCATACCAGAGCGAGTCGGAACCGAAGACGATGTGGTCGGAGCCCATGTAATAGAGGAGCTGGCCCATCAGGTGCGCGAGCACCGTTGGGAAGGTCACCACCATCGATGCGAACGTGGTCCCGAGCTCCGCATACACATTGGATAGCCGGTGCGGCGACCTCGCGTCACGGCCAGCGCAGATCTGCGCGAACTGCGTGCTCCATTCGATGTTTGGAACGGTATGGCCGTGCGTGTCGGTCCGCACGCTGCCGCCTCTAATGTCGTTGAGGGACCGGAGCATGTAGAAGCTGGGCCGGATGCAGGAGTGGTAGATGATGAAATTGAACTGCGACCAGTCGGTTGCTGCCTTGGGCAGGTCGGTGGGCATGCCGTGCTGCGGATCTTGCGGCGAGCTCGCGGCGAGCCCTTTGTGCACGCAGATGTTAAAGAAGCCCGGATGCTCTCGCAGCATATGATGGTTGTTCGCGATCACCTGATAGATCGGGTACGCCACCGCCTCGTCATCGAGCCGCCACACCGTCATGTTGCTGTTCGGGTCGAAGTCAGTCTTGGCGGCGTTCGCGATGTTGTAGGCCTTCCACGAATCTGGTCTGACGTGGTCGATCTGCCACTGGGTGTAGTCTCCGAAGATCGGATCCCTCAGGTTTCCGACGCCTGGATAGACCTGGCCGTGGGCGAGCATTCGCCGGGAGCCGGCGATTTCATTGACCCAGTCGCAAATGGCGCGCGTCTGTGAGCCAGTGAGGCTCTCTGCTCGCAGGCTCTCCGCAATGTTTCGTGCAGGCCGCGTTTCGCCAGTGCCAGGGTCCGCGATCACGGCGATGTTCGCGTTGCTCAGAATCGTTACGCTGGTCTGGCTCTCGAAGAAGAAGCGCTGGATGTATTTCGTCATGTGAAACTCATCCCCAGTGTTGGGGGGATAGTCCGCATGGAGAAGCGCCGTGAGCGGCTCTGGGTGGAGCAGGGACGCCGGGTTCCACGGCGTCCACAGGTTGCCCAGTTCATCGGGGCCGTAAGCATTGCCGGCGAGACCGTTGTAGGGATTGACCCGGTACCCGCCGGGCACGCGGTTCGCGTTGAGGGACGCCTGGCCCGGACCCTGGGCGATGGCACGGAGGGCACGCCCGGCCTCCATCGGGTTGCGCACGGTGTGCGTCTGGTCGTCGAAGACGAAGAGGTCATCCGGCGGACCCCTCTCCTCGCAGGCCTCGTCGTCGAACATCTCCTGTTCGTCGACCTTGAAGAACTTCTGGCCGTAGACGTCGTTCATCGCCAGGAAGGCGGCGGCCATTCCCCCGGATCCACCGAGGAATGCGCGGCGGGTGATGCCCACCTTCTTACACACTTTGTCGGCGAGCTCCTGGATTCGCTGCTCCACGTGCTTCTGCTTCTGCGTCTGTGGAAACGGCATGTATTCGCCGTTGGAGACCATCCGCGTCGGGACGGGCGACTGGAAGGGCTCTTGTTCCGCGGGCGCGCAGCGCGCGAGCTGCTCATCGCTCAACCATGAATCATCCTCGCGCGTGCCAGGAGGCTTCGGGGACTTGTAATACTTGTCTGAGGCCATCGTCTCTCCTTTCACATTGGGGCTATGTGCCCCCCCAAGGGTCGCTACGGCGGCGTCCGGTTAGGATCGCGCCTCGGTCGAGTCAAGCGCCCTGGTGCGTAAAGTTCTTTACTGGACGGCCACGCTCCATCACGCGCGATCCTCGCTGGGAGATCCTGCGGTGCGGAGCTGACCGCAACGCACCAAGGACCGATCTTCGCCAAAGTCACGGTCCGCAAAGCTTGCGGTGCTATCTTCACAGCCGGTGGGTGAGCCACGGGGAGATTCTGGTAGGACGGAGTTCCCGCAAACGCGTTGGACGCGCATCCTATCGTGTCGCGATTCACCCGAGCGACAGCGGGAAACGCTTTCCGAGCTGCTAAAAATCTACTGGCGCCCGCTCTACTTTTATCTGCGCCGCAAGGCCCTGCCTGGCGCCGAGGCCGAGGATGCCGTGCAGGGCTTTGCTATCCGTCTGCTTGAGCGAAACTTCTTGGGCCGGCTGGACCCTGAGCGTGGGCGGCTGCGGGGATACTTGAAGACCGCGCTGAACCATCATCTGGCCAACCTCCGCGAAGGGGCCGCGGCAGAGAAGCGAGGGGGCGCGGTCCAGTTTGTTCCGTTGGATTTCGACACCGCGGAGCAAGCGCTGGGTGACGATCCACCGCTTGCGGCCGACGAGGCATATCAGCGCTCGTGGGCCCAGAGCGTCTTTGCGCGAGCACTGCAACGTCTCCGCCTGGAGTTCGAGAGTGGATCGCGCCGCGGCTCTTTCCAGTTGCTCGCGCGCTACTTTCAGGGTGAGTCGTCGGCATCGTACACGGAGATCGCTTCGGCGCACGGCATGAGCGTGCCGCAGCTCAAGAGTTTCCTTCACCGCGCCCGGGTAAGATTCCGCGAGCTGGTCCGTCAGGAAGTCGCCGACACAGTCGCCGACGCGGGGGAGATAGACGGGGAGCTGGAGACACTGGTGAGCAGTTTATGAGTACGCAAACAGCGACCTGCGCGCGCTGTGGCATCCAGCTTTCGGCCGGGCTAAGCGGCACCTGCCCGAAATGCCTCCTGGAAAGCGAGCTTCCGCCCGCGCGGATCGGCAACGTCCTCGAGTTGCACGAGGAAATCGGCGGCGGAGGCATGGGCACCGTTTTTCGGGCCGTGCATCTGCGGCTCGGTCGCCCGGTGGCGGTGAAGTTTCTTTCATCGGCTTTAGCGGGCGATCCGGAGGTTCAGGCACGGTTCGAGCGCGAAGCCCGGCTGCTCGCGCGCCTGTCGCATCCAAACATTGTGCAGGTCCATGATTTCGGCGAGGAGGGCGAGCAGAGCTACATCGTGATGGAGTACGTGGACGGGCAACCCCTCTCTGCCTGCTTGCCCATCCCGACCCAGCGGGCGATCGAGATTGGAGTGCAGGTTTGCGACGCACTGGCCTACGCGCATCGAGAAGGTGTGATTCACCGCGACATCAAGCCAGAGAACATCATGCTCGACAGGGCCGGCAACGTGAAGATAACGGATTTCGGTATCGCCCGACTGGCGCGGCCCGATGAGCCAGGCTGGACATTGACCGCAGCGCAAGTGGCGCTGGGAACGCCTCACTATCTCGCGCCGGAGGTTCTGAGGGGCGCTCCACCGGATCCCCGGGCGGACCTCTATGCGCTGGGAGTGGTGCTGTATCAAGCGGTCACTGGCAAGCTCCCAGTGGGAGATTTTGATCCGCTTCCGGGCCGCCTGGACCGGATCGTCCGCACCGCGCTCGCGCCGAATCCGGAGAGACGGTTCGCAACTGCGCTTGAGATGCGACGGGCGCTCTCCGCGCTCAATCTTGACTCGGGAACGGAAGAGCTGTCAGCCCACGAGCGCTTCTGGATCTTGGGAGCCTCCGCCTTGAGCGTGGTGGCCGCCGCGCTGGCGATCTGGGCCGGCCTGCAATCCCTCACGCCGCGGATCGTCCGAGCTGGGGACATCTCTCCGCTGACCTTTGGTCCCTCGCAGCGGCTCCCCGATGGACGAATCGTCTCCTTTGCCCGGTTTGAGACTACGCCGATGCTGGTGGCGGTAGCGGGGCTTAGCATTGCTCTCGTCGCTCTCGGTCTGCTTCGTCGACACTGGGGAGAGGCGGGGCTCGATGCACCTCGTCCCGCGCGACCGCTCCGGGAGTCCCGCCGCGTGCTCCTGCTCGGCATCTGCAGCATCGCCCTCTATGCGATTTATCGGTGGGGCGAGCAGGAGCATCCTGCGCTCCTGCTCACTTACATCCCTGTCCTGGGTGGATTGTTGGAGCTGTCGACCTTGTTTGTATTTTTCACAGGCATGCTGCAGGCGTGGCGTACCGCCCGGCCGCTCTCCCGCGAGCCGTTGCTCTTTGCCGGGATTGCCCTCGCCTTGCTCCCTCCCATCTGGGAGTTCAGCCGTTTCATCGGAGCCTGGAAGCCCTAGGGATCTCAGGCCTTTTGCGGCTGGGCCGGACGATCCGCAACCGCCAAAGCCCAGTTCTGTAAAGACCTCTAGGGAAGCTGCTTCACCCTGTGAAGGAGATTCAAATGCAAGACTACCTCGTCGCCACCTATGTCATTTATCTCGTCATCAGCCTCGCGCTCACAGTCTGGGTCGCGCGTACGCTCCACAAACACGGTCGCATTTTTTTGGTGGACGCGTTCGGCGGTAATGCCGACCTGGCGGACTCGGTGAATCATCTGCTGGCGGTCGGTTTTTATTTGATCAACGTTGGTTACGTGGCTCTCGCGCTGAGATACGGGGACCACCCGAAGCAGCTCTCTGAGCTGTTCGAGACTCTTGGTACCCGGATCGGTGGCGTGCTGCTGGTCCTCGGTTCGATGCACTTCTTTAACCTCTATGTTTTCAGCAGGATCCGTCGACGCACTCCCGCGCATCCACCTTCGCCGGGCGCGTTGGGTGTTGGACCCCTTTCCCGGACAGCCTGAGGGGAAAGACGATGGACCGCGCTCCAAATACTTCCGCGGACCGCCCCTCGGAATCCCCGCGAATCATGTTGGCAATCATCATCGCGATGATAGCGGTTGGCAGTATCGCCTATCGGGTGCTCGTCTCGCATCACCTCGAGCAGACTTCCGCGCTTTTCGTCGGAGTGCCGACTCTCTTGGCGCTGATCGTCACTTTCACGCCCAGGGCGCGCAGCCTGATGGGAATCGCGCTCAAGGGCGTAACTCTGGCCCTGCTGATGTCCGGCATCCTGCTCGGCGAAGGATTCATCTGCATCCTGATGGCCGCACCGCTCTTCTACGCCATCACCCTCCTAGTGGTCTGGAGCATCCAGTACGCTCGCCGGCGAACGAAGGCCCGTTACCCCAAGGCGCTGTATTCGCTGATTGCACTCCCGCTGCTGCCACTGTCGATGGAAGGCGTCGACGAGCGGCTTTCCTTCCCTCGCGATGAAGCAGTGGTTGCGTCCAAGGTCGTCGCGTTGGATCCGGCGACGGTCGAGTTGTTCCTCGGTGAAACACCGCGGTTCGATTTGCCTCTGCCGGCGTACCTGCGCCTCGGGTTTCCTACGCCTGGATCGGTGCAGGGAGCCGGCCTCCAGCTCGGAGACCGACGCGTGGTTCATTTCGCCGGAGGCGAGGGGCGACCTGGCGATCTGATCCTCGAAGTGAGGGAGCGCGGCGAAGGGTTGGTCCGCTTCGCCATGATCTCCGACGCAAGCCACATTGCTCATTGGCTCAGTTGGAAGGAATCGAACGTACAGTGGGAGCCAGCGGCGGGCGGAACGAGAGTAACCTGGACTCTGCGCTACCAGCGTCGCCTGGATCCCGCTTGGTACTTCGGACCCTGGGAGCGTTACGCAGTCGGACTGAGTGCGGAATACCTGATCGACAGTCACCTGAGCCCAAAATGAGCTCCCCGTTGATCCTCCGATGGGCGGCGCTGTTGGTTCCTACCACGCTGGTTCTCGTCGTTTGGAGCTGGCGCCGACCTTCGGCCCGTGAGGCCGCGGGCGCGTGGCTCGCCTCCGGCTGGTCGTTCGTGTCACTCGTTCCTGCAAATCTCGTGGCGATCGAAGCGGGTGCTTGGCGATTCGAGGCGGACGGAGGCCTGTTTTTAGGCGTTCCCGCGGATTTGCTCATCGGGTGGAGTTTGCTGTGGGGTTTTGTTCCTGGCCTCTTGTTTCCCCGCGTGAACCTCGCGGTGGTCGCATCCGTGTTGTTGTGCGTCGATTTGTGCCTGATGCCCGCGTCCGCTCCACTGGTCCAGCTCGGACCGCACTGGGTGATCGCGGATCTAATTGCCCTCGGGTTGTGCGCCATACCCGGACAGCTTCTCGGGCGTTGGACCAGGGATGATCGGAAACTGCCCTGGCGCGCGACGCTGCTCTGCGGCGTCCTCACCGGCGCCTCGATGGGGCTTTTGCCGGCTCTGCTCCTCTCGTTAACGGGAGGCAGCTGGAACGAGCTCCTCGTTCGGCCGGCGTGGCTGAACAGCATCGGGATTCAATTGCTCTGGATTCCAGGAGTGATCGGTCTCGCTGCAGTTCAAGAGTTTGTTGAGCGGGGATCCGGGACGCCGCTGCCGTTCGACCCGCCGAAGAGACTCGTGGTCAGCGGACCGTACGCTTACGTTTCCAATCCGATGCAGCTGTCGAAAGTACTCCTGCTGGTGGGTTGGGGACTGCTCCTTGGAAGCGCCTGGGTCGTTCTGGCCGCCGTGATGGCCGGCATCTTCTTCGCCGGGCTGGCTGCCTGGGACGAGCAGCAGGATCTCAGCCCCCGCTACGGGGCGCGTTGGCGCGAGTACCGGCGCGCGGTACGCGCGTGGTGGCCCCGCTGGCGTCCATACATTCCGGTTCGCGCAAAGCTGTACGTCGCACGCGGCTGCGATCCCTGCAGTGGGCTCGCGCAGTGGATCCTCCGTGCGCGACCCATCGGTCTTGAAATATGGGCAGCGGAAGATCACCCGGTGCGAGATCTCGATCGTCTGACCTACGACCCACGGGACGGGTCGGCGGAATACACGGGCGTGCGCGCATTGGCGCGTGCTCTCGAGCACCTCAACCTCGGCTGGGCCATGGTGGCCTGGACAATCCAGCTGCCCGGGATTTGGCGAGCCGTGCAGCTTCTCGTCGATGCGGTCGGAGGTGCGCCAAGTCGCACGAAGCGCGGATCGCGCTCGCTGAGGGACGGCGCTGATCAAGCGTTGAATACCGCACCGGCAACCACGGTGAAGTCATGAAGATCGTCATCCCAGGAGGAACCGGCCACGTCGGAGGGGTACTCAGCCGCTCGCTTCGAGCTCGCGGCCACAACGTCGTCATTCTAAGTCGGGGCAAGTCCAATGATGCCCGCGTGGTGCACTGGGATGGCCGCACCTTAGGACCGTGGGCCAGCGAACTCGACGGAGCCGGCGTGGTGATTAACCTCGCCGGTCGCAGCGTGAACTGCCGTTACAGGGATGTGAATCTCAAGGCGATGATGAACTCGCGCGTGGATTCCACATCGGCCGTCGGTATCGCGATCGAGCAAGCGTTGCGACCTCCCCGCCTCTGGTTACAGATGAGCACTGCTACAATTTATGCGCATCGCTTCGATGCGCCCAACGACGAGACCACCGGCGTTGTGGGAGGGGAAGAACCCGATGCGCCCCGCTACTGGCGGTTCAGCATCGATATCGCCAAGGCGTGGGAAAGAGCGCAAGCGGAGGCGAACACACCGCGAACCCGGAGGATCTCGCTTCGTACCGGGATGGTGATGAGCCCCGAACGCGGAGGAATCCTTGATCTGCTCCTGCGCCTAACCCGCTGGGGTCTTGGCGGCACGATCGCCGGTGGGAATCAGTTCGTGTCATGGATTCACGAGGATGATTTTGTACGTGTCGTCGAGTTCTTGATCGAGCGGGACGAGATCGAAGGACCTGTCAACGTGGCGGCCCCGGGCCCTTTGCCGCAACGAGAGTTCATGGCTGCACTGCGAAAAGCTTGGGGAACCAGAGTGGGACTGCCCGCAGCAAAGTGGATGGCCAAGATCGGCGCCTTCTTCCTGGAAACCGACACGGAGCTTATCCTCAAGAGCCGGCGTGTGATTCCCGGGCGTCTCGTCGAGGCCGGTTTCTCCTTCGATTTTCCAGAATGGCTCCCTGCTGCACACGACCTCGTCAAACGCTGGCATGCAGCTCGCTAACGCATTCTTGAAGATCGTGCTGTCGCATCTTGTCGTCTTTTCCCTTCCGTTTCCGATCTTCCTAAATAGAGACGAGGGCCAGGCGTTACAGGCTTTAGGAGGCAAGCAAGCATGAGCAAGACAAAATCACGGGTAAGCAATCTAATGCGCGTCACTTTCGTTTTGTTGACGACGTTCATGGCATCTCGTGCCCGCGGCCAGTCATACCTCTACTTCGATGGCAACGAGAGCCAGGTCGAAATGGGAGACAGTACGGATTTCAGTGTCGCGCCAGGGGGCTTGACGGTATCGGTTTGGATGAAGCCGAGTGTGCTGACGTTCCCCAAAACAGAGGGGTCCGATGTTTGCCAAAAATTCGTGCACTGGCTCGGCAAAGGTGAAGGATCAGGTCCGTCCGCACAGCAAGAGTGGGTATTTAGGATGTACAGCCAAAATCCGAGCTGTCCGGTGGCCGACCCCGCCGCGCGCAACCCGAGACAGAACAGGATCAGCTTTTATGTCTACAACCTAGGCACACCGGTGGGCCGAACGCAGAACGAAGGCGTGGGGAGTTACTTTCAGGAGCCGGTCCAGCCCGGGGAGTGGATTCACGTCGTTGGCGTAGCTCATTATGATGCGAACAATGAAAGTAACGACCTGACGGCGATCTACAAGAATAGTGAATTGAAACATTGCGCCAACTACCGAGGCATAACCGGTGTTCACTTGGAGGGTAGGCCGTGTAGCGTCGGGTACTGGCCGGGCACGCAAGAGCCCGTCGTGATCACCCCGGAGCACGGGAATGCACCCCTTCGGGTCGGCACGCGGGAAGGCAGAGCCAACTCTAGCTATTGGCTGGGCGGGATGGCTCGGGTTAGACTCTGGAATCGCGCGTTGGGCCGCGATGAAATAGACAGTTTGTTTCGGGCGGAAACGTGCCTGTTCAATCCTTCAGCAGAGTGCGACGGTACAGTGCCGCAGGACGCTCTAGCCGCGGAGTGGCTGCTTAACGAGCAAACCGACACGACTGCCTATGATACGGTGGGCGGTCATGACGGGACCATCGTTGGGGCTTTTCGACCGGTGCGTTAGAGCCCCCGAGTCCTCCTAATCTATCCCAATCGCTTTCTGATCCAGGTTGAGCCACTCTCGGGCCGCAGGAACGTCGTTCGACGGCGCCTCTCGGCCAAGCAACTTCGACGACGGTAAGAACTGTTGGTGATCTCGCACCCAGCATCTGTTGTAGAGCACCTATAGTGGTCATATGACCAGGGGAATCACGTCATTTCTAGTGGACTCTCGTGGACTGTGCCCTGGCCACAACTCTGGGAACTCCCAGAAGAATCCAGCAATGACGCCTGTCTGCTCGATGCGCGACCCCGGCCTCATAACCCGAAGGTCGCTGGTTGCCGGAGGATTTGTACGGTTGGGAAAAAAATGATGGACTCATAGCCATGACCAAGAAACTGGCTACAAACCGAACCGGCACACCTCAAGACTGGAAAGACCGGATCCCGATCGACCCTAACGTTTCGATCTCAATGAAGGTAGGAACGAACTAAGCGCGCCGCGAAATGGAAACAAGTATTTTATCGCGCAAACACGGTAACCGAGGGGTGAAACAATGACAACCGTCGCTCAAATCTTGCAAGGGAAAGGACACAAAGTCTGGTCGGTATCACCTGCGACCCTCGTCTACCACGCCCTCCAAGTGATGGCCGAAAAGGATGTCGGGGCGCTATTAGTGCTCGAGGGGGATGAATTGAAGGGCATTTTTTCGGAACGGGATTACGCCAGGAAGGTCATTCTGGAAGGAAAGTCTTCCCGGGAAATCGCCGTCAAGGAAATCATGAGCCCAGAGGTGATTACTGTTGGTCCGCAACACTCCGTCGAAGAGTGCATGGCGCTGATGACAGACAAGCATGTCCGTCATCTACCAGTCGTAGAAGGCGACCGAGTGATCGGTGTAATTTCGATCGGCGATGCGGTTAAAGCCATCATCTCTGAGCGAGAATTTATGATAAAGCACCTCGAGAATTATATTACCGGAAGTCCGTAGCTAAAACGTGGACAGTTTTGCGACGCGCCGCCGAAACCGTCACCGGTTTCGCGTCATAGTTTTAGGCGGCAAATGACAGAAGCTGAGTGGCCCTATAACCTTCCCATTTGGCGGCGCTTCTATCGCGCTCAATCGCCCGATGGGAAGCATGTTGCGCAGATCGACCCCGCTTATGAGTTGACGATGGGGAATCCCACATGGGGAATACTTTGCATCTCCAGTGGACCGCACATTGAACGATGTAATCCGAGTTTCGTATGGTCCGATGATTCGCGTTACCTGGCAGTGCCGCAGTTCTACGGATTCTTCAGGCGCCAGCGACTCTTGATCGTCGCGTTTGAGGAGAAACGCGTTTTCGCGTCCAATGAAAGAGTGCGGCACTTTCAGCCGGAATCGTTTTCACAGGGTCAGCTTCTCGTGAAGATTAACCCGTCTGGATCAGCTCGCGTCATGACCTTCAACATTCCGTCTGAACTTTCTGCCCGGTTCCGCCATGTGCATGTCCGGTGGCCTGAAAGCGCCTGACCCAGATTGTTTGCAACCTCGAAGCCGCTGCTTAAGCCCCAGAGGCGTAAAACCAGGATCACGCCATCGCCGCCAATGGGGGGCCATCACTTCTGCTCGCCAGAAGATCGAAGGAAACTACCAGAGGGAATGCCGCGCCATCCAACCCGCAGTAGTGCGCCTGCATCCAAGCGACTTCACACATTCTAGTGCACCGGGCCGAGGTAGCGATCGAGCCAGTCGAGAATCTCCTTCGTCATGGCGTTCCCCGTCGGCATGTGGCCGGTCTCGAAGATCGCATGGCGTTTGTCGTTCGGAGCCGCTCCCAGAAGCCGGAACATCGGCAACTGCGCTGACTCCAGGGGAAGCAGGTAATCGTAGCGCCCGTTCACCATCAGCATCGGCTGGCGTGCGCGAGAGACGAAATTGATCTGATCGACCTCCGGCAGCGCCTTCTGTCGCATCAATCCCCCGCCGACCAGGATGCCCACCTTGATGCGATCCTCCACCGCCGCGAGGGTGGGCCCGATCTCTGCTCCCGTGCTCAGGCCGTAGAAAGCGATCTTTCCCTGGTCGAGATCGCTGCGGCTTTCGATGTAATCAATCGTCCGCCCGAGGTCTTTCGACCACTGGATCAAGTGATCGCGGTAGGCCGTGGTCGGAGCGGGATTGTCGTCGGTGAGTCCGTCGCCTCGCTCGTAGGTCGACTTGTAGATGGGAAACAACAGGGCGCGACCGCTCTTGACGATGAACGACAGCAGCTGCAGGCCGCCCAGATGCTGGCTGGAACGCAGAACGAAGGCGGACGTGCCGGGAAAGTAGATGACAGGCTGGTACGGCTGCGCAACGCGTCTGGGCGTGAACAAGTAGACGACGACCCGCTCGTTGCCGTAGGCCGCGCTGAAGCTGACCTTCTCCTTGCGCCAGCGTTCGCTGCCATCGTCGATTGTTTCGATGACGGAATTCAACGGCGCTTTGTCATAGGCAAAGAGGCTTTTGTAGATTCGAAAGACGTCCTCCGGGACCGGCTTCTCTTTTGCGTAGTCTCGCCACTCGCGCAGGGGGAGCGGATCCAGGGCCGCCTTCGGGACCTTCTCCTCCTCGATGTACTTCACCAGACGGAATCCGGATCGAGCGGACCGCACGAAAGGCGACTGCGCATCGAGGTCGCCGAACATGTATGCCGGCTCATCGAAGGCGCCGCCCAGGATGTAGCGCTGGTCGCCCACCGCGTTCCAGCACCACTCTTTCGCATTCCCGGCCATGTCGTGGGTCCCGTAGGGGCCCAGCCCCGCATGGCTGCCGACAGCGGCCAGCCGCACCCCGGAGAAGTTGCTGGCGGGGACAAGGTATTCGGTGGCCCAGATCCCCGCTGCCCTGTTCCAGTGGTACACCGTCGGCAGCGACTTGCCGGCGAAGGTGGCGTAGGCGGCCGCCTCGTACCAGCTCACGCCGGTGACCGGAAGGTCACCCTCACCCTCGGGATAGTCGCCCAATTCCCAGCTCATTGGGCCGGGCCTGCCCGTTCGGTCCCGGAAGCCGCCGACCGCCTCTTGCCAAGAGAGTGCGCGACCATCCTTGACGAACGCGTGTTTCCAGAGCTCGGGCTTTCGATAACCTCCCGCCTCGATGAATTGCTTGAACTGTTTGTTCGTAACCTCGTACTTGTCGATGAAGTAGTCCGGCAGCTCTACGGGCGGCAGGCGACGGTCCCCCTCGACCTGTCCGCTCGGGATGCGCAGCATTCCCGCGGGGGCCGATTCCGGCCTGTCCAGTGTGAAGCTGACGCTCCCGATCGGCCTGAACCAATTCAGCGCCCAGCCCGCCCTGCCGGACGCTGCCGCCTCGAGCGGGACGAAGCCGTCCTTGGTGATCCTCCACCGGAAGAAGGCGAGTGGGAGCCGGACGCGGGAGAGCGGTGACTGCCCGAGGTGCATCCACGGAGCGTCCGGGCTCTCATAGTCCTTGACGTAGACGTCCGCACCGGCCGGGACCGTCTCGACGTCGACGAGGCGAGACATCTCGGGCCAGAGTCTGGCGAGAACCGGATCGCTCGGCGCGGCCCGCTCGGCCTGCTCCGCGAGCGAGAAGGCAGCGGCGAATTTGTGTTGCCCGACGAGCTGCGCGATCTGCGGAATCGCCTTCTCCCTGGCCCAGCGGATCCGTGCCTCGCGCCGCGCGAGATAGACGGCCAGCCCGCACGCGGCGAGCGCGGCCGCGACGGCGATCAGGATGCGCCGAAACTTGTGCTTGGTGGAAGCAATACCAATGCTCGTTGCGTTGAGTCGACTGAGCACGTCGCTCGCGCTCTGGGGCCTTTGCGCTGGGTCCTTCTTGAGCATCTGCGCGATGAGCTCGGCCAGCCAACCTGGAATGCCGGGTACGGCAGTCAGCAAAGGCGGCTCGTCATGCAGAATGCGGGCAGCGGTTGCGGCATCGGACTCAGCGTGGAAGGGCGAAACGCCGGCGATGAGCTCGTAGGCGAGCACTCCCAGCGACCACAGGTCGGTTCGCCGGTCGACCATCTGGCCTCGCGCCTGTTCGGGTGACATGTAAAGAAGCGTGCCCAGCACTTCGCCGGCCCGAGTGACATTTTCCGGCGCTAAGTCCTGGACCATTTTGGCGAGGCCAAAGTCGAGAATCTTGATGGTTCCGGTGTGCGTCATCAGCACGTTCGCCGGTTTGATATCGCGGTGGATGACGCCTGCGCCGTGCGCCGCTTGAAGTCCCAATGCAATCTGGCGAACGGTTTCCGTCACTTCGGCGAGCGGAACGCTGCCCTTCTCCAGCCGCTGCTTCAGAGTTTCCCCTTGGTAGAGCGCCATCACGATGAACAGCTCGCCGGCTTCCTCGGCGATGTCGTAAACACTTCCGATGTTCGGGTGGTCGAGAGCGCTTGCGGCCCGCGCCTCGCGCAGGAATCGAGCCTTGGCGTCATCGCTGGTGGCAAATTGTCTCGACAAGAGCTTAATTCCCACCGCCCGACCGAGCTTGAGGTCCGTCGCTCGGTAGACAACGCCCATCCCACCCGACCCCAACCGTGTCTCGATTCGATAATGCGACAGAACGCGCCCTAAGAACCGGTCGGCGTTCGAGGCCGTAGCCGTGGACTCCGTGGCTGAGGAGGGATGCGTGGTGGTTACCGTCATGAAGCTTCCGGCCTGCTCGTGGGCGGCGAGCAATTTTTCGACTTCCTTCTGCAACTCGTCATTGCCGCCGCATGCCTGGGAGAGGAAGTTGCCTCGCGAAACAGCGTCTTGCTGGAGTGCAGCGTCGAAGATCCGCTTCACTTCCTCCCAATGCTCGGGCGTCATCCCTGCACCCCGCCGGTCTCGAGCGAGTCCCCTTGCGGTCTGAGCCGCCGCACGCGGTTGGATATTAGCGCGTCAGTAGCATCGGAAGAAGCTCGGGCGAATCGGCCCGCATGGGCCACCCGGAAGGGTCGTGTGCGAGCGCGCCGATGATGCCGTCAAACGCTTGCACGACCGTCATGTACTGATCTCTATGGCCGAGCATCCCTCCACAGTCTTAGCTGGGTCGTGGGTTGAATTGGGAACAGAGCGCGAAAGTCTTCTCCAGGTGCTCGATGAAAATGCGAACTTTGGTGGACAGCCGGCGGCTGGCAG
>DAIQBK010000049.1:0-11810 GCA_036781205.1 Myxococcaceae bacterium
AGTCCCAGCCGGGCGGCTGCACCACGGGGTCCTCCGACAACCCAACCTGCCGCCTGCAGTGTCTGCAAGATCAGGGCTCGTGTAGAATCGCTCAACGTGCCGGGTGCAGGAGCTACCTTCACCGGATTCTTGTCCGATATCGGCAAAGGATTTGGAAGCACTCCGTTGGTTGACCGAATCACGGCACGTTCGATCAAATTCTGAAGTTCCCGCACGTTCCCAGGCCAAGAATACGAAGCGAACGCATCCAGCGTTTCCTCCGGTATATCGTTAATCCGCTTACCCATTCGCCGGCCAAAAATCTCGACAAAATGTGAGACCAACTGTGGAATGTCTTGGCGGCGCTCCCGCAATGGCGGCAGGACGACGGGAAAGACGTTTAGACGGTAGTAGAGATCACTGCGGAATTCTTTCCGCTTCACCATCTCGGTGAGATCGCGATGTGTCGCCGCAATCAGACGGACGTTGATGCGATGCGTCCGGCCGCTTCCCAGACGCTCGAACTCCCTCTCTTGGAGGACCCGCAGCAGCTTAGGCTGTAGTGCCAGCGGAATGTCTCCGATTTCATCGAGGAACAGCGTCCCGCTGTCCGCCATTTCGAAACGGCCAATCTTCTGCGCGACCGCTCCGGTGAAAGCGCCCTTCTCGTGCCCAAACAGTTCGCTTTCCAATAGGTCGAAAGGAATGGCTGCGCAATTGAGCTTGATGAAGGAACGCCCGCAGCGTGGGCTCATTTGGTGAATGGCGCGGGCGATCAACTCCTTACCTGTACCCGTCTCTCCAAGAACCAGCACGGTGGAATCGGTCGGTGCCACTCGTTCCACCTCCGCGAGTACAGATTCCAGAGCAGGGCTGTTGCCTATGATTTGTTCAAATCTATAATCGCCGCAATTCTGTTCACTTGACGGAACTCTGTTGACATTTTCCATAACTCACTCCCCAGAGGCCTTCTGTAAACTACAAACGCGGAGCTCACTCCTAGTCATGCGGTCTCCGTACCGCCTTTGTCGTGTGTAAGGCTGAACGAATGGCTTCGAGTAACTGCTCGTCACTAAAGGGTTTGCCTAGGAATGCGATCGCACCGGCTTCCATTGCTCGCCGACGGGATTCTCTTTCGTCGTAAGAGGTGATGAAAATGACAGGAATGCCGGAGCCCTCAGCAGCCAGGTGGCTTTGGAGTTGCAGTCCATTCATGCCCGACATCTGTACGTCAACGATGAGACACGAGGTATCGTCCCGTAGGCGGGATCTCAAAAACGTTTCGGCCGATTCAAACGCAGCCGCTCGAAAGCCAAAAGATTCGATCAGTCGTGTTGTGGTCCTGCGGACGGACTCATCATCGTCAACTACGGAAATGAAATTCCTTGCCACTCTGAATTCCCTCTCAACTCACACTATTCGCAGATGAGAAGGAATCTAATGGGGCGTTGGTAGATCTACCGTCACAGAAAGGAGACTGCGGGTAATGCTTTCGTTTACGAGGCCGAGACGCCCTTAAGCTTTTCGATCATTTTCACGAGTTCGGCGAGCGATTGCGCGTGCATCTTCTCCATTGCCCGGCTCCGATGAACCTTCACGGTATTTTCTGCAGTTCCGAGTTGACCAGCAATCTGCTTGTTGAGCATGCCCGAAACGACCATGGAGATCACCTCTTGCTCGCGGCGAGTCAGCGAGTGAAAGCGCTGTTCCAGCTCTGCTATTTCGTGCTCCCGTTCGCGCATGGCACGATCTCGCTCCAGTGCGATGCGAATGGCATCCAGGAGATCCTGGTCTCGGAACGGCTTGGTAAGGAATTCGACAGCCCCAGCCTTCATCGCGCGAACACTCATTGGAATATCACCGTGGGCGGTGATAAAGATTATCGGGATATGAATGTTTCTCGCTGCAAGCTCGCCCTGAAAATCAAGTCCACTTAATCCACGTAATCTGACGTCGAGCACAAGACAACTGGCCACATCTGGCGGTTTTCTTTGCAAGAAGCTGTCAGCCGAGTCAAAGGTCTCAACCTGCAGACCTACGGTGCTGATGAGAAACTTGAGCGAAGAACGTACTGATGGATCATCATCAATAACGAAGACGACGGGGGCGCCAGTCATAAGGGACTCTTGGCGGCTACCGGCAGGGTGAAGGAAAACACAGCGCCGTGGGGGAAATTGGGCGCGGCCCAGAGCCGTCCGCCATGACCTTCAATCAGCGAGCGGCTGATGCGTAGACCCATCCCCATACCGTTCGCTTTGGTTGTAAAGAAGGGAGTGAAGACGCGATCTGCTTTTGAATCGAGGCCAGTGCCCGAGTCGCGTACCGCAACCAGTATGTCCCCAGATTCTTCGATCCGGGATTCCACCCAGAGTAGCCGAGGTCGATTTGTTATCGCAGTCATGGCTTCGATGCCATTCACGATCAAGTTCAGCAGGACCTGCTGCAACTGGACGCGATCGGCCAGCACGAGCGGAAGTGCGTCGGTCAATTGGCGTTCGAGCCGGACTCGATTCTCATCAAGCGCGCGACCAACTAGGGCCAGCACCTCCTGAATCACCTCGTTTAGGTCAAATTCGTTCTTTTCGGCAGGCGTTTTCTTTATGAATGCGCGGATCCGAGCTAGGACAGCGCTTGCGCGAGTACCATCGGCAACGATTTCCTCGAGAGCCCGACGCAGAACTTCAGGTTCGAGATTACGAGCAGCGAGCAGTCTCAAGCACGCGTTGCCGTTATTGGTTACGGCGGTCAGAGGTTGATTGACCTCATGGGCTATCGACGCTGTCAGTTCGCCCATGGTTGTCAGCCTGGAAACCCGGGCAAGCTCCACTTGCGTCATCTGCAAAGCTTGCTGTGCCTCCTCCGCCTGCTTTCTTTCACTGATGTCGCGGATAAAGCCGGTAAATACCCGATGCCCCTCCTTGCTCAGCTCTCCAAACGAGACTTCCACCGGGAACTCCTGTCCATTTTTGCGCAGGCCGGTAAACTCGGTGCCTTTCCAGTTGATATGCCGCTGGCCGGTCGCCAAGTAGCGTCTGAACCCATTCTCGTGCAGCTTCCCGAAGGATTTCGGCATTAGTACGGTCAAAGGTTTCCCAATCAACTCCGTCGACTCATAACCAAAGATTCTTGAGGTCGCGGGATTGGCAAACTGAATTGCACCGCTCTCGTCCGCGCTGACCACGGCATCATTGGCAGTTTGAACCACAACCCGATACCTCTTTTCGTTTTCTTCGAGATCGGCGTAAAGGCGCGTATTCTCCAGGGAGATTGCGGCCTGGGAGGCAAGCAGTTTCAGCACCGCGATCCGGATCGGAGTGAAGACGTGCGGAGTCAGGCTGTTTTCGAGGTAGAGTACACGAATGAGTTTGCCCTGATGGATCAGTGGCAAGCAGAGAATGGAGCGCGCGTGACGTTGGCGGATGTACGGATCCGCAGAAAAGGGATTCTGCGCTACCGCATCGTCGAGAATCACGCTCTCCTTGGTACGCGCAACATGGTGGACGATCGATTCCGGCACCGCGCCTACGACCGCTTCCGCTTGGTGAACGATGATCGTGTCCCCGCTGGTGGTAGCTTCCGCTTCGATCCGCTGCTCATCCCCTCGCGGTAGAATCAACAAACCTCGCTCAGCGCCCGCGTGCTCAATCGCTGTGCTCATCAGCGTGTCGATCAACTTATCCAGAACCATCTCGCCCGACACGGCTTGCGAGACCTTGATCACCGTAGCTAGATCCAGGTGTTCGACGGGCGCCCCGATCGTGCTCGTCGGCCCGGGCACTGCCTCTTCGTCTCGGAGGTGCGGATATAGCTCTTCGAGTTGCCGAACCTTACCAGCGGCTCCCCAACGGACGTAGCCATAGCGGGCGTCCCGCAAATAGGCATACGCAATCTTCTCGAAACCACGTGCCGCGTAGAATCGCGCGGCGAGTTCATTGGCGAGCGCCTCATTGTGGACAAAGCCGTTTGCGTGCGCCGAGCGGATCGCCTGCTCGTACAGGCGCATGGCATCGAGGTGGCGGCCTTCTATTCGTGCGATCTCCGCGCCTACCAATGCCGCGCGATTTTCGAAGTTGTCCGGGCAATTCTCCGCCCATACTTGCAGCTGTCTGTGGTGGGCGGCCAGAGCCACGAAATGCTGCGGTCTCTGGTCCGGTAATGCGGAATCCAAGGATGCCGCGCGGGACAGGCCACCATATAAGTGATACTCCGCCATTTCTAAATTTGATGGTGCTGTCGAGAGCAGCGGTTCCGCCTTCAACGAGGCATCGAGAGCGGAAGCATAGTCCCCGGTAAGGAACCGAGCTTGCAGTTTTCGGATCCAGTAAAAGCACTCGGGTTGGCCCGGTGCCGCGCTATTCGCCAAATGGCGCTCGAACCGAAGCTCCTCGAACTGCGCATCGTCAAAGGAGCCGAATTTCGGCGTTAAGCCGCGAAGAGTCCGGATAAGCCCGAGCTGAACCGTGATCATGTCAGTGACAACGCCAAACCGGGCCTTCTGCGCAAACCCGATGCCATTTTCGGCTTCACGTTGCACCTCCACGAGCGGATCTCCCGCTGCCAAAAGGTTTGTGTTCAGGTTGACGCAACTGTAGGCTGCAAAACAGAGATCGCCGATCTTGTTCGCGACCTCGAACGTCCGACGTATCAGGTCTCGGCCGGCCTGGACATGCTTCGTCCATGGCACCACGTGACTTCCGAAGACCATATAGGTCCTGGCCTGGAAGCGTTTCAATCCGCGTTTTTCAACCAGTTCGTAGCCGAGCCGGCCGAATTGAAATCCGGCCTTGTAGTTGCCGAACTTCGGTCCGGCTATCTGACCAAGCCATCCATAGGCAACACACGAACCGTCGCTGCTGCCCCGCTCGAGACTGAGATTGACCGCCCTGCAGATGGCCAGGGAAAGAAGGTTTGCGTCCGTAAACAATGCCGGCGGCAACACCTTGGTCAGAACGTCCAGTGTGGCGACGGACGCCGGATCGTTCATCAAGGGCAGCTCAATAAGCTGCTCAATCGTACGGCTCCCCAGCTGTGACCAGATCCGCTCGTATTCCCGCCGTCCTTCCTCTTCTGTCGGATGCGCCGACCATTCGATGCCCAAATGCCGGAGGTAGTCGAGACCGACGGCAACCGCGCGGTCGCCCTGATCGAGGATCATGTACAGATCCATGCGCAAGCAGGTGACGGTCGCTAGTTCGACCGTGTTCACGGCGCGGGATGAAAGCATTGTCAAGCGCTCTTCGGCAGCCGCCGACTGGCCAGTCAGGAACTCGCATTCGGCCCGGTGCAATTCCAGGAGGAAAGTGAGCTCATGCCGGCGCTCCCAAGAATCGTCCAACAGTGCTGCGCCCGCGATGAGATACTTGAGGGCTGAGGTATAGGCTGTGGAGGCCTTGGCGCGCTTGCCCGCGATCAGGTTGAGCTCGGCCAGTTGCTCACGTTCGTCTCGTGAGGTGATCAAGGCTGCACCGCGGTTGAGCTGATTGACTATCTCGAAGATCCGCTCCTCCCGCTTCTCTGGAAGAGTGTGCGTCACGAGCAGTCTGCCTATTCGGAGATGGGCCTTGGCGCGCGATTCTTGCGGAATCAGAGAATAGGCTGCTTCCTGGACACGGTCGTGGAGGAACTTATAGGAATCTTCCGAGCGGAAGATGAGGCCTGCTCGGACCGCTTCCCAAAGCTGACCGTGCATTTCCTCGTTCGATTCCTGGTAAGCCATTTGCAGCGTTGTGAAGTCCGCGCTGTTCCCCAGGCAGGCGAGCTGCTGTAATGCGTTCTGGGTTTCGACGGAGAGCCGGTTCAACTTCCCGACCAGAAGGTCCACCACATTATCGGTATAACCCTTCGCGTGAATGCGATTCAGGTCCCAAGACCATCGCCCTTCGCTATGATCGAAAGTAAGCAACGCTTCTTCAGCAAGCGCAGAAATAAACTGAATGGCGAAAAATGGATTGCCAAGAGTCTTGTCGTGGATCAGTTGCGCCAACGGGGTGGCACGCTCGGGATCGCAGTGAAGAGAATCCGCAATTAACTGTCTCAAGTCTTCAAGGGCCAGCGGCGCAAGGACGATCTCCTGCACTGTCGCTCCAGCCTGTCGGATCGCTGCCAGCTTGCGCATCAGGGGGTGGGTGGGATTGACTTCGTTGTCCCGATAGGCGCCGATCAACATCAAGTGCGGCACGTCCGCGCGGATCAACAGATCTTCCATCAAATCGACCGTTGCCGCATCGAGCCATTGCAAATCGTCAAGGAACAGGACCAGCGGATGCTCCGGCCGCGCGAACACGCCGATAAATCGACGGAATACCAACTGGAAGCGGCCTTGCGCGTCCTGTGGCGGAAGCTCAGGGACCGGTGGCTGTTCTCCGGTGATGAGCTTCAATTCTGGGACGAGATCCACAATGAGCAAGCCATTCGGGTCTAACGCCTCATGAAGGGCGTCGCGCCACTTGCTCAGCTCCTCTTCGCTCTTACTCAGAAGTGGACGGATCAGGCTCTGCAAGGCTTGCGCTAACGTGGCGTAAGGAATGTCGCGCTTGTACTGATCGAATTTGCCCGAGGCAAAAAGGCCGCGCGGCGGAACCAGTACTTTGTGGAGCTCGTTGACGACGGAGGACTTGCCGACGCCGGAGTATCCGGAAACGAGCACCAATTCCGGCCTGCCGCCGGCCACGACGCGATCGAAGGAGGCGAGCAGCTTCTCGATCTCGCGTGCTCGGCCGTACAATTTCTCGGGAATCAATAGCCGGTCTGGCGTGTCGTGTTCGCCAAGCGGGAATTCGTCGATTCGGCCCTGAATCTCCCATTGAGTAAGGCACCGTCGAAGGTCACTTTCTACGCCAACCGCCGTCTGGTAGCGTTCTTCAGCAGTCTTGGCGAGCAGCTTCATGATGATTGCAGAGACAGCACCCGGCAGATTCTTCACCCTCTCGCCGGGCAGCACCGGTTGCCGCGCAATATGGCAGTGCACCCATTCCATGGGATTGGAAGCGGTAAAGGGCAGACTACCGGTCAGCATTTGGTAAAGCGTGACGCCGAAGGCGTAGAGATCGCTCCGGGAATCGATCGAACGGTTCATTCGGCCGGTCTGCTCGGGAGCCATATAAGGGAGCGATCCGGCGATGAACTCGGGAGGCTCGGGCGACTGACGTTCGCGGGGAAGGCGCGAAGCAATCCCAAAGCCCGTGAGCCAGACCTGACCGGTCGTGGAGTCAACCAGGACATTGGAGGGCTTCACGTCTTTGTGGATCAGTTGTCGCTTGTGTAACTGGCTGAGAGCAGTTGCGAGACCAATGGCGAACCGTAAAAACTGCGCCATTTCCATCGGTCCTTGGATGAGACCATCGAGGGGCGCACCGCCAGGATCCTCGAGCGCGAGCATCGTGCGCCCGCTGTGCTGTGAGATGACGAGGGGACGAACCGCCCATACTGGGTCCAGTTCGGCTCGGAACGAGTATTCGTGCTCTATCCGCTTAAGACTTTCCGGCGCAGGGCGTGTTGAGATGGGCGTCCGCACCAGGACGGACGGTATGTCTGCTTGATTCCGGTGCCGGGCCCGGTACAGGACAAACTCCTCATCCCTGAGGATAAGTTCGAGCACGTATTCCTGAACGCTCCACGACGATTCTCCTCCCCCTTCAGAGATCTGCCCCATGACTACCTATAGTGGTAGTCCGATCGACTCGGCAGATCAATTCGAGCTGTCCAGGTACAGCTAGCGAGACATCCAGTAGCCAGGTCACCGCCGCCCGTGGGCAACGGCAACAATCTGCACTGTGGATCGGATGAACTGCAGTGCTCGTCGAACGGGGATCAGAGCGGGCACGTCGAGAGGACCGACGTTTACCTCATGGTGCGCGATCAGCCCGGGGCACGAGGGCGCCAATCGGCGGGAGCCTTTGGTTTCAACTTCGTTCGCTTTCCAATAGGCCAAAGGGAATGGCCGCGCAATTGAGCTTGATCAAGGGGCGCCCGCAGCGTGGACTGATTTTGTGAATGGCGCGAGCGATCAACTGCTTGCCCGTACCCGTCTCTCCAAGAACCAGCATGGTGGAATCGGTCGGTGCCACAGAGGCTTTCTGTAAACTACGAACGCGGAGCTCACTCCCTAGTCATCGTTCTCCGTATCACCTTTGTCGCGCCGTAAGGCTGAGCGAATGGCTTTGAGTAACTGGTCGTCGCTAAAAGGCTTGCCTAGAAATGCGACCGCACCGGCTTTCATTGCTCGCCGACAAGATTCTTTTTCGTCGTAAGCGGTGATGAAAATGATCGGAATGCCGCAGCCCTCGGCAGCGAGGTGGCTTTGGAGCTGCAATCCATCCATTCCCGGCATCTGTACGTCAAGGATGAGACACGAGGTATCGCGCAGTTGGCCAGACCTCAGGAAAATTTCGGCCGATTCAAAGGCGGCCGCTCGAAAGCCAAAAGATTCGATCAGTCGTGTTGTGGTCCTGCAGATGGACTCATCGTCGTCAACCACCGAGATCAGATTCCTTACCACCTCTGAATTTTCCAATCGCCTGAAGGTATTCTCGGACGCAGAACAAATCTATTGGGCGTTGGTACACCTAGCATCCCAGAAAGGAGCATGCGCGTAATGCTTTCGTTTACGAGGCCTTTTCGATAATTCTAAAGAGCGGCCGTGGCGCGGCCGACGCCGCGAGAGGCCCCCGTAACAAGTGCTCTTTTCCCGGACAGATTAGTCACAACATGGCCTCTTGTGAGTAATTCAACAACGCTGCCGGGCCCGTCACTTGCCGACCGTTTCAGCGATCTTCCCCTTGGAAGCCGGGGCGCGCTGACCAGCGGTGAGGGTCTGAGCGTCGAAAACGACCTGGGCCACAGTTTTGTCGACGGTACTGAATCCATCGTCGACTTTGCGCTGCTCGGTGCGCGGGTTCAACAGACACTGCCCTGTACTCTTCAGATAAGTCTTCCACAGAAAGGTGGCGTCTTCAGCGCAAACGATGGGTTCGGACGCGCTCCGATAAAGCACCTGCTTGTGGGCTGAGTCATAATAGAGGCCTTCGACCATCTTCATGATCACCTCTTCCGTCGGTGGCGCTTCGCTGAGGGACTCGGTGGTCACCTTTACATCAATCCAGGCTCGACCCAGTTCGCGGTTCACCGCGAAGTCTGCTGAGACTTCCTGGTGCCAATTGTCGAGGGGTGCCTCGAAAACAATGATCGGCGCGGCATTCGCGACTCCGAGAAAAGACCCAACCACTAATCCAACCACTGTTAATTTGTTTCTGAACGATTTCACAGTTTCTATCTCCCTTGAGATTGATAGAAGCACTTCGCGTGCCAGCGTTCTTCTGAACCGCGTCTTTCGCACCTTCACGGTTTCTGTTGACGCGATGTGCAGCGCGAAAGAGCGTTTACGAGTTTTGGGAGCCTATTCGCTGCGGCAATCTCGGGACAGGAGATCAGTTACGTCCTTGGGCTCAATCGTCGGTGTCGCGATAGCAACACGGAGACGTCTGCCCGTCACACAATCAACACCGCTCCGATGGAGACCAAGCGACGAACGAAGGTCATTCCGCAATGTAGATACTATGGGCGTTCCGCAGGTTTTGGCGATAGCGTCAACAGTTTACTGGAAGGGTTCGTCGGTGATTGCGACGCGCCATCTTCATTCATGGGCCTCGGCTTGGGTGGGCAGCGTGAACTGAAAAGTTGCGCCGCGTGGGGAGTTGTCGGCAGCCCACAAGCGGCCGCCATGCGACTCAATGATGGATCGGCTGATCCGAAGCCCCATGCCGGTGCCGTGAGGCTTGGTGGTGAAAAATGGATTGAAAGTATCTGCTCACGATCGTCGGAATGATATGCCGATGCCCAACCCCACCCCAGCCCTTGCTCCAGTGTCATTCCCGTGTACTCCAACCACCGTTGATTAATAAAGTCGATCGCGCCGTCTGGTCGCGCGGTCCAGAGTAGTCCCGGTACCGCATCGATAATCAGTCGAACCTGGTGTGCGGCCTCCTTTGCGGCCGTGACGTCCATCACCGCTCCGGCAAACTCGATGCTGCCCGATCCGTCGCTTAAGGGATGAGCCACCACGTGAACATATTTGACGGAACCATCTGGCATCACCAAGCGATATTGATGCTCAAAATTCTTCCCATCCTGCGTCGCGCGCTCGATCGTTTCTTTCACCAGGGCCACGTCGTCCGGATGAACCCTTTGGAGGACAAGCTCCACGGTCGGTATCGTGGTTGGCTCGTACTGGAAGATTCGAAAGGTTTCCTCTGACCAGATGATCTCGCCGGTGGAAGGCCTCCAGCCGAAGCTGCCAGTGTGGCTCAGACGCTGCGCCTCGGCGAGGTAAGTCTCGCTCTTTCGGAGCGACTCCTCGGCTCGCTTACGTTCGGCCTTTTGTGTGGCTTCACGCAGCGCACGCTGCACCGACGGCACAAGCCTCGATAGCCGGGTCTTTAGAACGCAATCGGTTGCGCCAATCTTGAGCGCTTCAATCGCCACCTCTTCCCCGAGCGTTCCGGAAACAAAGATGAACGGCACATCCGGGCAGGCTTTCATTGCGAACTTCAATGCGGAGATGCCGTCGAACGCGGGAAGGGTGTAATCCGCCAGAATCAGATCGATTCCGCCTTGCTCGACGGAAGTCAGGAAGTCAGCCTGAGTATCGACCCGCCTTACTTCACAGACGATGCCTTCCGTCTCGAGCAGATCCTGAATGAGCTTCGTGTCCTTGGGATCATCCTCGATCGATAGAATCCGCAATCGGCGCCGCATGTTTTCTTCCCGACGACACTCACTTCCTGACGGTTCCAGGCGGCGGCTCGTTAATCACGGCCCAGATCCTCGTTCTCGCGGTTCTGCTTCAGCCCAGTGATGGTTTTGCCGCCACACCAGTGGATCAGGAACTCAAGTTTTGGCTTTCATCGACTTGACGAGATCTGCTGCGGAGGCGCCTTCGAGCGCGAGGCCGTAGCCAACTTCTCGCACAATACGTTCCTTCAACGGTTGGATGAAGTGGACGCGGGTGTTGCGGCGGGTGACTTCCGGAGCTTTCAGGTAGAGCGACGCCAACTCACGAGCCCGAGCGAGTGCTTTTCCATTTGGCACAACCTCGGCAACCACTCCCCATTCGTGCGCGGTGAGCGCCGTCAGCGGCTGTGGATTCAGCAGGAATGCCTCTGCCCTTCCTGCTCCGGCGCGGTAACTCCAAGCGGTAAAGACTCCGTCACCCGGAATGATACCACCGGCAAAGTGGGGCAGATCGTTAAAGGTTGCCCCTTCACCCGCGACAATCACGTTGGCGAGCAGCGCGTACTCGGAATGCACATGGGCGCGTCCTTCGACCGCGGCGATCACCGGCACACGGATGTTGGCAAGATTCTCTAGAATTTGAACACCTTCATCGTGCACTTGGCTCCAGACACCCGGGTCGGCAACGTTACCAAAGGATGAAAAGTCGATCCCTGTAATGAACTCCCCACCCGTTCCCGTCAGGATCACGATCTTGTTGGCCCGATCCTGAGCGATCCGGTAAAAAGCGTCGACAAACTCCGTATGATCGTGCGCCGTAAAGGTGTGCGGCCCGCCGTTGGTGTGGAACTCGACGACCAAAATACCTTGGGCGTCTCGATTCATCTTCAGACCGCTGTACGCGGCAAGATAAGCAGGCTGCATCGTTTCCATAGCACTCTCCTGGCTCGAGTAACCGCTCCAAATGATTGTCAATGCCAACGCTGACTACGCTTCCTCTGCAAGACTTTGAGACAGCCAGTTCGGTTGCACCGACTGAGCCAATACCGAAACTCTGCGCTTGGCCTTGACCCGCGCCAGATTCGGTGTCGATTGGTGTGTCG
>DAIQBK010000049.1:11910-14796 GCA_036781205.1 Myxococcaceae bacterium
AGCTTCACTGCCCATCAACCTTCGGCCTGCAGACTGCTGGACTCTCGCGTCGACGCGCTCGAGATAGAAGGCAAGCGCAACGGGTTCCCACTCGCGCTCAAAGCACGAGGCGGGATTTGGTAGACGCGCCCGATTCGATCAGAACTTGTAACAAGCACCAGTGAATGCTTCTTTAAAACTTGAACCAAATCGGCCGAGTCTATTTGTTTAATTACACACCGCTGTGAAAAGAACGCCGCCCTCAACCAGCTCAAAAGCCACGAGATCATAATGCTGGACATAATTGCAATACCCAGGCCAGGGCTTTCGGCACCTTTTGCCCCGTCTCGCAGGGCTATCGGGCTTGCGTCAGGAGTTTAATCAACGAAGCTCGCTTGCTACGTGCCTTCCAGACGTCTCGCGTTGCTATCGCGACACTGGGCGATGGAATCACAGAATTCGGCAGCCATCGTGAAAATCGCGTCCTAGGCGCCCCGGTGAAACGCGGTTGCCAGGGATCATTCCGAGGTTACGGACTGGTCGGTGCGGTTTGGGCCGGACGGTTGGCGCTACCTAAGTCTTGGCTCACCTGTGGCAATGGAAGAGAAACCGCTTCGGCCTTGGCCTGCTGGCGGGCGAGGTAGGCGTGAATCTGCAACACCACGGCCGCGCCCTCGCCGATCGCACCCCCGACGCGCTTCACCGATCCGGCGCGCACATCGCCGATCGCGAACACGCCCGGCACGCTCGTCTGCAGCGGAAGTGTCAGATCATTCCCCGTGGTGACGAAGCCCTTGTTATCGACCGCCACGTCGCAACTCTCGAGCCACTCGGTGCTCGGGTCGGCGCCAAGGAAGAGGAACACGTGGCGAATGGGACGCGCCTCGGTCTTGCCTGAGTCGCGGTTGCGCCAGGTGACCGACTCAAGGCCTGTCTGGGGAGAGCCCGAGAGCCCGGCGATCTCCGTGTTAGTGAGGAGCTCGATGTTCGGAGTGGCGGCGATGCGGTCGATCAAATACTTCGACATGCTCGCCGCCAGACCGGCGCCGCGCACCAGCATCCAAACCTTGGCCGCATGCGAAGAGAGAAACACCGCCCCCTGCCCCGCTGAGTTGCCGCCGCCGACCAGCACCACCTCCTGCCCGGCGCACATTTTCGCCTCGATCGGCGAAGCCCAGTACCACACGCCGCGCCCTTCCATGGCCACGAGGTTTTTGCAGTCGGGACGGCGATAGCGCGCGCCGGTTGCGATCACCACCGTGCGACAACGCACGGTGCGCCCGTTGCCGAGCTCGAGCATCATCGGCTCGCCGGGTTTGCAATCGAGGCGCCGCACCTCCATCGGGATCAAAATGTCCGCGCCGAATTTCTGCGCCTGAATGTAGGCGCGTCCTGCGAGCGCCTGGCCGGAGATGCCGGTGGGAAAGCCGAGGTAGTTCTCGATCCGCGCGCTCGCGCCCGCCTGTCCGCCGAAGGCCCGCGCGTCGATGACAAGAACCGAGAGGCCTTCGGAGCCCGCGTACACCGCCGCAGCCAGACCCGCGGGCCCGGCGCCGACGATCGCAACGTCGTACACCCCCGCGGTGACGTCGGCGTCCAGCATGCCGACGCAGCGTGCCAGCTCGCTCTCGGATGGATTACGCAGCACCTCGCCGTTGGGGCAGACCGCGAGCGGCAGCTGCTCGGGCTGTGGTGCAAAGCGCGCGATGAACGCCTGTGCATCGCCGTCCGTTGCCGGGTCGAGGAGCTGATGGGGAATGCCGTTGCGGGTGAGAAAGCTGCGCAGGCGCGCGACGTCCGGGGATGAAGCGGCGCCGATCAGCACCGGCCCACCCCCGCCCGTCTCGATCAGCACCATGCGGCGCAGGATGATGGCGCGCATCAGCTTTTCGCCGAGCGTCGCTTCCGCGATCAGCAGCGCCTGCAGGTTCTCGGTGCCGATCTCGAGCGTCTGCGTGTCCCCCACCGCCACGGCGTCGACGAAGGATGGCTTGCTCGATAGCTGGCTCAGCTCGGCGGCGAAGTTCCCGGGCCCGTGCTGTACTACCTGATACTCCTGCCCGTGCGCGTCGCGGGCGGTGACCCGGATCGCGCCCGAGAGCACCACGTAGATGCCGGGGCTGACCTTGCCGGTCTCGAGCACCCGCTCGCCATCGGCGAAGCCGCGCGGCCTGCCGAAGCGTTGAATGTGCGCAATCTCGTCCGCCGCGAGCATCGGAAACAGTTGCGCGCGGCGCGTCTCGAACGTCGGGGAAAAAGGAGCGGTCATGCGCGTCCTCCACCATGGGCGCCGGTAGATACTACTCGGCGCGCTCTTCGGGAAGGGTCACCATCTTTGCAATGCCGGAACGCTCTCCGGCAGATATAAGTGGGTGGGAGGCGTCGAATGAAAGCACAGTCGAAAGGCTCATCACGAAAGCAACGGCAAAGCCATTTGAGCAGCGCAGATCTCAAGGCGCTTCGAGCGGCGCTCGAGGCCAAGCGTGCCGAGCTGCAGCGCGAGGTCTCAACAGACATTTCCGAAGGGACGCACTCGGAACAATTTGCTGAGGTGAGGGACTCTGCCGAGCGAGCCGAGCGAACGGAGGAGGAGGAGGAGCTGCTCGACTTGGCAGATCAGGAGACTACGCGGCTCTCGGAGATCAACCGCGCGCTCGGCAAGATGGACAAAGGGACTTACGGGCTGAGCGAGCAAAGTGGCCTGCCGATCCCGCTCGAGCGGTTGCGTGCAGTGCCGTGGGCTAGATTCATCGCCGAGGAAGAAGCGGAAATTGAGCAGCGCCGCCGGGAAAAGCGCCAGCGCGCTCAAAGCTGACATGGCCCGGTTCAGCGCTTAATTCGGGTTGCGAAGACGGCGAAGTGGTCGCCCTTCTTTAGCTCGCTTTCGCCTCTGCGTCGCGCTTTCGG
>DAIQBK010000050.1:0-14358 GCA_036781205.1 Myxococcaceae bacterium
ACTTCAATGGCACGGCGGGAGTCGCGGGCGATCGGGGCAGCGCGCTCATGACGCTCGGCTACTACACGCAGCACCCGGCGTTCGCGGGTGACCGCGACTTTAGCAAGAATCAAAGATTTTTCGACGCCACGGGCCAAAACGGTCCTAATGGCTATCCGGGGGAGTACACGGGTGGCAGCGGGACCATTCCCGCGGGACGCGTGGTCATTCCTGGTTCGCAAAAGGGCGTGCCAAATGGAAACGCTCTGTGGAACCAACTGGTCACTGCATTCCCAACCAAGAATTCCTTCATCCTCGATCCCAATGCCAGCATTTGCGCCCCCGGCCAGCCTGGAAATTGCTGGCGTCCATTCACTGGCAACGACCTATATAACTTTGCGCCCGTCAACTACCTCGTCACGCCGCAAGTGCGCATTTCGATGTATTCGACCGGAGACCTCAAGATCTCCAACGTGGCCCGGGTTTACTACGAGGCCTCCTTCGTCAACCGACAGTCGGATCAACAGCTCGCCCCAGAGCCCCTCGTTTTAGGTGGCGAGGGTGTTACCATCTCCGCGAATAACGTCTACAACCCGTTCGGTCGTGACTTCACCGACTTCCGCCGCCGATTGCTGGAGTTTGGGCCCCGTCAGTTCCGCCAGGACATCACCACCTTCCGCACGGTGGTTGGCGTTGACGGTACGCTACCGGACATTGCCGGACCCCTAAAAGGATGGTTCTGGGATGCCTCGTTCAACTACGGCCGTACCTCGGGGATTACGCAGAAGCACGGGACCCTCTTTGTACCCAACCTTCAGGCTGCGGTTGGCCCAAGCTTCCAAGATGCCACTGGGTTTCATTGCGGGACTCCAGGCAACGTGATCGCCGGATGCGTCCCTCTCGATTTGTTCCACGGCGCAGGCCCCGGATTCCCGCAGAACTCCATCACGCCCGACCAAATCACGAATCTGACCTTCACGGGCACCGGAAGGGAAATCAACCAGATGGTGGAGGCCCAAGCGAATGTCAGTGGAGAGCTCTTCAAGCTCTTCGCGGATCGCCCCGTAGGGCTTGCGTTCGGCTACGCCTACCGAATCTTGGCCGGCGCCAGCATCAACGACCCCATCACTACCCTCGGCTTGACGACGGGAAACAAGGGTTTCGACACGGCAGGCCACTATTACCTCAACGAGGGATATGGCGAGCTGTCGATCCCGATCGTGAGTGGCGTCCCGTTTGCGGAGAGCGTCGAGGCCACCGCTGCCCTCAGGGTGTTCGATTACAGCAACTTCGGCAGCGACGTCACGTACAAGTTCGGCGGGCTGTGGCGCATCATCCCGGATTTCACGATCCGAGGGACCTACTCGACTGGCTTCCGGGCGCCGTCCATCGACCAGCTTTTTCTTGGCCAAGCGGATAACTTTCCCAATGTGACCGATCCCTGTCGTGTCCCTGCAAGCCGCGCCCCGGCTAACTGCGGAGTTAATGCCAACAATGGAGACACGTCGACGCAGCTGCGCGAGAGGGTTGGCGGCAACCCGAACCTCAAGGCCGAGACAGCTAAGATCTACACCGGCGGCGTCGTGATTGAACCGAGCATGGTCAAGGGGCTGTCGGTAACGGCGGACTACTACAACATCGAAATCAACCAGACCATCACCACCCTGGGCGCCGGAACGATTCTGTCCTTGTGCTATCCGGCCGATCCCAACGCTACTCCTAAGTTCTGTGACCTGATCACCCGCGACCCGGTCAGCCACTTCGTCACCAACATGCAGGATCTCAATATCAACGCCGGTCAGCTATCGACCGACGGCGTCGACCTCTCGGTGCGCTACGCCATCCCCACCGAGTTTGGCCGTTTCGGCGCGGTCTGGGACGCGGTGTGGTTGCATAAATTCAACCAAGTCCTTCCCACCGGTCAGCTGGTGAAGGCAAGGGGCACCTATGACATCACGAACTTTGGGGCGGGTGGCGGAGTCCGCCCGGCATGGAAGTTCATCGCGGGTGCGAACTATGGCATCGGCGGATTTACCGCCGGCATTATCGCGCACTTCGTCGGCTCCTTCCACGAGTGCGGCACCGGCGGCAATTATATCGGCGGAAGTCTGTGTTACCAGGATCCGACGGACAAGCGCCGAGTGGGCAGTTTCCACTCGGAGGACATTACCGTGCAATACTCCTTGTTTACGCAATTCGGCAAGACGACGATCGGGGCAGGGGTGAACAACGTGCTCGACCACCCGCCACCGCTCATCTACAACGGCTTCACGAACAACACGGATCCCACCGCGTATGGCGATGGCGTCCTCGGGCGCTTCATCTACGGCAGGATTTCGCACTCCTTCTAGCCGAAGCTGAAGACGCTCCACGGGCGAGAAGCGAAGATGGCTCTATTTTGCCGGGCCGCCGCTTCTCGCCACCAGCAGGTGAAGCAGGAGATCGTCCTTCGGACCCACGGAATTGGCGTATTGGGTCCAAAGCCCATGCGCCGCCGCGAGCTGTCCTTGAGCGATTGAAGCAAGCATGCCACCCGCGACGAGATACCGCTTCGACGAGGCCGAGAGGTCGGGCTCTGCGGCGAGCAGCTGCCTCGAGGCGGCGGCCATTCGCTCCCCATCGCGCCGGCCCACTGCCTGAAGGAATGCAACCCACTGGCGGTCTTGAACGGAAAAGTGTCGCCCGCAGCCCCGCGAGGCGATCGCATACCAGATTTCGTCGAGGTCCCCGGCACTGAGGTCCGCAAGCATGGCTTGCACAACCTGAACGAGGCTGGCAAGTGGCACCGGCTGTCGATCGCAGTTGCTCAGCCATTCGACCACGGTGCGCGCCTGATCCTGCAGCTCGCGCGAGGTAACCGACGGGTTGGTTATTGCCGCCCGGCCAAGAACCGCATCGCGCAGCCACATCGCTACTACCGCGCGCTGGCTGCCTTGGAAGAAAGGCGTCAGGGTGACGGAGGTGAGCTCATTGGATATCTGTGCACCGGAGAGCAATTCGACAGTCGGGAAGAGCTCCCTCTCGAAAACTACCAGGGACGTGGCGCTGGCCGCGAGGAAACGCGTTCGGACGGCACCTTGATCGAGCACCGGCCTGTAGTCGGAGTTCATTGGCACTTGGCCGATGCGGGTCAGCCCTTCCCATGAGGAGCGCGTGCCGACACGGCGCAGCTCGAGATCGTTCATGTTGCGAATGCCGATACGGCTCAGCGCCTGGGCGATGGCGGGTTCCATCAGCACCGACGGTTCGAGATCGCCGAAGGTACCCTCGCTCTTGGCAGCGATCAGAAGGTCGCTGTCGTTTGCGGCGTACACCACGTAGTCGCCGAAGTTGGCCTCCAGCGCCTTGAGCACGGAAATGACCAGTGGCACGTCGATCTCGTAGAGCTGAATCCACTGCACAAAGACCCCGCCGCGTGCCAAGTAGCGGCGGACGTGTCGGTAGAACTCAGCCGAGAAAAGCCCCGCGACACCGCTGACCCACGGATTGGACGGTTCGGACAAGATGAGGTCGTACTTTTCCTGGCGCGTCGAGAAATATGTCTTCGCGTCGTCGATCACGATCTGGGAGCGCGGATCGACATAGGCGAGCTCGTTGCGTGGCCTGAAGTAAGCTGCGGCCCGCACCATCTCGGGCTCGATCTCGATCGTATCGACCCGCGACAGCCGCGGGTTCCCAAGCAAGGTATGAGTGGTCAGCCCGGAGCCGAACCCAATGCAAGCCACGGTGCGCGCGTTGGGATGGAGCCCCATCGCGACGGCGCCGAGCATGATCATCGTCGACTCATCGGAACTAGCCTGGGGATCCGACCCAATCGATAGCCCTGCGTCGGTCTTCCCATTGGTGCGAAGCGAGAGCGTCGGCGGTTTACCAAGGGAGAGAACGCTGACCGTGGCCGTCTTTCCGTCGCGGTGGTAGAGGACCTGATCTGTCCCGGAGAGAAGCTCGCCGTAGCGATAGACGCCCGACGCCAGCTGGCGTGGGTCGAGGCGCAGCAAGAAAATCGGAACGGCCATCACCACGGCCCCAGCCGCACTGAGTGAAAGAGGCACACGGCGGCGAGCGAACCCTCCGGCCTTCCAGAGAAGGACCACACCCAAGAGCGCGTCGAGCCCTCCGCCCAGCGAGAGCAGGTGCTTGACCCCGAGCAGGGGCATCCCGACATGGACGGCGAAGAAGACTCCAGCGATGGCGCCCACCGTGTTCGCCGCGTACACCTGGCCGACGCTCGCTTCACCGTGGCCACGCTTCAAAAGGTAAAACGTGAGCAGCGGAAGCGTGGTGCCCGCACAGAAAGTCGCAGGCAACATGATCGCCAGCGCGATGCCATTGCTCGCCAGGTTGAAGAGAGTGTAGCCGGCGTCCGATCGTTCAAGGTTCAGGACGAGCCACTGCATCACCTTGAATGCCTGACCGTATGCCACGAGGGTTGCCACCGCGAGCACTCCCATCGCCAGCTGAAGATATCCGAGCATGCGGAGCGGGCTGCTCAGCCTGTCGATGCGCCGCTGGATCCAAAGCCCGCCGAGCGAAAGACCGAGAATGAATGCGCTCAGCATCAGCTCGAAGGCGTGCGTCGAGGAGCCCAGCACCAGCGCAAGCATCCGCATCCATCCGACTTCGTAGAGAAATGAAGTCGCTCCGGTAATCAACGCCGCAAACAGGAGGAGAATAACGGTGCGGTCGCGCCTGCCTTCCCCTTGCGCCAGCACGGGCGTGGACGGGGTGGGCGGCGGCGATACCCACCAGACCACCGTTGCGACGACCAAGTTGATCACCCCCGCGATCCGCAGAGTGCCCGGAAGCCCGGCCGCCGGCACCAGCACGAAGCCGCTGACCAGCACCCCGATGGACGCGCCCAGGCTGTTGGTGAAGTAGAGGATCGCCACGGATCGGCCGGGCCGGTCCGCGAAGGCGCGCAGCACTCCCGCCGTCATCAGTGGGAAGGTCATTCCCAAGAGCACCGACTGAGGAAAAATGAGCAGCGCGGAGAACACCCACTTGAAGGCGTACACGGTGCCAGCGGATCCGCCCAACCAAGGCAGGACGGTGTCGTAGGAGAACCCAGTGGAGGCAACGAATATCTCGTGGAAGACCAGCGCCAGGATGCCGATCGCGGCCTCGGTGACGGCGTAAGCCGTGAGCAGGTTGCGCCAACGGGGCGATAGGCGGCTAGAGATCCAGGACCCTACCGCCATTCCCCCCATGAAGATTGCGAGCACCAGTGTTTGGGCGTACGCCGCATGGCCGAGAAAGAGCTTCAAATAGTGCGCCCAGATTGACTCGTAGATCAGTCCGGCGAACCCGGAGACGGCGAAGATCGCGAACAATGCGCTCCGCCCCCATGGCCGAAGCGGTGTTTCTTGCTCTTCGGAAGCGCGGTAATCCTTCCGCAGGCTCCCCGCTGGTCCTCTCAACTTCCCTGCATGCGCACGAGCGTTCGCAACTCCATGACTTCCTCGCTGCTTCATGCCGCGAAAGTATCAGAGGACCGCCACCGCCGCGCTCCAATACCACGGATGCGGTTGGCGGCAAGGACGAGGGATGCTATGGAGACCACCCCGAACCTAGTCGACCTTGCTAGGCGTTGTTAGATAAAAGTCTTGGCGTTGTCACAATGATGGTTTTTGTTGCCGAAACATCCATCCAATTGAGTAAAAGCGCCCCGATGCGCCCTCACCTAATCGACGCTCGTGCGGTTAGCCGTACGCTCGAACGCGTCACTGAGTAAGTCTGAATGTTTGATTCCGTAATTCGTCCTGCCCAATTCCGCCAAAGTCGATGGGGTTCCGGATTCGTGGTCGCGGTCGCCGCCCATGCAGCCTCCCTAGCCTTGGCCATCTACCTTTCAAAGCGCCCAGCCGAGCCCACCAGGCAAGAGGTGGACGTCAAGTTCGTGAAGGCTCCGCCCCCTCCGCCGCCCCCTCCTCCGCCGGCTCCCCCCAAAACGAAGCCGGTGGAGAAAAAGCCGGTTCCCAGGCGGCCAGACGCGATCATTCAGCCAAAGGAAATGCCGAAAGAGAAGCCACCAGAGGCCGAGCCGCAAGAGGAAGATACCGGCGTGGAAGGCGGCGTCGAGGGCGGAGTCGTCGGAGGCGTGGTCGGTGGAGTCGTGGGCGGCGTGGTCGGCGGCGTGATCGGCGGGCCACCACCCCCCAAGATCGTCGAATTCAATGACACCATGACGCCTCCGAAGAAAGTCTCTGGACCCGATCCGGAGTACAACCAGAAGGCACTGGACCATGAGGTCGAGGGTCAGATGGTGGTGAAGTGCGTGGTCACGGTGCAGGGCGTTGTGCACAACTGCAGAGTGCTGAAGAGCGTGGCCTTTATGGATCGAGCTGTGATCGAGGCGCTCGAGAGACGCCGGTACACGCCGGCGATGCTTCAAGGTAAGCCGATCGACGTGGACTACACTTTCAGAATCACGCTGACGCTTCCGCGCTAAAAAGACATCTCGACCCTCCACGTTCGCGCCGAGCGTAAGGAGCAAAAATGCAGAAAGTCACGCGGAAAGACCTCCGTTTCTTGGCAGTCGTACTCGCCTCCCTGGTGCTGGCTTGTTCGGGAATGGAGGCAAGCCGGAAGGGCGCGACACCCCTCACCGAGGGAAACTTCGCTCCCAAGCGTGCGGGGGCAGCCAATTATGGACCGGATCCCGGGTTGAGCTGCCCGGCGGGAGGCCGTGCCGTCGGCGCCGCCTCCACAGATTTAGAGACCCGAGCTAAGCAGAACCGACAGCCGATTCCCCAAGCGGATGGACGGTTGTGCGCCATGGCAGAGACCATGTTGGGCTGGACGGGGGAGCCTCCGGGCGAGCACGTGGTCAGCTTTTTGTCCTCCTACTTTGGGCTGACGGCGTCCGTGCCCGCAGTGCTCATCACGACCGTTGAGACAACGGACCCGAACTTGATCGGCGCACGCTTGGTCGACCCGATTGCGAAGTTTTCGCAAACGGCGGTGCAGCCGCGCTTTGGATTGGCGATCCAGCGCCTGAGCGGAGGCCGAGCGGACGCTTCAAAGCTGGTGCTACTGATGCAGGATCTCCCGGTCGACATTCAAACGATTCCTCGTCAGCTCGGGGCGAACAGTCAAGCGACGCTCCGGGGTCAGCTCGTGGACGGGTACCAGAATCCCAAAGTCTTCATTACCGATCCCACCGGCCGCCTCGAATCGCCCTCGATACCGCCCGGCAAGGAATTTCAAACGGAGATTCGTTGCGCAGATAAGCCTGGCACGATCCGCGTCGAGGTTCGGGGAGAGTTGAATGGCGCAGAATCCATCCTCGTAAATTTCCCGATCGCGTGCGCGACAGAGCCGCCAACCTCGGTCGCGCTGAGCAAACCGGCCGCCGTCGGGGACCTCGCGCAGCAAGAGCGAAAGCTCTTTCAGCTGATCAATGACGAGCGCACCAAAGCGGGGCTTCCGGCGCTCGAATGGGACGACGCAGTCGCAGGAATTGCCCGTTCGATTTCCGAACAGAGGCGCGATCAGCTCAAGGGCGGTGGAGGAGCTGTCAGCGTGGATATTGTCGGACGTCTAAAGAGCGAAGGGATCCAATCTCCGGTGGTGCTGTCGAATCCGGCGGCCGCTCGCTCGCCCGAAGAGGCGCAGGAACGCTTTTCGGCGAGTCCGGTACACCGCGCCAATTTCATGAGCACCGAAGTCACCCACGTCGGCGTCGGAGCGACGTTGGCGACCGACCCAGCGGGACGTCCGGTCACGCTTTACACCGAACTGTTTGTCCGCGAGCTTGCGGCCGCCAATGTCGAAGAAATACGCGGGAAGCTGCGCGCCGCGATGGCTCAAAAGCGCAAGGACGCCCGGGCCGGCCCTCTGCAGAACGACAAGACGCTTGAGGAGGTCGCGCAAAAGTACGCGGACGAGCTTGCAGCAGCCAAGGGATCGCTTCCGAAAGCGCGACAAGAGGAGCTGCTCAAACCGCTGCAGAGTCAATACGGGCCGATCAACGTGGTCGCCGGTGCGAAGGCGGATCCGCTCGAATTTGCCGAGGAACCGATCGTAGTCGGCGGCGGCAATCTGGTTGGAATCGGAGTCGCCTTGGGTCTCCACCCCAATCTGGGGAAGAATGCCCCGTATGTGGTGGAGATCGTGAGTAGCCCGCCGAAGGGATCGAAGGGCCCAGCGTCAACCACTAAAAAGCGGCCTAAACGCTGAGCGCTCGCAGGCCGTGCTCGGCGCAGTCCAGGTCCTGCTCGGGCTTGCCACCGCTCACCCCGATCGCCCCCAGAATCGCTCCGTCGCGTCGGATCAGCGCCGAGCCAAGACCTGGGATGATTGGCAGGCTCACCAACTGCGCGACTGCTTGAAAGAACGCCGGGCGCTGCTGATTCACTTCCGCGAGGGACGCACCGTCTCGGTGCCACAGCGCGGCGCCCACCGCTTTGGATTCGGCGATCTGGGCGGAGAGCGGTGGCGCGCCGGTCATCCGGCCGAGACCTTGTAACAATCCGCCTTCGTCTACCACGGCCGTGGTAACGCGGATCCCCATCTGGCGCGCCCTCTCGTGCGCGGCCTGGATCATCCTCAGTGCTTCATCATAGGAAACGGGCATCGTGAAGGCCTCCCCTCTCACCAACGAAGTTCGCGGGTTGACCTACCGGCTGAAGCGAGCGTTCGTCAAGGTCGCTGTGAGCTCGAGAGGCAACATTTCATTACACGAATCTTGAATCCGCCTCACAGCCGCGGCAGGTTGTTGGCCCGTGCGCGCGAGCCTCGAGCTTTTCCCACTGACTGCCCTGCTTCTTTTAGGCCCCGAGCCTGGGCAGGCACCCAACGTCGCGCCAGGAGGCACAAGAATGAACATGAGCATTACCTCGACGGCCTTTCCTCACAACGGCGAGATTCCCACCCGCTACACCTGCGAGGGAGACGACATTGCGCCGCCGCTCTCCTTCACTGGCGTCCCCAGGACCGCCAAGAGTCTGGCGCTGATCGTGGACGATCCTGATGCGCCGGATCCGAAGGCGCCCAAGATGACCTGGGTCCACTGGGTGCTGGTTGGAATGCCGACTTCCGCGACCGGGCTTCCCGAAGCAGGCAAGCCTTTGCCGCCTGCCACGCGCGAAGGCAAGAGCAGCTGGAACCGCACCGGGTACGGGGGCCCGTGCCCACCGATCGGACGTCACCGATATTTCTTCAAGCTGTACGCGCTGGACACGGATCTCGCGGAGCTCAAGTCGCCGACCAAGGATCAGCTTGAAAGCGCGATGAAGGCCCACATCATCGCCCAGGCCGAGCTGATCGGGACTTACCAGAAAAAGAAGTAACGAAAAGCAGATTTGCTGAAATAGGTTCCCGGCAGAGCTAGGGTCTGGCGCCGATGCCATCACGCCTTCGCCGTTGGCTCTTCGGCCCACCGCGCGACATCCAAGATCCCGACATTTTCCGGCACATTTCGCTGATCGCCTTCCTCGCCTGGGTAGGTCTGGGAGCGGACGGTCTGTCCTCCTCGGCGTACGGACCGGAGGAGGCGTATAAGGCCCTGGGCGACGCTCACTATCTCGCGCCGGCGCTTGCCCTGGCAACCGCGCTCACCGTCCTCATCATCTCCTATGCCTACTCGCGGATCATCGAGCGCTTCCCGTTTGGCGGCGGCGGGTACGTCGTCGCGACCCGACTTCTGGGGCCACGCTTCGGCGTGGTCTCGGGCTCCGCTCTCCTCGTCGATTACGTCCTGACCGTCACCACCTCAATTGCTGGCGGGGCGGATGCCTTCTTCAGCTTCCTTCCCCCCGGATGGACTGCTTTCAAGCTTCCGGTCGAGTTCGCGGTCATCGGACTGTTGACGGTGATGAACCTTCGCGGGGTGAAGGAATCCGTCACGGTTCTGATGCCGATCTTTCTCGCATTCCTGCTGACCCACGCAATTCTGATCTTCGGCCTATTTGCGATGCACGCCGGCGACTTCCCCGAAGTCACCAGGGAAGTGCGCTCGGGGCTGACCAACGGTGTTGCAACGCTCGGATGGGGCGGCATTTGCGCGCTGTTTCTGCGTGCCTACTCCATGGGAGCGGGCACTTATACGGGTATCGAAGCGGTTTCGAACGGGCTGCCGATCATGCGCGAGCCGAAAGTGGCGACCGGCAAACGCACGATGGTCTACATGGCGGTCTCGCTGGCGCTGACCGCCGGTGGGATCACCTTGGGCTATCTGCTGGTCCACGCCACTCCCGTCCCAGGCAAAACGATGAATGCTGTTCTGGTCCAGCGCTTCTCCGGCGATTTGATGCTCGGCAACCTACCGGTAGGACACTGGTTCTACGTGTTCACCCTGGCCGCAGAAACCGCTCTTCTCTTCGTCGCCGCCCAGACCGGCTTCATCGATGGCCCTCGAGTGATGGCCAACATGGCCACCGACTCCTGGTTGCCGCATCGATTTGCGCAACTTTCCAATCGGCTGACGATGAAGGACGGGGTGCTCCTGATCTCTGGCGCCTCGGTTCTGACCTTGCTCTATACCCGAGGGCAGATCGGAATCCTGGTTCTGATGTACTCGATCAACGTGTTTCTCACCTTCTCGCTCTCCCAAGCCTCGATGATCCGCTACTGGCTCCGCCACAAGCGAGACCCGAAGTGGTTCAAACACATGGTGATTCACGTGATCGGCCTGATCCTGTGCGCCGCAATCTTGATCGTCAACGTGTATGAGAAATTTGGTGAGGGCGGATGGGTGACGCTCACCGTGACCGCGGCGCTGATTACCCTCTGCTTTCAGATCAAGCGCCACTACAACATGGTCCACTCCAAGCTCCGCAACTTGGATGAAATTCTCGGCGCCCTCCCACACATCGACACGGTGAAACCGCCGCCAATTCGACCCGACCAGCCGACAGCAGTCCTTCTGGTCGGCGGATATAGCGGGCTAGGCGTTCACGCTCTACTCACGATCCAACGAACTTTTCCAAACCAGTTCAAGAATTTCATCTTCGCCTCGGTGGGAGTGATCGACTCGGCCACCTTCAAGGGAGTCCAGGAAGTGGAGGAGGTCCGTCGCGATACAGAACGGTCGCTCAAAGAATATGTAGAGACGGCGCATCGGCTTGGGCTGGCCGCCGACTATCGAATGAGCATCGGTACCGAAGCGGTGGAGGAGGCGGTAAAGCTATGCCTGCAGATCGTCAAGGAATTCCCTCGCTCGGTTTTCTTCGCCGGAAAGTTGGTGTTTGAAGAGGAGAAGTGGTTCCAGCGGATCCTCCACAACGAGACCGCCTACCAACTGCAACGTCGGCTGCAATTCGCTGGCCTCAGCGCGATGGTGCTGCCGGTGCGGGTGCTCGAAAATCCGAAGGCCGCCTGATTTCTCGAGCAACTCGACCCGAAACTGAGAAGCTCAGCCCGAGTCCGGGAGCAATCTGCAAAAAGCCAGGTAGCTTGCCTCGTGAATGCCCGCCAGAATCACCGCCTGATCGATCAACTGTCGCTGTTGCTGCTTGCTCCAGCGGACCGGCGAGGCCGTCGCACCTCGGCGGTGCGCTGAACCCGCGAGGCTGCCCAGAAATCGCGCCAGGCCGGACAACTCATCTGGCTCGACGCTTGCCATCGCGAGCTTGTCCTCTTGCGGAGCTAGGCGGCGCACGAACAACGATGTCTTTCCAAGTCGGGTCCGTCCAATCATGCGCGGCGGATGGCGCAAGCATCGCCGAAAGGCCGTCACCACCCGCTCTCCGCCGTCCATTCCTGGATCTCCGAGCAAGAGCGCCGGCGAAGGCACACCCTCCTCCTTCATATCGAAAAGCCATTCACCGTCCGGGGCCCCTCTGCCATGTGCGACAATCCCGATCCGTAAATTACCCAGGCTTCCAGTGCCGGCGACCCGAAACGCTGCGTCCTCCACCTGGTAGGCACGAGGATCGCTATGCCACTTCGCCGGCAGGGCCTGGGCATAGCGGCTGAAAGCCTCGCGAGCTTGGGTGCGAAGCGTCTTCGGCAAATCCCGGTAACGCTCGCCCCGGACGAAGCGACGAATTCGGCCGATCAGCCTGGTTCGGTCGTCCAGAAGATGCCGACGGGTCCGGTGCTCCACCCGGCGAAGCAGCTTCTGCACCGAGGGCGGGGGCTTTCCGAAGCTCGGCTTGCCCCAGATCGCGGCCAAATACCCATCGAGCATGGACTGGCAAGCTTCCAGCGAGCGCGGTCCGGCATTTGGCAATCCGCCTGAGCCAAGCAGCACGCCGGTCATGAATCTGAGAACATCCAGCCGCCAGGGGCCAACCACCGCCTCATCAAAATCATTGAGATTGAAGACCACCTCGGACGAAGTTCCGCGCTGCTCGGCTCGGTATGCGCCGAAATTCTCCAGGTGGAGATCACCGACAATCCACCCCATCCCATCGGGTCCCTTCGCAAGCTGCGGCAACCGCTTCAAGATTTCGTAAAAGAGCGGCGCGCTGCCTCGAAGAAACGCAAATGGCGAGCTCGCCATCCGCCGCATCTTGTACTGCAGCAAGCCGGCAAACTTCGCGCATGACCGGGAGCGGTCCCTTTGCAGCTGTCGACGAGCCAGCTTTGCGGGATCCAGCGAAACCACCCGATTTCAGCCTCCGCTGACCGCCGGCAGAATGGTGATTCTGGTGCCGCTTGGGACTTCGGCTTCGAGGCCTCCCAGAAAGCGAATGCTCTCGTCCCCGACGAAGACGTTAACGTGTTGGCGAATCCGCCCGTCCTCGCTGAGTATCCGATCTCGTGCGCCCGGGCATTTCTCGAACAGCGCTCGCAGGGCGTCTCCAACCGTTCGCCCGTCGATCTCCACAGCGACCTCTCGCCGTCCCTCGGCAAAAGAGCGCAGGTAGCCGGGCAGAACAAACACTACTGTCATCTCCGCCGTCCCGCCTTCCGGGCAACCCTGCCCTTCCGCTTGGCGGCAAGAGCCGCCGGCCGCCGCTTGCGAGCCTTCGTGCGCTCAGACGCCCGACGCGCCCGCGGAGCCTTCGGCTCGCCGACCATCGCTACCTTCAGGCACACGATCGGTGGAAGGCCGTCTCGCAACAGCCGCCACGAGTCTCCGTCATCGGTGGACGCGAATAGCTTGCCGCTTCGCGTACCGAAATAGATGCCGGCCGGATCCAGCCGATCGGAGGTCATTCCATCGCGCAGCACCGTCTCGAGCGCCTCTTTCTGCGGCAAGCCTCGCGTCATCGGTTGCCACGATTTGCCGCCGTCCCGAGTGCGGTAGACCCGCAATTTTGCCTCGGGGGTGACGCGAAACCCATCGGACTCGAGCGGCACAATGAAGGCCGTGTCCGCATCGTGGGGGTGAGCGACCATCGGAAACCCGAAATCGGAGGGAACACCATTTGCGATGTCGCTCCAGCTTTGCCCAGCGTCATCGCTGCGGTACAAGCCCCAGTGGTTCTGCAAGTAAAGGCGGCTGTCGCTTCCCGCCGCGCGCGCTACCTTGTGGACGCACTGGCCGAACTCCGGGTGCTTATCCGGCAAGAACTCCGCGCGAACGCCTTGATTCGAAGCGCGCCAGGATTGGCCCGCGTCGTCGCTGACGTAGACACCACCGGTTGAAATGGCAACCAGCATCCGCCCGTTGGCAAGGCCATCGCTCAAGACGGTGTGCAGGCAGAGACCGCCTCCACCCGGCTGCCACTTTTCTCGGTGAGGGTGCTCATAGAGCCCTCGCACGAGCGACCAATTTTCTCCGCCATCGTTAGACTCGAAGAGAGCAGCGGGCTCGACACCGCAATAGAGCGTCCAGAGCCTTTCGATGCCGCCGACCTCAATCTGCCAGATGCGCTTGAGCGAGCTTCCGGAGCCCTCGGGAAATCGCACGTTCGCGGCCTCGGGATTGGTCCATGTTTTTCCGAAGTCGTCAGTCCAGCGAATCAAACTGCCAAAATGCATGCTTTCCGGCGCCGCAAACACCCGGCGGTGCCCGTCTCGACCGTCGAACGCCATTGCGTAGACGGCGTGGCCCGGAAAATACGGCCCGCCCCAGTCCCAACGTTTTCGGTCCGAAGAAGATCGGACCAAGAACGCACCCTTCATCGTCCCAACCATCAGCAGCAGGTCGCCGTCTGTCACCGACACGTGTCGAGTTTCCAAGTCCTTGCCTCCGGCGTCCTCCTAAAGCAAAGCGGAACCTGATCGGCAAGTACTTCTGTCGACACCTTGCAGTGAAAGCGCGACACGGTCGAATCAAGAAGAAGCCGTTGGGAGTTGCCTGCCTGGCTACGAGCCCACCCGTTAGGTACTGGATCCGAAGGAGCGTGATTCCGTCGCACCTTCCGATCACCGGCTGCTTCCTCGTGCCGCGAGCGGCATTTCAGCGAACTGTGGTGATTTTCGTTCCCCAAGGCAGGCGGTCTCAAACGGTCATCGCATCACATGGTCGTCCCATGTGCATTCAGC
>DAIQBK010000051.1:0-9188 GCA_036781205.1 Myxococcaceae bacterium
ATTTGCGCAATTCGAGGTGCCTCCTACGCGCGCGGTCTCCCTTTTACCAAAAGCCGGCGTTCATCGGGGAGCGTTGAAGCGCGACCGGCGATTCCATCGTCGCCGGGATCAAGCAGGATGTGGAGTTCTTACCGAGATTCCGCTCGAGAGTCGGGTGGCACAAGTGCGGAAGGCGCAAACCAAACCATGGCTGGCCGATAGAACAACACTTGAACACCGCTGCACAGGACAATAGGTTGCTGAACTTTCTGTCCCTCTTCGAGACGCTGCTGTGCTGTGCACTCCCTTCGGTGTTGGTACTGCTTGAGTTCGGGGGCCACCGTCGCGTCCTCCTCTCCGCCGTGCTCTTTCGTTGCACGGTGCTGACGGCGCATTGATCGGGAGGAACTATCTGTACTCGTACAGGATTGCGCCTCACCTGAAGAGCACGCAGGTTCGGCAAGAGCATGCCCGGCTGATGATTCAGGCGGATGCAGCCGCGCCCGGTCGAGGTGACGAGCGGAAGAAGCGATGGACCACGCCCACCTCTTCACCTTTCTCAAGCTTGCCGAACGCGCCTTGGAATGTTTCAGGGCATTGGCATCCGAGCCATTATCACTGAGGCAACATGTCGGAAATAGGAAAACGACTGGGCCAGCGCATTCGCGAGTTGCGAACCCAACGAGCGGAGCGATGGACAAGAAACCGAGCAGCCCGCCCGACTTGCTGCGGCCACTCTCGGATTTCGGTCGAAGCCGGCGCCTGAGCTCTGAGGACGTTGAAAAGCTCTTGGAAGTGGCGAGGGCGATGTTCACCGGAAAAACCTGATCGCAACTGCCCGTGATTTCTGGTCAGGCGGATGGAAACCAAATCGCAAGAGGCGACCAGCGGTGCCTCGCCAGAATTCCTCCGAGCGAGAACGATTGACGTTTCTGCCGGTGGCGCGGACGCTCCAGCCGTCATGATCCGTGGCTTCCTCCTGGCGATCGGTGCGCTCCGCGCCGTCTTCCTCTCCCAAGCCTATCTTGTGCTCGAGAACCCAGCGCTAGCTTCCCGAAAAGATGCGTTTGCCAATCTTGATGCATCGCGCCCAACTTTATCGCCCTGTGGGATACGGAAATGCTTACCCCTCACGGTCCTGGGTTGTGAGACTTTTGCGCGTTTGTCGGCGGCCGGAGTCGGCGTTGCAAGCGCTACGGCGTCACATCGGTCAGGGTGAAGTTTTGACACAAGCTCCTGTCGTCGAGGAAACAGCTGTTTTCGGCGATCAGCAGCGAAAAATCGCCATTGGGCAGCGGGGCGACGTCGCCACAGGCGAGCGCCATGTCCACGCCCGCGGTCACGCGCTCGCTGAAAGCCTCTCGAATTCGCACGCAGTCCCAGCCGTTGAAAAAATACAGGAGGAAGGTGCAATCGGTGTCTTGAGGAACGATCCCGGCGCCGGCGCACAGCAGTGTTCCCAGGTCGCGACCCCAGATGACCGACCCGTCGTTCTGGATGGGAAGCGCGGAATTTCGGCAATTGTCGGGGCTCGAGCCATCCAGGCAGATTACGAATTCACACGTGTACTGCGCGAAGGCGCTTGCTCCCGACAGCAGAGCGGCGCAAGCCAAGAGAGTTCTGGTCGCCAAAAACAATTTCGTCTTCATCATGGCGTTATCTCCGTGAGCCATTGAAGGGAGTACGGCGGAGCCGCGGTTGAGGCTTCTTACTACAACCGTTTAACGCGCGCGCCGGGCGCGTTGCACCGCCGGCGAGGGGAACACCGCCACCCGCGGATGGGCACGGCCGTGCGTCAGTTCCCACCCATTACAACTCAGGTCCCTTCAGTGAGAACAAACTCGTTGCCGTCCAGATCAACGAATTGAGCGAAGGTTCCGTAGGGCATCCTCTTCGGCACTTGCGTGAACTTCACGCCGCGTCGCGACAGTTCTCGATAGGTTGCTTCTGTGTCTTCGCAGCCGAACATGATTGAGGGCCTGCGGTATTCCCAATCCTTCATCAGGGTGCGCGGATAGAGGACAACGCGCGACACCGCGCCTCGGGGGGCGACTTCAACCCAAGTACCGTCGGGACCCATTGATTCGGTCCGTCGCACCTCAAACCCGAGCTTCTTGGTGTAGAAACGGAGCGCCTCCTTCTGGTCGGACACATACACCGCGACAGTCTTGATGCTGGCAATCATATGCAGAACCTCCGCAAAGCAGAGTTCCCTGTCAATGCTCGTTGGGCGATTACTTGGGCCGGAGTCGTCAGGCCGCATCCGTTCGCGGCCGGCCCATGCGATAAACCCATCGCACGTGCGAGGCCAGCGCGGCTCTCACCGTCGGGTAAACGCGATAATTCACCCCATATTCGAGGCATGTTGCCTGCACAATCCTGGAGAGCCCTCGAAGGTGCAGGTGACACACAGACGGGAAGAGGTGGTGCTCGATCTGATAATTCAAGCCTCCGACATACCAGCTGAGGACGCGGTTGCGAGGAGCGAAGTTCGCCGACGCTTCAACCTGGTGTACTGCCCACTCAGTACGCGCCCGCACCGCCGCCCCATCGAGGACGGGAAACGCTGCCCCCTCCACGCAGTGGGCTAGCTGGAATGTCACGGCCATCGTGAGGCTCGCGGTCAGCGAGCCCAGCGCGTAGCACATGCCCACCTGCCAAATCGGGTGGAGCAGCGCGGGAACGCCAAAGGCCCAGAGGAGGAAGAGAAACTTCCCTGCCACCATGCTCCAAAGACTTAGGCCGTGCGGTCGCGGAAAGTGTAGCCCCCCGATCCTGCCGCCGACTAATTCTTTGAAATCGTCGACGAAGTGCCATTTCACGAGAAGCAAGGAGTACAGCAACCAAATGTACAAGTGCTGAAACCGGTGTCCTGCGCGCCGCGGCTGCGCCGGGGCGAGCCTGCAGAGGGGCTGGATGTCTATGTCGGCGTCGAGCCCAACAGCATTCGGGTTGCTGTGGTGAAACACGTTATGCTTCCAGCTCCACACGTACGAGCTGCCGCCCAGCATGTCGAGGCTCAGCGCCATCAGGCGGTTCACTCCTTTTCGGGGCGAATAGCCGCCGTGCACGCCGTCGTGCTGCACGTTGAAGCCGATACCCGCAGTCGCTAGGCCGAGAGAAACCGCGAGCGCGCAGGCCTGCCAATACGTTGCCGCCCAGAAGACCAGCAGCACGTAGGAGGCAGCGAACCAGCCGAGCATCACTGCAGTCTTGGCATACATCCCCGGCGCCTCGTTCGGGGCGCAGCCTAGGGTCGCGAAGTGGATCTCCACGCGCCGCCGCAGCTCCGCGTAGAACGTGCCGTGCGCAAGGTAACGTGCCTTCGAGCTGGTTGCCATCTATGCGCTCCTTCAAGGCAAACCCACCCGGCTAAGTCATAATTGTCGGTGTACCGCAGTCGAGCGGACGAAGCGAACGGCTTTATATCGGCGCGGCGTAGGACTGTTCTGCCGTGCTGTGACAAGCCCGGATTTTCAACGCGGTCCCAGGGCTGGCGCGGCGCCCTCCTCATCGTCAAAACCGAGACGGTCGTCGGCTGGCATCGGCAGGGCCTTTCGTCTCTTCTGGAGGTGGAAATCGCGTGCGCCGATCAGCAAGGCTAGTTGATCGCCCGGTAGCGCCGCGACAGATCCCGGAAGTACTTGAGCGCGTTGTCGAGCGAGTTGTCCATGGCGTCGACCAAGAGCAACCGGAAGCTGGCGACTGGGCCTCGGAAGGACTCGTAATACTTCTGGCGGTCGATGGAGTGAATCACGCAGGGCAGGAAATGATGGCGCAGCTGGATCAAGTTGGAGCACATCCGACCGATCTTTCCGCTGTGCTCCGCGAACGGGAAGATGTGCAGGAACTGATGCTGCACGGTTGCGGCTTGCTCTATCGGGTGCTGCTCCCGGAACTCGGCGCTCTCGGTGAAGTCGACCAGCTTTTCAAGAAGAGCGGGGATCCTCACGGATGGAGCGATGTCGTGGAAGTACGCCCGGTGCAGCGGCATGTCCTTGAAACGGTATCCGCCCTTCTCCTCCTCCTTTGCCAGCTCTTTCTCTGTTTTCTCCCGCCGCTCCATGAGCGCCCGCGCCGCCAGCGCCTCCGGCGTGTTTCCGGAGAACAAGTCGTGCATGCGTTTGATCTCGGTCAGCGTAATCTGAGCGGACTTCTCGGTTCCGCTCCGGGCTTCCTCGCGGACGTATTCCACGACCGACTTGTGGTTCCGGATCTCGAGAATCAGCGGCATCATCGACGCTTCCGTAGGCTTGGTCGCCCCACCGTGCAGCGCGGCGTTCAGCTCGCGGGAACTGTACACGACGCCCTCCAGCGCGCTGTCGTGGTAGATCCACGACATCTCGTATCGATCGAGGAACTCCTGCCCCTTGTCGCGGTAAGTCGCCAGGTAGTCGCGGAGGTCTTCGTTCTTGTTGTCGATCTCTTGATAGCTTTCCTTCACGGACGTCCGACTCCCGAAGCCCAAACCTCTGCCGCCGCACTCATAGATGAGGCACTATCAGACGGTCAATGGCGCGCGGAGAGTAGCGATTCCGCGCTGTCCTTGCCGAAAAACACATCCTCCACTGGGATCAGGCCGCTTGCCCTATGTATCGATGATGAAGGCCACCGACCCTCCCCGACCTCCGGCAGTTCGACCACTCCGCCGAGCTGCAGCCCAAGAACAGGCCTCGGCTCGAGGGCATCACCGACCAAAGAGAGGTGGCATCGCGAGCGGTGGTAGTACCGGAAGTAGCGCTCTTCCATCAAGACCTTGCCGTCACATCCTGAGGAGATCGGAAGCGCGATCCGCGCTCGCGCGATGGATCTCGGCACTCGACACCGCCACCACCGTAATCTTGTGCACCGCTGCGGTTGCAGCGCCGGGTCACGTCCAGGAGGGTCATCATCGGCGGCGCCGATGGGACAACTCGTGCGGTAGACCACCCGTTGGATCAAGTTTTGGCCAACGACAGGTCCTCCCTTAATGCGCTCGCCAGTCTTTCACGGACTTCGTTGTCATCCGTGGCCAAGAGGATCCTTTTGGGCGCGGGGTAGGACAGCGGCTCGGAAGTTCCGGATACGCCTTTGTCATTCATCAGATGTACCTGCCTCCGGACCGCTGCTAAATCCTGGTGATGGCGGACAGCGCTTGGGGATTGTGTTCAGCCAACCAGCACACGACATCTAGGGCGGATAGAATACCGACAACTTTACCGTCCTGCCGGACCACGGGAAAATGATGCACGCCTCCCAGGGTGATCAGAGCCGCGGCCTCCGACAGCGGTGCATCTTCGGAAAGGGTAAGCGGAATCGGCGTCATGATCTCGCCCACCGTTGCTCGCGCAATGCGGGTGATTTGAAAGCCCACGCCTAACTCGACTCGTTCTTCCTGCCGCCCGACTCTGCGATCGGGAACGCGCTCCTCCGTGTCGGCACGATCCTGTACCTCGCGCAAGAGATCTGTCTTCGAGACGACGCCGACGGGCTTACCGTTGTCGTCCACGACCGGTGCGGCACTAAACCCACGTTCCAGAAAAAGACTGGTCAGCGCCTCGACGCTTAGAAACTGTTTGACGCACACGACGTTCCGAGTCATGACGTCCGCGACCCGGAGGCTGGAAACCCGTTTAGCCATTGCGTACACGCCTTGGTTGTACTGGAGCTTGTGGACGACTGTCGGGCGCTGGGCCGGCAGGCACGCCACGCAATTTTCCCCGGGCAGCGCGCCGTGTTTGCAGCACGCCTGCCCCAGCGCCGTGGTGCCTGTCCTTACGACCTCGTCGTGCCCCGCGATGGCCTCCGCCGCGGTCGCGTAGCGCCGGCGGCTGACGATCACCCGGGCCGTGATGATTTCCGTCTCGTAGACGAGCGGCAATATGCCACACCAGAACGTGTATACCAGCGCGCCGTCGCGGTTCCCGGGCTCGCGAATGCGCAGCGTCCGGTACGCCGGATCCGCGAAAAGCTCCTCCCGCTTGCGCAGCGAAATTTCGCGCCCGTCCTTGTCCGCGTACTCAGTCGTACTCCGTAGGATGTACGAGCCCATGACTCCCTTCTTTCGCCGGTATGGTTCGGTTGCTTAAAAGGGGAGTCTGCCGGGAGGCCCCGGTTCGGAGCGCTTATACCACGCGCGACGATAGGAATCCTGCTCGAAGTCACACTGGCAGAGCCCGTAGACACCCAGCACGAGCGGGAAGGAAGAGAGCAAATCCTAGATCCTAGAGCAACTTTCTGAATACCTCCCGAAGCCGGAGTAACGCATCTAAGATGTGCGAAAACTCTTTCCAAGCTCCACTAAGCCGCACTGCAGTATTGGTCTTGGCCACCCGGATACCTACGCTCGCGAACGGTTGGGCACATGGCTGACACTCAAGGTAGCAGACCGGGCACATTGGTAACCTCTTCGCGTGTCCACATTGCCACCGGCTTCTCTATTCCCTCGAGCGACAGGCAAAACCGCCCATCGTGCAGATGCCTTGGCAGCGACGGCCGCTGGTATCCATAACACTCAAAATCACGCACGATGAGCCGGTTTTACTGGACGCTCCGGGCGAGACCTGTTTTCCTCCGCTATGGGGAAACGTTGGAATTCTCAGGTCGAGCCTACAGTCTCGAGGAGATTGCGGCCGAAAAACTGCGCGCCGCTCGACAGACGCAGAGCAAATTGGCAGCTCGCGCCTGGGCGCGCCCCCGTGCTCGCAACTTCTATGACCTCTGGTACCTGAGTCAGCAGAGGGAGCAGGTGGATTGGACCAAGGTTTCCAGCATCCTCCCGCGGAAAAGCGCGGTTCGAGGTGTGTCAATCACCAGCCTGGCGGACGTGTTTCAGCCCACCCTGATTTCCGATGTTCGTGCGAGTTGGACCGGCACGCTCGGCCAAATTCATATCCGAATTGCCGGAAGTGGACAGGGTGCTGGCAGAGTTGCAGAGCCACCTCAATCAACTTCCCAACCTCTGAGAAGGCATGATCCCCTGGCGTAAAAGCGGGCTGCCCGAGTGCTGTCACTACGTGGTTGTCACCGATGTTCGAAAAGGCCGCGGAACAGCTTCTTCATCTGATTGGGCAGTGCCGACAGCTTTTGACGGAGTGGCGATGCTGCGGGCGCGCCCCCAGGGCTTTTCTGGGGTTGCGTGGGCTGCGCAGAAGGGGTACCAGCTTTCCCTGGTTGCTGCGGGGATGTTGGATTCGCCATGACTGGTTCTCCTTTTGCGTTCATCGGACGCAGTTTTACGGGAGAATACGTCGTTTCTTGATAGCGGGCGTACTCCTACGTAAAACTAGCGTGGATGTCAAAGCGGGTGAGCGTTGGCATGTAAAGCGCCTTGCGCAGGTCGGCATTGCCGAAGTGGGTAGAGCCTGCGCGGGACGTCACACGCTTGCCTCGCCGCCCACTGGCTGGGGCACTGCACCAAGGCCGTCAAATTGCGGTCTATTGAAAGAGGATGGGAAGGAGGAGTGTCTAAATCATTGCCTAGACGAGACGTTGGTTCCCCCGCTTTCTAAATCGACTATTCATCAATGCCTTGCCGCTCTTGCAGAGGCCGCGGGTCGCTCGTGCGAGCAATTCGCCAAGATGGCGAAGGATCGTCCGAGCCGCTAAGGTTTTTCCCATTCGTCGCGTTGCGCGTCCGTCAGAGCAGCCGCCTGCAGCCGGCGCCCGAACAGGGGATTCACGAACATCGCTTCGCCCTTGACCTGGACCGTCCCCGCTGCGTACCCGCGGAACCCGCAAGATTGAGTCGCGGGCAGGTGCTCCCACTGTTTCTGCGGCTGGATCAACAGGGACGGGGAGGCGCGGCGTCGTCGCCATAGTTCGGCCAGAGCACGCGATGCCGCTTCAATGACCTGGACTGCGCTCTCGTACACGCGCTCCACCGTGAGCGCTCCATCCTCGGTAAGAAGGAAATGGTTTGTAGGCGCGTCGCGGAGGACTTCCACCTCTGATCGACCAGGATCGTTTGGCAGCAGTACAACTTGCCGCGCGTACACCACCGGCTGACCGGACGCAGATAGGATAGGCGATTTTTCGGGCAGCAGACGGCTCAACACCATGTGCCGTCCTCGGTGCACCAGCATATTTCGATAGTCTAGCGTCCAAGCGTGCCAGCCAGGACCCGCAGCCTCGATCGAAGATTGCACGCGCTGATAGATCTCCGCTTGGGCTTCCGTGGATGCCTCGTGGGGGGAGAGCCTTCGAAGGTAGACCATCACCTTGGTGAAATCCGCGCGCAGGATGCTCTGAGGGATCGCAGCAACGCCGATAATTACGCCGGCAAGGCAGTCAAACGCGGATCCTATCGCGCGCAAGAACCCGCCTGTGTGAAGCCACACCATTGCAGCCGGAAGTTCGTCTGCAGCACGCTCCGCAGGAAGTATCCGTGGACCGGACGGGTCTACCGTCACTCTTCCCCCCATGGATTCGGCCGCATTGTCCCGCGCCTCGCGTAATTCCAGCAGGTGCAAGCGGGCCTCAACGACGTTGGTCTGGACGCTCTGTGCGCAGAGCAGGAGTTGATCGCTGATCAGAATCCGCCGGAACTTGTCTGGATGCGGCGCCCACCACCCGATCCCGAAACGCGTCTCACTTAGATCTCCGACAATCTCCTCAAACATCGCGCGTGCCGCTGGAATATGTACGCCAAGCGCCTCATTGGCTCGCACCTCCCGCTGGCTGCTATCTAAGCCCTGGAATGACACGTTGAAGCGATCGAAATCATCTCTTCGCATTGGGTACCTGTGGCAATGCGAAGAACTCTACAGCAGTGTCACACCCCGCGCCCGGATCCGCGAAGTTGCTCGCCGGGCGCAGAATTGCATCGTTGCGTCGAGGCGTGATGGCTACTAATCTGATCCCTTACGGCGATGGTTGCCCACGAGCGGAGTCGCCGAGTCGGACGGATCGGGCCGCGTTGACGTCAGCGATCGCCTTGTGCACTGCTGCGGTTGCAGCGCCGGGCCACGTCCAAGAGGGTCCATCATCGGCGGCGCCGATCGGGCAACTCGTCGGTCGATCAGCCGTTGGATCGAGTTTTGGCCAACGACAGCTATCTCTGCGTCAACCGCGATCCAGTTTTTGCCAGCCACAGCCCGCCCCGACCGTGCACTATCAAGAGGGTAACGCCGCCTTTTGCGACGTATCACGCTTAAACTTCCTAATTGTCGAATAGCTGGTTAGGGCGTAGAAGAACTACCCAACAGGCGCCCCTATGCGAGTCTTTGTCC
>DAIQBK010000051.1:9288-13127 GCA_036781205.1 Myxococcaceae bacterium
CTGGTTAGGGCGTAGAAGAACTACCCAACAGGCGCCCCTATGCGAGTCTTTGTCCCCTTAGCTGTGCGAACCCTGGTTTTTTTCTTTGCGCTTTCCCTCGTCCTCGTGGGTACTTCAGCTAATGCGGATCAATCCTGCAACATCATGCAGCAGTACATTGCTCTGCACATGGACGGCCCTCCTCCTGCGCATGACGATCCAGACTTCCTGGCGCTTCTCGATCAGCTCTCTCAGGTCGATAATCCACCCAATCCTATGCCCGTCACCTGGACTGATGTGACAACCTTCGATTCTAATTGTGGTGATAATCAATGCCTGGAACATGAGCAGGGACATCCCTGCACTTTCCACAACGTATATGGAGACTGGCCGGGAAGGAAGCGGACGCTCGCCGCATTGCCACCGCAGCCGAAGCGGCAAGCGACCTCCGCACAGCTCTTGTCGGAGTCCGCGAACTCACCCGTATCCTAGAAGTGATGGCAAAGCCGCGAGGCGAGCTGGAAGATAGAACTACGGTCAACGTGTTGGTGACGAGCCCGGAATGGGTAACTCTGCGAGACAGAATCATCGCGGCCCTCGTTCCACACCCCCAAGCCAAGACCGCCGTGCTTGCGCCCTTGAAGAGGAACCACATGGCGAGCCTCCTCACTGAAGACATGCGCCGTGCCCTTGCAGAAGCTCCACCAACTTGGAACGAGGTTGCCTCTGCCTACAAACAAACTCTTCTCGGCCTTGAGCTGGTCGAAGCTTTTCGCGCGGATATTCAACATGCCGCTGCCACGCGACGACGACCGGAGAATTCGGGCCGCGCAACAAGTCTGCGCTCGTTGGGAGCGATCGCTGAACTTGAGCTCTACGAAATCCGTGGATAAAGGGAAGCTTGAGCGCCTAATGAGTCAGTTGGATCTGCCTCGACTCTGGGCAGGCATGGCGCTTGTCGTTCGCCAGAACGTCGTCCCTTAGGGATTCATTGATGTTTCGGGTCCGGGCACGGCAGCCTCTCTTCTCCATGCTTCGACTCGTGGCGATGTCGATGCGGGTGTTCGTCTCGGGCTTCCGTTCCCGCCGCGATCTCCTGCTCGAGAACCTCGCCCTTCGCCAGCAGCTCGCCACCTCGGCGACGCGCCCTCTCATCCGGCCCGCCGACCGAGCCTTCTGGGTCGCCCTTCGACAGTTGTGGTCTGGCTGGGCGGACGCCCTCGTCATCGTCAAGTCTGAGACAGTCATCCGTTGGCACCGTGCTGACTTCAGGCTGTACTGGCGGTGGCTGTCCCGCCGCGGTAACCGGGGAGGTCGCCGTCGCCAGGGAAGTGCGCCACCTCATTCGCAGGATGGCGACGGAGAACCTCTGGCGCGCACCCAGGATCCACGGCGAGTTACTTCGGCTGGGGTTCAAGGTTTCCGAGCGCAGCGTGTCTCGCTACCTTCGCACTCTCTTACGTCGACCAGAGCGCCGCCAAACCTGGATGACATTCTTGAGGAACCATCGCGAGGTGTTCGCCGCGATGGACTTCTTCACCGTGCCGACGGCGACCTTCCGAATCTTCTATGTACTCTTCGTGATACGGTACCGCCGACGCGAGATTTTACACTGGGACCTCACGGCGCACCCTACGGCGTCCTGGGTCATGCAGCAGTTGCGGGAGGCCTTCCCCTTCCACACCGCAGCCAAGTACTTGGTCTTCGACCGCGACTCGAGCTTCTCGGCCGAGCTCGTCACGGTGGTCCGGTCCATGGGACTCGAGCCGACCCGCATCAGCTACCGTAGCCCCTGGCAACGGCGTGGCCGAGCGGTTCGTCGGCACGCTCCGCCGCGAGCTACTCGACCACACCATCGTGTTGAACGACCGGCATTTTCGTCGCCTTCTCTTCGCATTTGTCGAGTACTACAAGTGGGAGTCACAGTGCTTCACCTCGGTATGTGGTTGAAATCGCCAGGGCGAGTTGCCTGACATCTGGTCCCGCTGGGGTGGTGCCGCTCAGTCGTTGCTCGAGTCACGCACGGAAGCTTGGGTCTTCAAGATCGGTGGAGTTGAACACCCAGGGACCGTCATGGAGCGGATGCATTGCCTTCACATCGCCATGCTCGGCGAATCGGCGCACGGTCTTCGCCGCGACGCCGAGGTGATTTGCGGCCTCCGTCAAGTTCATCCACCCTTCAGCCCGTTGCCGTTCTGCCGTTCAGTCGAGTACACGGCGATTCCGCGCTTGTTCCGAAGTGAGGTGATCGACATGCAACCCCATCGACTTCCGCGGGCGGTCAACATGCCGTTGCGGTTCAGATAGGCGGCGATCGCCTTGTCAGCGCAGATGAGCGCTAACTGGCGGATCGCCTCGATGGCACTGATATCGTGGGACGGACGCATTCTTGCCCGACTAGCCCACCATCAGCTTACGGCCGCAGCGGCGGCAGCGCAGCAGCCCCGCGAGCAGCGCCGGTGCCTTCTTCGGTGCTCCGGGACGCTGATTCGACTGAAAGCCGGCGGAATTATTGTCAAGCATCTGCTGGACCCTGGCGAACTGCTCCCAGGAGATGTAGCCGTCGTGATGCTCGGGAATCAATACGGTCCACTCGTCCACTCGCTTGCGCGCAATCGTCTTCTGGAGGGTTCCGTCGACCACCTGTCGCTGAGACGTCGTTCGCCCGTAGGCGTAAGCGCCCGCGTAGGTCGGCTCCTTCAGCACGCTGATTACATTCCGATAGGCCGGTCGTCGCCACCACGTCTCCCAGCCCGTTAATCCTTGCCTTTTCGCAGGTAGATCGACGCCGTGGTCGATGAACCACATCGCCACCTGACGCGCGCTGGCCAGCTCGAAGAACTTTGCGAAGACCAACTCGATTGCGTGCCGCACGGCAGGTCGGAATCCTTCTCCAGACGCTGGTGGGCGGTCTTGACGAAGCCCACCGGCGCCTGGATCACCAGCTCACCGCGCCGCGCCTTCGCCCAGCGAGCCTCGAGAGAGCGTTGACGCAAGAGATCGAGTTCGTACTCGCTCATACTGCCCTTGAGGCCCAGCAGCAGTCGATCGTTGGGCCGCCTATCGCGCTGGCCGTCGCTGCGGCCTTCTCCCGCTGCCACGCCTGGCTATACAAGCCGGCTGAAGCGCCACCTCCGAAGCCTGGGACGCCCGAGTTTCAGGAGCAAATCAACCGAGAAATTTACGAGCGCGAGCGCGAAAAACTTCGCCAGCATCAACGCGCCGCGACGGGCGAGCCTGTTTTCGATGACTGGGAGCCATCGTGGGAATGACATGTCGCCGCGGGGGACACCGAACTAGAGCGTGGCCAACGCCGCCGCCCGCCTTCGCTTTATCAGCACGTCGCCGTAACTGACTCGGCCGCCCTTCGACTTTTTAATTGCCCGGATGAACTCCCCAGCGCGCTTATCCGCGTCCGGCCCCTCGGGGGCATCTCAGTGCGTTGGATTGTAATTGAAACCGGCGACACCTGTGAAGGCGAGCGCGCGCTGCGCAGCCGCCCGCGCGTGGCCCGCGACTGTCTGCGTAGTAGTGTGGCTCGTTGCCGGTTTCCGAAGGGGGCTCGCCATGTATTTCGTTGGCTTTCTAGTTGGTGGATTCCTGGGGATTGGTGTGCTCGGCTTCATCATTCGCTTATTCCTTAAACGAAGCCGGTGGGGGCCCCGTTCCAGACCGGGGATAACTGCGGCGCTCTCGTTCATCATCGCGATCGCGTTGATTAGCCTGACCACGGGCCTCGATAATGAGTCGTTTGTCGTCTACGCCATCTCTGCAATCGCTTGGAGCTTCATCTGGCGATCGATCGATGCTCGGCAAGCAGCAAAGCCGGCAGTTCCAAAGACGTAGTGGGAGGCGGACAC
>DAIQBK010000052.1:0-12555 GCA_036781205.1 Myxococcaceae bacterium
GTGCGCCGGGGAACGTAACTCTCCACAGTTCGTCAAAACCGCGGAACATCGACCGCCTGAGCCCGAGCGCCCTCGTGACTCATCTCGAGCCCCGCCGCGACGAGCGCGAAAGTTGCTCGATCGCGCGCATCCAGATCTGCAATCCGAACTCGAACAGCCCGTCGGCATCATCCTCGGCCAGGTCGGCAGCCATCTCGACGATGTTCGGGTACTGGTCCTTGGGCAGAGCGCTGAAGTACTTGCGGGCATCGGCAAGCATTTTCCGTCGTGACGTCCCGAGGGCAGCCGCCTGCTGGGCAAAGCGCCCCTCGTCCGCCACGAACTCAGTGACCAAGTTGTTGAGGTGGTACGCAGCGCGGCCGGCGTCGCGGCCAGTCAGCCCGGCGGACCGCAGGACCCGCAGCGCCGCCTCGATGTGGCGCAGCCGCTTCGGTCCGAAGGGGGCGGTGCTCGCCAAAAGGCGTGCGCCGTCTCGGTGCGCGAGAAGACCACGGCGGGTGTTGCGGCCCATCTCGACCAGCTGATCCTTCCAGCTTCCGCGCGACTCGACCATCGGCACCTCTCCGCTGATCTCGTCCGCGAGGAGCGCGAGCAGCTCGTCCTTGTCCCGAACGTGGCGGTAGAGCGAGGCGGCTTTGATTCCGAGCCTGTCGGCCAGGCGGCGCATCGTCAGATCGTCGAGGCCCACTTCGTCGAGCAGCGCCAGCGCCGCACGGACCACCTGCGCGCGGTCGAGCTTTTTTTGACGCTGGGACTCGCGGTAGGGGACGAAGCTCAAGCCAGGATCTCGATCAGGATGCGAACGATAGCAGCCATTCGGTTGACGCCGCAAAGGCGTTGACATTATGCTAACGTCGTTCGCAATACGTAACTACTGTTAACAACAACGGGAGAGAAGCCGATGGACGCGATCTTGAAATTGAAGCAGAAGCCCTATCGCGGCATGGCGATGGAGGGGTTGATCGCCAACTGGTACAACCGCAATACCGGCCGCACCCTGCGCAGATTCGAAGCCATCGCTCGGGTAATCGCGGACGCGGTTCCACCAGGTGGCCGGGTGCTCGAGGTCGCGCCGGGACCGGGGTTCCTCGCGATCCAGATCGCGAAGGGCGGGCGCCATCAGGTCACCGGCTTGGACATCAGCCGCTCGTTCGTCCGGATCGCGAGCGAAAACGCCGCTCGATCGGGCGTGGAGATCGACTTTCGCCACGGGGACGCGGCGCACATGCCGTTTTCGGACGCCTGTTTCGACCACGTCGTTTGCATGGCCGCGTTCAAGAACTTCTCGGACCCGGTCGGCGCTCTCAACGAGATCCACCGCGTGCTCAAGCCGGCTGGCACAGCCTCGATCTACGATTTGCGTAAGGATGCCTCGCTTCGCGACATCGATCAGGAGGTTCAGGGAATGAACCTCTCCCCACTGAACGCCGCGTTCACTCGATGGACCTTCCGGGTGTTGCTGCTCAGGACGGCGTACCGCGAGGAAGCGCTGCGGCGGATGGCGGCACAAAGCCGCTTCGGCAGCTGCGAGATCGTCGAGCAGGGTATCTCGTTCGAAATGAGGCTCCGCAGGGGGCAGAATGGTCATTCTGCTCCGGCCCTTTGAGTTGGGTGCTACAGGCAACCCTGTAGCGCTACCGTAGCAGGGTTGCAGTCGGGAGATGGCCTACCGAAGCTCGTCGTACAGCCACGCTTTGGCTTTCGCCCATTCTCGGTTGACCGTAGCGGGAGAAACCTCCAAGGCGATGGCGGTCTCCTCAATACTCAGTCCGCCAAAGAATCTGAGCTCCACAATTTGACTCTGTCGTGGGTCAAGCGCCGACAGTCGTCTCAATGCCAAATCAATCGCCAGAGCCTCGGGTGCCCGCTCCTTGGAAGGGACCGGACCGTCATCCAGCGACACTTCTGCGGTGTTACCGCCACGCTTCGCGTAACTGCGCTTACGCGCGTCGTCTACCAGCAGAGAACGCATCGCGCACGAGGCGACAGAGAAAAAGTGAAGACGGTCCTCCCAGACCATGCCCTGTAAGTGAGCAAGCTTCAGGTACGCTTCACTGACCAAATCCGTCGTTTGCAGTGGGTGCCAAGGCGCTTGTCGAAAGAGGTGTCGTTTCGCGAGTCGGCGCAGTTCAGGATAGACGACCGGTAGTAACTCATCGAGTGCCGCGCGTTCTGCGCTACCCAGGCATGCCATGAAGTCCCCCGCGAGAAAGCAACGCAACTTCCGTGCCGGGACCGTCAGGTTCCAAGGGGTGTGCCAATCAGGTGACAACCGTGATGCCAGACAGTAAACGCGCAAAAAACAGGGATTTGCCTGTCAGATCGTCGCGCTTGCCAGCGAGCAGCCTGACCGGACTTGGGAAATCGCATCCCAGATGCGGACAGCAAATCAGCAGCCCGATGATAGGAAACCGCCCTCGTTCTCGTTTTTACCTTTGCAAGGGGCGCTAGTACGAATTTCGTACTAGCTGCCGCCCTTGTCTGGGGGGAAGTTGAACTCCTCAAACGAGAATGGAGGGAAAGAACATGGCCAATAAAAGCAAATCCGTGCAAATGAGCAGTGCATCGCCTTCACCCCTGAGTCGGCGCACATTCCTCGGCCGCGTGGGTGTTTCGACCGCTGTTGCGGCCACCGCAGTCGGCATGCCCTCCCTACTGGGGAACAAAGTACTTGCGAGCCAAGAAGCGCTATCTCCCGACTTCGCGGGGATCATCCCCGAGGGCGAACTTAGCGGGGGCGAGGGCGGTGAACGACGTCGCGAGCGAGCATTTCGAACTCGCATCAGGGCGGCCACAGAGGAATTCCACGTCCCCATTCCGCGCCAGGTGAACAACGGCGACGAAGCCCGGTACCCGAATAGAATTGGCAACTACTCCAAGGGTCTGCCGCACGACGGCATCGGTGAAGTTGATCCGGCTGCGTACGACGCCTTGCTGGCCGCCATTGCCAGCGGCGATCCAGACGACTTCGAAAGAATCCCGCTCGGTGGGACGGCGAAGCTGGCGAACCCCCAGTCAGGGCTGGCCTTCGAACTGGAGGGCACCGACAGCGGCCAGCTGACCATTCCGCCCGCACCTCGTTTGGACAGTGCGGAGAGAGCCGGCGAGATGGTGGAGGACTATTGGATGGCCCTGGCTCGCGAGATCCCCTTTTCTCAATATGGAAGCGAGCCCGTTACTGCAGCGGCGATCGCGGAGTTCAACGCGTTGTCGGACTTTAGGGGACCGAAGGTTGACGGTCGGGTCACGCCCGGCACCTTGTTTCGCGGGAGCATGCCCGGTGATTTGATCGGGCCTTACATCTCTCAATTCCTCCTCCTATCGGTAAAGTTTGGTGGGCTCGCCATTGCCCAGAAATACGAAACTTACCGTGCCGGTGTGGACTACCTGGTGGACTTTGGCTTGTGGCGCGATTGCCAAAACGGACGGCCCTTTGGGTCCGTCGATATTTCAGGTACCAGCTACGTAAAGAATGGTCGCGATCTGGGCTCTTACGACCACGTGGATTTTGCGGCTCAGGCTAACGTGACCGCCGCATTTTGGCTGCTGCAGAATGGGGCCCCCACCAATCCCGGCAACCCATACCGAAGATCCACCAATCAGAACGGCGCCATCACTTTTGGAAATCAGCACATCCTGTCCTTGCTGAGCGAAGTCTGGATCGCGGGGCTCAAGGCCGCGTTCCATCAGAAGTGGTTCGTGCACCGTACGCTACGCCCAGAAGCGTACGGGGGCCTTGTTCACAACACGCTCACCCATACCGCAGAGTACCCACTCCATGGAGACGTGCTGAACTCGCAAGCAGTCAGCGAGATCTTCAGCAGGCGCGGCACCTACCTGTTGCCGCACGGTGATCCCGAGGGTTGCCCGCAACATCCTGCTTACCCCGCCGCGCATGCTGTGACCGCGGGCGCAGCGGTAACGGCTCTGAAGGCCTTTTTCGACGAAAGCTTCGTGATACGCAATCCCGTGGTCCCTTCCGATGATGGCCAATCGTTGATGCCTTACACGGGTGAGGACGTGGATCAGATCACGGTGGGCGGCGAATTGAACAAGGTCGCCAACAATATTGCCCTGGGCCGTGACATCGAGGGTGTGCATTGGCGCTCAGATGGCTTCTACGGCCTCAAGCTCGGCGAAGCCGTTGCGATCAGCGTGATGCGCGACCAGCATCACCTTTTCAATGAGCACTTCAGCGGCCTCACGTTCACGAAGTTTGATGGCAGCACCATCACCGTGTGATCCACCCGATGGCTTGCGATCGACATCGCTGCCGCCGGTGGGCGACGAGGTTGAAAGCACCCGCACAGGAGTTAACACCTTGCTGTTAACAAGACTCGTCCAGTGCCAGCTATCAAATAGTCGTTTTATCGGCTGAAACCAGTTTTGAACTCATCGAGCATGTCAACCGAAAAGTGTTAACTCCTCTGCGGGGGTTCTTCGGGGGCCTTCGGAGGGCCGTAGCGGAGGATACGCAAAGCATTAATGGCCGATATCTCGCACAGGGCAGGTCGTTCCGGGCACCTATAGCGTCAACTCGGACTGCACTGTTACTGAAGTATTTGAGGACGGAGTAACCTTCGATGGCCTCATTATGGCGGGGGGCAGCGAGCCCTACTTCTTGCGAACGAGCACAGATCCGAGAACCGCCACAACCGTCCTCTACAAGAAGGAGGTTCTATGAGAAAGCAAGCTCTAGTATTTGTTTTGGCGAGCATGTTTGCCCTGAACGCCGTTCCCACCGCGCAGGCGAGGCAGGATCGGGGATGCACGCAAGACAGCCTTTACGGTGCCTACGGATACGTCTTCAGCGGATCTCTGATCGGCAGCGGCCCTGTGGCCGCGGTCGGCTTGGCCATCTTTGACGGAGCGGGCGGCGTCACTGCACGAGACACGGTTAGCACTAACGGGGAGATCAGCCGCAGAGCGGGCGCGGGAAGTTACACCGTAAATGCCAACTGCACGGGCTCGGCGGCGATTGGAGATGGCTTTGGGAAAGTCTCTTTTGATTTCACGATCGTGCCCGGCACCGCCGGCGGCGAGTTTTCATTTATCGTCACCAACCAAGGGACGGTTCAAACCGGTGTGGCCTTGAAGGTTGGAGACAAGCGATGCAACCAGGCCAGCCTGCGGGGTACCTATCGAGTCCTTGGAGCGGGAACGAACTTCGATGTCGGTCTAATCAGCGCCGTCGGCTTCAGAATCCTGGATGGCGCCGGGCACCTTACCAGGGCAGAGGACGCTTTTAGCAGTAACGGTGTGATCAGCCACAGAATCGGTCGCGCGGCCACGTATACCGTCAACTCGGACTGCACAGTCAGTGAGGCATTTGAGGACGGGTTAACCTTTCATGGCGTGATTGTCGCTGGGGGTCGCGAGGCATATTTTGTTCGAACAAACCCCGATCCGAGAACGGTCATAACCGCGATCTACAAGAAGCAGTCCCGAGGTCACGAGCGCGACTCTCGCAGCGATGATTTTCAGCGTTAATCCTGCAGCGAGCGAACGGGTAGGCGTCTCACTTCTCTTCGCCGGTTTTCTCCGACACCAAGGCGCTGATACGGTTTGGTCGCGAATTCCTTCTAAAGAGTGATTCGCAATCCCAACCAACAAACCAACGCCAAGAGGTGTTTATGAGGAAACGGGTCATCCTTGCTTTGCCTCTGCTCGCTCTCGCTGCTGCTTGTGGCGGTAGTAGTTCACCTAGCGGCTCAACAGACTACTCGCCGAACTACGTCGGAACGTATTCTGGTACGTACACAACAAGCTTTACTCCGATCTCCACCGGCCAGACTTCAACCTACGCGTACCAGACGGCTTTTCAGATATTCGCTGGTTTAGGCGCTTCCGATCTCGCCTTTGGTGGAAGTTGTGCACTGACTGGACACGCCAGCAGCGCCAGCAACTTCATCACCTTTCAGAATAACTGTACGACTCATGATACCGCGAGCAATTGCGACTACACTTATTATTTGCAGGCCGGTGCGGGCACAAAGAACGGCACCACGCTGACGATGAGCATTCCAGGGACGTATGCCGTTAACTGTCCAACAGGCAGTGACAGCGGGACAATGAACCTCACCTGGAACATGATCCAGCAGTAGTAGCTAGAAATTTTTGACGCCCGCTCTCGGTCTAGTCATCATCCTCGGGAGCGAAGAGGGCGACGCACCCCGTGCCGCGATAACCAAACTGCGCGCAAGTGCTGTCATCCAGCGACGGGTCGTCGACAATTGCTTGAGTAATCTGAACGACCGTAAATATGTGGTTGTTTTCGGGAAGGGCAGATGCGTTCTTCCCTCTGACGTCAGTCAGATTCTGAAGCCAGCGATTGGTTCTCGCGTCGATCACGCCCAGCGACTGCAGCCCAGTTACGCCGGTGTTATCAACCCCAGTTACATAGAATTGGTCGGCGCCTGGGTTGTACCAAACCTCATCCCCTCCGCCGACCTGCGTGATGATGCTGTACACCTCGCCAGTTCTCGCATTCATGATGATTGGGAAGCTCGGTATCGGTGCAGCCCCACAGGCGGAGATCAGAATGTGCTGCGAGCGCCCCAGCGCGATGCCCGTGATGCTGGCGCTGATGGTCCCAACCAGCGCGTGACAGTCGATGTCCATCGTCTCCACCATCTCGGTGACGGGATCGATGATGGCAATCCTCGCTGGGATCATCAGGGCAACATTTCCCGGAACGGTGAGCAAGAAACGGCCGCCGTTCAGTCCCGGATCCCATAGCGGCTGCTCCAATCCAACGGAGCCGGGAAACGATATGCGGCCGAGAACCGGGTAGGGAGGATTTGCGGAGATAAAGGTTGCATAAGGAGCGATGGGGCCGTGCGGCTCCGCAATGTCAAGGGGCGCATTGTTTGCGATGAGGATGATGTGATGCTCGGGATCGTACCCGACCTCATCAGCGCGACCGCAGTAGTGGGCGGTCTCGTTATCGCATTCCGGAATCGAAGTACTGATTTGCCCGATGATGCTCAGGTAATTTGGCGAGCTCGGGTTGACGTCCGCCACGGTCGTAGTGGCGTTGCCGTCTCCTGCCCAGAGTATTCCATCGGGGGTCACCAATACTCCATTGGGTCCGCCACCGTTGGTCGTGGCCGTACCGCCGCCGCTCGGCAAAGGGCCAGCCATGCCGGCAACGCGGCCGACGTACAGATTGTTCTCCGCATCGAGAATATCGACACCAAAGTTGGATCTATCGGTGATGTAAGCCCTCTCTGTCCGCGGATCGACCCAGCCAATATCCGCACTGATGATCGGATGGTTCGGCACCGGGACCACCCCGACGAGACGGAGTGAACCTCTTCGGCCTTCTCGGCCCCGATCTCGTGCACCGACGGTCAGAGGTAACGTAAGAGTCAGAGCCACCACCAAAGCAGCAAGCCGTTTCGTTTTCATGGCTGGTCCCCCCAATTGGTACATTCCCCATTGCCAACGTTCGACTCGGAAAAAGTTACGCGCGCAAGCCGCGTCGAGACGAGGCGATTGCGAGCAATACGACGAAGAGGGTTACTTGGCAACGCAGCCGAGGACAGGTCCATGTTAGAGGAGGCTCAACCATGACAAAGCGAGCACATCGGTCCGTAGTTACGGCAGACCACTTCGAAGTTGTGCCAGCGGTAGCCGGGCTTCCACTGGCCAGTCATTTCAGCCGGGCCCTGGCGATGTTGGTGGACCTTGCGGTCATTGCCGCTCCGAGCCTGGCGATTCGAAACCCGATCGCGCCGGCCGCCGTGTTGGTGGCGGCGATCGTGTATCGCCACAGCAGCAGCTGGACGGCTGGCCGCTGGAAGGGCACTGTCGGGTTGGCATCGCGCCGGGCGATCGCGCTTGGGATCGTGGGATTGGGTCTTGTCGCGGGTGAGGTCTGGAAGTTCACGCACCGCAAGGATCCGAAGCATTCGCAGCCGTTGCAGGCGCAATTGGCAAAGAATTCGATCGATCTGGCCAAAATCGATGCCGCGATGACGGGGCTGGCGCGTTTCGAGAAAATCGCACCGACGTCAGGTAAGCACCTGGGGGAGGCTCGGCAGGCTTTGGCTGAACTTCGCGACGCCGCGGGAGCGGGAACTGCTGAACCGGACACCCGCGAGCCCGATGAGGTGAGGCGCTTGCGCTCGGAGAATGTCGTTCTCGCGCAGCAGGTCGAGCTGATGCACAAAGAGCTTAAGGAGGCAAAAAAGGATCGCGGCATTCTCCACTTCCTCCAGGTCCTGGCGCACGACCTGGGCATTGGCCTTGGGTGGAGCGCGCTGTACTTTATTGTCTTTCCGGTTCTCTGGAACGGGCGAACCCCGGGCAAGCGTCTGATGCGAATCCGCGTCGCTCGACTCAATGGGAAGCCGATCACCTGGTGGAACGCCTTCGAGCGTTTTCATGGTTACGTGTCATGCTTGCTCGGGGGCCTGATCGGCTTCCTGCAAGTGCTGTGGGATCCGCAGAGTCAGGGGCACCACGACAAGGTTGCCGAAACGGTCGTGGTCAAAGATTCTCCGATCCCGATCGCGCTGCCGGTCGAATCCTCGAAGGTTCCCCGCACTGCCTAATGATGAGAGATGCCGTTTTGTGCTAGGTCGGCCCGGTGGATGGCTGGCCGACCTACAATCGCATCGACGGGCGCCTTCGCCGGGCGAGGGACTTTATCTACTCCGCCTATGCGCAGCGCCTGGATTTGCCTACGATTTCGAAGCAAGCGCAGCTCTCGCCGTTCCACTTCCTTCGCAGCTTCCGATCAGCCTTCGAGTTGACGCCGCACGAGTATCTGATTTAGCCAAGGAGACGCGCGTGATTCGAAAGCTCTCGCACGTCAGTATTTTTGTTCTCGACCAGGATCGCGCGCTGACCTTCTACACGCAGAAGCTCGGCTTCGAGATTCGGACCGACTCGAAGATGGGCGACTTTCGCTGGCTCACCGTCGGGCCCAAGAACCAGCCGGAGATTGAGATTATCCTGTTGCCGCCTACCCCTGGGCCGATGCTGGATGCGACTACAGCGAAGCAACTGAAGGAACTGATCGCCAAGGGAGCGATTTGTCCGGGCGTGTTCGAGACCGACGACGTTCGAGCGGACTATGAGGAGATGAAGAAGAGGGGCGTTGTCTTCAAAAGCCCGCCCACCGAACGGCATTACGGGATCGAAGCCGTCTTCCAGGATGACTCGGGCAACTGGTTCAGTCTGACTCAGCGCAAAAAGTAGTCGTTTCTAGCGAGAGCTTTTTTGCAGCATGTGAGCTGCCCAGCCTCGCCAACCGTCGGACAACTGGGGAACCGCAACCAGTCGCCCCAGCTCATTGCGATCACGGACGTAGATGCGCAGGACATCTCGGACGGTGAGATCATGATCAGGTCTTTCGAGCACCCGGATCTCATCGCCCGCACCCAGCTCACCCTCCGAGACAATTCGCAGGCAGGCCCCGGGTCGCAGCGCCTCGCTAAAGTGGCGTGGAAACAGCTTGTCATTCATCCGAACTGCAAGCCGCCAGCAGGGGATCCGCGGCCCGGAAACCTCGAGAACCGTCGTTCCGACCTTCCAACGCTCTCCGATCAGCGCGTCGTTCACCTCGATCCCTTCGGTGGTGAGATTTTGGCCAAGCTCGCCGTACGCAAGCGAGCGGCCGATCTGCTGTTCCCACCAGCGAAGGTCTTCGACCGCGTAAGCATACACGGCCTTGTCGGGTCCGCCGTGTACCTCGCGATCCGCCTGGTCGTCGCCGTCGAGATTTACACCTCGAGCGGCGATCCGACCGACAACCGGCGATTTCCAGATAGCGCTCCTGGCCGGGCGACCATTGTACTGGAACTCGCGCGGCTTCCCGACATTGACCGCGAGTACTTTTCCGACGGTGCTCGCCATTAGCTACAACCAGCTAACGCTTGTTCTGTCCAATGAACTCCACCAACGTACGGTTGACTTCTTCGGCGTGGGTCCAGAGCAGACCGTGCGGTGCACCCTCGAGCCGCGCCAGGCGGGCTCCTTTGATCAGCTTTGCGGTCCGGGCGCCCGCCGCATTGAACGGAACAATGCGATCCGCATCGCCGTGGATCACCAGCGTGGGCACATCGACGCGTGCAACGTCTTTGCGAAAATCGGTGTACCAGGTCGGCACGCAGGCCTGACTGGCCGTCGCAGATGACTCGGCTGCGACATTCCAGCTGCCCTGGACTGCCTGCTCGCTGATCCGCTTACCCAGCGTGACGTCGGTGTTGTAGAAATTCTTGAAGAAGTCGGTGAAGAACGCGTAGCGGTCTGTGGCAACGGCCTTTTCGATTCCTTGGAAAACGGAAAGGTCCACTCCTTCGGGGTTGTCAGACGCTTTCCCCAGGTAGGGTGCGATCGAGCTGGCGAACACCGCGCAGGTCACGCCTTGCGTACCGTATTTGCCGATGTAGCGGGCCACCTCGCCACCGCCCATCGAAAAGCCTACGAGCGCGAAGTTGCGGAGCTCGAGCTTGGTCACGACCTTGCGCAGGTCCTCGGCGAAAGTGTCGTAGTCATAGCCCGTGGTGGGTTGACTGGATTTGCCGAAACCCCTTCGGTCGTAGGTGATGACTCGGCAACCTGCAGCCAATAACGCTTTGGTTTGCTTCTCCCACGAGGCTCCACTGAGCGGATACCCGTGGATCAAGACCACCGCCGGACCCGAGCCGTGGTCCTCGTAGTACAAGTCGATACTGCTCGAATTTTCGGTCCCAACATTGATGAACGCCATTTCACTCACACTCCTTTCGACGGATTGCTTCGCATGCCCAAGACGCGACTGTGGCCCCAGCAGGGTCACGGCACGCTGTAATGCGTGCGGCACATCGGTGCAGCGAAATCCGCAGGAACAGGCAGGCGCGGCGAGGCTGACGAACCGCTCGAAAGCTCTGCTGCTTACGCGCCGGCTTTCTTCAATCGGGAGTTGATCCGCGCCAGCGCGTCCTGGCAGTACTGCGCATTCGGCGAGCCCGGCGTGAAGTTGACGACGAACTGGTAAATGCGCTTGGCCTCAACCAGCTGTCCAATCTTGTTCAGGCCTTCGGCGCTCGCGATCAACCCCTTTTGCACTCGGACGCCGTCGCCTCCCGTTCGGCCGCTCGAGGCGAAACACCAGGCCGCTTCCCCAAATTTTTTCTGCTCGAGCAATCCGCGGCCCAGCTGTTCGAGCTCGGATCCCTTGACGGTCAGGCTTTTGCGATGGGCATGAAATGCCTCGTGGCAGGCGATCGCGAGGGGCATCTCGCCGGCTGCCAGGGCGCGACTGATTGCCTCGGAAGCGGTGGCGATCGCTTCGGGGATTCGCTGGGCCCGCAGGTAGAGCTTGGCGAGCTCGGCGAGCAGTCCGGCGTGATCGGGAGTCCTCGCGCGAAGGGTCTCTGCCTCGGCAATGGCGGCCGGCACCGCAGCGTCTTCGGTGAGTACCAACTTCTTCACCGCCATCGCGATGATGTCCATGCCTGCGAGGTGGGGTACGGCGGGGCTCGGAACGGGAACCGAACGCGCAGGTTTTGGAGGCGCGACGGGCGCGGCAGACTCCTCCGGAGCCTCCGTTTCGCTCAGCACAAATGCACCCGTGAGTCTGCCGACCAAAACCGCACTTCCGACGACGAGCAGGCCATAGGCTACTGCCGCCGCTGCCATCCCCGCCTCCATGCGAACCACGAAGGCTAGAGCAACGACCACCAGCATCACTGGGGTGATCAACAATGCGAAAACCACGGCGCCGCCGATCGCTGCCGAGTAGTAGGCGGGCAAATCTCCACGCCGATCGAGAAGCCACCCCCACGCATCGCCGGAAAAGCAGCTCGCGATCGACTGTTCTCGAGTCGCGATGATCAAGGTAAGCGTCGGCGCGATCACGGCGATCGCGATCAAAACCACCAGCTCGAGTACCAGCATCGCGCCGCGCGCGGAGACCAATCCCAATGGGTTGAGCGTCTTTGTTATCACGCTTGCAGCGAGATAATTTGCAGCCAGCACGACTGGGACGCCCCAGGCAATCGTGAGCACCGTGTATCGCAGGACGAAACCCAACAGCTCCGGGAGATTCCAATTCGAGAGAAATCCTGCGTCGAGGTCGCCATCGCGCGCGGCGAGCGCCGACTTGGCGATCACGGGTGACGTGAAGATCACCGATACCAGAAAGGACATCCACTCCGGCAATTGCAACCACTTGCAGAGCAAGTGCGCCGCGAGTGCCAACACGCCGGTCAGAACGAGCGCCGGGAAGAGTGTGAACACGGTCGAAAATGCAGTGAAACGCCGAACCGTCTCTCCAGCAACTCCACCGAAGGGATAGCTGTTTTCCAAGCCGCTCCTCGCGTCATCGAGGAGTGTACTAGAGAAGACTCTCCCGCCCTCACGAGCGGCGCGCGATTCAGAGCACGCCGAGGTGGGGCGCTCTGCGCTCTTGAAGGTCAATCTGGCGCGCGAGGCGCGATCCGTGGATCCGCGCAGCGCCCGCTCGGCCAAACCAATTGGCGAAGTGTGGTATTTTTGCGTACCCAAGAACGGCGGTCTCAAACGGTCATCGCATCACATGGTCGTCCCATGTGCATTCAGCTC
>DAIQBK010000053.1:0-11843 GCA_036781205.1 Myxococcaceae bacterium
TCGTTCAAGTCCCGATTTGAAGAAGGCCAATCGGCCACCAACCCGGAAGAGTTGCTCGGAGCGGCCCACGCCGGGTGCTTCACGATGGCGCTGACCGCTCAACTTTCGCGCGCACGCATCACGCCGAGGGGCATCCACACCGACGCGAAGGTGACACTGGAAAAGGTCGGCGAAAATTTTGCAATCACAAGGATAGAGCTCGAGACCCGAGCCGACATTCCGGGCATCGACAACGCGACATTTCAAAAGTATGCGCTGGATGCCAAACAGAATTGTCCTGTGTCGAAAGCCCTGGCAGCCACTGAGATTCATCTGAACGCAACACTGGAAACTCTTCGATGAGCGGTGAGCCGCGAGTCGTGGTTGTGCGTGGCAGTGCTGCGGGCTTCGCGCAAGAAATCACGATGGGTCCTCACCACGCGAAGGCGGACGAGCCCATTTCGAGCGGCGGAACGGACACCGGCCCGACACCCTACGATTTGTTGCTTGCAGCGCTCGGCGCTTGAACGTCAATGACGGTTGCGCTTTACGCGCGACGGAAACAATGGCCTCTTCAGGAAGTCTCGGTCCGTCTGCACCACTCACGAATCCACGCCGAGGACTGCGCGAACTGCGAAACCAAAGTGGGGCTGCTCGACCACATCGAGAGCGAGATCGAGCTAATCGGTACTCTGAGCGAGGAGCAGCGTGCGAAGCTGCTGGAGATTGCAGAGATATGCCCAGTCCACCGGACGTTAACGTCGGAAATCGACATTCGGACGAAACTGAGATGATGCAGCCACGATCCGTGCGTCAGCCGGTCTCGTGCCATGAGTGTGGGCCCAGCGCGTTGACTCGTTCTCCGGTTCCTCATCCTGTAGGGCAGTTCGTGCCGTTTGCCCCGGGACACCTCCCAATCGCCCAATTTTAGCGCTTGACGAAGGCTCGAAAAATATCGGGAAATCCAGACTTAGCTTATTTTGCCCGCTTTACGAGATTTTTCTGGCAAGCGCTGGGAGGGATCGATGGAAGTCGAGGCAGGTTGCGACACGTTGGAGAATGGCCGGTCCGACGACGCCATAGTCCTTCGCCGTGCCCTCGGTGAACGCATCGGTGCTTTGCGAAGGACGCTCAAGCTGACGCAAGAAGAATTCGCGGAGCGGACTGCGATCAGCGTCTCCTATCTCTCGATGATCGAGCGCGCCCAACGAACTCCCCATATCGCAACGCTGGCGCGAGTTGCCAAGGAGCTGGGCGTCAGCGTGTCCCAGCTGTTCGATGGCTTGGAGGAAGGAGACAGAACCATGCTGCCCCTTCTCGCATATTTGGCGCACCGGCGTCTTGACAGCACCGAAATCAACGCTTTGCTCAAGGTTGCCCAAGTGATGTTCCGTTGAACTTCTAGAGCTCGAGCCGGCGCAGCCTGAGCGCGTTTCCGATCACCGACACCGAGCTGAAGCTCATCGCGGCGCTGGCAATCATCGGGCTAAGGAGCAACCCAACCAACGGGTACAGCACACCTGCGGCAATCGGAATACCCAAGCTGTTGTACAGGAAGGCGAAGAAGAGGTTCTGGCGGATGTTGCGCATCGTTCCGCGCGAGAGCCGGCGGGCCCTGACGATCCCGCGCAGGTCGCCTTTCACGAGGGTCACTCCCGCGGTCTGCATGGCGATGTCCGTGCCGGTGCCCATCGCGATGCCGACGTGCGCCTGGGCAAGCGCAGGCGCGTCGTTGATGCCGTCGCCTGCCATCGCCACAATTCGCCCTTCGGCTTGGAGTCGCTTCACCACCTGAGCCTTCGCTTCCGGGCGCACCTCTGCAAAGACGTCGTTGATCCCGAGCTTCTTCGCCACCGCGTCAGCCGTCGCGCGGCTGTCCCCCGTGAGCATCACGATGTGCACGCCCGCGGCCCGCAGGAGCCGGATTGCCTCGGGCGTTGATGGCTTGATCGGATCGGCGACGCCGAGCAGACCTCCCGGCTCGCCGTCGATGGCAACGAACACCACCGTCTGTCCATCCTGCCGCAGCGCATCGGCCTTCTCGGCCAACAGCTCGCGATCGATCCTGAGCTCCTCAAGAAGGCGGAAATTGCCGACGGCCACGGCGCGGCCATCGACCCTGCCGAGGACACCGCTGCCGGTGATAGAGCGGAAACCCTTGAGCTCGCCCAGCCGTAGGACGCGGTCCTTGGCTCCGGCCACAATCGCGGCGGCCAGCGGGTGTTCACTGCCGCGCTCGACCGTGGCTGCGAGTCGCAACAGCTCGACTTCGGACACACCCTTCGCAGGAACCACCGAGGTCAGCCGGGGCTTGCCTTCGGTGAGCGTGCCTGTCTTGTCCACCACGAGCGTGTCGACGCGCTCCAGCACCTCGAGGGCCTCGGCGTTCTTGATTAGGACGCCTGCCCTCGCGCCGCGACCGGTGCCGACCATGATCGACATTGGCGTTGCGAGTCCCAGCGCGCACGGGCAGGCGATGATCAGCACTGCGACGGCATTGACCAGCGCGTGCGCCAGCTTCGGCTCCGGACCCGCGAGGGACCAGACGATGAACGTGACGACCGCCACCGCAACGACGCCGGGCACGAAGTAGCTGGCCACCACGTCCGCAAGCCGCTGGATGGGTGCCCGGCTGCGCTGGGCCTCGCTGACCATGCGGACGATCTGCGCGAGCAATGTTTCACTGCCGACGCGTTCGGCGCGCATCACGAAGCCGCCGCTTTGGTTCAAAGTGCCGCCGATGACCGGGCTCCCGGGCCCCTTCTCGACCGGCATCGGCTCGCCCGTCACCATCGACTCGTCCACGGCGCTCGTGCCGTCGATCACCACGCCATCCACCGGCACCTTCTCGCCGGGCCGGATTCGCAGGCGGTCGCCCGGCATTACCCGTTCGAGCGGCACATCCTCCTCGGAGCCGTCCTCGCGTACGAGCCGCGCGGATTTGGGCGCAAGGCCGAGCAGCGCTTGGATCGCGCCCGACGTCCGGCTGCGCGCCCGCAGCTCGAGCACCTGCCCGAGGAGAACGAGCACGGTGATTACCGCGGCCGCCTCGAAGTAGACGCCCACCTGGCCGCCGTGGCCGCGAAACTGTGGCGGGAAGATGCCCGGCGCGAGTGTGGCCACCACGCTGTAGGCATATGCCACGCCGATTCCGAGCGCGATCAGCGTGAACATGTTCAGCTTGCGGTTGACGATCGACGCCCAGCCTCGCGCGAAGAGCGGCCGGCCGCCCCAGACTACCGCCGGCGTGGAGAGCAAGAACTGGATCCAGATGATCGCCCGAGCGCCGAGAGCGTGCTGGATGGGCTCGCCGGGAATCATCTCCGACATCGCGAAGCCGAACACGGGCGCGGCAAACGCCAGGCTCACCCAGAACCGCCGCGTCATGTCCTCGAGCTCCGGGTTTCGATTTTCGAGCGTGACAATGCTCGGCTCGAGCGCCATTCCGCAGGCGGGGCAGCTGCCAGGCTCAGGCTGGCGCACCTCGGGATGCATCGGGCAGGTGTACTCCTCGCCCGCCTCCGCAAGTCGGCGACTCTCCGCTACCGGAAGGAGGAATTTACTCGGCGAGGCCGCGAATTTTTCCCGGCACCTTGAATTGCAGAAATGGAACTCGCTTCCTCCGAAAGCGTAGCTTCCGCCCATCGCGCGACCCGGGACCACCTCCATACCGCAGACCGGATCCCTCACAGCCGCCGTCGCACTCCCATGGTGCGCGCCGCTTTGGTGCTCGAGGTGACCCACGTCCGCAATCACTAACACCGGACGTCGAAGGAAGCGCGAACTAACCCGGCAACTAGGGCGTGAGGTCTTTCGCCTCGACAATGCGGGTGTAGGGGAGCTGGGCCGTTTCGTTGACCTGCTTCACCAGATCCGCATTGTCCGCCTCGAACAAGCACATGCAGCGAAACTCCCCTGGGACAAACGTGCTCCGGATGTATCGGACCTTCTTTCCCTGGCTCGAAAACTTCCGACTGGTATCGATGGCAGCCTTTTGCGCGGCTGCGAGTTGGTCCATGGTGATCCCCGGCAGACTTCGGTCGGCCATGTAGATTGGCATTTCGTCCTCCCTCGATGCAGCGTGGGTACCCTCATCTGATCGGGCATCCGGTGACCGTCTATCAGAGCTGGCAGCAATCCTCTATCCCGAGCTGATTCTCAGAGGTTGCTGGGTGACGTTAATCAGGCAGCCAGAAGGGTCTGATCTCAATCTTGCCGAAGCGTGCCATGGGATGTTTCGCTGCTACCTCTATCGCTTCATCAATGTTTGCGCAGTCAATCACGTCAAAGCCCGCTATCCACTCCTTGGTTTCGGCGAATGGTCCATCCGTTTTCAGGACCTTGCCATTTCGTTTGCGAACGGTGATTGCTTGATCCACCCCGGTCAGACGGTTGCCCGAAATTCTGATCCGCCTGCCGTCCATTTCAGAGACCCATGATTCAATATTGTCCTGCTTGGGATCGTATTGTTCCGCCGAAGGATCAGTGCATACGAACATCAGGTATCGCATCGTCGCTCCTTTGCCCCGCACCTCTCAGGCTGGGCATCCATGCCCTTCTCGTTCGGGCTTTGCTTACTTTCATCAAGTAATCGAACGGTGGCCGGCAAAATCGACAACCTGGATCGAACTTCTGCAATTCTCCGTGGTCAGGGGTCGTAGACCTCGACGACCGACTGAAAGCCGACCTCGTTGTTACCGCCGCACACGTAGAGCTTTCCGTTCGGCGTGCGGGCGACACCAGCCCCAGCGCGTGGCGTAGGCATCGGAGACTCCGTCGTCCATAGGCCGGTCATGGAGTCGTACGATTCGATGACGTCCAAGAAGGTGACGCCGCCGGTCTGGCCGCCGATGACGTGCGCGCGCGCGAGCGCTCCTGCGAAGACTCCCTGCCGCGCAGTCGGCATGGGAGTGATAGTCGACCAGGTATCCATCGCAGTGTCGTAAGCCTCGACGCTGTTTAGAGGGCCAACCCCCATGGCAGCGCCACCCGCCGCGTAGATGCGGCCGTCGCTGCTCAATGTCGCCGCCAGTCCACGCCGTGCCGTGGGCATCGGAGCACGCGTCAGCCACACATCATTCGAGGGGTCGTACGCTTCTACCGTCGACAGGTCAGAAATACCGTCGAAGCCGCCGATGACGTAGAAGAGACCGTCCAGGCCCACTGCGCCCGCTGTGGCGCGTCGCGCGGTCGGCATCGCTGGGCCGAGTGACCATGCGTCGATCCCCGCGTCGTAGACAACGAACGAATCGTAGTTTGTCACGCCATCCCAGCCGCCCGCGACGAACACGCGGCCGTCCGCGGAGAGTCCGGATGCCTGGCCAGCGCGCGGTATGGGCATCGACGCGATCGGACACCAAACATTGGTTGCAGGATCGTAAATCTCGGCGAGAGTGAAGAACGTCGACCCTCGATGCCCGCCGAATGCGACGACGCGACCATCCGGGAACCCTACCGCCCCGAGTCCTTCGCGCGCCTCCGACAATGGAGCGGCCGATGTCCAGTTATCTGCACGAGCCATTGCGGACGAAAGAAGAGTCACGGTCCAAGCGACGCTGCCAATGAGCGAGCGCATCTCCGACCTCCCTCTACTTGTTGAAAAGGACCACCCCGCGACCACGACACCATTTTGGCACATCTACGGGCTGCGGATAGTGAACTGGTGAAGCGGCCTAGAAATCGCGCCTGTCCGAGTGCTACCGACCGAAGTTCCGTGCGGTGTTTGTTGTGGGCGCCGGTTTAGGCGGGGACAGAGGGCTCTTCTCGCCGAGCCACGTCTGCCCCTTGGCCTTGATCGTCTTTTCAAGGTCGCTGCCTTTGGTTGGGTAGACCCGATTCACGGGGAAACCACTTTTCTCCAAAAGGTAGGCAAGCGGTGCGTACTCGCGCGGATATTTCTGAACGGCAAGTTTGTCGAGTTCAACGAACCCAGTTGGGAAGGTAAACGTGCAAATGTCGTAGATGGCCTGGCGGTCTACGATCTTCCACACACCGTCGCGCTTCTCCACACGATCGTAAAACCGGGCATGTCCCTCGCAGCCCACCCCTAGCACGGCATTGTCGCCTACGACGATCGCATTCGTCTCTGCGATGGCTTTGTCACCGTTGAAGGTCACGACCGGCGAAGTAATGACGTGCTTGGCCTTGAAGTCGGACGCGCCCATCTTCATCGAACCATCCACGAAATCGCTGGCTTTTCCTGAGAACCAGGTGATGTCGATGGTTGCGTCCGGGTGAAAGAGATTCCGGAGTTGATCCCACTCGCCAAGATCCCGATGTATCCATCCAGTCATGAGATCCGCGATGCTGAGCCGATCTTCTAGGTACGATTGCGTTGCGATCTGTTCCATGTTTGGTTTGGTTCCTCAGTCGTTTGTGCGGTTTTTTTTATAGACCCGCCGGTGGCGAGACCATTACACGAGTTCATGGGGGTCCGGCCGGTCCTCGGTTTTGGCAGCGAGACCGATGATTTTTCGCCGCCGGGGAGGTCCAAGAGACAAACGGAAGTCAGAGACATTGAAGGAGGCACGCATATGGCTTTGAAGCAAAGCTCGAAGATCTTTCCTCACCTCTGGTACGCGAAGGAGGCCGAGGAGGCGGCGGCGTTCTACGCGTCGATCTTCCCCGACTCGCGCGTCGAACGGGTGACGCAGTTGCTCAGTGACTCGCCCAGCGGTCCGGCGGGTTCCGTGAAGATCGTGGACTTCACGCTCTTTGGCCAGCGCTTCCAGGCGATTAGCGCCGGGCCGCTCGACCCGTTCAATCACGCGATCTCGATGGTCGTCGTTTGTGACGACCAGGCCGAGCTCGACCGCTACTGGGACGCACTGCTCAGAGGCGGCAAGGCCGAGGCGTGCGGGTGGCTGCAAGACAAGTACGGCGTGAGCTGGCAGATCGTCCCCGCGGTCATGGACGAGATGATGACCGACAAGGACCCCGCGCGCTCGAAGCGTGTCACCGACGCGATGTTGAAGATGGTAAAGCTGGACATCGCGAAGCTGCAGGCTGCGTACGGCGGCAAGAGCTAGAGGCGAGTACGCCACCTCTCGTATTCCTCCCCGGCGCGCGTGGAAGCGCGTCGTTCTGGCGGCCGGTGGCTGAAAGGTTGGCCGACCTTGGTCAGGTTCAAGACGAACTTCGCAGCTTCGTGAAGGGCGCCTTTGCGGCAGTCCCTGACTTCAAATATGGATTGACAAGCCGGTTTGCCGATCGCCAATGGGCTGTTATCGAGTGGGTCATGTCAGGCACACACAAAGGCGACCTCCCAGGGATGCCGGCTACTGGCAATCGCTTTTCGTCGGTGCGGGGCTCGAGCATCCTCGAACTGGAGGCCGGTAAGATCCGCCGCGAGTCTGATTATTGGGATGCAGCTACGTTCATGAAACAGGTCGGCCTGCTGCCGTCGCAATCACCACCAAAGCAGCAGAACCGATGAAGACGAAAACTCAGGACGGGCGGTGATCCACTAGACGCGCTGCTTGCACGAGCATCCGGCCGTCCGGCAGCACGAGGCTACTCTGTCGGCTGATCGCGAAAGAGGGCGCGCGCAGAGATTCTAGAAATGCTGGAGTCGATCAGAGACGAGCTCACCGCTTTAAGTCTTGCGCCACCTGCGTCGCAGCGGGAGAGAGTCATAAAAGTCCGCTTCAGGTGACCTATGGAATGAGTAGGTCCACAATTGCAGTTGGCCATTCCACCCACCAAGCCGGATATCTGGCGAAGCAGTGGCTTTAGGTCTTGCGCCACCCGATGGCGCAGCGGGAGGGAATCAAGAAGTCCTTTTCAGAGTCTCGGTTCTCCTTTTCACCATCACCAACGTCCGCACCAATGAATCTTGGGCACAGAGCGCAACCGCAGTGGGCGCCGGGGGAACGATTCTTCGGACGGATGACGGCGGCGACACCTGGACTCCTCAAGATAGCGGGACGCACAATCCTCTTTCTGGAGTGTCGTTGGTGGACGACTGCACGGGGACGGTGGTGGGCGCAGCGGGGACGATTCTGCGGACGGATGACTGCGGCAACACCTGGAATGCCCAAGACAGCGGAACGTCCGTGAATCTGTCGGGGGTCTTCACCGTGGACGCCAATACCGCCTTTGCGGTGGGCGCCCAGCGAACGATTCTGCGGACGGACGATGGTGGGGCCGGATGGGCACCCCAGTCGGTCCCGGATCCCGCACCTATATGCGATCCAGGGACGGTGACCTTTGCCGGCGTTTCCTTTGGAGATGCCAACACCGGGATCGCGGTGGGTACCTGCGTGTACCATCCGCGACCGATGCAGGCCTTCAACCTGCAAGTCAGTTTCCGGACCAGCGATGGAGGCGCGACCTGGCTTTTCAACATCAACACCACCGTGGCTGGTTTTCTTCGCGCCGTCTCCTTCGAGAGCGTTGATACGGCAATCGTGGTCGGCGACTTCGTGACTGGAATTACTCCAACCTTCGGGGCGAGGGTCTTGAAGACCACCGATGGGGGCGCTGGCTGGGTGTGGCAGAACCTCTTTGCGCGGCCGTTCTATCCGGTTTACTTGTACGGGGTCTCGTATGTAGACCCCTTCACCACAACCGCGGTAGGCCGTATCTACCTAGGGACGCGCTGGGAGGGGCTGATTATTCGCACCATCAACGGTGGGGCCAACTGGGTGAGCCAGCCCAGCAACACGAGCGACTTGCTCTCCGGTGTTTCCTTTGTGGACGCCGACCACGGGATCGCGGTGGGTGAGGCAGGGACTATTCTGCGCACCAGCGATGGTGGCGCAACGTGGACGAGCCCATCGATCGGCACCAAAGCTGGGCTCTACGCGGTGTCGTTCGTCCCGTCGCCGTGCGCATCGAACTGAGGCAGAACGTAAGCTGAGTCTGGGGTCAAAGTAGCTCGGACCCGCCCACCAGCTTTACTCCGATGTGATGAAGCAAGACTTGCGGGACGGCTTCGAGGTCCATTATGGAAGGCGGATGAGCGCAGTAGAATCGCTTCTCGTGGCGGAGCAGCGAACGCTGCAGATGATCGCCCGCGGCGCGAGCCTCGCTGAAGTCCTCGACGACCTGTGCCGCACCATCGATGCGCAGGCTCCAGATGCTATTTCCTCGGTCCTCCTGATGGATCCGGACGGGAAACGATTGTGGCCGGGAGCTGTGAGCCGGGTTCCCAGCGGCTTTATCCAGGCCATTGCGCCACTGACGATCGGTCCGTGCGTAGGTTCGTGCGGGACGGCAGCATTTCTGAAGAAACGAGTCATTGTCTCAGACATCGCCAACGATCCCTTGTGGGCCCCCTTTCGAGACCTCGCGTTGAGCTACGGATTCCGCGCCGGTTGGTCCCAGCCGATTGTTTCAAAAGATAAACAAGTTCTCGGTACCTTCGGCTTGTACTACATGGAGCCGCGGGTCCCGACCGCCAGCGAGCTGCGCTTGATCGAAGGAGCTGGTCACGTCGCACTGATTGCGATCGAGACGGAGCGAACGCACGCCGCACTGCAACAGGCGCTCGCCGAGATCAGAAAGTCCGAAGAACGACTTCGCCTGATCATCGATACGATACCCGCCCAAGCATGGCGCGGTCTACCCGACGGCAGTGTCGATTACTTCAATCAACGATGGCACGACTACACGGGTCTTTCGCCAACAGAGGCCCACGGCTGGGGATGGAAGGCCATCATCCATCCGGAGGACGCAGCGCGGGCGATGGACAAATTGATACACGAAGTCCTCCCCTCGGGGAAGCCGGGCGAGATCGAAATGCGTCTGCGGCGCTTCGACGGCGAATACCGCTGGTTCATCGTCCGCGTCGAGCCGCTGCGCGATGAGCTCGGCCACGTGATCCAGTGGTACGGCACGAACACGGATATCGACGATCTGAAGCGGGCTGAAGATAAGCTCCGAAGAGACGAACAGGAGCTTCGGCGGATCACCGATGCCATCCCTCAGACCATCATCGTGCTGGGAACCGAGGGGACTGTTATCTACGCGAACCAATCGACGCTCGATTACACCGGTCTCACCATGGAAGAGGTGATGGCGACGGACTTTCGAGCACGGGTCTTTCATCCGGAAGATGTGGAAAGGCTTCGCGACGAACGCCAGAGGGCGCTTTCACGCGGCATCCCGTTCGAAAACGAACAACGGGCGCGTCGCAAAGACGGCCAGTACCGCTGGTTTCTCATCCGTTACAACCCGCTGTTCGATGAGCAAGGGCATCTCCTTCGCTGGTATGCGACGGGCACCGATATCCAAGATCGCAAGCAGGTCGAAGAGAGGATGAGAAACGAAAACCTGGCGCTCCGCGAAGAGATCGACCGCTCTTCGATGTTCGAGGAGATCGTCGGTTCATCGGAAGTCCTTCGCAAGGTACTGGCGCAAGTGGATCGAGTGGCGCCGACGGACTCCACAGTTCTCATCGTGGGCGAAACTGGGACGGGCAAGGAGCTGATCGCCCGCGCGGTTCACAAGCGTTCGAAACGGGCGTCGCGCGCTTTCATCCGCGTCGATTGCGCAGCGATTCCGCCTTCGCTGATCGCCTCTGAGCTCTTCGGACACGAAAAGGGTGCCTTCACTGGGGCGCTCCAAAAGCGCCTGGGACGGTTTGAATCGGCCGACGGTGGAACCATCTTCCTCGACGAGATCGGCGAGTTGCCGGCCGAGACGCAGCCAGCGCTTCTGCGCGTGTTGCAGGAGCGGGAGTTCGAACGCGTGGGCAGCAGCAAACCGATCGCGGTCGATGTGCGGGTGCTGGCGGCCACGAACCGCGACCTGAAAGCCGCGGTGACTCGAGGTGCATTCCGCCAGGATTTGTTTTATCGGCTGAATGTCTTTCCGATTGAAATACCCCCTCTGCGCGAGCGAGTGGACGACATTCCTATGCTCGTTGAATACCTGGTAGAGCGCTACGCAAGGAAAGCCGGCAAGAGAATCAGAAACATCAGCAGGAAGACGCTGGAGTTGTTTCAAGCCTACGATTGGCCCGGGAACATTCGCGAGCTTCAGAACGTGGTCGAGCGGGCCGTCATCTTGTGCGATGGTGACACGTTCTCGGTCGAGGATACCTGGCTCAACGGGGAATCGAGCCAGTCCGGGCCGACCGTCTCTAATGCTGGGGCGCTCACCGAGCGGGAGAGTGTTCTGGTCCAGCAGGAAAAGAAGATCATCGAAGCCGCGCTGGCAGCGAGCGAGGGCAGGATCTCAGGCCCGGTCGGCGCAGCTGCCAAACTAGGGATTCCGCGGCAGACGCTCGATTCGAAGATCAGGGCCCTCCGAATCGACAAGCAACGATTCAAGACGTCGTAGCGTCGCCGAGACTTCGGCAATTTTCGAAGGCGATTGCCGAAGACTCAGCAAGCCTGCCAGGACGATTTCGAATTGATGAGCGAGTCAAGGGTGGCCCGTTCATTGCTTGAGCGTTGTTCTGACCGTCGATCCGGCGGTTTCCGTGACCACCCCCCTAAGGAGCAACGCCATGAAAGAGCCAGTCGTTTTGATCACTGGAGCCCTCACTGGCATAGGTCGCGCCACCGCCATCGCCTTTGCCAAGGACGGCGCCCGCCTCGTCGTCTCCGGCCGCCGCGAGAACGAAGGCATGGCTCTCGAGGCCGAACTTCGCAGCCTCGGCGCCGAAGCCGCGTTCATCCAGGCCGACGTACGTCACGATGACGAGGTGCGCGACCTGGTCGATGAGACCGTGGCCCGCTTCGGCAGGATCGACGCCGCCGTCAACACTGCCGGGACCGAGGGCCAGCCGGGCCTGGTCGTCGATCAGACCGCCGAGAGCTACGCCGCCACCTTCGACACCAATGTGCTCGGCGTGCTGCTGAGCATGAAGCACGAACTGCGGGTGATGCTGCCACAGGGGAGCGGGAGCATCGTCA
>DAIQBK010000054.1:0-11293 GCA_036781205.1 Myxococcaceae bacterium
ACCGCCCGCTGCAAGGGGCTCGTGAGCACCGCGGCGAACGTCAATCCCTCGAGCCGCTGTCCGAGCCGGACGGCCTCGGCTTCGCCCCGCGCAGTCAACGGCAGGTCGGTCACTCCCGTGTGCTGACCAGAGATGGTCCAGGCCGTCTCGCCATGCCTCGCCAGGTACTCGACCGGAAGCGCGTCGCTCATGTCGCAGCGCTTTGCACCGGCCGTGCCGAGCCGCGGTCGCCTTCGAAGGGGCCGCGAGGAGTGATTGCTTCGGCGCACGACAGCGCCGGGAATCCGGCGCTCGTGTCTGGGTTTCCGACAGTTACTCCCTTCCGATCCACCTGGTCGCCTGTCCAATGACGCCTGCCGTGAAACCTCGCGTTCAACCCGCCAAATCTGATTTGGCGCGCCGTTCCCTTGCCCGTCGCACAGCTGGGAAACCGAACCAAAGCCAACTGAACATGGCGGCGCTGATCAACGAGAGAACTACTGCAGCAACCTTGCCGAAGAGAATGTTGCCCATCACGAAGATCGTGCTGCTCATAGCGAGCGCCAATAATGCTCCGCCCAGGATTGCAAACCGGTTGAAGCTGGCGAGCATCTGGTGTCGGTGGCCGACCTGAAACCGCCAGTGCAACCTGTGATAGACCGCCGGCGCCATGAGCAGAGCCGAAGAGACAGCGCAGCTCGCGAAGCCGACAAAGTAGACAAATCGCTGCAGGGCGCTGGCTGCGTCGAACTTGTTGCTGAATGGAATGCTGAGCATGAAAGCAAACAAAATCTGTACGCCCGGCATCATTACGCGCAGCTCGGTCATGAACAGAGCGAGCTCGCGATCGAAATCGAATTGATCCGTCGTGGGAAATTCTCCGTTCACGGGATTCCTTAGATAGCACTACAGGCGTTGAATGGCTTGAGCCGTCGAGGGCTGTGTAGTTTCAGCGGCGGATCCTGCGAGGCCATGCATCGTGGGCATCTGCGATGCACGCCTATCGTAGTAACGCGAATGCCCAAAGATACGTATGCGACCGAGTCGGCAGGAGCCGCTCGGCATAGATTTCGTAAAGCCGGGAGCGGCGCTCGTGTCTGGCTTTCCGACAGTTACTCCCTTCCGATCCACCGAGGCGTAGCCTATTCGCGGTCGTCCTTCACCGCGGAGAGCTTCGCGACGGATGAGGCCACCGCACCTGGGCTGGGTGCCGCGTCCACCAACTCGACTCCGCGCATCTCGAGCCCCGCCTCCGAGAGCACACGCATCAAGCTTGCGCGCGGAGGCCCGTCATCGGGGGCAGGCAAGGGCCACATTTCCCATGCGCCGTCGCCCCCGGAGATTCGGTAGCGAAGACTTGGCAGGGCGAACTCTAGCGTCGAGAAGGCCGCGGGCTTGGTTACCATCAAATTCGCGAAACGCTCGCCAGTTTCACTATCCATTAACGACTCGCCCAGTGAGTCGTAAAAAACCATCAGCGCGGAACCATCGCTCGACCAGTTAAGCCCTTGAGCCACCGAGGAGAAATTGCGCACTTGCCAGATTGGCCGCGATCGACCAATGTCCCAGACACCGATCGCCGCCAAGCTGACAACCGCGATCCGCGCGCCGTCATAACTGAAGATAGCGTCCAGGACCGCGTCGTCCAGCTGGAGCTCCGCATCGCTCAGATCGCCAACTCGATGAACAAAGATCGATCGGCCGCGAGTCCACAGCACCCGCTGGCCATCCTCGGAGATGCTTATCACTTGCGAGTTGGCCACGCGCGACGACTCGCTCCAAATTGACCTTTTCTGCGCGACGTCCCACAGCTCAAGATGCGTCTCATTGTCAAGACGCGTCTCATTCAGGGTGAGAAGACGAGTCCCGTCTGCGGAAAGTCTGATCAGAAGACACTTCTCGCATTCGAGATGCCAAAGTCTGGCACCGGTGCTGACATCGAGGATGCCTACTCCGCTCGAGTCGGTTACGGCGATCCGACGGCCATCGGCCGAGATCATGCCATCCCCGCGCACGCCCAAAGCTCCGGAGTGCAGCTTCGAGCCGTTCTCATCCCAGACTTCGTATCGGGATGAATAGAAACCAGAGTGCACTACAATGAAGCGGCCGCCATCGCGGGATGTTTGGAACCACATCGCACGACTTCCTGTAACGGAACGCGCTGGTGCAAGAGGGCGGACATCCCAGGCGGTCAAACTCGAGCCGTTGAGCAGCCCGGAGACGATCAGCCGGTCGCTGGAGGGCGAGAAAGTAAAGCTTGGCGCTCCAGGGGCAAAACTGAACGAAGAGACGACGGTCCGTGTCCGCAGGTCTACCAGGTCCGCTTGATTCGACGTAAGCCTTGCGGTGACCAGCAGGTGGCCATCGGGTGAGACGTTGTTTCCCCGACCCCGGACGTGTTGCCAGCCACTGCCGCCTCGTCCAGGAATCGCGACGGCGAAGTCACCCTCCGGTCCGCCGAAAACCTGGATCGCGCGCGCGCGGATGACGGCCAGCCCGTGCGCAGTGAAAATCAACTCGCTGGCGTCTGGAATCGGCCGGCTCGCGAGCTCTTCTCTTCGAGTGAGGTCCCAGAAACGCACGACGCCGTTGCTGTCTTGAAAGGCGACCCGCTGGCCGTCGTCGGAAACGGAACAAAGAGCTCTCGGGCCGAGCTTCGGGGAAAGCACGAGGGGCTCGGTGGGTCCGCCGCTCGTGACAAGACCCTCGGCTGTGAACACAACGGGTGGCGGAACGGGTCCTGACCAGCATGGAAGGACTTCGCCAAGTAAGAACGAGCCGACCACACGTCCAGTCGCAGCGTCGAGGTAAACTCTTTGCTGGCCGAAGTTGAGTTGAATTTGACCGGTCGGGAGAATGGCCGACGACGTTCGTGTTGGTGGTGCGGCGGGCTGAAATCGCCACAGCTCGCGCCCGGTGTCCAGTTCTCGTCCGATCACGAAGGGGGTTTCGATTGCCAGCGCTAACGCCCGCCCGTCCTTTAGAAAGCCCACGTCAACCACGGACTGATCAGGCCCACGACGGGCGAAGAGCCGATGCGGCATGCGTTGCCGAGCGAGTGCATAACCCCAGCGGGATTCACGCGAATCGTGCTCAATGCGAGAAGCAGCATAGTACCCGGCAGCCCGACCCCAATCGGAGCTCCGTTCGGCCTCCCGTGCTCGTTCCAGGAACGACGCCGCAAGATTCACCCGCGCGAAGTGGAGCTGGTAAGCGATAGCGACGGAAGACGCAGCAAGGACTAACAGAGTGGCCGCGGTTGCCGCCGCGAGCGCGCGGTGACCGGCGACGAATTTCTGCACCAGTTCCCACGCCCCATATTGGTAGGCGGCAACTCGCCCGCCGGCTCGATACTCGGAGAGCTCCTTCGAAAGCAATTCGGCGCTCCGGTATCTATCTGGTGGCGCGTTAGACAGCGCACGCTCGCACACGGCGGCTAGCTCGACCGGAGCGTCCGGACAAACGGTTCGGACCCGGGCGTAACGTCCGGAAAGGACGTTTTCGATCATCTGCTGCGATGAGGCTCCTTCGAAGGGAACGCGAGCGGCAAGCAGCTCGTACAGGATCACCCCCAGACTGAAGACGTCGCTACGCTCGTCGATCTCGCTCAGCGCTCCACGCGCCTGTTCCGGGCTCATGTAGGCCGGCGTCCCTAGGGCGGCCCCGTACACCGAGAGCCCCGCCTCGGAGCCCGGCACCCAGGTATCCACCTCCTCGGCCTCGCCACGTTTCTTGGCCAGTCCCCAATCCACCACGACCGTCTCGCCAAAGGCGCCAATCATGATGTTCGAAGGTTTGAGGTCGCGATGAATGACACCGCGCGAGTGCGCGTACGCGACCGCATCGCACGCGTCAATCAGGTGGGGCAGGAGCTCGAGGCGCTGCCGGAGTGACTCGCAGCGCGCGAACCGCGCCTTTAGCGTCTCACCCAGGATTAGCTCCTGGGCACAGAAAAGAGTGCCGTCGGCGCGACGGGCGAGCTCGTACACCGCGACAATACCCGGATGGTTGAGCTGGGCAGTCAGCCTCGCCTCGCGCAGGAAGCGTCTCCAGGCGGTACTCTCACTCGGACTCGAATGGGGCGATTCAGCAGGCGCGAGGAGCTCCTTCAACGCCACCTCGCGGCCCACGAACTCGTCCACCGCTCGTCGGACGACCGACTGTCCGCCGCGGCCCAATTCCCCGAGGCGCGTGTACTGTCCCTCCCTCTCCGCAGGGACAGTCCTATCCTGGTCCGCCGTCGCGGCGCGTTCTGGACTCGTCGAGCTGACCGCAGTACCGAACGTTCGAGAAACGGCCGCGGCTCCGCCCAGCGACGCTAGAACATCTGCTGCATTGCCCTGCCGGGCCGCGAGGGCCTCATTTGCCAGCGCCTCCAGCAGTTCACGACGCGCCGATGTCAGCGCACCGGTCTCTTGGAGGTGTGTCAAGAGCGACCGCGGGTCGCTCCCAATCAGACGGGCCGCAGCGGCTTCCATCACCTGCTTCGGAGTGACGAAGCCCGCCTGCGTCGCTAGCACGCCCACGATCAGGTCGCGATCCTGCATGCGCTTCTTACTCTCCCACGTCACCGTCTTGGGAGTCAGCCCAATCGGTAGGCCGCGGCGTCAACAACACGCGTCGGTAGTGCGTGGCCTGGACCCGCATCTACTTAAGTCTTGCGTACTCTGCTTTGGCATCGAGAAGGATGGGAATGTCAGGATCAGCGTCCTTCCAGAGCGCAAGAAAGTTCTCGTAGGCGCGGCGGCTCTGTGCGGCATCGCCCGCTTGCGCCTGTCGTGTGCTGCCCGTCTCTCTTGCACTCTCCTCCACGGACGGCTCCAGGAACGCTCCCGCTTCGTTATAGGAGCGGATGAGCGGCTCCGCCTCGCGCCGCAAGGTCGGGCCCTCCGTACCCACCCACTGTTTGGCCGAAGGCATCCGTGACTCGACGGGAGAAGTCAATACTCCCAGTGAACCTTCACGAACTGCCCCGCTCCGTTTTCATTCACCTTTCAGGAGCCCTGGGGGACGTCGATACGCAGCTCGACGCGGCGGTTTGCCGCGCGGCCGTCGGGGGTCGAGTTGTCGGCGATGGGATTGGCCGCGCCCGCTCCTTCGACGAGCATCTGCCGCTGGCTGACGCCGCGGCTTGCCAAAACGTCCCGCACCGCCTCGGCCCGGCGTAGCGATAGCTCCTCGTCGTACGCAGCCGATCCGGTGGAGTCAGTGTGGCCAACGATGCGGATCCGGTCCTTCGGGTATTTGGCGAGGATGTCGCCGAGCTTGGCGATCTGCTCCACTGCCGCCGGCCTGAGCACCGCGCTGTTGCTGCTGAAGAGCAGCGACGACTTGAGGTCCACCAGGATGCCGTCTTCGGTGCGCTTGGCGTTCGCAACCTCTTGAAGCTCCTGCTGCTGTTTGTCGAGGTAATTGCCGATCGCGCCACCCGCGAGACCGCCGACCACTGCACCAATGGCCGCTCCCTCCCATCCGCCGGCGAGCGCGCCGACGCCCGCACCGACCGCCGCGCCACCGCCCGCGCCGATCGCGGTGCCTTTGCCGGGCGTGGCGCACGCGGCGAGAGCTGCTACCAAAACCACCAACACAAAGGACTTTCGCATCAAGATCCCTTCCACTGGCGCGTCATCTTCTTTGTCTTCAATCTCATGACTTTGTTCTTGTAAGTCCGTTACAGGGTGCCTGCTCATCGCTAGTCGTCTCGTCAGCACCACGGAGTCGGGTCTCGTATCTCCGGACTGACGGCTCTGCGAGGATGAGCTGAACCGGGAGATGGTGGACGGGAGGAGACTTGCAGGATACTCGGGGGGAAGAACGCTGACCTCATCCAACTGCCGAGCGTTGCGTATTCCATGATGCCGTCCAATTGTTGAGTACCTTCGTCGACGTGTATCGATAAACTCCGGGATGCCACGAAAACGATGCCCAAAACTCGAAGTCGATCGCAGCGGCGATCACTCCTTCGACGTCACTACTACCCGGAGCCATCATGTCCATGCAGATTCTTGTCCCGGTCGCCCTCCTTGCCGTCGCTCGAGGACAAGCGTCGGTGACACCCGCAACCGAGCATGAAGCCAGTGAGATCGTGAAGCGGGCTCAAATGTTGTTCGATGCACTGGCTCCCGGCGACGTCACCCTCTGGAGGGACGCCCTGACCGAGGGCGCGGTTCTCATCGACGAGTTCGGCCGTAGGCAGACGAAGGCAGAGGCACTGCGGGAGATGCGGCCGCTCCCGGCCGGCTTCTCGGGCAGCATCGAGGTCCGGCACCCCAACGTGCAGTTCTATCCCTCGACGGCCGTTCTCGACTGCGAGATGTTCGAGCAGGAGAAGGTCTTCGATCAGCAGCTAACAGTCCGATATCTCGCGACCCTCGTGTTCGTGCGCCAAGGCCGCGACTGGAAGCTGGCAGCGATGGAGACGGTCACCCTGCCGACACCACCACCGCGTCTCGAGATCGGCGACCTGCCAGTCTCCGACTATCCGGGCACCTACACCTACGGGCCAGGGCGCAGGTTCATCGTCGAGGTCGAGGGTCGCGAGCTGAAGTTCCGCACCCGTTCCGACGGGCGCGCAACACTGCTTGAGCCGCTCGCGAAGGATGTCTTCATGGACGCCGGGGAGGAGCGCAACCTCTTCCTCTTTCGACGCGACGAGCGGGGCCGCGTCACGTCGCTCATCGAACGGCGAAAGTTCAACGATCTGCACATGCGCCGCGTGGAGAACGAGAAATAAACGCGCCTATTGGGTCACAGGTCCAACGCTCGGCCATTCAGGCGAGCGGTTGTCTTAACCGGGATGGGCTTGCGGAGCGTTTGCTCGGCGTGGCAGCCGCGCTCGGCGTGCGCGATCAGTTTCTTCACCTGCTCAGCGGGCGCGGGGCTCAGGATCGTGACGACGAACGCCACTTCCTCGAAGGCGGCTCCCGGCCCTTCGAGACCAAGCTTGTCGGCGACGTCGAAGCTGCACCGCACGTCCACCTCCGCATCCTCGATCGGCACATCGTATAGAGGCGCGAACCGCGCCAGCTGTGTAAGCAGTCAAAACGCTGCTCCTATCAGGAAATAGTCGAGGGGCGCCGGGCCGCGGTTCTTCCCGCCTCGCTCCGGGGGCTCATCGCATTCGACGCGATGCCCGCGAACCCGCCCCTCCAGGTGGACATCCTCGAGGATTCGCGCCACCGCCCGAAAGCTGATCTTCTTCCCCGCCGGCCCGCTAGCGACCGAAGAGCGGAATTTCTCATACTCCAACCGCATCCGCTCCAAGTTCACGCGGCTCTTGATCTCATCTGTCATCGTGACTTGCCTTTGCTTCGAATCGGGTTGGACTTCCCCTGGGAATTCGATCCAGCGCTGCGCATCAATAGCTCAAAGGGGACTGTCTGGCACTGGAGGCGCGGCACTCCCATGCAATGGTCCGCGCATGGACGCGTATGGCCTTCGATAGTAGGGAATTCCTTGGGAGGGTGGTCCATGTTCCGCTTGAGCTTGGCTAGTGTTGTTTCTCTCGCTTTGGCTGTTTCCACTCCGGCGCTCGGTGCAGACGCCGGTACCCCGTCGGGGCCGCCTGGCCTTCGCGGCGATTTACTCATGTCGCTCGCTTGGGTTGAAGGGCAGACGGTTTCTCTAGAGCAGGCAATGCCGCAGGCGAAATTCACGTGGCGGCCGGCGAAAGGCGTTCGGTCGCTCTCGGAGCTGTATCTCCACATCGCCGGATCAATTTACTTTTTCACGGGTAAGCTCGGTCGTGAGGTTCCGGCTGATGTCCAGGAGCTGATGAACGCGAAAAAGTGGGAGTCGCAGACGACGAAGAAGGACGAAATCAAGACCATTCTCACGACCGCGTTCGCCCACCTGCGAAACGCCATCCTCGAGACGGACGACGCGACCCTAGACAAGCAGTATAGCCTAATGGGCCGGGAAGTGTCCGGGCGCCTCCTCTTAATAGGACCGCAATTCCACAGTGCGGAGCATCTCGGCCAGGCCATCGCGTACGCACGCATCAACGGCGTGGCGCCTCCCTGGAGCAAAGGTAAGGCCGAGAACTAAGTACAGCGTATTTCTGATTAGACCCCCCTTGACCGCTCGGCGCTAGGGTGCACCGAGGTGCTCCGGACCTCGATCGCGGTAAGGTCTATATCCCCGCTGCAGCCCGGACTCCCTCGAGCGTGAGGATGCCACGGACTTTGACTAGAACCGGATCCATGCTGAGGTTCAACGAGGAAGCTGCTCGCCGCACCGAGGCCATCTACTCCACGCCAGACGTGGTCGACCAACGGCGTTGGACAAGAGGCGCCCTGGCTCTACGCCCGGCCGAGAGGATCCTGGACATCGGATCCGGGCCCGGTTTTCTCGCAGCCGAAATGATGAGCGAAGTTGGGCCGTCCGGACAGATCTCCGGCATCGACGTCAGCGAGCACATGCTCGCGATGGCCCGCGAGCGATGCTCTAGACTGGGTGCTGCTCCCACAGTCGACTTCCAGCTGGCGGACGCCACCAAGCTTCCCTTTCCCGACGGAAGTTTCGACGCTGTGGTCTCGACTCAAGTCTATGAATACGTTGCGGACGTTGACGCGGCCCTCGAAGAAGCTCGTCGTGTATTAAGAGCCGGTGGGCGCCTCCTCGTGGTGGACACCGACTGGGACTCCATCGTCTGGCACGGGGCTAACCCAGCCCTGGCCGCTCGGGTCCTCAAGGCCTGGGAGGAGCACCTCGCGCATGCCCACCTGCCGGGAACCCTCCTGGACCGTCTGCGCCGGCATGGGTTCGTGCCGCAGAAACTAGACACGTACGTCGTGCTCAATCCAGCCTGCGACGAGAATACCTACAGCTACGGCCTGATTGGGCTGGTTAGGAACTTTGTGCCGGGCCGGCAAAGCATCACCGGTCAGGACGCAGAGGCTTGGGCCGAGCAGCTGCGCCGGGCCGGCGAAGCCGGTCGCTACTTCTTCAGCCTCAACCGCTATCTCTTCCTCGCGGTCAACCCGCCAGCTGTCTGAGGCGGGACGTGTGAGCGGCTGTGAACGGCTCCCACTCCGAAATGCTTGACTTGAAGTATCTCGATATTAAGATACTTCGCAAGGAGGAACGCCGCGACGCGACGAGAAACGTCCGATGCTTCGGGCACTCATCTGTGGCTGGTCGTGATGAAGGCGCATCGAGCGCTCGAGCGGCTAGCGATTCGGAGCATCGAGTCGTCCGAGGTGGGTCTTTCGGACTTTGGTGTCATGGAAATGCTTCTTCACAAAGGGCCGCAGCCGGTCAACGAGATCGGCCGGCGCATCGGGCTCACCAGTGGTGCCATCACTGCCGCGGTGGATCGACTCGAGTCGTGCGGGTTCGTCGCCCGGGAGGCTCACCCGAGTGATCGCAGGGCTCGGGTTGTCCGGTTGACAGCACGGGGAAGGGAGCAGGCGGCCAAGGTATTCGCCGGTCACAAGAAGGCGATGGACTCAGCCGCGAGTGGGCTCTCGAAAAGCGAGCGCACGGCACTCATTCAGTTGCTCAAAAAACTCGGTGCTTCTGCCGAGGAAAAGGCAAAACCACAAACTTCGGAGAGGTAAGTCATGTTGTCGCGTCAGATTCAGAATCCCGTCCGTGAAATCGTCTACCGCACGCGTGGACACACACAGGGGGCCATCACTCGACTGGTGAGTCCCTCCGACTTGGGCGAGTTGATCAAGCCCTTCGTTTTCCTGGACCTCGCCGCCTTCGACGGCCGATTTGCAAGCCCCATGGGCTTCGCTTGGCACCCCCATTCCGGCATCGCCACGGTGACGGTGATGCTCGAGGGGGCCGTGCACTACGCGGAGACGACCGGGAACGAAGGTGTGCTGCCGACAGGTGGCGTGGAGTGGATGCGGGCGAGCAACGGGGTCTGGCATACCGGCGCTCCGGAACCAGGGCGCGTGAAGGCGTTCCAGCTGTGGGTTGCCCTGCCGCCCGAGTTGGAGAACTCGCCTTACGCCAGTCACTACGTGATGCCCAAAGACGTCCCCGTCGAGGGGCCCGTGCGGGTCATTCTCGGGGCCTACGGCGACACTAGGAGTTCCATCGAGGCGCCTCCGATGACCTACCTCTCGGTGAGCTTGAAGTCCGGGGAGCGTTGGACGTACCACCCTCCGAGGGGCCACACCGTGGCGTGGGTGGCCGTGCACGAGGGCGTGCTCCGGAGCTCCTCGAGTATTCCCAGCGGGGAGATCGCAATCTTCGAGTCATCCGAAGCGTCGATTGACTTCATCGCAGAGGGCAAGACTGGGTTTGTGCTCGGGTCCGCGGCCAAGCATCCGCACGAGCTCGTCCTCGGGAACTACTCGGTGCATACCAGTGCCGAGGCACTGCGCCAGGGCGAGACGGAAATTCGTCGCATCGGTCAGCAGCTCCGCGCCAATGGAACGATTTAATGAGTTCCGGCTAGAGATCCTTAGCCACACCGACGCCGGAGAGTTGACGCTGAAGCTTCACGGGCCCTTTGACGCGACCGCCGCTGTGAGGGTCCACGATGCGATCAAAGAGCTGCCTCGAGCGGCTCGGACGCGCGTTGACTTTGCCGATAGCCAAACCATCTCGGACCACGCGCTCGTACGGTTCATCCAGCTGATACCCGCCGCCGAGAGGCGATCGGTCCAGCTGTTGGGGCTCAGCACGCACCATCAGAAGCTGCTCAGGTACCTCTGGCCCGACGCGGAGCTTCGCCCACGGATCATTGACGAGGGTTGAAGCTGTGCCGCCGCGAATGGCGCAGGCGAAATGGCCGAGCACAATCGAAGCGTTTCCGCAAGTTGAGATTCTTGTGCTCGTGTAACGCAACAGCTCTGTACGAGTCAGATCATGCGGGGAGGAGTCGCATCCACTCATGGGTCCAAGTCGCATCTGCGTCGGACCTGGTCCGCCTCGTTAAAGCCGTGCCAATGATAAGCGAATCAGTTCAACCAAGGAGACAATGCTATGCCCACCATCACGACCAAAGACGGCGTTGAGATCTTCTACAAGGACTGGGGCAAGGGTCAGCCCATCGTGTTCAGCCATGGCTGGCCGCTGTCGGCGGATGACTGGGACACGCAAATGCTGTTTTTTCTGCGTCACGGCTATCGCGTCATCGCCCATGACCGCCGCGGCCACGGCCGGTCCTCGCAAACGGGCGACGGTCACGACATGGATCATTACGCTGACGATCTTGCGGCGCTTACCGCGCGTCTCGGCCTGGAGAATGCCGTGCATATCGGTCACTCCACCGGTGGCGGCGAGGTCGCGCACTATCTAGGACGGCATGGCGAAAGCCGGGTGGCCAAGGCGGCGCTCATCAGTGCGGTGCCGC
>DAIQBK010000055.1:0-10111 GCA_036781205.1 Myxococcaceae bacterium
TGTGGCCACTCTCGGATTACTGTCGAAGCCGGCGCCTGAGCTCTCAGGACGTTGAGAAGCTCTTGGAAGTGGCAAGGGCGATGTTCAGCGGAAAAACCTGATCGCAACTGCTCGTGATTTCTGGTCAGGCGGATGGAACTTATAAGAGCCTATCGCCTTAGTGAGCTTCTTCCCCCTTGGTCTCCAGCGGACGTGGGTACGCAGTCTTCGCAGACAGGTGTTTGTCCCTTGTGCGCGAATTGAGTGGCTGACCTGCTGGGGTGATTTTTGCACTTGATTGAATTCGAGCATTGCATCCCAGTGCTGTCCTGATGTCCGAGAGGACGCCACTCTGTCGATTTATTGGTGAGCTCCCAGTGGTCTGTTTCCTGCTCACATGTCGAACAGCTTCGCTTCTTCTTTTTACCGGTAAAAAAGGCGTCCATCCATTCATCTCCCATGAAAGTGTAGGCAGTGTCAGCGAAGATTGGCAATTCGGATTTTCCTGGTTGTATCTCGCCAATAGTCGGACCGCGCCATCGGCTGAACGATGTCAATGAGTTTGTGAGAATTGGGCCGATTTGTATTTGCGCTGCTAAAACCTCAGTTGCCTTGGAGCGTGGCGAGCAAATCCGGCGGCCAACCCTCCTGTCGCGCCAGCCAACACATTGCGTCGACAGCGCAAACAATTCCAATCACTTTGCCGTCGGAGCCCACGATAGGAATACGGTGCAGTCCCTTCATTGCGATCAGGGCTACCGCTTGTGCGAGTGAAGCAGTTTCGGGCAACGTGATAGGGAGCGGCGTCATGATCTCGCCTACGGTTGCACGCGCGATGGAGGTGACGTGGAAGCCAGTGGCAAGGCCAATTCCGAGGCTCCGCCATTTCCGCCCGCGAGCTGACACGCGCTCTTCGACGTCTCCGCGGTCCTGCACCTCACGCAACACGTCGCTTGTCGAGACCATGCCGATCGGCTTGCCGTCCCCGTCGATAACCGGAGCTCCGCTCAGTCCACGCTCTAGAAAAAGCGCAGTGAGCGCTTCGACGCTGAGCTTTGGTTCAACGCAGACAACCCTGCGTTCCATCACTGCCGAAATGGGGATCTGAGTACACAGCAGCTGCCTCCGGTACTCCCCCGCCGCCACCCGAATCGCCTTCTCAGCGCCTCGGCGTGGTGCTCGGGTTGCACCGCCCTCGTTCTCGAACCGATCGACACCTTGGGGAAGAATCCCACCACGGTTACCATTGACAGTGAGTTCAACTTTGAGCCCGCTGTGGGTTTCATTGGAAGCGGACCGAAGACGCGCCAAATGGGGATTCATTTTGAAGCTCCTTGGCCCCTATCCGCGCCCAGCAGTCCCGGGGCGTGGGGAAAATGCGAAGATGGCGTCTTTCCGTGCCGCGTAGTTGGATAGGGCAACGACGGCCCGACCGCCTCCGGCCATCTTCGCTTGGTAAAGCGCGGCGTCGACCGCAACAAGAAGATCCTCGCTTCGCGCCTCTTTTGCCCGAATGACATCGGTAACGCCAATGGAGACTGACAGTGGATAGCGCCATGCACCATGCCGTTTCGCCAGCGCCGCGGCGATCCGCTGGGCGAGGACATTTGCGTCGGTGCCTGCCGCCTGGGGCAGAATGACCACGAACTCATCACCTCCGACACGCGCCGCGATGTCGCCAGCTCTCACATTTTTAGAAATGCTTTCGGCGACTGCAAGTAACGCACGGTCTCCCGCCTTGTGTCCGAAGCTGTCGTTGATCAACTTCAAGCCATCGAGGTCAAAAGCGACCAAGGAGAAGGAGGTGCCATAGCGAGAGCGCCGACCCACCTCCTCTTCCAAACGCTCGCTCAGGTGACGACGGTTGAACAGCCCCGTCAGTGGATCGGTGATCGAAAGTTTTCTGAGGCGATCGATCTTCACCCCTATCATGAGCCCGATCAGAGCGAGCACCAGCGTCGAGAGCGTCAGGTAAACCTGGCTGGCGTACTTCGTGGCGAGGTCGTCAAGAATCCACAGCCCCGGAGAAACCGCGCCAGTCATCACAAAGCGCGCGATCAGGATGCAAGCGGGCGTTACTAGCGCGAGAGCGGCCCCTACCACGGGATAACTGTGGCGCCGAGGCATCGAGCTGAATGCCGAACGCATTCGCTTTGCAAGCTGCTGGACCGCTTCGGTCATCCCGGCTAACCCTTTCCTGGCGCATTTTTCTTCGCAAGTTCGGGTTGAGTGCGTCAAAAACCAACTATAACCGGTTGCTTTCCCTCTATAGCGCTTTCAGCATCAACTAGCAAATGCCGAAATATCTGACTAACCCTTTTCTAAAAGCGAAGTATCGTTCGCAGATGGAACGGCTCAACTATCACCACCTGCGTTACTTCTGGGTCGTCGCCAGTGAAGGAGGTCTGGCCCGCGCGAGCGCGGAGCTTCGCGTGGCACAGCCAACCCTCAGCACCCAAATCCACCAGCTGGAAGATGCTCTGGGAGAGAAACTGTTTGCTCGCGCCGGGCGGAACTTGGTTCTGACCGACACCGGGGTGATGGTGTTCCGCTATGCGGAAGAGATCTTCTCGGTTGGCCAGGAACTGATCGATACCCTGCAGGGAAGGCCGGCGACCCGACCGACGCGATTCGTTGTGGGCGTCGCTGACGTCCTTCCGAAACTTCTCGTCCACCGACTCCTGGAGCCGGCGTTCCATCTGGGCCAGCCGGTTCGACTGATCTGCCGCGAGGACAGCACGGTTGAGGATTTTCTAGGCGAGCTGGCCGTGCAAGAATTGGATTTGGTGCTTGCAGACCGCCCGATGGCTCCTGCCGTCAAGGTCCGGGCGTACAATCACCTCCTCGGCAAAAGCGGCACGAGTTTTCTGGCCAAGGGACGGCTTGCTGCCGCCCACCGCCGCCGCTTCCCCGACTCGCTCGATGGCGCACCTTGTCTGCTCCCCGGTGCGCACACCACGCTGCGGCGTTCCTTGGAGAAGTGGCTTGATTCGCGGCAAATACGACCGCTCATCGTGGCCGAATTCGATGACAGCGCTTTGATGTATGTCTTCGGGCAAAAAGAAGCGGGTATTTTTCCGGTGCCCACAGCCTTTGAAGCCGAATTTCAGCGTGTCTATGACGTGAAGCTGGTAGGACGTCTGACAGCCGTTCACCAGTCCTTCTACGCCATCTCAGTTGATAGAAATTTAAAGCACCCGGCAGTCATTGCAGTCTGTGATACCGCCCGTCGACAAATCTTTCGCTGAACAGGATGTCTTTCCTTCCGAAATCGAATCAAAAACGGCGTCCGCCATAACGCGTGGGAATATTTTTTCTTGTCATTGTTCTTCTTGTGGTTATGCTAGTAAACCGAGAGCTGGGCATTGCGCTCACCCCCTCGGGTCCTCTGGACTAAGTCAGACTTCCCGAAACTCCCAAAAACCTTAGCCAGTACAGACCCTTGAGGAGGCCGAAATGTTTGCTCAAAATGTTCATATCCAGCTCAAGCCCAATAGCGGCATGCAGTTTACCCAGACACTCGAGAAGGAAGTCATTCCCTTGCTTCGAAAGCAGCAGGGTTTCCAGGACGAGGTCGCTTTCTTGGCTCCAAATCAAACTGACGCCTACTCAATCAGTTTCTGGGAATCGCAAGAGAAGGCCGACGCGTTCAACCGCGCAGGCTATCCAGAAGTGTTGAAGGCCCTGGCCAAGGTGGTTGAGGGAACTCCGCAACTTCAGACCTATGAGGTTTGCAACTCGACCATTCAGCAGATCGTCGCTCGGGCGTAGTACCTGAGTTTGATGAGCTGGTTTGGGGCGGCGAACAGCCGCCCCTTTTTTTTGGGCCAAACTGAGCTGGTCTGGAGGACGATGCGCGAATGGAGGGTGCGCCAGGCGGAGCTCCTTGCTCGCCCGCACAATGCTTCCCTCCTTCGCGACGACCCCAAAAGTAAAGGTGGTGGTGGTAGTTGAGCCATTCCATGCCACAACGATACGTCGCCTTTTGCTACAACTCATCCTCAAACTTCCTAATAGTCGACGGATGGGCCGGGGCTTATAGAGACTGGGGTGTAAAGACAGGATGCCAGCGGAAGCATGCCGGCGGACGTGCCTTTGGGTTGCTCGGCAGAGGACGAGATGAAGATTTACATTCGAGGGCGAAACATTGAGGTGACCAGGGTCGTGCGAACCCGCGTGGAACGCCGGCTCGGTTTCGCGCTGGGTCGCTTCGGGGAACGGATCGATCGCGTGCTCCTTCGATTCTCAGACACGAACGGCTACCGCGGCGACGTCGACAAGCGGTGCCAAATCGACGTGGGCTTGAGGCCCAGAAGCGTGCGGGTGGAGCACACGGACGCCGACCTGTTCGTCGCTCTAGATTGCGCAGCCGACCGTGCTTCGCGTTCCGTCGCCCGAGCGCTCGAGCGGGAACGCGAATGGGAGGAGAGCCCGCGCTCGACCGCGGACTATCGCAGAGTCACTAGCTAAGAGCGCCATCTTCGCCTCGCCCCTCGTTGGAGTAAGGCTTTCGTAGGCTGACTGCCCATATCGGTCATCGCCACTTTTTGGTTCGAGCACTCCTTACCGCGACCCCCCCCCAAAGCCAAGCGTCGTTTTTTACGACGCATCAAGCCGAAACTTCCTTATAGTCGAAAGACTGGTTGGGGCGTAGAAGAGCGGATGTGCGGAGCCGGGTGCTGACTTCTCACAGGAGAAAACCAATTATTGAGGAGAGCCCCATGACCTACATTGTTCGTAGAACATCCCCCGAGCTGGCCCATCTTTCACAGCTCGATCCGCTTCAGGTCGTGCGGGATCCGACCGGCTGGGATCCGTATCGGGAGATGACCCCGTTTATACCGTTTGTCTCCCGCCCCTTGCCAGCCTTCGCTCCACAATTCGAAGTAAAGGAGACAAAGGACGCCTTCATTTTCAGAGCAGATCTTCCCGGGGTGGAGGAGAAGAACATCGAAGTGAGCCTGACCGGAAATCTGCTGACCGTGAACGGCCTCCGCGATCAAGAAGAACGCCACGAGGGCGAGAACTTCTTTGCCGACGAGCGGACGTTCGGAAGCTTCACCCGCGCCTTCACGCTACCCGACGGAGTTGACGGTGAGCACGTCAACGCCGAGTTGAAGGATGGCGTGCTGACCCTCCAGATTCCGAAGAAGCCCGAACACCAGCCGAAAAGGATCTCGATCAAGGTCGCAGAAAAGGCGAAGGCGGCCTTTGGGGAAGAGAAGGGCACCGCGTAGCGAGGGACAGGATGGCTGGTCGGCGTCGGAGTGGAGAGCTCGCGCCTCCGTGCGCCCCGCTGGCTCGGCTGGCGGTCGGAGTCTTCGCAACCCGAATCGGAGAGTTAAATAGAAAGAGAGCACGTCATGTATTGGATCACTGGTTGTCTCGTTCTCATTGCGTTGCTTTATTTTGCCGGGATCAAGGTGGTTAGACCTACCGGCAGGGGCTTGGTGGAGCGGCTTGGGAAATATCGGCGTTTGGCGATGCCTGGTTTCAATTGGATAATCCCTGTGATCGACCGAATGTTTCTTGTCAACATCACCGAGGTGATGGTGAACGCGGAGCCGCAGGAAATTATCACCAACGACAAGCTCAATGCACGGGTTGACGCCCAGGTTTATTTCAAAGTCAAGAGCGACGAAGAGAGCGTAAAAAATTCTCAGTACAACGTATTTAACTACCAGTACCAGATCGTCAACCTTGCCAGAACAACCTTGCGTAACATCATTGGCACGCTAACCCTCAAGTCCGCGAACAGTGAACGAGGAAAGATAAACAGCGAGCTGCAGAAAACCATGCGGGACGAAACGACGCACTGGGGGATCGAGATTGTCAGGACGGAATTGAAGGAGATCGATCCCCCTCAGGATGTCCAGGAGACGATGAACAAGGTTGTGAAAGCCGAGAACGAAAAGGTTGCGGCAATCGATTTTGCGACGGCCACGGAAACGATCGCAGACGGCGCGCGAAGAGCGGAGATCAAGAAGGCCGAAGGGACCAGGCAGGCGAAAATCCTCGAAGCGGAAGGCGAAGCGCAAGCCATCCAGCTGGTAAATGAGGCGGCGGACAAATACTTCGTTGGCAACGCGCAGCTGCTTCGGAGACTCATCGCGGTGGAAACCGCGCTTTCCGCGAACGCGAAGATTGTGGTTCCTTCGAATACGGAGCTGGTGAACATCATCGGCGACATGGCTGGAATTCTGCCGCTAAGCCGGAGCACCGCGACAGCAAAGTCGCAAAGGTCCGTTCCAGCGACGGCGGACTCGTCAATGCGCCTCTCTAATGAAACCCATCCATTGGCTCAGAATCGCCCACCCCTAGTGAATTCGCCCGCCGGAGGGCATCAGCTCGAAGGCGGGCCTGCGACACATCGATGAAGGAGACTACGATGAAGATTCGTCCCCTGCAGGACCGCATCATCCTGAAGCGCATTTCGGAGGAGGAGAAGACCAAGGGCGGCATCATCATTCCCGATACTGCCAAGGAAAAGCCGTTGGAGGGCCGAGTGGTCGCCGTAGGCAACGGCAAGGTGCTCGAGGACGGCAAGGTGCGGCCGCTGGACATCAAGCCGGGCGACCGCGTGCTGTTCATCAAGTACGCCGGAAACGAGGTCAAGATTGACGGCGAGGAGCACCTCATGCTCCGCGAGGACGATATCCTCGGCGTGATCGAGAAGTAGAGAAAGGAACAGCCAATGTCCAAAGACATTCTATTTGATGTTCAGGCGCGCGAGGCGATCCTTCGCGGAGTCAACACCCTTGCTGACACCGTCAAGGTTACGCTCGGGCCCAGGGGCCGCAATGTCGTGCTCGAGAAGTCGTTCGGCTCGCCGACCATCACCAAGGATGGCGTGACGGTGGCGAAGGAGATCGAGCTCGAGAACGGATTCGAGAACATGGGTGCACAGATGGTCAAGGAGGTGGCCTCCAGGACCTCCGAAGTCGCCGGCGATGGAACGACCACTGCCACGTTGCTCGCGCAGGCCATCTACCGCGAGGGCATCAAGCTGGTGGCCGCCGGCCACAACCCGATGGAGATCAAGCGGGGCATCGAAAAGGGCGTGACCAGGGTGACCGACGAGCTTAAGAGAATGTCCAGGCCGACCAAGGACCCCAAGGAAATCACCCAGGTCGGCACCATCTCCGCCAACGGGGATGCCACCATTGGCAACATCATCGCCGAGGCGATGGAGAAGGTGGGCAAGGAAGGCGTAATCACCGTCGAGGAGGCCAAGGGCCTCGAAACCACGCTGGACGTGGTCGAGGGCATGCGGTTCGACCGCGGCTACCTTTCGCCCTACTTTTTGACAGACCTGGAGCGGATGGAAGTGGTGCTCGAGGATGCCTACGTCCTCATCCATGAGAAGAAGATCTCGAACATGAAGGACTTGCTGCCGCTGCTGGAGGAGGTGGCCCATTCGGCCAAGCCGCTGCTGATCATCGCCGAGGACGTCGAAAATGAGGCGCTCGCGACACTGGTGGTCAACAAACTGCGCGGCACCCTGAAGGTGGCGGCGGTAAAGGCACCTGGCTTCGGTGATCGCCGCAAGGCCATGCTGGAGGACATCGCCATCCTCACCGGCGCCAAGCTCATCGCCGAGGAGATGGGAATCAAGCTCGAGACCGTGACCCTCAAGGAGCTCGGGCACGCCAAGCGCATCACCATCGACAAAGACGACACCACGCTCATCGACGGCGCTGGAAACAAGGAGGACATCCGAGGTCGCGTGAAGCAGCTTCGCACGCAAATCGACGAAAGCACCTCGGACTACGACCGCGAGAAGCTGCAGGAGCGGCTCGCGAAGCTCGTCGGCGGCGTGGCGGTGATCAACATCGGCGCGGCCACCGAGACCGAAATGAAGGAGAAGAAGGCGCGCGTCGAGGACGCTCTCCACGCTACCCGCGCGGCGGTCGAGGAAGGCATCCTCCCCGGCGGCGGCGTTGCCTACATCCGCTGCCTCAAGGCGCTGGACAAGGTTGAGGTCGACGGCGGCGAGATGTTCGGCATTGCCATCATCCGCCGGGCGCTCGAGGAGCCGCTGCGTCAGATCGCCGAGAACAGCGGTGCCGAGGGCAGCATCGTGGTGAACAAGGTGAAGGAGTCCAAGGAGAGCGCATTTGGCTTCAACGCCGCGACCGGTGCGTACGAGGACCTCGTCAAGGCCGGCATCATCGACCCGACAAAGGTTGTACGCACTGCACTCGTCAATGCGGCCTCCGTCGCCGCGCTGATGCTCACGACCGAGGCCATGATTGCGGCACACCCGAAGGGGGAGACGGAAGCTCCGGGCGCGGGGATGCGCGGAGGCATGGGCATGTAGTTACTTGAGCGCTACACCTGAGCATGCGGAGACGCTCGTGAGCCATTCACTCCATCTTCCGGTGATGCCAGCGGGCTCCCGTAGCCCGGAATTACCTGGCAAGAAGCTCCTCGAGCGTGATGTCACTCCCGAAGAAGTCGTTGTTGCCTACCACGAGCGGACCAAGCACCACTACCATCGCTTCTCCGCATCTCTCGGGTACTTGGACTGGGCGACGCAGCCCGACCCATTCCGACGATACGAAGGTGCGCTGCTGGTTCGGCTCCCGCTCGCCGATACCAGGCGAACGCTGCCCTACTGGCAGCTCTACGTCCTCGGCAGCGTGGCGCCGATGCCGCTGTCGATCGACTCGCTCTCGCTCTTCTTCCGCTATACCCTTTCCCTGACCAGGTGGAAACGGTTTCAGGGCACCACTTGGTCCCTACGCGCCAATCCGTCGAGTGGAAACCTCCACCCGACCGAAGGCTATGCGGTCCTGCCGGCTCTCGGCGGCGTTCACGGTCGTCCGGCCATCTATCACTATGCCCCCAAAGAACACGGCCTCGAGCGGCGTGCAGACCTCGACCTCACGGTTTGGTCGGCGTTGATGGCCGCGTTTCCCCAAAGCTCGTTCCTCGTGGGGCTGTCGTCCATTCACTGGCGGGAGGCATGGAAGTACGGCGAGCGCGCCTTTCGTTATTGCCAGCACGACGTTGGGCATGCACTAGCGACGATGCGCATCTCAGCCGCCGCACTGGGCTGGCGGTTGTTCCTCTTCAGCGGCGCTAGCGATACCGGTATGGCCCAGCTCCTCGGGCTCGGCCGCGATGCCGACTACGGGCACGCCGAGCGCGAGCATCCGGATCTCATCGCACTCGTAACGCCCGCAGGACTGGATGGACCTTCGGGCGTTTCGCATGGCCTACTGGAAGAAACTTTGCGCCAGTCGGAAGCGGGCACTTGGTATGGCAAGGCCAACGCACTCAGTCCCGCGCACGGCGTCGACTGGCCCGTTATCGAGGAGGTCGTTCGGGCCACCTGCCGGCAAAGTAAGACTCCGACGAATGAAGACTTCTCGCGGTTCGCCTCCGAGGAGGAGCTCTTCGGCGCCCCCGTACGGTCTGGGTCGCTAAGCGCCGAGAAAGTGATCCTCGGACGCAGGAGCGCCGTGAGCATGGATGGCACGACCTCGATCTCGGCGGAGACGTTCTTTCGGATGCTCGCCCGTCTTGTGCCGACCCGCGACCGGCGGTCGATGCCCTGGGACGCAATCCCCTGGAAGCCGCGCATCCACCTAGGTTTGTTTGTACATCGCGTCCGGGGGCTACCGCCCGGGCTCTACGCGCTGGCTCGCGATCCGGACAAGCTCGAGACGCTCCGGGCCGTCATGCGACGCGACTTTCTTTGGCAGCGGCCGCCCACCTGCCCGCCGGGGCTCCACCTCTACCTTCTCAAAGAAGGTGACTGTCAGGCCCTTGCGGCGAGCGTTTCGTGCGGCCAGGACATCGCCGGAGACGGAGCCTTCAGCCTGGGAATGATCGCCGACTACATGGACAGCCTCGTCACCTACGGTGCGGCCTTTTATCGGAATCTGTTCTGGGAAGCCGGGATGGTTGGTCAAGTGCTGTATCTCGAAGCAGAGGAGGCAGGTATTCGATCGACCGGCATCGGCTGCTATTTCGACGATCCAGTTCACGAGGTATTCGGCATCGTCTCCCGCGACTGGCAGAGCTTCTACCATTTTACGGTAGGTGGCCCGGTGGAGGACGTGCGGCTCACAACCTTGCCCGCCTATGGCCCCGAGAGAGGGAATCTTCCGGACCCAACGGTGCC
>DAIQBK010000056.1:0-9291 GCA_036781205.1 Myxococcaceae bacterium
AAACCAGACTGCCGCGGCCGAAGTGATGGTCAGCAGCTACCGAAATCGCCACCAGATGGCCCACTGAGTAAAACGATACATGTCCCATACGGTCAGCTTTACTTCAGATAGAATCACTTGGTCGGTGAAGTCTGACACCCGTAATGCGTCCTTCTTGTAGCGAGCCTAGAAACCTAGGCTTCAAGCGCAGCGCTACGGCACCGTCTCGATATCGAGCACAGGATGCAACTGGCCCTACTCGCCGCCAGTTGTCGTGTGGAGAATGGTTCCCACGCTGCCGACCGCCCACCCAGTGTTGGCGTCCACGAAAGAGACAGCAGTAAGCAAATAGCTCGTCCCGCTGGACTGGCTCGTCCAGTTGGCACCACCGTCGGTAGTGCGAAGAACGAGGCCGCCGGCGCCCACCACCGTCCCCGTGTTGGCATCCACGAAAGAGACGCCGTAAAGAGCCGCAGACGTCCCGCTGGATTGGCGCGTCCAGGTGACTCCGCCGTCCGTCGTACGAATAATGAGGCCGCCTCCAGAAACTGGGTCGCTGTCGTAGCCCACCGCGGTTGCCGTGTTGGCATCCACGTACGACACCCCGTTCAAAACAAGGGAGTAGTTCATCCGGTATAAGATGTTGCCGATCTGCCACGAGGCACCGCCGTTCGTCGTCCTCACTGTGCTTCCCCAAAAAAAAGGTTGCAGATCCTGCCTGGAGTCGCCTACCCCGATTGCGCTCTGGGCGTCTGCGAAGGAGACGGCTCGGAGGGCATTAGCAAACTCCGCTGCGAGTGAGTACGCCCACGTGTTGCCACCATCGCTGGTGTGGAGCAAGACTCCTATGTCTATGCAATGGTGGGCGGCGATGCCGAGACACTTGCCCACGACGGCCCCGGTGTTGGCGTCCGCGAAGGACACTCCAGAGAAGGACGGTTGAGTGGGGAAGAAACAGTTGCACTCTGACACCGCTGGAAATGACTGGCGTGTCCAGCTGGCGCCGCCGTCGGCGGTGTGCAAAATGGTGTTTCCGCCCACGACCCACCCCAAGTTTGCGTCCAAGAATGAGGCGGCGACGCCGCCATACCCCTGATCCGTCCAAGTGGCGCCTCCGTCCGTCGTGTGCAAAATCGTTCCTCCGACCGCCCACCCGGCGTTGGTGTCCACGAAGGAGACCCCGGAGAGATTGGTGGTCGTCCCGCTGGATTGGGGCGTCCAAGTGGCGCCACTGTCATCGGTGCGGAGAATCGTTCCTCGTCCACCCACCGCCCACCCCGTCTGGTCCGCCGCAAAGCGGACCCCTAGGAGTTCTTCGGTCGTCGCGCTTGGTTCGAGCATCCACGTGCCACCCCCATCAGCGGTGCAGAGAATTGTTCCTCCTGCGCCCACGGCGCACCCCCTGTTGGCGTCTAGGAAACCGACCCCGATAAGAGTACTGGTCGTCCCGCTGGATTGGCGCGTCCAGGTGGCGCCTCCGTCCGTCGTGTAAAGAATGGTTCCAGAGGCTCCGACGGCCGTCCCCGTGCCGGCGTCTAGGAAGGAGACCCCGTTCAGAGAATTGCTCGTCCCACTGGACTGGGGCGTCCAGGTGGTGCCGCCGTCGGTCGAGCGCAGAATGGTTCCAAAAGCGCCCACTGCTGTCCCGGTCTCGGCGTCGACGAAGGAGACCCCGTTCAGAGAATTGCTCGTCCCACTGGACTGGGGCGTCCAGGTGGTGCCGCCGTCGGTCGAGCGCAGAATGGTTCCAAAAGCGCCCACTGCTGTCCCGGTCTCGGCGTCGACGAAGGAGACCCCGTTCAGAGAATTGCTCGTCCCGCTGGACTGCAGCGTCCAAGTGGTGCCGCCGTCGGTTGTGCGGAGAATGGTTCCAAAGTCGCCCACTGCGGTCCCGGTGTTGGCGTCGACGAAGGAGACCCCGCGCAGAGTCGTGGTCGTCCCGCTGGACTGCAGCGTCCAAGTGGTGCCGCCGTCGGTTGTGCGGAGAATGGTTCCAGCGGCACCCACCGTGACGACCGTACTCGGGTCCAGGGTAGCAGCAGCCCAGAGATGGTTTCCCTGCGGGAGCGGGTTCTGCCAGAACCAGCCCGACTGCGCGAAGGATGCACTCGTTCCGATACCTGTGATGCCGACGAACAAAACCAAAACTTTAAAAACGGTTTTCATCAGTTTTCCCTCCCGCGTCGCTCGAGGAAGAAGTACTCCCGGCAAGAGAAAGGAACAACCGTCGCGGCACGACTCAGAGGTACAGCGGACGACCTCCTGATGGTAACGGCGCGGGCTGCGGACCCCTCCCCCCTCCCTATATATCTCGCACTACGCGGCTCACCTCTCTCTGCGGGTCTAGCCGGGCTCCGACTATCTCGCTGGTACTCCGACGACCCCTCCAAAGCGCTTCACATGGACCAACGATGGAACAAGGCGGGTCGGAGCGGGTCTCGAGAGTTAGATCAGATAAATAACCGGCGATCTGTAAACTTCGATGCTCCCTTGCCTCAGGCTGCCTGGCATCACCGAGGTCCTGCCCCGTGCTCCTATCCCGCACCGCGAGCTGTGGGCGGTGATCCACTCCGACTTGCGCGGCAATCCGCGGGTGAAGGCCGTGCTCCAATGGGCGGCATCGGCAGTCGCCGCTGCGGGAATCCGCCCGATCGAGGAGTGAGCTCCTCTTTCTCTAATTCCCGTTGTTTCCGTAATTCGCGGCCGCATCAGGGCGAGGCGCAACTGGCGTGGCATTTCCATAGGCTAGGCAGGCGGCTTGGTCTAATAAAGCTCTGAACACCAATCCGGAGGGAAGCATCATGCATGACTCGAGGGGAATGCGGCCACAGGCCGTCCGCTGCATCGTTCGCGCGCTAACGAGAAGTCGAAAAGTCGGTGCTGCCGTGGCAGCTTTGGGAACATTGCTCGTGGGCGCCGCGACGTCTGAAGCGCACGTCACGAGCATTTCGATCAACACCAGGACGCTCGCGTACGATGGTCGAACGTTCGGGCACGTTGGAGCTTACGAACAGCTCAGGGGCACCGTTTCCGGTGAGCTGGATCCGCGCGACCGCCGGAACGCCGTGATTACCGATATCGACCTGGCGCCGCGAAACAACCGCGGCAACGTGGAGTACACCGCGACGTTCACGCTGCTCAAGCCGCTCAACATGAGGAGGGCGAGCGGCATCCTGACCTACGAGGTGAATAATCGCGGGAACCACATTCTTCCCGGATTTTTGAACCTCGGCGTCACACCCACCAACCCTGCCGGGGACGGCTTTCTCTTCAATACGGGAAACGTCTACTTGTGGAGTGGCTGGCAGGGCGATCTCGTGTTCAATCCGAATCTGCCGGCCGAAACCATCTCCGTACCCGTTGTCCGAGGTGTGATGGGACGGACCTTCGCGCGTTTCGTGACGGTCCCAGGCAACGTCAATACGCAGCCGCTGCCAGGCGCCGGGCGTACGCCGGCCACGCTCGATACGACCCAGGCGACTCTGATCTCGATCGCGCGCGAGAACAACGTCGGTGTTCGCTCGGGGGTGGTGAACATTTCCAGCGGCGATTGGGCGTTCGCGGATTGCACTCACACGCCGTTTCCCGGAACGCCAAGTTCGACGCAAATCTGTCTAAGGCATGGCTTTGATCCAAACCTGATCTACGAGCTCGTCTTTACCGCGAAAGATCCACTGGTGCTCGGAGTCGGGATGGCGTCGATGCGGGACGTGGTATCCTTTTTCCACCACGCAAGGGCCGGCCAGGGAAATCCAATCGGCGGTGAGATCGAAACGACGATCGGGCTCGGAATCTCGCAGTCCGGTCGGTTCATGAAGACTTTCATCCTGCTGGGCTTCAATCAGGACGAAAACGGCAGAAGGGTCTGGGACGGCGCGCACGTGATCATCGGCGGAGCGATGGGCCAGTTCAACATTCGTTTCGCCCAACCCGGCAACATCGCCAACATCTTCGAACCTGGTGCGGAAGGACCGCTGTGGTGGGGCGACTACAATGACCGCGCGCGCGGCCATGGCGTCACCGGAATACTCGACCGGTGTCGAGGGACGGATACCTGTCCGAAGACTTTCGACGACTTCGGTGGACCGGAAGTCTGGTACGGCCGTGGCGGTGTCGGCATCGCGGGCACCGGCGGTACCGAGTCCCACACGGACGTGCCCCTGCCTTCGAACGTTCGCCGATACTACAACCCGGGGACGTCGCACGGCGGTGGTGCGGGTGGTTTTGCGGTCCAGCAGCCGCCGCTGCCGGGTTTGGTGCTCGCCAGCAATCCGAATCCGGAGGTGGACACGCGCCGCGCGCTGTTCCTGGAGCTGATCGACTGGGTGACGAGGGGCAGGCTGCCTCCGCCCAGCAGATATCCGACCCCGAGGAACGGGACGCTCGTCCCGCCGACGGCCGCGGCGATGGGATGGCCCCATATTCCCGGCGCTCCGACGCCCGACAACGTGATCAACGCACTCATGGACTACAACTACGGACCGGCGTTCAGATACAACGACGAGTCGGGCGTAGAGACGAACGTCGTTCCGCCGATCCGGCAGATCATCGAGACGCCGGTGCCGAAGGTGGATCAGGATGGGAACGAAATCGCCGGCGTCAGGTCGGTGCTGATCCAGGCGCCGCTGGGGACGTACACGAGCTGGAATCCGGTCGCGAGCGGGCCGCTGCATGGCAACGAAGGCAATCTGGCGGCCGGCTACATTCCGTTCGCGGTGACCAGAGCTGAGCGGTTGGCAAGTGGCGATCCGCGCCTGTCCATCGAGGAGCGTTACGGCAGTCAGGAGGGGTACAACTGTGTCGTGCGGAATGCGGCCCTGCGAAATGTGCGTGCGCGGTTCCTCCGCGAGGAGGACGCTGATCGGCTGATCGCGCAGGCCGCCGCGAGCCACGTTCTTCCGAGCGACCCCGACAATGAAACTGCCAGGCGCCTTTGCGACTCGGACCGCGACGACGATGACGATGGCGGTGACGACGAATAACTGAAGAACGCTGGCGCCAGACCACTGTGGAAGGCGACGAGCCGTGAGTGTGCGCCCGTTGTCTGGCGCCACTCGTGGGCCGGGTGCTGCTCAACGCGCGCAACATGAAACGACTGCGCAGCGTTGAGCACCGCCCCGCTGCATGACTTATCCACGCGTAACCCTCGAGCCCCTTGCTTGAATGGCCGGGTGCGGGCGCTCCAAGACGTAGGTCAGATAACCGTAACCGACCGACGCTGGGCGTCTTGTTTTCCGGTCGGCTGCTCAGGAGGTGTTTGGCGGCGATGAGTGCCAGCGGTGTGGCAACAGTTCGTCGATCCGTGATGCAGGATGAGTCTGTACTCGAATCAGCACATCGGTGAGGTATTCGATCGGGTTCACGCCGTTCGCTTCGCAGGTGGCAATGAGCGAGTAGAGCCCGGCCAGGTTTTCGCCGGCTTCGTGGTGGCCAACGAAGAGAAAATTCTTACGGTTATGCAGAGCTCCGCATAATCGCAATTATGCTGACCTCGGGATTATGCGGAGTTCAAAGGTCTGCGCCGATGTCTCCCGTCGGAAACAGCTGATGAGAGGGGACGGTAGGTCCGCATAACACTGGGTACCTCGATCTGGCCATGAGGCCAGGAAGGAGGTTCCCATGTTCGAGCAGTTCGTGAGGCATCCGCGCGATCGAGAGCGACTCCGAGGCACAGCCTATGCCCGAGGTCTCGATGCGTTGGCCAGTTATCTAGCTGACCGTGGTCACGCAAGCAGTTCCATCCTGTCGTACGGGCGCGTTGCCGCACACTTCTGTCGCTGGCTCGATACGCGCGGCCTGCCGCTCCGAGCAATGCGCGAGGACACGTGCTGGGATTTCATCCACAAGCACGTACCGAGGTGCAGCTGTCCATTGCCGGGAGCGCTCAGCCTATTCACGATCCGCGCCGTACTCGGGCACTTGCTCATCATTCTTCGCGGCGGCAGTCGGATGCTGGCTCCGTCACTAACGGGATCTACCGCAATAGAGCGAGCCATCGAGCGATTCGATGTTTACCTGCGCGATACATGCGGTCTTGCCGAAGCCACGCGCATCTATCGACGGCGATCCGTCAGACAATTTCTGATCGCCAAATTTGGCGAAGGGCCGATTGACGCCAATCGAATTGCGCCAGCCGATCTGATTCGGTTCATCACCCAACGAGCGCGGCGCTGTCGCCCCGGTAGTGCGCAAGTCATCGCGAATTCCTTGAAGAGCTTCCTTCGCTATCAACAGCTTCTAGGCCGGTGCAAGCCAGGACTGATCTCCGCGATTCCGCGGATCCCAGAATACCGCTTGGCGACGCTGCCGATGGTCTTGAGCGACGCACAGATTGAGCGGTTCCTCGCGTCGAGCGGTCCATCGATTGTCTCCAAGCACCGCGACCACGCCATCGTGCGATGTCTGGTTGATCTGGGGCTTCGTGCCGATGAGGTCGCACACATTCAGCTGGATGATATCGATTGGCGCAGGAGCGCCATCAGGCTCGGGGATACCAAGGTGCGGCGCGCGGCTGTGCTGCCCATGCCGCCGACGGTTGGTAGGGCGATCGCCATCTACCTGAAGAGCGAGCGGCCGCAGACCGCCGATCGCGCGGTTTTCGTGCGATGCCGCCCACCGGTCGGAGGAGCCATCGATACTGCTTTGGTCCGTCGAGTCGCTCGTCGCAGTGCTGCACTCGCGGGACTGAAGGGCTCCCTGGCGCGGCCCCATGCCCTTCGCCATACCGCTGCGACGCGGATGTTGCGCGGAGGTGCAAGCATAAAAGAGATCGCCGACGTTCTTCGACACAGCACGATTGATACGACCGCCATCTACGCCAAGGTCGATCTTCCGCGTCTCGTCGCAGTGGCCCTTCCATGGCCGAGGAGTCGGTCATGAAGTCGTGGTCGATGATTTCCAAGGTGGATGAGTACCTCATCGTTCGGCGCGCCCTTGGTGTTCAGCTTCGAATAGAGGGTGGCCAGCTTCTCGACTTTGCGCGATACGCCGATTCCATCAAGCACCGCGGTCCGATCACCGTCGAGCTTGCTGTACGCTGGGCACGTTCGTCGGAGCGTTCCAGCCCGTTAGGTTGGGCACGTCGCCTCGAAGTCGTGCGCCCGTTTGCACGATACCGCCTCGCATTCGATCCGGGCACCGAGATTCCACCGCGCAATCTTCTCGGCCCCGCGCATCGACGGAAGCAGCCCCATATCTACACTCCCAAAGAAGTGCAGGCGTTATTGGCGGCAGCGACTCGGCTCAAACCGCCGAGCAGCCTGCGTGCGGCAACTGTCCAGGCAGTCCTCGGCCTGCTCGCATGCACCGGACTGCGACCAGCCGAAGCGCTCAAGCTCGCTCGCACTGATGTCGACGTCGAAACCGGCGTGCTCACCATCCGAGAGACGAAGTTCTGCAAGTCTCGGTTCGTTCCCTTGCATTCGTCTGCCACGCGTGCACTGCGGCGTTACGCCAGGATCCGCGACGGCAAAGTGCCCGATCCGATCGCTCCGCACTTCTTCATCGTCGATGGAGGAGCCCCATTCACCAAGTCAAAGTTACGGACTGCGTTCATCCGCATCCGTCGCGATCTCGGTTGGTGGGCGGCGCCACGGCGGCAAAGACCACGCTTGTATGATCTTCGCCATTCGTTCGCGTGCCTGCGCCTTTTGCGTTGGTGCGCAGAGGGTGTGGACGTGCACTGCGCTCTACCCACGCTCTCCACGTATCTCGGTCACGTCAAGGTTTCCGACACGTACTGGTATCTCACCGGAATTCCCGAGTTGATGGCGATTACTGCCGGACGATTCGAGCGCTTCATCCACGGCGTAGGAGGTCGACGATGAGTGCCGCCGTGTCGCCGTCCTTTCCGACATTACTGCAGGACTTCTTTTGTCAACGCCTGATTAATCAGCAGAACGCCAGTCCTCGGACCGTGGCGAGCTATCGGGATTCGTTCCGTCTGCTGTTGCGCTTTGCTCAAGAGCGGACGAAGAAGGTACCCGTCGCGCTCACGCTCGCGGATCTTGATGCGCCTCTGGTGCTCGCATTCCTCGACGATCTCGAGAAGAGCCGGCACAATACCATTCGAAGCCGTAATGCCCGACTCGCTGCCATTCGATCATTCCTGAGCTACGCGGCGCTGCGTGAGCCGGCAGCGCTGCCGAGCATCCAGCGCGTGCTGGCAATCCCATTCAAACGCTTTACAAGTCCCGGTATCGAGCACCTGTCGCGCGACGAGATCGCGGCGATACTCGATGCGCCGGACTCCTCGACGTGGAGCGGTCGTCGCGACCGAATAATGTTGGAGACTTCTTACAACACCGGCGCGAGAGTGTCCGAGATTGTCGCGCTCAGCATTGGGGACCTTTCCATGGCTCGGAGTGCGAGTGTCTTGATCCGCGGCAAGGGACGCAAGCAGAGAACCGTGCCACTCTGGAAGCGCACGAGAGGGCACCTTCGAGAGTGGCTTCGCCAGATCTCCTCTGACCCTGCGGCGCCGCTGTTTCCCAATCGGAGCGGCCACCGACTGAGCCGCTCGGGCGTTGAAGCCCGCCTGCGGGCGGCGGTTGCAACGGCCGGGGACCGCTGCCCATCACTTCGCCGCCGCCAAATCTCACCCCACACACTGCGCCACACGACCGCCATGCATTTGCTACAGGCCGGTGTCGAGATCACGGTCATCGCCCTGTGGCTCGGACACGAGAGCATCACGACGACACATATCTATATGGAAGCTGATCTCGCGATGAAAAGGCGGGCTCTCGGCAAGCTCCACGGCCCCGCCGTCACGCTTACTCGCTTCCGGCCTGGCGATCGCCTCTTGCAGTTCCTGGAGGCTCTCTGATTATGCGGATCTTGGATCCGCCTTTCCGACGACAAAGTCGCTGAACTCCGCATAATCCCGAGGTCAGCATAATTACGGCCCAGTGCAGCGATCCGCAGGGCTCGTTCCGAGGCATTGTTATCAATTGGAAGCCGAGCATTGGTGAGAAAGAGGGTAAGCGCGTCCCATTGCGAGAGCGCGTACCCGACGGCTTCTCCCATCGGCCCCTTGGGCAGATGTTTCGGCTGCTCCGCCAACAGCAATACCTTGAGCTCGTCCATCACCTGCTGGCTGCGCGCCTGGCGCATCGCCAAGTGCGCCGGCGTGCCGAGAATCTCTTGATCCAGCGCCGCGCGTTCCACCTTGTAGATTTCGAGGATGAGGTCCAGGACGCGGTGAGCGGCAGGCGAAAAATTGCGCGCATCGAAAAATTTTCGTCGCAGGTGAGCGAGGCAGCCCGCGCGCTCCCGAGCACCTGGTAGCGTCACGCGGTTATAGCCGGTGTA
>DAIQBK010000057.1:0-8906 GCA_036781205.1 Myxococcaceae bacterium
TCGCCGTACCAGTACCGAACCCGCTTCGACGATGAGAAGCAGCGACAGCTCGTCGAATCCCTTCGCTCGACGGGCTTGAGCACGCCGATTCTCGTTCGCCCTCTGGCGGAGGCGGGCGCTTTCGAGCTCGTCTCCGGAGAGCGGCGCTGGCGAGCCGCCAAGGAGCTCGGCTGGGAAAGCATTCAGGGCGTCTGCGACGAGATGACCGATGCCGAGGCGGCCGCTCGCGTCGTCACCGAAAATGAAGTCCGAAGCGACGCCAACATCATGGAAAAGGCGGCGGGCTACAAACGGCTGACCAAGCCGCCCTGCAACTTCAGCTTCGAGGAGATCGCCCGCCGTTACGGATGGGGCTCCAGCGCCTCGGTCAAGCGATTCGTCGACCTCCTGGACCAACCGGAACCCATTCAAGAAATCTTGTCGCGCGACAAGATCACTGAGACACACGTCCGATATTTGAATCGTATCAAGGACTTGAACGCCAAGGTCAAATTGGCGAAACGGGCTGCCGAAGAGGGTTGGTCCGTCAAGATGACGGAAGAGCGCGTTGCCAAAATACTCGCGAAGGCACACGGGCCCCGCGAAAAGTCGAAGAGAAAATCCGGCGCGGCCTACGAATACGACTACAACCGCTTTCATTGCGCGCTGTTCGGCGCCGAGGTCGAGATCAGCGGCCGAAGGTTCAAGAAGGACGAAGAGCTCGTGGACCAGTACCTCGCGGATTACCGTTCCGCGCTTCAGTGCTTTCTCCGCGACATCGCGGACCGGTCCACGGCCCAGCGCGCGCCCGAAAACTACGGCGAGGCCGCGAGCTCGATTCCTCCGAGCCCGGCCGAGATGCTCAAAGGACTCGCCGAGGTCGAGGCAGCGGGGCAATCACTCAAAGAGCTCTTGTCCCAGCTCGGGAACAACCCCGCACCTGCTCGTGCCGAAACTACGGGCGATGATGCGACTCCTAGCAAGCCGCCTGAGTAGAGCCCGCCAACGTGCCGCCGCGCCAAGCCCCTGGTCTCCTGCGGATTTTTGGCCGATCGGTTACGCGACCGGATTCTCCTATGGTGTGGCTCGCGTAGGACTCAATCGTCGTCGTCATGGGGATGCCAGTGCCCATGCTTATGCTCCCACTTTCCGTCGCGGCGATGCTTCCAGCGATAGTCTTCCCAAACGTAGCCCGGCGGTCTCGCCGACCAGCGGCCTGCCACCCAGACATGCCTCAGGCCATTCCAGTCCCAGTAGCCCGGAATCCAAAGCGCATCGGGGAAAGGAAGCGGCGGGCGCACTTCTTCGATCGGCGCTGGCGGCGCTGTTTCAACGATCTCCGCGCGGCCAGGCGGCGGAGGCGGCTGGTACACGGCGCCCGGATCCGGCGCATCAGCGGGCCGCCAGTAGCCCTCGTAGAAAAACCAAACGCCTCCCCTGTTCTCCCACGACGCTGGCTGCCAGACATACCCAGGTGCCGCCGGCAAGGTCCAATGTCCCTCTATCCAGACTTGCCTGCCCGCATGCCATGCCCAATAGCCGGCGACCCACTGATGACGGAGGGATGGCGGCTGGGGCACCACTTCCAATCGCAGAGCAGGAGGCGCAATGGTGACTCGCACTCCGGCTACGAAGTGCTGCGCAAATCCGGCGAGAGGACACATCAGCACTGCAAGGAAGACGATCTTCTTCATGAGCGCTCCGCTGATGGGGAGGTGATTCGCGAACGCTAGCACAGCCAGACGATGGCCCGCATGTCGCCGTCAACCAATCGGTGATCAGCAATCCTACACTCCCACCGAAGCGATACATGCACTCTACCGGCTCTCAATAAAGACGATGGCGTTGCGCACAGCATCCGTAACGTCTGAGACACTCTTTCGGTCAGCATGCTGGCTCACGACGAAGTTGATGCCATTCGCGTCCATGAGTGTCTTGGCAATGGATGCTTTGATCGCACTCCCATTGCCCAGCGCGATACCGATGACTCGTCCACTCTCATCGAACACGGGGCTTCCACTGTTGCCAGGCTCCACGGGAGCTGAGACCTGCATGAATCGAACATCATCTTTAGTGCCGGTTAGTGCAGTGATGCTCCCTGTGGTGACGTGCGGCCCCTTGGAGAAGGCGCTCGAATCCGGAAAGCCGATGATCATCACGGCGTCGCCGGCTCGCACTCGGCCGTCATCCCTGAACTCGAGGGGCGTGCTCGGCCGATCTACCTTGATGATCGCCAGATCGTTCTGCGAATCGTCGCGAACAACTGAGGCCTGCAGGGTCTCCCCATTGAAAGTAACTGCGATGGACTTTGCGGCTGAGACTACATGGCTGCTTGTGAGTATGTGGCCCTCCGCCGAAATCACGAAGCCAGTCCCCGACGAACTCGACGCCGTCGAGCCACTCACCGTGGGCGCCGCACGGCTCACCTTAACGATAGCCGCGGTGCACGTGTATGAGCTCCAGCACTTGTTTTCGAAGTTGTTGCTCCCCCAGTGCTCGCAGGAGACGTCTGCAATGCCGGTCCCGCCAGCTTGCGATGCTTTGTGAAGAAGTTGGTCCACGGCGTCCTGCTCGGATGCCGACTCCCAGAAATTGGCCCCGCACGATACCGCGCTGACAACACCAAGCCGGTCGACAGACCCCTCGTCGAGCTGTGCGCGGGTGTAGATCTTCATGTTCTGGCGAAGCTCACGCGACGTTGATTCGCTGAGCTGCACAGTTGGCACCTGGGCGGCGCAGCCAATCAGCCAAGAGCAGAACAGCACGACCCACGCGATGAGCTGGACTCTCAACCCTCCTCCTCGAAATAGTCCACTCTAGTCCGCCTCGACGAGTGCGGCGAGCCTCTCGAGCGCCATTCGCCAGCCAGCTGTCGGGATTCCGATGGACTCGCTGAGGTTGACAAGCACAGGGGCGCCCGAAGTGACCTTCTCTGCCCCAGAGAACCCCCCCTCTCTTGATATGGCTAAGTTACTTGGCTATGTTCTTGAGGATGCGAAGAGTCAAAATCGGCGAATTCCGGAATCGGGTCAGCAGCTACGTAAGGCAGGCGGAGCGCGGTGAGACGATCGCTATCTTGCGGCGAAATCGCGAGGTCGCTCTGCTTCAACCCTCTAAACGCCACCGGGTCGCCGCTGAGAAGTTGTTGGGTTGCCTGAAAGGTACCGCGCGAGTCCTGGTCGATCTCGACCGGGTTCGCATCCCGGAAGGTGAGTGGTTCAAAGGCTCTTGAAATACCTCCTCGACACCCAGGCGTGGATCTGGGCCGTGCTGAATGACTCACGTCTTGGAGCCCGCGCGCGGCGGGTGCTAAATTCACTTTCGGAGGAAAAGGTCGGGCTCGCTGCCATCTCTCTCAAGGAAGCGTCTTGGCTATTGGCTCGGGGCCGGATCGTCGTCGACACGCCCAATCTCTCGTGGGCTGACTGGTTGCGCCTTGCCTCATCCATTCCTCAATTGGACATCTTGCCTCTAACGGCCGAAGTGGCCATCGAATCCGAGCAGTTCTCGAACAAGTTTGCCTCGGATCCGGCGGATAGACTGATCTGTGCCACAGCGAGAGTTCACGGCTTGATTCTGTTGACGAGCGACCGCCCGATTCGACGGGCACGCGAAGTAGCAACCGTTTGGTAGCTGCTACTCCAGGAACGCACGGTCGCCTCCCAGGCGTCAACTACTTCTTCGCTTCGGGAGAAGTAATTGTCGCTGACCCTTGGCATCGTGGCGCGGTCTCTGTCAGCAGACGCGCGCAACAGTCTTCGACAACATTCTTGGCCGGGAAATATCCGCGAGCTCGCGAACACAATGCGGCGAGCGATCGTGTGGTCGACGAAGCCGGTTATCGGCGCGCGAGACATCGAAGAGGCGCTCATTCGCAGGGCCCCCACCGGGTCGTCCGCCGATGTCATGAGCCGACCACTTGGGTCCGGCTTCGATCTCGATCGCCTCCTGGAAGAGATTCAACAAGCGTACATCGCACGAGCCCTGACGTTGGCGAACGGCAGGAAGGTGGAAGCTGCCCGACTCCTAGGATTCAGAAGCCACCAAGTCCTGTCGAATCGTATGAAGATCGAGAGAAATCCCGGAAAGCGATAACCGGCCATCCAACTGCAACAAGAGCCAGTTCAAGCAATATGCGCGCCGGACTGACGCATCCACCTGTAGAGACGCCGTCCCGAAGGTCCCTGTTCCAGAAGCCAAATCTCGTCTTCACCCTCTACGGTTCGCACCACGGCCTCCACAAATAGCTGGAAGAACAAGATGCGGGCGACGCGAACCTCGTTCGCGAGCGTAATTGGGTCGGAGAACTCGACGTTGTCGAGCGCGGCGACAGTCTGTGCGAAAGTTCCGCCGAACTTACCGCTTCCCGTTTCGAGTGCCACAAAGAAGCGCACCATCGCGGTACTCTCGTCAACGAGATAAAGCATGTCTTCTGCGAGCATTTCTACGGCCTCTTTGCGCGATCGCAGGTCCGAAGCCCGAAACCTGCCGCTGGCATGGCTTATGGAGTATCCACCGGAGACTCCATAAGCCCACTTCTGTAGGACGGAGTCGAGGTACTCGTCATCCGACGCACTAGGGTCGCGAGGAATCACCGTCGAGAGATGCTGAAGCCCAACCTCGCGTAATCGCCTGCGTATCGTGTCTGAAAAAAAGAGGTCGTCTAGCGCTCGGCGAAGCTTGTCTTCTCGCATAAGAGGCAGCAAGAACTCAAAACTAAGAAGGTTCTCATGCAACTGACGGTTGTACTCAGTGAAGATCGGCTTCACCTGCGTCATGTGACGAAGGAAACGCTCTTCTGAGATGCGAAGCACTTCACGCTTAGCCCGGAGCTGACCGCCGGGTAAGCGCTCAATGAGTTGTCCAAGAGTCTTACCGAGGTAAGTCTTGACTGAGATCTCAGACCATCCAGATGCATTGGACAGATCTTGAATGGTGAACTGCTTCTGGTCTTGAGCGCGCTCCTTCAGGAAGCCGTACGCCCTCAGCACGTTGTCATGTTTGCCTATGTGCGGCACTGCCTGTCCAATTATGACTGCCTACGTCGCTGCAACGGGCTTCTTGTCCTTCAAGATTGTGGCCCAAAGGCCAAACTGAGCCGCGACAAAGGTGTCGAGCTCGGCCGACTCCCTGATTTCTCCATTGAGAACCTCAGCACGAACGGCGTGGCGCGATGCCTCGAGCGTATGCCTTACGCCAAGTGACCAGCCGGGCCCGCCATACACTACGACACAAGGAATCCACATTGCCGCGCAGTCAGCCAGCGCATAGTGGATCTTCTCGTCCGTCGTGCCAGCGACAGCTTGATATTTGGCCTGGAGCCCGACGGCGTGCCCCGTCTTCCTGGAGAGCACTAGGATGTCGACGTGCCGATCCTTGCCGATAATCGACGAGCCGAAAGGAACTTCCTCGTACACGATAAGATCGGCTCCCGCGAAGGTCTTCGCTACATGCGCGGCAACCAATAGTCGGTAGGGCTTTCCACCTAGCTTTGCAGTCGGCTCGTCGCCAGAGCCGCTCGTCTGGTTCGGCATGGTTTACACCCAGGGTCCAGGCCCTTTTGATGGCAGCGTATCAGAGAGGTTCCTATGCGCCATTTCCTGCCACGGACCAAAAACTTTGCGGGCTGTCAGATCCTCCACGTAGTAGACCCATCGATGATGGAACTTGCTGAAGGTCCGGAGCTAGCACGAACCGACGCGATCGAGTGGATGCGGACGCTACCAGACGCGTCAGTCGACCTAGTAGTGACTGACCCGCCCTATGAATCGCTTGAGAAGCACAGGGCGATCGGGACCACGACTAGGCTCAAGCACAGTAAGGCCTCCAGTAACGACTGGTTTACCATCTTCCCGAATGCGCGTTTTCCTACGCTCTTCAGCGAAGCTTTCCGTGTATTACGAAAGAATCGACATTTTTACCTGTTCTGCGATCCCGAGACAGCTTTCATCGCGAAGCCCATGGCGGAGCAAGCAGGATTCAAGTTCTGGAAGCCACTCGTCTGGGACAAGAAAAGGATCGGGATGGGGTACCACTACCGATCTCGATACGAGCTGATCCTCTTCTTCGAAAAAGGGAAAAGAAAGCTGAACGACCTGGGAGTTGCCGACATCATTGAGTGCCCTCGGATCTACAATGGATACCCAGCAGAGAAGCCCGTTGAGGTTAGCGAGGTGCTCGTGCGTCAGAGCACCGTTGACGGTGAACTGGTTATCGATCCATTCATGGGGGCGGGTTCCGTCGGAGTTGCGGCGTTGAACCTCGGACGAGCATTCAAGGGCAATGACATTTGCGGCGAAGCCGTCGACATCGCTCGACGCAGACTCCTCAACCGCAGAGGTGACACGCCGCTAGTCGCGGTATAGGCGATCACCTCTTCGGCTCAAAACGCCGTTTGAATACTCCTTTGAGCTCCAGCGATTCAATGGTGGTGGTCGTCGGTCGGCGTGGCCCCAGTCGTCGAACCTTCGAGGAGCCCCTTGGGAGCAGTGGGGTCATCGGGCGGAGGAGGAAACAGCTTCCGGAACAGCCAGTAACAAGCGCCGACGAGGGCACCGCCGCCAACGACGAACACAGCAAGTTTGAAGCCGGTATCCATTGGGCCGGAAATAGGAGCAGCTCACGCTCCAGCGACCGCGGTTCGTGAGCTGAGCCGGAAGGGAACTCGGAGGGGTCCAGTCCTCCGGGCGCCTGCGAGCCGAATACAAAATTGATGTTGCCGTCATCACCGACCGGAAGTTGAGGCTGACCTTCGAAGAAGAGCGGAGCGCCCCGCCGGTCTGTATGTCCCAAAGCTGGAGGGGACAAAACCGTCTCCCGCCTTCGCAATGAACGATCGCCTTCGCTCCTGGAGGCAAGTCGGCGGCGTGCGCCTCCCAGAATCGCTCGAGCCTAGAGCTACCTCGACGGCGTCTTCGAGGGCTGTGCCCCCTCGTCCTTTGCGACGACATTTGAAAAAGCCCCCGCCAAACGACTCAAGACCAGGGCAAGCAAAGTTGCGGGGTTCGCATCCGCCTCCGCGTCAGCAGATTCCCACGCTGGTCAAAGTTTCGGATGAGCAGCTCTCTCCACCCCCCTCGTGCCGTCGCGTCGGCATTGACTTTGCGGCGCACGTCGAGGGAATCAATGCGGAACCCTTGATAGAGCTTTAAGACAAGCGGGTGTTCAGAGTTGCTGACCATCACGAAACATCCCCGCATGTCCAGCTCCCGAACGTAGCGGGCGAGTCGCCGATGATCAGCTTCGTAGAAGCTGCCGGGTTGATACCGAATGATGCGCGCGGCGCGCCGAGTGATGTAAGGCGGATCAAAGTAAACGAAGTCCCCCTCGGCAGCGTCTGCGCAGATGTCCGCAAAGTCGCCACCCCGTAGCTCCGCTCCCTTGAGGCATTGACTGACGCGCCGCAAGACGCCCTCGTCCGTGAAGTTTGCCCAGATATTGCGCCCATAGGGCACGTTGAAGCGGCCTCGCCGGTTGACGCGGTAGAGGCCGATAAAGCACGTCTTGTTGAGGAAGATGAAGCGTGCCGCACGCTCGATCTGGGAAAGGGCCTCGGGCGCTTGGGCTCGAACTGCGTGGTAGTGCTCGGCAGTGTTGCGGTGCTCGCGCAGCCCCTGGAGCAGAGCATCCACCTGGTCGCGAATCACCTCGTAGCAAAGCATCAGCTCGGGGTTGGCATCGCCAAGCACCGCCGCGCGTGGCTTCAGCCCCAAGAAGAGCACGCCGGAGCCAACCATCGGCTCGAAGTACCTCGTGAAGCAAACATCGAATCATCAGCGCTCGCAAGGCGACGCGCAGAGAAAGGAAACGATATGAGGAAAGCAAGGTCATTCCCATTTGAGCGAGCGCGCCGAATTACCCCGGCCGAAGTAAGAGGATATCGAAAAGCGATCGAGGCAAAGCTCGGTAAGAAGCGCAGGCGGCGTCGCGGAAGGCCGCCTAAGACCGCCAGCGCGAAGTATCGACCCGTTGCGATTCGCTTGCATCCACTCGTCGTTGCTTGGGCGAAACGAGAAGCCAAGAAACGCGGCGTCGGCTATCAAACTGTCATCAATGAAGTGTTGCTCGCCAACGTCGCTGCCTGAATCTTCGGTGAGATGTTCTCATCGAGAAGAAGCTTCAGGTCCACGTCGTGGACGTCCCATCGGCGGATAAGCCAAGGCGTACATCTTCGCGAACTCGATGTCCTCGTCTTTCAGGTAAGGGTAGTCCTCACGAATCTCGGTCGGCGCGGTCCCCTGCAGGAGCAATCCGCCGATGTGGCGCACCGCGAGGCGACTGCCAGGAAAGACGGGTTCGCCACCGAGAATGCGATCATCGGTGACGAGCTTGCGCTTCCACGATTCGAAGCGGCCTGTCTTATCCTCGACTTCGCCGACCACGTGGCCGATTTTTAGATCGGCAACCGGGCTTAACTCGACGGTCTCCGGGCGCTTCGCCTTCTTCATAGCGTTGGCGATCAACGCGTAGAGCTTTCTTCTGTCCTCCACGGCTCCCAGTTCGAAGCCGAGTTCAGAGACGGTGCAGAGGTAGACCGTTGCGGTGAGGTCAAAGCGTGGGGGGCTTGATGCGCCAAACAGCCCGTATTCCACTTCCTTACGAACTCGGCGCGCGTCGAGGCCGAAGAGGGCAACAACTTCATTAGTGGTGAGAGACTCCATAAGTATTACCTCATAAGGTAATACTATATGCTATGGCCTCACCTGCTCAGGCTGGCCAGCGCGGCGGCGGCGGGACCCTTGCGGAGGACGTCGGCCTTCCAGAAACCGATCCGGCAGTGCGCCTTGAAGGCGGCCACCGCGCACACCGGGCCGCGGTAGACGAAGAAGGGGCCGTTCCACTTGATGCACTCCTCGACCTCGCGGCAGGCGGCGTGCACCACCTCGCGCAGGTGCTCGATGATCGGCTGGGCGAAGGCGGGAGCCTTA
>DAIQBK010000058.1:0-8738 GCA_036781205.1 Myxococcaceae bacterium
AGCGGTTTTTGGCGCTGAAGCGGTTTTTCGAGGTCCGCGAAGTCCCGGCCGAGATCACTGTTCGCGAGCCGGCGGCCGCGATCGCTCCTGCTGCGCTGGATCGCGCACCGGGTATCGCGGGCCGCGCGGACGGATGAGGGCTCAGGCTCTCGGAGCTATAAGCGGTTGCCGACCGGCGCCGGATCTAGGGTGCTCTACAAAAGCGTGCTGATGTTCAACTGCGCCGCCGCTATAAGCGCACTGGCGCTGAGATCGACGGCACTCCGCTCGTGTCAACCAGGAAGAGCATGTAATTGCCCGGCGTGGCGATATTCGAATTCGCTGGCGCAGTCGCAGTCAGCGAGCCGGCGCCGGTGGTGAAGGCCAGTGGAACGAAGCGCTGAGCCATGTTGATTGCGTGAGTAACGCTCCCCAGGCGCAGCAGCGAGACGCTCGCGATGCGCGCTGCATCCGGTGTTTGCACCGTGAATGGCTGCCCATATTGCAGAGACGAAGGCGCGGACGTAATGACCGGCCTGGGGCCTCTAAACAAATAGGGCGGTGCGAAGAACTCGGCGCTGAATTGATCAGTAGGCGCTACAATGGAATCGTCGAAACGCCCGCCGCCCAAAACCAGAATTCGGGCATCGGGCATCAGCAACGCCGAAGAGTGGTAGAGGCGGGGCGCGTGCATTCGACCGAGCGTCGTCCAGCTCTCGGTCGCCGGCGACCACATCTCAACTTCCAGGATGGCATTCGCGGTGTCGGTCGCGGCGGTCGTCGGGCCGCCTCCGCTCGCCAGGACGTTGCCGTCGGGAAGGGCGGTGAGCGTGTGATAGGTACGCGCAAAGTTCATCGACGTCACGGCACGCCAGGCGGGCGATGGCTGCCCCATGTCGATGACATAGGCGGTGGCAGCGGACGGAGTGCTCGGCTTGTCCGGATCTGTCGAGGTACCGGTCTTTAGAATTTTGTCGGGCCGGTACATCACCGAGCTGCCGCCATCGACAGCGGCGCCGCCGACCGAAGTCCACGTGTGCCGGGTTAAGTCGAACACCTGGCTAACGATGGGGGCCTCGGAGGTGCCGGCGACCAGGAGGCGACCACTCGTGAGCACGTAAACGTGCGGGTAATATGGAAAGACAAACGGCGCATCCGTTAAATGCGTCCAGGAATTGGTGCTCGGCGCGTAGATTTCAGCGACCGGCACATCGCATTCTCCGCAATTCGATTCCCCGCTCAGGACGAATAGGGTGCCGTCGGGGAGTGCAGTCGCCGTGGGATACCATCGCGGGTACGCCATGTCTGGGAGAACCGTCCAGGATTGGGTGACAGGGTCAAACGCGTTCGCGGCGGTGAGCCCGAGGTGAGCGCCCCCGTTGTGACCTCCAGCGAGAAAAATCCGCCCGTCCGACATCTGTTCGTGCGCAGTGCAAAATGCATTTATGGGAATCGGCACACCCGTGACAGCGTAGGAGAGCGAATCCCAGACTCTTCCATCAAAGCCGAAAGCCTGCCCATCCCACATGAGGATCTTCCCGGCTGGCAGCTGGGAGACGTGGACAGGGACGATCGGAAGCGAAATGATCCCCGACCACAGACCAGTCACCGCGGGATTGCCTGGGTTCGCGTTCGAGAAGGTCACCGAGACCGGGGTGGCATATGCGGTGTTTCGACCGGAATCGACGGCGGTCGCGCTAACCGAGTGCGTTCCGTTGCTGAATTTCGTGGTGTCGAGTGAAAACGAATACGGAGGAGTAACATCCGGCGGTGTCGCAGGGACCCCGTCCACGAGCACCTGGGTGGCCTCTATTCCCGAAGAGGGGGAGGATGCGGTCAACGTAACCGTCACCGTCCCGGTCAGGGTGGCACCAGCTGCCGGCGAAGTGACGGCCACGGTGGGCGGAAGCACAGCAGGAGGAGCCGCTGTCTTGAACGCCACCATTTGCATGATCCACCATCCGGCGGTGCCGTTGAGCGGTGCCGTTGCACTGTAAGAGCCAGTGGTGCTCACCACCCGATCCTCGACGATGTCACCATCCGGACTTGTGAGCAGCCGCATCGTGAAACCCGGCCCTGGACCGGTCGTTACAGCCTGGACGATGTTTGCCGCGAACAACAGATCCGCGTTGTTCGTCGTAAGGACAGAGCCGCTGTTGCTCGGGTTGGTCGTGCTCGCGCGCGCGACGGTGACATCTACTGGATTGGTCGCAGCGATGCTTCTGTATTCGAGGATGCGAACGTCCGCGTACTGCGCACGAGTATTGAATCTGACCGTCACGGTGTTCTCGCCTGGATTCGCGTTTGCGATATTGCTGGCGTAGTAGACCGACTGTGAAAGGCCAGCGTCAGTCACGACCGTGGCAACAGCCAGGACATACGTATTGTGTTTGCTGTCCACGACCGAGGTCACCTGGGCAACGGAATCGTTCCAGCCCACCACCACAACGCTCAGGTCTCCCCTCCACTGCCCACTGGTGTAAGTGAGGCTAACCGACGAGACAGGAGACTGAGGAGTCGCATAGCTTGACTGAATCAGCGTAGGAACGATTGGCGCGCCTGACGTGGTCGCCATCGCGATGTTCGAATAGCCGCTGAAATTGTTCGCGGCGTCCGCGGCCCGCACCCGATAGCCGTACGTGGTGCCCGGGCTCACGTTGGTGTCGCTGTACGTTGTAGTGGTGCTGGTTGCGATCTGCGCGAAGGTTGAGCACCCCGCGCCCTGGCAGCGCTCGATTAAATAGGACGCGACGCTGCCAGTGGAGGCTGTCCAGCTCGAGTTGATCTGGCTGCTTGAGATGGCGGTCGCTGTCAGGTTGGACGGGCTGCTTGGTGGTGGCAGGGTTGAGGCGCTCGCGACGTTTGAGTAGCCGCTGAAATTTGCTCCATCGGTCGCCCGCACGCGATATGAGTAGCTGGTCGATGCCACCAGTGCGGTGTTCGCGATAGTGGTCCCGGTGGTGCTCCCAATCTGGGAGAAATTGGTGCAGCCCGCACCTGAGCAGCGCTCGATTAAATAGGAGGCAACGTTGCCACTGGAGGCTGTCCAGCTCAAGTTGATCTGGCTGCTCGAGATGGCGGTCGCTGTCAGATTGGAAGGGCTGGTCGGGGGTGACAGCGTTGCGGCGCTTGCGGTGTTGGAGTAGCCGCTCAGGTTTCCCGCCCCGTCGCTCGCCCGTACGCGGTAAACATACGTGGTCGATGCTAACAGCCCCGTGCTCGAGTAGGTGGTGCCGGTCGCGGAGCCGATCTGCAAAAAGTTCGTGCAGCCCGCACCTGCGCAGCTCTCGATCAAATACGACGTGACGCTGCCGGTGGAGGCTGTCCAGCTCAAGTTGATCTGGCTGCCTGAGACCGCGTTGGCTGTCAGGTTGGAGGGATTGGTCGGCGGTGGCAGGGTTGAGGCGCTCGCGACGTTTGAGTAGCCGCTGAAATTTGCTCCATCGGTCGCCCGCACGCGATAGGAGTAGCTGGTCGATGCCACCAATGCGGTGTTGGCGAAAGTGGTTCCGGTGGTGCTCCCAATCTGGGAGAAATTGATGCAGCCGGGACCGACGCATCGCTCGACTAGGTAAGATCCCACGCTCCCGCTCGAGGCGGTCCAGCTGAGGTTGATTTGGTTGCTGGAAATCGCGGTCGCGCCCAGACCCGTCGGCGCACTCGGCGGCTGGCTACTACCGACCCGGAACGCCACCATTTGCATCAGCCAACTGCCCGCACCGGTGAGCGGTGCGGTAGAGCTATATGACCCGATTGCCGTGACGGCCTGATCTTCGGCGATATCTCCGTTGGGCTGCGTAATCACCCGGTTCGTCCATCCGCTTCCGGGACCTGCGGTACTGGAGGCGACGGTGTTTGCGGCGAAGAGCAAGTCTGATGCGCTGGTCGTGGTCACAGCCGGTGTGCTGCTGGTGGCGTTGGTGCCGGTGCCCGCGGCGCTCACATCAACCGGGTTGACTGGATCTATTCCTGCGTACTCGAGCGTTCGGACATCGGGCCAGATGGCGGCGACGGTGAAGGTAACGGTAACGGTGTTTGCTCCAGCAGCCGCCGCGGCGATGTTCTTCGCGTAGTAGATCGACTGGGTGAGCTCGCCGGGACGCATCGTGGGACCCACCGCCAGCTGATAGCTGTTCCCCTTCGAATCGATCACCGAGGCAACCTGCGCCGCGGTGTCGTTCCAACCGACGACGACGACGTTCAGGTTTCCCGCCGATTGCGCCGCAGGAAAGGATACGGGTACGGTGCTCACCGGATTCTGCGGAGTCGCGTAATTCATCTGCACGAAGGTTGGGCCGGAAAGGCTTTGCGCGACGCGGCCGATCGGGGCCTGCCCGGGGCTGCCGCAGCCTGCCGCCGTTACCAACGCAAGGAATACAAGACCGGTGCCGCACCCCCGAAACATCCGCCCCAGAACATCACACACTCTTCCCCATGCACGGTTGCACATCGACGATGCCCCTCGGTCCGGCGCCCTTCCTCAGGGACGACACGCACGCACCGTATTGCAGGCTAACGGACGAGATCCAGCGTTGGATGGCGTGCCCAAGGCGGAACGACTCCGACAATGTTCTCGATCGGAACGTCCAGCCGCCGGGCTTGCTCGAGTTGCCGGTTTCTCCAGACTGTGTACAGCACCGGCAGGACCTCGAGCGTGAGAAAGGCGCTGGTCGCGAGCCCGCCGATCATTGGGGCTGCGACGCGCTTCATGATTTCAGCGCCCGATCCTTCTGCCCAGAGCAAAGGCAAAAGGGTCGCCGCCATCGTAGTGATTGTCATGATTTTGGGGCGCAAGCGGCGGACGGTGCCTTCGGCGTGGGCGGCGACGATATCTTCTCGGCTGCGCAAGCGCCCTTGCGCGAGGCGACGATAGAACGCTTCATCAACGTAGACGACCATCACCACACCCGTCTGCATCGCCAGGCCTGCCACCGAGAGCAGGCCCACCCAGACCGGCGCCGAGTACGGGTAACCCAGCCAAAACAGGGTCCAGAAGCTACCGACGAGCGCGAAGGGCACCGAGGTGAGGATGATCAGGGCCTCGGTCAGATTGCGGAACTGAAGGTACAACAGCGCAAGCATGGAGAGCGCGACGATCGGAACTATCCAGCGCAATCGCTTTGCCCCAGCGACGATCAGTGGATATTGACCGACCCACTCGATTCTCTCGCCCGTTCGGAGGCGCAGCGCACCGCTGTCGAACTCCTTCTGTATCTCGCGCTTGGCCCGTTCCACGTATCCAAGAAGGTCGGTTCCCTCGGTGACGTCGATATGTATGTACGCTGCGAGCTCAGGCCCCTCGGTGCGGACGACCGCCGGCCGACTCCGATAGCTGGGACGTCCAACCAAAGAAAGCGGCACCGCTTGTCCGCCGCCAGCCTCGGTGCTGCGCACGCTCACCTCGCGAAGCTGGTCCGCGGGGCCCCTTAGGTTGAAGTCCTGCGCCAGCCGCACGCGCAGGCGGCGGCCCTGGGTCTCGAGCTGTCCGATCTCACCGTCTCTGATCAGCACGCCCGCGGTGGCGCTCACCACTACCGGATCCACATGGTGGGTAGCCAATGCCTCAGGGTCGGGGACGAACTCGAGCCATGTCTCGTCGCCTGATGGCTCGAACGCCGCGCTTCGAGTCCCAGGCAAGCCTATCGCGACCGACCGAAGTGCCGTGCCTAAAGCCGCGAGCCTGGCCGAATCAGCAGCCGAGATGCGAATGCCGATCGGGGTTCGGATTCCGGTCGCCATCATGTCCATCCGTGCCCGCGCAGGCGCAGTCCATGCACTGGCCCATCCGGGCAGCCGCGCGGCGAGATCCAGTTTTTCGATCAGCTCCGAGGTTTTCATCGGAGTCTCTTCCGGCCAGACCAGGCGAAGTGCGCGCCGGAGAAACGGCGGCGCCCACTTGGAGTACCAGCGCTGCCGCGGGAGCATGCTCCATTCCGCGCGAGGCCGGAGGCGGATCGTCGTTTCTGCCATCGAAAACGGGGCCGGATCCGTCGCAGTATCCGCGCGGCCGACCTTTCCGAACACCGACGCCACCTCGGTCGACTTGGCCAAGGCGCGGTCCTGTAGGCGCACTTGCGCACCAACCTCGTCCATCGGCGCCCCTGGCAGCGTTGTCGGCATGAACAACAGATCGCCCTCCTCGATGCGCGGAAGAAACTCGCCGCCGAGGCGGAGCGCGATCGGGACGCAAGACACAAGCAGTAGGGTCGCAATCAGCAGCGTGAGTATTGGCCGTGAAAGAGCGAAGTGGACGAAAGGTCGATAGATCCGCACCAGTGACCGGGTGACAGGATTGTCGAACTCCGGGATCACGCGACCTCGCAACAGGCGGTCGCGCAACGCGGGGGCGAGGCTGAGCGACACCAGCGCCGCCGAACCGATGACCAGCGTCTTGGTGATTGCCAGCGGGCGCAGCAATCGGCCGGTTTCACCCGCGAAGGCGAGCACCGGAAGAAAACTCAGGGCCGCGATCAGCAACGAGATCAGAATCGCGGGGGCAAACGATACAGAGGCAGCGATGAGCCTCGCACGAACCTGTTCCGCTGAGGGACTCGCGGCGGACGCCTCGAGCCCGCGGTGACACGCTTCCAGGGCGACGAGGTCGGCATCCACGGCCATCCCGAGCGCAATCGCGATTCCGCCCAGGCTCATGATCGTGGCGGGGACGCCCAGGATCCACATCCCCGCGAAGGTCAGCAGCAGCACTGCGGGAAGGGTCGCGAGCGGAACCAGAGCGCTTCGAGCGTGAAGAAGGAAGATCAAGATCACCAAGGCCACGACCGCAACCTCCTCGCCCAGCACGCGAAGCAACGTTTTCTGGATCCGCCCAATCAGGCTCGACCGATCATAGGTGGTGAGAAGTTTCACTCCCGGGCGCAGCTGCAAACGGAGGCGGTCCAGCTTTCGTTGCAGGGAAGGCAGGAGGGTGGACAAATCGGCGTCCGGCCTTGCAATCACGATTCCTCCCACAGCGGCCCGTCCGTCGAGATCCGCCAATCCGCTTGGCATGTCACCGGTGACACGGAGGATCGCCACGTCTCCGAGCCGATGGTGCTCGCCGTTTGAGCCCGGGCCGGGGATCGGCAGTGCATGGAGGTCAGCGAGGCTGGTGCGTGCATTCGTCGCTAGAGCGCGCTCCAGAGGAGAGATCAAATCGCTGAACGCGAGCCCTTGCTTCCGAAGCAGATCCGAGTTCACGTCCACCAGGACCTGCTCCACCTCTCCGCCCACCGAGGCGACCTCGGCTACCCCTTCGGTAGCTGCCAAAGCCGGCCGCAGAACATCCTCCTGAAACCGCCGAAGCGTGCGCTGGGACTCACCATGGGTGGGATCGACGAGCGCGTATTCGAATACCCACCCGCTGCTGGCTGCGGCCGGGCCAACTTGCACTCGCGCGGCGGATGGGAGTTTCGTTCGGACAGCGGCGACTCGTTGGAGAATCAGCTCGCGGCTTTTCTCAAGATCGGAAGCGGAGCCGAACACCACGTTGACGTAGGCCATTCCAGACATCGAAGCTCCACGAACTGCCGTCGAGCCCGGAACGCCGATGAGCGCGGCCGTGAGCACGGAAGTCACTACGGTTGCGACCTCGGTTGCCGGGTACCCCGTCCATTCGGAGACCAACGCGATCTGAGGATCAGATAGATCAGGAAGCGCGTCCCGCGACAACGCCCGGCGGGCCAGCTCACCAGCCGTGACGGCGAGAAGCGCCACGGCGATGACGAGCCGGTGGTGGCGTGCGCTCCAGGCCACCGCGACAGCGATCAAGGCGCTACCGCTCCTGTCGACGCCATATTGGCGGCGAGCTTCCTTTCGGCATCAAGAAAGAAGACGCTCCTGGCGGCGACGCGCTCTCTTTCGTAGAGTCCGGACACAACCGTGGTCAATCCGAATACAGTTTTTCCAATGTGCACTGGCCGTTTGGCGAACGCGCGGCCATCGCCCGAGACAGTAAGAACGTAGGTTTCTTCGTTGACTTGCAGGATTGACGACGAGGGAACCACCAGCGCAGAACGTGGCCTGTTAGCAAGTTCGAGCCAGCCCGCGGTGCCAATCGGAAGCTTCGGGTCGACGCCTTCGACGTGAAATTCGATCAGCGACGTTGATGCGTCCCAGGGTGTGGCTAAGCCCGTCGCAAGGCGGACGTCGACCCTGGGGCCCGGTCCCGTTGGATAAAACAACGCCGGCTCCGCGGGCGTGAGGGTCTTGATCTCGTCGTCGTACAGCAAGGCCCGCACTATCCGCGGGCGCTCTAGCCAAGCAGGAGCATGCAAGGTGTGCGTGAAGACTCGTCGTCTTACGACCTCCACCAGGTCGGGCTGCCCGCGAGCCAAGGCATCGATCGAGGCGAAAGGTGCTGAGCCGCTGCCGCCCAACCTCCTTAATGCCATGCCACAGATCGGACATTCACCTGGCGCCGAGGCTGTGGAGTCGCGGTGCATCGGGCAAGCGTATTGGGCAGCCGGGCCTGAACCTGCGTCCTCGCCCGTCAATAAAAAAGCGGACACCGCCGCGCCGGCAGCGAACAACAAAAGGAGCATCCTTCCTGCGATCACCAGGGGCGAAGACCGTGCCGTCAATGGCGCTGGCGATCTGGCCTGTGGCGCTTGATTCGGCAAATGGCTGATGTGGACTTCCATTGGTCGCGCTGCGGCTACGCTAGACTGGGAACGTGAGCGGCGACAAGCCTCTGGGCGCGCGGCTCGTACATCCACGATGGAGCGTGGCCGGAACCTGGGGGTGGCGGATACGCAATCAGC
>DAIQBK010000059.1:0-7976 GCA_036781205.1 Myxococcaceae bacterium
GGGAGGCGCCCCGAAGAAAAGAGAAGTTGGACCGGCACACCAGTTCGGCGAACACAGCATCAACATACTGAACGCACGTTTAGCCGTGCAACCCTTTCCGATCTCCGAGGTTTCACGGGCCCACGAAACGTGCCGGGAGCGCCCGAATCACGCGTTCTCAGTCGTCCTCGAAGTAATCCTTTGCGTCGTGCCACCAGTACTTCGTCTTCGACTCCGGTACCGGTGCGACGAAGCGGTGAGTCGGCGCGCTTTGCCCTCCCGTTTCGCGGGCAAGGTTGGCCGATAGGAAGGGCGCGAGCAGGTCGTCGACCGAGTACAGCCGCCCATTCTTCATTGTGCTGACCACGTTCGCCAGATCGTTGATGTTCAGCAGCGGGTCTCCATCGATCAAGACCAGGTCGGCCAGCTTGCCTGACTCCAGAGTGCCGAGGTCGTTTTCCACGCCGAACACCTTGGCCGGCAAGCGCGTGGCGGTCTGCAGCGCCTCGTAAGGCGCGAGCCCGAAGTGCACTTGGGAGCGCAGATTGAAATGCAGCGCTAGGGCTGGGTTGTCGAGCGGCGAGTCGGTGCCGCAGAGCACCGTCCCGCCCGCGCGGAGCATTCTTCGCACCGTCGCCTCTTCCTTTTCGAGGCTATCCAGCGCCACGGTCGGATCGGTGTTGAGAATGTTCTGGAGCTTGGCGCGAAGCGCCTCGACCTCCCAGGGTGGGTAGAGAGTCTGAAGCCGCACGTTATCGACGAACCCCGGGTCTTCTCGGAGCAGCACTTCATTGAAGGTGGTCGACGTGTCGTGCATCCCCGCCATCACGAAAATGTCGATCATGTCCTGGTAGGACACCCCGGCGCCGGATCGAGTGTAAGGGAAACCGAGCCGGGTCGTCGCGCTGACGTGGGACATCCCATCCATCCCATTCGCCGCGCCAGGCATCATGTAATGCGAGCTTGTCCAGACGCCCATCTCGTCGTGAACGCGTTCGGCGATCATTGCCTGTTGTTCGTGGGGAAGCCGCACGTACGTTTTCACCATGTCATATTCCAGCTCGCGCGCCCGGGAGAGCTGAAACTGCAACGCCTGATCGTTGGTGGTCGGTCGCATGAAATTGTAGAAGAGCCGCTCGCCGTCGATCGCTTCCCCGGTCGCAAACAGTCGCGGGCCAATCCGGTCATTCGAAGCGAGGGCTTCGCGGCCTTCGATGCCCCGGTACACCAAGTCCCCGACCGAGTGGAGCGAGGTCACTCCATAGGACAGCCAGACGCGATTGAGTCGATCTCCGAAGAACTTGCCACTGATCAGTTGATGGGTATGCGACTCCCAGAGGCCCGGAATGACCATCAAGTTTGAGGCGTCGATTTGACGTCCGCCGGAGCGGCCTGGCTGATGCGGCTCGATACTCTCGATTCGATTGTTCACCACGACAATATCGACGTCTCTCAGCACGCGGGGTCCGATTCCTTGCCAGAGTTTTCCGGCGTGGATCACCGTTCGACCGAGCGGCTTGTCGGGCCTCCAGTTGAGGTGAAGCGGAACGCGGCGCAGTCTCGAGCCATCGCGCGCGATCAGTCGCAGCTTGCCGTTTGAGAGGTAGAGCAAATGCCGCGAATCGCCGCTCCAGGTCGGTGCATCGGTCACTTCATGGTTGATCTGCACAGCCGGTCCGGTTGGCTCGCCGCTCGGATCCACCGGCATGAGCCAGAGCGCTTCGTGCATCACGAAGGCCAAGCTCGACCCGTCGGGCGACCACACTGGACCGTCATCCATTCGGGTGCTCACCGACTCGAACGGACTGGGTTCGCGGTAAATGAGCTCCCCGGTGTCCAAGTTCACAGTCAGGATCTGGCTGGTGCCCTCGCGGAAGCGACTCGTGTAAGGCTTGAGCGCGGCGAGCGCAATGTGCCTTCCGTCCGAGGACCAGGTCGGCCGGCTCGGCGCGAACAGCGAAGGAATCACCTGGCGCACTTCGCCGGTCGCGATCGTCAACGTGAAAGTGGCGCTGGTCTGATCCTGAAAAGCGAGCATCGAATCGTCCGGCGAGAAGGCGGCGGACACCTCAGCGCCCGGGAGCGAGGTGACCCGGCGTTCTCTGCCGGTGGCAACCTCGATGATGTAGATGTCCTGGGTCCCCATTTTGTCCGACGAGTACGCAATCGATCGACCATCGTGCGACCACGCCGGATCAACTTTGAAGTAGCCGTCGCTCGTGATTTGCCGCGGTCGGTGTCCGAATTCCATCACCCACAGTTGGTTGAGCGCTTCGAAGACGACGTGCCTACCGTCTGGCGAGAGCGCTGGGCTAACAATCCCCTTGGCGGCGCGCGGCTGAGTCGAATCGAAGTCGAAATGCTTTCGCTCGTACGGCGCACGGGTCAACACGACCTGCGCTTCGAACGGAATCTGCCTGGCATTTCCAGTCTCGATGTCCGTCACCCAGATCTTTCCGTCGGCGGTGTAGAGCAGCTCGCTGTTGGACAGCCACGCGGCGGGAAACGGAAATACGTCGTTGAACGGCGCGACCTGCTTGCCGAGGACTCTGAGTTGGCTGTGGTTGTTCTTGAAGTAGGTGTACGCAATCAGCGTTCCATCTGGCGACCACGACGGAGAATTGACCCGGGCCGTCGGGTCGCCCGGGACTGCCGTGTGGCGCTCTCCGGAAAGCGTAATCACATCGATCGAGTTTCCGTTGGCGTTCCCATTGACGAAGGCGATCGTCGACCCGTCTGGGGACCACGCTGGCTCGAATTCTTCGGCGCGGCTGTTAGTGAGCTGGGTGAGATTTCCGCTTGCGACATCGAGCACCCAGATGTCGTAGCTGCGAATACCCTCCCCGGACAGCCCGCGATCGGATGAGAACGCAATTTGCCGGCCGTCCGGCGAGTACCTTGGCTCCCGATCATCGTAATGGCCTTCCGTGAGTCGCCTCACGCCTGTTCCATCCGAGTTCATCGTCCAGACATGGAACGTGCCGCCCCTGTACGCTTGGAACGCCACCGAATCTCCTTGCGAGGACCAGGCTGGACGTGCGGGCTCGAGGAACTCATCCGTGAGTCGAGTGGCCGTTCCGCCAGTGATTGGAAGGCTCCACAAGACGCCCTGAAGATCGATGATGAGTTGGCTGTGATCCGGCGAGAGGGTCGCCGCGATGTTCGTGCCTTCGGTGAGGGTGACGGTCACCTGCTGTCCGTTAGCGCGAGCGGGGAAGAGTACGGCTCCAAGAGACAACGTTGTGCAAAGCGCGGCCGCGACAAATTTGCCGATCATACGAAGCCCCCGGTTCAAAAAAGCGTGTTGGTCCCACGCCGGTGATTGACTCCGCCACTTAGTCGACCGCTTGAGTTCACTCAATCGCCGCGCGCGGAGACTTTTCTGTTGAACACACTTCGCTGTGTTGTCGCCAACACGAGGAGTGCGCGCCGCATCTTGCGGGGCATCGGCCGATGTGTCATCGAGAAGCGGTGAGGTGGGCCTCAGCGATCTCCTCGAACCCCGTTTTCGCGCATGCGGCCCGCGACGTGATCGAGTCGGTGGCAAAAGAGCTCGACGGGTTGGAAGCTCACCTGGTCCTCGCCTTCGTGTCGCCGCATCACGCCGAGCACTACGACGAGATCCCTGCACTCGTGTCAACGCGATTTCCCGGATCGGTATTGATTGGGTGCTCCGCGAGCGGAGTGATTGGCGCTGGACGCGAGGTTGAGCAGCGGCCCGGATTCTCGCTGACTACGGCATGTCTTCCAGGCGTCAGCATTCGTCCGTTCAGTCTGAATGCCGCGCAGCTTCCGGAAGAGACTACGGACGTCGAACCATGGCGCGCACTGGTCGGCAAGCCGCCGATACCGAACGCCCACTTTGTTCTGATCGCAGATCCCCTCACCTTCGATGCCACTGCGCTGCTGACCGGCCTCGACATCGCCTTTCCAGATTCTCGAAAGATCGGAGGGCTGGCCAGCGGCGGACCAGAGCGAGGTTCGAATGCGCTGTTCGTGGGCTCAAACACCCACCGCGTGGGCGCGGTCGGGGTAGCGCTTAGCGGAAACATCTCTGTGGACACGATCGTCGCCCAAGGCTGCCGCCCGATCGGTACGCCGACGATCATCACCCGCTCTCAAAACAATGTGGTCCTCGAGCTCGATAGTCGCCCGCCCTTGCGCGTCCTTCGCGAGCTGTACGAGTCGCTGCCCGATAAGGACAAGGAGCTGTTTCGCACTTCGCTGTTTGCCGGGCTGGAGATGAAGTCGGAGGAAGTCGAGTTCCACGCGGGCGATTTCCTGGTCCGAAACCTTGTAGGGATCGATCCGGAGGCCGGCGCGATCGCGATCGGTGCCGTGCCGAAGCCCTGGCAAGTACTTCAATTTCTCCTGCGAGATTCGGAAACAGCAACCGAGGACCTACGGCGACTGCTCAAGCGCTATCGCGGGTCCAGAGGCACAAAGCCGCAGGGCGCGCTTTTGTTCTCTTGCCTCGGCCGCGGCGTCCATCTGTTTGGAAAGGCCGACCACGACACCGGCATGTTCCAGGAAAGCTTGGGTCCGGTGCCGTTGGGCGGCTTTTTCTGCAACGGTGAGATCGGACCGGTGGGAAGAACGACGTTCCTTCATGGCTATACCAGCGCCTTTGCTTTGTTTCGGGAAGCGGACTAACGCATCCCGTCAGATTTCGGAGCGCGCAACCATTGTTATTTACTGAAGTTTTTTTAAATCTTGTCGCGCGACAAGATTTTGCCTTTCGCTGGCTGCGGGACCGGAGCCTCGTCCATGGGCGTGCCGCCCACCTTATGGATTTTAACAGGCGGGAATTGCGCACGAACAACTACAGGTTCTGTTCGGGCCACCAGGCACGCTACACATTGGCCCAGGAGGCTCATATGCCGGATCTCGCGCACCGAGCAGGATTGGAAGGCGTCATCGTCGCAGACACTCGCCTTAGCGAAGTGGACGGTGAACGGGGCCGACTCGTCATCGCCGGATCGGATGTCGAGAAGCTCGCAGGTAACGTAAGTTTCGAAGAGCTCGCCCACCGCCTTTGGTCGCTCTACCTCCCTGAGTCCTCGCCCGATCGGCTTCAAAAAAACCTGGGCGAGGCACGGGTGCGAGCCTTTGCGTTGATTCCCGGACTCGGCAATGCGTTGGAGGCGCGGGATGGGATGGATGCGCTCAGGGCGGCGGTCGCCCATCTGCAGGCGCCAGACTCGGCCTGGGAAAGCACCGTGTTGGTGAACGCAGCGACAGCGGTCTTCACTGCGGCATGGGCTGCGAAGCTACAGGGTCGGCAGCCCACGCCACCTGATTCATCCTTAGGTCACGCTGCGGACCTGCTGCGGATGGCGACCGGCGACGCGTCCCCCGTGAAGGCCAAGGGGCTGGAGGCCTATCTGGTCGTCGTTTCCGATCATGGCATGAACGCTTCGACGTTCGCCGCCCGAGTGATTGCGTCGACCGGCTCGGATTTGGTCTCCGCAGTGGTGGGCGCGATTGGGGCCCTCAAAGGACCTCTCCACGGGGGCGCGCCGGGACCGGTCCTCGAGATGTTGGACAACATTGGTCAGCCGGATCGCGCAATTCAATGGCTCGAGGCGGAGATCAACGCCGGGCGGCGGATTATGGGGATGGGCCATCGCATCTACCGCGTTCGTGATCCGCGAGCCGCGGTGTTGGAGCAGGCGGTGATGCGGCTGGAGCGCTCGGGAATCGAAACACCCCGACTCAAGCTGGCTCGGGCGGTCGAAGAGGCTGCGGAAGGCTTGCTTCGCAAACGCCATCCTGACCGGCCGCTGAACGCGAACGTTGAGTTCTACACCGCGGTTCTGTTGGACGCACTGGGCTTTCCGCGGACACTCTTTTCACCGCTCTTTGCTTGCGGACGGGTAGTGGGGTGGTCCGCTCATGTTGCCGAGCAGCGCGCAACCGGACGTCTGATTCGACCTGAGTCTCGCTACATCGGTCCCCGTCCGGCGCCCGCCTAAGCCCGCGTAGCTCTTTCACGTCCTGGCGCTTCTTGCGACAATGGGCGGGCTCGGGCTAGGCCCAACGCGATGACGAACTCGGCAGACACGGTCGCCGTGAGCACGCTTGCGAGCCGCGCCGCCTCAGTGATTCGGGACGGTTTCGAGGTCTACGAGTCCGAGTTCAACCGGATCAGTCGCCGCGCCCGGTCCCGCTTTGAACAGAGAGACTGGAAAGGCGCACATCAGGACGCGCTGGCGCGGCTGGATCTGCGAGCCAGAATCCTCGCTCGGGTCGTCGAGTGGGTCCGGCAACTTCTCGGAAATTCGGTCTCCGACCGCGACCTCTGGTCGATGATGAAGGTCGAATTCTCGGCGCTCATTGCGCAGCGCACCGATTGGCAGTCTGGCGAGACGTTCTTTAATTCGGTTACCCGCAGGATCTTCGCCACCGTAGGGGTGGATCCGGGCATCGAGTTCGTCGCCTCGAACTATGCCGGATCTCCGCGCGCAGCGGGTCAGCGCGTCTACCGAACCTACAAGTCGCAAGCGAGCTCAGCTGCCTTGGTGGAGGCGATCCTCAGGGACTTTTCCTTTTCAACACCGTGGTGCCACCTTGCAAGTGACGTCAAGTTGGCTGGAGAGCTCATCGACCGACACCTCGCGACCTCCGGAGGCGACGCCCCGATTGACGCGGTCGACATGGCATGGCCTGTCTTCTACCGCGGCAAAGGAGCCTACCTCGTCGGCCGCATGTGGCGCGGTGGCGCGATCACGCCCTTTATTCTCGCGCTGCTCAATCCACCCGAAGGCATCGAGCTGGACGCGGTGCTTCTCGAGCCGGGCGACGCCTCAAACGTGTTCAGTTTCACCCGGTCTTATTTCCACGTCGAAACCAAACAGCCGCTTGGGATGATCGAGTTTCTCAAATCGATCCTGCCGCAAAAGCGGATCTCTGAAATTTACACCGTCCTGGGCCGCCACAAGCACGGCAAGACCGAGCTCTACCGCGAGCTGCTGCAGTATCTGGATGACAGTCGCGAATGCTTCGGGCCAGCCCGTGGTGACAAAGGGCTGGTGATGGTGGTGTTCACCCTCCCCTCGCTGGACGTGGTGTTCAAGGTGATTCGCGACGAATTCGCGCCGCCGAAGAACACCACCCAGGCCGAGGTGAAGAAGAAGTATGCGCTGGTTTTCCGGCAAGACCGCGCCGGGCGCCTGGTCGACGCCCAGGAATTCGAACATCTCGCTTTCGATCGCTCACGCTTCGCTCCCGAGCTTTTGGAAGAGCTCCTCTCAACCTGCGCTCAAAACGTCAGCGCCAACGCAGGCCAGGTGCACATTCGCCATCTCTATGCCGAGCGCCGGGTAGTGCCTTTGAACCTCTTCGTTCGGGAGATGAGCGAAGGCGCCGCCCGCGCGGCGATCATCGACTACGGCCAGTGCCTTCGGGATTTGGCTGCTACCAACACTTTTCCGGGAGACCTGCTCCTCAAGAATTTTGGGGTCACCCGAGCCGGGCGGATCATTTTCTACGACTACGATGAGCTTTGCCTGCTCACGGACTGCAACTTCCGGGACATGCCTCAGGCCCGCAGCGACGAGGAGGAAATCAGCGGCGAGCCCTGGTTCTATGTCGGAGAACACGACATCTTCCCCGAGGAGTTCCTCCCGTTCCTGGGTTTGTCCGAACTGCTCAAGGACGCTTTCTTGGGCGCGCACGCGGAGCTGCTCAAGCCCGCCTTTTGGCAGCGAGCGCAGGAGGTGCACCGCGCCGGCGAAATCGTCCACATCTTTCCTTACCGGCCGGAGAAGCGGCTCCGCTACCGTCCTTGACCTATCGGGGAACGGGCGCCAGACCGTCGGTGGGCCCAGCTGGCAAACTAGGTGTGAAGTCGAGAAAGCTTGGATTCCATCAGCCTGCAAAATTTCTACTTTCAGCGTCAGCGGGTTCCGAGGGACTCCGGCAGGTAATTGCGCGAGATGACTGGTCGGGAATTGTCGGAAATGGAGCGAAGATGCGAGCCGCCGGGACGAGCGGGC
>DAIQBK010000060.1:0-7717 GCA_036781205.1 Myxococcaceae bacterium
TTGGGATGGCGTCTCATTTCGGCCAATTCGTCCTCTGCCGTGTGTGCCTCGCCGATGCTGCCGCACCGCAACCCGGATGTCATCGTCAGCAAGTCCCGAAGAGTGATCCGTTCTTTCAATCCGTCTGGCTGGCCCCCAAGCAGCGACAACATCGTCTCGTTTTCATTCTTGAGATAGCCCTTATCGATCGCAATGCCAGCGAGGATGGAAGTGACGCTCTTCGTGGCAGAGGCCACGTCGTGAACGACGCGCCCGTCGTAAGGATAGAAGTAGGCGTCCAGGACAATTGTGCCGTGGCGGACGATGAGCAGGCTGTGTATCGGCAGCCGTTTTTGCAGGATGAAATCGAGGGCCTCAGCCAGAGCTTGCGAGTCGACTCCCTCAGCCTCCGGAACTGCCTCGCTCCACGACATCGTCGGCCATGGCGCCTGGGCGCCAACCGCCGAAGCAGTCCAAAGCCAAAGAGCTGCGATGATCCGGTAGACCATAACGCCAGTCGGTGCGTAGCACGGGCTGGCCTGTCACGGCAGTTCCGAGGAAGACGAAAACTCTATTTGGCGCGAAGGCGGAAGATGGTGACGGTGGTATTCCCGCCGCCGATTTCGGGAGCGATCATGTTGTATATCCCGACGAAGCCCGAGACGATCGCCACGTTCTGCACGCCGCGGGCATTGTAGGTGACTACACCGCCGGCGGGTGGGCCCCCCAGAGGGCTTCGCAGCAGTACCTGGCCGGTCGTGGCGTCCAACGCCAACAGGTTGCCACTCATTTCACCGGTGAAAATCAGATCGCCCTCGGTTGTCGTTACGCCGGCGATCATCGGTTTGGCGGCGTCGTAGCGCCACTTCTCCTTGCCAGTGGAAGCGTCGAACGCAGTGAGCCGTCCGCGTGCGGCTGACCATGGATCAAAGTCCGCTTTGCCGCCGAAGAAAAAGCCGTGCGTGTGTTCCTTATCCGGGTCCGGCGGCACCGGATCCTTCGAGAACGCCGCGCACCAATCGGTGGCAGGGACCACCAGCAAGTTCAGTTTCACGTTGTATGCGGAACCGCTCCACTCCTGCCCCCCGAGAGTTCCTGGGCAAACGCGCAATGGCGTCGTGCTCACAGGGGCTTCAGCGTTGACTCGGGTGGTGAACGGAGCGCTGTAAAGTATGTCGGTCGAATCACGGTCCAAAACCCGCAGCATTCCGTCCTTGCCAGTGCTGGCGACCACGTTCCGTGTCGACCCACTGATCGTCGTCTTGAAGATCGGGCTGACGTGGGTGACGTCGTAATCGTGGACGTCATGCGTGATGAACTGTCGGTACCACGCCAGGCGGCCCGTCGTGCCATCCAAAGCGATCAGCGAATTCGTGTACAGATTGGAGCCCGGCCGGCCTTGGTCGTAGATATCGGGTGCGGGGTTTGTACCCGGTACGTAGAGCAGGTTCTTGTCCTCGTCAAAGGCCACAGGAGTCCAGAGACATCCTCCGCCGTGTTTGCGCGCTGCTGGATCGGCCCCCCACGTGTTTGCGCCGGCCTCACCATCGTCGGGCACGATGTTGAATCGCCACAACTGCTCGCCATCGCTGATTCGGAACGCGCCGACCCAACCTTTCGCCGCCCACTCAGAGCCTGCCGGTCCGATATAAACCAGATCGCTGTGAACCAAAGGCGGCATACTGATGAAGTAGCCTTCCTTTGGATTGGCGATTTGTCGCGCCCAAAGCATGCGTCCGTCTTTTGCGTCGAGCGCCAGCAGGAAGCCATCAGCGGTGCCGCGAATGATCTTTCCGCCGCCAATTGCCGCGCCGCGATTCGCGTTAGACGTCTCGTAATCGCGCGGCGACCACTTGCTCGTCCAGACCGCGTGGCAATCAGAACCATCGACTGCGACGGTGTAATGGGTAGTCGTCAAATAGATGGTGCCCGCTGACACGATCGGAGCCGTTTGCGATGGCTCTTTGTCGGGGAACGAGTACGCACAGACCTTGGTAACTCGCGAAACATTTTTGGCAGTGATTTGCTTGAGAGGCGAGTGGCGGGTTCCCGCCAGATCGTGGTCGACGTACAACCAGTCGCCGCCGTCCGGCTTGGTAACGGCGCGTTGGGCGGAAGCAGTCGCGTACGACATGCCAAAGACGACGGCGAATGCGACCAGAATGGTAGAAACCGAAGCCACGCCCAGTTTTAGCGAGCGACAGCGCACCTCGCTCGCGTCTTAGGGGTAGGCCACTATTCGCTCGCCCGGGCGGGTGTGGTGAACGTGTAGACGGTGCTCTCCACCCGATCGCTTTCGCCACTGCTCTCCTCCGAGCCGACCCGATAGTAATAGGTCGTCTGTGGCTTGAGATCGTCGATGCGCACCCGGAAGACCGTGTATCGATGGACGTGGTTCAGCCTAAGGGGCGATTTCGCGGTCTGGCTCAGGTCCTTGGGATCCGTACCGTAGTGCACGATGCCATAATGTACGTCCGAACCCCCAGGGTTGGTGGTTGTCCATCTGATAATGGTCAAGTGATCCACGGCGATCTCGAGCTCTGGCGCTTTGATGATCTTGACGCGCGCAGCCTTCTTGAGAGGAGGAAGTATCTGAGCGGCGCCTTGGTTCGATGTGAAGAGGCTGGCGACCGCGGTCGCGATCGCCAGCGTCCGAAGCAATCTATTCATGGATGTTCTCTTGCGTCTGGCGTGCGTTGACTAGCCTGTTCCATCACTCAGTGCGCGGATTGGGGACAGGCGGCGGGATCGGGCAGGCGGGACCACAGTCGAAACACTCGACGATGGGCGGATCGGGGAGAGGAGGCACGTTGCAGACTTGCGGTGCGCAGGGCGGAAGTGTCGGCGTAGGGATAAGAAACTCATTTCCTTGGGTCGACGCCGAACCACCGGTCATGCACGTACCCGTATAGGTATTGATGTTGGGAAAGGGCGTTATGAAACCGTCTGTGAGGGTTTCGAGGAAGATGACAATCAGGTCCTCCTCCCGATCCGTCAAGCCGAGGTTACCAGTCGTGCAGTCGATATTGTTCCTCACCTCGGGCATCGGCCAGCAGTTCACTTTTTCGGTGGTTCCTGGCGGGCAATGCCCTGACAGCACCGGAAAGAAGAACAGGTCGCGCGTATTGTAGAAGTGGACGAGCTGCTTCAGGCTCTTGATGTACCCATTGTGGAAGAACTCCTTCTGGAAGTAGGGCCCTGGCGCCTCGGTGGAACCACACTGTGGTGGCACCATCGCCACGTTGCGCGCCGTCGACACCTGGAATTGGCCGTCGGTCGTCGGGGCGAACTGTGTCCAATCCGCATTCGGGCTAGGAGCGGAACCGTAACCGCTTCTCAGGAAGGTCCCCATTCCCAGGTCCCGGTAGCCGAAGCCGATCGAGTTGGGGGTGAAGCCGAAGAAATCCGGTGTGGTTTGATAGTAAAAAGCATTCCTGGGATTCAGGGGCAGCCCTTCATTGGCCGAGCCGAAGCAAGTGAACAGAGGCTTCACCGACGCGGTAGTGCTGTTGTCGAACTGACCTGGGTGCAAAGTCGTCCCTCTTCCGTCGACGTGGCATGAGTTGCAATTGCCTTTGCCATTGAACAGGAGGTAACCGGCCATCTCCTCTTTCGTCAGGGTGTACGTGCTCTTCAGGAAGGCGTCGAATTTCGATGTGAATGGACTGACCTGACTTGATCTTTCGTAGGCGTCCAGCGACTCCGCCCAGCGAGTGAAGACCGTGGTTGCGCGGGTGCGGTCCGCTGGCGATAGCCTGACTGGCTCGGTGTCATTGCCGAACACCGCCGCCCCTCCTGGGGTATCGCAGATCTGCTCAGTGTCGGCCGGGAAGTTGAGATTGAGCGTGTTCGGGCCAAACACGGCCTCGTAGAGAGGTCGGTACTGGGCCTGGGAAAGGCGAAACGCGATGCACGCCGTGTCGGGTAGAGCATGTTCTTGAGTATCGACGGGAGGATGCTGTGACTGCTCGGCGTCAGGATTCGCTACCAAGAATCCGGTCGCCCGTGAATCCCAGAAGTTTCCGCCAAAGAACAGGTTTTGTGTTGGGTTGCGCTCGAGAACTGGAAACCAGGGGGCATACGTGTACCGCTGCGGGTTCCTCTTGCCGGCCCGAAACGCCATCGATCCGGGATACGCGATCATCGTCAGATTGACCGAAGGGATCGGTGGGCCAAAGCCAGCGTACGGCATGTGGCAGAATGAGCAGGCCCGATTCCTGAAAGGAGACATGTTCTCGTCGAAATTCATCAGCTTGCCGAGTGTTTGTATCGCCCGATAGCCGACGCCTTGGATGGTGGGCGGTTGTCCGGTGTGAACGATAGGCGGCAATGCGCGCCACTCTCCGAGAGCTTGCTGGAAGATGAAGTTGATTTCGCGCCGGACCCTTTGGATCTCCGGTACCAGATCGTTCGGCAGGATGCCCGGCGGGTACGGATCATAGTCGATCCCTACACCCAATGGGTCGACCCCCGAATCTCTCGGCTGCGCGCCCCCCGCAGCGGCCAATACCTCTTGGTTAGCGACCATCAAAGCCAACACAACGACAAGCGAAGTTCGCAGCAATGGCACCAATATTCGACGATTCACGGAACCCTCCTTGAGCTGCTCCCCAGGTCAAGAACAGTCCAATCAGGGTCGCCGCGCTGACGGCTTTGGCAATGGGGACGGTAGCGTTTGGCGCGAAATGTCCGGAGATGTCCGGGAACGTCGTGCGCGCTCATCGGCGGAGCGCGGGACCGGTGGGGTCAGACGAAGAAACGTTTCCCGATCGCGCGCTGGATGATCGGCCACTCTGAACAACGCGCTTCTGCCATGAATCGTCTGGTATCAGCACATCGCTCTTTCGAAACAGCAAGCGGCCACTCGGCGTCCGGTAATACCGGATCTTGCCCGCAGCCACCCATCGGTCAACGGTGCGAATCTCCACGCGACACAGCAGCGCAACTTCGCCCTTCGTTAGAAGCTTTTCGCTCGGGGCCCTTTCGTTCGACATAGCCCGGCTCCATCGTTCTATCTCCGGTCAGCAACCCGCGGGCCGTACACCTCTGAAAAACGCTTTCATGATTTTCCGCCCCCACCGTGGGCGCCTGTCGATCAACGTCGCAGCGACTAGATTAGTAAGAACCGGGTTCTCTTGAAGTCAAGGCGCCACCCCGAGTACGGACACAGCTTTGAGGTGCCGCTATGGACTTGGCGTTATAGTCGGGACGTGGCCGGTAAAGGAGCAACTCTCTCGCAAAGCGAAGCGCGTGGAGCGAAGAGGTCCGACTATGCGCCGTATCTCTTTCTCGAGATCGAATGCGAGCGCCCGCTATGGGGGCCTGCTCGCTTCCTGCTTGCCGAGCTCGAATCCGTGCGGCTGGGCCGGGGACCGCACCGAATGGCGCGCGTGCAGGGCAGTGGAGTCCTCGAGCTCCTGCTTCCGGACGGCTGGATATCCGAGGCCCACGCCGAGTTGCGCCGCCAGAACGGCCGCTGGACGGTTCGGGACCTTGGGTCCAAGAACGGCACGCTGGTCGACGGCGAGCGCATCCAAACAGCAGATCTGCCCGACCAAACCCAGTTCCAGCTCGGACGGACCTTCTTCAGTTTTCGCAGCAAGCTGCCGGTTTGGGGCCCCGCTCACCTGGAAGGGGAGGACCTCCCTCGGGGCCCAAGTGGGCTGGCAACTCTCTCGTATCAGTTCGCTGACGTGCTTTTTCGCGGCAGAGCTGCTGCAACGACCCGGGTGCCAGTCCTCCTCCATGGGGAGAGCGGCAGTGGCAAGGAAGTGCTCGCGCGGGCGATCCACACCTGGTCCGGCAGAGGTGGCGAGTTCGTCGCGGTGAACTGCGGTGCCATTCCGCAAAACCTTGTCGAGTCGGAGCTATTCGGTCATCGGAAGGGCGCCTTTTCCGGTGCGGAACGGGACCGGCCGGGTCTCCTTCGCACCTCCGACGGCGGCACCCTCTTTTTGGACGAGATCGGGGACCTTCCCCTCACCGCGCAAGCCGCGCTTCTCCGTGCGCTCCAGGAGAGGGAGGTGCTACCGGTGGGCGGAACGCGACCCGAGCCGCTCGATCTCCGAGTGGTGGCCGCGACGCACCGTGACCTCCACCAGAGGATTCGGGATGGAACCTTCCGCCAGGACCTGCTCTCCCGGCTCGACGGGGTAGTTCTGGAGTTGCCCCCGCTGCGCGACCGCCCGGAAGACGTTCCACTGCTGATCGCGACGCTCCTGCGCAAACTCTCCCCGGAGCGTCCCGACGTCAAGCTCTCTCCGGAGGCGGCCCGTTCGCTTCTCGAGTACGACTGGCCTTTGAACGTTCGTGAACTTGAGCAGGCTCTTGCAGGTGCGTTGGCGCTCTCAGGTCTGGGAACGATCAAACGCGAACACCTCCCGCCCGCCCTCCGCAACACACCAGCCGAGATCCCTCAACCCGAGCTGACAAATGACGAAATACGCCATCGTGACGAGCTGATCGTGCTGCTGCGGGAACATCGTGGAAACCTGAGCGCGATAGCGCGGGTGATCGGGAAGGGCAGAACGCAAGTTGTCCGCTGGATCCGCCGCTACGGAGTGGACGCCGCGGCCTACCGAAGCTGACTCCCGAGACCATTGCTGGAATGGGATTCTTTCGGTGCGCAAAATCTGGCAGGTCCCGTCGGATTCTTGACATGTCGCGGTCAGAGTGCGGGCTCGCACCTGATGGCGGGCGCGCCCTTCGCGAGTCGCTCGAGAAAACGGGTCAGCATCGGCAAGGAAGGGAGGCACGGGCACGTAACATGCTTTGGAAGCGACAAACGGGAGGTGGCAAAGTGAGCGACGGATGCAGGATCGCGACCTGATCGTGGGTGTGCTGGCGACGCAGGCGGGCTTTGTCACTCCGAAGCAGGTGATGGAAGCCGCTGCGTCCCGGCTGATTGGGAGTGACCCACGCTCGCTCTTGACACACCTCGAGGAGGCCGGTGCGCTGACACCAGCGCGTCGTGAACTGCTGGAGGCGCTGGCGAATGAGGCCCTGGCGGCCCGGCAGGGCAATGCAGAAGATGTTCTAGCGTCGCTTGGCGGAGCCGCGGCCGTTTCTCGAACGTTCGGGACTGCGGTTGGCCCACCGACTCGGGTAGGCGCCGCAGCGGGAGACGAGGACAGGACGGTCCCGGCCGAGAGAGAGGGACAGTACACTCGCCTCGACGAGCTAGGTCGCGGCGGACAGTCAGTCGTCCGACGAGCGGTGGACGAGTTCGTGGGCCGCGAGGTGGCGCTGAAGGAGCTCGTCGTGTCTCCTCAATCGCTCCATTCGAGTCCCAGCCAGAGCACCGCCTGGAGACGCTTCCTGCGCGAGGCGCGGCTGACTGCCCAGCTCGACCATCCGGGTATCGTCGCGGTGCACGAGCTCGCCCGTCGCGCCGATGGGACTCTTTTCTGCGCCCAGAAGCTAATCCGAGGCGAGACGCTAAAGGCGCGATTCGCGCGGTGCGAGTCACTTCGGCAGCGCCTCGAGCTCCTGCCCCACCTGATTGACGCGTGCGATGCAGTCGCGTACGCGCACTCGCGCGGTGTCATTCATCGCGACCTCAAGCCTTCCAACATCATGATTGGCTCCTTTGGCGAGACGGTCGTGGTGGATTGGGGACTGGCCAAGAAACGTGGCGAGCCCGACGAGGTGGATGCCTCGGTGCCGGGCTCCGATTCGGATCTTTCGGTGTACGGGGCCGCCCTAGGGACGCCGGCCTACATGAGCCCGGAACAGGCGC
>DAIQBK010000061.1:0-7509 GCA_036781205.1 Myxococcaceae bacterium
GGCTGGAAGGATTCGATTACGATCATCCTCTCAACGACCCGTTCGATGGCAGTCCCGTCGTCGGCAACGTGCTTCTTTACAATGGAGAGGCACAACCCATTGGAATAATGATCACTCCCCACCCGTGACGTGATGCCGTCGTGCAAGCACCCTGGGGACGCGAAGCACGCGTAAGCTCAAAAGGAGTAGTCGTGAAAAAGCCATTCCTCGAAATCGCAGCGGTAGTGCCGATGCTAGTGACTTTGGCGATTTGTGCTCCAAGTGCGCACGCGCAGAAGTTCTCAGAGTGGTCTGGGCACGGAAGCAGGGAAACGATCTTCACGCCGATTGACTTCCCGGACGCTATTCTCACCGGTGCTAATGGAATCAGTGCCGGCGGAAAAATCGTGGGAGCGTACGACCGTGCAGATCGTACCCACCATGGCTTTCTGCTCGACGGGGATTTCGAGACGATTGATTTCCCCGACGCTGCCACTACCTTTGGCTTCGGAATAAATGCTCAGGGCGATGTGACGGGCGACTACGCCGACCCTGACGGTAGGTTCCATGGCTTTCTGTGGAGGGGGGGGCAGTTTACCTCAATTGATTTCCCTGGCTCTGTCCTCACGTTTGGCCGCGGGATCAACAGACGCTGTGAAATAGTGGGACGGTACGACGACGCCGACGGTAAGTCCCATGCCTATCTCCTGAGGAGGGGCCAACTCAGCTCGATTGATTTTCCCGATGCTCTCTTTACTTCTGCAAACGGGATCAATTCCCGAGGCGATATCGTGGGGTCTTACACGAGTGTTGATGGGGTCTCCCACGGCTATCTGCGGAGTAGAGGAGAAGAAGACGATACGCAGGATGATGAGTGTGAGGATGACGAGGGTTAAGCGAGCGTATCTCCGTCCAGTTCCCGGTCTCGGCGGCATTGCCTGAAGAGAGCCGATGATAGGAAATTGCCCCACTTCTCGTTTCTACCTTCTGTGAGCGCGCTTGTATGGGCTCCACGTGCAGCCGCCTGTGAGCAGACCCAGAACAAGGAGCGCGTCATTTCTCGGTCGGACACAAATTGGTGGCTTTTTTCTCAACACAGCAGGAGGGTTTCAACGATGAGGCGATTACTCTTGAGCTTAGCGGCTCTCCGACTGGCCATGGCTACAGGACAGGCGAAGGCGGATTACATCTTCACCACCCGCTCGACCCTCCCGACTCGAGGTCTACCAATATGAATGGGAGTGGTATCAACGCCTCGGGCCTGATTGTGGGAGATTACTTGGACGCTGACACCAGAACTCACGGATACCTGTTGAGCGGGGGTGCTACGCTACACTCGACTTTCCCGGCTCGACCTTGACCAGAGCCTTCGGGATCAACGACTCCGGCCAGATCGTGGGAATTTACACTGCCGGCGGCACAAGCCACGGCTTCCTGCGGATGAGCGATGGGCGCAGCTACGGCACGATCGACTTTCCCGAGTCGACCTTTACCAATATGTCCAAGACTCCGCTCTGGAACGAGGGATGCGTTGAGGTAAGCAGACGTCGCCGGATCCCTCACGTGGCATCGGGGTCGGTCCCCGGGTAGTCTCGGTCGCGTCCCGGACGTGTGGCTAGCGGCTGGCGGTTTACGCTAGCAGCTGCTCCAGGCCGATGGAGGCTGCCATGAGTCGCAATTCAGTTTTCCTCGTCGTTCTTCTTCTCGCTGGATGCGGCAGTGGCGTGAATTCCACTGCCGACGCGCAAAAGGCATACCTCGGCCTCGACGCCTCGGTCGACAAAGCCATCACGCTCGGTTTCAATGGCTTCAATAGCGCTACCAGCGCGAACATCTCGCCGCAGTCCACCAGTGGCACCGTGTCGGGCACGATGACCGTTACCGGCCAAGTCGACCAAGGCACCTCGTCGAACAAAGGCATGCGCTTGAACGACTCGCTCACGAACTACTCGGACGACGGAAAGATCGCGTACGCGACGAATGCGAGCGCTCTGCCATCCCTGACCATCAACCTGCGAAACATCCCAAACGGCACGCTCGACGGCTCCCTCAACGGTGCATTCACGATGTCGGGCACCGAGACGGGATCGATCACGCTCGCGCTGACGTTCACCGGAAACATACAAGCAGGGCCGAACAACACGGTCGTGCGCGCGGCGGGGACGACGCACATCACGGGGACAGCGACGTCGCCCTCGGGCACCTACAACGTTGATGTCACGCGCTGAGCGCGGGTAAGTGTTCAGGGGGATCAGCGAGGGTTTAAGGTTTGCGTGGCACCCGCATCCTCAAATCTGGATTTCTCGCCACCGTCCCGGTGAGATGCCGTAGGCCTGCTTGAAGGGGATGGTCTCAGAAACAGCTCGCGGAAGCCGCCGGGCTCGGCCGGGACGCCAGTAGCCCGATCGAGCGAAGGGACCGAGAGCCGCAGTTGGTGACGCTCGAAGCAATCGCAGCTGCTGTGGGCGTGGACGTGGCTCGACTGATGGCGCGCGGCAAGAAGCCTTCACGCATTCACCCGCGAGCAAGACCCAGAAGGCGCGATCCAGCGACCCGAACCGTGGTCGCGTCGACCGGCGGCGCAGCAGGGCGAGTTGCTGTCTGAGCGCCAGGTTCTCAAGCGCCAGATTCCTGTGGGTCCTGACTGCGGCGCGCAGAGCGCCCAGTAGAGGGAGAAGGAGGGACATTGCGCCAACGTCGCTCCGGGCCAACTCCTCGTCCAGTCTCGCGATCGAGTTTTGGCCAACGACAGGTCTGCAATCTGGTTCTTGCAGCGCGAAAGCGGGATGCCCCTTTTACGACGAACGGCGGGTGGCCCACTTGCCGTTGCCGGAGCGATCTGACAGCCTTCATTCCGATGCTGCCCCGACGGGAGTTCCTCACTGGCGCATTGCTCGCTCTGCCAGCGTTTCGGTTGGCTCGCGCCGAAGAGCGCGGTTGCTCGCCGACGGACGGCGTGGAACTGGGCCCCTTCTTCCGACCGAACGCCCCTCGGCGCGTATCGCTGAGCGACCCCGGCGATGTTGGAGAACCGCTCGCGGTCGAGGGTCGGATCATCGGTGCGGATCGATGCCAGCCGCTCGAAGGCGCTCTGATCGAAGTGTGGCAGGCAAATGCAGCCGGCCACTACGACATCACCAGGCGCGGCCAGGACGACTCGCCCTACCATCTGCGCGTGCTGCTGCAGGCTGGAAGCGGCGGCAGCTACGCCTTCGACACCATTGTGCCCGGCCAGTACGCGCAACGCGCCAAGCACATCCATTTCTTCGTCCACGCGAAACGATACGAGCCCCTTGCGACGCAGCTTTATTTCGCTGGCGACGACCGCAACGAAACTGATCGGCTCATACGGAAATCGCTGATCGTCCAGCCCGCATCCGCCAAGGTGCGCGGCAGGAGCGGCGCGCGCATGAGGTTCGAGCTCGCTTTACGCAAGCGCAGGTCGAACCCTCCCGAGGCGGTGCACCTTTTCCCGGAGCTGGAAGGCGAGTACCGATCGAACAACAAGTTGTTTCCCGTGCTCGAACGCGACCGGGAGGACGCAACCACGTTCCGGCTGGTTCGTTCCGGAGACCGGCTCGACGCGAGGATGCGGGGCATGCCCGACGCCGAGTTGATTTTCGACGCGCCGCTGGAGTTCCGTGTGGTCGAATTCGGTGTCGCCGGTCATGTCGTGCGCGACGCCGCAGGCCGAACCGCCTTGGAGTACCAAGGCATCGACGGACGCCGCCACAGGGCGGACAAAATCTAACTCAGGGACATGGCCCGATGCGCCCCAACCCTGCTGGATAGACTCCGAGAATGCGACCGGTCGTAGCGACGACTCAGCTCTCTACGTGAACTCGCCACACGCCGACCCGACAGCACGGCGGAATGCCGCCGGCTTCAATTTTTCTGTGCGGGGTGGGGACAGCTGTCGACCGCTGCTGGATGGACATTCCTCTGAGGGCCGAAGCTCCACTCCGACGTGTCACCTCTATGTCACCCTCCAGCGCGGTTTCTAAGTACAATCGAGGGTACAGGAGGGAACGAAACGGGGTTGTGTCCCGAATGAAATCGAGGCGATGGATGGCAACGGCGCGTCCTGCCAAAGGTTTTCTATCGCCTCGATCGGTTTCAAATCCCTTTTCCCGCTCTCAAATCAAAGGTTAAAGGCTCAGCTGAGTGCATCAGCAAAGTGATGCATTCGGCTGATGCAGTTTTGAGGTTTGCGCCCTGCGATTCCGAAACCCTCGGCCCGGTTGGCTCGAGGGTTTACTTGGCCGCCACAGCCGTAGCGGGACCACTCCCATGACTCAGTAGTAGTCGCTCTCTCGCTGGTGGCGCACCGCGAGAATGGTGACTGCGTGAGGTCCGCTGATCTCGAACAGAACGACATAGCCGGCGCTCCCAAATGGGACGACGAGTTCTCGAAGCAGTGGGCCGTACCTTCCCTCGGACGCCTTCCGACATGCAAAAGGAAACTTCTGAAGCATCGCGACCGCGTCTTCAATCGGCTTCAGCGCCTCTTCCGCGGCGTCCAGATCCCTTTCAAGCAGAAAGTCGTACAGCTGATCGAGATCGTGTTTCGCCTCTGCCGTGAAGCGAACGCGGTAGCTCACCGCGCCCTTCGTCGCTTTTTGGCCGACTTGCGCGCCGCGGCGGCGCGAGCACGCTTAAGCCGCTGCCGCAGCCCCTCGACGACTGAGGCAGCGGGTGCGTACTTGCCAGAGCGGCGGGCCCTCTCCCTGGAGGCAAGGCCGCGCTTGACGAACTCTTCCTCGATTGCGCGGCTTCGTATCCGCTCCTGGATGGCATCAAGAATGAAAGAGGAGAGGGTCTCACCGGCGCGAAGCAGACGTTCGGCCGCGCTGCGAAGTCGAGGCTCGACGCGGAGAGGTGGCAAGGTAGAGGTCTTCATGGCTGAAATGTATCGCATCTGCGATGCAAACGGCAACCAGGAGTCGTGCTCAACTAATCGCATCTTTCCTCTGTGCGCTGGTTGCAGTCACTTCGCCAACCACCCGAAACCGCCAGACCGGGGCCGGGGAATGGGTGTCGGGTGACCAATTCTTCCGGCAGGCCAAGCTCGCGGCCTAGGACCCGCACCTTTGGCCTCGCCCAACGGAATTCCGCACACATTCCAGCCCAGAAAACCTCTGGGGCTCTTTGCTTGTCTAGACTCCAGGTTCTTCTGGTTCTTCTCACTCGATGGTGGATCAGCTTCAGATTCTCAACGCGACGGAGTACTTGCTCGTTCGATGGTGTGGGGCCAGGGGTCGGTCAAGCCGAATAGGGATTTGCGGTGAGATGCTGAACCTGGGTGAGGTCCCCTTCCTTCTGCGCTCGAGCTGCTCTCTTTAGCCTCAATGCTTCTTCTCGATCGAACCGTGCTTGTGCGTAGTTCTTCATGCCGGGCAACATGACCGCAAAGGTCGCCGCGGTGTCAAACCAATGCGCTAGCCTGCCGCCCGTGAGCACTCGCGCCGACGTCATCTACGTCGTCACACTGGGTGGCAAAGTGGTTTATGAGGGCACCGCCGCTCAGGAAGCGCTGCGAATCAGCCAACGGACGAAGGGCGCCGAGGTGGGGATTAAGAGGGCGAAGGGCTGAGTCGACGGAAGCTGACGAGCCTTGGGTCGCTCGGAAACCTATGGTACTTCCGCGAAATGCGAAGCTACTGGCTGAACGTAGGAGTTGGAATCTTGGTGACAGCCTGTGCCCACGCTCCACCGGCCGTATTCCCGGCGCCTGATCCAGCGCACATGGCGCAAGACATCGAGAAGGTCCGCGAGATTGCAGAGGCACATCGGCAGGAAATCGAACAATGCCTTCGTTTATCGGATCCATCCCTCAGTTGGGTTGGTCAAGCGACACTATTTTTGCCTCGCAGCAATTCTCCGCCGCAAGAAGCCCAGTCACGTGCGCGGTGGCTATCCACGCTGCCGACGGCAGTTCAGTCCTTTGATGCGTGTATACAGAGCAAAGCGAAAAATTGGGGTATTCCAAACCAAGTAACACGCCCAAGCCTGCAGCTGGTTTTGTTTCTGCAGGCTAACTTGTCCGGTCCAGCAAGGAGCAAACCTGACCTAGCCTCGAGGCCGCTCCTCTCATTACAGGAGGGGCGCGTGCAGTTATTCTACGAGGCGGGATTCTTTTCCGCGCCCAAACTGATCGCGGGCAAAGATCCGAAATACACCGGTGCGGGGCTGCTCGAGAACGTCCAAGGGACAATTGTGGCGAAGTGCATTATCGACACCAAAGGGCGAGTCCGGAATTGTCGTGCCTTGAAGAAGCTTTCGCGTATGAATGACGCGACCCTCAATTCCCTTGAAGCGCGTCGGTATGAGCCCGCACTCTGGAATGGCCAACCGATCGAGACGGATTACTTCTTCAGAGTTGATTTCATGCAATAAGTGCCTAGCGGACTTACGATCCATCCTATTTCAATGTCTTTCGGACTTCGAGATGGATGCGGGCGTGTCCTGAGAAAAACCAAATGTTGGTCGGTTCGAGTTTCTTCCGAGGGCGCTCGCGGCATAATCAGAAGACGAAGCAGCCGCCCTGAACGTGATCCCGAGCGACAGAAAAAGCACCCAACCAGACGAGACCCCGTCAGTCCCACAAAGCCGACGCTGGCGGAGACTGCAACTCTTCTCGCGAAGCCAGTTGCAGTAGCCTTTGCCACCACCCGGCAGTGATCAGCGAGTCCATCGGAATCCCGTCACACTTGTAACTCCCATCGTTCGATGCCCGCCGCTAAAGTCTCCTCATGACCAACAACCCCCAAGTCGTATCGAGAAACGAATGGATTCGGGAGCGCAAGGTCTACGCCACGGCGCGCAATCCGGAAGCGCTACGCGCCCTGCGGGCCGAGCGGCCCGTTTCGTTGCGGCTCGATGTGACCGACGTGGACCAGACCCGCGCGGCCCACATGACCGGGACACGTGCAGAGTGGCTCCGATCAAAACTCGAATAGAAGTTCAGAGGAGGGACATATGTGCCCAGCATGCATCGCAAGCACAGCATTAATGGTCGCCGGAGCCGGATCCGCGGGAGGAATTCTGGCGGTGTGCATCGGCAAGTTCAGAAAATTTTTCAGAGCGAATCGTCTCGGTCTGTTTCAGAAAACAAAGGAGAAATGAGATGGCAACAAGCAAAGAGAGAGACAAGGAACACGGGAAAGGGCATCTCGCGATGAACACACCCCCGATCGTGTCGCAGCAGGAGTGGGAGGCTGCGCGCCAGCAGCTCCTCGTGAAGGAGAAGGCCTTGACCCGCTCCCGTGACGCGCTGGCCGCCGAGCGTCGACGGATGCCGTGGATGGCGGTGGAGAAGAAGTACGAGTTCGACGGACCCAAGGGCAAGGTAAGCCTGCTCGATTTGTTCGAGGGCCGCCGTCAGTTGATCGTCTATCGCGCCTTCTTCGAGCCCGGGGTGTTCGGCTGGCCCGAGCATGCCTGCCGCGGCTGCTCCCTGGGCGCCGATCAGGTCACCCACCTGGCCCATCTGAACGCCCGCGACACCACCCTCGCCTACGCCTCACGCGC
>DAIQBK010000062.1:0-7251 GCA_036781205.1 Myxococcaceae bacterium
GGGGCATTGGCAAGCACGCTCGAGGGTTAGCATCAACGAGCGGTCAACATACTGCCGCCGTTTCGAGGAGCCGCTGCCTAACAAGCGCTTGAAGCTGGCGGCGCGCGTAGATTAAGGAATGAATTGTTCTTCAGCGCGCCGCAGCTTAAGCGCGATTCGTTAGATGGCGCCCACGCACTCATGTCGGGACAGATGAGACTACGTACCGTGGGACCCGATAGCCCCGGCCAGTGTGAGCCGGGACTATCGGACGACCGACCGCGAGATCCACGTCTCTGTTACTGTCCCGAGCTCTCACCCAGGGCGACGAGAAGCTCGTCCAGCTGATCGAACGTCTCGACCATTGCATCGGCTGCTCCGGTGCCGGCAGCGTCGAGCGCTTCCTTCGAAGGATAGCTCTCGCGCAGGACCACCAGCGTCTTGCCGCCCTTTTCCTCGAAGGTCACCGTGGTGACAGGCCCGCCCTCGCCACCTTCTTCATTGGTCCACGCGAGGCGCGAGTACGGCTTCACTTCGACATACGAGCCGAAAAACGCGGCAGGCTCGGGGCCACCGTGGTCGAATACCAATCGGTACTTGCCTCCGACACGAGCATCCACCTCGCAGGACAGCAGGGTCATTCCCATCGACTTGGGCACCCACCAACGCTTGAGCAGCTCGGCCTTGGTAAATGCCTCGAACACGATGCGCGCCGGGCCGTTGATGGTCCGCGTGACAACCACCTCGCGGTCCGACTTCCGTTCCACCGTGGTGCGGTTCTTCACGGGGCCGGGCTTACTTTCGATTCTTGCGTTCATCGCTCTTCTCCTTTCGTGTGAGTTCCTCGACAACCTTGTCCAACTCGTCGAAGCGTTCGTCCCAGCGCTGGCGGTACCTCTCGAGCCACACCGTCTCTTCCTCCAATCGGCGCGGGCCCAGCTGGCACGTCCGCACGCGCCCGATCTTCTTCGTGGTGACGAGCCCCGCCTGCTCCAGAACGCCGACGTGCTTCTTCATGCCCGTGAGCGTCATGTGGAACTTCTCGGCAAGGTCCGTGATCGAAGCGTCGGCTCGTCCGAGCTGCTCCAGAACGCCACGCCGCGTGGCGTCCGAGAGCGCGGCGAACGAAGTATCAAGTCGGGTCGTCATATACTGAACCATATGGTTCAGTAGTGTACCGCAAGCGTTCGCGGCATGCAAGGGGTGGCCGCGAAGAGATAGCACCCAAGCCCAAGCCCAAGCCCGATCCCGGTGCGCGTGCGGTCTAACACGCACTTGAAGCTGAGGGCGCCCGTCCTCAACAAATCCAGATGGCTGCCTGAGTTCCGTGGTAATAGGTTGACGGTCTTCGTCACCAGCAGCTCGGACACGCAATCATCGCACGCATCACCATCGCATGCATCACACGCAACACACTCGCACGCATGGCACGCCGCCGCGCATCATACAGCACATAACACGCGCTAGAACTCCGCTCTCAGCACAGCCACTTGGTACTTGCGGCGAGGTTGTCAGTCTCTTAGCTATGCCTGCGAGCAGCGCTCTCGACCTAATCCGATTTCACACTGACTGCGAGATTGGAGGAGTCACGTGGCAAAACAACGCAGGAGTGGAAGCCGTCAGAGATCCAGCAGGAAGGGATCCCTTGAGACGAGGGTTAACAGGAGTGGGTACCAGCAGTTCAAAGATCCCAGCACCGGACAGTGGACTCTCACGCACAGGAGAGTTGCCGAGAAACTGGTAGGCGGCGCGATTTTTCTTGGGCGCGAGGTACATCACATTGACGGGGACAAGAGCAACAATCGTCCATCAAACTTGAACATCGTATCGAAGGCGGAGCATCGTCGTATCCATCGCGCTAAGTCATGAATTGTGCGACTAAACTGTTGCCCCGTGCTGGGGGCGATGCAAATCTCAAATGATCGAATTTCGCTACCTCCACGGGGCTGTATACATTTTGGAAAACTCCGAGGCGCAGCGCGTGAAAATTGGGATGACCATTAACGAGGTTGTCGATCGGCTCAGTGCTGTTAATGACATGTGGCTGGAACGAAGGGTCACTTGCCAGATTTGTGGAGGACGTTTAGTCAGCGTCGGGGGGCATGTTCCTGAACATGGTGGAGGTCGTAAAGGTTGTCCGGGGGGAAACGGGCTACCCCTAGAGAAAGATATAGCACTTGCTGAGTCCTACCTGGAGAACATGAAGAGTCTTCTCCACGAACTTTCCGGCAGCGAGAAGGGATCGGTAACCAGAAGAATAAAGACTCTTGCGAAGCGAATAGCGTTGTATCGGCATACCGAACGGACAGGAATGTGGCGGTTAAGCACCGTCTTCTACACGTTGTGCGCTGAGCAGGTTGAATTGCTCTCACATGAAATCTTAGCAGAGCGTCTAGATCGAGGAGCGCCGTTTGGAGAAGTCTTTTGTTGCTCAGTGTCGGAGGCCACGGAAGCGGTTGAAACAGCGCTGAGTCACTTGGGATTGTTAGATTCAGCAAGGGAATAAACTCTATTGCGTCACTCCGACGAACCGTAGTGCAGAATCAACCTGGCTTTTCGCTGTTACCTGAGAGCTCGGTACAGCTGACGGCCGCCGGCCCGCTCAGTGGCGGGCGGCTTTTTCCTGCTCGTTGGCGACTCGCAGAGTTACCGAAACTGCGCGGGGAATCCCTCACCCGAGGTTCCGGGAAGTGATTCGATCTGGCGCCACGGCTGCTTGGAAGGTTCAGAGTAAGTCCACACCGTGACGTCGTCGCATACGACCGTTAAGTCACCGTCCTTGTTGAGCACGGCGCTGACAGGCTTCCGCATGAGGCTGCCTCCTGTCGAATAGGTTGATCGGATCGCGCGGAAGAACTACCACGCAACCGTTCTAGGGGATAACGAACGAAAACATGTTGGTGGCGAGCTGCTTGACCAATTGCTGAAGGTCATCGTAGAAAACATCGATGCGTTTTCGATCTGTTGTCGTGAGCCAATTCATGTGACCGACAATATTGCGAGGCAGCCGTACGGTCTCGATCTTCGCTATCCAATTGTCGATGTCGGGAATGATCGGACGGAACAGATTCGCGTTGGCGCGGATGATCTCGTTAAGATCCGAGAGAAACGTGTAATAGATGTCGTGCTTTCCTGGCGTGCTGTGCCACGGTTGCTTCGCGTACTGCGTGCGAAACTTTGCAACCTTCTGTTGCATGCCAGGGTCCACCGCAATGGGCCACCAGTTTGGATTGGCCTGAACAATCAGGACTGAGTGAACGATGACGCGGACGATGTTTTCGGCGGCGTACAACTTCCAGTAGATCTTGCGTCCGAGGTCCTTGCCGCCCGAATCAATCCGCGCGGCATCGAACGCGTAGTTCCGAAAGTCAGCGGCACGAGGCACGTTTGGCCTACTCACTCGCGCGCGGTTTCGTCTCCTTCCGCGCCTTATAGAGCACTTGTGACACCACGGCGCCAGTCGTCTGAAGGAGGTCAGCGATTTCGGTGTTCGAGAAACCTGCCACGCTCAGCTGCATAGCCTTTTCGCCCTGAGAGCCCTTGATCTGCTGGATTAGGAGCAACGCCAGCAACCGCTCGACTCGCTCCATGCCATTGGCAGCCATTACCTAACTCCTCTTTTTCTTGCCGCCGCGTTCGGCGCTCTTTCCAGATGTAAGCGCGCGCACTGTCGCGGGCGTCGTGTTCAGCACGTCGGCGATGGTCTGATTGTCGAGCCCGGCCAACTTAAGAAGGCGCGCGCCTTCTGTGATGCTCTTGCCGACAGCGACCTGGACGGCCTCGACGCGTAGGATCTGTTCCAACAGTTCGACCACTCTGTCGAGAGGCTCAGCGGCCCGGGCCATTAGTCCTCCTCGCTGGGAGACTTCTTCTTGAGGTGCTTCACGATGCGATTGACCTTAACAATGTCGCAGCCCACGATCTCGCGGATGGTGTGCTGTTTAACTCCGGCTTGACCGAGCATCACGATGAGTAGATCGCGGAGGATATCATTCGTATCAGTAGCCATCGTCTTTGGCTTGCGAGGCATCCCATCCTCCACCAGACAGGGAGAGCGGGGATAATGCCGTCAACTTGAACAATCGGACTAGGGCGTTTTTGCGGCACCGACGGTCGAATTTGCGCTACTTGGACACCCGAAGAAAGTCCGTAGCCTTGGTCGTGCGCACCGAACCCGCCCTATCAGACTGGCACACGCTCGCGCAGATCCGCGCCGCCCTACACGCCGGACGGATCACCGGCGGCGTGACCCTCGAACTTTCGGTGGCACACCCTGAGCTGCGAGACAAGGCAGCTGCGGACAAGTTCTTCGACTACGTGCGCGCGTACGGCGTAAAGGTCGAACGGCACCGGCTGCAGACGGCGACGGCGGTATATCTCAGGACGCGGCCTTCCTAAGAAAGGAAAGCAACATCACAGTCCGGTCGCCGCCGCATTTTCACCCCTTTCTGCCGCAAAACCACCCTAACGAAGCGCCTCGCTCACCCCCATCCTCAGAAGCCCACCACAATTGGAGGATGTGATGCCCGAAGGCGGAAACGGCGACTGGCAGGCGGTGAGCGGTCGAGCATTAGCGTTCATGTGTCTCACGCAGGCGGGGCTCACGGAGAAGGGGCTCGCCGAGCAAGCGCAATTCTTGGAGGACCGCCTGGGCTTGAGCCGGAAGGAGGCCGCCGCGCTCCTCGGTTCGACCCCGGACTCCCTCAAGGTGCTGCTGCGACGGAGCAGAAAGAAGCAAGCCAAGGCAAAGGGCACCACCTGAGGCACCCCGTCATCGGCATGTCAACGACACCTCCAAAAGGCCCCGGTCGGTACCGGGGCCTTCTCGTATGACCGAGCACCGTCTGCGGCTGACTGCGTCTCGCCTCTTTGCGGAGATTGTCGGCAGCGCGGAGGCTCGGCCTGATCTCACGCTGTCCAAGTTGGACACGTCAATGACGATCATGCATATCCGTTCGGTAAACCAATCATGTATCAGCTAACCGTTATTCAACGGTCCTTGACTTCTGGCGACCGCTGGACGAGCTTCCGTGCTACCGACAATCCCTACAAGGGGGCGCAATGCAGTCAGCCGCAGACGATGTTCGGCCATACCTGAAAGCACTCGTCCTCCTGGAACTCGAAAAGCTGCGCGAGCAGGAGATCGACACGAAGCCGGAGCTGTTGCTGCACCGCGCGGGCATTGGCATGCCCGAGATCGCCGAGATGCTCGGCAAGACGTACATGGCGGTCGCTAAGACCATAAACCGGGCGAAGGGCGGTTCGGCGAAGGAGCGTTTGCAGAAGTTTATGTCGCCGTCGCCGAGGGAATAACGCGTGGCGATCAAGGGAAAGAGGGCGACGAATGACGACGTCGTGGACCGTTTGGAGACCCTGCAGATCATCCATCTGGGATTGGCGGGCGTCTCGCAGCGAGCCATCCGCGAGATCGTCCAATGTGACCTGAACCGTGTCAGCAAGATCGTTCAGCTGCTAAATCGCAGAAGCACGAAAGGAGAAGGGTAGGCGTATGGGTGATCCGATTGTCGATGAGTTGGTCGCAATAAGAAAGCTGCTGGTGTACGCGTTGGTGGAGAACGGCATGTCGCAGGAGGCAGTGGCCGCCGCGCTGGGAACGAACCAAAGCACGGTGAGCCGCATGTTCGGGAAGGGCGGCATCACGAAGCGTGGGGCGCGGCAGAAGGAGACCGGCGATGGGGAGAACGGAGGCCGTCGATGACTGGTAACGACGACGTGCTTCACGCAATCCAACGCATGAACACGCTGTTGGCACTCGTGGCGGTGAAGGATCTCGACGACAAGGAAGCGGTGCTCACCCTACTTCGCGCCGGATACACACAGCTCGAGGTCGCGAATCTCCTCGGCAAGAAGCGCAGCGCCGTCAGCATGATTGCGGTCCGCTACGAGGGGAAGGCCGTCGTAGGGAAGGCGCCTAGGAAGTCGCCGAGACCGGCGTCAAGCAATGGCCACGGCGTGAAGGACGACTAACGTGCCCGCGCAGGTAACGGACGCGCGCTCGAACGCAAATGACCAGATCGACCACGCCGTGAAGGTGATCGGGCGGTCGAGGGATCGTCTGGCCGTCTTCGAAGCCATCTATCACGGCAAGGGCCGCAAGACGCCTGAGGCCATCGCGGCGAGGGCGAACCTGCCACGTAAGCGGGTACTCGAAGAAGCCGTCAAGCTGGCAAAGCAGCACATTATCGTGCAAGAGACCGATCCGAAGCGCGGCATCCTATACGGCGTCGACTCGTTCTACGATGCCAACAAGGCGAAGATCGTTCGTCTCGTGAAGGACCCCAAGAAGCTCGCCCACCTGCCAACCAAGACGCGGCCGCATACCACGACACAGACTGCGCGGTTCGATATACCGACACGGCAGATGCGCGCGAAGATGATCACCATTGACGACATCGACTCATTCGCCGCCGTTCGGAAAGCAACACTGAACAGCACAGCACCGCTCCCAGAGGCGCAATTCAAGTCGGGCATCGCCAGCATCCTAGGGGAGCAAGGACGATTCACGGACTGGGGCGGCGAGCGAAACGATCTCTATACCACCACGGTGCAACTCAACGGTCGGCGTGTCGCGGCCGCGTTCGCGTTCAAAGGCCCGGCGACGACTGGTGTGCTGACACCCAAAAAGATGGGCAAGAACGGAGATCAAATTCAGCGCCTGTTCCAAAGTCCAGCTTCAATATTCGTGGTTCAGTACTGGGGTCAGATCGACCAGAGCGTCGTCGAGCAAATGGAGAAGCTGGCCCAGCTTAAGTCGTACATGGGGTCGGGCGTGGAAGTGTGGTTCGGGATCATAGATGCCGCGGATAGCGCCCGCCTCGTCGCCGCATATGGCGACAACTTCCAAGTTGAGAGAGTTGCGCAGTGAGGTTTGGCGGCGACGGCGACTAGTGGCGCACCGGGATATCAACGTGATATGCGAAGATTGTCCGCTGGATTGAGGGCGAACCCAGATTAGATTCTTCGTCGTGCGCGCTTAGCAGGGCTCCGGCACCGACATGATGGGACAGACCGGATGTGCCCCGGTCTGCACCAACACCGACGGGTCGAGTGCGGACGTGGACTCCGCAGTCGGCCCGTTCCCGTGCGCGGGTGCGTCGGGCGAGGATGTTAACGGCGTCACACGCTTGGGGCTTGCGGGTTAACGGATGGCAGCGGATACTGACCGACTGCGTGACCTAACAGTCAGCGATTGCGCTTCACCAGCGACTCAAGGGCCTCGAGCGCTTCGCCGGCCGCGGACAGGCGCTCCAC
>DAIQBK010000063.1:0-7187 GCA_036781205.1 Myxococcaceae bacterium
AGGATGACGTTCTGGGTCAGGATCGCATTGCTCACGTCCTGCGGTGACAGCCCCCGCGAATAGAGCGCGTCGGGATCGATGTCGACGTTCACGGTCCGCACCTTGCCCCCGTAGGGCAGCGGGACGGAGGCGCCCTGAATGGTGACGAGCTGCGTACGGATGAAGCTGTTGCCCAGGTCGTTCAGCTCCTGCTCAGGCAGCTGGTCGCTGCTTAAGCTCGCCAGCACCACGGGAACGCTGGCGGCGTTGTATTGGATGATCAGCGGCGGGAAGATGCCCGGCGGCAGTACCCGAACGATCTGCTGCGCCTGGGCATTCACCTGGGCGATCGCCGCCTCGATCGGCACGTTCGGGTGGAAGTAGAGGCGCGTGACGGCGACGCCGCGAAGCGACACGGATTCGATGTGCTCGATCCCGTTCACCGTCGTGGTGAACGCCCGCTCGGTCGTGGTGACGATGCGGTCCTGCATCTCGGTCGGGGACAGGTTGTTGTAGTTCCAGATCACGGTGACGACCGGAATGTTGATCGCCGGAAAGATGTCGACCGACGTGGTCACGATCGACATGATGCCCAGGACCGCGATCAACAGGGCGAGGACAACGAACGTGTACGGCCGCCGCAGGGCGAGTCGGACAATCCACATACTCTCTAGGCTCTGTCAGTGTTCAAAAGGTTCGATACAATCGTCAGCGGAAACTGCTTTGCACGCATCGAGCGGGACGGGGAACTTGCCGCGGGTACTTCATGATCATCCCTTCCCGCGGCCCCGGATCCCACCGGGCCTCCTCACAATCTGACTCGAACAAAGCAGTTGCGTTACACGGAGCGCCGTCCGCTTGCGAATGGCCAAATGAGGCAGATCAACAAGCGTAGCGAGTGGCGGGATTAACGTACTGTTCAACCATTGCGAACAGCGTTGATACATCGAACGGCTTCCTCAGATAGCCGGCGACGCCGAGGGACTCGATCTCTCTGTCCCGGTAGAAACCACCCGAGACGATGATCACAGGGATGGTGGCGAGAGACGGATCGCGGTGAAGCTCGTCCAGGAACTGCCAACCATTCATCCCAGGCATCATCATGTCGAGTAAGATCAGAGACGGGGTCGTGCCATTACGAAGCAGGTCCAGGGCTGCTTTGCCGTCGGTTGCCGTGCGCACCAGATATCCGGCGGACTTGAGAAGCATGCTCGTCGACTCCAAGATGTCGAGATCGTCATCGATAACGAGAATGCACACGCTCATGTCTTCTCCGGCTGGCCACAGGGCAACTCGACCACGAAGGTGGCTCCAGCGCCCACCGTGCTCTCCGCGCGAACGGCGCCGCCCATCGCCTCGACGATGGCTCGAACAATGTAGAGTCCCAGGCCGAGCCCGCCGTATTCACGCGATGAAACCGCGCGCTCGAATCGCTCGAAAATTTGCGACAGGTGTTCGGGCGGAATACCAATCCCGTGGTCTTCGACCACCAGCCGTGCCGTGTTAGCCGCTTTTTCGACGGCAATCAAAACCGGCTTTCCCTGCCCGAACTTGGCAGCGTTCGAAAGCAAGTTGGCCACGACCTGTTCCAGCCGTAGCCGATCCCATCGTCCGAGAACTGGTCGGTCCGGGACGCGGACCGCGAGCTTGCACTGCGCGCGCGCGAGCTCGTGGCCCAGCTGTTCGACCATGTCCTTGACCACGTCCACGAGATTGACGCTTTCGAGATGGAGGGTCAGGCGGCCCGTGGCAATGCGCGACACATCGAGCAGCGCGTCGACCAGGCCGGCGAGCCGCTTGGACTGGCGCGCCACCAACTTCAACGCGCGCGCCATCTCGTCAGGCCCGAAGGGGGCGGCGCCGCTGCTCGCCGCGTGCACCGCGAGCTGCAGCGAGTGGATCGGCGTATTGAGCTCGTGAGATGCGATCGACAAAAACTCGTCTCGCAACCTGATCGCCTCCTGGGCTTGCGCGAAGAGCAGAGCGCTGCGTGCTGCCTCGCTCTCAGCTGCTTCTCGGGCGATACGCTCGCTCATCAGCAGGCGCTCGACCTCCGCGGTCCGCTCGAGCACCTTGAGCTCGAGCATCTCATTGACGCGCCGCAGATCCTCCTTCGCCGCCTTGAGGGCCGCCGCCTCGACAATCTCCCACTGGCCGCCGCGGCGGGCGATGGCGAACTGGTGATTGGAGACCACGTCGAGAACTTCCATCGCCTGCGCTCGGCGTAGCGCATAGCTGCACAAGACGATGATGGGTTGATCTTTGATCGCCTGGTCTAATCGCTCCTCATATTGGGAAAAGGTCGGGAAATCGTGTGGCTTTTGGAGCCAGAACGCAGTGCCGCTAAAGCGAGCCCCCTGAAAACCCTGCAACACCGCTGACTCCTTCTTGGCGATCCAACCGGCGAGCACAGCGTCGACATCAAACTGCTTGGACGTGCCGTACCAATCGTAGGAGTGGACGATCTCGATCTGTCCCGACGTCAAGTGGGCGTCGAGGTCCGGCAGGGCAGCGCGCAACGCTTCGGCTGCATCCCCGACGGAGAGGTCGTGGTCGGTCACCCAGACACAGGCTTCGTTTCCGTCCAGCCCGGCCTTGAAGTAGGGAACCAAGGTTTCCAGCAAATCTTCGGGACGCTCGTAAAACTGACAGATGTGCGTTCCCCAGGGGATTTCCCCGAGTACGGGAAGCCCACTCTGCACGCTCCTAGCGCCCATGCGACCTAGCTCGTGCTGCTGATAGAGATGGATCAATCAAGGTCAAATCTGTTTCCGGATCAAACCGTTTCTGCATCGCTATCGGATCGACGGTGACCATCACTTCGAGCGTCGGCGATACATACGCATCGAGAACATGGCCGGCGCGCGTTGTTCCATCCGCAGCCCCCAGCACCATGTGCGTATGGACGGTCGGCTTTCCTTGATAGAGCGCGATGTCGCCGATCATCGAAATCACTTCGAACTGACCGTCAATGGGAATCTTCTTGTACATTTTGCGCTGGGGATCAAACCACGCCAACGTCGCTCCATTCACCGCTCCAATAGCGGTAAAATGCGCACTGGTAACGTGATACTTCTCTGCGAAGGCCTGCAATCCGGAAAGGGCCTCGTCTCCCTGACTGAAGATGACGCCATATTGCTTTGTCTGTTCTCCGCGGCCCAGCAATTGGACCTGCATCCGAGGAGCGCTGCCCCTTGGAACGGCTTCCGATGGCGCCACATATTCGCTTGCCCCGGCCTGCGAATACCCGATCAGGGTGGCGATCCCAATCGATGACAATAGGTAACCCAGTCGCCTTACTTTGATCATTGATTTTCATCCCTCTGTGAGCCCGTCGGGATCTCCGACGCGGTCAGCGTAACCAGCACGCACTTATGGGAAGGCTGGTTGCTCAAAGCCGCCACGGATCGTATCGGAACGAGAACATTCCCTTCCGGGAAATAGGTGGCGGCGCTTTTTCGCGCGATCGGGTAAGAGACGGCCTTGAATCGTCGGGCCACTCGCGTCTCCCCCTCGAAGTGGCTGGTGATGTCGACCCACTGACCTGCGCGCACCCCGAGCTCATTCATGTCGTCTGGGTTGAGCAGGATGACGCGCCTACCCTTGTAGATGCCACGGTAGCGATCATTTAGACCATAGATGGTCGTATTGAATTGATCATGGCTGCGCACTGTCGTCATCAGCAGCTCGCCTGGTCCGAGCGCATGCTCCGGAACGGAGCAGACGGAAAACATCGCCTTGCCGGTTGGTGTGTGAAAGACGCGCTCGCGGGCCCCATTCGGCAAGTAGAAGATCCCCTTGCGAATACGCGCGTTGAAGTCCTCGAAACCCGGGACGACCCGCGCGATGTGCTCGCGGATGCGGTCGTGATCCAATAGCGATTCCCAATCCACGGGGGTGTTCGCTCCAAACGCCGCCTGTGCGGTGCGGACGATGATCTCCGCGTCGGAAAGCAGATGCGGTGACGCAGGAGCCAGCGAGCCGCGCGACGGATTGATTATTCCCATCGAGTCCTCGACGGTCGAGAGTTGGTTCTCGCCCGCGCGCAGATTGCGCTCCGCGCGGCCGAGGCATGGGAGGATGAGCGACCGCTGTCCGGCGAGGAGGTGCCCGCGGTGGAGCTTCGTCGAGACGTGCACGGCGAGCGGGCAGCGAGAAAACGCCTCCGCTGCATACTGCGTGTCGGAAACTGCCTGAAGCAGGTTGCCGCTGATCGCAAAGAACAGCTTTGCGCTCCGGTCGTGCATCGCATGCAGGCTTTCGACTGTGTCGTAGCCGCCGCGGCGCGGTGCCCGGATGCCGAACTCAGCATCCAGCGCCGCGAGGAACGGTTCGCGTGGACGCTCCCAAACGCCCATCGTGCGGTCGCCTTGTACGTTGCTATGCCCCCGGACGCAGCATGCGCCCGCGCCGGGCCTTCCGATGTGGCCCCCCATCAGCAGTAGGTTGATCACCTGACGCACGTTGTCGACGCCGTTCGGCTGTTGCGTGAGACCCAGACACCAGAGGACGATCATCCGCTTCGCCCGCGCGACTACATCCGCTGCCTTTTCGATCATTGCCCGATCGATTCCGCTGCTTTGAGCGATCTCCTCCCAGGAAGTAGCGGCAACGCCCGCCTCGAATTCGGCGAACCCGGTCGTCTGCTGTTCGATGAACGATCGGTCGAGGATCGTGCCGGGTGCGCTGCGCTCGCGGTCGAGGAGCGACTTGATGATGCCCTGCAGCAACGCGGCGTCTCCGTTCACGCGGACTGGAACATGAAGGTCTGTGAGCGCGGTGCCTGACCCGACCAGTGCTCCCACGAACCGGAACGGGTTCGGGTAGTCCTGTGGGTTGGGGTTGATCATGCGCATCAGCCCCGTCTCGGGCATTGGATTGATGGCGATAATCGCCGCGCCGTTGCGCTTGGCCGCTTCGAGAGACGTCAGCATGCGCGGGTGGTTTGTTCCTGGATTGCTGCCGAGGATGAGAATCGTGTCGCACTGATTGAAGTCCTCGAGCGTCACTGTCCCCTTGCCGATCCCAATGGTCTCCGTGAGGGCGGTGCCGCTCGACTCGTGACACATGTTGGAACAATCGGGCAGGTTGTTGGTCCCGAGCTGCCGCGCAAAGAGCTGGAACAAAAACGCGGCTTCATTGCATGTTTTCCCCGACGTATAGAAGATGGCTTCGTCGGGCCGGGCGAGCGCGCGAAGCTCGGAACCGATCAGCGCGAACGCGTCGGCCCACTCGATGGGTTGGTAATGCGTACTGCCCTCTCGCTTGATCATCGGGTGCGTCAGGCGTCCCTGCGCGTTCAGCCAATAATCTGATTGTTTCAGCAATTCCCGGATGCTGAATCTTTCAAAAAACTCTGGCCCGATTCGGCGACGCGTCAATTCGTCAGCGATCGCCTTCGCGCCGTTCTCACAGAACTCCGCGATCTTCCGGCCTGTGTCCGGGCTGGGCCAGGCGCAGCTCTGGCAATCGAACCCGTCCTCCTGATTGACGGCCAAGAACGAGCGCAGGCTCCGGGTGGCTCCCATTTCAGCGAGGCCGAACTTCATCGTCTGGACGACGGCGGGGATTCCCGCGGCTACGGTGTAACGCTTGCCTAGCTGGGCAGCGCTGCTCTCTTCAGGCGGCTCGCCGGGAGATCGTTCATCGTGCCTGTTCGCCCGAGCGTCTTCAGCTTCCGCGGCGCTCTGCGTGGATTGAGGTCGGGTGTTCACCTGAGTCGAGTACTCATCGATTAGCATATCTTGCGGTGGGCAGTGCAGTCTTCGTGCCACGGCTCGTTCCGCGGCCCGTTGCCATTTCGCGGGGCCTCGTCGCGCGGTTCTTCGGGGCCCTGTCGAACGACTGCGCAAGCGCTGTCAGCGATTCGACACGTACGAATCCGGTCGACGAATTGCTTTCGCGTTACTACGGCGATCGGAGCTTGATGAGAGACCTGATTGAGAAAGCGCGCATTGACGTGCCCGATGGTGGGCCAACGCCGATCAATAACGGTCCACATCAATAACAGCCTTGGCAAAGGCCTGTGGAGCTTCTTGAGGTACGTTGTGACCGATGCCCTTCAAGATTCGGTGCGAATATTTGCCAGAGAATTTTTTGGCATAGGATGTTCCGTCCGCAGCCGGACCGTCGAAATCACTAGCAATGGTGATTGCGGGCGCGGTGATGACCGGAGCTTCGGAAAGTTTCTTTTCTAGATCGTCGTACTTGGGCTCGCCTTTAGCCAGACTCAGTCGCCAGCGGTAATTATGGATGACAATGTCGACGTGATCCGGGTTGTTGAACGACGCTGCAGTGCGATCGAACGTAGCATCATCGAAGTCCCAGTTCGGCGAGACGTTCTTCCAGATGAGCTTGTTAAAATCATGCCGGTTTTCGCTGTAGCCGAGCTTGCCGCGTTCGGTGGAAAAATAATACTGATACCACCATCCGTATTCAGCCTTTGGCGGCAACGGCTTTAGGTTCGCAGTGAGACTGGTAATCAGATAACCGCTCACCGAGACGAGCGCCTTGCAGCGTTCAGGCCAGAGCGCCGCCATGACGTCGACCGTCCGCGCTCCCCAATCAAAACCGGCGAGAATAGCCTTCTTGATCTTGAGAGCATCCATCAGGGCGATGATATCGAGAGCAACTACCGACTGCTGACCATTCCGGAACGTTTCACTTGAAAGAAAGCGCGTCGTGCCATAGCCGCGCAGATACGGGATGATCACCCTGTAGCCCGCCGATGCCAACAAAGGGGCAACATCGACATAGCTGTGAATGTCGTAGGGCCAGCCGTGGAGAAGAATTGCCGCGGGACCATTCGTGGGGCCGGCTTCTGCATATCCAATGTTCAGGAGGCCGGCATCGATTTGTTTGAGAGGGCCGAACGAAGTATTCAACCGTTGTGTCTTGCGGGTTTGTGCCTCAGCAGAAGGGAACACGCCGAGTGAGGCTGCAGCAATAGTAGTTGCGGCGGTGCCGAGAAACCGGCGGCGATGATGGTTGATCTCATCAGACATATTATTTCCCTCCAATTGCATTCAAAGCAGTAACGCCATAACGCTGTGCAGGAGAACTGCGCGACAGCTTCGGTATCGTGTTCCGCCGCGGCCTCATATGCCCGCCGCCTACTTCATGAAGCCCCGGACGAGCTGCGCAATCTGATCCGCTGCGGTATCGAGCGCGAAATGACCCGCATCGAGGACGTGGACTTCGGCCTTCGG
>DAIQBK010000064.1:0-6377 GCA_036781205.1 Myxococcaceae bacterium
GAGCAGGAAGTCCGACCGTCGGAACCGGGCCTTTCCCGTGAAGAGGCGTGGCAGCGAAAGACACGCTTCACCAATGAAGGCGAGCGTGTCGCCACACCCGATCCACCAGGCGATCGCGGCATCGCCGACGCGCGCGAGGACGGGCTCCGGCTTCGAGCTGCGGCGGCCGGGTGTTGCTGGCACCGCAGTGGCGAGCGCGAGGAGTCGCCTTATGCCTTCGGGCAGCCCGTGCCGATCGGCCTCGACGCCGAGCTGCGTGCATCGCGACAGCACCGCCATGAGAAACGTGAGCAGTCCGCTGTCCCAGCCGCCGAGGATACCGGTTTCGAAAATGACTTTTTTCGGAAGAGGAGATTTTTCAATCTCTTCGATGATACCCCTGGGTGCGGGGATTCCGTGCGCCAGCCTCCAGTCGCCGCCCAGCGCAACGCGCAGCGTGCCGTCGGGTCTTCTCGCGTACTCCAGGTCGACCTGCTCCATCGCTCCGAATCCTGACGTCCCCTCGTCGGCGCCTTTCTGCCAAATCGCGCCACGGCGATCCTGCCGCGTGGTCTCGCCTCAGGTCGCCCGCCTGAGATCGCTGTTCTTCAGGAATCGTGCCACTTGGCATGGGACGGGCTTAGGAACCATTCCAATTGTGCGCGTTTCGCTACCGTCGGAATCTCCACAAGCGCTGTCTGATTTGTCGACAGCGGCGTCAGATCACGAGCTCCGCTGTCGACCAAGCTGACACCCATGCCAAGGAGCTGGATGGTGATAACGACCGCTGGAATCACGTACGCAAACGTTACCCAGCACCACATCAAGGCGCCTGCGAGCTCCTGGTCCTGAAGGCGCAAGGCGTCAGTAGCCCCGGCTCCATGAGTTGGGTAGACCACGTGACCGCAGAAGGTGAGAAATGCAGAAAGGGCATCGCACGGCAGCGTCGCAAGAAAAAGGTATAGCGGAAGTGACCAACGCGGCCACCTCGCGATCCCAGGGGAAGGCTGGATGACGGGCCACCAGAAGAGAAGCCCACCCGCGAGAAAACTGGCGTGCTGTACCGCGTGCCAGAACGGCGAATGCATTGCCAGTTCGAAAAGCGCCGGAATATGCCATGCGATTACCACCGCTGTGCCGGCGAGCCAGCAGCACACGGGATGAGTCAGGAGGGTTCCAACTGCGCGCAAGCGGCGAAGGAGCGGGTTCACCACGCGATCAACGACGCTCGTCGGTAATCCATGGCGCAAGGTGGTGACCGGCTCGCCCAGCAGGATTAGTGGAGCCGCGATCGTCATCAGTAGAAGATGTTGCACCATGTGGAAGGTGAGCCTGGCATGGTCCAGAGTCGCAAGCGGGGACCCGACTGCTATCCACACTGTCAAACTTCCGCCGACGAACGCGATCAGTTTCCGAATCGATGGAGCATTGGGAGAGGCCCTCCGAAGCCGAAACCAGCCTCGCAAGTAGACGAGGGCGACGGTGAGCGCAGCCACTGTCATCGGAATCGAAATCGAGCCCGACGCCGGCGCGTCTGGAACCGCACAGGGCATGCCGGCCCCTAGGGTCCCAGTCCCAGCTTTGACAACTCGGTTTGGGACGCGTCACGCGCCGGCGCCTGCCCGATGGGATGGAGGGTTTGGAGGAACGCCACCAGGGCAGTCGTCTGCGGCGGACTGAGGTTATTTCCATATGCCGGCATGTTGCCTCCCCCCTGAATCACCTGCCGAATGAGCTGATCCTGCGTGAGCCTCACAGCCACCTGATCGAGCGCCGGACCGCGCTGTCCGCCCGTGTCGCCGAGCGAGTGGCAATTGCGGCACTGTTTGGATTGGAAAACCAGCGCTCCCTGCCGCTCCAAAGGGCTTCGGCCGACGAGATACTTAGTGGGGATGGGTAGGCCGCTCCAGGCGTCCATCACCGGGCTCCACGGCGTGTGCAGGGCCAAGCGGGTCAGAGCTCCCAACCCCACTGCGATAAGCAGAATGGTGAGGACGGCGATCGGCCGGCGCCTCCAACTCTTCTCGCCCTGTCCGGCGACGAACGGAAGTCCAATCAGTGCGATCAGAGCGATTGCCGGTCCGATCAGCAGGATCGGAGTTTCCGACGACGGGGGCAACAAAGAGAGCAGCGCATAGAGCCAGAGAAAGAAAAAGTCAGGACGCGGCGCCGTCTGGATGATGGTGGGGTCCGGCTGACCGCCAGGACCGAAGGGTCCGAGAACAAAAGCGCAGACCGCGATCGAGAGAAGAATGGCGGCCGAAAAGAAGAGGTCCTTGACTATCGCGCCGGGCACGAAGGGCACCCCGTCTCGCTCGGTCAGCTCGTGATACTCCTGCAAATAGGTTGCACGGCGAACGATGCGTCCCGGCATCGGCCACTCATTGATCCCAAGCTTGAGCACGAGGAGCAGATGGATCCCGACGAACGCAATCAGTGCGCCTGGAATCACGAACACATGGAGCGCGAAGAAGCGGGACAGCGTGGCTGCGGCAATGATCGGGCCTCCGAGCAAAAGGCTCACCAACGGAGGTCCGAGAACGGGAACGCGGCTGACGATCGACGTTCCGATGCCGAGCCCCCAGTAGGCATCTTGATCAAAACGCAGGACTTGACCGGTGAAAGCCATCCCGAGCGTCATCAGGAGCAGAAAGACTCCCACGATCCAGGTGAGCTCCCGCGGGTATTTGTGGGCGCCGAAGAGGAACACCTGCACCATGTGAATCGCGACAATCGCGAGCATGAAGTTCGAGCCCCAGCCATGCAGAGCTCGAATGAACCACCCGGCTGAGATCTGCGTATTCAGCGCTTGGAGGCTGCTCCAAGCCTCACCCGCGGAGGGTACATAAACGATCGCCAGAAGAATGCCGGTGACGAGCTGCAACAGGAACACCGTCAAGGCGGCGCTTCCGAAGACATAAAACCAGCTGGCGGTCCGTCGAGGCACGGGGTGCGCCATGGTATGTTTGATTGTCCCGGTGAGTTGCAGACGTTGCTCGAACCAGTTGCCGACTCTTTGAATCACGCGCACGACGAGCTCCCGGATGAGGGCGCGCACGGTGAGCTCCCCTTCAACAGGCTCGCCTGGGCCCCGGGGGTGGGCATCTCACCAGCTTTGATGAGGAGCGTTCCTCGCTCGACTTTGTAGCTGTACTCAAACAGTCCTCGCGGGGGGGGACCCGAGGCTCGCGAGCCGTCTTGGTAGTAGGCGCCCCCGTGGCAGGGACACATGAACAGATTGGATTGCGGGAACCAACGCACTGGACAACCCAAGTGCGCGCAGTTGATTGCGAAGACCTGAAATGTGTCGTCCTCGAGGCGGCGCACCCAGCAGGTGGTTTCGGCGGTTTCCCCATCGGACGGAGTGGCACTTGGGTGCTGATAGCTCGCCAGACGAGTTTGACCTGCGGGGAACTTGTTCAGCGAGCCGAGCGAGATCCAGGTTCCGTCACCTTGCTTGCGCTGGCGGGTCACCGGAGAAAGCATGTAGCGTAGCACCGGGACCGCCAACATCGCCCCGACCGCGGCGTTGAACAAAACTCCAATCTTCAGAAGTATCGCTCGCCTGGTAGGGCGATCAGACGTCGTCATTAAAGTCCTCCTGCGGCGGTCAGTTGTGAGCTTGAATAAGGCTGTCCCGGCACCGCGCTTCGCTGGGCAGCAAGCCAGGCAACGACGTCGGAAATCTCCTCGTTGGTCATCATCTTGCCCCGGACGTTGCCACGCCAATCGGGAGCGCCGATGGCGGGCCTGCCGACGATCACGGTGGTGCGAAGGCCCTGGTCGCTCACCAGAGCGAGGAAGGAGCTATCGACGATCGAGCCGGCCTGCTCGCTGCCGCGGCCCTCCACGCCGTGGCACGAGGAGCAGTAGACCGCATAGACCTTTGCGCCGCGCTCAGAGTCGCCCGGTTCTTCGGCCGCATACGGTGGAGGCTTGATGCCACCGAGAATGTCGGGCTTTTCCCACCGCGCGCGAATTCCCCTCACGATTGCGTCCACTTGTTGCTTCGTCAGCATCCCCCCGGATTGCTGTGCAAACGCTGGCATGGCGGTCCCCGGAATTCCCTCGGAGATCACGCTGCGAATCGTGGCATCGTCGGCGATCGCAAGGTAGACCGGATCGCCAAGACCCACCGCCGCGCCGCCTTTGCCTTCTGAGCCATGGCACCCGGCGCAATTCGAGCTATAGAGCAAAGAGAAGTCCGTCACCTGGTCTGGCCGGGCGGCCTGGGATTCCGCGGAAGGCCGCCCAGGTGGGTTGGCGCGAATGCCGCACGAGGTAGCAGCAATCGCAAGCGCTGCCAGAGCACTGGTTTCAAGTTTCATTTCTCGTCCTCGCCGGTTGTCTTTTTCGTTCCCGGCGCTTCGATGCCAAATCGGATCGCCAGCGGGAGTCCTTGCCAGGTACTGACGCGTTCCTGACGAGAAACGACAATGCCTGCGACTATTCCGAAGCCAACTTGTGAAAGCACGAACCAAAACCAATCGACCCGCTGATTGAGCACCGGATTGATGATTCCAAGGATGCTATGGAGCAGACCGGTCCAGAGCAGCGGCGCCAGCACCCCGCCCAGCAGGATCGGCCGGCGTGGAATCAGTGGCAAGAGCGCACCGTAAAGCAGGCCCACCACGAGCGAAGTGGTGATGTGAATGACAGTCGCGGTCAAGAATGCACTGAGGCTGAACAGGCTCAGATCCGAGGTGCTCTCGGTGACCATGCGCGGGAAGAAACCGGCCGAGAGGAGATTGATCGGGTACCAGATGCCATGGTGGCTCAGGACGCCATAGAGCATCGCGAGCACCGCCATCGCGATGCCCCCAGCGATACCCCCCTTGATTCCGGCGGAGACCGGATAGATCTCCAACGGCAGATATGCGCGACGCGTCGGCACCGCGAGCTCCAGTCGGGCAACTTCCCGGCGTTGGGTGGCGACCGCCGGCGTCGCCCCAATCAGGGGTACCGCTTCAACTGCCTCATTCGGCAGAACGTTCCGAAACCAACCGACCGCCCCGGCGAGAGCCGCCGCTGCGCCCACAACGCTCACCACGGCGCTGGTGGCAAGGCCGGCGAAGAGCAGGCAGATGCCAAAGGCCAGCACCATCGGCCATGGAGTAGGTGCGGGAACTTCAATTGTACCCGGCGATTCGGTAGACATTTCCGTCCTCGTGCTTTCAGCGGCCGATGCCATAGACAACGGTGAAAACGACGACCCACACCACGTCCACGAAGTGCCAGTAAAGGGACAGTACGTCCACCCGCGGAGCATCCGCCTTTCCTACCCGGCCGAAGAACCCAAAGATCGACACGGCGGCGAGGGCCAGGAGCCCAACCGTCACGTGGAATGCATGCAGGCCGACGAGCGTGTAGTAGGTAGTGCCAAACAAATTGGTCTGAATCGTCAGCCCTTCGTCGTGTATCAGGTGCCGCCACTCGAAAGCGGTACCGACGAGGAAGATCGCTCCCAGGACGATCGTCACCAACAACCAAAACCCGAAAGCCCGATCGTTCCCGCGGCTCAATGCTTTGACGGCGGCGTGAATCGTCAGGCTGCTCGACAGCAAGCAAACGGTGAAGAGAACGGGAACGTGAAGGATGGCGGGCGTGGGGCCGCTAAGGCTCTTGCCGATATAAAACAAATACGCGACGATCAAGATCACGAAGATCGCGGCTTCCGCAGCGATCAAGCAATACATCCCAACGCGCCCTCGCGACGGAAGTTTCCACGAAATTTCGGCGACAGGAGTGCTGGCCATCATTCGTATTTCCAGTCAGGGTCTTCTGGATGCTTGATGTCCCACAGCGGGCGACGGCTCTTCACGACCGGGACTGTTTCGAAGTTGTATTCCGGCGGCGGAGAGTGAGTGGACCATTCCAGGGTCCATGCATCCCAAGGATCGCTTCCCGCGGTTTTCCCTTGGAAGTACGACCAAAGCAGGTTGCCGACGAAGGCCAAGATGCCTGCAGCCTGGAAGAGGACGCCGATGGTGACGATCAGATTCCAAGCATCCCATCCACGCCCCGGCTCGTAGGTGTAGATGCGGCGAGGCATCCCGAGAATGCCGGGAACATGCATGAAATCGAACGTCAGATGAAAACCGATGATGAAAAGCCAGAAGTGAAGTTTGGCGAGCCTCTCGCTGTACATCCTGCCTGACGCTTTTGGAAACCAGTAGTAGAACGCCCCAAACAGCGCGAAGAGGATTGCCCCGACGATCACGTAATGGAAGTGCGCGACGACGAAGTACGAATTGCTGAGCTGCCAGTTGAAGGGCGCCGAGCTCAGCATGATTCCGGTGAGGCCTGCGGTCAGAAACTGAAACAGGAACGCGAGGCAAAATAGCATCGGCGCTCGGAAGTGAATCTTCCCGCCCCACATCGTAGCGAGCCAGTTGAAG
>DAIQBK010000065.1:0-6122 GCA_036781205.1 Myxococcaceae bacterium
TGAATGGCATTCAAGAGGTCACCGGTTCGATCCCGGTTAGCTCCACAGGTTTTTTCTGATTCTGGCAACCAGCAGGGGGGTGGTTGCCAGCTGGTTGCTAGCAACCAGCGCTCGTAGATGGGCGTTAAGTGAACGTAATGGCCGCTACGGCCCCCAGGTCTACTTAATTTTCATCAAGCGGTGTCGCTTTTAGCGTCGGGCACTTCGCGCAGAAGCAGCGGTCCCATGTAGCGACCGAGCTTTGAGGCTTCATTAGCGAGGAACCTGCCGCAGATTGGCGCGTAGATTTTCTCTGTGATGCGAACGTCGGCGTGGCCGAGAAGCTTGGACACCTTATAGACGTCTACCCCGGATTCGATCAGCATCGCCCCGTAGGTCCTTCGCAAGTCGTGAAAGCTGATCGACCGCGAAATCCCTGCTCGCTCGGCTGCATCCTGGGTTGATTTCGCGAACCAAGTAGATGTCGGGCTTCGCCGCTCTCCGTTTTGTTGGGCGAAGACCCAGGCGTCGAGTCGCTGGGGTAGGTGGGCGAGATGCCCTTCCAGCATCGGAAGGATGATCGGGTCGATTGGCACGCTGCGATCCTTCCGACTCTTTGTCCGAAACCCGTACTGAGGCTTTGAGCGGACCGAGATGACTTTGTTTTTGAGATCGATGTCGGATCGCTGGAGGAAAACCACTTCCCGCCTGCGTAGGCCGCTGAAGATGGTGAACCTTGCGATCGGTTGAAATCCCAATTGACAAGAATCCAAGAAGGGACCCACCTCGTTCGATCGGAGCCAGTCGGGCGTGATGTATTCCGCCTTCGGAAGCTTGACTTGGGCAGCCGTGTTTGCGCTCACCCATCCTTTGCGCTTTGCGTAATCCAACATGGCGCGAAGTCGATCCCACTCGCTTCTTATCGTCACAGGACCGACCACTTTTGCGCGGTCGTCGCAGTCTTTCTGGATGGCTTCGGCTGTGAGCTGATCTACATGTAGCGAAGGATCCAACCTTTTGATGATCGAGCGCTCCAGAAGCCATCGATACGTTTCCAAGGTTTCCGCTGAAACTTCTTTCGCCTTTTCGGCAAGGAATGCCGCGCAAACGCTTTTGAGAACCTTTGGTTTTGGTGGTGATGCGAGGATTTCTAACTGCCCTCGTCGTTCAGCCCTTCTGACTTGCTCGGCGTACGCTTTTGCGTCTTCGTAGGCGTCGAACATGCTTTGATTCCGCTCAATACGTCCCGCAGGGTCGGCGGTTTTTCGCTTAACATCGACGATCCATTTTCCGGGGCGGTCTTTGCGTTCTCTGATGTTGATCGACAACGTGAACATAGGAATTCTCCCTCGTGGGTTGCTCGGGAGGGTCGTCCTGCATCCACCGTGACGGATTCAGTTTTCAAAGAACTGACACGGATGAGCAGCTTACTCCCAGGACCGCCAGGCTGAAAGACAGGAAGTTTCCCCTTGCGGATCCAGTTTCTTACGGTGCGTACGCAAACGCCGATCCGAGTCGCCAACTCTGTGGGCGTGAAATAGCCGGCGGTACTCAAGGCACCGACCTGCTCGCGGGCACCTGCGCCGCCTCATTGGGAGAACCGGACAGGCGGTTTGCCATCGCCCTCCATGACCCAACCGGGAAGGGGAGTCGATTCCCAGGGAGGTGGACGACACGCTCGGCGAGGATCTTCGCGTCGCGGTCAAGCCACTCCTCTCGACCAAAGAGCAGCAAGCGCACCCGAGTGGAAATTCGGGCTCGATCACCTTGCTCGAATTGTATGATTAGCGTTTTCCCGTCCTTGGGCCCGTAGCTCGTTCCTCTAGGAGCGTTTGGTACCTGAGGGCGAGTAGATGCCGAACGTACTCCCGATGCGTCGGAATCTTGAGATTTTTCATGTCGGCTTCCAGCACATCGACTTGAATTCGCGGGAGCCCGAACATCGTTCGGTAGTCGTCGATGAGCTCCCGGACAAACGCAGTGGTGCTTCCCAAACGCTTCGCTTCCTCCTTGATGCTGGCCGCTTGTTCGGGCGTGAAGCGGAAGGACTGGGCGAAGTAGTCGTCTCTCGCGGGCGTTTTCGGCATTGGATTGGCTCTCCTTTCTCATGCGGGACGGTTCTCGCTTCGACCATCCAGGCGTGGGCGGACCGGTATCGGCTGACGGGCGATGAATCTTTCATAGAGGCGCAGGCCGCGGGCCTTGCTCTGCTCTTTCCTCTTCAAGGGGAAGTCCGACGAGAGTGGGGGCAGCATTCCGTAGCAGACGGGACGAATGCCCTCGTCATTGAAGAGGTAACCCTGGCCGCACCTGGCGAGGCTCTTGATGGCGTTCGGATGCAGCTTGTACGCCTCGACGAGCTTCGAAGAGACGTCTCCAGTCGCCAGAGACGTGAAGAGCGGTCCACGCTGCATGCGAACCGTTTTCTCGACCACCTGGTGCGTGCCTAAGCTCTTCGCCAATTTCTCGCACAGCTCGGGATTGTCCTGGGCGAGGATGTCTCGGGTGGTTGTATTGTCCCAAACCGCGGAGGCGAACTCCTTCGAGACGAGCTCCAAGTCGGCAATGGATTGGTGGGCGAGGGTAAACTCGACGCTTGCGTCGCGGAGCTTGTTGAGGCTGTCGATGATGGAGAGATCGGCGAAGTTGTAAAACTCGTCGATGGTGACGCTGAAGGGCCGCTGATTCCGCGTGCGGCGAAAGACTTGACGAAGACTTCCCTCCTGCTGAACGTCCATCAGCATGACTTTTCCCATCGCCGGCGCCTGAATCTTGAAAAGGTTGGCCGGAAGCTGGACGTAAACCATCTCGTTGTTCTGCAGGACGCTTTCAAAGACGATGTCCGGCTCATAAGCGTTCACGAGGTGTGACTGGAATTTGTCGATGGCGCCGACCACTCCCGAGAAGCACTTGTGTGCTTCTCGTCGTAGCCTAGAAGTCTGCGATTGAATCTCTCGGGCGGCATGTTGGTCGGTGGAGCGCTGAAGACAATCGTTGAGCGCGTCGGCCCAGTCGTCCTCGGCCCCAATCCCCTTGAAGCAGACTGACAGGTCGCTCATGTTGAAGGGGAGGCCGGCGCCCTTGTCGTCGACTATGCCGTGGAGCAGCTTGCACAGGTTGACGAACATGATTTGCGCTTGGGTGTTGTAGTACTGGTTGTCGCCCAAGGAGAAAATGGAGAACACGCGCTCCGCCGTGGCAACTGGATCTCCTCCCGCATCGGTGGGCGTCTTCGGACGGACATGCACCATGTTGTAGGTGTGCGAGAAATTCTGTGGCTGGTTCCAGGCGGGCAGTGCGAACACTTTGAGCTGTTGCTTACGGCCGGCGATGGTGGCGATGGCCTTCATCGTGGTGATGGTTTCATCGGAGCCCTTGGCATCCATGACCAGGATGCCCTTTCCGTCGAGCGCGTCCTGCAGAACGCTCGGCCAGAGAACACTCAGGGTTTTTCCGGAACCGGTCTTGCCAACAACGTGTCGATGCATCGTCCTTTGACGTTGGGAGATGTAAACCGGACGCCACCGCCGACCGAAGAAGGAGGGCTTCGGGGTGAGTCCGACGAAGTACATTCCCTTCGGACGGCGACCGATTTCATTGAGCAGGTCCACAGCTCGCGTCGGGAACCGGAGCGACTGGGCCTTGAAGTGCGTGCCAGAGAGTCGAGCGACAATTTGGTTGTGCCAAAGAAGAAGCACGTAGCGGGCTGCAATGATGAGGACTGCGGCAATGCAGCCCAAGGCGACAAGAGCTTGAACCGAATTGTCGAGAACCCAGACGCGAAGGGGCCAATACCGAATGAGGATGGCTCTAAACAGCGGGCGAAGAGCGGCGCCAGGTCCAACATGAAGGAATTCGCTGGAAGCCAGTTGTACGCTGCCCTCGCCGAGAGCGAGCATCAGAAAGAGCAGCATCCCAAGCCGAGGTAAAATTTGGATGCTCTGACGTGGTCGGCCAGCCGGTGGTGCTTCGTTCATGGTGAATTCCTCGGTACGCAGTCGAGAGGACGGCGGGCCGCTGCTTGGAGCCGCTCTATGAGCGCCTGCACTTCTTCCGTGCGGGGCGGGTACTCGGGGATGGGCTCTCGCCGCGCTCGAGCCCTCGCCCTAGCTGCTTTCGAGGCAAGGACGGTTGCGTTGTAAAACTCGCGTAGCGCGGCGAGTTCCTTGGGGAAGAGTCCAAGCTGCGCGCTCGTGCCAATATCGCCGCTTGCGTGAGGGGCTGAAGTGGCACCCCGAACGTGTGAAAGCAACTCATCGCGGGCTTGGTCGAACGTCAAGGCCCTGACCGCGAGGGGAGTCCCGAGGCGAGCCGCCCGCCACCGCGCAATCGCCTCGTTCACCGATTGGACGCGAGCCGTGGTTCGAACGAGGAACAGAACTTCGGGTGTCCAGCCGTCTGGATATTTGCGGGCGTAGAACGTCTCACCCTTCACCGAGTCAGCAAAACCGCGAATGAAGCCGCTGTAGTTCTCGACCTTGGAGAGGGTGGAGCCGGCCTTTTGGTCCGCTGTCGCGACAATGGAATGGGTACCCATTTCGCATTCCAGGAACAGGCGCCGCCGAGATTGTGGAAGCTCGAGCACCGCGTCGGGAAAGACTACGCGCTCCAGCTCCCTGCCGGACTTCTGAAGGTACTGTTTCCACGGGAGGCGCACGAGATCCGAGGTCATCCAGCGAAACCTTGTCTCCTTTGCCCGCGCGTAGGTCCCGGGCGTTGGTGCCAGCAAGGCAACGAGGAGCTCGTTTAGCGTCACCATATGCTCGCGGAACGCGGCGCCAACGTCCGCTCTTGGAATCTTGAGTGGAGTTTCTAGGATGGCCTGTGCGCTTGCATAGCCTGCCGCGGTCAGGGCCCATAAGTCGAAATAGCGCCCTTCGAGAGTCCTGTAGGATAGGCGGCGGAGGTACGGACCGATGAACTTGCGAGGTCCCTCCCCGGCGAGGCTGCGGAGCCTCTTGCTCATCGTCCTGGCCGTTCGACCCGAGTAAAAGAGTCGCTGGAGTTGTTGATTGGACAAGTAGCGCGCGATCGCGAGTACGCCGATGATTTCACGGTCCTTGTTGGTCAATCGTGTCCGACTCAGCGTGGACTTGCTCGTCGCTGAAGCCGGGTTGCTACCGGAGGCGTGCACGCATAGCGCCCGATCACGGAGCGTCCTTGCTGGTGGTTTCGACGACTTGTCTTCGACTACTCTTGCTCCGGATGTTTCAATCATTCATTGAATCCAATTGTTGTTGGACTTCTGCCCCGCCCCCTCCGCTTTGTGGGAATTTCACGTCCGGGTGTCGACCCCGGCCTCCCTGATTTTCACTGTGGTTGGGAGGGCGGGGTCGACACCCGGCGCTGGCTGACTGCCGAGGTTGGTAATAGCGCAGGGGCGGGGCACAAACTCCGAGGAACGGCTGAGCATTTCGTCTATTGGGTATGCGCCGAGAGTTGCACCCGACGTTGCGGAAAAAGTTGCAAACCACGGGGCAAGTTTGGGTGCACCTCTTTGCGCATGTTTTGGCGCAAGCTCTGTCTGCGCTGACGACACATTTGCAGACGGGCCGGAACGGCCATGCGCTGCTTGGGGGAGCCTCGATCGAGTGCAGGTCTTGCTTTGGGTTGTGTTCCACTGGATCTTCAGTAGCGCCATTCGTCGCGCGAAGAAGCGAGCGGACTTTCATCTTGAAACTTGCCACGTGAGTCACTTCCTCAGCAGCGTTTCAGGTAAGTTTAAAGAAAATCTTAAGTAGATGTCAAGGGACAGTAAGCGAAAGACGGGGAATGTGGAATCCCAGCACATAGCTGACACATAGCGGGTCTCTTCTGGCATGACCGACGGAGGAGACGAGCGTGAACAAAACGACCCAGCAAAGGCAGGTGAAGTGGCGCGTTAGCATCATCCGCCACGCTTCAGAGGTGACGCGGAACGTGGCTAAGACCTGTCGTCACTTCGGAATTTCACGGCAGACGTTTTACAAGTGGATCAGGCGGTACAAAGCCCATGGGGAGACTGGCCTCTGTGACCAGCCTAGAAGGCCGCACAGGTCTCCGAACTCAACGCGCAAGGAGGTGGTGAGCCTCAGCGGTCACTTGAAATCCGGCCAAACGCGGTCACCTGAAAACAGATTGGATGAAGTGGCTGGCCTCGGTCG
>DAIQBK010000066.1:0-4672 GCA_036781205.1 Myxococcaceae bacterium
GGAAGGCGCCTTGGCCTTCGCGGATGATTTGTTCGGCGATTTCGGTCTTGCGTTCGTCGACAAAGAGCGGCTCGAATCGATCCAGGAGTTCAGGTGGCGGCTCGACCGCGTCACCGCGCAACTCGGCGAGCAATGTGTCGACATTGCGCGGATCGCGTTCCGTTCGGCCAAGTTGGATGCCGCTGCTCGCGTATTCGCGCGTTTCGTCCCACAGAATCCACCGCGCGTCCGGCCAGAAATGCGCGTCGAGAAGGACCATGCACGCAAGGGGCAGCGTCATGTCTTCGGAGGTGAACCGGCCCAGCATTCGATAAAGGCTGGAGCGATCTGGCGCTCCATTTGCTCCATTACCTCATTATTCGGCTAGCCGAGCATTTGAGACAACGACGTTCAGAGGGGCTCGCTCACGAAATCGCCACGGCTCTTCCAGTCGTCGCCACCGTCCTCGGCGAATACCACTGGTTTTTACCGGCGGGTGCCGCGGACGCGAGTTCGCCGCTTGGTTGACCGAGTGCGCCTGCCTGCCTGAATTCGACTGAAGCGGACCTCCATTTTCCAACCGAGCCCGTGCGCTACTCGTTGGAGGAAGTCTAGCTTTGGCAGCGTTTGTGCCTTCTCAATCCGCGCGATACTTGGCTGTTTCGTACGAACACGTTCGGCCAGCTGTTCTTGCGAGAGGCCTGCTCCCTGGCGCATCGCCTTCAGTTTCTGAGCGAGGCGGTACTTGTCGAACTGCTCGTCTAAACCAGCAGCAAACGAAGCATCCTTCGCGGATTCATCCTTCAACCAATCATCGAGAGAAGTGCCGATGTGCCTGTTGCGCTGTCTAGTCATAGCTTCCCCTATGAGACTTCTTTACCCTTTTTCAGCCGCTGCTCTTCGTCGAGCACTTGCTTCATACGCTGGCGCGCGACGGCTAGGTCGCCCTTCTTCGTCTTTCGACTTTCCTTCTTGCAACCATGCAGGATTACCATCGTCGGGCCCGCAATCATCACGTACATGACCGAAGGTATTCCCGGGCCGGCTCCGTTCCAGCAACGGACCTGAAGAAACGCACCTGAACGGACACTAAAGAACGTTATAACAGAACTGTTATATGATCAAGCGGTCCCACTCCTCGGGGAAGCGGACGAATCGGTACGGCTCGGCCACGCGGCGGCGGCGCTCGGGGCTCGTCAGCCCGAGAAAACGTTGGCGGATCTGACCGCGGTCCAGAAAATATTCGACGCGCCGAACGCGGGGACTGCATTGGTTTGGGCGCACGTGGCACCCGAAGACGTCCTTCGCAGCTACCGGCTGATCAGCAGCGGCCTCGAGGCCAATGCCTTGCGTCAGTTGGGGCGAGGGGTCGAAGCGTCGCGTGCATTGGAGCGCAGGCGTGAGCTGTTGGCGGACCTGTTCAAGAAGTCCGACCGCGATGAAGATCTTCGAGCCGTGATTTTGGCGGAGAGCCAGCTGGCGGACAACGCGGTCGATCGCGGCGACCGCGAGGCCGCAGCGCGTTGGGCAGCGGCTGCCCTCGATCACGCATCGGCTTTTGGCGAGAGGACCCAGACGCGTCTTCCGCCGGAAGAACGGGACGGGCTCTGGCTCGCGGCAGAGCTGGCGGCCCTTCCATGGCATTCGGATCAACGCCGCAACGCCGGTGCGGTTGAAGAACGCGCTTTCCGAGCTAGCCCCCCGTCCCGGTGGTGGGAGAGGCCGGAGTGAGGCCCGTTGGCTCGAGATCTGCCTCGCCTTGATGGCGCTCTAACGGTCATAGGTCCACTAGGTGCTCTTAGTCGTGAAGACCCTTCGGCTAAACAGGTGCGTTCACCAGGCTATTGAATTTGCCTTAAAATCATGCGGTGTATTGTTTAGGTGAAACACTTCACGTTCGGCATCTCAACATGAGATGTCTTAGCGAGACGCCGTACAAAAACGAGCTCCGATCGTCTTCACGCCAGCCTCCGACAGGCCGAAGTGCTTCACTTTACCCTCGCGGATCAGGTCCTTCACCGTGCCCGCGACGTCCTCGATAGGCACGTTCGGATCGACGCGGTGCTGGTAGAGGAGATCGATCGTGTCGACCTTCAGCCGCTTGAGCGAGGCATCGGCGACCTCCCTGATGTGCTCGGGCCGGCTATCCACGCCGTTCGTGCCGAGCTTCATGCCGAACTTCGTCGCGATGACGACCGGTACGGCGAGGGTCGGATTGCGACGATCGGAATCGATCGAAGTGCGGCTTGGTCGCTCATACTGTCCCCCTGGGTGTGCGTGACCGCATCGGCCCCAATGGCGCTCATCGTTCCATTTCGACCCGTCACTTGCACCAGCAGTACCGCCGCAGCGAACAGCGGAAAAGGTCTCCAGGAAGTTGCGAAGCGCTCGCTCGAGCCTGCGCGCCACCCCGGTGCGCGTTGGCCGTGCCTCTCGTGCCGTGGCTGTCCATCGATAACCCACCTGCAGGCTCGCGGAATGAGCACTGAGGAGAATCTGAACGAGCCCGAGGACGATGCTCAGGGCCAGCATTTTCAACTCGAGGCTCATGCGCTTAGGTTCCGCGACCGGGCGCGCAGCCGGCGCCAGAGGAAGGGCACGGAAACCACCATAGCTCGTCCACCTTTTGTGAGCAGTGGGTCGTGCGCGCTGCGCCCCTCGTTGACAGCACCGGCAGCCGGTCCTAAGACTCGCGTCGGAGTGCGGGGATCTCCGAGAGCGAAATGGCTGGTATGAACATCGTTGCGTACTCGACGGCGGCGCTCCTGACCGTCACATCGGTGGTAGCTCAAACGCCCTATGTGATGATGAGCGACCACGGCGTGGTCGAGCGCCTCGAACGCGGCGTGGGTTTCGACAATCATGGCACCGTCGCCGAACGGCCCGAAGCCTGCGATCTGATCGGGCTCGCACACTACGGGCAGGACGTTCCGGGAGGTGGAACGCTCGGTTCTATTGCGTTTGCCGACGGCGCAACCATCAGCTCGACGGGTCGCATTGCATTCGTTTCCCGAATCGACGGTACTGAACGCAATCAGGGAATATTTTCGGCCGGCGAGGATGGCCTCCTCCCGATTGTGATTGGCTGTGGTGGAGGCGGGGGAAGTGGAGACCCGGGTTCAGGGTGCGGAGATCCATCGCCAATCGGCGGAACGTTCAGCGGTGTTTTCCCGGGTACTCCGCCCTCGGCCCCGCCGATAAACAATATCGGCGACGTCCTGTTTCTCTCCGACATCGACCGTGGGGATTCGCCGCGAGGTCTGTTTCTTTACCAAGCAGACACCGGCGACATCCGCAAGGTCGTCGCGGTGGGAGACGATTCCCCGCTGGGCGGCACCTTCAGCTCGATCGGTCCAGGTTCCCTGAACAATTCAAGGCAGGTCGTCTTTCTCGCGCTTACCGGATTGTCCACTGATGGCAATCTCTTTTTGTGGGACGACGGTGTAATCAGCAAGGTTGCGGCGGCAGGAGATCCCGCGCCGGGCGGCGGCTTTTTCTGGGCCATCGGCACCGAACGCCTCGGGTATCGGGACGGAACGACGATGCCAACCGGTCCGCTCGGCGCCATCAACGATGTGGGGCAGATCAGCTTTCGCGGTTACGTCACCGGTGGTGAGTCGCTGGGCGGGATTTTCCTTTCCGACGGAACAACTCATCAATGGTACGTGAGAGTTGGCGATCCGACGCCGATGGGCGGGACGTATGCGGACTTTGCCGCTGCGTCTCTGAACAATGCTGGAGAGGTTGCGTTCTTTGCCGATGTGAGAGTGGATTCAAGTCTAACTTCGGGTTGGTTTGCCGGTTCGCCGGGCGGTTGGCGCAAGGCGATCGCTTTCTACGATCCCGTCGATGGTGGAGCGGTTTACGGCCTCGCCTATTCGCGCAATCCGCTCACTCCATTGAACGACGCTGGGCGCTTGTTGCTTTGGGCCGCTATCCGTATCGCGTCGATCGACTACGAGCGGCTGTTGATCAGCGAGCCCGACGGAGGTCTCTCCGTCGCAGTTCGTCAAGGAGACTCCACTCCTTATGGCGGCCAGATCGGGCTCCTTCATCCTTGGCCATCCCTAAACAACGATGGCCAGGGCACGGTGGCCGCGTCGACGCCCGGTGCTGGTGGCGTGTTCAACGCATACATGATTTTTCAGTCCTGTACGCCTTAGCATTGCCGCAGCCTCTCGCGAAGCGCTCGCTCGAGCCTGCCCGCGACCCCCGTGAGCGTTGGCCGTGCCTCTCGCGCCGTGGCGGTCCATCGATAACCCACCTGCAGGCTCGCGGAATGAGCACTGAGGAGAATCTGAACGAGCCCGAGGACGATGCTCAGGGCCAGCATTTTCAACTCGAGGCTCATGCGGTTAGGTTCCGCGACCAGGCGCTCAGCCGGCGCCAAAGGAAGGCCACGGAAACACCATAGCTCGTCGCTTTTTTTCGATCTCTTCGGTGCGCCTCTGGCGGGCGTGACGTGACCGCCGAGTAGAAGGCCTCACTGAATCCCGAGCCGCTGCTCTACAATCTGAACCCGGGCTTCCAGTTTCATCAGAGCTTCGCGATCGGCTTTTCGCTCCAATAGCTCGCGCAGGCCGTGAATCTCTTCGGTGTTCCGGCGGATGTCACTGGTGTTCTGGCGAATGTCCTCGGTGTTCTGGCGAATGTCCTCGCTGTTCTGGCGAATGTCCTCGCTGTTCTGGCGAAT
>DAIQBK010000067.1:0-2596 GCA_036781205.1 Myxococcaceae bacterium
CCGCTGAACCTCGCGAATCGAAATTGCCTGCCACCCAGAGGAGCCCTTATGACGAAAGCAAGCCGCGTTCCCGTGATCGGTATTCTGTTGATCGGAGTGATTTGTCCCTCGGCACGTGTGTCGGCGCAGCAGCGCCCGGCCATCGCCGACCAGATTGCCAAGACCTACGGTCTCGACTCGTGGGATCAAGTCGAGGCGATCCGCTACACGTTCAACGTCGATTGGCCCGCGCTTAGGCTGAAGACCTCCCGCTCCTGGGTCTGGGAGCCGAAGACGGACCGGGTCTCGTACGACGGGAAGGACAAGGACGGGAACCCCGTCAAGGTCACGTACTCGCGCTCCCAGCTCGCGAGCCAGAGCGCGGTCGTGAAGAACGAAATCGATCCCGCATTCAACAACGATCAGTACAACCTTCTGTTTGCCTTCCATATCGTCTGGGATACCAGCGCTACGGTTCAGGATGCCGGCAAGCAGAAACTGCCGCTGGGGAAAGGTTCCGCCGAGAAAGTCGAGATGAACTATCCTTCCGAGGGCGGCTACACGCCGGCTGACGCTTGGACACTGTACGTCGGCAACGACGGCCGGGTGCGGGAACTCGAAATTCACCGCGTAAACGCCCCGCCTAGCGTCTACCTGACGACCTTCGCCAACTACAAGAAGGCTGGACCGCTGCTCATCGCACTGGATCGCCCCGGATCGGGCGACGGCAAGCCGCTGAGCATCCACTTCACGAACGTGGCGGTCAAACTGGCCGGGTCGAACACCTGGCTGGACGCGCAGTAATAGCGAGCCGCGTTCCAGTAACGAGGAGTAATCCATGTCGCATCACTATTCTGGCCCCGACTTCGGCTTTCCACTCGGGAACGCCCAACTGGACTTCACTGATCTGTATGCCTTTCCCAAGCCGGGAGATTCCGAGAAATCGATTCTCATCATGAATGTGCATCCTTCTGCCGGCGAGAGCCCTCCCGGGCCAACTACCATAGAGCCCTTCGCGCCTGCAGCGATGTACGAGCTCAAAATCGATACCGATGGTGATGCGGTTGCCGACATCGCCTACCAGGTGCGCTTCTCGCCCTCCGGGGACGGCGCACAAACCGCAACCCTCCGCCGCGTTGACGGCGCGCAAGCCGCCGGGACCGACGAGGGAGGGCACGTCATTGTCGAGAGGGCACCCGTTTCGACTGGGCGGGAGGTGCGGATCACAAAGGCAGGTGAGTATCGCTTCTTCGCGGGCTGGCGCAGCGATCCATTCTTCTGCGATGTGGAAGGCGCGAAGAACAACCTGCGGTTCACGGGCGACGATTTCTTCGCTGACAAAGATGTGTGCAGCATCGTCCTCGAAGTGCCGAACTCTGCTCTGGGGATGAAGGAGATTCGCTTGTGGGCGCGCACACTCGCGGCGGGTGATGGGGGCGGTTGGACCCAGGCGGAGCGCGGAGCTCGTCCTGCGCAGGCCGTCTTGCTTCCCGAAGAGAGGGATGCCTACCTCGCGGGTGAACCGGCTGAGGATGGGCGTTTCATTGCCGCTTTCGCACACGCCCTGGAGCACACGGGTGGATATTCGCCGGCCGAGGCCAGGCGGGTAGCGGGGACATTGCTCCCAGATGTCCTCTTTTACGACCCAACACGCCCGGCGTCTTTTCCCCGTAACGGCCGGACGCTCACCGACGATGCGTTCGATATTTTCATGCGCGTTCTCACAAATGGGAAGGTGACCGGGGACAACGTAGGGCCTCACACCGATCTGATACCCGAGTTTCCTTACGTAGGGCCGCCACATAACGCACCCTAACGAAGCCTCTCTGGAACGGAGAAGCTACAGGGCCGGGGATCAAACAGGACCGAAGCAGCAAAGGAGACCAAAACATGAAGAGTGAGAATTACGGGACAGAAGCTTCCAGGGAGATTCGTCTTGCGCGGCGGTCGCCCACGTACTGGAGAGTCACGTTCGACCACCCTCCCCTCAACATTTTCGGGCCGGAGACCATCCCGCAATTGAACGAGATCATCACGGCGCTCGAGACTGATGAGCAAGTCAAGGTTGTCGTCTTTGACAGCGCCGTTGATGGATTTTTCCTCACGCACTACGACTTTCTTGCGAGCCCCGAGGAGACTACGAGCCTTCCGCCGGGCCCAACAGGCTTGGCGCAGCTTCCCGACCTGCTTGTGCGGCTGAGCCGTGCTCCGGTCGTGTCGATTGTTTCGGTGCGTGGGCGCGCGACCGGCGTCGGGAGCGAGCTGGCACTTGCGAGCGACATGCGCTTCGCCAGCCGCGAAAAGGCAATCTTCTCGCAGTTTGAAGTAGGAGTCGGACTTGTACCCGGTGGCGGTCCCATGGCGCGATTGCCCCGCTTGATCGGCCGGGGACGTGCACTCGAGGTCCTGCTCGGAGCCGACGATATCCCGGGCGATCTGGCCGAGCTCTATGGCTACGTCAATCGCGCACTGCCTGACGCTGAACTCGACGCGTTCGTCGACGCGCTCGCTACGAGAATGTCATCATTCGACAAGCAAACGATCGCGGACACGAAGCGCTTGGTGAACCTGAGCAGCTTGCCGCCCGACCAGGAGATCGAAATCGAGTGGAATGCGT